>CAVTQA010000018.1:0-11305 GCA_963736715.1 uncultured Alphaproteobacteria bacterium | reverse complement strand
GCCTGAACAAGCTGGGAATCAAGCGAAGCTGCTATGCGCCCGGTGACCGCTTCCTGCAGCTCGAACAGATCCGTGAGCTGGTTGTCGAAGTGATCCGCCCACAGTTGCTCTGCCGAAGCGGCATCGATGAGCCTCGCATTGGTCTCGACCCGGGTTCCCAGCCTGCGGATACTGCCTTCCAAGAGATAACGGACCCCGCATTCCTGACCAATCTGTCTCGCGTTGATCGCTTTACCCTTATAGGTAAAGGCGGTTGCGCTTGAGATTACAAAGGTACCCGGCAGCCGGGCCAAGTCAGTGGTCACATCGTCGGTGATCGCATCGGCAAAATAATCCTCTGCACGATCGCCGCTCAGATTGGAAAACGGCAATACCATTATCGACCCTCGTGGCGGCGCTCGCCAGTCGCGCCAGCTTGGCACCCCGGCGAGCCCAAGCGTCACCAGCGTGGCCAAAATGACCGTGCTCAGCAGGGTCGCGCTAACCTTGCCGCGGAAGGCCGAAAATCGCCCGCCCATAGAGGCCACCACTGCGCCAAAACCTACGGCCCGTTGAGCCGGAATATACGCGACACGATAGACGCGAATTGGCGCTTTGATGTTTTTGACCCGGCGTTCGCCTCGATCCTCGAAAAGGAGGCTGGGCTGGCCTTGCAGTTGTTCGCGCACGCCGCGCGTGACGTATACCCCGCCCGGTTCTGCGAGGCCCTCCAGCCGCGCTGCGATATTGACGCTGTTGCCGTAAATGTCTCGATCGTCGACGATGACGTCGCCGGTGTTGATGCCGATCCGGAATTGAATGCGGCGGTCGGCGGGCACTGTGGTATTGCGCTCGGCTGATTCGCGCTGGATTTCGAGGCCGCAACGCACCGCGTCGACGGCGCTGGCGAACTCGACCAAGAACCCGTCCCCCGCGCTGCGGATCAGCCGGCCGCCGTTCTCGGCGACCTTCGGCTCGATCAGATCCTTTACGTGTTCCGCGAGCCGAAGATGTGTGTCGTCCTCATCGGCTCCCATCAGGCGGGAATACCCCACCACATCCGCGATAAGAATGGCGGTGAGCCGGCGTTTCAGGTGTGTGTGCTCCATGCCGACCACCTGAGTTCCTTTATTGTTAACGTTACTAAATTCTGTTTGTCCTGTCACTAACTTAATTATGGTTAATCTGCATCGTTTGCTACTCCCGCGGGTCAGGCGGCGGCGACGGCCACAGTTTGGTCGCGGCGGCCCTTCTCGTCGTCGATCGGCGCCAAAGCCCGATCAGTATAGGGGTTCGGGTCGCGCTCGACGCGGCGGCGGATACGGTGCAGGTAGAGGTAGAAGGCGGCGAGCTTTATGTGAGTTGCGAGGACTTCCCGGACCCGGCGCGGGTAGAAGACGAGTGGGTTCTCGCGCGGCAGGCCGGCCCGGCGCTCTCGCCGCAATTTGCGGCGGAAATAGCCGCCTTGCAGGGGGTGCACGTTTTCCTGAACGAAGGTGAAGTAGAATTGCAGAATATGGTTTAAGAGGCGCACCGGCTTGATGCCGGATGCCTTGGCGCGGCGGAAGATAGTCTCGATATGCTCGGCCGAGTAGTAGAGGTCCCAAGCGTCGCGATAGACCTTCTGCCATTCGGCCGCGGTCATCAACGGATGGCCGGTCGTGACGTGTTCGAGGTCGTATTTGTTCATGTCGGGGTCCATCCACACCCCGTTCTTGTAGAGCTGCTGGTGGTCGGCCGAGCCGGGCAGTGGCGTCAGAATAAAAAATTCGAGCAGGTCGACCGGCAAGTCCTGCTGCACGGTGCGGATGTCGCGCGCGATCCGCTCCGGCGTGTCGCCCGGAAATCCGAGGATATATCCGGCGTAAGTGATGACCCGCTGGGCGCGCCAGGCGAGAAACATCTGGCGGTATTCGTGCACCCGGTTCTGCTTTTTCTTGGCCTGCAGCAGATTGTCGGGGTTGATGTTTTCAAGGCCGATAAAGACCCGTTTGCAGCCGGCGCGGGCGGCCTTCTCGACAAAGTTCGGGATGCGGTGGCAGAGCGTATCGACCTGGATGATGAACTGGAGGCCGAGCCCTTCGCGCTCGCGCATCTCGATGAGGCGGTCGAAAATTGCTTCCCAATTGCGGTTGCGCGCAAAATTGTCGTCGGTGATAAAAAACCGGAAGACGCCCTGAGCCAGATTGGCGCGGACCAGCCGTTCGACATCGTCGGCGTCGCGCCAGCGCGACTTGCGCCCCTGCACATTGATGATCGTGCAAAAGCTGCACTGGAACGGGCACCCGCGCCCGGCATCGAAGGCGCCGATCGTCTCGCCATAGCGCCGCACGATGTCGAGCGGCAGAAACGGGGTGACCTGCTGCTGCAACCCGGGGAGATCGTTCATGTAGTTGTAGATCGGCTGCAGACGCCCGGCGACGGCATCGGCGAAGAGCCCGGCGAGCCGCCCCTCGGCCTCGCCGGCGAACAAGGTCACCCCAAGCTGGCGTGCGGCTTCGAGATCGGGCAGCAGCTCGGGCAGCATCGCCAGGCAACCCGACACGTGAAACCCGCCGACAGCCACCTGGATGCCGGCTTCGCGAAACCGTGCCGCCAGATCCATCGCACGCGGAAATTGGTTCGATTGCACGCCGACCAAACACACGAGCCCGGCATCCGCGCCCTTGATCCTCCCGATAATGCGCCTCACGGGGGTGACGGTGTGGCACTCGTCATAGGCGCGGATCTCGATCGCGACATCGGGCCCGAGCGCGCGCCGTTCCGCCAGATCCCTCGCGATGCCGTAAAGACAGGCGAGCGAATTCGATGGTATCCAGGATTTCCACCACTGGATGACATAGCCGTCGTCGTCGTAGTGCGACGGCTTCACTAGCTCGACGACGAACCGGCGGTCCCCCAAAACGCGACCTTTCCCCGCGGTATCCCCGCGAGTTTACCTTGCCGAATGCTTGCGAAGAAAGGACAAGTTGCTTGCGGCACAGGAGTGGAGGAGGTAGCGAATGTTCGAGGGGTTCACCCGGACGGAGATCGCGACGAGCGGGGCGCGAATCCATTTGCGGCACGGCGGCGACGGCCCTCCATTGTTACTGCTGCACGGCAACCCGCTGACCCATGTCTCCTGGCATAAGGTGGCCGGCCGCCTCGCCGAGCGGTTCCATGTCGTCGCCGCCGATCTGCGCGGCTATGGCGACAGCGTCGGGCCCGAGGAAGGCGGGGAGAACCACATCAATTATTCGTTCCGCGCGATGGCGCAGGACCAGGTCGAAATCATGGAGAAGCTCGGGTACCGCGAGTTCTTCGCCGCCGGCCACGACCGCGGCGCCCGCACCGTGCACCGCATGTGCCTCGACCACCCCGAGCGCGTCGGGCGGGCGGCGGTCATCGACATCCTGCCGAATTACCACATTTGGACCAACGCCTCGAAAAACTGGGCACTGAAGTCGTGGCATTGGCTGTTCATGGCCCAGCCCTACGACATGCCCGAGCGGATGATGGCCGGCGTGCCGGCGCAGTGGTTTATGGAGAAGAAATTGTCGAAGCCCGGCATCGGGCTCGGCTTTTTCGATCCCGAGGCGTTCGCCGAATATGTCCGCTGCTTCAATTTGAAGACGATCCGCGGCTCCTGCGAGGATTACCGCGCCTGCCCGACCTGCGACTTTGAGATGGACGAAGCCGATCGCAAGGCCGGCCATAAGGTCGACTGTCCGCTCCTCGTCCTGTGGGGCGCAAAGAGCCACACCGGCACGGTCTACGGCGATGTGCTCGCGGTCTGGCGGGATTACGCTGCCGCAGTCACTGGCGGGCCCATCGATTGCGGCCATTACGTCCCGGAGGAAGCGCCGGACGAGACGCTCCGCTGGCTGCTGCAACATTTCAGCTAGGGACTAGGCTATACCCTCACCCACCAAGCCCTGGCGGGCTTGGTCCCCCCTCTCCCGCCGTGCGGGAGAGGAGCTTAGAGCCGAAAGCGGGTAGCCCCTCGCCCGCACCGCGGGAGAGGGTGCCGAGCGCGGCGAGGCGGGTGAGGGTAAGCCGTGCCGTTCAGGAGACTGCGACAGAGCTCTGCCGCATCCTGGCTTCACGGGCGGCAATCGTTGTTTCGCGCTCGAGCAACAGACGAGCGCGCTCGACGACCGGCACGTCGGAAATCTTCGGCGCCGAGATTGAGGGCGCAGAGCCGTGGATGGGCGCGGGCGATCTCGGCGATACGGAAGAACGCCGCCGCGGTCTCGACCATCGCAATGAGGCGGGTCGTGCCCGAGGCCACACCGTGCTCAGCTTCGACCTCCTCGATGATCTCGGCGAGCAGCCGCACATGCTCGGGCCTGTCCACCTTGGGCAAGGCCAAGGCCAGCACCCCAGGGCCGACCGCCGCCTCGATATCGCGCACCGCAAGCCGCAATGGCCGGTTGATGCGGACCACGACATCCGCGCCGCCGCGCGAGACGATCTCGGCCGCCTCCGGCACCAGGGCGCGCGCCCGCTCCTTCTCGGAGGCGGCAACGCTGTCTTCGAGATCGAGGATGATCGCGTCGGCCCCGCGCCTTGCCGCGCCGTCGACAAAGCGCTTCGCGGTAACCGGGACGAACAGCAGTGAGCGCCATACCGGCAAGGCAGCGGCGGTCATGATTTACCTCCGGCGAGACCGATGATTCCCTCGCGCGCGAGCCCCTCGATCTCCGCGCGGTCGAGGCCGAGCGAACCCAGGATCTCGGAGGTATGATCGCCGAGTGCCGGTGCCGGGCGGCGCAGCCGGCCGGGTGCCGCAGACAGGCGGGGGATGACGTTGTGCATCGGCAATCGCCCGATCTCGGCGTCCGGCAGGTCGACGAGGATCTCGCGGGCGGTCACATGCGGGTCGGCCATGAACTGGTCGATGTCGTAGACCGGCGCGGCAGTCACCTCGGCGCGCTCGAAAACCTCCATGTTTTCGGCCAAGCGTGCGCGCGGCGATGAAGGCGACGATCGGCGCCTCGCAGGCTTCGGCATTCCTGACCCGGTCGCTGTTGGTGCGAAACCGCGGGTCGGTGATCATGTCCTCGCGGCCGATCGCGCGGAAGAGCCGCTCGGCCATCGCCTGGATCGAGGCGGAGATGCCGATATAGCGGCCCGTCCTTGGTGCGGAACACGTTGCGCGGCGAGGTCGTCTCGGAGCGGCTGCCGGTGCGCTCGCGCACCGTCCCGGTCAGCCGGTAGATCGCCGCTTCGGTCGCGATGAACGAGAACAGCGGGTCGAGCAACGGCAGGTCGATGACCTGGCCGATACCGCCCTTGGCCTCGACCTGGCGCAGCGCCACCATCACCGCAAAGGCGCCATAGAGCCCGGCGACCATGTCGGCCAGCGCCGTCGGCGGCAAGGCCGGCTCGCGGTCCGGAAATCCGGTGCGCGACGCGTAGCCGGACATGCTCTCGACCAAAGTGCCGAAGCCGGGCCGGTCGCGGTAGGGACCGTCCTGACCCCAGCCGGAAACCCGCAGAATGATGAGACGCGGGTTGTGCCGGTGCAGAACCTCCGGCCCGAACCCCATCGCCTCGAGCGTCCCCGGACGGAAATTCTCGATCAGCACCTGGGCGGTGGCCAAGAGTTCGAGGAACAGCTCGCGCCCGCGCGGCTCGCGCAGGCTCATCGCCAAGCTCTTCTTGTTGCGCGAATAGACCTTCCAATGCACGCTGACGCCGTCGGTCTGCCACGCGCGCAGCGGGTCGCCGCGCTTCGGGTCCTCGATCTTCAACACTTCGGCGCCGAAATCGGCGAGCTGCAGGCTCACCATATTGCCGGAGACGAGGCGCGACATGTCGATCACCCGCACCCCGTCGAGCGGGCAGACCGCTCCCGGCTCGAACGATTTTTCGGGCACGCTCATCGCTCGGACCTCCGCAGCGGGCTTCGTGGACACCACTCAACCTTAGCCCTGCGGCTGCGAGACACAAGAGCAGCCGGCTTAGCCTGATCAGGCGGTGACCGGCGTGACCTCGGCGGCGATTTTCGCGGCGAGTTCGGCTTCGGCGCGCGCGAGGTCATAGGCGATTTGAAGGCGCAGCCCGATGGCGGCCGTGCCGCCGAAGTACCGGGCGAGGCGCAGCGCCGTTTCCGGCGAGATCCCGCGCCGGCCGCGGACGATTTGGCTGATCCGGGAGGCCGGTAACCGAAGTGCGATTGCCAATGCATGGGCGGAAAGACCTCCCGCCTCCAATTCGTCTTTCAGCACTTCGCCGGGATGCGGCGCGAGTCCGACCAGAGGCCGCGTGCGGGAGATTGTCATGAGATAACCTCGTCAACGAATGCTGGATGGCCCGCTTGGTCGATGCCTTGATTACTTCGATGTAATCCGCTCTACGTGAAACGGAAGACGATTGCGGCTGGGGGCGGCCGCATTACCTGGTGAAACAGGTATTCATTCTTCTTGGACCAAATTGGCCCTGTCATTGCGAGGAGCGCTTCGCGCGACGAAGCAATCTCGACCAATTGAGCGCTCAGTAGCCCGAGATTGCTTCGCTCCCGCTCGCAATGACGATTGGAGTTAGCGGCAGAACCCGATCGGAATCTGCTCCCGGATCTGGTCGCGGTTTGACCTAGTCGCCTGCTTGGCGCTGGGCGATGACCGGGCGCGGATGGTTGCCGGCAAGGACGAGCGCGTGGTCCGATGGACGGCGGCGCGGGCGGCCAAAGCCGCTGAGCCATTCGCTGAGCCGCTCCATGTAGAGATAGGTCACGGGGATCGTGAATAGGGTCAGCGCCTGCGAGACGACGAGCCCGCCGACGACGGCGACGCCCAGCGGCTGGCGCAGTTCGGCGCCCGCGCCATAACCGAGCGCGATCGGCAAGATGCCGAAGATCGCCGCCATTGTGGTCATCATGATCGGGCGAAACCGCAGCACCGCAGCCTCGACGATCGCCTCTTCCGCCGATTTGCCTTCATGGCGCCGGCGTTCGAGCGCGAAGTCGATCATCATGATAGCGTTCTTCTTGACGATGCCGATCAGCATGATGAGGCCGATGACCGCGATGATGCTGAGATCGAAGCCGAAGATCTGCAAGGCCAGCAGCGCGCCGACGCTGGCGGGCGGCAAGCTCATCAGGATCGTCACCGGGTGGATGAAGCTCTCGTAAAGCACCCCCAGCACGACATAAACCGCGAAGATCGCCGCCCCGATCAGAATGGGCTGCGACGACAGCGAGCTTTGGAAGGCCTGCGCCGTGCCCTGGAAAGATGTCTCGATGGTGTGTGGGAGGCCCATCGTCGTCATCGCCTGATCGATGCGGTTGACCGCCTCGCCGAGCGAGGTGCCGGCAGCTAGATTGAAGGACAGTGTGACGGCGGGAAACTGGCCTTGATGGTTGACCGATACGGCCGTCGTCGTCGGCACCAAGCGGGCGAATTGGCTGACCGGAATGAGCTGGCCACCCGAACCGTGCACATAGATCCGCGACAGGGCGGAAATATCCTTTTGGTATGCCGGCTCGACTTCGAGGACCACGTGGTAGGTGTTGAGCTGGCCATAGACTTGCGTGACGTAACGCTGGCCGAAGGCGTCATAGAGCGTCGTTTCAATGACGTTCGGATTGACCCCGAGACGGGACGCCAGGTCGCGGTCGATCTGGATCTTCAGTTGCGGGCTCGCCAGCTGCAGGTCGCTCGTCACGTCCTCGAGGCCGGGGAGCGTCTTCAGCTTGGCTTCGACTTTTGGGGCCCATTGCTGCAGCTCATCCAAATCGATGTCCTGAAGAGTGTACTGATATTCCGTCTTCGTCAGCCGGCCGCCGATCCGGATGGTTTGGAGTGGCTGCAGAAAGATCTGGATGCCGGGTACCTCGGCGAGCTGCGGCCGCAGTCGATCGATGATCTGAGCCTCCGTTTCCTTGCGCTCATTCCACGGCTTCAGGCTGATGAAAAAGCGGCCGGTGTTCATGCCGGAGCTGGCGCCGCCGCCGATCGCCGAGCCGACCGTCGCAACGTCGGGATCCTTCAGGATGACCGCCGCCGCCCTTTGCTGAAGATCGGCCATGCCCATGAACGAGATGTCCGGTGAGGCTTGCGTAAACCCGAAAATCATCCCGGTATCCTCTTCCGGAATGAAGCCCTTCGGGATCGTCATGAACAGCCAGCCGGTCAGCGCGATCAGCGCCAAATTGACTAGCATCGCCCAGAAGCGAAACCGCATCACGACGCGCAGTGACCGCTGGTAGCCGCTCACCGCCGCTTCGAAAGCCCGTTCGCTCCACCGATAGAGGCGGCCGTGCTTGACCGATCGCGGATCCGCCAGAAAGAGCGCCGCCATCATCGGCGACAAGGTCAGCGCGATGACCGCCGACAGCACCACCGCCGCGGAAACCGTCACGCCGAATTCGCGGAACAGCCGGCCGATGACCCCGCCCATGAACAATATCGGGATGAAGACGGCGATCAGAGAAATCGTGATCGACACGATCGTGAAGCCGATCTCGCCCGCGCCCTTCAGCGCTGCGGTCAGCGAATCGTCGCCCTGTTCGAGGTAGCGGTAAATGTTTTCGAGCATGACGATCGCATCGTCAACGACCAGCCCGACGGCGAGGGTCAGTCCCATTAGGGACAGATTGTCGAGGCTGTCGCCGGCTAGGTACAGCACGACAAAGGTCCCGACCAGTGACAGCGGGACCGTCACGCTGGGAATGACGGTCGCCCAAAAGCTGCGCAGGAACGCGAATATGACGAGAACGACCAGAACGACGGTAAAGCCCAGTGTCAGCTGGACATCGTTGAAACTGGCGTTGATCGACAATGACCGGTCGCTGACGACGGTCAGCTTGACCGAAGGCGGGATCCCCGCTTCGAGCTGCGGTAGCATCGCCTTGATCCGATCGACGAGCTGAAGCGTGTTCGAGCCGGGCTGACGCCAGATGCCGATCATCTCGCCGATGTGGTTGTTGACCCAGTCGAGCTGCAGTGGCGCGTCCGACCCGTCGACGACTCGCCCGATATCCTTGATGCGCACTGGCGCGCCGTTGCGATAGGCGACGATGACCTTGCTCAATGCCCGGGCTTGCATCAATTGGCCATTGGCGCCGATCTGGTAGGCTTGCTGCGGCCCCTGCAATGTTCCGACCGGCTGCTCGACAGTGTTGTTTGTGATCGCCGTCGCGACGTCATCCAGGCCGAGGCCGCGAGCTGCCAATGCCGCTGGGTTGACCTGGACGGTCGGCGCATATTTCTGCTCGCCGAAAATGACAACCTGGCCGACACCCGGCAGCATCGAAATGCGCTGCGCAATGTGGAGGTCGGCATACTGGTCGAGCTCTTGCAACGGCATGACGTCGGAGGTCAGACCCAGGATGTACACCGGCACATCGGCAGGGTTGACCTTCTTGTAGGTCGGCGGATTGGGTAATTGCTTTGGCAAGATCCCGCTGGCGGCGTTGATCGCGGCCTGAACGTCGGACGCCGCGCCATCGATGCTGCGGGAGAGATCGAATTGCAACGTGATGACGGTAGTACCCTCGATACTCGTCGAGGTGATCTGGTTGACGCCGGGCAAGGTCGCAAATTGCCGTTCGAGCGGCTGCGCCACCGATGCGGCCATGATGTCGGGGCTGGCGCCGGGCAGGCTCGCGGAGACGCTGATCGTCGGAAAATCGACGGTTGGCAGGGCGGCTACCGGCAGCAGGTTGTAACCAAGAATGCCGGCAACGAGGAGTGCCGCCATCAACAGCGCGGTCGCGATCGGCCGGCGGATAAAGGGTTCCGATATGCTCATCGCGGCGTGATCCCGCCGGCGCCTGACGGGGCGGTGGTTATGCCGGTGCTGCCGACCCCTTCCGGCCCGATCTCCGGCTCGCGCGCGTCCATTTCGCCCAGACCTCCCGGCTTGACGGCCACTTTGACACCCGGTGCAAGACCGGCCTGGCCGGTGATGACAACCTTGTCGCCGACCTTCAGCCCCTTGCCGATCAGCGCAGTGCCGCTTTCGACATCGGCGGTCGTCACCGGTTGCGCTTTAACGGTGGAATCGGGCTCGATCAAATAAACGAACGAGCCGCTCGGGCCCATCAGGACGGCATTCACCGGGACTGTGACGCCGTTCTTGACGACATTGAGTTCGAGGTGTGCATTGACGAATTCGCCCGGCCATAACGCCGCATCCTGATTGGCGAATTCCGCCTTCAGGGTCACCATCCCGGTATTCTGGTCGACGGTGTTGTTGACTACCTTAAGATTGCCCTCCGACAACTGGTGCGTGTCGTCGCCGTTGAACGCCAAGACCGCAAGCGGATGCGCAGCCATGGCCTGGCGCACCCGGTCGAGGTCGCGCTCCGGGATCGTAAACGTTACGTAAATCGGCTTGATCTGGGTGACGACGACGAGCGGCGTCGCGGCACTGGCCTGCACGAGGTTGCCGATATCGACGAGCCGCAGCCCAGTGATGCCGTCGATTGGCGAAGTGATCGAACAGTAAGCGACGTTGAGTTTGGCGGCATCGATCTGCGCCTGATCGGCCTGCACCGTTGCCTGAAGCTGCGCCACCGTGGCCTGCTGTGTGTCGTATTGCTGCCGTGTTACCGCCAGATTGGTACTGAGCAGCGCGGCATAGCGGGCGAGGTCGCGTTGCGCATTTGCGAGATTCGCCTGATCTTTGGCCTTTGTTGCTTCGGCTTGCTCGAGCTGAGCTTGATACGGCCGCGGATCGATCTGCACGAGCAGATCGCCCTTACGCACATATTGGCCTTCCTGATAACCGATCTTTTCGATATTCCCGTCGACCCTGCTCTTGACGGTGACGGTATTGAACGCCTCGACCGTGCCCAAACCGCGCACGATAATCGGAAAATCCTTCGCTTCCGCTGTCGTGGCGAGAACGGGGACGGCCTGCGGCTGCCGATTTGGCTGGGCCTGCGCAGGAGTGCTGGCGCCCAGCGCTGTCAGAAGCCGTGCACCCAGACCGATGCCGGCGAGCACCAACAATATAAGCGCCAACTTGATCGACCGCCGGACCCAAGATCTATGCACACTTGCCATACCGCTCTCTCAGCGTATTCAACAGCAAGCGAAAAGGCTTGGTTGCGTGGATGGCGAAAAAGCTCGCCACTCGATGCAGCATAATTAATTTAATTTAATCTTGGTCGTGTCCGTTCGCGTGCTGTCGCTTCATTAATTTGTTGTACGGGTTTCTTGGCAATCCCATCCCTATGATACGCAAGAGAAGTTTCGAAAGGCTGGGTCTATGACTTGCTTGGAACAACGGAGGCCGCACTGTGTTGGATCGTATTCTCATAACTAACGACGACGGTATCGAAGCGCCCGGTCTCAAAGTCCTCGAACAAATCGCCGGCGAGCTCGCCCAAGAAGTG
>CAVTQA010000017.1:0-95216 GCA_963736715.1 uncultured Alphaproteobacteria bacterium | reverse complement strand
GACGTGCTGGCCGGCTCAGAGAGGCCATCGCCCGTGGCGTGATCGGCTTTGACGCGGTCAAGCATCTGGTGCTGTGCCGGATCGAGCGCCGGCCGCCGCGGCTCGACCTGACGGTCTACCCCTACCTGCCGCGGGCTACCGTGGCGGTAACATCAGCCAAGGCCTATCTCGACCTTCTCACCGGCGCCTCGTCGTGAGCGACACGCCCCAGGCTGCTGCTCGCCCATCACCTGAAGGCACTCAGGCTGCCGAGCTTCCTGCGCGAATACGACAAGCTTGCCCAGCAGTGCGCTGCCGAAGGCGTCGACCACCCTCGTTATCTGCTGCGCTTGGCCGAGCTCGAATTGATCGACCGGGAGCAGCGGATGGTCGAGCGCCGCATCAAGGAGGCGCGGTTTCCGACGGTCAAGAGCCTGGACAGTTTCGAGTTCGCGGCGATCCCTTCGCTCAACAAGACAATGGTGCTGGAGCTTGCCCGCTGCGGTTACGTCGCTCGCCGAGAGAACGTGATCGCGGTCGGCAACAGCGGCACGGGGAAGACCCATATTGCTCTTGGATTGGGGCTGGCGGCCTGCCAGAAGGGCTTGTCGGTCGGCTTCGTCACGGCCGCCGCTCTGGTCCATGAGCTGATCGAGGCCAGAGACGAGAAGCGCCTGCTACGCCTGCAGCGCCAGCTGGCCGGTTACAAGCTGCTGATCATCGATGAGCTCGGCTATGTACCCCTATCGACGACCGGCGCCGAGCTGCTGTTCGAGGTCTTCAGTCAGCGCTACGAGCGCGGCTCCACCATCGTCACCAGCAATCTGCCGTTCGACGAGTGGACCGGCGTGTTCGGGGCCGAGCGGCTGACCGGTGCGCTGCTCGACCGACTGACCCACCACGTCCACATCCTCGAAATGAACGGCGACAGCTATCGGCTCAAACAGAGCAAGCGACGCCAGCGCCAACAAGCAGACTGAACTGAGCGACACCCAAACTCAGGCTTGATACCAAAAATAAAAGCCTGATAGCGCCGATTTTCCTCGGCAAGGCCAATAGCGGATCAGCATGACGCGTGTGACGAAGTGCGTAAGTGGCGGCATAGCTGCCAGCAAAAGCCCTGTGGATTTGCCGCTGCGCTTGGACGACGCGACGGCGTCGCCCACAACTCCACAGGGCCAACATCAGTAAGCATTGATTTAGAAATCAGAAGGGAGCTGGGGCTCGGCCGGAGGATCAATTGAGGCAACGGAGCACGCTTGGTTCGGCAACGCTCGACGTCTCGGCAACATTCGCCGGTGAGGCAATACGCTTCTCATCCTGTTTGTCGCGCAGCAAAAGCCCTCCCGTGGCGGCATTTCGCATCCATCCGTGATGCACTTTTACTCCGGCCCGTTGATACATTTTCTCTCCGGCATTGACACTCGTAGCCAGTATCGGGTTGCCGTGGAGGCAGCTCGATCTCGACAGGGTTCAGTTCGTTATAGGGAACTCAGCATCTCTTCACGATCGTAGGAACTCCTGGTATTCTTCGTCGGTGCAGAAGCCCATGACGTGCTCGGCGCCTGCGCGGTTGTACCAGCTACGATCGAAGAGAACTATTTCCCCTGCCGAGGGCAATTCTGCGACATAACGTTGGAAATACCATTGCCCGCGTTCTCGCTCGGTCGGCGACGCAAGGGCGACGACACGGTAGACCCGCGGGTTAAGCGGATCGGTAATGCGTCTGATGACGCCTCCCTTTCCAGCCGCCTCTCGTTCCTCAAAAACGACGCACATCTTGCGACGGTGACTTTTCACCCACTCTTGCATCTTGATCAGTTCGATCTGAAGATAGGTAAGTTCTTCGATATATTTGTACTCTTTGGGAGGCTTGTGAAGTTTGGATCGCTCGGTCAATATCCAATATTGTTCTGCCTTAATTGTTTCTTTTGTCAATTCAATAAGTTCATCGCCAGATTTTTTTGTTTGCTCTTCGCCATTTGGTCGTTCCTCCCTCCAATTCGATCGCAGAGCAATTGGTCGGCCCCTTCTTGGAAGGGCCAGGCTGAATGTTGGAGTGCTGGACGATAGCATAAAGGCATTGCTCCTCGGGCGGAAACCGATCAACGGTGCAACGGCTAGGCTCAGTCCACCCTGTGGCAGCTCCCGCATCAGCCAGGCTTGCCGACTCTAAATCTCGACGGGTACATCCAAACATCCGCTTCCAGACCGGCCCAACCATCCGCTGGCGCGGCCGGGAGTGGGTCAATTGGGGTCGATTTGACCCGTTCACCTGTCGGCATTCGAATGGCCGGAATCGGCGCAACCTCGCCGCCGGGGCGCGTCCTGGTGAAGGACCGGAGTCCACCCGAAGCGGCGGTTCGAGAGCGCCTAGGGGTTGACGGCTGTGACCTGCGGCTCGGTGAAGGGCTCGGTGCGGTGCACGACCCCGTCTGCGTACAATCTGTCGATTGCCCCTTCGGACAGGCCCAGCATGTGCGCGAGAATGTCGGTCGTGTCGTCGCCGATCGACGGTGCGCCGCGCCAGATGCGGCCGGGGGTCAGCGACATTTTCGGGACGACGCCGTAGACGCGGATCGGCACACCCGACTGCCGGTCCAGCACCGGCATCGTCATCTCGCGCGCCGCGTAATGGGCGTCCTCGTATTGGTCGCGCGTGTTGAACACCCGCGCGCAGCCGATCTTCGCCGCATTCAGCTCGGTTTCGACCTCGAGCGCCGTGCGCGCCGCGCAATACTCGCGCAGCCGTCGGTCGAGTTCGCAGCCCTTCTCGGAATTGACCGCCGCCGCGTCTTTCGAGCAGGCGTCATAGCTGTATTCGACCGGGTCGAGTCCCAGGAACCGGGGCACCCGGTCATAAATCGCCCCGCCGAGCGCGCCGATATAAACCCACCCGTCGCTGCATCTGAACGTGTCGTAGGGCTGGAACCCCGGCGGACGGTTCCCGGTATGCCCGTAGACCGCACCTTCGCCGGTGAAGAGCGGCAGGGTATTGCCATTGGTCTGCGCCACCGCTTCGTATTGCGCGAGGTCGATCACCTGGCCGCGCCCGCTCTTCTTCACCTCCCACAGCGCCATCATCGTCGCCGCCCATCCGGTCAGTGCAGTGACGTAGTCGCCGGTGTAGGTCTTGGCCCGCTGTGGCGGCCCGGCCGGATCGCCGGTGAGGTTCATCATGCCGCCAAAGGCCTGCGCGATCGCGTCGTAGCCCGGTCGCCCGAGATAGTCCTCCTTGCCGTATTGCCCGTAGGTGCTGACCCGCACTATGACGAGGCTCGGATTGACCGCCAGCGCCAGCTCGTTGGTGATCCCGTTGCGTTCGAGCGTTCCGGGCATCGACGATTCCATCCAGACGTCCGAAATCTTCCACAGCGCCATCAGGAGCTCGATCCCGCGGGCGTGCTTGAGATCGAGGCCCATCGACAATTTGTTCTTGGTGACCTCGGCCTCGTCGCAGCCGTGGGGACGCGGGCCGCGGGTCAATTGCGGAGCGGTAAAGCGGAACACATCGCCGCCGGGACGTTCGACATGGATCACCTCCGCGCCGAATTCGGCCAGCTTCGTGCCGATATAAGGCTGCGCGATCAGCTGGCCGGTGCCGACCACCCGAATCCCTTCGAGCGGTCCGAAGGCGGGAGCGACGCACGGCGTCGCCGGCCGCTTCAGGTTCTTGATCCAGTCCGGGATAGCCGGTTTCAGATCCTCGATCGTGTCCTCGTGTTTGATCAGCCTTGGATCATGCGCCATGATTTTCGCTCTCCCTGTCAAGCGACATGGCCGCCAAGATAGCAGAAAGCTGGCGCAACGGGGTTGAGCCGATGCGAAAATTGGGTTGAACTCCCCGATCGTTCGATTGTGGAAGGAGAGGCTGCCATGCCGTTTTACCAGAAGGGCGACGTCCGCATCCGCTACGAGGAGACAGGCTCCGGCTTCCCGCTGCTGGTCACTCCGGGCGGCGGCCTGAACTCTAAGGTCAGCAACTGGCCGACTGCGGTGTTCAATGCGATGGAGGAATTCAAGAACGATTTCCACTGCATCACGATGGACCAGCGCAACGCCAATGGCGGCGAATCCACCGGCCCGATCCCGGCCGGCGACCCGTGGGACGCGTTCGCCGACGATCAGCTAGGGCTGATGGATTACCTCGGCATCCGCGAGTTCTTCTACATGGGCTACTGCATCGGCGGCTGTTTTGCCGGTAAGCTTCTCGAACGCGCGCCCAAACGCGTCGTCGCCGCCGTATTCTGCCAGAGCGTTGGGCACCGGCCGGAGGACCCGGACGTCATGTACCGGCACGGTCACGAGAATTGGGTCCCCGAGTTCCGCGCCCGCCGGCCTGAGGTGGCGATGGACACGATCGAGAAGTATTTCCGCGACTTGTACCTCGTCCGGCCCGACTTCCTGTACAGCGTGTCGCGCGACTTTATCCGCAACTGCCGGACGCCGATCCTGGTCCTGCCGGACGACACGCCGGCGCACCCGCTGCAGACCTCGATCGATGTCGCCTCGCTGGCGCCGAATGCCGAGATCACGGTTTTCCCATGGCGCGAGCCGCCGGAGCTGAAGGAACGCACGATCAACCGCGTGCGCACGTTCCTGAAGGGCCACGTGCCGATGGCGGCGGCCGCCCAGTAAACCGTCTTGGAGGGCGGATGAGCGCAGCATAATCCGCCCTACGCTTGCTGCGGATACAGGTTCAACTCCCCTTGCGCGGCGCGGTCATCGGCTCCATCTGGCCGCTTTCCCAAGGGAAATAAATCCAGATGTCCTGACCCACCTCGGTGACGTAAGTGTCGACCAGGGGCCTGCCGAGGGGCTTTGCGTAAATGGCGGCGAAATGCGCTCTCGGCATCGATTTGCGCAGCACCTCGACGGTGCGGCCGGTATCGACCAGATCGTCCACCACCAGCCAGCGGTCGCCGTCGCCGACATGCGTCGGTGGCTTGATGACGGTGATTTCGCTCGCCCGCCGCGGGTTGTAATCGTCGGGCTCGTAGCCGATTACACACACGGTTTCGATAAGCCTGATGTCGAGCGCACGGGCGACGATCGCCGCCGGCGCCAATCCGCCGCGCGTCACCGCCACCATCCCCTTCCATGGGCCGAAATCGATGAGGCGCCTGGCCAGCGCCTTGGCATCCCGGTGCAATTCCTCCCAGCTCAGGAGAAAGGCTGCGCGGGACACGGCTTACTTCGCCTTGTCGGCCTCGAGGACCGCGGCGATGCGCTGGGGATCGGCGGCGAGGGGCGGGATCCCGGCGCGTTCGACCTGCAAGAGCTGGCTGACGCTGCTGTTGCGAGTGCCCCAGCCGCGGTTCATCGCTTCGGTCAATTCCTCATAGACCAGGTTCGCGAGACGCATCGGAACTCCAACCTCGCGCCCGAGACCGACGGCGAGCCCCACATCCTTGTGCAACAGGCGCAAGGCGAAATCGGCGGGGTCGTGCTTGCCGGGGAGGAACTTGTCGCCGAGCCGGTCGAAGGTGCGCACCCGGCCGGTCGCGCCCTGGCGCACCGCCGCCCACAGATCGACCGGGTCGACGCCGGCCTTGACGCCCATCGTGAAGACCTCGGCCAGCGCCGCCCCCAGCACCGCACTGGTGCAGTTGTGCACGAGCTTGGCGATCGAGCCGGCGCCGATTGGCCCGATATAGGCCGCCTGGTCGCCCATTGCGTCGAGCACCGGTTTGTGCCGGTTGAAGATCTGCTCATCGCCGCCGACCCAGATCGCCATCCTGCCGCTGGCGGCGCCGGAGGGGCCCCCGCTGACCGGCGCATCGAGCATGTAGAGGTTTTTCTCGGCAAACACGGCGTGGATCTTGCGCACCGTCGCCACCGAGTTGGTCGACATATCGAAAAAGGCGGTGTCGGGGCGCATGCCCTCGATCAGCCCGTTTGGCCCCAGCGCCACCGACTCGACATCGGCCGGCACCGGCAGCGACGTGAACACGACTTCGCTCTGTAGACCGACCTCTCTCGGCGAATTGGTCCAGACCGCGCCTTTCGCGAGGAACGGCTCGGCCGCGGCGCGGCTCAGATCGTGGACGACGAGCTCGTGCCCGGCCTTCTGCAGATTGGCCGCCATGCCTTTGCCCATCATACCCAGGCCGATGAATCCAACGCGCATCTTCCCCTCCGCCTTTTCGCCAAACTGTCGCTGGACGAGTTTTGCCCCGCGCCGCGCCCGAGCGCAAGGAGAGGCCCCTCACCCGCTCCCGCACCGCGAGACTCAGCCGCAACAACTTTTCGTTGAGCTCACTGCCCTGATCGACCTGTTTCTTCAGGACGAGAACAGGTCGAAATTCTCGAAATGGTTGTCGGTGCGGTTAGCCCGAAATGGGTCTCGCCCCAAATCGCAGGATTTATCGCCACGTTCCGTTTCACCCCAGGGGCCCGGCTTGGCTCCGAAGTACCATGCGATTGTGGCAATTTAAGCGGTGCCGTTTCCCCGCTAATGCGGCCGTCGGCGATGATTTGTCAGGCAAGTGCACTTTTCCACAAGTGCGGTGAATTGCCGGCACCGGTCAGGAGACGCCTGCGGACGGAAGTTGCATTTGACTTCTCACGTGAGTATATACATAGATGTATATCCCGCGGGGAGACCGACATGGCTACGGCCCGTGTTTTTCGTTCCGGTAACAGTCAAGCCGTGCGGTTGCCGAAAGAATATCGACTGAAGGGCCCGGAAGTAGAGATTTTTCGTCGAGGCGACGAGATCGTGTTGCGTGAAAAGGCTGAGGGGCTGGTGCGAGCCTTCGAAATTCTGACCGACCTGCCCGCAGATGTTCTGCCGGAAGACCGCGGCGATACTCTACCACAGGAGCGTGAAGGTCTTTGAATGTCGCCCGGTTCCTGCTGGACACAAACATATGTATCTACATCCGGCGGCGACGGCCGCCGGCGGTTCTGGCGCGGTTTCGACAGTTAAAGCCGGGGGAGGCGGTCCTTTCCGTCATTACCTATGGCGAGCTTGCTTACGGCGCGGAAAAAAGCCAATTCCGGGAACAGGCTCGCAGGCAGCTGGCCGAGCTGGCGGGCTTGCTTCCAGTGCTGGAGCTCCCGTCTCGCGCCGGCGAATTCTATGGATCGATCCGCGCCGCATTGGCAGCCCGGGGAGACATGATCGGCAACAACGACCTGTGGATTGCTGCGCATGCCAAAGCGGCGGGCCTCATTCTGGTCACCAATAACGAACGCGAGTTTCGACGCATCGATGGCCTGGAAATTCAGAACTGGGCCGACTGATCAGAGTCAGCGCACGCAACCCCAAGCGATCCCCCGACAGCGGTCGGGATCCTGCGGCCGGTCAAGCCTCGCCTCGCGTTGGATAACGGTTCATCCCATCGCGGCCGATAGCAATGAGTTTCTCCAGTCGCGCTACGACTGCGGAAGCTGCCGCGAAGCGTACGATTGCCGCTTCCTCCCGCCAGTTTTTGCCTCGTGGTGCGTTTGATTATCGCCGCGCCCTTTTTGGCGAACATGATCGTCGGCGCGTTGGTGTTGGTGTTGGTGAAGGTGACCGCCGGCATCAGCCGGCGTAAAGGTGCATTGCACATCGGGGGTCGCACTCCTCCAATACGTTGGCCGAGGCGGCGAGGATCGAGGGGCTGTAGGTCAGCATGCCTTTGCCGGTGAAAAGCCAGCGCATGACCTCGCCGGCCAGAGCCAGGCCGCGCGAGCGCTCGTTGGGAGGCGACGAGAAGCCGCGAAAGGTTATCGCGCGAAAACATAGATTGTGGAGCCGACCTCCGCATTCGAGCAGGATTAGGGCGCGGCCGGTGGCCACAACATGGCCCCATGCAGCACCCGGAGGATCACGACCGTTCGCGGATCAGCGGCGTCGACACTGTAGACGACGAGATACGGCAGGCGAGAAATCACGAGCTCGCGCGTCCCGGGCGACCGGCCCGGCCTGCCCCGCAACGGGAAATCATCGAGCTGCCGCACCGAGTCCAATATCCGCTGCCCGACCCGCGAGGCGGCGGCCCGGTTGTCGGCAGCGATCCATCGAACAATGCCGAGGAAATCGTCGTTCGCCGGCTTGGTCCAGCGAATTGTCACGGATGGGGTTTGACGACCCGTTCAAATGCCGCGACGACCGTCGCATGATCGACAACCTGGCCGGCCTGCAGCGCTTGCTTGCCCTCCTCGACAGCCGCCAGGAATTGCTGCTCATTGGCGACATAGGATCGCAGCGCCTCGTTGATGAGCCAGGACTTGCTGCGGCCCGTCGCTTCGGCCAGCAGTTCGAGCTCGTGGTCGAGATCGGCATCGACACGGGCGGCTATGGTCACGGACTTTGACATTGCGGTCCTCGGATGGAAGCAAACAATGTTTACATTGTAGCGCATCGGCGTTCGGGGAGCAAATCGCACCGGCCGACACCGGCGGGAAATGCAGCTGGCGTAATAGCAGGCGCCGCCGTAGCGCCGCGCGTAGTCGAGCAATTCGTCGTAGGTCTGCACATGCATTCCCGGCAGGCTCTCTTCCCGGTCGAACCGCTGCAGCGCGGGAGCGCGAAAATCCGCCGGGCCAGCCTTAACCCGCCGACGATGGCGCGCCGTCCGTTTCCTCTGACAGATAAGGCAGGTTGATCGCCGGCGCGTCGCCCGGCCGGTTCGATTTGGCCTCGACATAGCCGCGCGACAGGGGCCGCATCTGCCAGGCCCCGGCGCTGAGGCCGGGCGTCTCCTCGAGCTCGCCGATCTGGCCGTTCTTGAAGCTGCCCGGCGCGAACGTGCACTGCACGTCGGGGGTCGCCGATTCCTCCAACACCTTGACCGAGGCGGCGACGATCGAGGGGCTGTAGGTCAGCATGCCTTTGCCGGTGAAGAGCCAGCGCATGACCTCGCTGGCCAAGGGCAGGCCGCGCGAGCGCTAATTAGCGGTCCGCGCGCCGACGATCTCTGTAAGCACAGTTCAGGATTTTGAGAGAAAATTAAGGTCTCCAATCACAAACAATATCACGACGATACAGCGGTCCATCGAGGCTAAGAGGATTGTGTTCGGATTCCTTCGTTGGAATTTCTATAACTCGTAAAGGCTGCGAAATGGGCGTCCTTGGGCGGTTACTCCTCTCCCGACAGCAGCGTCAAGATGCCGAAAAGGCGCGGCATATGATCGAAGCAGCCTTTATCGAGTTGCGAGAACCAAGAAGTTGCGCTGAAGCCGCTGCATCAGGGGCTGACATCAGACGCCGGCTATTCTCCGTGGTTGATCGCCTGGAAGCCGAGATGGGCCAGCTAGTCATTGCCTACGCGCAGAGGGAAGGCGTGCTGATGACGCATCCCCGCCTAACTCAAGAACTACAGAAGCTCTCAGATGGCGAACTTCTCGACCGTTCAATCTTTCTCTGTTTCATAACGCCCGCTGCGACAGTTCGGTTGAACGCGGATTGGCCGGGCCAAGTTGCCGGTTACCGATCCCGCCCAAATACCGACGAGCTGATCCACGAAAAGGCCACCGTTTTAACAGCGTACGTGGTGCACAATCTCGGCGTGGGCATTGAGGTATCGAAGGAGGTGTTGAAGGCTGTAAATGAAATAAACCCAGATCAGGAGATTTCCTCAAAACTTGAGGAAGCATGTCTCTGGTACAGATTAATAGACGAGCTTGCGTATCGAGACATTCCGGAGCAGCGCGATCGATTTATGGACTTCTTTGAAGGCAGCTTAGCACATCTATTGGCCCTACTAGGGGCAGAACCAAAGACGATTTGCGCGACCCTCAGGTATCGCTCCGAGGAATACGGCTCGTATAGAGAATGGGTGTCGAAAGACCCAGACGAGATGGCGGGAACGCTATTCTGGAATGCTGCAAAACGCGTTGGCACGCCGATCGGATTTGAACGCCACCATCTTTTCACGCTGATGTTTGGAACGCTATTTCTGGGACGCGTTCAACGGGCCTTCGTTCGCGAGCTGTTGACCGGGCATAAATAATTTGCGCGGTTAGCTTCGATGCAAAAGCTTTATCATGGTACTCTCGCCCGAAACGTCCCATCGATAAGAGCGCAAGGATTGGTGCCGCAGAAGGGATCGTGGACAAAAGCTTTCTATAATGACGCTCCCGATCTCTTGTATGCGGTCGACGAGGGCCGCAAGGCTCGCTTAATAGCGATCATCACCGGACATTTAGCTCGATCGGGCATCGTCTGCCTGTCGGACGGGTACGCTTTCGATGACTTTAGAAACGATCTGAGCAATCACGGTGCCGTCGTCGTATTCGCGACTGCGACCTTCTCTTGCCGTGAGCCCTTCTCAGAACTCAAGTATCCTTCGAGCGTCGAGGAAGGCGATTGGTACTGCACTGAACCCGTCAGCAGCGCCGACATCGACCAGATAATGACGGGGCGGGCGATGCTGGACTGGCTCAATCCACACGCGGTGGATTTTGACTATCGCTACCGCTGCATATTGCAAGAACGTAATTTGAGCGCGACTTCCCCTCGTCAGAGGTAAATATATCTGTTTCAAACATCGCTGCCTCCGAGCAACAGCGCGCGACGCAGCAAACGAGCGAACTCAATGATATCCAAAGTTGCTCGCCAAGATTTCCCAAGATATGTTCCGCACAAGTAAACAATCGGATTTATTTTCTTTGAGGTGAGCAACTCAGTGAAACTATGTGCCTCCATATCCGGATTAACGACATCGGCGTGAATAATTTTATTGAAGGCTTCGCGAAGCGGTAACGGCTTCGCCTTCTCCCTTGGTGCAGGTGCCTCTGGATCCACGCTCTTCTCGTTGTTATCTGTTTCCTCTAAAAACCCACATGATTCTTTCCAGACCGGATGTAGTCGCATACGATCGCTCATATCAAACGGAGACTTCATATTTAAGTAGAGTTGGCCCTGAATCGCCAAATAGATAAGGATGCGAGATACCTCGTCCCAGAAAAACCGCGACTTGAGCGCTTCCAACCAATGAGTTTCACGATCCACTAAACCTTTCCCGGATTGACGCGCTTTTGAAGAAATCTCCTCGATGGGTCCCGCACTCAAAAACATCGCTATGAGCCGATACAGCTCCAATCCCATCTGCGTCGAATCGATGTTATGTCCGAAAGACGACCCGTCCGGCTCGATATATTCCATTGAGGTCCCCTCAAGAGCTGCGATAGAGGCAATTGTCCGCCTCGGCGAGTTGCTTCCCAATAAGCGACGAGGGTTTTCCGTCGAGTGGAGCGCCGCCGGGCAATGCGGATCCGACAGATCAACCCCCGCGCTCGCCTTCGCTAAGCCGCCAGTCTTTGCCGACCGGTGCCTTTGATCATTGCTGCGCCCTTCTCGGCGATCATGATCGTCGGCGCGTTGGTGTTGGTCGAGGTGACGGCCGGCATTACCGAGGCGTCGATGACGCGGAGCCCCTCGAGCCCGTGCACGCGCAATTCGCTGTCGACGACGCTCATCGGGTGCGAGCCCATCAGGCAGGTGCAGCTGGCGTGATAGCAGGTGCCGCCGTTGCGCCGCGCGTAGTCGAGCAGTTCGTCGTCGGTCTGGACTTGCGGCGCCGGGCAGGGTTTCTTCGCGGACGAAGCGCTGCAAGTGCGGGGGCGGCGAAGATGCCGCCGCGCCAAGCGCAAGCCGCCGATGATCGCGCGCCGGTCGCTTTCCTCCGACAGGTAGCGCGGGTTGATCGCCGGCGCGTCGCCGGGCCGGTTCGATTTGGCCTCGACATAGCCGCGCGACAGGGGCCGCATCTGCCAGGCGCCGGCGCTGAGGCCCGGGCGTCTCCTCGAGTTCGCCGATCTGGCCGTTCTTGAAGCTGCCCGGCGCGAAGGTGCATTGCATATCGGGGGTCGCCGACTCCTCCAATACCTTGACCGAGGCGGCGACGATCGACGGGCTGTAGGTCAGCATGCCTTTGCCGGTGAAGAGCCAGCGCATGACCTCGCCGGCCAAGCGGCAGGCCGCGCGAGCGCTCATTGGCGGTCTGCGCGCCGACGACCGGGTAGGAGACGCGCGCGACATAGTGGTCCTGCATGTTCTTGCCGACGCCGCGCAATTCATGCACGACCGGGACGCCGATCTTCGCCGAGATGCTCGGGGTCGCCGACCCCCGACAATTGCAGGATGTGCGGCGAGCCGATCGCGCCCGCCGACAGGATCACCTCGCGCGCCGCATCGGCCCGCTCGACGCGCCCGCTCGCGCGAGAACTCGACGCCGGTCGCGCGCTTGCCGTCGAACAGGACGCGGTGCACCAGCGCGCCCGTGACGAGCTGCAGGTTCGGCCGCTTCAATGCCGGGTGCAGGTAGGTGCGGGCGGTCGAGGCGCGGCGGCGGCCGCCGCGGGTCTGCTGGCACCAGCCGATGCAGTCTTTATGGCCCGGCGGCAGGTCGTTGAGGTCCTCGCGGTATTCGAGCCCGATCTCCTTGCCGGCCTCGAGCACGGTCGCGCAGATCGCCGGCCGGTCGGTCTTCGAGGTGAAGAGCGGCCCCTCCTTGCCGCGCGCCTCGCTGCCCTCGCCCTCCCAGCGCTCGGCCTTGCGGAAATAGGGCAGGCAATCGTCCCACGACCAGCCGCGATTGCCGAGCTGCGCCCAGTGGTCGTAATCCTCGGGTTGGCCGCGGATGTAGATCAGGCCGTTGATCGACGAGGACCCGCCGATCACCCGGCCGCGGGTGTAGACGATCGCGCGGCCGTTGGTGCCGGGATCGGGCTCGGCGCGGAACTTCCACGTCAGGGTATCGTGGTCGAGCATCTTGAAGAACCCGGCCGGGATATGGATCAGCGGGTTCCAGTCGCGCCCGCCCGCCTCGATCAGCAAGACTTTCGTTCGGGGATCCTCGGTCAGCCGGTTGGCCAGCACGCAGCCGGCCGAGCCCGCCCCGATGATGATGTAATCCGCCTGCATCTTCCGCGCTCCCTCCGGCTGCTTGTTCGCGTACAGTTTAGTTACGAGAATGCCAGCGGAGCAACGGTGCCGCTCAGGCGCGCATGCGCGAGATATCGCGAAGAACGCTCGCTTCCAGTTCCTTTTCGTCGAGGCGATGCTTCACCAGGTCGCCGATGCTGACGATGCCCTTCAGCTCGCTGCCCTCGATCACCGGGAAGTGACGGATTCGCGCTGTCGTCATTGTCGCAAGCACGGCATCGATGCGATCGGAGGGGCGGCAAGTGAGGACAGGCGTCGACATCAGTTGTTGGACCTCAAAGCCAAGCACGGCGGCGCCGTCACGGGCTATCGCCTTGATGAAGTCCCGCTCCGAAAAGATGCCGACCGGCTTCATCCACCGATCCTCCACCACGAGGGCGCCGATGCGGTGCTCAGCGAGCTTGCGGACCGCAAGCTCCACGCTATCCGCGGGGTGTATCCTCTCAACGTGATGGCCCTTGGTCCGCAAGACATCGGAAATAAACATGGCTGCCTCCTGCAATCTGGAGCGCGGCCTCGGACTCTGTCTCGGACGGCCACTGCTCGCGAGCGGTTCCCCGGTATCTAGATGGGGATTTGGTGATGCATTACCCAAGGGATGCAGTACTGTAGGGCGGAAGAGCGAAAGAGCGGAAGCGCATTCCGCCAATATCCGCCCCACGAAGGAGAACCCCCCAATGCCGTTCTACGAAAAAGGCGACGTCCGCATCCATTACGAAGAGGTCGGCTCCGGCTTCCCGCTTATGGTTATCCCGGGCGGCGGGCTCAACTCGACGGTCGCAGGCCTCGCGAACCATCCCTTCAACCCGATGGACGAGTTCAAGAACGAGTACCGCGTCATCGTCGGCGGATCTGCGCAACGCCAATGGCGGCCAGTCCTCGGGCCCGCTCGAAATCGACCGGCCGTGGGACGCCTATACCGACGACCATATCGGCCTGATGGACCACCTCGGGATCCGCGAGTTCATGGTGTTGGGCTTCTGCATCGGCGGCCCGTTCATCTGGAATCTGCTGAAGCGGGCGCCCGGGCGAGTGGTCGCTGCGGTGCTGGCGCAGCCGAGCGGCTTCCGCCCGACGATGCCCGACCTCTTCTACCAGAACAACATCAAGGGCTGGGGGCCACCGCTGTGCGAGCGCCGGCCCGACGTCACGATGGCCCAAATCGACGCGTTCCTCAACAAGATGTACCGCAGCCAACGCCGATTTCGTGTTCACCGTGACGCGCGATTTCGTGAAGCAATTGCCGGACGCCGGTCCTCGTCCTGCCCGACGACGTGCCGGCCCACCCCTACGCGGTGGCGTTGGAGAGCGCGCATCTCGCGCCCAATGCACAAGTCAGCATCTATCCGTGGAAGGCGAACCCGGAGCAGATCCAACTCGCGCTGCGCCACGTGCGCGCGTTCCTCAAAGCAAACCGGCCGGCGAGTGCGGCGGAGCGACCGCTGGCCGCCGCCGCGCAGTAACCTGCCTTTCCGTAGTCCCCCGGGCTAGTCCCGGGGGCAATACCGCCACGCGCGGAACGCGATTTGACTGTGCAGCGTTCACTCTCCCATGGGCTTCTGCAGTCTTCGTGGAGATAGCGATGCGAACCAGGTTGAAGGTTTTAGCCGCAGTCGCCGCTGTTCTGGCGGTGGGCACGTCGAGCGCGGCGATGGCGAAATATCCCTGCGCGCCGGGCTACAGGTATCATAACCGCGTCTGCCAGCCGGTGCGGCACCTGGGGTACTCGAACCCGGTGTCTGGCGCGGTCTCCGGGGAGGCTGCCGGCGCCGCAAGCGGAGCTGCAACCGGCGGTCCCGTCGGCGCGGTCGTCGGCGGGGCGCTCGGCACGGCCGGCGGCGCCCTTACCGGCACCGGCAACATGATTTCGGGCCACTAGAGCGCAAGGGCCAGGAAGCGCCTGGCCCGGGCCGAAGCCCCAGCCGCTGCTCAGCCCACCCGCACGAACTTGTCGACGCTGCGGTCCTGGGTCAGGCCGGCGTAGATGTCGCCGCGCGAGTCGACGCCGATGCCGTGAACGTGGCGGCTCTCCATGCGGGCGAGCACATTTCCTCGTCCGTCGCGGACGCACACATAGGCGGGGTTGCTGCCATCTTCCTGCTCGGCGATGTAGAAATTGCCGTCCTTGCCGCGAGTGATGTCGTTGGGGCCGCCCATGCCGGTCCACTGGCCGAGGAACTCGCCCTCGGGTGTGAAGATCTGGATGCGCTTGTTCGACCGGTCGGCGACGTAGAGCTTGCCGTCGTCGTCGAAGGCGATGCTGTGCGGCAGGTGGAACTGGCCGGCGCCCTGGCCCGGCTCTCCCCAGGATTTGACGAGCCTTCCGTCGCGCGTGAAACGGTGCACGCGGGCGTTGCGGTAGCCGTCGGTCACGTAAAGGTCGCCGTTGGGGTGGGCGATCATCTCGGTCGGGTGGTTGAACGGCCCCGCCGCGCGCTCCGCCAGCCAGTTCGTGACGTTGCCGGTATCCGAATGCTGGCCGCGCGTGCCGAGCTCCAACAGTACCTTGCCGTCGAGGGTGAACGACTTCGCGACCGAGTTGGAGCGGTCGGTCGTGTAGACTGTGTCGCCGACGATTTTCAGACCGTGCGGGTCGATGACCTCGCCGCTGCCCCAGGCGCCGAGGTACTTGCCGTCGCGATCGAAGACGACAACAGGCGGGTCCTTGCGCTGGAACACGTAGATCCGGTCCTGCGCGTCGGCCGCGACCCGGCTGACCAGCCCGAAGGTTTGCCCTGTCGGCAGTTTGCAGAAATCGCGGATCAGCTCGTAAAGGTATTCGCCTGCAGCAGTCTGCGCCATGTTTTTTCCTCCCGAAAACGAGGATGTAAGAAACGGGGCTCCGCCCCGCGCGGAACGCGATTCAATTCTACACCGTTAGCACTCCGGTGGCGGCGCTCTGCCGCTATTTGTGCATACTTCGCGGAGGTAGCGATGCCAACAAGGTTCAAGGTTCTTGCAATCGCCGCCGCCCTGGCGGCGGGCACGTCGAGCGTGGCGATGGCGCAATGTGCGCCGGGTTACTACTATGCCAACGGCGTCTGCCAGCCGGCCGGTGCGCCGGGTTATGGGAACCCCGTCTCCGGCGCAGTATCCGGGGAGGCGGCCGGCGCAGCGCAGGGCTATGGCGGCGGCGGACCCGTTGGCGCGGTTGTGGGCGGCGCGCTTGGCACCGCTACCGGTGCGCTTCAGGGCACCGCCAATATGCTCACGCCGCCCGTGAGGTGCAACTACGGCTACACCTATTACAACGGAGCGTGCGTCCCAGCCCGCTAGCTTGATCAATACGGGTCGCCGACGAAGATGAAGGTCGTGCCGGTCACGATCGGGGCGCTGGCGCCCACGAAGGAGACGTTGGCGTCCTGGACCTGGCGTGATCCGGCGCGGCCCGAGGCCTGTAGGGCGCCCTCGATGATGTGCCACAGGCCGTGGATGCGGCCGGTGCCGAGACTGCCGCCAAAGGTGTTGAGCGGCAATTCGCCGTCGAGTTCGATGCGCCCCTCCTGGATGAAATCGAGCGCCTCGCCTTCCTTGCAGAAACCGTAGGATTCGAGGCCGTAGATCACCGAGGCCGAGAAGCCGTCGTAGATCTGCGCCACGTCGACGTCCTGCGGGCCGAAGCCCGGAGCGCTCCCAGCTCAGTTTCGCCGAGCTGCGGCCGCCTTCCATGTAATCGGCGAGGCTGCCGATGCGGCCTGCCACCTCGAAATGCAAACGCTGGCCGTAGCCGGCGAGGTAGGCCGGTCGTGGCTTCAGGTCGCGCGCGCGGTCGGCCGTCGTCAGCACGATGGCGACCGCTCCCTGCACCGGGATGTCGCAATCGAACAGACAAAACGGATACGCCACCATCCGCGAATTGAGGTAGTCCTCGCGCGAGAGGGGCGTTCCGTAGAAGTAAGCGTGCGGATTGCGTTGCGTGTGGCGGCGCTGCGTAATCGCGAGTGTCGCCATCTTCTCGCGGTTCTGGTTGTGCCGCTCGAGCCAGCGCGTATAGGCGACCGCCATGCCTTGCCCTGGGCCGCCAAAGCCGTAGGGCGCGGTGAACTGCGCGGCGCCCTGCGCATAAGCGCCGGGCAGGTTCTGGTAGGTGCCGCGCGGGTTGTGCATCGCCCGCCACACGACCGCGTATTTGCACACGCCTGCCAGCAGGGCGTTGACCGCCTGCTGCACGGCGCCGCCGATGTTGGTGGTGCCGACCTGGATGTGCCAGCTGAGATTGGGCAATTTCAGCATCGCCATCATGCAGTTGACCGACACGATCGAGATGCCGTCGACCTCCGCGTGCCCGGTCGCCGGCAGTTCCGGATAAGTGGCCAAACCGTCGATGTCGGACAGCTGCAGCCCCGAATCCGCAACCGCCTCCTTGACCGCCGTCAGCGCATGCGCCGCGAGCGGGATCTCGGCCGAGCGGGCAACCTTGGAAAAGCCCACGCCGCTGACCGCCACCTTGCACCGGTTCTCCCACATGCGGTCTTCCTCTCACCAGCCAGAACCGTAGCGTTGATACTTTGGTCCTCGTCGCCCCCGCGAAAGCGGGGGTCCAGGGGCGCGCGGCGTAGCGTTTGCCCTAAATTCCCGCTTTCGCGGGAATGACGGGGAAAAAGAGAATGCGCCATCCGCAATTCCCCTTTCAGTCAGCAGAAGTCATGCCCGCGAGACGAAACTGCGGCAAGGTGATCTCGTCGTTCAGCTTCTCGAAGACGACCTCGACGCGCCGCCCGACCTTCGCCTCGGTGTATTCCGCTTCAAGCAAATTGCCGGCCATCAATGCGCCACGGGCGTCGTCGAGTTCGACGATGATGCTGGCGTAAGGCACCGCGGAAGCAAAGCGCTTGTCGCCGGTGTGATACATGATCGTATAGGCATAGATCGTGCCGACCCCGCGCACGGGTTCGAATTTCAGGTCCGTAGCCACACATTGCGTACAGGTCGCATAGGGTGGGTGCTGGAAATGTCCGCAGCTTTGGCAGCGCTGCAGTTCCAGATACGCCGCGCCTGGCCGCATCCCAGAACGGCTTCGTCCACTCGTTCGGCACCGGGATCGGCCGGGTCACCTTGCTCCAGTTGCTCATTGGCGGGATTATCCTCTCTCCACGGGGGAGCCCGAAGACATTTGAAGGGAGAACGTCTTGGCGAAGCAAGCGGGGATCGCAGCCGGCCCGGGTGAAATGATGGGCAATTCCGGACCTGGAATGCTGGCGGGCCTCAGGGTGATCGAGATTGCCGACGAGCGCGCCGAATATGCTGGGCTGCTGCTGGCCGGGCTCGGCGCCGAAATCATCAAGATCGAGCCGCCGGAAGGCAATGCGACAAGGCGGATCGGGCCATTCTTCGAAGACCAGCCGGGTCTCGAACGCTCGCTGTTCTTTTGGAACTACAACCGGAACAAGAAGTCGGTCGTGCTCGACTTACGGCAACCGAGCGGGCACGAGGATATGCTACGCTTGCTCGGAGGCGCCGACATCCTGCTCGATGCGAGCTGCGGCGCGCTCAACGAGGCCCTCGGGCTCGATCGCGCCGCGCTCAACGCGCGATTCCCCGCGCTGGTGACCGCGCGGATGACGCCGTTTGGCGATGACGGACCGTGGGCGGACTTCAAGGGCTCCGACCTCATTCATCTCGCGCTCGGCGGCGTGATGATGAATTGCGGCTACGATCCCGACCCCAACCTCGAATACGACACGCCGCCGATCGCGCCGCAGATCTGGCATGCCTATCACATCGCCGGCGAGCAATTGGCGACCGGCATCATCGCCGCGCTGATCCATCGCGAGCGCAGCGGCGAGGGGCAGGATGTCTCGGTGGCGATCCACGAGGCGGTGTCGAAGAACCCCGAGCAGGACATCATGTATTGGGTCATGCGGCGGGTGCCCCTGTGGCGCTTGACCAACCGGCATGCCGCCGAATTTCCCAACCATTCGCCGGGCATTTGTCACACGAAGGACGGGCGCTGGTTCATCACGCACGGCATGGGCGCGCGCGACCTGAAGAACCTCGTGCCGCTATTGAGCAAATACGAGGCCCAGGCCGATCTGCAGCCCCCGCCGCCGGATGCCGATTTGCGGGCGCGTCAGGTGCCCGGCACGGCCGGCAGCGACGAAGCGCGGGCGCATATGCTCGACGTCGTACAGCGCTTCGTGCGCGCCTGGACCTACAAAGACATGCCGTGGCGGGAGGCGCAGGACGCGGGACTCCTGTGGGCGCCGCTGCGCAAGCCGCACGAGAACGCGCTCGACGAGCATTGGCTGACCCGCAAGACCTTCGCCGATGTCGAGCACCCGGAGCTCGGCCGCAGCTTCCGCTACCCGACCAGCAAATGGCTCAGCAGCAAGACCAGCTGGCAGGTCGGCCGGCGCGCACCGCTGCTCGGCGAGGATACCGCGGCGGTGCTCGGCGAGGCGGTCCGCCGGCCGATGGTGCCGGCGCATCCCCGCCGGGTCGAGAACCCGCGACTCTCGGCGTTGCACGAGAAGCCGTTTCCGCTGCAGGGGATAAAGATCCTCGACTTCGCTTGGTTTCTCGCCTCCGCCGGCGGCACGCGCTTTCTCGCCGCAATGGGTGCGGAGAGCTTCAAGGTCGAATGGAAGGACAATCCCGACACGCGGCTCGCGGCGATGGCGCCGGTCGGCGGCCGCGCCGCGCGCGATGCCGCGACCGGTCCGCTGCCCGGCGTTCGCGACTCCGATATGGGCGGGCAGTTCAACAACAAGAATGCCGGCAAGCGAGGCATCTCGTTGAATATCCGGCACCCGAAAGGGCTCCAGATCGCCAAGGAAATGGTGCGCATCTGCGATGTCGTGGCCGAGGGGTTCTCGCCGGGCGTATTACAGCGGCTGGGGCTCGGTTACGATGTGATTAAGTCGATCCGGCCCGACATAATCTACATCCAGCAATCGGGCATGGGCGCGCACGGGACTTACGGACGGATGCGCACGGTCGGCCCGGTCGCGGCGGCGTTTGGCGGCCAGGGCGAGATGTCGGGCCTGCCGGAGCCGGCGATGCCGGTCGGCTGGGGCTATTCCTACCTCGACTGGATGGGCGCCTACGGGTATGCACTGGCCTTGCTCGGCGCGATCTATCACCGCGAGCGCACCGGCGAGGGCCAGTGGATCGACGCCTCGCAATGCGAATCCGGCATTTTCCTGACTGGCGCGACGATCCTCGACTGGTCGGCCAATGAGCGCCAATTCCGCCGGTATGGCAACCGCTCACCCTACAAACCGGCCGCGCCGCACGGCGCCTATCGCTGTGAAGGCAAGGATCGCTGGATCGCCATTGCGTGCTTCACCGACGACGAATGGCGCGCATTGGCGCAGGTCGCCGGGCATAGCGAATGGCTCGACGACCGCCGTTTCGAGTCATTGGAGCACCGGCTCCAGCATCAGGATTCACTGGATGCGGCGGTCGAGGCCTGGACCCGAACCCGAGACCGCTGGGATTGCATGATGAAATTGCAGACGGCCGGAGTGCCGGCGGGGGTGTGCCAGAACGCCGAGGATCGCGTCGACACGGACCCGCAACTGAAGCACCTCAACTGGTTGACCGAAGTCACCGGCACCAAGATCGGCACCTGGCCGATCTATGAACTGCCGGTGAAGTTCAGCAAGACCCCGCCCTATATCGGTGGCCCGACCAATCGCGGCGCGCCGTGCTATGGCGAGGACAATATGTGGGTGCTGACGGAGCTGCTCGGCCGCACCCAGAGCGAAACCGAGCGGCTCGCCGAAGAGGGGGTCATCTGACGACGAGCTTCTCGTCTGACGCATCCCTCAGCATGGGGCCCAGGTGCGAAGGATTTCCGCGGTATCGTCATGCGTCGGAAAAAGCTCTCGATCCGCAACTCCTGCAAGGTTACATCCTGGGCGCGCCGAGCGTGGCGATTATCGTGAACAGCTCGAGATGAGGTAAGGCGAATATTGCACTGGCCGCGTCGAAAAACACTCTGGGGCCGCGAACAACGCTATGCGAGGGACGCCGTATCGATCTACGCGGCCAGGTAACAGTCGTAAGACCGGCGCCGCGCAAAAGATTTCGGTGAGCCCATTTCGGTTGCCGTTTTTCTACGGGTGGGTCCTCGTCGCAGTGTCGTTTGTGACGATGGCGATCGGCGTTAATGCCCGCACCGCCTTCTCGTTGCTGTTCCCGCCGATCCTCGCCGAATTCCAGTGGGATCGCGGCATTATCGCAGGGGCCTTCTCATTCGGGTTTTTAATTTCGGCGGTCATCACGCCCTGCGTCGGCTGGCTGACCGACCGCCGCGGCCCAACGCTCGCGATCGAAACCGGCGTCGTGTCGATGGGCAGCGGCCTGTTGCTGGCATCGCTGATCCAGGAGCCTTGGCAACTCTATCTGAGTCTCGGGGCGCTTGTCGGCGGCGGGGTCAACCTGCTCGCCTACACGGTGCAATCGCTTTACCTGACCAACTGGTTTGTGCGGCGGCGTGGGCTGGCGTTGAGCATTGCCTTTTCGGGGGTCGGCGTTGGCTCCGTGACAATCCTTCCCTGGCTGCAGAGCTTGATCTCCGATCGGGGCTGGCGCACCGCTTGCTGGTCGCTTGGCCTCCTCGTACTCGTAGCGCTGGCACCGCTCAATCTGCTGCTGAGACGCAAGCCCGCCGATCTGGGCCTCGAGCCGGACGGTGCTTTGACGGGCCCGACCGTATCGCCGACCCGCCGCCTCGCGGCTGTCGGCGGAGCTTCGGTCCATTGGACACTCGCGCGGGCCTTGCGTACACCGCGCTTCTGGTGGCTGGCGCTCAGCTATTTCTGTGCCTTGCTCACCTGGTATTTGGTTCAGGTCCATCAGACGAAATACCTCATCGAAATCGGCTTCGACCCGAAGAGCGCGGCTTGGGCATTGGGTCTGGTGAGCCTCGTCGCGGTTCCCGGCCAGATCGCGCTCGGCCATTTATCGGATCGAATCCGCCGCGAATGGGTATGGACGATCGGCAATGGCGGCTTTGTGCTCAGTTGCGCGGCGCTGCTTGCTCTGTCCGCCGTTCCGGCGGCTCCATTGCTGTGGCTGATGGTCGTCGCCCAAGGGACGCTTGGCTACAGCCTTACCTCGGTGATGGGTGCGATCCCGGTGGAAAGTTTTCCCGGTCGCCATTCCGGCAGCATCTTCGGCTCGGTGATGTTGGCCGCCATCTTCGGGGGCGCAGCCGGGCCTTGGGTTGCCGGCGTGTCGCACGATGTGACCGGCAGCTATTCGACCGCGTTCTGGCTCTCGATTGCGTGCAGCGCGCTCTCGGCTATTGCGGTATGGCGGGGCGTACCGCACCCGAGCAGCGGCGTATAGCGACGGCTCGCCGAGGCTTATCCGCAGCTAGTTTTTTGTCTTGAAGGTGTAATTGCAACTTGGCGATACAATAGAAGCGGTAATATTATTTCCTTGGATGCGCCCAGTCATCTGCACAAATCCTTTTTGCAAGCGGGCAGAGGCTTTAAAATTCCCATTTTCACCGACCCGCCCTCTTAATGTTGTGTTGAATCGTGGGCGATATGCAAACTGCACTTCGCCGCTGGATATTGTTAGAGGGTAAAGCGCTCCCAGAGGAGGCGTGGTGCAATCACCACTGACTTCTTTCGTGAGGATAAGTTCTCCCATGTACTGGCCATCGAACTTAGCCGAGTCCTGTGCCCACGCGACGCTTCCAAGCCCCGTGCCGAGCAGGAGGCCCAGTCCCAGGCATCTCAGCATTCCACTCCCCCGATCAGGTTTCGCCTGCAGATTACAAAGGGCGAAATAAAGCCCGTTGCGCCTAGCGCCGTATCTTTGAGGTATTGACCACTAAGCCGCGTTAGCGGCGAGGTCGCAAACGTGCGCTTTCCTCGATCTCGGCCGCTGCTATCGCTCTGGCGAGCGCGCCGCACAGCTCTTTGGCCGACTCCAGCGAGATCTCGACCGCGACCCGCGCCCCCGGTCCGAGCGCGGGGTTCACGAAATCGATATTGATTGCATCTTCGTACAGAGCGTGATGCGGGTGGTCGTACGACACGACCGCATGGGTCACATCGAACCACCCGTCATCCCGCTTACCGGCGCCCTCCGCGCCGACGACCTCGACGATCGAGGTGCACATGCCGTTTCTCAGAAGTTCGGGCGTTTATTTGGCCAAGTGCTTACCAAAAAACGCGAATACCTTTTGCCAGCCGTCGAGCGCCTGCTCGATGCGGTACATCGGCCGGTCGTAATAGAAGAAGCCGTGCCCGGCGCCATCGTACCGGTAAAACTCGTATTGTTTGCCGTGCTTCTTCAGTTCGGCCTCGTGCTGGTCGACCTGCTCCGGGGTCGGGGCACGATCCTCATTGCCGAACAGACCGAGCAGAGGACAGGAGAGGTTTCTCGTAAACTCGATCGGAGGGGTCGGCTGCTTCGGCGTCAGCTCCTCCTTGCTCATCACAACCCGGCCGCCCCAGAGGTCGGCGGCGGCATCGATGCTCTTGGTGTGGCAAGCATACAAGAAGGTCTGCCGCCCGCCGGAGCAGGTGCCGATGACGCCGACCTTGCCATTGAGCCAGGGCTGGGCGCGCAGCCACTGCACCGCACCCTCGGTATCGCCGATGACCTGCGCGTCGGGAACGCCGCCCTCGGCGCGCACCTTGGCAGCGACATCGTCGGCTTTGCCTTCGCCGGCGCGGTGATAGAGGTTGTGGCTGATTGCGGCGTAGCCGTGATGCGCGAATTTTCGGGTCGCTTCGCGGTACCACTCGTCCCAGCCGGGCGCATGATGCAGGAGCACCATGCCCGGGAAAGGGCCCGGACCCAACGGCCGCGCGACATAGGCCGAGATCGGCTCATTCTTGTCGCCCTTGATCGCAATGGTCTCCGCAATCATTCCTTCATAGGCCATCGTCGCTCCCTTTCTCTCTCGATGCAGGCAGGCCGCCTTCCGGCTGCCGTTCGGTGCCGTAATGGTTAGCGCAGACGCGGGCCGCGGTCCATCCCCAGATACACAAGAGATACACCCGGCGCTCCCGATGGGTATACTCCGGCAAGTGAGGATTGCTTGGATCTCGAACCCCTGCCATTACTCACTTGCTGGCCTCACGCGAGGATGACGATCATGACCGATGACAAGATGATGGCGCAGATGTCCGGGAAGGGCGGCTTTATCGCCGCGCTCGACCAGAGCGGCGGATCGACGCCCGGCGCCCTTCGCCTCTACGGCATTCCGGACAGCGCCTACAGCGGCGATGCCGAGATGTTCAGGCTCGTGCACGAGATGCGCGTGCGCATCATGACCGCGCCGGCCTTCACCGGCGCCAAGGTCATCGGGACGATCCTTTTCGAAGGCACGATGGACGGCGAGGTCCGGGGAAAGCCCACCCCCTCGTTCCTGTGGGAAGAGCGGGCCGTCGTCCCCTTTGTGAAGGTCGACAAGGGGCTCGAGGCCGAGAAAGACGGTGTCCAGCTGATGAGGCCGATGCCGGAACTCGACGCGCTTCTGAACCGGGCGGTGAAGCTCGGCGTGTTCGGCACCAAGATGCGCTCGGTCATCAACCTGGCCTCGAAAGACGGCATCGCTGCAATAGCGGCTCAGCAATTCGAGGTAGGCGCGCGGATCGCCGAGCATGGGCTGATGCCGATCCTCGAGCCGGAAGTCTCGATCAAGAGCCCGGACAAAGCCGGTGCGGAGGCGATCCTCCTCGCCGAGTTGACGAGGAACCTCGACGCCGCGCCGCGTGGCCCCCGGGTGATGTTCAAGCTGACGCTCCCGGATGTCCCCGATCTCTACTTGCCGCTGACGAAGCACCGGCGGGTGGCCAGGGTCGTCGCGCTCTCCGGCGGTTATACGCGCGCCGTCGCCTGCAAGCGCCTGGCCGCCAATCACGGCATGATCGCGAGCTTTTCGCGAGCCCTCGTCGAAGACCTCAAGCACTCGATGAGCGATGCCGAGTTCGAGGCGGCCTTGGCAAAGTCGATCGACGAGATCTACCAGGCCTCGACCGTGAAGGTTTGACGCTCGCGGCAGATATCGCGATCGCCTTTGCCGGCGAGAAACGGTGTTGAGCCGCCGCGGGTTGTCCGGGGACTACTGGCTTATCGCGGCCTGGCTGCCCGGCACCGGTTGCGTGCCGCGCCGGCCTACGACCTGATCACGGCGGATGTCGCTTAGGCTCAGAACTCCATATCGAGTTCTTCGAGTTCTTCGGGTTCGAGCATCGCCGCCGAGCGCCACGCGACCATGTCCGGCAGCGCCATGATGCGCTCGCAATAATCGGCGCATTGCCGGTCGAGCTTGACGTCGTAGGTCAGGAAGCGCGTCACGACAGGCGCGTACATCGCGTCGGCCATCGTCAATGTCCCGAATAGGTAGGGACCGTGGTGGGCCGCGAAACACTCGTGCCAGATCGTCGTGATGCGATCGATGTCCGCCTGCGCTCCGGACCATATTTTGAAGCCGGGGCGGTGGGCTTTGAGGTTCATCGGCAGCGCCGACCGCAGATTGGTGAACCCCGAATGCATTTCCCCGCAGATCGAGCGGCAGCGGGCGCGGGCAGCGCGTTCCGCCGGCAACAGCCCTGCCTTCGGCTTCACTTCGTGGAGATACTCGGCGATCGCCAGGGTGTCCCAGATCCTGACGCCCTTGTGGGTCAGGCAAGGGACGAGGATCGACGGTGAGAGCAGCAGCAACTCGGCACGGTTCGCCGGATCGTCGGGCGGCACCACCTCTTCGACGAAATCCAGGCCTGCCATTCTGCACAAGAGCCAGCCGCGCAGCGACCAGGAGGAATAGTTCTTGCTACTGATCGTGAGAAAGGTCCCGGTCATCGTTTCCTCCTTTGCTCCGAATTCATGCAGCCCCCATGCCAGTTTCAACGCAGCAGCAGGCGGAAACGATCGAGGAAATCCAACCCTTCAGCCAGCCGGTCGGTGACGCGCAATGCTCTATCAGAACTTTCAGGCTTATGCCGACATGGCCCGACCGGTGCAGGCTTTTGCCGATATGGCTGCGGCCGCGCTTGCGCACCCGCTCCCTGGAATGTCGCGCAATGGGCTCCATCGGGCTGGGGCGGCCATTTGCGAGCTCGTTGCGCGCGCACGACTGAGCCACCATCGGCCCGCCTTTGGAATTGACACGGTCGATATCGGCCGCCGGCGTGCCGCGGTGCGTGAGACGGCGGTTCATCGCACACCGTTCTGCACCCTGCTGCACCTCGAAAAAGACGTAGCGGTGGCGCAACCCCGAGTGCTCCTGGTGGCGCCGATGTCGGGGCATTTTGCGACGTTGCTGCGCGGCACTGCGCAGACGCTTCTCGCCGACCATGATGTCTATATCACCGACTGGCACAACGCGCGCGACATCGGTTTGTGGCATGGGCAATTCGGCTTCGACGAGTTTATCGATCACGTCATCACCTTTCTGCAGGTGCTTGGCCCCGGCGTGCATGTTGTCGCGGTGTGCCAGCCCTGCGTCGCGGTGCTCGCCGCGGTCGCGATCATGGCCGAGGATTCCGATCCGGCGCAGCCGCGCAGCATGACGTTGATGGCCGGCCCGATCGATGTGCGGGTCCACCCGACCGAGGTCAACCGGCTGGCGACGAGCCGGCCGATCGATTGGTTCGAGCGCAACCTGATCGGCATCGTGCCGTTGCGCTATCCCGGTGCGATGCGCCGTGTTTATCCCGGGTTTGTGCAGCTTGCTGCTTTTATGAGCATGAATCTGGACCGCCATGTCAAAGCCCAGATCGATCTGTTTTGCCATCTCGCCAATGGCGAAGACGAAAAGGCGGCGGCGATCCGCGCGTTCTATGATGAGTACTGCGCGGTGATGGATTTACCGGCCGAATTCTACCTTCAGACCGTGCGCAGCGTGTTTCAGGAGCACTCGCTGCCGCTCGGCAAATTCGAATGGCGCGGCCGGCGTACCGATCCCGGCGCGATCCGACGCACTGCGCTCTTCACCGTCGAAGGCGAGCGCGACGACATATGCGGCGTCGGCCAGACATTGGCTGCGCAAGAATTGTGCAGCGGCATCAGGCCCTATATGAAGCGCCACCATGTCCAGACCGGCGTCGGCCATTACGGCGTCTTCGCCGGACGGCGCTGGAGCAATTACATCTATCCGATCCTGCGGAACGTGATTTACGCCAGTGACTAACCGCCGACTTGCTCAACGCTCCGCAGCGGGTGGTGCGGTCGCGGCGATCGCCGGCGGCGTGATCTCGGTCGTGCCGAAATTCCCGAGCATGATGTCTGTCGAAGCTTTTGCAGTGCAAACAACGAACCATGCGAAGCTTGGGGAGCTCAGAGTTATTTTGGATGCGCCGCACCAAAAACCGGCACGCTAAGGTGTTACTCGAATTCAGGAAGGGGCCGCTATGCCAGTGGAGATGATCGGCTGGATCGCGCCGCGGATCTCGTCGGAGCTGATCCCGCCGGCCGGGCCGCCTTTTGATGCCAGCGTGATTGCCGAGACGGCGCGCATTCACGAGCGGGCCGGCTTCGACCGCGTGCTGATCGGCTACTTCTCGGGCGCGCCTGACGGGTTCCTCATTGGGGCGCACGCCGCGTCGGTCACCGAGCGGCTCGGGTTTCTTTTGGCGCATCGCCCCGGTTTCGTGGCGCCCCCGGTCGCCGCCCGCAAGCTGGCAACCTTTGACCAGCTAAGCAATGGCCGACTGGCGGTGCACATCATTGCCGGCGGCAGCGACGCCGACCAGGCCAAAGACGGCGACTGGATCGATCATGACGCGCGTTATCGCCGCTCCGCCGAGTACCTGTCGCTGTTGCGCCGGACCTGGACCGAACCGGCGCCGTTCGACCACGCGGGCGAGTTCTACCGGACCCGCGGCACTTATGCGGAAATCCGTTGCCGGCAGCAGCCCTATATCCCGATCTACGGTGGCGGCGGCTCCGACGCAGCGATCCGGGCGCTGGCCCCGCATGTCGACGTCTTCATGCTGTGGGGCGAGCCGCTTCAAGCCACGGCCCTGTTCATGGAGCGGGTGCGACAGGAGGCGGCACTGCACGGCCGTAACCCGACCTTCAGCCTTTCAACCCGCCCGATCCTAGCGGCAACCGAGGGCGAAGCCTGGGACCGGGCGAGGGCCATCCTCGACCGCGTGCTGATCAATCGCGGCGGTGGCTCGGCGCCCCAGCGCCAGAACGTCGGCTCCCAACGACTATTGCAGGCCGCTGCCGAGGCCGAGGTGCACGACACCTGCTTGTGGACCTCTCTCGCCGCCGCAACGGGCGCGCAAGGCAACTCGACCGCCCTCGTCGGCACGCCCGAAACAGTCGCGAAGGCGCTGCTCGAATATTACAAACTGGGCGCCACCAGCCTGTTGATCCGCGGCTACGACCCCCGTCCAGACGCCATCCAGTACGGCGAGGAACTGATCCCGCGCGCCCGCCAACTGGTCGCCGCCCATGACATCGCGACGACTTCCTGAAAACACTACGTGGTAGGCGGATGGGCGGGAGCGTAATCCGCCACGCAAGCCAACGAGGGAACCGGCGGATGGCGCTACGCGCATCCGCCCTACGGTCGCCTGCAATGACGGTCGGAATTGGTGGGGTAACCTGATCGGAATGCGCGCTAGCGCAGGCGGGGGCCCGGGTCGAGGCCGAGGTAGGCGCGACCGCCGATCGGGTACCATTCCGGCGCGAGCGTGACGGTCTGGCCGACGGTGTGCAGGTCGCGCCAGCACTCGGCCAGGCGGCTCTCGCGTTTGAACGACGTGCTGCCGCCGTGCCGGTACATCAAATCCATCGCCTCGCGCGCGCAGTCGGCGGCGTAGACCGCGGCCAGCCGGCAGCGGGCGCGCTGCTCGAGGGTGGTCTCCTTGCCGGAAGCGAGCGTATTCCACAGCTCGGTGATCATCGCACTGCGGTAGGCGCGGCCGGCGTTGAGGATCGCATCGGCCCGGCCGACTGCATCCTGCACCTGCGGGTTGTCGCAGAGCAACCCGACGGGGCGGCCGCGCGGCGTCTTGCCGCCGGCCAGCTCGATCAGCGCATTGATGCCGGCGCGCGCGATTCCGGTGATGACCGCGCTGTGGTGTGGCCCGACCCAGCACTGGACCGGGAGCTGATAGGTGACCCCCGGCCAGCGCGACCATTGGTTTTCGAGGGGAATGCCGACTTGCGGCATCGTCCGCCGCTCCGGCAGGAACACGTCCTCGACCGTCCAGTCGAAGCTGCCGGTGCCGCGCAGTCCGGTGACATCCCAGCTCCCCGGCACGATCTCCGCTTCCGAGCGCGCAAAGACGCCGCGCCAGTAGAGCGAGCCGCCTTGCGGGTGCCGGCGCGGCTGGCCGTCATCGCCGAGCACCTGGAAGCTGCCGAGCATCCAGCTCGCCTCCTGACAACCGGTGCCAAATTGCCATCTGCCGGTGACCCGGTAGCCGTCATCGACCGGCATCGCCTGCCCGCCCCCCGGCACCGCAGTGCCGGCGATGATCGTGTCGGCGCGCTTAGCGTAGATCTCGTGCACTCCCTCGTCGGGCAAGCCGAGCGTCACGAGTTGGCCGACCCCGCCGTTGCCAAGGTTCCAGCCGACCGAGCCGGCGCCCTCGGCCAGGAGTTCGACGGCGCGCAGATAGGTAAGCGGGTCGACCTGCAGGCCTCCCAGGTCGCGCGGGATCACCATCCGGTAAAACCCCGCGGCGCGCAATCGCTCGACCAACGCTTTGGGCAGGCGCTGCTCGCGCTCGATCTCCTCACGGCACCTGCGGAGCTCCGGCTGCAGCGCCGCCGCAGCCTGCACCAGGGGTTGCGCGTCGATATCTGCCGGTAAGCGCGTCTCTTCGCCCATCGTTTACATTCTCCTCCTGCCCCGTTCCGGTCGGATCGTCGACGCCGCCTTCAACCGAATTGCGGCCAGCCGCGACGCTGGTAGGCACCGTCCCAGAACAGCCATTCATACTGGCAGGCGCGGATAAAGGCCGCCAGCATCTTGCTACGGGTTGCCGGGGTCGCGGCATCGGCCGCCCGATCGGTTATCGCGATGACTGTCCGTACTGCCTCGCCGAACCGCTCGTCGGCGTAGGTCTCGATCCACGCCTGATACGGGTTCTGTGGCGCCGCCGTTCGGGCGATTGCGCAGCCGACATCCCAATAGATCCAAAAGCAGGGCAGTAAGGCAGCGACCAGAACTTCCCACGGATCATGATAGGCCGCGGCGATCAAATAACTGGTGTAGGCGAGGCAGTCCGGCAACGGCTCGGCATCGGCTATGGAGACCGGATCGACGCCAAAGTCCCGCAAGTAGCGGCCGTGCAATGCCTGCTCGACGGCGATCGCCCCCAGAGCGGATTGCGCGAAGGACTGCATTGTCGTCGTGTCCGGGGCTTTGGCCGCCGAGATTGCAAGGGCGCGCGAGAATTGGCCGAGATATATCGCGTCCTGCGTGATATAGGTCTGGAAGCGATCGCGGCTCAGCGAACCTGCCGCGAGCTCGGTGTTGAACGGCAATCGGTGGATCGCATCCCGCAAAGCTGCGGTGCTTTGCCAGGCTTCATCGGAGAAGCGGATCATCTGTGTTTTTGTCCCCTGAGGCAGCCCTGACGCGTTCGTTCATTAGCGCTGGAGCGCGATTATCTGGCGATTGGCAAAGGTCAGGCGTTCGGATTGCAATCTGATGATGTAAATGAAGAGTGCCGAGAGGTCGTCCGGCCGCGTCTTCTTCAAATCCTCGAAGGCCTCGCGGCCGAGTGCCCACGCAACAGCATCGGGCGCGGCGAGCAGGCTTGCCGAACGTGGCACGCCCAGGAAAAAGCCGATCTCGCCGACCAGCGTGTGAGCTCCGAACACGCGCACGCGCAGCGGTGGCAATCCGGGCCTTTCCAGGATGACCGTGACGGGCCCGACTTCGACAAAGATCAGACTGTCGGTCGGATCGCCCTGCCGGCAAAGATAGGAATCGGCGTCCCCACGAGCTGGCGACAGGTGAGCGCAAAGTGCTTCTGCGAACTCGTGCGACCCGAGCGCCTCCGCGAGCCAACCGACCAGCGACCACCGACTGCGGCGGGTCGTAGAATGTGTGGACAGCAGCATTTCCTCGGCTTCTTCGAGGGCTTTGTCCAAGTGATCGTGACGACAGACGCGGTCATCCAAGCCAGAGCTCGCGCTCAGGAGGACCGCCGATGCTGGTGACAGCGCGGCCATCACCTGACGGACGCCATTCTTGTGCAACACATCGCGGATCTTCGCGAAGCAGGCTCCGGCCGATGAATTGATCCCGGTGACCCCCGAAAAATCGAAGATCACGTCGCGTGGCTTGCTTTCCGTGGCGAGCCGCGTCACTCGCTCCTGAACCGAATAGGCAGATCCAAAGAACAGATATCCGGAAAGCTCCAGAACTTGGACTTGCCCGCCATGCTCCGCCAAGAGTGCACTCTCCTCGGTCGACCGGATCACGGAAGAGGCGCGTTCATCTAGGCCAAACTGGTGGCGGATAACCCTGATACGGCTGACATCCACCGCGAAGATCACGCAACCGGCCAAGACGCCAAACAGCAGCGCCTCGAGAAACCCGCGCTCAGCTGCGATCAGCAGGATTACCACGACAACAAGCCAATCGCGCAATGGCAGGCTGCGACGGCTGAGCACTCCCCAATCCCAGATGAATTTGGCTCCGAGCTGGATCAGCAATCCTGCGAGGACAAAGCGGGGCACGTAACCTATCACCTGCCCGCCGGCAATGAGGACAGCGCACGCAACCAAGCCGACGACGACGCCCGAAAATCGGCCGGTTCCCCCCGCCGCGCGGTTAGTCAAAGTACTGGTAACCTGAACATTGCCTACGAACCCGCCAGCCAACGCCGAGGCGATATTGGCCATCCCCAGCATTCGAAGTTCTCGGTCGATATCCGCGTCAATTCCGGTGGCCAGCTCGATGATCGTCGAGTTGAGCAGCACGCCGAGAATCCCCATCACCGCAACCGCCAGCAGGTCGCCGGCGACCGGCCATAAGGCCGTCCAATCAGCCCGCAGATATTCGCCAGTGATGAGCGGGATTACCGGATGACTGTCCGCCGGCGCCGAGAACATCAGCCCATACTGGCGGACTGTGTCCTCCGGCAGTTGCAGGACGGCGATTACCCCGTGGCCGAGAAGCGTCGCGGCAATCAGAGCCAGGGGCAAGGTCAACGGGTTTTTGAACCGTGCTGTCAGGAGCCATAGAGCGGCAGCCCAAAGAACGGTGATTCCCGTCAGCAAGGCTGTGTGCGGCTCGGCGAAGTGCTGCAAGGCCGAACGCGACAGCGGCACGCCGGTGGCCATCCGGATCGCACCGGATATGATCAGCCACCCAGTGGCGGCCAGGAATCCGGCAACGACCGGATAGGGAACGAACCGAACCAATTTGCCGAGCCGTTTCCACCCCAGCGCGAAGAGCGCTATGCCGGTCAACAGGGCCGCTCCGCCAAGCCCGGCAATAGCCAGCGCCAATGCCTGATCCGGCGGCACGGTAGACAACACCGGCGCCAGGGTGACCATCATGGCGGCCAGCAGAGCGGCCGTGTTGCCGCTGGGTCCGGCCGTCGCCGTAGGGAAGTTGCTTGTCAACGCGGCAAAAATCGAGACAACGGCCGTGGTGATCAGCGCGGCGGCAACGCCTTGACCGAGGAAGGGTTGTAGGGGACCGGTAAAGATGAGGGCCCCGTATGAAAATGCCGTGGCCAACAACAGCAGGGAGGCGACGAGCCCGCCGCCCACATCGCGCAGTGTCCGAACCATGCGCGCCCCTCTATCCCCGCGGGAAACTGATTAACCAAGTACTTTCCGGCGGCCGGTTCAACCAGTTTCTCTCCGGCGGCAGAAACTTGCGCCCGGTGCCCATCTCGCTCGGGCGTCCCGATGTCAGCCCCTCAGCTGCTCGTCCCAGCACAAGACACGGATCAGTGGGCCTACCAGCATTTGGAATAATCGCAGCTTGTGCACTGGTCGCAGCCCTCGATGCGGATCAGCGCCGCCTCGCCGCATTTGGGGCATTGCGCCATGCGGGTCGCGGCCGATCTCTGATCGGAGATCATGGGGCTCGCTGCGGCGATCTTCTGCTCGCTGATCCTGGCTCTCTGGCCGCGTGCCGGCAGGAAGCCGATCTCGATCATGTGGCGCTCGATGACGTCGCCGATCGCGGCCAGCAAGGAAGGCACGTATTTTCCATCCATCCACGCGCCGCCGCGCGGGTCGAACACGGCCTTCATCTCCTCGACGACAAACGAGACGTCGCCGCCGCGGCGGAACACCGCGCTGATCATGCGGGTCAGCGCCACCGTCCAGGCGTAATGCTCCATGTTCTTCGAGTTGATGAACACCTCGAAGGGACGGCGCCGGCCGTCCTGAACGATGTCGTTCAACGTGATGTAGAGCGCGTGCTCGCTGTCCGGCCAGTTGAGCTTGTAAGTCTGTCCGGGCAGCGCCTCCGGCCGGCTCAGCGGCTGCGTCATGTAGACAACGCCGCCCGCTTCAAAAATGTCGGCCGGCTTGGGGGAAGCTGCCGGCGCGGGTGTCGGCAGCGGCAGCTCCGGCTGCCGAGCGATATCCCGCCGGGCGGGCGCCGGCGCTGTCTCGGCCTTGGCGGCGAGCACTGCGCCGGTAACCTCGTTCGGCCGGTAGGTCGTGCAGCCCTTGCAGCCGAGGGCGTAAGCCTGCAGGTAGACATCCTTGAACCGGTCGAACGAGATCTCGGCCGGCACGTTGATGGTTTTGGAGATCGAGCTGTCGATGTGTTTTTGCACCGCCGCCTGCATCACGACATGGTCCTCCGGCGAGAGAACCTGCGCGTCGATGAAATAGTCGGGCAGCGGCGCGTGCTCGCCCCTGACGCGGCGGAACTGGCGGTAAGCGTAGTCGGTCACCTCCTCTTCGCGTCGCGTGCCGTCGGGCATCAGCACATTGCGGGTATGGCGAAAGCTGAAGACCGGCTCGATCCCGGAGGAGACATTGTCGGCGAACAGCGAAATCGTGCCGGTCGGCGCAACCGAAGTAAGAAGTGCGTTGCGGATGCCGTGCGGCCTAATTTGCGCGCGAACCTCCTCGTCCAAGCCCTTCACCGTCTCGCCGGCCAGATACCGCTCGCAGTCGAAGAGCGGAAAGACGCCCTTCTCGGCCGCGAGGGCGGTCGAGGCAAGATAGGCCTCGCGCTGGATCGTGCCGAGCCAGCTTTCTGTCGCCGCGACCGCGGCCGCCGAGCCGTAGCGCAGGCCGCAGAGGATCAGCGCGTCGGCGAGCCCGGTAACCCCCAACCCGATGCGGCGCTTTTGGCGCGCTTCTTCCTGTTGCCGCGGCAGCGGGAACTGCGAGATGTCGATGACATTGTCCATCATGCGCACGCAATCCGGCACCAGCCGGCGCAATCGGTCGAGGTCGAGCCGCGCCTCGGGGCTAAATGGGCTTTGGACGAGGCTCGCCAGGTTGATCGAGCCCAACAGGCACGCGCCGTAAGCCGGCAGCGGCTGCTCGCCGCACGGGTTGGTCGCCGTGACCTGTTCGCAATAATAGAGGTTGTTCCGGCGGTTTATGCGATCGATGAAGATCACGCCGGGCTCGGCATAGGCGTAGGTCGCGCGCATGATCTTGTCCCACAGCTCGCGCGCCGGCAGCACCTTCCACGTGGTCTTTGCGCCATCGGAGCCGCCGAAGGACAGCTCCCACGGGGCATCTTCCTCGACCGCCTTCATCAACGCGTCCGTCACCAGCACCGAAAGGTTGAACATGCGCAGCCGACCGGGCTCGCGCTTCGCCTCGATAAAGGCCTCGATGTCGGGATGATCGCAGCGCAACGTCGCCATCATCGCGCCGCGCCGGTAGCCGGCGCTCATGATCGTGCGGCACATCGCGTCCCACACATCCATGAAGGAGAGCGGGCCCGAGGCGTCGGCCCCGACACCCTTCACCCGCGCACCGCGGGGTCGGAGGGTCGAAAAATCGTAACCGATGCCGCCCCCCTGCTGCATCGTCAGCGCCGCTTCGCGCAGATGCGCAAAGATCCCGCCCATGTCGTCGGGGATGGCGCCCATGACAAAGCAGTTGAACAGCGTGACCGAGCGGGCGCTGCCGGCGCCGGCGACGACTCGGCCCGCCGGCAGGAATTTGAAATCGGTCAGCGCCGCGTAGAACCGCTCGGTCCAGACCGCGGCGTCGCGTTCTGGCGCGGCGAGCGCGGTCGCCACCCGCCGCCACGTATCCTCGATCGTCTTGTCGATCACCTCGCCCGAAGCGGACCTCAGGCGATATTTCATGTCCCAGATCTGCTGCGATATCGAGCCGACGAGAGCCATGGCCGAGATTTCCTCCTTATCGGCGGCAGTGTACCACAGTTCCGGATTCGTTCGGTGCGGACTTTCCGCCCGATCAAATTTGCGTTAAATTCGTGACCGCGATGTCGGAAACCCTCTACGACGAAGACTTCTACGCATGGACACAGCAGCAGGCGGAGCTGCTGCGTCGGCTCCGGCCGGCCGGAAACGAGCTCGACCTTGAGCACATTGCCGAGGAGATCGAAGATTTGGGACGCAGCGATCTCCGCGCGGCGCAATCGCTTTGCGAGCACGTTATCGAGCATTTTCTTAAACTCGAGTACTCCGGGCTCGAGCAACCGGCCTATGATTGGCGAGACGAGATCGTCGAATGGCGCCTGCAGCTCGAAAAGATCCTGACTCTCAGCATCGCGTCAAAGCTCGATCTACCGGCTCGCTATCGGGCGGCGCTCAGGCTGCTGCGGGGGCTGGAACGCGACCTGCCGGGGTTCGCCAGCCGATTGCCTGCGGAGTGCCCCTACACACTTGAACAGATCGTCAGCAGCGGCGACGAGGATTGGTTCCCAGCCCCGAGATAGCTCCTTATTCCGGGGCACGAGTGTAGTTCGCCCGCAATTGAGGCCGGGCGCTCGTCTTGCTCGCGCCCTCGCGAAGCAGCGCGGCGGTGGCAGCCTCGATCCGCCGTTCGAGTTCGGCCATCATGCGGGGGCGGGTTCTGCCGGGCGGAATCGGATCGAGAAATTCGAGGATGATGCGGCCGGGGCGCTTCACGAAGCTGCGCCGTCCCCAATAGAGGCCGGAATTGACCGCCGCCGGGACCAGCGGCAGCGCCAATGCCTGATAGAGCGCCGCGACCCCGCGCTGATAGGGCTTGCGCTCACCGGGGGCGACCCGGGTTCCTTCCGGAAAAATGACGATCGGCCGCCCGGCAGCGGCGGGCGCGCGCGCCTTGGCCAACATCCGGCGCAGCGCCCCCGCCCCCGCCTTGCGGTCGATCGCGATGGAGCCGGCGCGCGCCGCGTACCAGCCGTAGAACGGCAGCAACAACAATTCGCGCTTCACCACCACCGCAGGATCGCCAAGCACGACCGGTAAGACCAGCGCGTCCCAGGCGGATTGATGCTTCATCGCAATGATACAGCCGCCCGGGGGCAGGCGGTCGAGCCCGCGGACGTCGTGGCCGAGCCCGACGATGAGCCTCAGTAACACCAAAACACTCGATGCCCAGAACCGGCCGAACCGCATTGTCACGGCACGCGGCGTCAAGAGAAACGGCAGCCCGAGCGTGCCGAGGATCGCTGTCCAGGCGAAGAAGGCGAGATTGAAGGCGAGCGCCCTTGCCCTGCTCATTTCCGCATCTCGGCGCTCGCCGGCTCGTCCGGCCTGCCGATCGTCGCCTGCTGGCGCCGCTCGGTCAGCGGGCGGGCGAGCGCTCCCAGGTACTTGACATATTCATTAAACAGCAGCGCAGCCGTGCCGCGCCATGCCCACCAACGCTCCTGCTTGACCTGGTCGGGAAAGACCGGGTGAGCCACAATGTCGATCTCCGGCATTGCCCGGTCGAATTCGAGCAGACTGCGCGGCATGTGGTACCAGGCAGTGACCAAACGCAGGCTGTGGAAACCTTGACGTCGCATCCACTGCGCCGTCTCCTGCGCATTGCCGAAGGTGTTGTCGGCCTGATGGCCGAGCACGACGCAGCAAAGCGCCCAGTCCGGAGCATGGCCTGACACGCCCAGCAGATCATCGAGATCGACCTGCTGGTTGACTCCGGAGACAAAGAGCTTGCGACCCTTTCCCTCGCGGAGAAGGTCAATGCCGCTTTGCAGGCGCAAGCTGCCGCCGGTCAGCACGACAATGGCATCGGTCGCCGCCGCCCGCGTGTCGGCTGCCGGCGGCGTCGCGAACCACAGCAGCCCGCCGAACCATAGCAGGCAACAGGCTGCAGCCACCAGCATTACCGCCCGCAAGACACCCCACAGCAGCATCATGGGGGGCCTTCGGGATGCGTGATCGAGAGCCGATCCCGCGTTCGACCGCGGTCGCTGTCAACCGGTGGTTTCGCCGCTCAGCACCGGGCCGAAGAGCTTCCAGCGCTCGCCGTCGAAACGCACCATCTGGATCTGCTTGATCGGTGCAAAGTCGGTTGGGCTGGTATTGATCTTGATGCCGGGCAGCAGCATCGGCACGGTGAAATCGTGAAGGTTTGCCGCCTCCTTCATGATGTTATTCCGGGTCAGATTATCGCCGCATTGCTTCACCACCTGCACAAAAGTTTGGGCAATGCTGGGGCCGTAGACGTTGCCGCCGTCGGTCTTGTCTCCCTCGGGATAGTATTTGTCCATGAAGGCCACCCAATCGCGGTAGCCCGGATCATCTTTCCACGTCGGATCGGTGGGATCCTTGATATAGCCGTCCGAAATGATGTCTTTGGCATTTTCCAATCCTGCCGGCCTGAGTGTCGCGCCCACCGAGGAGCCGACGCTACTGAGAACGTGAAGCGGCTTCCAGTCGATCTCGGCGGCCTTGCGGATGGCCTGCGCGGCAAATTTCGGGATGCCGGTATTGACAAAAACATCGGCGCCGGCCGATTTCATGCTGATGATCTGCGAGTTGACGGTCGGATCCGTCGTCTCATACGGCGCCTCAACAACGATCATCGATGTGGCCTTGGCACCGAGCCCGTCTTTTAGGCCCTTAAGATAATCCTTGCCGAAATCGTCGTTTTGATAAAGCACGCCGATTTTGCCCCCGGGCTGGTGCTCGAGAATGTAGGCGGCGTAGACGTGCCCCTCGCTCTGGTAATTGGGCTGCCAGCCCATCGTCCACGGAAAGTGCTTCGGGTCGTTCCATTTGGTCGCGCCCGTGGCGACGAACAGGTGCGGCACCTTTTTCTGGTTCAAATAGCGCTGGATCGCTGAATTGGTCGGCGTGCCGAGCGGCGCCAGCATCAGCAATACGCCGTCTTCCTCGACCAGCTTGCGCACCTGCTCGACCGTTTTCGGCGGCGAGTAGGCGTCATCGTATGAGATAAAGTTGATTTTGCGGCCGTTGACGCCCCCCTGGTCATTCAGCATCCGGAAATACGCCGCCTGGGCCTTGCCGATCGTGCCGTAGGACGAAGCCGGTCCGCTGTAGGGGACGGTGTTGCCAATCTTTATCTCGGTGTCGCTGGCCCCGGGGCCGTATTGCTTTTCGGCGCGCGCCGGCAGAGCCGCTAGAGCTAAGGCACTCGGCGCTGCGGCAAGAATTGATCGGCGGGTGACTTTGTTCATCGGGGTTTCCCTCTCCAATTTAGCCGTGCGGCCGCGAACCGCATGAAACCGGCGGCGCCGGACGGCATGACATAAATTACCAACAACAGAATGACACCGTAGATCGCTCCGGCGAGCCCGGTGGATACGCGCTCGGCGATGTTCGGGACGAACAGCACGAACACTCCACCGAACAGGCTTCCCGGGATCGAACCGACGCCCCCCACCACCAGCCCGACCAGCAAAGAGACGGACAATAGAAAAGTAAAGCTGTCGGGCGCTACGAATTGAATGGCGATTGCGCCCAGCGCCCCTGCGATCCCGGTGTAGAACGCGCTGACGCCGAAAGTCAGAGTCTTGTAGAGCGCGGTGTTGATCCCCATCGTCGCCGCCGCGATCGGGTGGTCCCGGATCGCCATGATCGCCCGGCCCGTTCGGCTCTTTACCAGGTTCGCAGCGCCCGCGAACATGACCAGCAGCACCGCCAATGTGAAAAAATAGAGCCACTGGTCGGCGTCGAGCGGCACGCCGGGCGGCGGATCGGGTTTCAGGATCACGATCCCCTGCACGCCGCCGGTCAGTGGTTCGAGTGGTTGGAATTTGAGGATCTGCGGCATCGCGGTGGCGAGCGCGAAGGTCGCCAGAGCGAGGTAGAGGCCCTGCAGGCGCAAGGCCGGCAGCCCGAATAGGAAACCGACGACAAAGCAGACCGCGCCGGCACAAGGCAAGGTCCAGTAATAGGCTAGATCCAGCTGCTCCATCAGGATCGCGGCGGTATAGGCGCCGATCCCGTAAAAGGCGCTGTGCCCAAGCGAGAATTGACCGTTGAAGCCGGTCAGCAGATTGAGACCCAGGATCGCCAAGCCGTAGACCATCACCAGGGTCAGCTGGAAAACAAAAAAGCTCTTGAGGACGAAGGGTATTACCAATGCCACAACCACTGTGGTCGCAATCAGGACATGGCGGGTGCTCGGCTTTGCGATCACAGGAGCGCGCGGCGACGCGCTCGCGAGGGCAATTGTCTCCCGTGGTGGGACGGTCATACCCGGCTCACCACGGCGCGGCCGAAGATCCCGGTCGGCCTCACCATCAGCACGGCGACGATCAGCACGAGGGCGATCGTGAGCTTCAACTCGCGTCCGACATAGGGGATGAAAGTCCCGGCGAGGTTTTCGATGACCCCAACGGCGAACCCGCCCGCAACCGCACCGCCGGGGCTCGACAGCCCGCCAAGGACGGCGCCGGCGAAGCCATACAGCAAAACGCCAAACATCATGTTCGGCTCGAGGAACACCACTGGGGCGATCAGCATCCCGGCGACCGCGCCGACCGCTGCCGACATTCCCCAGCCCAGTGCGATCATCCAGCCGACGCGGACCCCGACGAGCCGCGCCGATTCCGGGTTGGTCGCGGCGGCGCGCATCGCCAGCCCCAGACGCGAACCGCGAAAGAACAAATAGAGCAAGACAAGCATCAACAGCGTGACCCCGATCATTCCCGCTTCGTGGGTGCTGATCAGGCGCTCGCCAAACAGTGGCGCCATGCCGAACGGGGTGGGAAATGTCTTGATGTTGAAATCCCAGATTTGGCCGGCGGAGCTGTTGAGGATGCTGTAGAGCGCAATAAAAGCGGCAAGCTGGCTCAAGATCGGCGCGTTTTGAATCGGCTTGAACAAAACCCGCTCGATCGCGATGCCGCCGAGAAACGACAGCGCGACCGCACCGATGAAGGCGGCCCAGTAGGGCCAGCCCCACTGGAGGAGCTGCCAGGCGAGAAAGGTCGAAAACATCGCCATCTCGCCTTGCGCGAAATTGAGGTGGTCGATCGCCTGGTAGATCATTACGACCGCGAGCGCCATCAACGCGTAGATTGCACCCGTCGCCAACCCGGCCAACACCTGCTGCAGCAACAGTTCCATCGCTAGCCTTGGTTTCCGCCCGGGGAAACAGCCCCTCTCCGCCCTTCAGGGGGGAGAGGGAGGGGCCCGCCCTGCAGGGGCGGGAGGGTGAGGTGGGCGACGCCGCGAGTAGCAGGACGGCCCCCCTCACCCTTCCCTCTCCCCCCGGCCAGCGGGGGGAGAGGGTAAAGGAGCCTCGTTGCGAATAGCGGGTGCAGCAGGTGATCAGCGGCCAAGCGAAATCCTACCCTTTGCGAAATCAATACCCCAGATACGAGCGGCGCACTGCTTCGTCTTTCCCGATCTCGCGCGCCGGGCCAGCCATGACGACGTGCCCGGTTTCGAGCAGGTAGGCATGGTCGGCGAGGTCGAGCGCCAGCGCCGCGTTCTGCTCGACGATCAGCATCGCGACGCCGAGCTCGCGGTTGAGCCGGCGCAGGATCTCGAACAATTCCTCGACGATCAGCGGCGCCAGCCCGAACGACGGCTCGTCGAGCAGCATCAGCCGTGGCCTCAGCATCAGCGCACGGCCGACCGCCAGCATCTGCTGCTCCCCGCCGCTCAACGTTCCCGCGGTCTGTGCCTGGCGCTCTTTGAGCCGAGGAAAATGCGCGTAGACCTGCTCGACGTCTTGCGAAATACCGGCGCGGTCGCGCCGCACCATCGCGCCGAGCTGCAGATTTTCCTCGACTGTCATGCGGGTGAAGGTGCCGCGTCCCTCCGGCACATGCGCAATCCCGAGGCGCACGATGTCCTCCGTCGCGCGTCCGAGCAGCGATTTGCCGTCGAAGCGAACCTGGCCGCCGAGCCGAACCATTCCGCAGAGCGCCCGCAACGTCGTTGTCTTGCCCGCGCCATTGGCGCCGAGCAAGGTCACGATGTTGCCTTCGTCGAGCGCGAAGTCGAGGCCGTGCAGGGCCTGGTTCTCGCCATAAAACGCACACAGTCCGCGCACTTCGAGCATCATATCGCGAGCATCTGCATCCACGTCGTGCGTGCTTCGAGACGCCGCCTGTGGCGGCTCCTCAGCATGAGGGACACTGCTGATGGCACAGAGGAAATTCCTCATCCTGAGGAAGCCGCGAAGCGGCTGTCTCGAAGGACGCACTCCGCTGGCTCAAGTTCTGTCCTCCCGCGGCTTGCCCAAATAGGCGCGGATCACTTCTTCGTCCTGCTGCACCGAGGCAGGTGGGCCCTCGGCGATTTTGCGGCCGAAATCGAGCGCGACGACCTTGTCCGAGATCGACATCACGAGGCCCATGTGGTGCTCGACGAGGAGCACGCTGACTTGCCGGTCGTCGCGAATGCGCCTGATCAGCCCGCCCAATTCGGCGACCTCCTCATGGCTGAGCCCGCCGGCCGGTTCGTCGAGCAACAGCAATTTCGGGTGCGCGGCGAGGGCGCGCGCGAGTTCGATGCGCTTTCGCGTGCCGAGCGGCAGGCCTTCCGGTGGCTCGTGCGCGACCGTCCGCAATTCCAAGGTTTCGAGCAGCGCCCAGGTATTATTTTCGAGCTCCCGCTCCTGGCGGCGCACCCACGGCAGGCGCAAGGCATCGCTGACAAAATCGCTGCGACAGGCGGTGTGGGCGCCGATCCGCACGTTGTCGAGCACCGACTGGCGCGGGAACAGGGCGAGGTTTTGAAAGGTCCGGGCGATCCCGATTTCGGCGATCCGGTGCGGCGGCCGGTGGAGCAGCGACCTGCCCTCGAACAGGATTTCGCCTCGGTTGGGCGTATAGAGGCGGCTCAGGCAATTGAATAACGTCGTCTTGCCCGCCCCGTTCGGGCCAATGAGCCCGAGGATCTGGCCCTCCTCCAAATCGAACGACACGCCGTCGAGCGCGACGATGCCGCCGAAGCGCACCGCGACGTCGCGAACCTCGAGCAGCGCGGCGCCGCGCATTCATCCTCCCTTACGCCTGGTGCGCCGACCCTGCCGGCCTCTTTCCGATGAGTTAAGCCGCGGCCAAGCCGGATTGGGCCTTCATTGCGCAGCCTTACCGGGATAGTCTGCCGAGCAAGGCGTCAGGACCGGGGAGCATCATGGGCAGCATCAACGCCAGCGTCGATCTCCGCCGCGACGGCGACGTCGCGGTCGTCACGGCAGACAACCCGCCGGTCAATGCGCTGAAGCACGAGGTGCGCGCCGGGCTCGCCGAGGCGCTGCGACAGGCGCGCGACGACGCCGCGGTCAAGGCGGTCGTGATCGCCTGCGCCGGCCGCACCTTTTTCGCCGGCGCCGACATCACGGAATTCGGCAAGCCGCCTCAGACGCCGAGCCTCCACGATGTCATCGCCGCGATCGAGGCGATGCCGAAGCCGGTTGCCGCCGCGTTGCACGGCACCACCCTCGGCGGCGGCTTCGAGCTGGCGCTCGCCTGCCATTTCCGTGTCGCGGTCTCGGGAGCGCGCGTCGGGCTCCCCGAAGTCAAGCTCGGCCTGTTGCCCGGGGCGGGCGGTACGCAACGCCTGCCGCGCCTCGTAGGACCGGAGAAGGCGCTAAAGATGATCGTGATCGGCGAGCCGATCGGGGCGGCCGAGGCGCAAGCGGGCGGGGTCATCGACGAGATCGTCGAAGGCGACCTGGCCGCGGCCGCGATCGACTTCGCACGCCGCGTGGTCCGGGAGGGGCGGCCGCTGCGGCTCGTTCGCGATCGCGAAGAAAAGCTGATCGGCGAGGGGTTTGCCGATGCCGCCGAGGCGCTGACCCGGCGACTGCGCGGCCGGGAAGCGCCGGCCGCGTGTGTCGAGGCCGTTCGCAACGCGATCGTCCTGCCCTTCGACGAAGGGTCTGAAGCGCGAATCCGAGCTGTTTCGCAAGCTTGTTGCCGGCGACCAGTCGAAGGCGCAGCGTCATATCTTCTTCGCCGAGCGGGAGGCGGCCAAAGTGCCGGGTATCCCGGAAGGGACAAAGCCGCGCCCGATCGCGAGCGGCGCGGTCGTCGGCGCCGGCACGATGGGCGGCGGCATTGCAATGTGCTTCGCTAACGCCGGCATCCCCGTCATCATCCTCGAGACCGGTCGCGACCTGCTGCAGAAGGGCCTCGACCGGGTTGCCGCCAATTACCGCGCAACCGTGTCGCGCGGAGGGCTTGGCGCCGAGGAGATGGAGCGCCGGATCGGTCTGATCACGGGCGTCACCGAGCTCGAAGCGATCGGCTCGGCCGATGTCGTGATCGAGGCGGTGTTCGAGGAGATGGACCTCAAAAATCGGGTCTTTTCCGATCTCGATCGCCTCGCGAAACCAAATGCCCTCCTCGCCACCAACACTTCGACGCTCGACGTCGACGAGATCGCCCGCGCGACGAAGCGGCCGCAAGACGTGCTCGGCACGCATTTTTTCAGTCCGGCGAATGTTATGCGCCTGTTGGAGATCGTGCGCGGCGCCGCGACCTCACCCGATGCGCTCGCCACCGCGGTCGCGCTCGGCCGGCGGATCGGCAAGGTGCCGGTCACCGTCGGGGTCTGTTACGGCTTTGTCGGCAACCGAATGCTCTCCCGCCGCTCGGTTGAGACCGAGCGGCTACTGCTCGAAGGGGCGCTGCCGCAGGAGGTTGATGCGGCGGTCACCGGGTTCGGCTTCCCGATGGGGCCGTTCGCGATGGCCGATATGGCGGGGCTCGATGTCGGCTGGCGGATTCGCAAGGGGCGCGGCGAGCGCAATGAGATCGAGGATGCGCTCTGCGAAGCCGGGCATTACGGCCAGAAGACCGGAGAGGGGTATTTCCGCTATGAGGCCGGGTCGCGCACGCCCCTGCCCGATCCCGAGGTCGAAAAGATCATCCTCGAGACGTCTTCGCGGCTCGGCATCAACCGCCGGGCGATCCCGGAAGAGGAGATCGTCGAGCGTATGATCTTCCCGATGATCAACGAGGGCGCCCGCATTCTCGAGGAGGGCATCGCCGCGCGCCCGGGCGACATCGACGTGATCTGGGTTTACGGCTATGGCTGGCCGGTGTGGCGCGGCGGGCCGATGTATTATGCCGACCGTTTGGGTCTCCCGCATGTCCGCGACCGGTTGACCTTTTACGCCGACAGGTCGCACGACGACAGCCTGCGGCCCGCGCCGCTGATCCAGCGCCTCGCTGCCGAAGGCCGCGGTTTCGCGTTGTGAGATCGGTCTATTATCGCCTCAACCCCTCGATTCCCGCGAAAGCGGGAATCCAGGGCCGCCTTCGCGGCAGTCGCCCTGGACCCCCGCTTTCGCGAGGGTGACGACACGTTAGGAGTTCATGCAATGGATCTCCGCTTCACCCCCGAAGAGCTCGCCTTCCGCGACGAGGTGCGGGCGTTTTTCCGCGCCAAACTGCCGGATGGCATCCGCACCAAGCTGGTCGAAGGAAAGCATCTCGCCAAGGACGACATCGTCACCTGGCAGCGCATCCTCAACGCTAAAGGCTGGGCGGTCGCCAACTGGCCGGTCGCGTGGGGCGGCACCGGCTGGACGCCCGTGCAGCAATACATATTCCAGGAAGAGCTGCAGCAGACCCCGGCGCCGCAGCCGCTCGGCTTTGGCGTCACGATGGTCGGGCCCGGTCATCATCGCTTTCGGCTCGGAGGCGCAAAAGAAGCGTCATTTGCCGGCCATCGCCAATCTCGATGTTTGGTGGTGCCAGGGATTTTCCGAGCCCGGTGCGGGCTCGGATCTCGCCTCTTTACGGACTTCGGCTGACGCGAGATGACGGCCACTACATCGTCAATGGCCAGAAGACCTGGACGACCCTCGCACAACACGCCGATTGGATCTTCTGTCTGGTGCGCACCGATCCGCAGGCCAAAAAGCAGGAAGGAATTTCCTTTCTGCTGATCGACATGAAAACGCCGGGCATCACGGTGCGCCCGATCATCACGATCGAGGGCGGGCACGAGGTCAACGAGGTGTTCTTCGACGACGTCAAGGTGCCGGCCGAGAACCTCGTCGGCCAGGAAAACAAGGGCTGGGATTACGCGAAGTATCTGCTCGGCCGGGAGCGCACCGGGATCGCGCGCGTCGGCCTCTCGAAGGAGCGTATCCGTCGGATCAAAGAGCTCGCGGCGATGGAGATTGCCGGCGACAAGCCGCTGATCGAGGACGAGCGGTTCCGCGAAAAACTCGCAGCGGTGGAGGTCGAGCTGAAGGCGCTCGAGATGACGCAGCTGCGTGTCGTCGCCGCCGAGCGCCGTCGCACCGACAACAAGCCTGACCCGGCTTCGTCGATCCTCAAGATCAAAGGCTCGGAGATCCAGCAGGCGACGACCGAGTTGTTGCTCGAGGTGGTCGGCCCCTACGCCCTCCCCTACCAGCCCGAGCACGAGGATGACGAACGCTGGAACGAGCCGCCGATCGGCCCCGAATGGGCCGGCCCGATCGCGCCGACTTATTTCAACTGGCGCAAGACCACGATCTACGGCGGCACCAACGAGATCCAGAAGAACATCATCGCCAAGGCGATTCTGGGACTTTGAGCCATGGATTTCGACTTTAGTGAAGAGCAGCGGCTGCTGAAGGAAAGTCTCGACCGGCTGATCAGGGATCGGTATGCGTTCGAGCAGCGCAAGAGCTACGCGCAGAGCCCGGAGGGCTGGAGCCGCGAATTGTGGGCCCAATTCGCCGAGTTCGGGCTGCTCGGCCTGCCGTTCGAGGAGCGGCATGGCGGCTCGGCCGGCGGTCCGGTCGAGACAATGATCGCGATGGAAGCCTTTGGCTGCGCCCTGGTGCTCGAACCGTATCTCGCGACGATCGTACTCGGCGGCGGGTTTCTTCGCCACGGCGGCAGCGCCGAGCAATGCGCCGATCTTATTCCGAAGATCGCAGATGGCAGCCTTATCATCGCCTTCGCTCATACCGAGCGGCAATCGCGCTACGACCTGAACGATGTCGAGACGCGAGCGGTGCGCGACGGGGCCAGCTGGGTGATCGATGGCGAGAAGGGAGTCGTCCTGCACGGCGATACGGCCGACAAGCTGATCGTAACCGCGCGAGTTGGCGGCGGTCGGCGTGACCGCGACGGGATCGCCGCCTTTATCGTCGACGGGAAGGCCGCAGGAGTGTCGCGGCGCGGCTACCCGACCCAGGACGGCCTGCGCGCCGCGGAGGTCACCCTTGCGAATGTGAGGGTGGGCCCGGAAGGAGTGCTTGGCGAGCTTGGGGCAGCATTGCCGCTCGTCGAGCGCGTCGTCGACGAAGGGATCGCCGCGCTGTGCGCGGAGGCGGTCGGCGCGATGGCGGTGATGCACGAGCTGACCGTCGAATATCTCAAGACGCGCCGGCAATTCGGCCGTGAGATCGGCAGCTTCCAGATCCTGCAGCACCGCGCCGTCGATATGCTGATCGCGCTGGAACAGGCGCGCAGCATGGCGATGTTCGCGACGATGATGGCGGCCGATGAAAATGCCGCGGAGCGGCGCAACGCGATCGGGGCAGCCAAGGTGCAGATCGGCCGTTCCGGCAAGTTCATCGGCCAGCAGGCGATCCAGCTGCATGGCGGCATCGGGATGACGACGGAATACAAGGTCGGTCATTACTTCAAGCGGGTCACGATGATCGACATCATGTTCGGTGATGCCGACCACCATCTGCGCGAGCTCGCCCGGCGCGGCGCGGCGCCTGCGGCTGCGTGAGGTTTCGACCACGTTAGGCCTTGGCCTGATGATCGTCAGCTGCCCGGTTTGCCGGACCCGCTATAAAGTCGACGAGGGCGCTCTGCGCGGCCAATCCGGCCGCACCGTCCGTTGCGCCAATTGCGGTCATACCTGGCATCAGGCAGCGTCGCCGGAGCCGGTCGCGAATGGGGATGAAGCCAAGACCGACGGCCGGATCGAACCGGCGCTCGAAGTCCCGCCGCGCCCGGCAACCACGCTGCAGGTCCCGCCGCGACAGCGAGCTCTCCCCGAACCGCCTCGGCGCCGGAGCCGCTGGGCCGCGCTCCGCTGGCTCGTAATAGCCGTCCTGCTCGCCCTTGCGGTTCTGGCCGGGGTCGTCGTCGCCCGCGGTGCGGTTGTGGCCCTTTGGCCGCCGGCGGCGCGGCTCTATGCTTTGGCCGGTTTCGCGCCCGAGCCGCCGTGGGCCGGGCTCAAAATCGAGAAACTCTCCCCCTCGCGCACCCCAGACGGCCTGGTCATCGAGGGCGATATCGCCAATAACGGAAGAACGACGCAGGATGTGCCAAGGCTGCGGGTGGCGTTGCGCGACGCCTCCGACAAGGAGGTGCAGTCCAAGATCGTCGATCCCCCGCAACCTCGACTGGCCCCCGGCGCCGTAGCCCATTTCAGGACGCCTTTCGATCATCCCGACGATGCGGCAAAAGGCGTCGTTGTAACATTCGCCAAGCATTAGGAACCGGCAAATGTTCATCGCTATGAACCGTTTCAAAGTCATCCCTGATGCGCGCGCGGAGTTCGAGCGCGTGTGGACATCGCGGGACACGCATTTGCGCGATGTGCCGGGCTTTATTGAATTTCACCTGCTTCGCGGACCTGAGCGCGAGGACCACGTCCTCTACTCATCCCACACGGTCTGGCGGAGCCGGGAAGATTTCGAAGCCTGGACGCGGTCGGAAGCGTTCCGCCTCGCCCACGGCAGCGCCGGACAGAACAGGCCACTCTATCTCGGGCACCCCGAGTTCGAGGGCTTCGACGTCATCCAGACCGTCGAACGAACGAGCCCGTGACGGCGCGCATCATCGTCCTGGGTGCCGGGTTCGCCGGGCTGTGGAGCGCGGCCGGCGCGGCGCGCGCGCTGGACGAATTCGATATCGGCCGGGACGCGGTCCAGGTGACTTTGGTCAATCGCGACCAGTGGCATGCGATCCGCGTGCGAAATTACGAGCGCGATCTGAGCGGCGTCAGGGTGGCGCTCGACGAGGTGCTTGAACCAATTGGCGTCGAGCGCGTGGCGGGCGAGGTCATCGGCATCGACTTCGATAGCCGCCTGGTCACCTATTCCGTCGGTGCCACACGTCGATCGCTCTCCTATGACCGGCTGGTCTTCGCCCTGGGCAGCGGGCTGGTCCGCCCCGACATTCCCGGCCTCGGCGAATTTGCCTTCGATGTCGACACTTACGGCGGCGCCGCGCGCCTCAATACCCACATCCAGAGCCTCTCGGCGCAGCCGCACTCGCCTGGGCAATACACCGCGCTGGTCGTCGGCGCGGGGTTGACGGGCATCGAAGCGGCAACCGAGCTGCTCGGGAAATTGCGCTTGGCGGGCGCGGTGGCTCCGCGAGTAATTCTCGCTGACCATAAGCCGCAGGTCGGCTCCGATATGGGCGAGGGCGCCTGTCATGTGATCGCGGAAGCGCTCGCCTTTCTCGAGGTCGTGACCCGCACCGGCGTCGCGATCAGCGCGATCGACGGATCCGGCGCCACACTCTCGAGCGGCGAAAAGATCCCCGCCGCGACAATCGTCTGGTGCGCCGGCATGCGGGCCAACCCTTTGACCGAGCTTTTTCCGGTTCGGCATGACCGGTTCGGCCGGGTTCCGGTCGACCGCTTTATGCGGGTCGAGGGGATGGCGCATACCTTTGCCGCCGGCGATGCCGCCTATGCGATTGTGGATGATCGGCACAGCTCGGTGATGTCTTGTCAGCATGCCAGACCAATGGGCCGCTTTGCCGGTCATAACGTCGTGTGCGATCTTGTGGGAAAACCCATGCTGCCGCTGCGCATCGACTGGTACACCACGATCCTCGATCTCGGGCCTTGGGGCGCCGTCTACACCGAGGGCTGGGACCGCCGGGTCGTCACGACGGGCGCCGCCGCTAAGCTGACCAAGCAGCTGATCAACTGCGAGCGCATTTATCCGCCCAGCTCCGGCGACCGGCGTCAAATTCTCGACGCCGCCGCACCGGTCGTTCAATCGCCACCGCCGCAGTTCCGAACATCCGGGTAAACGAAACGTCAGTAGCCGGTTCGGCCCGGCGCCGAGGAGGCGGCCGGTGGCCTGACCGGAATTTCTTCGATCGCGCCATTGGACAGCCGAAAGACCCTGTCCTGCGGCACTGGCAACGTCAGCGCCGCCTCGCGCGGCAGGCGCGCGTAGAGACCGCGCAGGACGCGGCTGACCATGCCATGCGTCACGACAATTGTGAGCGGCGCATCGACTGTCTCGCTCAGCCAGTCGCCGACGCGCGCCGCAAAGCCCTCGTACCGCTCTCCATCGGGCGAGCGGAAACACCACTCGGAGCGCCCGGCTCCATCGAAGATTCCGGGGGCGCACATGGCGATCTCGCTATAGGTCAAACCGTCCCATGAGCCGATCGAAAGCTCCCGGAGCCGATCGTCGAGGCCGAGCTCCGGGGCAGGGTCGAGGTGCTCGCAGATGATCTCGGCAGTTCGCCGCGCGCGGCCCAGCGGGCTGGCGACGATGCGGCCCGCTGCGGCGTCCGGCAACATCCCGATCAGCCGTCCGATTGCATGGGCTTGCGCAATACCTCGTTCGGTCAAGGGCGAGTCGAAGCGGCCCTGATTGCGTCTCTCCCGGTTCCATTCGGTCTCGCCGTGCCGGACCAGCAGGATGCAGCCGGTCACGACCGCTGAAGCCGGTAAAGGACATGGCGGCGCAACGGGTGCCCCGGCGGCACCCGCGGATGCTCGAAATCGAAATCTTCTGCCGGGTCACGGGTCATCCCGAGCTTTTCCATGACCCGCCGCGACGCCAGGTTCGCCGGCACAGTGAAGGCGACGATCTCTTCGAGACCGAGCCGGTCGAAACCGTCGTCAATCGCGGCCCGTGCGGCCTCATAGGCATAGCCCTGTCCCCAATAAGGACGGGCTAAGCGCCAGGCGGCCTCGACCGCCGGCGCGCACGGCAGCGCGAAACGCAAGTTGCTGAGGCCGACAACGCCGATCATGAGCGGTTCGCCGGGAAGCTCGACGACCCACGGACCGAAGCCATGCTCCCGCCAATGCGTGCGGGCCGCCACGACCCAGGCGTCCATGGCTGCGCGGTCAGCAAAAGGCACCAGGTATTGCATGACGGCAGAATCGGCGGAGAGCTCGGCGAAAGCCGCGGCATCGTCATCGCACCACTGCCGAAGGACCAGCCGCGCCGTGCGCAGCGTGTCTGTCACCGCTATTTCCTGTCGCTCGCGCCCGGCATGTTCGCGAAAAACATTTGCTGCAGCTGCTCAAACCCTTTGAAGGTCGCCGGCAGCCACGCCTTCAGCATCGCCTCCGGGTCCATGCCCTTGAGTATGGCTCTCAAACGCTGCTCGACTTCCGGCAGCAGCGCCTCCTGCAGAGGCTTCACATCCGGCAAGCCGAAAAAGGCTCGCGCCTCATCCGGAGTGCAATCGATGTCCACCTTGAACTTCATCGTAGCCGCCTCCTCCTACTGTCGCGGACCTTGACCCAATCTGCGCCAAGAAGCACCTCTCCAGCGGCAAATTCCCGGAATTTTGTAGCTGTCTCGGAAAATCGTCATTCCGGGGAATCCATGCCCCGCTGATGCAGATGGATTCCCGCTTTTGAGCAGGGCTGTCTGGGGATATTTCCTTGCAAGGATAACCGGTTGGGAACTCGCAGGCATCCAACCACTCGTCTTACGCGGACTTGATCCGCGCATCCACGCCTTTGTCTCGGAGGCTCGGCAGACGGTCGCCCGCGGCCTCTCCTGGCTGTTTTTGCAGCGAACCAACAGCCATCGCTCCACCTCATCCGGCCGGCGGCACCGCCAATCGGCGCTTTCCCCAACGTGCATGAGATCCGAACATTGTGGCAATTTTAGTGTTGCTCATTGGGCAACGGGCGTGTTGCAGACGCGCCAAGGATAATCGCCTGCCCTTGCTTCACTTCCACCCCGAGCGCGCCGGGCTAGGTCGGAATGTAAACGGCACTGCTTCACATCTCGAAACATGTGATGCTGCTTAACCTGAATTGATCGCACAGTAATGATCTTCCGAAGCTATCCGGTTACGTTCCCAATCTCTTTGATTTTCCTGCGGAATTTAGCTGCTTCTCGTTCGGTTAATAAGATAAGAACGCCACCGGTTTGGGAGGGTAGGCGGCGCCGATGTTCGTGCCTTGCGAGCAATGTCCGCTCCGACGAAGGACTTTCTTCAGGCCGTTCTCGGAACATGAGCTCGGCTTCATCACTGAGATGAAGACGGACCACATCGTTGTCGCGCCCCGCGTCGACATCATCCGCGAGGACGAGGTGGGGGGGCCGGTCTACACATTGTTCGAAGGATGGGCGATCCGCTACCACCGCCTCCCGCACGGTGCGCGTCAGATCCTCGATATAGTGCTCCCCGGCGACACGGTCGGGATGGCCTCGGCGGTTTTGGGCAGGGTCAAGCACTCCGTTCAGGCGATCACCACGGCCACTCTCTGTGTTCTCCAAGGCCGAGGTTTTTCCGATCTGTTCACCGGCCACCCTGCGCTCGCGCTGAACGTCTTGCAGACGCGAGTCGAGGAGGAGCAGCGGATGGATATTCGGCTTTCATTGCTCGGGCGCAACACCGCGGAACAGCGGATCGCCTACTTGATGCTCGAGACCTTCGACCGCCTGCGGCAACGTGCCATGGTCAATGGAGGCTCGACCTGTCCCTTCCCATTACAGCGGCGCGATCTGGCCGACGCCGCCGGTCTGTCGCGGGTGCATGTCGCGCGAACACTCGAGTCGCTTCGCGAGCGCCGGCTCGCAGAGATTCAAAACGGCACACTCGTCATCTTCGACCGGCCGAAGCTCACGGACCTCGCCGGGTATATCCCGCTGGGCGCTGCCGCCGGCAGAAGAGCGCTTCTGTAACAGCTCCGGATTCGCGCGGGGCGACTATTGCGATCAAGTCGTCCCCGACCCGCACAAAGTGCGAACAATCAGCTCGTCGAGACTGGTTAAGCGAAACGGTTTGGGTAAAAAGGGAAAAGAATCCCCTGAACGCGTCTCGATGTAGTGGGGATCGCCGCTCGTCAAGATTGTCGGAATGCCCAGCCTCGATGTGTGTTCGGCTAGCGAGTTTCCCCGCTCGCCGCTCATCAGGCAATCAATCAACGCGATATCGACCGGCTCGCTCGTAAGAACGAGTCGCGCCTGTTCCGCCGATGACGCGGAAATCACCCGATGGCCTACGGCCGCGAGAAACTCCGACACGATTGATTGTACATCGGCGTCATCTTCTACGAGTAGGATATGCGCCATGAGCTGACGACTACGTAGTGGGTTGGGCATAACTGTAGCAGGGAAGCTACATATGTTAAAGCGGCGATTTACATCTCCCCGAATGCCCTGATCGCCAAACGCGTCTCGCGCACTCCCGACAACGCAGACCGGCCCAACAAAGTCCTTGCATCTGCAAAGCCTTGGTCCGAAATTGCCGAGGAGGCTGGGGTGCTGGTCGGCCGCGCAGGCGATTATGCGCAGCCGAACCGGCTGAGATCAGACCCACTGAACCTGGCCGGGCTTGCCCGGCGAAGGGAGTCCGCCATCACCGCGTCGATTACCGTCTCGTCGTTTCGCCCGAAGACCGTCATCATCGGCGCCGGGGTCATGGGCTTGGGGATTGCCTGGCGGCTTGCCCAAGCCGGTTGCTCGATTGCCGTCTACGACCGTGCAGCGGCCGGACGCGGCGCGAGCTGGGCGGCTGCGGGAATGCTGGCCGCCGCGGTCGAGACCGAGCCCGGCGAGGAGGCGCTGCTCGCCTTGACGCTCGAAAGCCAGCGCATGTGGCCGGATTTCGCGCGCGAACTCGAGGCGGTATCCGGCGTCTCGGTCGGCTATCGCGACGAGGGTACGATCGTCGTCGCCCTGACCCGCGACGATGCCGAGCAGCTGCGCTTCACCTTTGATTTCCAGAAAAGCCTCGGGCTCGATCTCGAATGGCTGTCGGGGGCAGAGGCGCGGCGGCGAGAGCCGCACTTGCGGCCGGGCATCGCCGGCGCCGTCCTCAGCCCGCGGGATCATCAAGTCGACAACCGCCGGCTCGTCGAAGCTCTCGCAAAGGCGGCTCGCAAGTCCGGAGCCGTACTTTACGAACACGATCCGGTCCGAGAGGTTGAAATCACCGGCGGGCGCATAACCGCGGCCGTTACCGAGCACCGCCGCGAACCTGCAGATGTCATCGTGCTGGCTGCCGGGGCCTGGTCGCGCGAGATCGCCGGGGTTCCGGTGGCTCATCTCCCCCCGGTCCGTCCGATAAAAGGTCAGATGCTGGCGTTGAGCATGGATCCGGCGAACCCGCTGCTGCACCACGTCGTATGGCTTCCGCGGGGCTATTTGGTGCCGCGCCGGGACGGACGGCTCGTGGTCGGCGGGACCGTCGAGGAGCGAGGCTTTGACGACACGATCACGGCAGGCGGCTTGCTGGCGCTGATCGAGGGCGCCTGGCGCGCCGTGCCGGGCATCGAGGAGCTTGCGGTGGCCGAGACTTGGGTAGGCTTTCGTCCTGGTTCGCGAGACGATGCTCCCATGCTGGGGCCGAGCGGAATCGCCGGGCTGGTCATCGCAACCGGACATCATCGCAACGGAATCCTGCTGACGCCGCTGACCGCCGAGGCAGTCAGCGCCTTCGTGTTGACAGGCCATTTGCCCGAGGCGGTTCGGCCGTTCACCCCCGAGCGATTCAGCAATAACGACGGCCAATTTGGCACGACCATAGGGTGCGACATCGCCGCGGAGGTCCGCTGATGCGGCTCAAGGTCAACGGGGTGGAAGAGGAGCTCGCGGTGACGACCGTGAGTGAGCTGCTGGCATTCCGCGGCGTCGATCCTGTCGCCCGGTTTGTCGCCGTTGCCGTCAACGGTTCCGTAGTCCGCCGTTCCGAATGGTCGTCCAAACCTCTCGGACCCGGCGACGCTGTCGAGATCGTCCGCCCGTTTTCGGGCGGTTGAGGCCGGCTCCCAGCAGAGAATTTCAGCAGGACAATGCCCGATGACCGATCCCTTTACCATTGCTGATACCTCGTTTGCCTCCCGGCTGATTGTCGGCACTGCTCGTTATCCGAACCAGCAGGTGATGCTCGATTGCCTCGAAGCGAGCGGCGCGGAATTGGTCACCGCCTCGATCCGCCGCATCAGCCTGGAGGGCTATGCCGAGAGTCTGGTGGATGTTCTCGGCGGCAGATACCGGCTGTTGCCGAACACGGCCGGGTGCGTCACCGCACGAGACGCCATTCTGACCGCCGAACTGGCGCGCGAAGCGCTCGAAACGAACTGGGTCAAGCTCGAATTGATCGGCGATCGCGAGCTCCTTTACCCCGATGTCGAGCAGCTCGTTCATGCCGCCGAGGAGCTGGTCCGTAAGGGCTTTACGGTGCTTCCGTATTGCAACGAAGACCCGGTGACCTGCCAAAAACTGGCCGATGTCGGATGCGCGGCGGTCATGCCGCTCGGATCGCTGATCGGTTCGGGCATGGGAATTGCCAATCCGACGGCGATCGAGCTGATCTGCTCGCGCAGCCCGGTCCCCGTGGTGCTCGACGCCGGCATCGGGACTGCTTCCGATGCGGCCTTTGCGATGGAGCTCGGATGCGACGCGGTTATGGTGGACACCGCTATCGCCCAATCCCGTGATCCGCGCCGAATGGCCGCCGCGATGCGCGCCGCAGTGGAAGCCGGCCGCCTCGCACGGCTTGCCGGCCGCATCCCGAGGCGCCGTTTTGCCGAACCTTCGAGCCCGCAGCTCGGCCTCGTCGGCTCCTGACCGGACAGGCGCCCTCCGGGGCGTCCGCGCTGTCGGCGGGTCCTCGGCATGATCTTTGCCATCCCGCTGTCTGACGACAATCCGACCGTCAACCCGCCGATCCTCACCTATTTCCTGATCGGCGCGTGCACCGGGGCGTTTTTATGGCAGCTCGGTCACAACGAGCGCTTAATCCTCTACGCCTATGGAATGGTCCCGGCGGAGCTGTTCGGGGTCTGGCATCCGCCGCGGAATTATCAGGTCTTGGCGCCTTGGGCGACGGTGCTGACAAGCATGTTCCTGCACGGCGGCTGGTTCCATCTGCTGGGCAACATGCTTTATCTGTGGATTTTCGGAAACAACGTGGAGGACGTGCTCGGACGCGGACGCTATCTGCTCCTTTATTTGACTTGCGGCATTGTGGCGGCGCTCGCCCAGGCGTACTCGAACCCTACTTCGCACATTCCGATGGTCGGAGCGAGCGGCGCGATCGCCGGTGTCCTCGGCGCCTATCTTCTGCTCCACCCGGGCGCGAATGTGCGCTGCTTTGTGTGGATCGTGATCTTCTTTCGCATCGTCAACGTGCCGGCCTGGACGATGCTCGGCTTGTGGTTCGCGATGCAGCTGGTAAGCGGCCTGATGGCCGCCCCTGGCCGGCCGGGCGTGGCGTTCTGGGCGCATGTCGGCGGCTTCGTCACCGGATTGGTTCTCGTCATAGTGTTGCGCCCGAGCGGCGTAACGTTGCTGCAGCCGCCCCGCAGCCAAGCCTTTGCCTCTGCTCCCCCGCGTGGCTTTGCCGGCCGCCGCTCTTCCTATCGCGGCTCCGTGCCGCAAGCCGGCCGCCGGCCCATCCGGCCGCGCAATCCCTGGGAATGAGGTGGAGCGAGACACCCGTTCTGCTATGTCCTTCGCCGAGAGGAGCGGGGCCGCCGCGGTGCATATCATCGCGCACAGCATAGGCAATCGCGGGGTGTTGCGGGCGGTGAACCGGATTGCGGCAGAGGCGACACGGGCGGCTGGCCGAGCTTCCGCAACCCGCCGATCAAGCTCGGCCGGGCCTTCAGCCGCTGCCGCGTCGCGCTGCGCCCGACCGATCAGGAGGGCTGTTTCGATGTCTTGTTCTGCGCTCATCGGGTCGGCGCCCTCGATTTGCGCGAGGCAGCACCGGGAGCGGCTCGCCGCGACGCTCGCCCCGGTGGGTTGGTCCACAGGAACCTCCCGCGCGCCGCTGCGCCAGACTGGTGGCGGTCGCTCCGCGGGCGCGCAGGTCCCTCCGGCTACCGCGACGAGCTGAGCCCGTGCCAACCTGTCCACCATGTCCCGAACACCTGTTCACTATGTCCCCCGCCCCTAAACGGCCGGGGGAGAGGGTAAGTTAAAGTCCGTCAAAGACCGCCCCCTGCGTGCTATAAGGCCCACCCGGTCGAGGAGGAGGTTCGCGCATGAAGAACGGCATGGTCATCATCGACGCCGACGGGCACGCCGTCGATTACGAGCCGGTGTATCGCGAGAGGCTGCCGGAAAAATACCGGGACCGGGCGACGATCTATCCCTCCGACAATTTCGACCGCACGCAAAACGGCGAGCTTGCCGGGAAGCGGCCGCCGTCGCCGGCGCAGAACCTCGCCGACAATGCCCAGGAGGGCATCGATCTGCAGATCATCTACCCGACCGGCGGATTGATGCTGACGCGGGTGCGCGAGCGCGATTATGCAATCGCGTTATGCCGGGCCTACAATGATTGGCTCTACGATTGGTGCGCGATCGACCGCAAGCGGCTGAAAGCCGTCGCTCTCGTCCCGTTGCACGTCGATAGCCGGGCCGCCATCGACGAGATGGAGCGCGCCGTCGCAAAGCTTGGAAATGTCGGCGTAATGGTCAATACCTACGATCGCAGCCGCAATATCGCGCATCGCGATTTCTGGCCGTTCTACGAGGAATGCGCACGGCAGGGAGTGTCGGTGGCGTTTCACGCCTCGGGCAGCGACACGATGGACCCGCTTTGCCATTTCGAGAATTTCCTGCAGATCCATACATTGTCGCACGCACCCGAGCAGCTGATTGCCTGCACGGCGGTTATCTACAGCGGCCTTTTGGAAAAATATCAGGATCTGCGCATCGCCTTCCTCGAAGCCGGGATCGGCTGGGTCCCGTTCTGGATGGAGCATATGGACGAGGAGTACGAATTCCGGTCCTTCGACGCGCCGCTGTTGAAGGCGAAGCCGTCGGAATACATGACCTGCGGCCGGGTATTCGTGTCCTGCGAGCCGGAAGAGAAGACGTTGCGCTATGTGCCGGAGTTCTTCCCGGCCGATAATATATTGTTCGCCTCGGATTACCCGCATTGGGACGGTCAGTTCCCGGATGCCGTTTCGACCCTGGCCGATCGCACCGATATCGCGGAAGGCCTCAAGCGCAAGATCTTCTTCGACAATCCGCAGCACTTCTACGGAATGACAGTCGACCCCGCTGCCTTCGGTGCGGGCCGTTAGGGAGGAAGAACACGATGCCGAAAATTCCGGCGGAGCGGCTGACCGAGATCGGGCGGGCGCTGTTTGTGGCGGCGGGAACCCCGCCGGAAGAGGCGGAGATCGTCGTGCGGCACGTGGTCAACGCCAACCTCGCCGGTCATGACTTGCACGGGGTCATCCAGATCCCGACCTACCTCGAACGCATCAAAGTCGGCCATATCGTGCCCGGCGCACCCTGGAAAATCGTCCAGGAATCGCCGACCACCACGGTCGTCGACGGGCATTGGGGTTTCGGCTACGTCGTCAACGAGCGCGCCATGCGCCTGACGATCGAAAAGGCCGAGAAGTCGAACGTAGCGGCGGCGACAGTGTTTCGCCAAGGCCATATCGGCCGGCTCGCGAGCTACACCTTGATGGCGGCCAAGGCCGGGATGATCGGGCTGATCACGGCCGATTCCGGGCGCTCGCCAAAGGCGGTGGCGCCGTTTGGCGGGCGCGAGGCGCGGCTCGGCACCAACCCGATCTCGATCGCGATGCCGTCCGACCTCGACGGGCCACTTTATCTCGACATGGCCACCTCGGCCGCGGCGGCCGGCAAGATCGCGCTGTCGGTCGCGCGCGGCACGCCGGTGCCGCCGGGCTGGATCATCGACCGCGACGGCAGGCCGACTACCGACCCGAGCCAACTCCGTCAGGGCGGCGCGCTTCTCCCGGTCGGCGGCAGCGAAGGCTACAAGGGCTATGGCCTTTCGGTGATGGTCGAGATCCTCTGCGGTCTGTTGACCGGCCTCGGCTTTGGGGTCGAGCCGACCGGGCGCCACAATGACGGCTGTTTCATGGCCGTCTTCAAGGTCGACGCCTTCCGGCCGCTCGCCCAGTTCAAGCAGGACATCGGCGAGTTTGTGCAATATCTGAAATCGACAAAGCCGGCCGAGGGCAGCAGCGGCGTTTACTATCCCGGCGAGATCGAGCACATGCGCGAGGAGGACCGCCGCGCCAATGGCATCGAAATCGAGGATGCCACCTGGTACAAGCTGCGCACCTTGGCGGAAGGGTGTGGCCTTGCCGATCAGCTCGGGTTCACCGAGGTCGAGTAGGCGTTATCGGCTGTTGTCAGATCCGAAAAGAGTGGTGGATCCCGGGCTTGCCGAGTACAGTCCGGGTGGGGAAGTTAGTGGGATTGTTCAGGGGTGTTGGAAAATGCGGGGGGTGGCGCTCGTTGTTTTCTTTGGCTTGCTCGCTTGCGCCATGGGGGATGCCGCGACATCGGCGAACGCTTCTTCCGAACGGAGCGAGTGGCAAACTGCGGCCGGCAAGCCACCTTCGAAAAACGAGTTTGCGGCAGTCGTCGCCGCCTGCGAGGACCGGGCAAAGACTGCGAATAAGAGCGACCCGATCGAAGGCTGTCTCGCCGATTACGGATTGCACCGTGTGCAGTGAGTGGATTCGCTAAACGTGGCGGACGTTCGCTTGTTCGAACAATCGCAAGTTTTTCTCCATGTCGAACGGTTGTTCGAGAAGCGTTTCCGGATCCCATTCGCTGCGGGAAACGGTAAAGAAATCCCCGCCATAGACATGGATGGCTCCCGTTAATCGTGGCAGCGGGTTGGTTACCGTATGGATGATGTCACGCCCGAGCGGCTCGACATCCCGTTCCCCCAACGACTTTGCCCCGGCGGCTTCGATGCGGCCGCCATCTTGTCCAGGCAGGCGGCGCCAGAAGATGTTGTCCTCGCGCCCCGTGTAGATGCCGATCACCGCCCACATCAGGTGATTGTGCGGCTTTATCGTCATGCCCGGGCCCCAGATCACATTGAGTATGGTCAACTCCGCCGAATTATGGAGCCTTTGCACCTCGGCGCGCGCGGGAGCGCCCAGCCCCGCTATAACGGCGGCGGGCTCAGAGACAGCACGTGCGACGATTTCACGAACAGATTTGTGAGATGCGTCCAAGCTCACTGCAGCCCGGCACTCGGCGATGAAGCGATCGAGGTCGAACACGGCCTTTCCCTCCATTCGACTACGCAGCAGCTTGCGCGGCGGCGGCTGAGCGATGCCCCTTTTGATGGAAATAATTGGCCTGATAGAATTCGAGCACCAGATCACGATAGACGGCGGGCGGGTAGCGCGGCGGATTGTCGGCTGTGACGCAGCTAGGCACGCACTCGATCACCGCATTGGGGTTGGGACTGTAAAAGTACGCGATTGAATAGCGGTCTGTCCCCGACTCGTTGAGGACGCCATGCGGTGTCGACAGAAAACGATCGTTCGACCAGCGTCGCATAATATTGCCCAGATTGATCAGAAACGTCCCCGGGATTACCGGCGGCGCGAACCATTTGCCGGAGGGGAGCCTCACGGCGAGTCCGGGGACATCGGTGCGCGCCAGCGCAGTCATAAAGCTGTTGTCGGTGTGCGGCGCCTGCCCAAAGGTGTTGTCCTCGGTGGTCTCCTGCGGCGGGTAGTGCAGAAAACGCGCAACGGCATGGGCCTCGTCGGCAAAGAACGGCGCAAAGAAGTCGCCGGGCAGCCCGAGCGTCACGGCAAAGGGCGGCAGCATGCGGTCGCACATTGCCCCGAGCGCCGCGAAATACGCCATCATATCGGCGCGGATGTCGGGCAGTGCCGACGGCCACTGGTTGCGGCCGCGCAACGGCTCGCCGGCGAGGACGTCGGGATGCTCGGGCCCGCGGTCGTGGCTGACAAAAAAGCTTTCGTTCTGGTTGGGCTTTGTCGCCTTGTGGACGGTCGAGGCCCCTTGCACCGATGCGTTGATCGGCAGATAGCCGATATTGTTTTCGTTCAGCTTCACGCCGAGCTTTTCCTCGAGCGGCATAAAGTGGAACCGGCGCGAGGCGGCAAAGGCCCGGTCGATCAACTCGTCCGGAACGCCATGGTTGAAGGCATAAAAGAAGCCGATGTTTTCACAGGCATGCGCGACCTCCGCGGCAACGCGTTCGAGCGCTCCCGGCGCACCGGCGAAATAGGGGCCGTAATCGATTACCGGGATGTGACCGCCGACCGCTTGATGATCCTGGACTCCGTGCTCCTTGAAAAGGTTCATTTAGTTTCTCCGAACCGCGCAATATCACAGGTATAGCGGTTGTCCGTTAAACTGCGCCACCCGCCAATGAAGGAACTTCGGTACTAGCGGGGGCGCCAGGTGAAGACGGAGGACATCGCGAAATTCCACACCGACCCGATAACCGCTCCCGCCACGCCCGCCAGCCACCAAGTATGGCTTGAGGTGAACGCGTAGGAGGCGACGCCGATGTTCGCGATCGCCCCAACCCCGCAGATCAGGTAAAAAATGGCGAGGCCGCGCAGCAGTTTGAACCCGCGCAGCCGCTGGTCGCGGTAAGTGAACTGATTATTCAGGACAAAATTCGAGGTCATCGCCACCATTGTGGCAATGGCCTGGGACGCGGCGAACCCGAAGGCCAGCAAGTTGAGAGCGGTCCAAAGCGTCGCAAGATGCACGACGAGGCCTAACCCGCCGATCAGGCCGAAAAGGGCAAAGCGCACGGGAACGAACCGGCCGACCAATTTATCGGCGAGCAGCATCCCGTATTCCCACGCGACCATCGTGTCGAGCTTGCTTTCCCCGTGCTGCCGCTCACGGAAGCTGTAAGGAAGTTCTCTGACCGTTGGCGGCTTGGGGGACGAGGCGAGGAGGTCAAGCAGGACCTTGAATCCTTGCCCGGACATACGGCGCAGCGCGGCTTCGAAGATTTCGCGGCGGCACATGAAAAAGCCGCTCAGCGGATCGGCAACATCAGCCTTGCTGATAAGGCGTGCAAGGCGCGTCGCCGCCCCGCTGATCCGGACGCGGCCGCTGCTCCAATCACCAACCCCGCCGCCTGCCACATAGCGGCTGCCGACCACCAGATCGACCCCGCCGCCGTCCAGCGCCTTCAACATTTGTGGCAGCAGCCGCTCGTCATGCTGCAGATCGGCATCCATGATGGCGATATAGGGCGAGGCGCAAGCGAGCACGCCTTCCATGCAAGCGGTCGCAAGGCCACGCCTGCCGATCCGCTGCACGCAGCGCACCCGAGGATTGCGACGCGCGAGATCTCGGACGTGCTGGGCTGTCCCGTCGTGCGAGTTGTCATCGACGAAAATCACCTCCCATTCGGTTTCCGGCAGGGCCGCAGTCACCAAGGACAGCAATGGTTCGATGTTCTCGCGCTCGTTTAATGTCGGGATGATGATGCTCAGTACTGTAGCAACCGCTGGGGAGATAATGCGTTTCGGTTGCGCGTCGACAACTGCGACATCATCCATTTGCTTCTCCACGACCGGCCGGGTGGTCAAAGGGACCGGCCGAGAAGTTTGATCTGCAGAGAGGGCGCGACGCGCCCGCGCGGGACCTCGGCCTTCAGCCGATAAACGACCAGATCGGCCATATAGCCCTTGCCGTAATTGGCGGTCATCGGGATCCGCTCCACTTTGGAGAACTTATCCGAGCCGAGCGTTTCTTCCAGCGCTTTTTCCGAGGCGAGATCGTCGTGATAACGCGTCTGAAAGACCACATACTGGACGTGCAGGTTGTAAAGGGTGTCGGTCAACTCATCCGGACTGATTATCCTTTCCTTGAACCCGTGCTCGACGTAGACGGCAACATCGCTGAGCAAGATTTTGTCGAGACGGACGACCCCAAGATCCCGGCGCCCGGAATAGGCGCGCATCGCGTAGACAAAAGTGCCGTCGTGCGACCCCCAAAATGCGACATTGGTCTCCGGCGGCGCCAATTGCGCCACCGCCTCCGCAGCTTCCCGCATACCGGCAACAGCCGGGACGGTACCCGTAATCAGCGTCTCTACCAATATCGCGACTGCAAATACCAAAGAAACTGCGTAGCGAAATCTGACTTTGGCGAGTGTTCTGTCGATCGCCAGCACTGCCGCAAGCGCCAGCGGGTAGGTGATAAAGAGGATGTGCCTCGGCTCTTTGACTGCAATCATCGAATAAAACACATAACCGACGAGCAGCCAACTGCCGAGAAAAATGGCGTCTGCGCGCGCGAGCCGTAGGACCGGCGCGAACGGCAGCGCTAGTACATAGAGGCATGCGAGGGCCAGAGTCGGCCAGGAAATCACGGACGGCATGATGCGGGCGTAATAAGTCAGCTCGGCGATGCTCCAACGGGAAGTCGCCGCACCTGTGAGCCCCGCCGCTTGGTCCAGATTGTAGCTGCCGAACGCAAAAAAAATGCCGACCAGTGGCAGCAGCAATACGCCGCCGAGCGCAGCCGCTTGCAATACTGCGCCGTCACGAAAAACGCGCCAGCCATATGCGTATGTGAGCGAAATCGCGATCGGCACGACGAAAAAGATCGCGTTGTATTTGGTATAGGTTGCCGCCACCGTGCAGACTACCGCAGCAAACAGCGTGCCTTTTTGCCCGCTCTTCAAATGGCGCACGAGGAATACCGCGGCCCAAACAAGGAAGGCGTATGCCGGGACGTCGAGCATGATCTGGCGGCCCCAGAAGGCTAGTTCCGGCGCGCCGAGCAACAGCAATGCCACGGCCAACGCCGGGGGTGGCTCGAGCCAATACCGCGACAGGCGAAACGCTCCCCAAGCGAGAAGGAACAAAAAAGCGAGCTCGGTCAGCAATGCTGATGCTTCAGAGATGCCAAATACCGCATAGACAGCCGCCAGAACGCCATAAAATAATGGAGGGTAGAACAAGATCGTCAGTGCCGGCCACTGGCGATAGTAATCGTAGGCAAACTCGACCGGGTGGCGCCAGGGGAGTTGCTCGATAAAATCGAGCACGAAAGCGCCGTTCAATGCGTGGCGCGAGGCGTCTGCCCAATCGATATCGCCGCGCTTTGGGAGGCCGAAATACATCCCCAGCGTTATCGCCAGGAGGATAAAAATGTAGGTCAGATGGTCAGACGCGGCAGCCCGCCAACTTTCCATATTCAAGCGCAATACGCCACGGCCGAGAGTCAAACCGACACCTCGCCATTCTCAGCCAGCATCGCAAACGAGCCGGTCGTTAGCACTAGCGTGCCCATAAGCCGGAAATAGAGAGAGCCCTCAGGATCAGCACGGTCGTCCGGCCAACAGTCGCCGACGGTACATGCTGAGCTACCTTCGTGAACCAGTCTGACCCACTACACGAAAAGGACGAAATGGTCAATCCGCCGCATCATTCTTACGAGCAACTAGCGCACTTCGCTGTCGCAGCATTGCGGTTCGTAAGCGCGCTATTGTCGCCGAGGTGCCGTCGTCCGGCGTTATTATTGGTAAAATCGGGTAGCATCATGAGCTTCGTTTCTGTTGAACAGCGCGGCCCGGTAACAATCGTCGCGATGAACCGACCGGAAAAGCTGAACGCGATCAACAAGCAAGTCGCGCTCGACCTGCAATAGCCTTTGCTCCTAGTCGCGGCCGAGAGAGCGAATTCTTCTACCCGGAAGGCAAGGTCGGCATTACCGGCGGAATCGCCGGTCTCGCGGCACGCATCCAGCACAAGATCGCGATGGAGCTGATGCTGCTCGGCGAGCCGATCGACGGTGAGACTTCCTGCGTGCCTCATCATGAAAACGGCCCGGTGATTTCGTCGGGTCATTCCGGGGCGGGGGCTCCGCCCGCGAACCCGGAACCCATGGACACGGCCTCGGAGAAAGGGCCCGTAAGCCGGTGTTCACGGTCTCCGGGCCCGGCCCACGGGCCGTCCCGGAATGACGATTTTGCCGCTGAAATAACAGCGGCTTTTCAACCCGCACCGGCCGCACTGACATGCTCAGGGCGAAAGCCGAGGCCGATCAGGCGGGCGGGGACCCGGCGCAGAAACGGCACCCACCCCAAGAGCCGCACCGGAAATGGCGGTGACATTTTTGCTGTGCTTCCCAGCACGCGGCCGATTACTCGGTTCTGCAGAACTACCTGCAGCCGCTGCGTCGCGCGGGTAGGAAACTCGCGGCGGCGCTGCACGGCTTCGAGATCTCGCTGCGAAACCGGGCCCTCGAGAAGGCGGGGGGTTAGGATGTTCGCCGCAGCAACGGCATCCTGGACAGCGAGGTTGATCCCGACACCACCGATCGGCGACATCGCGTGCGCCGCGTCGCCGATGCACAATAGCCCGGGCCGGTGCCACGCGCGCAAGCGATCCACGGATACGCTCAGCAGCTTGACATCGGACCAATCGTTCAGCTCATCGACCCGGTCGCGCAGGTAGGGGGCGAGGCCCGCGATCTCTTGCCGCAGAGCCGGCAAACCACGAGCATGGATCTCGTCGAACCCGCCTTTCGCGATCACAAAGGCGCATTGCCAGTAGTCTTCGCGGTTGAGCATCACAAAGATGCGGCCGGTGTCGACCCGCCCTAAGGTCTGCCTCGGATCGCCTGAACGGCGTGACAGCCGCATCCACAACACGTCCATCGGCGCGCCGAGATCGACGACATCGAGACCGGCCCGTTCGCGCAAAGTGGAGTGGCGTCCATCGGCCGCGACGACAAGATCCGCCTTGACCCTGATCTCTCCGCCGGGGGTCGTCGCCAACAATCCGGTTACGAGCCCACTCTCGACTGTAAGATCGCGGGCTTCGGCCTCCATCCTCAGCTGGAACGCCGGGAACCTCTTGGCATGCTCGGCGAGAAAGTCGAGGAAATCCCATTGCGGCATGAGGGCAATGAAACGGCAATGGGTAGGTAAATGCGTGAAGTCCGCTACTTCGACAAACTCGTCTCCGATCTGCGCCCCGAGTGTGCGGACTTCCTGGTGCGGGCGCTGCAGAAAGTCGTCGAGCAGCCCCAGCTCGTACATGATCTCAAGGGTCGAGGGGTGGATCGTATCTCCGCGAAAATCGCGCAGGAAATCGGCATGTTTTTCGAGAACGAGAACAGAAATCCCGGCTCGGGCTAGCAGGAAGCCGAGCATCATTCCGGCTGGGCCCCCGCCGGCGATGCAGCAGCGAACCGAAACCTCGGAATCCATTTATGACAGCTCCCGCCTACCTCACCCGCTCCGCCGCGCCGGATCCAACCGGATCTAGGACCCAGTGGAGCGGGCCGTCACAGTTAGATAGGAGTTGGTGATGGGAAGTGGACCATCTGGGCTGATTTCAGTTTTTCCAGCCGCGCCGTCTCCTGTGCCGCGATGTAATCGCGGTAGGCCGCGCGGTCTGCGTCGGCCACTGTGGCCTGGGTTGGAACAGCACACACGGTCGGACAGCGAGTGACTCCTTTAGTGCTCAAAAAGGCGGCAACCGCTGCTTCGTAATCGGCGTCCGACATCGCGAATTCCCTCGTTGGGTGAACGATGCCCTCAGATAGCGCGAGGCCGGTTAATGATGGGTTTAGAGCAATACCTCTAAAAAAGTTTTGGAAAAGCCGGGTAACCCGCGCGAGGCGGCTGGCGTTTCGCATGATTCTCGCCGATATATGCAAGGCGGGGGATTAGCCGGGCGAGGTTGGACCTTGGTCCATCCCGATTGCACAGTGAGATTTTGGGGCGTGCGGGGCAGCATAGCCTGCCCCGGGCCCGACACCGTCCGGTATGGCGGCAACACCTCCTGCGTCGAGATCCGCTGCGGGGATCACTTGATGGTCTTCGACGGCGGCACCGGACTGCGCTTGTTGGGCAACGAACTGATGGCCTCAGGCCGGCCCGCCAAGCTCGATCTCTTCTACAGCCACACTCACTTCGACCACATCTGCGGATTGCCGTTTTTTGCGCCGTGCTATGACGCGCAGAGCAGCATGCGTATCTGGGCCGGGCATCTGAACGGCAACAAGGGCATCGAGGCGGTGCTCAACAAGATGATGATCGCGCCGTTGTTCCCGATCCCGATGGGCATTTTCACCGCCAAGATGAATTTCATCGATTTTGCCGCCGGCGATGTGCTGACGCCGCATCCGGGCATCGTGCTTCGGACCGGCGCGCTGAACCACCCGAACGGCGCCACCGGCTACCGGATCGAATACGCGGGAAAGGTTGTGGCCTACATTACCGATACCGAACATCGCCCCGACGGACGAGACCCCAACGTCCTCGCACTCATCGCGGGTGCCGAGGTGATGATCTACGACGGCTCCTATACCGACGCCGAGTATCCCGCCCACAAGGATTGGGGCCATTCGACCTGGCAAGAGGGTGTGCGTCTCGCCGACGCGGCGGATGTGAAGACCCTCGTCATTTTCCATCACGATCCCGGCCACGACGACGACTTCATGGATCAGGTCGCCGCCGAGGCAGCGGCGGCCCGGCCCGGCACCATCGTGGCACAGGAAGGTCTCGTACTGCGTCCGTGATAAGTTGCTGGCGGGTCTATCGGCTCGGGGATGCCTGATCGGTTCCGCGTCCAAGTCGCGCCCCCGCACCAAGTCACGGCCATAGATTACCCCGCCGAGGCGGGGAACCGCGCGGGTGTCACATTGATCCTTGGACACGGAGCGGGAGCCGACCAGACGAGCGGCTTCATGGTTGCTTTCGCGAACGCTCTGGCGAACCGCGGGATCGATATCGTCACGTTCAACTTTTTGTACAGCGAGTATGGCCGTCGCATTCCCGATCCGAACGGGAGACTGGAAAGCTGCTGGCGCGCCGTCATCGACAGCGTGCGCGGCCGGATAACCTCGGACGACAAACTGGCGATCGGCGGCAAGTCGATGGGAGGGCGTATCGCGTCTCAGGTCGCTGCGGGCGGCGCAGGTGACTTGGCTGGGCTGGTATTTCTTGGCTATCCCTTGCACCCGCCCGGCAGGCCCGATCGGCTGCGCTCAGCCCATCTGAGAGACGTGGAGGCTCCGATGCTGTTTGTGCAAGGTACGCGCGACGCCTTCGGCACGCCAGCCGAACTGCAACCGATCGTCAGCCGGCTCGAGCCAGCCGCGGATCTGTTCGTCGTCGAAGGTGGCGACCATTCATTCAAGGTTCGGCGGAGTGCCGGGGTCAAGCAACAGGACGTCCATCGCGCCATCCAGGATCGGATCGAAACCTGGCTGCGGATGATTGTAATCGGCCGTGGTTAAAAGCACTGCGCGGCCCACCTTCCGGTGCGGGCGTATCCCCCAAGCCCCGGCAGGAAGCAATCTCGTTCGTCACCACCCGCGCCGCCGCAGCGCTGCCATGAATTTGAACGTCACCGAGGGGAATGAAAACCCAGCCAACGCATTTTTGACGGCTATCGGGACGTTTGAGCGTCCGGGTCAGGACAGCGCGACGAGGGAGGGCGGGACGGCACCGCGCAGCAGGGCCTTGCGGGCCTCCCATTGCGTGGCCGGGTCGAGGGTTTCGAGGAGGAACTGCGTCTCGCCGCCGGCGAATAGCGCCACGGGTAGACCGTCGCGGTAAAGGAGGCGGTTGCCGGTCAACGCCGCGAGTTTCGGCCCCGGCGTCAGGATGCCGACCAGGTTCAGCGGGTCGGCGCCGGAGAGCGAGACCCAGCTGCCCGAGGGAGGCTTGCGGCGAACCTCGCGCAACATGCCCACGGCTTCTGCAAGCGCGAATTGTTCACCCGAGAACCCGGCGACAAACCGGCCGCCGCGGATCTCGCCGCGCGCCTCGAGGCGGCGGTACACGCGCAGCAGGTCGCGCCATGGCGGGAGCCAAGGAGCCTCGCGTTCGATCAGGCGCCAGAAGACGACGCCATAACGGAGCAGCAAGGTCCGCGCGAGATGCTCGAGCGCCTCGGGTCTGGCTTGCACTTGCGGCTGGAGCCGGCGTGCAAGAGCCCAGCGGCCGGCGCTTTCCATGCCGAACATCGTCGTGCGCCGCCGCCCTCCGGCGCCGGGTTTGCGCAGCAGAGCGCGCAACCCGGCAAAGCTGTCCGAAGTGACGAGGCCAAGCGCCACCAGCTCGCCGAGGGCCTCCTCGACTTGCGGACGCAACAGGCCGGTGCCTTCGACCAGCTCGTCGAAGAACGATGCGCCGTATTGGCGAATGAAGTCGACGACGGCCTGCGCTCGGGAACTCGGGCGGGCGGTCTCTTCGACCGCCGACAGCGATGCCCAAAGCCCCGCGTGGCGTCGCGCCAGCAACGTAATCGGGGTTGTCCGGACGGGGCTCGCGCTGCGCTCGCCGCCGTTCCGCGGCCGGAGGCGGGCCCAGGCGATCCGTCCGGCCAGGCACTGGTCATCGAGCCAGGACGGTTCATAGGAGTCGAGCCGCGCCGGCAGGATCTCGGTCTCCCAAGCCCCGGCCGGCGCCTCGAAACCTTCGAGCTGCCGGACCAAGACTTCGAGGGCGTCCGGCCCTTCCATGCGGGTATCCGCCGTCACCCGCTGCCAGCCGAGCAGGAAGCGCAGGAAGTCGCGGGCGGCGACCGGCTGGATCTCGGCGCGCAGCCGGTTGACCGTATACCGGTGAATCCGCGCGAGCAGGCGGCGTTCGCACCATTCCTCGGTGTCAGTGCCGGGCGTAAAGCGCCCGCGCATCGCAAAGCCCTCGGTTTCGAGCGCGGCGAGGGCCGCCGAAATTTCTCTCGGTTCGATCCCGAGCGGCGCGGCCAGCGCGGCCTCGGTGACCGGCCCCAGCCCCTCCAGTCTCCCGCGGAGGATTTCGATCAGCGCCTCCTCGCGCGACCAATTGCGCGAGGAATAGGACTGCGGCGGAGTGATTGGCGGGTCGATTTCCGCTCCCGGCCACAGCGCCCGAAACTGCGACACTCGCTCGGCGGCAACCCACAGCATCGATGCCGACGCCCTATTCTCGTCATTCCCGCGAAAGCGGGAATCCAGGGGCCCCTGGCCCCCCGCCTCCGCGGGGGTGACGATGTCAGTGGGTGTGGAGAGGCGTGCAACACGCTTTTCGCTGGCAAGCCGGGCGAACCAGTCGTCCCACGCTGGTTGCGCCTCTCCCACACTGAGAAAACCGAGCCAGGCCAGCGCGTCGTGCAGTTCGTCCGGGTTCGCCGGGTCGGGCCACGCTTCAGTGCGCACCCGCGCGATGGCTTCGGGATCGAGCCGGCCGATGTCGCCAGCCTCCTCGGGCGCGAGCCAGCGCCGGGTGATCACCGCTTGGGTGCGCCGCTCCTCCAGCGGAGCGTCGTCGAGATAGGCGTAGGGCCGGGCCGACAGGACTTCGAGTGCGAGCGGCGAGGGCTCGGTCAGGTCGCGCGTCACGACCCGGATTTCGCCGGCCTCGAGCCGCGCGAGCAACCGCTCGAGACCTGCGATGTCCATCGCCTCGCCGAGGCAATCGGCGATCGTCTGGCGCACCAGCGGGTGGTCCGGAATCTCGCGCTCGCCGAGCAGGTTCTCGGCGCACGCAACCTGGTCCGGAAAGATCGCGGCAATCAGGTCTTCGGCAGCCATGCGGGCGAGCTGCGGCGGCACCTTCTTTCCGCCGCGGAAGCGCGGCAGCGCCAAGGAGACCCCGGCCACCCAGCGCCAGCGGGTGATAAACATCGGTGCATCGAGCAGCGCTTCGATCAGCAGCCCTCTGATGCTCGCCGAGTGGAGGTAGCGCGGAACGTCCGCAAGGTCGAAGCTGTGCGCTCGGGTCAGCGAAAGCACGATGTTGTCCTCGGTCGCCGCAGCCTGCAGCTCGAAATTGAATTTGCGGCAAAACCGCTTGCGCAGCGCCAAGCCCCAGGCGCGGTTGAGGCGGCTGCCAAAGGGCGAATGGATGACCAATTGCATGCCGCCGACCTCGTCGAAGAACCGCTCTATCACGAGCGTCTCCTGCGTCGGCAGAACCCCCAGCGCCGCGTGACCAGAGGCCAAATATTCGACGAGCTGCTCTGCCGCGGGCTCTGCGATGCCGACCTCGTCCCGCAGCCACGAAAGAGTATTCCCGCTGGCCAAACGGGCGGCGAATTCGGCCCGCAGGCGAGAGACAGACTGCGACAGCTCGTCGGTGCGGCCGGGCGCCTCGCCGAGCCAAAACGGAATGTTCGGCGCCATGCCAGGCGCGTCCTCGACGCGCAACGTGCCGCGCTCGACGCGCATCACGCGGTAGGCGGCATTGCCGAGCTGGAAGATGTCGCCGACCATGCTCTCGACCGCAAAGTCCTCGTTGACCGTGCCGATGATCTGGTTTTCGGGCTCGAGCAGCACCTGATAATCCGCATTGTCCGGGATCGTGCCGCCGGAGGTCAGCGCGGTCAGCCGAGCGCCGCGCCGGCCGCGCAGCTTGTGGTTCACCGCATCGTAGTGAATGAGAGCACCTCGCCGGCCGCGGCGGGTGCTGAACCCGTCGGCCAGCATCGCCACCACGGCGCTGAAATCCTCGCGCGGCAGCGCGCGGTAGGGCCAAGCGCGGCGGATCAGCGCGTAGAGCTCGTCCTCGCTCCACTCCTGAGCGGCAACCTCGGCGACGATCTGCTGCGCCAGCACATCGAGCGGCTGCTTCGGGAGGACCAGCCGGTCGAGTTCGCCGCGGCGTACACTGTCGAGCAGCGCGGCGCATTCGACGAGCTCGTCTCGCGACAGCGGGAAGAGGCGGCCCTTGGGGGTGCCGGCCACCGCGTGCCCCGAACGCCCGACGCGCTGCAGCAAGCTCGCGATCGAGCGCGGCGAGCCGAGCTGGCACACCAAATCGACATCGCCGATATCGATGCCGAGCTCGAGCGAAGTGGTCGCGACCAACGCTTTCAGCGCACCGGCTTTCAGCCGCTGTTCGGCGTCGAAGCGCTGCTCCTTGGCGAGACTGCCGTGATGCGCGGTCACCCGCTCGGCACCGATCCGTTCCGAGAGCTGGCGCGTCACCCGCTCGGCGAGACGGCGGGTATTGACGAAGACCAGCGTCGTGCGGTGCGCCTCGATCAGCTCGGCCAGCCGGTCGTAAACCTGCTGCCAGACTTCGCCCGACATCACCGCTTCGAGCGGTGAGGAGGGAATTTCGAGGGCAAGGTCGCGCGCCCGGCGATGGCCGGTGTCGATGATCCGGCACTCGGCATCGGGTCCGACGAGAAATCGGGCCACCGCCTCGATCGGCTTCTGCGTCGCCGAGAGGCCGATGCGCAACAGAGGGCCGCCGCAGAGCGCGGCCAGCCGCTCGAGCGAGATCGCCAGATGCGAGCCGCGCTTGTTCGGCGCCACGGCATGGATCTCGTCGACGATGACCGTCCGCGTCGTCGCCAGCATTTTGCGGCCGGATTCGGAACCGAGCAGGATATAGAGCGATTCCGGCGTGGTCACGACGATGTGCGGCGGATATCGGCGCATGCGCTCCCGCTCTCCCGGCGGCGTGTCGCCGGTGCGCACCCAGGTGCGGACTCCGACATCCGGCAGCCCTCGCCTCTTCAGGGCTTCGCGGATGCCGGCGAGCGGGGCTTCGAGGTTGCGCTGAATGTCGTTCGATAGTGCCTTTAGCGGCGAGACATAGACGATCTGCGTCTCGTCCGCGAGGCCGCCGTTATTTACCCCCTGGCGGACCAGATCATCGATCGCGGCCAGAAAGGCGGCGAGCGTCTTACCGGACCCGGTAGGCGCGGCGATCAGGGTATGCCGGCCGGCTTGAATCGTCGGCCACGCCTCGGCCTGCGCGGCGGTCGGCGCGGCAAAGCTGTCGTCGAACCATTCGGCGACTGCGGGATGGAGCAGATGTGACGGGTCCACGCTAGCTCCGCTCACCGGGTGCAACCGGATCCTAGTGACCCGCCCAACGTTCGGGTAACCAAGCGAGACTTATCATAACTTATGATATGGTGAGCCCGTCGGGATTCGAACCCGAGACCTACTGATTAAAAGTCAGTTGCTCTACCGGCTGAGCTACGGGCTCGGAGCGGTGCAGCAAGGATAAAGTGGTGAGCACGAGCGGGTCAATCGCATGATTACCGCGTTGTGCCTCTTAGGCCGCCAGCGGCCGGATGTGCTTCGGGCAAACCGTTACAATTAAAAACAACATTTCACCGGCTTGCCATGGGGTGCCACGAAGGGGTTACAGCCCGGGATTATATTCATCCTCAACCGGAAAGCGCCTCGGCCAGCCGAGGCTGAAGAGCCATAAGGTGATCTCGATGAGCGATTTTGCCCGACTTCTGCAAAATGAAATTCCTCGGCTGCGGCGATACGCCCGGGCCCTCGCTCGGGACGCGGTGCGAGCCGACGATCTCGTGCAAAGCTGTTTGGTCCGCGCCATTGCCAAAGAGCATCTCTGGGAGCCGGGGACGGATTTGCGCGCCTGGCTTTTCACGATCTTGCACAATCAAAATGTAAACGAGGTCCGCCGCTCGGTGCGCGAAGGCGTTGCGGTAGCGGTTGAGGATGTCGCCCCGGTACTGACGGCGGCGCCAAGAGCCGGCGCCTGTTTGCAGCTGCGCGATCTCGAACGGGCGATTAGGCTGCTGCCGGAAGAACAGCGGCAAGTCATTTTACTCGTGGGTCTCGAAGGGATGCGCTACGAGGAGGTCGCCGCGGTGCTCGACATTCCAATCGGTACGGTCCGCTCGCGCTTGTCGCGCGGCCGTGAAATGTTGCGTCGCTTGATGGACATGAAGGAGGAATTGGACGCAACCTTCAGCCGTCCGCACGGGCGTGAACATTCCGATTATCCACGCGAAGCGGCCTGATGGTCAGCCCCTCAAACCGGCTTCGGCGAAGGCCGTGGGGCCGGCGACGCGGAAGGTGCGGGAGGAGGGGCCTCTTTCGTCACCCCCCCGAAAAGCGCTAGGGCATGCACGCATCTTCCGCCTTTCCGCCGTCATGCCCGCGAAAGCGGGCACCCAGGACCGTTGTCGGGCTATTCACCACGGGGCCCCTGGGTCCCCGCTTTCGCGGGGACGACGGATAACTTATTGAAAGTCCTTCTATTGTGGAGATGTGTGCATGCCCTAGCCGAAAAGCGGGGGTCCAGGTCCATACCGTTTGAACTCTGAAGCACTGGATCCCGCTTTCGCGGGAATGACGGCTGGGCTGAACATCGGCGTCTCGACACTCTCGCCGGTGCCGAGGAGGTACACCGCTTCTCGGGAGAGCCGCGGGCGCGCTCGGCTGCGACCAGGGATCAAGGCGCTGCCGTCAGTGAATGTCTTCTTGCTCGTCGAAGGCTTGGCGCAGCCGGGCGACGGAGAAACCGGGAGCCTTCGAGGCGTCGATGATCACCTTCTCGCGTCGCGCGATCAGCGCGACCGCGGCCGGGATTTCCTTGACCGCCTCGTTCGGGATCACGACGGCGCCATGGCGATCGGCGTGAATGACGTCGTTCGGCGATACGGTCATGCCGGCAACGCTGACGGTGCCGCCATAATCGACCAGATGAACATGAGCGTGGGATGGCATGACCGAGCCCGCGAGCACGAGGAAATCGGGCGCCATCGCGTCGAGGTCGCGGACCGAGCCATCGGTGATGACGCCGGCACAGCCGAGCCCCTTGTGGACATGGGTCTGGACCTCGCCCCAGAACGCGCCGAACCCGGTATCGGGCGCGTCGATGTCTTGGATTACCGCGATGCTCGGCAACGGCTCGTCGGCGATATGCTGGTAATAGCCGAGCCGCACCTCCTTTGCCTCCTCGCGGCTTCGCGGATGCGGTTCGCGGGAGCGGATAATGGCGGTGCGGGCGAAAGCGACGACCGGCTTCATCTCGGGAAAGGCGGCGAAAAGCGGTCTGCGCGTGAACCCTACGGCGCGGCGCGACGGAACGACGAGTTCGAGCGCATTGCAGATGGTCGGCGTGTCGAACGCCCTCAGAGCTTCAAGATCGGCGTGGTCTGGCAAGTGCGGCATGGCATGTCCTCCGAGCATCATCGTCGGACGCCAGCGTTTAATTGGGAACGTCCGCCGGCGGCAAGACCCTTGCTGTTATGTGCCGATCATGCGGCCACCGATCAGGAACCCGAGTGGGATCACCAAGGACAATATGACGAGCGCGACCGCAAAACAGCGCTCGGCCCGGCTCCACCGTTTCCAGTCGGAAATCCAATCCTGCATAAGACAGTGCCCCCCCCGGTCACTCCCACTCTTCGAAGAGTTTCCGTGTAACCGATCAGCATGGAAAAATTTCGACCGAACTATGGCTCCTCGGTGATAAAGAAAACGTAATCTCGCCTAAAGTGTTTACGCGTGGCCGCCAATGGAGGAAGAGATGTATGATCCGAACCGGGTGAGGCAGTTGCGGCGGTTGCAGGGGCACCCTTTCCGCATTGGCAAGCTGGGTCACGTCGTGCTCAATGTGCGCGACGTAGAGAGATCGGCCCGGTTCTATACCGAGCTGCTCGGGTTCGAGATCTCGGATGTCTATCCCGAGGAAATGGTGCCGGGCGGCATGGTTTTTCTGCGCTGCAATCCGGACCATCACGGGATCGCGCTGGTCGGTTCGCTTAAAGAGCCGGCGGCGAATGCCGACCTCAACCATATCGCCTTCGAGGTGGCAACGCTCGACGAAGTCGTGCGGGCGCACGAGCATTTGCGCCGCCACGGGGTCGAGATCGACTTTGCCGGCCGGCGCCGCGCCGGTTGTCAGATCGCCGTCGAATTTCGCGATCCCGACAATCACCGGCTCGAGATCTATTGGGGCATCGATCAGATCGGCACCGACGGCCATGTCCGCCCGCCGAGCGAATGGAAGGGCGCCCGCAGTCTGGCGGACGCAATCGTCGACCCGGTGCGCGGCCAAGACACCACCTTGCACGACCCATCGCTGATCGAGCGTGACCGCTGATGCTCGACATCTCGGCAGAGATCACCCCGCCCCGGCCGGTACGGCTCGCCGAATATCGGCCGCCCGGCTTTCTGATCGACACCGCCGATCTGGTCTTCAAGCTCGGGGACCGCGATACGCGAGTCAAATCGCGCCTGCGGATACGGCGCAATCCGGAGAACTCCGACCGCTCGACGGCGCTGCATCTCGATGGCGAGGAACTCGCGCTTGTCTCGCTGGCGCTCGACGGCGCGCCGCTCAGCCCCAATCGCTATCAACTTCCGGCCGAGGGCGGCCTGATCGTAGCCGACGTACCGGACGCCTTTTCCCTCGACATCGAAACCCGAATTTCACCCGAGACCAACACCGCGCTCTCCGGCCTCTATATGTCGGGCGGCAATTTCTGCACCCAATGCGAGCCCGAAGGCTTTCGCCGAATCACCTATTTCGTCGACCGGCCGGATGTGATGGCCCGTTACACGACGACGATCATCGCTGAAAAGAGCCGCTTTCCGGTGCTGCTGTCGAACGGCAACCCGGTCGAGCATGGCGAGATCGGTGACGGCCGCCACTGGGCGAAATGGGTCGATCCCCACCCCAAGCCCTCCTACCTGTTCGCGCTCGTCGCTGGCGATCTCGTCGCCGTGCCGGACCGCATTACAACCCGCTCCGGCAAAGAGGTGGCCCTTGCGATCTGGGTGCGCCGCGGCGACGAGGACAAATGCGGCCATGCGATGGCTTCGCTGAAAAAGGCGATGCGCTGGGACGAGGACGTATTTGGCCTGGAATACGATCTCGACGTCTTCAATATCGTCGCGGTCAGTGACTTCAACATGGGGGCGATGGAGAACAAGAGCCTCAACATTTTCAATACCCGCTATGTATTGGCCAAACCCGATACTGCCACCGACACCGATTACCAGAACATCGAAGCGGTGATTGCGCACGAGTACTTCCACAACTGGACCGGCAACCGGGTTACTTGCCGCGACTGGTTCCAGCTCTCGCTGAAGGAAGGGCTGACCGTGTTCCGCGACCAGGAGTTTTCCGCCGATCAGGGCAGCCGCGCGGTGCGGCGCATCGCCGAGGTGCGCACCTTGCGCGCCATCCAATTTCCCGAGGATGACGGCCCGCTCGCGCACCCGGTGCGGCCGGACAGCTATATCAGGATCGACAATTTCTACACGCCGACCGTATACAACAAGGGTGCCGAACTGGTGCGCATGATCCATACCCTGATCGGCAAGGAGGGGTTTCGGCGCGGCATGGACCTCTATATCCGGCGGCACGACAACCATGCCGCGACGATCGAGGACTTTGTCGCGGCCATGCAGGATGCTGGGGGCGTCGATCTCAGCCAATTCAAGCGCTGGTACGAACAGGCGGGCACCCCGGAAATCACGATCGAGGACCGCTGGGATGCAGCTACGCGCGCTTACGAGCTGACCGCGCAGCAAAAAGTGCCGCCGACGCCCGGCCAACCGGATAAATTGCCTATGCTGATCCCGTTGGCCATGGGATTGATCGGACCGGAGGGCGCGGAATTGCCGACCCGGCTGGAGCACGAAGCGGCGAGCCGGACGGGGACGCGCGTCCTAGCCCTAGCCGAAGCGCGGCAGAGTTTTCGCTTCGCCGATGTGCCGGCCCCACCAGTGCCATCGTTGCTGCGCAGTTTCTCGGCGCCGGTCAAGTTGAAGGACGTCCCGCTCGCCCGGCTAAAATTTCTCGCCGTGCACGACACTGAGCCCTTCGCGCGCTGGGAAGCTGGCCAGCAGGTTGCGAGCAAAGTTCTGCTCGACCGGATTGCCGATCATCAGCACGGTGAGGCCCCCGCACCGCTCGACCCGGATCTCGTCGCCGCGATGCGGCGGATCCTCGCCGATGCGGACCGTGATCCGGCCTTCGCCGCCGAGGGTCTGACTTTGCCGAGCGAGGCATTTCTCGCCGACCAGCTCGCGGTCGTCGATGTCGACGCCATTCACGCCGCCCGCGAAAGCGCCCGCGCGGCGCTTGGCGAAGCCTTAGCCGCGGAATTTGCTGCGGCTTACCGAGAGCTCGCCGATGCGGGACCCTACAGGATCGACGGCACCTCGATCGGCCGGCGGGCACTGCGCAACGCCTGCCTTGCCTATCTCGCCGCCGCAGATCCGGAAAACTGTGCGGCGCTCGCCATGACGCAGTTCGAGGCCGGGCGAAATATGACGGATGTACTGGCCGCGCTGACGGTGCTTGCCGACCTCGACAGGCCCGAGCGTGCCGCGGCGCTAGCCCGCTTTTACGAGCTGTGGTCGCATGACGACCTGGTGACTGACAAATGGTTCGCCTTGCAGGCGCGTTCGTCGTTGCCGCAAACCCCGGACCGCGTGCATGAACTGACCCGCCACCCGGCTTTCGAACGCAAGAACCCGAACCGGGTTCGCGCCCTCATCGGCACCTTCGCGCAGGCCAATCAGCTGCGCTTTCACGATGCGAGCGGCGCCGGGTATCGTTTGCTCGCCGACGAGGTCATCGCGCTCGACCCGCTCAATCCGACCACGGCCGCGCGTCTCGTCCAGCCCCTCGGCTCGTGGCGCCGCCACGAGCCTGCTCGCCAAGGCCAGATGCGCCGTGAACTGGAGCGCGTTCTCGCCGCCCCCGATCTCAGCAAGAATACATATGAGATGGTATCGAAAAGCTTGGCCTAGTCGCGGCTGTTCCGGACCGGCTTGGCGGTTGACGCCGACAGGCCCTGGTCCGCGCCGGTGAGTCCTTCGCTCGACTGCAGCTACGATCTGCTGACGCTGGGCGAAACATTGCTGCGGCTGTCGCCGCCCGGCCAGCAGCGGCTCGATCAGGCGCGGCTTTTCGAGATCGGGGTCGGCGGCAGCGAACTCAATGTCGGCTGCCTGCTCGCGCGGCTGGGACGCCGGGTCGCCTGGGTGTCGAGGCTGCCCGTGGGGCCGCTCGGCCGGATCGTCGATGGCGAGGCGCGGCGGCATGGGGTCGACACCCGCTGGGTACGATGGATCGAAAATGCCCGCTTAGGGCTGATGTTCTATGAACCCGGACCCCTGCCGCGAACCAGCCGCGTCATCTATGACCGCAAGCATTCGGCGGCTTCGGAGCTCGCCTTCGAGGATGCACCGTGGGAGTCGCTGCTTCAGGCGAGCGCTTGGCTGCATCTTTCGGGCATCACCCCGGCGCTCGGCCCGAGCTGCCGGGCGCTGGTCCTGCATCTCGCCGCGCTCGCCGCGGCGGCCGGCAAACCGGTGTCCTACGATTTGAACTATCGCGCCACCTTGACCAACCCGGCGGACGCGAGAGCCGCGCTGGAAGCGACGGTGCCACATTTGCACTTGCTCGTCCTCGCCGAGCGAGACGCGCAGAATGTGCTGGGATTCGCTCAGGCAGGTGAGGATCTCGCCACCGTGATCGCGGCACGCTATGCCGTGCCGCTCATCGCGCTGACTAGGCCGCCCGATGCCGAGCCCGGGACCCTCCTGCTCGCGCGCGGCGAGTTCCGCTACGCGCCTCGTCTGGAGGTGGAAGTCGTCGACCGCATCGGCGCCGGCGATTCGTTCGTTGCCGGTCTGATCCACGGCTTGCTCGACGGCGATGTCGATCTGGCGATCCGTCTCGGTGGCTTTGCTGCAGCAATCGGACTGGCCACGCCGGGCGACATCAATTACCTCGGGATCGAGGACATCGCTCGCTTCCACGCTAACAGGCTCGGCGGGCTCGAGCGCTAGCGGGCCCGATCTCGCTCAACATTTCACGTATTGACAGGTCACCAAGCCGGTCACGATCGGACCGGTGACTTGATTGAGCGCGGTGAAGAACTTGTAGATCTGTGCAGCCGGGGCATCGGCGACAAAGATGACGTCCTTGTCGTAGACCGGGAACTCTTGCGCGAGCGAATAGGCTTTGCCGTCCCGGAGATCGAAACGGTAGACCACCGGCGAAACGCCTCCTCGGGCGCCGGCGGCGACCGGCTGATCTAGTGCCTGGAGCACGGAGTTGGGCTCGTAACGGAACAGAAACACGCCTTCCGGCTTGGCGAGGTCATCGCGCAACCCCTGCGCTTTCCCGAGCGCCTCTCCGAGAGTGATGTTGCGTGCCTCGAACGCGATTTGGGCGTTCCGACCGGTTGCACCGAAGACGCTGAAGGTTTGCGGCACTCGTACGAGAGTGAGCACGTCGCCGGGTTGCGCATAGATGTCTTCGGCCGGATCCGCGACCAATTGTTCCAAGGGAATTGTCGCGGTCACCCCACCACGGGACAGTCGCACGAAGGTTTCGTTGACCGGAGCCTTCGTGCCGCCCGCCTCGGCGATAATTTGCAGCAACCTGTCGCCGCCGGGCGAGAGCGGCACTCTCGTACCCGCCGCCGGCGCAGCCTGAATGGGGTTCGCTGACACTCCCGCACCAGCCGCTACCGCGGCCGGGGCCTCGGACGGGTTGGATGGATTGCTGGTGAGATTCTGGATGGAAGTCTCACTGGACCCGACGGGGCTCGCCTGTCCAGACTCGTTCAGGAGTACCGTCACGGCATTGGCCGCGCTTTTCTTGACGATTACCAGGACCTGCGGCCCGAGCGCCTTTTCGGCCAATCGCGACTCGATCGCTTCCTGCACCTGCGCCGGCAATCGGCCGGCCGCCGGGACCCGCCCGGCATAGGGTACGCTGATCGCCCCATCCGCTCCAACCTCCTGGTCAGGGATCGTAGCAGACCGCCGCCCGGAGGGCGCCTCGATCGAAAACTCCTGACCGGCATTCGGCTGTTGCTCCTCCTGTGGGCGGCGCGTTTCGGTTGGCCGGCGCTGGACGCCGAATTCGCCCTCCGGCGGCGGCGACCCCGGTGGCGGCGACTCCGGTGGCGGCGACTCCGGGGCGAGCGGCTCGACCCCCGACCTCCCGCCGATCGGAGCCTGAGGCGGCTCTTCGCTGAACAGCCCGCCTGCAGCGCTTTCCCAAATCATCACCGAGACGGTATCGCCGATCGCGATCCTGACCTCCGGCGGCAGGGCATCCTTTTTGAAGCGAAGCGCAAACCTCTCCTTTGGCTGGCCGATCAGGACGTTGACCACTCGGTCGTCGACCTGGACGACGTCGAAAAGGATCTCGCCGCCGGCCTGCCCTTGTTCGAGAACATCGCTCGTCGACGGTCCCGCCCTCGGGATCCAGGAGCATCCGCCGACCGACAGGGCAATCAGACAGAATAGGAAGACCAAAAGCTTCATTGCTTCCGGCGTCGTCAACCAAAGCGGCAAACCCTATCATGACAGATAACGAAATTAAAATCCGTCGTTACTCGTCAGGGTCTCCCGACGAGCAATCATGTTAACATCGAAAGGTCGCTCGTGAGCGACGCCAACCCGCGGCGAAAGGATCGCGAATGCAGCTTCATTTGCAGACTTGGCAGGAGGTCGAGGCTTATCTTCAGACCAACCGGGGGATCATCCTGCCGATCGGGTCGACCGAGCAGCACGGGCCAACCGGCCTGATCGGCACCGATGCGATCTGCGCCGAGGTGATTGCGCGGGGTGTCGGGGAAGGTACCGGAGCCCTTGTCGGGCCGACAATAGCGGTCGGCATGGCGCAACACCATCTCGGCTTCGCCGGCTCGATGACGTTGCGGCCGAGCACGCTCATCGCCGTTCTCGGGGATATGGTTGAGTCTTTGGCGAAACACGGGTTTGAGCGCTTCTACTTTCTCAATGGGCATGGCGGGAATATCGCCACCCTGGCAGCCGCCTTTTCGGAGATCTACGCGACGCGCAGTCTGAGCGCGGCATCAAACACGCCGCCGATCAAATGCCGGCTGAAGAATTGGTGGCAAAATCAGGAAGTGCACGATCTGGCAAAGGAGCTGTATGGCGATTCCGAGGGCAGCCACGCAACCCCGAGCGAAGTCGCAATTACCCAATTCGCTTATCCGGGCGCGATCAAATCAGCCGTTCTCGACCCGCCGATAGCCCCGCGCGGCGACTTCGCCGACGCGGCAGACTACCGCCGCAAATTCCCCGACGGCCGCATCGGCTCCAACCCTGCGCTGGCTACGCCCGATGCAGGACGGCGCCTTTACGAGGCTGCAGTAGGCGCCATAGTCAAGGACTACCAGGGTTGGGTAGCAGCCTAGTCAGGCCACCTGGAGTTCGGCGACGAGAACCGTGCCCTTGGTCTCCGGGCTGAGCAACAGCGAGACGACGACGCTGCCGGCCGCGACGACGGTCCCGATCAGCATCGGAATTGCGTAGCCCACGTTGAAATTCACTGCGAAGAACGCCAGGATCGGCGCTACCAGCCCACCGAATATCGCGCCCTGATGGTAGCAGAAGGCGCTCGCCGTAGCCCGCACCTCGGTGGGGAAGCGCTCAGCGAGGTAGCTCGGGAGCTGGCTGTAAAGAGCGCCGCCAAACGCGCCTTGCAGGCCAAAACCAATCGTGATCCAGAACTCGCTGCCAGTGAACAGATACAGCGGCGCGATCGGGATCGCGATCGCGGCGGGAATGATCATCGCCCAGCGGCGCCCGATGATGTCCGCCGTCCAGCCCCAGAAGCACATGCCGAGGAAGCTCAAGATATTGGCGAGCATGAACGGCACCGCAGTGCCCATCGCGGTCAGCTTCAAATCTTGTTGCAGATGCGTCGCAAACAGCGACCAGATAGAGTAGTAGAGGACAAAGTTGCTCGCCATCCACCAGCAGGCTAACAGCGTGTTTGCGAGCATCCCGCGTTGGAAAATCCTGATCAATGGAGCACGGACCTCGCGGTGCTGGGCGCGTTGCTGCCTCCGGTTCTCGACCCAGACTTCGGGCTCCTTGACGAAATAGCGGACGTAAATGATCGACAGGGCGGGCAGGACACCAACCCACAACATGCCGCGCCAGCCGATGGTGTCGAAGAAGAGGCCGTAGATCACGCTCGACAACAGGAAGCCGATACTCCACGAGCCTTGCAGAACCCCGCTCATGAAGCCGCGTGAGCGCTGTGGCCAAGTTTCCATAGCCAACGCCGCTCCGGCTGGCCATTCCGCGCCCATGCCGATGCCGAGCAATGTGCGGAATATCAATAGAAACACAAAAGTCGGCGAAAACCCGGCGATGAAGTTGCAAACCGAATACCAGAAAATCGAGATCATCAGTGGGGTTTTGCGTCCAATCCGATCCGCTAGCCAACCCGAACCGACGGCCCCTACCAACCGCATCCACAAAGTCAGCGTAAAGACGATGGCGACTTCGGTGGTTGGTACATGGAATTCATCCGCGATCGGCTTGATGATCAGCAGGAACACCGTGAAATCGAAGGCGTCCAAGGTCCACCCGAGCCATGCCGCCCACCAGGCGTACCACTGGTCCTTGGTCGGCTCCTTCCACCATGGAATGTCCTTCACACTCTCGACCGCTGCCATCGTTCCATCTCCCTGTTTTTAGCGGCTCCTTCCGCAGGAGACGCGTCTTCAACGATACCGGTTGCGTTTTAGGCGATGACGAGGTCGGGTACCATTTCGACGTCTTTGGTCTCGGGTCCGAGCGCCAACGCGAGGATGAAGTTGAACAGCCCGAGCATCGCGCCGACCAACATCGGGAGCGCGAAGCCGAGATTCCACGACGGGTTGGTCGCGAAGTAGGTGAGGATCGGCGGCACCAGCCCGCCGGCGACCGCGCCGACGTGATAACTGAACGCGGACGCCGTCGCGCGCACTTCGGTTGGGTACCGCTCGTTCAAAAAGGCCGGGATCTGACCGTACATCCCACCACCGGCAAACAGGCCGATCGCGATAAACCCGCCGACGATCACCAATGTGTCTTCCGACAGCAGGTAGATCGGCACGATGATCAGCGAGATGGCGGCTGGGATGATCATCGCCAAGCGCCGCCCGATGCGGTCGGACACCAAACCCCAGCTCGTGCTGGCCAGGAATACAAGCACGTTGGCTAGCATGATCGGGGTCGCGATCAGAGCGGTACTCAAATGCAGATCCGTTTGCAGATGGGTCGCGAACAGCGCATTGATCGAGTAATAGGTGACAAAGCCGGCACACTGGAACCAGCACGCATTCAGCACGTTGCCGATGATGCCGCGGCGGAAGATCGCGGCGAGCGGCGCCTTGACCACACGCTTCGACGCCTTCTGCAACCGCTGGTTCTCGAGCCAAACTTCGGGCTCCTTGACGAAGAAGCGGACATAGACGATCGCCAGCGCCGGGGCGATGCCGATCCACAGCATACCGCGCCAGCCGAAGCGGTCGAACAGCAACCAATAGCACGCACTCGACAGCAGGAAGCCCAGACCCCAAGAGCCCTGCAACACGCCGCTCATTAAGCCGCGCGAGCGCTGCGGCCATTGCTCCATCGCCAGTGCGGCGCCGCACGGCCACTCGGCACCCATACCGATGCCGAGCAGCGCACGGAACAAGAGAAGGAACCAGAATGTCGGCGAGAACCCGGCAATGAAGTTGCACACCGAGAACCAGGCGATCGAAATCATCAGCGGCTTCTTGCGGCCCATCCGGTCGGCCATCCAGCCCGCCCCCGTCGCGCCGATAAGGCGCATCCACAGGGTCAGGGTGAAGACGATCGCGACATCCGTCAGCGGAACGTTAAATTCCTTCGCGATCGGCGCCATGATCAGCAGGAATACGGTGAAGTCGAACGCGTCCAAGGTCCAGCCGAGCCAAGCGGCAACGTACGCGTACCACTGGTCCTTGGTCGGTTCCTTCCACCATGGGAGGGCCCTTACCGTCTCCACCGCTGCCATCGCTTCACCTCTCTGTTCATATCCTGCTCGTTCCGGCGAGCCCTGCAAGAACTGTAGTGAAGCGTTGCGCGATTGTCTCTTGTTTTTTGTGATTAATTTCTAATCATGTCACTTTTACGTGTAGCCTGCGTCATAGCGAAGCATTGGCGATCCGGCGTCCGCAGCTCGTAGCCGCACCTTCATTAGGCCACTGAGAGTTCGGCGACGAGTTGCTTGCCGCGAGTTTCCGGGCCAGCGAATACCGCCCAGGCGACGCTGAGACTGGCGAAGATAGTGCCAATCATCATCGGGATCGCAAACCCCGTATGCCAGTTGATGGCGAAATAGGTGATGATCGGTAACGTCAAGCCGCCGAAGATCGCGCCCTGATGATAGACGAAGCCTGCCGCCGTGGCTCGTACCTCGGTCGGGAATCTCTCGGCGAGATAGGCCGGGTACAGCGTGTGCATGCCGCCGCCGCCGAACAAGCCCTGCATCGTGAAAAACACCACGATCAGCGCGTAATCGCGGGTCATTAGATAGAGCGGCGCGACCGGAATCGTCAGCAGAGCCGGGATGATAATTGCCCAGCGGCGGCCAAAGCGGTCCGCCAGCCAGCCGTAGGCCGAACCGGACAAGAAAAACACTATGCTTTGCAGCATGACCGGCAAAGCGACCAGTCCTGGGCTGAGGTTCAGATCCTTTTGCAGATAAGTCGGGAACAGCCCGCCGACCGAGTAGCCGACGACAAAGGCGCTGGCCATCCACCAGCACGCGGTCAGGGTGTTGTAGAGCAGGCCTCGCTTGAAGATCTTGAGCAGCGGTACGCGGACTTCGCGCTGTTGGGTGCGCTGTAGCCGGCGGTTCTCGACCCAGACCGGCGGCTCTTGGACATAGCGGCGCACATACACGATCCAGAGCGCCGGTAGGACGCCGATCATCAACAAACCGCGCCAGCCGATCGAGTCATAGAGCAACCCGTAGGCGGCGCTCGACAGCAGCGCGCCGAGGCCCCACGAGGATTGCAGCACGCCGCCCATAAAGCCGCGCGAGCGGATCGGCCAGCTTTCCATCGCCAGTGCCGCTCCGCAAGGCCATTCCGCTCCCATGCCGATGCCGAGCAGTGCGCGGAACAAAAACAGGAACCAGAATGCCGGCGAAAACGCGGCGATGAAGTTGCACGCCGAATACCACGCGATCGAGATCATCAGCGGCTTTTTGCGCCCGATCCGATCGGCGAGCCAGCCGGCGCCGGTGGCGCCGACCAGCCGCATCCACAGGGTCAAGGTAAAGACCGCGGTCACCGCCGTCAGCGGGACGTGAAACTCCTGCGAGATCGGCAGCATGATCAACAGGAAGATCGTGAAGTCGAAGGCGTCCAGGGTCCAACCGAGCCAGGCGGCGACCCAGGCCAGCCATTGCTCCCTGGTCGGCTCCTTCCACCATGGGATCGTGTTTGCGGTTGCCCTCTCGACTGCCGCCATGATGCCCTCCTGCTTCGAAGCGGCCCCCGTAGCGGAGCCTTGCAGAAAAGCTAGAACAGCTATGTGCAAAAGTCTCTTACTTTTTACGCTTTGTAAAGATGCGGAAATTGGAGCGCCAGAGAGATGCGCGAAGAGCAGGGCGCGGCGGGACAGAAATTGGCTGCCGCCGAGGTGGATGGCGCCGCCGCGGTGCAATGGCAACGCACGCTGTGGGTCATGGTCGGCATTCAATTCATCATGACGGGGGCATTCTCGATGCTGAGTCCGATCATGCCGCTGCTGCTGCCCGAGCTCGGGGTCGAGACGGCAAGCGCGGTCGATCTGTGGGCCGGCATCCTCAACGGCGTCACCTCCTTTGTCGCGGCCTTTGCTTCGCCGGTATGGGGACGCGTCGCCGACCGCCGTGGCCGCAAGTTGATGCTGGTGCGCTCGAGCCTCGCAATCGGCGTGTTCACCGCGCTGATGGGCGTGGCGGCGAATGTCTGGCAATTTTTGGCGTTTCGCGCGCTGATGGGCGTCTTCGCCGGATTTTCCAGTGCGGCAATCGCGCTGGTGGCGAGCCAAGTTCCGGAGGGGCGGCTCGGCTACGCCCTCGGCTGGCTCAGCACCGGCCAGCTCGTGGGTTCCCTGGTTGGTCCGCTGATCGGCGGGGCATTGGCCGATCTGACCGGCAGCTACCGCATTCCGTTCTACTGCACCTCGGCGACGATCTTTTTGTCGCTGGCTCTCGTCTGGTTCGCCGTCGATGAGCGCTTTGTAGCGCCGCCGAGAGGTCGCGGCAGGCCATCGATCCTCAGCAGCCTGATCGCGGTAGCGAGCACGCCGGTTCTGTTGGCACTGTTCTTTGTGCTGATGATGGCGCAGTTCGGCGTGCGTACGGTGCAGCCGATCGTGACCTTATATGTCCAGGAGCTGGTCGGCCCACGCCCCGACCTCGCCACCCTGAGCGGCATCGCGTTTTCGGTGACTGGGCTCGCCAATGTCATTGCGGCGCCGTTCCTCGGCAATCGCAGCGACCGGATCGGCTACCGCCGGGTATTGCTGATCTGCCTCTGTGGCGCGACCCTGACGACATTGCCGCAGGCCTTTACCGAGAACTATTGGCTGTTCACCGCCCAGCGGTTCGGCGTCGGGCTGTTCATCGGCGGCCTGCTGCCGACCGCCAATGCGCTGGTTGGCCGCCTCGTTCCGCGCGCCGAGCGCGGCACCATCTACGGCATCACCGCTTCAGCAACGTTTCTCGGCAATTCGCTAGGGCCGCTGACCGGCGGCGCGGTCGCCGCAGCTTTTGGCCTGCGCTGGGTCTTCCTCGTCACCGCGGCGGTGCTGTTGGCAAATCTGCTCTGGGTATATTACAGGGTGCCGGAATACACGGATCGCCAAGAGTGAAACTCGAATTTCCACTCGGAGGACACCATGAGGGGCATGCGCGATCTCTGGCCCGAGGCGCCGAGCATCCTGATCCTGACCGGTGCCGGCGTCTCGCGGGAATCCGGGCTCGCGACGTTTCGCGACGCCGACGGGATCTGGGCGACGGTGCGCCTCGAAGAGGTGGCGACACCGGAAGCGTTTGCGCGCGATCCGGCGCGGGTGCTGGCCTTCTACGACGCTCGCCGGCGGCAATTGCAGCACCCCTCGGTCACCCCCAATGCCGCGCACGAGGCATTGGCGCAGCTCGAAGCGGTGCGGCCGGGTGAGGTGGTGATCGCCACGCAGAACATCGACGATCTGCACGAGCGGGCCGGATCGCGCGCTGTAATCCACATGCACGGCGAGCTGCTAAAGGCGCGCTGCACCGCTTGCGGCAACACCACCCTCTGGTATGACGATTTGACCGGCAACGAGAGCTGCCCAAGCTGCGCGATCGAGGGCCAGCTGCGCCCGCATGTCGTCTGGTTCGGCGAGATGCCATTGGGCCTCGACGCGATCTATCAGGTCCTCGCCCAGTGCAAGGTCTTCATCTCGATCGGCACCTCGGGCACTGTCGAGCCGGCGGCCAGCTTTGTCGAAGAAGCCCGCCGCGCCGGCGCGCACACCGTCGAGCTCAACCTCGAGCCCTCGCACAGCGCCAGCCTCTTTGCCGAGCGCGTATACGGCCCGGCCAGTCGGATCGTCCCGGATTATGTTGCGAAACTGATCAATCGCTGAAGGATATTACCACGGAGGCACGGAGAGCACAGAGTTATTAGGTTTCTACTCCGTGACCTCTGTGTCTCTGTGGTGAAATTCCTCTAAGCGGCAAAGCGGGGTTTGACATCCTCGCACAGCAGCTGCATTGCGGTCAGCACGTGCTGATGTGGAATGAGGCCGCCGCAGTTTAGTTCGGCCAGGATGCCGCTAAGGCCGATTTCCCGACGCAGGGTTCGCAGGCGTTCGGCAATCGCCTCGGGGGTGCCGACCAATGCATGATTGCGCAAGCCGTCCTCATAGCGGAGGCTGCGCAGCTGGTCGACGCGCCGCATGCGCCGGGCGGCGGTTTCCGGGTCGACCAGCCGCGCCGCGCCTTCGAGCAGGTTCGCCTGCTCGTGATAAAAATGCATGATGCTTTCTTTGGGTTCGGCGCGGGCGCGCTCCTCGGTCTCGGCGATATAGGTCGGCGCCGAGACGAACACCTGCCCTCGGCCGGGATGGCCCGCTTCCTTCCAGGCGTCGTGATATGTCTGGATCTGCTTGGGGAGGTCGCCCCAGTTCGTGTGCCGCACCGAGGCGAAGATCGGCGCGCCACGCCGGCCGATCGCCGGGAAGGTGTCGGGGGTGCTGGCGGCGATGCGGATCGGCGGCATCGGCTTCTGGTAGGGCTTTGGCACCACCGTAATGTCCTTGAAGCTGTGATACCTGCCATTGTACGAGAAGCTCGGCTTGGTCCAGGCCTGCTCGACGATGTCGAGGATCTCGCGGAAGCGGTCGCGACTTTCGGCGTAGGACACCCCGTAGGCCTCGTAGGTCTGCGCCACGCCGCTGCGCCCGACACCAAAGATCAGCCTGCCGTGGCTCAGCTGATCGACTGTGGCGGCCTCCTCGGCCAATCGCAATGGATGGCACAGCGGCAGGACCTGAACGGCGATGCCGATCTTGATGCGCCGCGTGCGCGCGGCGATCGCGCTGGCGATGCTGAGCGGCGCTGACAATACCGACCGCCGAGGCTCGAAATGGAGCTCGGCCAGCCACATTACATCGAGGCCCAGCCGCTCGGCCGCGTCGACCTGTTCCATCGCCTCGTCGAAGGCCTCGCTCTCGGTCCGCCCCGGAAGTGACGGAAACTCGTGAAACATGCCGAATTCCATTAGGCCGTCCTTTTCTTCAGCTATGTCAGTAACCCAGGTGAACCGGTTTCAGTGGGCCGTGGCGAAGCCCTCGCGGACACGGGTGCAGCAGTGCCGTCAGCCTCGTCAGCTCGGCTGACGAGAGCGACGCGAGCACCGCACGAAATCGGGCCGCGTTGACCTCGAACGCCTTGTTAATGACCGCCTCACCCGTTGCGGTCAATCGACCGCCGTGCTGATTATCGTGACCGTCGCCTTCATGGCGATCGGGCGGTACGTTAGTCGCTTGCAGAGAAATATCCCCGAGGTCTTCTGCGATAGCATGCGAACAAAGACACACAGCGTAAACGCTTCTGTCTTCGATAAGAAGCGAGCATCACTTCATGTCTGGCAGGATCGGGTCAGAGATCCGAGCCTGACCGTTCTGCTGGTCCTGCAGGTTTTTCTGCTGTTTGTCGCCTTGCCCCTGGACGCGATTGGCGTGCCGATAGCGGAGCCGGTTGCTTGGTCACTGCTGCTGGTGGTGCTGACCCTCGTTGTCGTGCTCTCGCATCGCGGCGTCGCCATCGTGATCATCCTGGTAGGGTTGGCGGCCGCCGCGGGGAGCGTCGCTCTCGGCCGGCAGTGGCCGCCGATCACCGCAAGCGTGCTCTACAACGGCGGGTTCATCCTCGCGTTCGCAGCCCTGACTTGGGTCGTGGCGCACGCGCTCTATGCCCCCGGCCGTATCACGTTCCATCGTCTGCAAGGCGCGGCCGTCGTGTATCTGAGCCTGGCGACGATCTTCGCGACAGCCTTCAACGTCGTACGGGAGCTGGTCCCCGGCGCTTTTGCCAATCTCCCATCCGCAGCGCCCGGCCCGAGCGAATTCGACACGATGCTCTATTTCAGCCTCGCGACACTGACCACCACCGGCTACGGCGACATCGTGCCGCTCAACCCGTTCGCGCGCAGCCTTGCCAATTTGGAGTCGGTTATCGGGCCATTCTATCTCGCCGTCACGGTGGCTCGCCTCGTGACCTTGGAACTCGAAGACCGGCGCCGCAGCCGACAGTGAGAAAGTAATGACCGCGATCATCGAGGCCCGCGATCTGGTCAAGCGCTTCGACGGTTTCACCGCGGTCGACCACATCTCTTTCGCGGTGCCGGAGGGCGTCATCTTCGGCTTTCTCGGCCCCAACGGCGCCGGCAAGACGACGACGATCAAGATGCTGACAACGGTACTCAGCCCAAGCGCGGGGCGGCTGTCGATCGCCGGCCATGACCCCGTCCGGGAGCCGCTGCTGGTGCGCCGCGCCTTCGGCATCGTGTTCCAGGATCCGAGCCTCGACGACGAGCTGACGGCGGTCGAGAACATGGAATTGCACGGCGTCCTCTACCGCGTGCCGCGGGCAGAGCGCCGCCAGCGCATTGAGGCGCTGTTGCGCTTCGTCGGCCTCTGGGAGCGGCGCGGCGACTACGTTAAGCGCTTTTCGGGCGGCATGAAGCGCCGGCTCGAAATCGCCCGTGCGCTGCAGCACCGGCCGCGCATTCTGTTTCTTGACGAGCCGACCGCCGGGCTCGACCCGCAGACCCGCAACCAGATCTGGGAATTCATCCGCGGCCTCAGCCGCGACGAGCAGGTGACGGTGTTCTTCACGACGCATTACATGGAGGAGGCCGAGCGTGTGGCCGACCGGATCGCGGTCATCGACCACGGCCGGATCGTCGCCGAGGGCACGGCCGCGGCGCTGCGGCAGCAGACCGGCGGCCGCACCCTGGAGGACGCGTTCATCGCGCTGACCGGACACAGCATCCGCGAGGACGAGGCCGCACCGGTCGACCGCATGCGCATGATGCGCCGGGTGTGGCGAGGCCGCCGGTGAACGCCGTCTACATCCTGTGGCTGCGGCAATTGAAGCGCTATTTCCGCTCGCGCGCCCGCATGATCGGCTCGCTCGGCCAGCCGACCCTGTTCCTCTTGGCGCTCGGGTTCGGGCTCGGGCCCACCTTCGCGCGCGCCGGCCGCGGCGACTATGTGCAGTTCCTGGCGCCCGGCATCGTCACGATGGGCATCCTGTTCACCGCCGTCTTCAGCGGCATCGAGATCATCTGGGACCGCCAGTTCGGCTTTTTGAAGGAAACCCTTGTGGCGCCGGTGCCGCGGCTCGAGATCGTGCTCGGGCGCACGCTCGGCAGCGCCACGGTCGCACTGATCCAAGGGAGCATCGTCTTTCTCGTCTGCCTCGCCGCCGGCTTCCGGCCGGCGCACCCGCTGCTGCTGCCGCTGGCGCTGTTATTCATGGCGCTGATCGCGATCATGTGCACCGCGATCGGCACCGCCGTCGGCTCGGTGTTGCAGGACATGCAGGGCTTTCAGCTGATCATGAACTTCATCGTGCTGCCGCTCTTCTTCTTTTCGAGCGCGCTGTTCCCGGTTCCGGACTTGCCGGGGGCGGTACGGGTGGCCGTGCGGCTCAACCCGCTCAGCTACGGCGTCGACGGCCTGCGCGGCGCGCTCGGCGGCGGTTTCGCCTTCGGCGTCGCGACCGATTTCGCGGTCCTGGGCCTCCTCGCCGCGATCCTGCTCGCGATTGGTGCCTGGCTGTTCTCGAAAATCGAGGCGTAGCGGCGGATGTTCTACGCAGAGAGCCACTTTCATGACCCAGCTTCGTCCGGACGCTCCGATTGCCTGAAAATTTCGACTTTGCCGCCCGGTTCACATACCACCATGACGCCGGTTGAACATAAAAGTTGCCACGCCTCATAAGAATTGTCCGGCTCAACGACAAGTAGCCGGCCGTCGTCAAACAGGACGTTCAGTTCCCCGGTCTTCTGAATAGTAATATCTGTAACTTCCATATTGAACAAGGTCAGGCAGGGAGCGAGACTTGACGGCTCGGTCGGGATGAGAACCATGTCCTCGTTCTGTGTCTTAAGGCGACATGGTGTCTCGATATACAACTGCGACTTCGCTGTATCCTCAGCAAAGAAGAAGGCCAGCCTGAAGTCGATTTGAATGAGCTGCACAACTGCGTTCTGGAACAGCAGCCTCCACCCATTCTCCTGGTCCAGCAGTTCCATAGGCATTATCTCCCAGGGTATCCTTATCAACGGGCCATAATAGTCCGGCGAAATATGAGTTAAAGAATTCGGTCCGGGTTGGCCGGTGCGAGGGTTTAGCGGCTGCCCGGCGTCATTATAATACCTGAAATACCCGTCGGGATATCTCGCGTTCGGTTCACCCCAGCGAATGATGTTGCTGTTGTTGCCAAGGGACTGACCCTCAGGCTTGAGAACAAGCCCCTGTCCGTTCTGCGCCGGAACGGGTTCATAGCCCGGCGGAGCCTCAATCAACGTCCCTTGCGGCGTCCCATAGAAGGCGCGACCACCTCCCTCGCCCGGATCGCCTGTGCCCGCCGTGCCTTCACCCGCACCGACTTCCCCGCCCTCCGCCGCGCCTTCCGCACCCGCACCGACTTCCCCGCCCTCCGCCGCGCCTTCCGCACCCGCACCGACATCGCCGGCCTCCGCCGCGCCTTCCGCACCCGCACCGACATCGCCGGCCTCCGCCGCGCCTTCCGCACCCGCACCGACATCGCCGGTCTCCGCCGCGCCCTCCGCACCTGCACCGACATCGCCGGCCTCCGCCGCGCCTTCACCCGCACCGACATCGCCGGCCTCCGCCGCGCCTTCACCCGCACCGACATCGCCGGCCTCCGCCGCGCCTTCACCCGCACCGACATCGCCGGCCTCCGCCGCGCCTTCACCCGCACCGACATCGCCGGCCTCCGCCGCGCCTTCCGCGAGGCCCTCGCCCAATTCACCCGCCCCTAGTTCTGCCAAACCGGCGCCAGCCTCGCCAATCTCACCGGCGGACGCGCCGAACACACCCGCGAGTTCGCCGAGGCCGAACAGGGCCGGGCCGAGCAACACGGCGAGGCCGATCGCGCCTAAAGCGAATAGCCCGACCGACAGCCATGGGGGTTCGCCCTGGTTCGGCTCCGAGGATTGCCCGGGCGACCCAAAAAACGAAGGGAGGCCCGCTTGCGGACCTGCGATTTTGCCGCCGGCCGGGGAGCAACCTTGCTCGACCGGAGAGCATATTCCGGTGAAATGACCGAGAGTGACTTTGCACTCTTCAATGCATTGCCCAATGTCCTGATAATATTTTCCGTTCGTAGCGCAATAGAGACATTGCTGCGCCAGAACCTCAAAAGATGTACTGATCCAAACCACGGCTGCCCAGGTAGCGACAGCTCTAACCCATGGTAACACGCCAAAGGTGATGCGGCCCGAAGCCTCCCGCCGCTGTGAGCTACGGCGCGGCGTTCGGAGGACCCTCGCATCAATGGGGTCGCGACATCTCAACCGGCCCGAGGAGGACACTTGCCGCCAGTAACGAAACGGCAACCATCAGCAGCGCGGGCCAAGATCCCGCAGCGCCGGATGCCGAGAGGACCCACGCCGACAAGAACACGGCAAAAATCCACGATCCAATCCTGAGGGGACTGCGCATCCGTCTAAGCCGCGCAACGAGATGCGACCTTGGACACCAGTTATAATTCCGCAACGTATAAGACGAGACAAGAATGACAGCCAGGATCAATGCGTCGGCCATGCTCGCACAGAGGCCGGATAGCATGAAGGTCATTTGGGAACTTCGCAGTATGAACTCGTATCCACACTGGCCATTTGACGGCGCGGTGCGCGTAGTCGCTAATCTGCCCTCTAATGACGTCGTTGCCGTTTGGTGGCACCTTCAAAGCTGGAACAGCCCTACCAAGCACTACCCGGACAGCGCACGCCCCAGCCGCAATAGTCAGCAGCACAAAACCATCGAGCGAGGCCGAATCCGGGGTAATCGAGGGTGGCGTCCGGCCGCGCCATGTGAACACCGGCCGCGACAGCAGTGGGGCCATATGCACCCATACCCAGACTAACGCCATGGTCAGCAGGGCTGCGATGCTGAACCTGGCAGCGACGGTCGCGTACCACCGGCGTTGAAGTAAACCCGGCAGCCGCACGCCGTCCGCAACACTCCTCGCTGACAAGGGTATGAAAACAGCTAGGCTCGCGAGGAGCGTATAGACGATCGCCAGCGACGCTGCGGTCACGATGGCGGACCAGAACGGCGACGCGGCACCCCCAGCGCGGAACAGCTCCCGCCCAACAGTGGCTGTCATGTCACCAAGAGCCAGGCCCACGGTCACTCGAGCTGCAACGCCAGTAAAGATAACCCCTAGGGCAAGAAGCACACCGGTGATTTCGATCGCCTCAGTGCAGGCGTCCCTAAAGCCTAGCTGAGCAGCACCGACGACGATGCCAACACCAAACGATGACACCGACGTCAGCCAAGGCGACACGAACGCCTGTAGGTAGAGTCCCTCAGTCATGCCAAAGGCCAAGCGAGGCCACATCCGTGTCGCAAGCATTATCTCGTTTTGCCCAGCGCACTCGCCGCTCTGTCGTAGCCAGCGTATGTTTCTCTCATATTAGCGGCAGCCTACGATCGACAATCGTGGCGGTCACACGGTTAGTCCAGAGTAGCCGCATATGGTAACGACGGGGGAGCCGAATACACCGTAATATTATTCAAAGTAGAGTTTGATACAAATACGGCTCCGTTCCCTTCCCAAAGCCCAATCGCCACACCTTCGCATCCTCCAGCGTTCTTACTCATTATTATTGCCGGGGCATTTGCGATACTAGGATAATCAACAGCATTTCCGCTGTAGAGATATGAAACGACAAGATCATCCTGCCCCACTAGGGGGCCCAGAGCTATGCCGGTAGGTCCAGTATTAACGGCCTCGTTGTGCAAGGTCTGCGGCTCTATGGTTGCGTCGCAAACCAGCCCCGCTGAATTTGCGCAAGCAAACTCCGGGTTAACGTATAGATTTATCCCATTCTGGCCACTCGTCGGGCCGCACCCGGCATACAACGTTTCTGTGGCAGGATCGAATGCCGCCGCGCCAGGCGCACTACATTCGTCGAGAGTGAGATTAGCTTTCGCGCCGAAAGCGTTGTTGGGTAATTTCAGATTATTGTTAAAAATGTGTACCGTGTTGTTGCCGTTATCGACCACGTACACATCCCCGCTGCTTTTATCAATCGCGACGCCGAGTGGTCGAATTAGAATATTCGACGTAGTGCCCGGTGCAGGGTATGTGGCTGACACCGTCCAAGCACTAGATGAAGAGTTATTACAAAAATTAGATGGCGAGTTAAAGGTGTACTTAATAAGAGATCTGCCAATGGTGTTTACCACAAACAGATTGTTGTTCTGGTCGAAGGCGAGGCGTGTAGGTCCTTTTAGGTCCCCAGTTTGGCACCTCAGCCGCTACACCTGTAACTGCGTTCGACCCGGGACCTAAGGCAATGACGGTGCTTAGACCCATAGTTGGCCACCCATAGGCGCCCACACAAGATCAAACGCGAGCCCCTCTGGGCTGTTGAAGCGTCCTGAAGGCGCTGCGCACGATATCGAACTCATGAGCTGACAGACGCCGAGGATTGTCAACAATGTCAAGAAACGGATCATATGTCGCTCCTCCCCGCTGGCGTTGCGCGAATGCAACTCGTACATTTGTAGCACGATAGCCTCAAGGCCACACGCCGCCTTGGCATCCCGCCGACGATGGTGCGAACGCATTCGGCTACCGTATTCGCTCTCGCACCGTTGGTCTCGAACCCAGCCCATTCGAGGACAGCAGCTCCGGCTTGCTCGATGTAGCGAACAAATGTCGGCTGTCGTAGGCCATGGCGGCCTCCCACTGGACAGAAACCACTCTGGTGGCTAGACGCATAGCGACGGTTGTGATGAAGGAGTGTGAACTACCTCAGACATCCCGATAAAAATTTAACGAGTCGGGAATTCGATCGGCCCAATCTCTGGAAGACCCGCAGAGCCGCAAGCAGATCTAAGAATTCATCTGCGGCGT
>CAVTQA010000016.1:0-198603 GCA_963736715.1 uncultured Alphaproteobacteria bacterium | reverse complement strand
CGGAGGTGTCCTCGACCTCGGCGTTGCCGGTGATCTTGAGGCCGCCGAAGGTGAAGGTGATGCCGGTCGTCACGGCATAGGCTTCGTAGGGCGGCCGGTCGAGGCGCTGGGCCCAGTTGGTCTTGTCGATCGCGAGGCCGCTCGTCGCCAGCCCGTCGCGGATGTTCGGGTTGAACGGCGCCTCGGGTCTGGGGCGCGGCGTTGAACGCCCGCACCGTCTCCAGAAAGCGGCGCGGGTCGACGCCTTCGAGCCGCTCGGCCAGGGCCTCGAAACTGTCGGCCTTTTCCTTGGTGATGCGCGGGATGCGGTATTCCTCGCGCAGCAGATGCGACGACCTTCTGGTCGAAGATCTGCCAGGCGAACATGCCCGGCTGGTTCAGGATCTCGCCGCCGTATTTGGCGTAGGTGTAGCTGTGGAAATCGAGCCCCTCGTCGAGAAACCGCTCGCCGCTGGCGTTGACGACGATGCCGAACGGGTAGTTGTGCTTTTGGAAGCGGTCGCCGACATCGAGGTCGCCAAAGGGCGGGGCGTTCAGGTCCCAGGCGACGGCATGCGCCCCCGACCAGTGCCCGGCGACGGCGGCGCCGAGATCGAGCGCCATCTTCAGCCCTTGGCCCGTGTTGAACCGCGTGCCGCGCACCTTGGCGAGGTCCCAGTTCGGCCCGAGATAGCGCGCCCGCATCTCGGCATTGGCCTCGAACCCGCCGCAGGCGAGGATCACCGCCTTGGCGCGCAGGTCATGGAGGCGGCCTTGATGGCGCACCCGCACGCCCTCGACGCCACGGTCGCCCTGCAACAGGCCGATCGCCGGGGTCTCGTAGAGCACCGTGATCCCGTCGCGCGCGGCCCTTGCGTGCAGGGCCTTCATCAATTCCTTGCCGCCGCCCCAGATATGGCAGGCGAGCCCGCCCCAGAATTTGAACTTGCCGTCGACCCGGAACGCCTGCCGGCCGAGACCGAGCTGGAAGCGCACGCCCTTGCCGCGCATCCACACCCCGGTCTCGAAGCTGCGGCGGATCAGGATCTCGGTCATGTCCGGGTCGCAGCGGTATTGGGTCAGGCGGCCCATATCGTCGAAATACTGCTCCTCGGTGTAGGTGCCGAAATCGACGTCCCTGAGCTCGGTTTCGTTCATGTCGGGGATCAGGCGGGCGAGATCCTCGCCGCCGTGATAGACGACGCGGAACGCGCCGCCGGTGAAGGCGGAGTTGCCGCCGCGCGCCTCCTCGGGGGCGATCTCCAGCATCAGCACCCGGGCGCCGCTCTCGCGCGCCGACAAGGCGGCGCAAGTCGCGGCATTGCCGGCCCCGACGACGATGACGTCGAGCTCTTCGCTCCCGATGGTTTCCATGGCTTAATCCTCTCTGAGGCTTTTCTCGGAGCAGAATAACATGGCGCACGAAACCGTCCGGCTCGCCGAATATGCCGCGGCTCTCCAATACGAGGACGTGCCGGAAGCGGTTGTGCAGCAAGCGAAAGATTGCATCATCGACACGGTCGCGGCGGGGATCTGCGGCAGCGCGCTCCCGTGGAGCCGGATCGTCATCGACTATGCCGAGCGCACCGGGCCCGGCGGCAAAAGCCGTATTCTCGGCCGAGGCGGACCGGCGGTTCAGGCGCCCGCGGCGGCGCTCGCCAACGGCGCGCTCGCTCACGCCTTCGAGCTCGACAGCCTGACCCGGCCCGGCGCCGGCGCGCATCCCGGCGCGACCGTGTTGCCGCCCGCTCTCGCCATCGCCCAAGAAAAGGGCGCCGATGGCCGAGCCTTAATCGCCGCCTTTGTCGCCGGCAACGAGGTGATGATCCGGATCGGGCGAGCGACGGGGCACACCAACGAGGCCCGCGGCTTTCATGCGCCGGGCACGACCGGCCCGTTCGGCGGCGCTGTGGCGGCCGGCCATCTCTTGCGGCTCGACGCGAGGGGGATGACCAATGCGCTTGGCATTGCGGGGTCACTGTGCGGCGGTTTGCTCGAATTCGCCCGCGGCGACGGCGGGATGGTCAAGCGGCTGCATTTGGGGCGCGCGTCGGAAGCCGGGGTCCTGGCGGCCAGCCTCGCTGCCGGCGGGTTCGCCGGGCCGCGCACCGTCCTCGAAGGGGAGTTCGGCTTTCTCAAGGTCTTCTGCACGAAATGGGATCTGGCCGAGCTGACCCGCGGCCTCGGCGAGGAGTTTGTCGTCTCGACCACGGTGCTGAAGCGCTACCCATGCCACGCCACCGCGCATGCCGCGGTCAAGGCGGTGCGCGACCTGCAGGCCGAGCACGGCTTTACTGGCGCGGAGGTCGAGGCGATCACCGTTACCGGCACCCCGCGCATGGTCGAGCGCCACAACATTCTAGAGCCCGCTGACCTGATGCTGGCGCAGTACAGCATCCCGTTCTCGGTCGCGCTGGCGCTCTGCCGCGAGGCGCGCGATCCCAGAATCCTGGGACGAGAGGGCATTGGCCGACCCGCAGATCCGCGCCCTCTGCCGCCGCATCAAGCTGGTGCCGGAACATGGCGGGTCGGCGAGCATGGTGACGATCGCGCTCGTCGACGGGCGCCGGCTCGAACGCCATGCCGAAAACGGCATGCTTGAACCAGGCGAACTCGCCGACAAATTCCTGCGACTGACCCGCGCGGCACTCGGCGAGAACCCTGCGAGGGCGCTGTTCGAGCGATTGCAGGGGTTGGAGGAGGAAAAGAGCCTGGATTGGCTGACCTAGATTTCACCCCACGCTGCCGTCGGCGGCGCGGCGCAGGACCAGTCCCGGGGTGGCGCCGGTGTGCTGCGCATTTTCGACGACGACGATGCCGTTGACGAGCACCGTCGTGCGGGCGCCGGTCGGGTATCGGTGGGGCTCGGCGTAGGTGGCGCGGTCCTTGAAGTCGGCGGGGTCGAAGATCGTGACGTCGGCCCGGTATCCTTCCTTGAGCAAGCCGCGGTCGCGCAGCCGAAGCGCCCGCGCCGTCGCTCCCGTCATCTTGCGCACGGCCTGCTCGAGCGGCAGCAGGTGCTGCTCGTGGACATAGCGACCGATGATGCGCGGAAAGGTCCCGTAGAAGCGGGGATGCGGCATCCCTTGGCTGACGACCCCGTAATCGGCGACGCAATTGCCGTCCGAGCCGACCAGAGCCGAGGGCGAGCGCACAATCTCGCGGATGTCCTCCTCGGCGATCGAGGTGATCAGCACACGCGTCGCGCCGTTGTCTTCGATCAGGTAATCGCAGACGAGGTCGACCGGGTCACGGCCGCGCGCCGAGGCGAGCGCGGCTATCGTTTCGCCCGCGTGTTGCGGCAGGCGCGGCGACACCGAGATCTGCACCGCTTCCCAGGACGGGATGCGGCCCCAATTGTTGAGCCCGTCGCGATCGATCTCGCCGCGGATCCGCTCGCGGATTTCCGGCAGCGCGAGGCGCGCCAGCATCGCCTCCAATCCGCCGATTTGGACCCAGGGCGGCAGCAGGTTCTTCAGCGGATTGGCCCCGGCCGTGTAGGGGTAGGCGTCGCAATCGATGTCGCAACCTTCGGTGCGCGCCGCGTCGATCATCGCCAGGATCTGCGCCGCCTTCCCCCAATTGTCGGTGCCCGAGCATTTGAGATGCACGATCTCGACATGCACCCGCGCGGCGCGGGCAAAATCGATCGCCTCTGCGACCGCCGCGAGCACCTTGTTCGCCTCGTCGCGGATATGGGTGAAATAGGCGGCATTATGCTGTTGCAGCACGGAGCCGAATGCGAGCATCTCGGAGGGCTCGGCAAAGCTGCCCGGCGGCGTGAACAGGCCCGACGACATGCCGAGCGCGCCGGCGCCTAGCCCCTCCTTCAGCAGCGCGATCATCTCTGCGAGCTCGGCCGGGCGCGGCGCGCGATCTTCGAGCCCCATCACCATCAGACGCAAGGTGTTGTGGCCGACCAGCATCCCGGTGTTGACCGCAACCGCGGGAAACGTGTCGAGATATTCCGGAAAGCGCATCTCGCGGAACGGCAGCCACGGCGCCCCGCCGCTCAGATAATCGGCGAGCAATTGCGCCTTGCCCGGCAAGATCGGCGCGACCGAGAACCCGCAATGGCCGATGATCTCGGTGGTGACGCCCTGGCGCACCTTGCTTTCGGCCTTGGGGTTGATCGGCAGCGTGAAGTCCGAATGCGTCTTGATGTCGATGAAGCCGGGCGCCACCGCCAAACCCTCGGCATCGATCACCTTGGCCGCGCCGTCCGGCGCCGAGGGGCCGAGCGCGGCGATCCGCCCGTCGCGAACCGCGACATCGCCGATCTCGCCTGGCTGCCCGCTGCCGTCGATAACCGTGCCGCCGCGGATCAGGATGTCCCCGGTCATGGCCATGGGATCCCATCGGGTCTTCGCAGCATCTGCGGCCGCAGTATAGGTCAGGACAAGCCGGCAGCCGCTATCCCCTTCCGCCTCCGCGCTCGCTGCGTCATACAGCAGGCGGCGGATTGCGGAAAGCGGGAGCAAGGCATGAGGACAGGGGCGGAGTATCGGCAGGCGCTGCGCGACGGGCGGCGGGTCTGGGTCATGGGCGAGGGTCTCGTCGAGGACGTGACGACGCATCCGGCGACCCGCGCGATGGTCGACGAATATGTCGCCTGGTACGACCTCCATCTCGACCCGGCCTGGCAGGAGATCGCGATCCGCCCGCCCGATGCCGAGAGCGAACGCATCCCTTGGGCCTATGTCGTGCCGAAGAGCGCCGAGCGACCTCGCGGGCATGGGGCGCTTCTTCTCCGCCACGACCTTCTTGAGCGCCGGCAACATCACTCATACCCCGTGTTACGGGCATATGATCGCGCTCGGCGTGCAGGCGTCGGTCGAGGAGCGCAACGTCTCCCCCGAGCAGATCGCCAACGCCGCCCGCTACCGCGACATGATCGCCCGCACCGGGCATTTCCTGACCTTCTGCGGCGGCGCCCCGACGATCGGCGCCCGCATGCGCGAGGATCCGGCCGAACGCACTGCGCTGAAGCTGGTGCGCGAGACCGATGGCGGCATCGTCATCCGCGGCAAGATCGGCATGCATACGAGCCCGGCTTTTGCCGAGGATGTTTATGTCGGCAGCCTGTGCGGCCTGCAAGTCGAGGGCATCGCGCGACTTTCATCGTGCCGGTCAATGCGGCCGGCGTCACGACGGTCTGCCGCAAGATTGCGGTGCGCGATGAGAACCCGTTCGTTGCGCCGCTGAGCAGCCGGTATGACGAGCTCGACGGCCAGATGTGGCTCGACGACGTGTTCATTCCATGGGAGCGGGTCTTTCTGCTGGGTGAATCACCCGAGCCGGTCGTCCGTTGGCTGATCTGGCATCACCTCTACGGCTGGCTTTCAAAAGCCGAGTTCACGCTGGGCCTCGCGCTCGCTCTGACCCATGCGATGGGTCTGGTAAAGCATGACCAGACGATCGAGCACCTGGTCGATCTGGCGATCGAGGTGCAGACCGTGCGCAGCTGCCTCACCGCCTGCGAGCGCGACCCGCGGTTCACCGAAACGGGCTATTGCGTTCCCAACCACGCCCACCTCGCGGTCGGCGGGATCACGATCTTGAAGGCGCGCCAGCGCATGGCCGAGATCCTGCGCATCGTGCCCGGCTCGTCGCTGGTGGTCTGCCCGTCGGACAAGGATCTCGCCGCGCCCGAGGTCGCCGCCGGTTTAGCGGATTTTTCGGCGGCGGCGGCTATACGGCGATGCAGCGCTCCGCTTTGCTGCAGATGGCGTGGGATCACGTCTCGTCGGCGCTCGACGGCCGCGAATCCGCCTTCGAATTGCATGCGAGCGGCGGCATCCCGGCGTGGCGCGGCCGACTGCGCCGCAGTTTCGAGCGCTACAACGAACTCGCAAACGCCGTCGCCCGGCGGGTCGACCTGGCGATGCCGGAGATCGACCTCGGCAGCCTTCGCGAGGTGCCGTGGGCGCCACGCCGTACCGTGGCGCCGCCCGCCGCGGCGGGGAAAGGCTGAGAGCCGCATCCGAAAGGGGGTCGCAGTATTAGCGCTATTGCCCGCCCGCCGGCCTCTCGGGCCTCATACCAAGTGGCGGGGGTGGGCGACCCTCTTGGTGGTCAACGGGACCAAGCATTTCTGCGGTAACGGGCGGGTCGGACGGCGAATCCTGGGTCCGCTGCTGGATCACTAGCTTCGTCAAGGATTGGATCAGCACGCAGTCTCCGGCGAGGACGCGATTGGTACCATATGACGATGAAGTTGAAGTCTCGCACGAGTTGGGCGGTCGTCCTGCACGCACGTTCGGCTCGTTCGACAAGCACGGCTAGTACCTGGTTGCGTAAATTGGTGTATGTCGTACCCATCTCGCTTCGGTATCCTCGCTCGGAAGGGACGACAAATCTCCGTCGTCCCCGCGAAAGCGGGGACCCAGAGCCTGCCCCCCTGCTTTCGCCAGGGGCAGGCTCTGGCATGAACAGGGGGCGGCCGATCGGGGCATGAGCGAGAAGCGTCCTTGCGTCTACGCTTGGCAACATCGTTCGAATGCTGTCGGTGGATTTGTTCGCGATTACGGAGTGCATAGGTTAGTGTTTGTCGAGTTTCACGAGATCATGGCCGATGCGATCCTCCGCGAAAAGCGCATCAAGAAATGGCGCCGCACGTGGAAACTGGAGTTGATCGAGCGCCATAATCGGCAATGGCGTGATCTTTACGAGGAGGTGGGGTGAGAGCGCCCGCCCCCTGTTCATGCCAGAGCCTGCCCCTGGCGAAAGCAGGGGGGCAGGTTCTGGGTCCCCGCTTGCGAGGCTGTAATCCAATTCCGCATATCCCACCTTTGCGCCCTTTGCTCGTCGTTCCCGCGAAAGCGGGAATCCAGGGATTTAAGTTGCTTGCCCCTGGGTCCCCGCTTGCGCGGGGACGACGAATTGTCTGTCCGCAGGATTTCCTGACAGCCTCTTGCGCGGGGACGACGAACAGGGTGGAGTGCCGCACGCTAATTTTCGCAACGAGGTACTAGCTCTCCGACCACAGGAAGAGGGGTATTCCCTTTCATATCGATTTGGTCACGTCGTCTAACGCAGGTTCTCAATGAATCGGGCGCCCCAAGGCTTGTCCATTCGAGCGCCTAGGAATTGTCAGAAATCTCGGCTACTTGACCCCTAATTGCTGCACACCGGGTTGTAACCAGGGCAGCGTTAGGGTTAATACTGGCGCATGTGACAAATCGGGGTCAGAGCCGTGACGCCTCATCATCCGATCGTCGGCATCGGCGCCTCGGCGGGCGGGGTCGAGGCGCTGGAGCAATTCTTCAAGGCCGTGCCGGCCGACAGCGGCATGGCCTTTGTGGTCGTGACCCACCTTTCCCCCAGCCACGAAAGCATGCTCGCCGAGATCCTCGGTCGCGCCACTGAGATGCCGGTCTTCTACGCCAGGGACGGCGAGTTGGTCCAACCGCAGCAGGTTCATGTTCTGCCGCCCAGCGCGACCCTGACGATCCGCGAGGGGCGGCTCCGGCTTCGCCTCACTGAAGCTGCAGATCGCGAGCGAACCCCAATCGACGTGTTTTTCAATTCGCTCGCCGAGGACCAGGGCGAGCATGCGATCGGCGTTGTGCTGTCGGGCGGCGGCAGCGACGGCACGCTCGGCCTCAAGGCGATTAAGGAGAATGGCGGGCTGACCGTCGCCCAGGGCTCTAATCTGACGCGACCGCGCTTCGCCGAGATGCCGTCGAGCGCAGTTGCGGCGGGCTTCGTCGATTTGCTGCTGCCGGTCGAAGATATCCCCGAACGGGTCCTCAGCTATGTGCGCAATTGGGGCGCTTTCGACCCGGAACGGCCGGTCGATGCGCTCGCCGACATTCATCGCCTGCTGCGCGAACGAACCGGGCATGATTTCAGTGATTACAAGGACCGAACGTTTCAGCGGCGGGTCCAACGCCGCATGCAGGTGGTCCAGACGACAAAGCTCGAAAATTACGTCGAGCGGCTGCGGACGGACCCGGAAGAGGTCGGCGCCTTGTTCCGCGACCTCTTGATCGGGGTTACGAATTTCTTCCGCGATTCCGCCGCCTTCCGCGCGCTCGAGACGCTGGTCATACCGAGGCTGTTCGAGGACAAGGCCGCCGACGACGAGGTGCGCGTCTGGGTGGCCGGCTGCTCCACCGGCGAGGAGGCCTATTCCACCGCGATCCTTTTGCGCGAGCACATGGATAGGCTGCGAGTTGTGCCGAAGGTGAAAATATTCGCGACCGATATCGACGAGACTGCGATGAAGACCGCGCGCTCAGCGCGCTATCCAGGCAATTCGGTCAAGGAGGTCGCGCCCGAGCGGCTGAAGCGCTTCTTTGTGCATGAAGCGGACAGCTATCGCTTGGCGAAGGATTTGCGCGACATGTGCATCTTCTCGACGCAGAGCGTGATCCGCGACCCGCCTTTCTCGCGCCTTGACCTGATCTCCTGCCGCAACCTGCTGATTTACCTGAAGCCCGGGCTCCAGGCGCAGATCATTCCGCTGTTCCATTATGCGCTGCGGCCGGGCGGCTATCTCTTTCTCGGCCTTTCGGAGAACATCGGACGATACAACGATCTGTTCCGTTCGCTCGACAGGAAGAACCGCGTCTTCCAACGCCACGATCTTGTCGCACGTCCCCTCATACCGCTTCGGCAATTCCTGCCTCACGCGCGGCAGGACACAAGCGCGTCGGAGGCCAGCCGGGGCACTCTGTTGCAACGTTCCAGCCTACTGCAGAAGGTGGCCAATACCGTCGTCGAGCATTTTGCACCGGCCTATGTCATCGTCAACGGATCCGGCGAGGTGCTCTATTTCTCGGCGGGCACGGGAAAATATTTGCAGGCCGCGGCCGGACCACCGACGCGCGATGTCGTCGCGATGGCGCGCCCCGGTCTGCGCGCCGATTTACGCGCGGCACTCCACCGCGCCAAGCAATCCGGCCGGCAGGTCATGCGCGACCGCGTCCTCATCGACATGAACACGAACGGCGGGGTTGAAATGATCAGCCTTGCGGTCGAGCCGATGAGCGAAGCAAGCGAGATCGCCTATGGTGTCGTGTTTATCGATCGCGGTCCCGTCCAAATGCCGGACAGGAGCGATGCTGCGGCGCACCCGGCCGCTGAGGACAGCAACGTCGAGCAGATCGAGAGAGAGCTGCGGGAGACCAGAGAGCGCCTGCAGTCGACGATCGAGGAGCTCGAGACGGCGAACGAGGAGTTTCGGTCTGCCAACGAAGAGCTGCTCTCGGTCAACGAGGAGCTGCAATCGACTAACGAGGAGCTCGAAACGTCCAAGGAGGAGCTGCAATCGACCAACGAGGAATTGCAGACTCTCAATCATGATTTCAGGAACAAGATCGACGAGTTGGACCGCGCCAATAGCGATCTGACCAATCTATTTCAAAGCACCCAGATTGCGACGATCTTCCTCGACCGAAATCTCGTGATCCGCAGCTTCACGCCGACGGTCACCAAGCTTTTCAACCTCATCCCCGGCGACCGGGGAAGACCGCTGAGCGATATCGCTGGCCGCATCGTCTGCCCGGAGCTGGAGAAAGACCTGCGCGCGGTATTCGGCGGTGGTGAGTTGATCGAGCGATCGGTGAGCCTCGCCGACGGAACGGGCCACTACCTCGCTCGCATTCACCCCTATCGCGACAGTGACACCGCCATCGACGGCGTGGTCGCGACGTTTGTTGATATCACCAGCATCGTCGCGGCGGAGGAGCAACAGCAAGTCTTGACTGCCGAGCTCAGCCACCGGGTCAAGAACACGCTTGCGGTGGTCTCGTCAATCGCCGAGCGAAGCTTGCCGGACGGCGAGCCGAAGGATGATCTGATCGGCCGTTTCCACGCTCTCGGGCAGACCCACGATTTGCTGTCCCGAGGCGGGTGGACCGAGGCGCCCCTGCGGGAGCTCGTGATGCGCGAGCTCGCGCCGCACCTTGCGGGTGATGGTTCCAATGCGGGGGTGAACGGGCCGCCGATTATGCTCAAACCGCAAGCAGCGCTCCTTTTGGCCCTCGTTATGCACGAACTCACGACCAATGCAGCCAAATACGGCGCCCTATCGACCCCCGGCGGTCGCGTAAACGTGGCTTGGGCGATCACCGGGGGTGGCCCTCGACATCTCAAGCTGACATGGACCGAGCAAGGCGGGGCAGAAATCGGCGGTTTGCCAAAACGCGGTTTCGGCACGGAGTTGATCGAACGCGGCATTCGTTTCGAATTGGAAGGCGAGGCGGAACTTGGCGTAGTGGATGGCGGTCTCCACTGTAGGATAGTCATCCCGGCGGATCCTCGATACCTGACTTTCGGTGCGTCGCCCGCGAAATCGCCGGTGGAGGAAGCTGCTTCATGACGGCCGCGCTCGAAGGCCTTAGAGTTTTGGTTGTCGAAGACGAATATTTGGTCGCGACGTTGATCGAAGACATGCTGACATCCGCCGGTTGCGTGGTGCTGGGCCCTATTCCACGACTTGCCGAAGCCCTCGATGCCGTGCATCGCGGGACCTTCGATGCAGCGGTCCTGGACGTCAACCTGGCGGGCGACCGCATCGATCCGGTCGCGGATCTGCTGTCCCGGCGGAATGTCCCGTTCGTGTTCGTTACCGGCTACACCAAGGGTGCCCTGCCGGGCGTGCACGCCGAGCGCCCCCGCCTCTGCAAGCCGTTCAAGATGGCGGATCTGCTCGACAAATTGTCGAGCGTCGTCGCGCCTCCCAGCGGGTCGGCGTGAGCCACATCGACAGCCGTCAATCCCGGAACAGGCCGCGACGAAACCGGAAGGGCCGTCAAAATCCGACTGAAATGCTGCCGCCGAGTTGCAAGATAAGCCGGGAGAGCTTATGTCTGTCCCCGTCCGACTCCCGTGGTTCGGCTTGCTCTCCCAAGCTCTGATTGAGCGCCGGACCTGCTCCCCGCACCGTGCTGAAGTTTGACCCGCCGCTCCTCCGAGCGGTGGCAATTTTGTTCTTGAAGGAAGACCTATGACTATTGGAACCGTGAAGTGGTTCAACCCCACAAAGGGTTACGGCTTCATCCAACCCGAGGACGGTTCGCAGGATGTGTTTGTTCATATCTCGGCGGTCGAGCGCTCCGGTATCGGTAATCTGCATGAAGGGCAGAAGGTGAGCTTCGACCTCGAGCGCGGCGATCGGGGAAAGACCTCGGCCGTGAACCTGAAGCAGAGCTAGCCCGAGGCAGGGGAGCGGCGCCGCTTCGCGCGGCTCCGCGCCTCGCTGGTGCGGCAAGACGCAACAAGTCGAAGGGATAGCTGCTCATGCAAGTCTTCGTGCGCGACAACGACGTCAATTCGGCACTGCGGGTCCTGAAGAAAAAGATGCAGCGGGAAGGCACCTTCCGCGAAATGAAGCGTCGGCGGGCTTATGAAAAACCGTCCGAACGCCGGGTGCGCGAAAAGGCCGAGGCAATCCGTCGGCATCGCAAGATGCTGCGCAAACGCCTGGAGCGCGAGGGCTACTAATCTGAGCCGTAGCAGAGGTCGCTAGGGAGCACCCCGTGGCGTTCAGAACGAATTACCGCTTCGAGCGCGCAGAGCGCGATCGGCTGAAGAAAGCCAAAAAAGACGAGAAGCTGAAGCGACAGCAGGAACGAGCCGCCTCGCGCGAAGACAGCGGGTCCACCGAGCAGACCGAAAAGAACGAGGTGCCGGAGGTCTAGCCTAGCGCCGTGGGACGAAGCGGTTTTTGCGAAAGTGCATCGAGGCGCTCCTCTCCCTGAGAGGTTGGCCTTCGTGCTATAAACGGCCAATCGGCTCGGGAGGGCGCTATTGCCTGCCATTTATATTCTGAACGGTCCCAACCTCAATCTGCTCGGAGTGCGGGATCCCGCGGTTTATGGCAATGACACGTTGGCCGACATCGAGGAGCGATGCCTGGCTCGCGCCGCATCGCTCGACCTGCTGATCGAGTTTCGGCAGACCAATCACGAGGGCCAGCTCGTCGACTGGATCCAGGAAGCGCGCGAATCCGCCGACGGCATCATTCTCAATGCTGGAGCGTTGACCCACACATCGGTGGCGGTGCTCGACGCCCTTCTCGCCGCAGAATTGCCGGTCATCGAGGTGCATCTGTCGAACATTTTCCGCCGCGAGAGCTTTCGTCATCATTCCTATGTCAGCCTGGCCGCGACCGCGGTGATCTGCGGGTTGGGAGCTCAAGGCTACGAACGCGCGCTCGACGCGCTCGCCAACCTGATCGAGCGGGAACCGGCAGAGGCCGATCGTTGAGAATCGGCGGCCGTCGCCCGCCTTTTCCCGACGCCGACCTGATCCGCACGCTGGCCGCGCTGCTGACCGAAACCGGGCTGACCGAGATCGAATACGCGATCGGCGATCGCCGCATCCGGATCGCCCGCGTTCCCGGCGGACCGGGGTTGGCATCAACGCCTGTTGCCTCTCCTCCGGCGGCAACTCGTTCCCCCTCCGTCGAGCATCCCGGCTCGGTCAAGGCGCCGATGGTCGGGACCGCCTATCTCGCGCCGCAACCGGGCGACCCGCCCTTTGTGCGCCTCGGCGATTCGGTCGCCGAGGGCCAGCCGCTGCTGATCATCGAGGCGATGAAGGTGATGAACCAGATCCGCGCGCACCGCCCCGGCCGCATCGCGCAAATCCTGGTTGCCGACGCGCAGCCGGTCGAGTATGGCGCCGTCCTGATGCTGATCGAGTGAGGGTTCACAAAAGGACGATAGGCGCCCGGCGGCTGCGGCGGGACATGACGGAGGCTGAGAGGCGGCTGTGGCGAGAATTACGGGAGCTCGGACCGCCGCATCGGTTTCGCCGGCAGCATCCGATCGGCAGATATGTGGTGGACTTTGCGTGTCCGGCGGCGAAGCTGGTGATTGAGCTTGATGGCGGACAGCACGCGCTTCGCGCTGAGCACGATCAGAATAGGAGCATCGAGATTGCGAGCCGCGGTTATCGGGTGATCCGATTCCGGAACGGGGATGTGATGGAAAATATTGGGAGCGTGTTGGAGACTATCTTTCGAGAACTCGCCATCTCCCTCTCCGCCCCCGGGGGCGGAGAGGGTCGGGGTGAGGTGGGGGTTTCCAGAGCGCCTGGCCGAGGCCCGCCTCACCCTCCCCATCCCCACGATCAAGTCCGCGATGGGTCCCCCTCCCTCTCCCCCCTAAAGGGCGGAGAGGGCATTAAGCCAATGTTCGAGAAAGTGCTGATCGCCAATCGGGGCGAGATTGCGCTGCGCATTCATCGCGCCTGCCGCGAGATGGGGATCAAGACGGTGGCGGTGCATTCGACCGCCGACGCCAACGCGATGAATGTGCGGCTCGCCGACGAGACCGTGTGCATCGGGCCGCCGCCGGCGCGCGACAGCTATTTGAATGTCGCGGCGATCCTCTCGGCCGCGTCAATCACCGGCGCCGATGCTATTCATCCCGGTCTCGGATTTCTTGCCGAGGATGCCAATTTCGCCGCGACGGTGGAGGAGCACGGCTTCACATTCATCGGCCCCTCCCCCGAGCACATCCGGCTGATGGGCAACAAGGTCGCGGCGAAAAAGGCGGCGCGCAAACTCGGGATTCCGACGGTCCCCGGTTCGGCAGGTGCGGTGCATGATGTCGCGGCAGCCGAGGCGGCGGTCTGCGCGATCGGCTATCCCGTGCTGATCAAGGCCAGCGCTGGCGGCGGCGGGCGCGGCATGAAGGTGGCCCGGAACTCCGCCGAGCTGGCCCGTCTGCTGCCGATTGCGCAACACGAGGCGGCGTCGTTCTTCGGCTGCGGCGAAGTTTACCTCGAACGCCACCTCGAGCGGCCCCGGCACGTCGAGATCCAGGTTCTCGGGGATGGCAAAGGCGGCGTCATCCATCTTGGCGAGCGCGACTGCTCGCTGCAGCGCTCGCACCAGAAGGTGCTCGAGGAAACCCCTTCCCCGGCGCTGAACTGCGTGGAGCGCGAGCGGCTGGGCGCGCTGGCTGTCGCAGCGCTCGGCGAGATCGGCTACCGCAGTGCTGGCACGCTCGAATTCCTATATCAGGAGGGCGAATTCTTTTTCATCGAGATGAATACGCGCTTGCAGGTCGAGCACCCGATCAGCGAAATGATCAGCGGCGTCGACATTGTCCGCGAACAGCTGCGGATCGCGGCCGGCGCGCCGTTTGGTTATCGCCAGTCGGACGTCAACCTGTGCGGTCACGCGATCGAGTGCCGCATCAATGCCGAGAACTCGGACACCTTCCTGCCTTCGCCCGGCCGGGTGACCGGTTATCATCCGCCGGGCGGGCTCGGCGTTCGCGTCGACAGCGCGCTCTACGACGGGTATGAGGTGCCGCCTTATTACGACAGCCTGGTCTCCAAGCTGATCGTCCACGGCAAGAGCCGCAGCGAATGCCTGATGCGGCTGCGCCGCGCCCTCGAGGAATATGTGATCGGCGGGATCGACACGACGATCCCGCTGCACCAGCGTCTCGCCGTCGCTCCGGAATTCGTCGACGGCGATTACGATATCCACTGGCTGGAAGATTTCGTCAAGCGACCCCCATGACCAGAGGCGTGACCGAGGGCGTGATCGGAGCCGCGGCGCGTTGCAGCTGACCCCTGAGATACTGCTCGCCGCCTATTCTGCCGGCATCTTCCCGATGGGCGAATCGGCGGAGGACCCGGAGCTGTTCTGGGTCGATCCGCGGCGCCGCGGCATCCTGCCGCTCGATGCACTCCACGTGCCGAAGCGGCTGCGCCGTGTCATTAGGCAGGGCGCCTTCGAGATCCGCTGTGACAGCGCCTTCGAGGACGTGATCCGCGGCTGCGCCGAGGCGACCGAAAAGCGTCCCAACACCTGGATCAATGACGAGATTGTGCGGCTCTATGCCGGCCTCTTCGCCCGCGGCGCGGCGCACAGTGTCGAAACATGGCATGGGGACATGCTTGTCGGCGGGCTCTACGGCGTCGCGATCGGCGCCGCCTTCTTCGGCGAAAGCATGTTCAGCCGCGCCACCGACGCGAGCAAGGTTGCACTCGTGCATTTGGCGGCGCGCTTGCGGCTTGGCGGCTACCGCCTCCTCGACACCCAGTTTCTGACGCCGCACCTCGCGCAGTTTGGCGGGGTAGAAATCACCCGCGCACGCTATCACCGCATGCTCGCCGAGGCGCTCGCCTACCGCGCATCCTTCCCGGTGGCATTGCCGGAGGCGGTGCGCGGCGATCCGCTCGGCGCCTTGCAATCGAGCAAGGTCACGTCATAGACGGGGTGCTCGAGCGCCGACAACGCCGGGCTCGATGCGAACATCCAGCCGCTGAACACCCGAGTTCTGACTTCGCCCGTGCGGGTTTCGTCGATTTCGACGAACGCCGCGCTCTCCGGCGGGTCTTCCGGCGGGCTCTTCTCGCAGTCCCGGACGCGGATTGCCAGCGTGCCGAACTGCACCGCGGCGCCGACCGGGGCCTCGAATTTCGAGACCCGCGCGGTGATCTTGTCCAGCCCCTCCAGCAGCGCCACCGGCTCCGGGGTCGTGTCCGCCGCCGCCAGGGTCGGGACTGCCGCAACAAGCGTCGCCAGAAAAAGCCTCCTCACTCCAACCCCCTCCCCGCTCTCATTTGCGGTAGGGATTGACGACCCCGGCGACGATGCCGGCTAGGACCTCGCGCACCTGCCGCTCGTCGCAGCCCATCAGCACCGCATCCTCGAGCGCCTCCTGCGCCAGCGCTTTCAGTTCGGCGAGATTTTCGTTCAGCACTTTGATTTTTTCGACGCAAGAGACCGGCTCGCCTTCCGGCGTTCGCCAGACCGGGAATTCGCTGCCGTCACCTTCGGACATGCCCGAACCCACCTATTTCGGGGCGGCGCCTTGCGGCGCCTCGCCTTCGCCCGGCTTCTTCTGCCCGCCGGGCGCGGAAAAGATCATTTGCCCGATCAGGTTTTCGAGGCTGACCGGGGATTGGGTAAATTTGATTTGCCCGCCCGGTAGGATCGTTTTCTCTTCGCCGCCGGGAACCAGAGACATGTACTGCTCACCGAGCAGCCCATTGGAGACGATCTCGGCCACCGTGTCCTCGGGCAGTTTGTAGGCCGGGTCGATGCTCATCCGCACAGTGGCGAGAAATGTCTTCGGATCGAGGGTCTCGGACACGACCGACCCGACTTTGACACCGGCGATCCGCACGTCGCCGCCGTCGCGGAGCGCGCCAACGCGTTCGAACTGCGCCGTCAGCTGATACCCTTGCACCGCCCTGACCTGGCTCGTCGTGTAAGCAAAGAACAAGAACACCGCGGCGACGACCAGCACGACGGCGCCCATCACCGTCTCGATTACATTCCCGGTCATGTTCGCCGCAGCCGCCTTATTCGGGGGCCCACGGTTCGTAATCCCCGGTAGCTCGTGCCCGGCGGCCGCCGCGCAGGATCGAGCCCGGCGGGTAATAGGCATAGGGCGTGCCGGTCATGTTTGGCTGGTGCGGCTTCTCCCATGGATAACGCGGCCGGTCGGCGCGCGGCACCTCGTTTACCGTATGGTGCAGCCAGGCATGCCATTCCGGCGGAACCTTTGATCCTTCCGGTTCGCCGTTATAGATGACCCAGCGCTTTTCGCGACTGAACCGCCCGCCGCCACGCCGCAACGGTCTCGCGCCGCGCTCGCGGTAATAGCGGTTGCCATAGCTGTCGGTGCCGACCAATTCGCCCCGCAACCAAGTCAACAAACGCGTGCCGAGCGTCATCGCTCCATCCGTGCCTCGCCTCGCGAACGCGTTATTGCACCGTTTCCGGCCGGGCGTAAAGCGTTGCCGTCCCGCAACATATGGTGTGCTTTCGCCCGGAGCCCCACGAAATCGATTGCTCCGTGTGACGACCTGAACTACATTTAGTGGGCTGGAGCGGACGAGCAACTACGTCTGGCAGCGGGGTTGGGGGAGAGGAATGCACATCGCGCGCCATTTTACCACGGCCGGCCGAGACCCGTACGAGACGGTACAGTTTCGGACCGCCAGCAGCGAGATCCGCAACCCCGACGGATCGGTCGTCTTCGAGGCCGAAGGTTTCGAGGTGCCCGCGGAGTGGAGCCAGGTCGCCACCGACATCCTCGCGCAAAAATACTTCCGCAAAGCCGGCGTGCCTGCGCGTTTGGCGCCGGTTGCGGAGCAGGGCCTTCCGCCCTGGCTGTGGCGGCGCACCGCCGACCCTTGCGAAAGCGGGGGGGCGGGTCTCGCGGCGCTGGCCGAGAGCGCCCGTCACGGCGGAGAGACGAGTGCACGCCAGGTTTTCGACCGCATGGCCGGAACCTGGACCTATTGGGGCTGGAAGGGCGGTTATTTCGACACCGAAGACGACGCCTCGGCCTTCTACGACGAGATTCGCCTCATGCTCGCCCGGCAGATCGGCGCGCCGAACTCGCCGCAATGGTTCAACACAGGCCTTCATTGGGCTTATGGCATCGACGGCCCGGCGCAGGGCCACTATTACGTGGACCACAAGAGCGGCGAATTGCACGCTTCAAATAGTGCCTACGAGCATCCGCAGCCGCATGCCTGCTTCATCCAGTCGGTTGCCGACGACCTCGTCAACGAGGGCGGCATCATGGATCTCTGGGTGCGCGAAGCGCGGCTCTTCAAATACGGTTCCGGCTCTGGCTCCAATTTCTCGAAGATCCGCGGCGAAGGCGAGGCGCTGTCGGGCGGCGGACGCTCCTCGGGGCTGATGAGCTTTCTGCGAATCGGCGACCGTGCCGCCGGCGCGATCAAATCCGGCGGCACGACAAGGCGGGCCGCCAAGATGGTCATCGTCGACATCGACCATCCTGACATCGAGACCTTCATCGATTGGAAGGTGGTCGAGGAGCAGAAGGTCGCCGCGCTCGTCGCCGGCTCCAAGCTCGCCGCCCGGCACTTGAACCTGGTCATGATGGCATGCCGCGAGGAAACGAACCCGGCGAAGAACCCTGCGCTCAAGGCAGAGATTCGCGCCGCCCGCCGCGCCATGATCCCGGAGAGCTATATCCAGCGGGTCATTCAGTTTGCCCGGCAAGGCTACACTGAGGTCGAGTTCCGCACCTACGACACGGATTGGGAATCGGAAGCCTATCTAACGGTCGCCGGCCAGAACTCGAACAATTCGGTGCGCGTCTCGAACGCCTTTCTCGCACGGGTCCGCGACGATGGCCCTTGGCAGCTGACGCGACGCACCGACGGGACGGTCGTAAAGGCTGTCAAGGCGCGCGAGTTGTGGGATCGCATCGGTTATGCCGCGTGGGCATCGGCCGATCCTGGATTGCAATTCGACACGACAATCAACGACTGGCATACCAGCCCCGCAAGCGGCCGGATCAACGCGTCGAACCCGTGCTCGGAATACAATTTCCTCGACGACACGGCGTGCAACCTCGCCTCCCTCAATCTGATGGCGTTCCGGCGCGAGCCCGGGGACCATGACGGCAGCTTCGACGTCCCCGCCTTTGAGCACGCGGTGCGCCTGTGGACGATCGTGCTCGAAATCTCGGTTCTGATGGCGCAGTTCCCGTCGAAGGAGATTGCGCGGCGCTCCTACGACTTCCGCACCCTCGGCCTCGGCTACGCCAATCTCGGCGGGCTCTTGATGTCGATGGGTCTGCCTTACGACAGCGCCGCCGGCCGCGCGCTCGGCGCCGCGATTACCGCATTGATGACCGGGTCGAGTTATGCCACCTCAGCTGAGATGGCGGGCGAGCTCGGCGCCTTCCCCGGTCATGCCGAGAACCGCGAGGCGATGTTGCGGGTCATCCGCAACCATCGCCGCGCGGCCCACGGAGTAAACCCCCCCCTCTCCGCCGACCTCTCCCTCTCCGCCGCTTGGGGGGGAGAGGGTCGGGGTGAGGTGGGGGAAGCTTCAGGCTCGCGAGGCGGGAGCGCCCACCTCACCCTCCCCATTGCCGGCGCAATGGGTCCCCGCCCTCTCCCCCCGCAAGCGGGCGGAGAGGGCGATACATACGAGTGCTTATCAATTCCACCGGTGCCGCTAGACGAGGCGAATTGCCCGGACCCTGCGCTCGCAGCGGCGGCGCGGCGCAGCTGGGACACGGCGCTGGCCCTCGGCGAGCAACATGGCTTCCGCAACGCCCAGGCGACGGTGCTCGCGCCGACCGGCACGATCGGGCTCGTCATGGATTGCGACACGACCGGCATCGAGCCCGATTTCGCGCTGGTCAAATTCAAGAAGCTCGCCGGCGGGGGCTATTTCAAGATCATCAACCGCGCGGTACCGCAGGCGCTGACGACGCTCGGCTACAGTGCCGACGAGATTGGGGCAATCGAGCGCTACGCGCTGGGTCACGGGACGCTCGAAGGCGCGCCTTACATCAACCACGGGAGCCTCAGGCAAAAGGGCTTCGACGACCGGGCGCTCGCCGCCGTCGAGGCGGCGCTCGCCTCGGCTTTCGACATCAAGTTCACGTTTAATAAATGGACGCTGGGCGAAGCTTTCTGCATCGACAGTCTTGGGATCGCGCCGGGCGCGCTCGATGATCCCGGCTTCGAGCTGTTGGCGGCGCTCGGCTTCGCCCGGGCCGAGATCGACGCTGCCAACAGCTGGTGCTGCGGGGCGATGACATTGGAGGGCGCGCCGCATCTCAAACCCGAGCATCTGGCGGTGTTCGATTGCGCGAACCCGTGCGGCCGCATCGGCCGGCGCTCGTTGTCGGTCGACAGCCACATCCGGATGATGGCGGCGGCGCAGCCCTTTATCTCGGGGGCGATCTCAAAGACGATCAACATGCCGAACGCGGCGACGGTCGAGGACTGCAAGGAGGCCTACATGCTGTCCTGGCGCCTGGGCCTCAAGGCGACAGCGCTCTACCGCGATGGCTCGAAACTGTCGCAGCCTTTGGCCTCCAGCCTGCTGGGCGACGACGAGGAAGCCGAGGAGTTCTTTACCGAATCGCCCGCCGCGCGTGCCCCGCTCGTCGCCGAGCGGATCGTCGAGCGCGTCGTGGAACGGATTATCGAACGCGTGGTGCGGCAGAGCGAGCGCCGGCGCCTGCCCAACCGCCGCAAGGGCTACACGCAGAAGGCCGTCGTCGGCGGCCACAAGGTCTATCTGCGCACCGGCGAATACGAGGAGGGCGGGCTCGGCGAAGTCTTCATCGACATGCACAAGGAGGGCGCCGCCTTCCGGTCGCTGATGAACAATTTCGCGATCGCGATCTCGATCGGCCTGCAATACGGCGTGCCACTTGGAGGAATTTGTCGAGGCCTTCACCTTCACCCGCTTCGAGCCGTCGGGCATCGTCGAGGGCAACGACGCGATCAAGATGGCGACCTCGATCCTCGACTACCTGTTCCGCGAACTGGCGATCTCCTATCTCGACCGCGGCGACCTCGCCCATGTCCAGCCCGGCGATCTGATGCCCGACACGGTCGGCAAGGGCGAAGCCGAATCCAACCTGGTGCGTGCCGCCTCCAACGGCTTCGTGCGCCACAAACTGACCGTGCTCGACGGCGGCGCCGGCCGCCGGTCCCGAGACTTCGACGGCCCCCTCGCCCTCTCGCCAATGCCGGAGGGCGACCTCCGCCTCGAACGCATCCTCGCCGCCCGCATGAAGGGCTACGAAGGCGACAGCTGCGACGAATGCGGCAACTTCACCCTCATCCGCAACGGCACCTGCCTCAAATGCGACACCTGCGGGGCGACCAGCGGGTGCAGTTAGTGGTCCGACGGAATTCCTCATACACCGAGGAATTGCTACAAGAGGAAATCGACGTCGAGCGCGCAGACCATCACGACGTTAGCCACTATCTGTCAATTACTAATGCTATTCGTTCTATATGTGATCAGTTTGAAGTCTATGTGGAGAAAGAGGAACGTCGCGAGACTGGAAAGCGTCGCCGTGAGGTAGCCACTATAATAGGCCTTTTCGCCGCCGCGTTACTCGCCGGCCTGCAATGGTTAGTGTTCCGGCAGCAAGCCACTGACTTCAGGGATGAGGAAAACCGACAGCTCCGTGCCTATATCGCGACATCTCTTCCGACGATTACCTGCTGCAGTGTAGAAGAGAAAAAGCGCGACATCATTAAAGTGCCGTTAGAGAACGACGGCCAGACGCCAGCATATTTCCTAGATTGATTTCTTCGGAGATTCGAATATACAGCACACGAACCGCTCCCTGACAATTTTGAATGCAAGACTGCAAACACCCTGCGCGAGAAAGAGCGTCATGGAGCAATAGTTAATCCCAAAAAGGGGTACGCTCCTATTTTCGAGATTGATGATGACACGCGAGCGCAAATCTTGGAAGCGCGAGCGGGGGAATATTGGATGGTATTTTGCGGGCAGTTAATATACAAGGATATATTTGAGGCAGAATATGCACAGCATTTTTGCTATTATTTTCGACACCCAGACAACCTGCCCGATGAAGTAACGATCTGTCCGATCTACAATGATGAAATAGCAACGGATTACGTCGCGGAGGCGCGAAAGGTGAGAGAACAGAGACCGCCAATCTACGTTCCCGACGTTCCGCATCATGCGTTGTGAGGTGATACGCCGAGACGGGTGTATTGCGTTCTGTGCAGGACCGTAGGCATGCGGGCCTTTGCCAACTCGCCCTATAGCATTACTGAATTGACAAAAAGCGATTTTTAGGATAAATTGCCATCTATGCACACCTCCTCATCCTTCGTCTCAATATGCGTTCACCGCGGTCGTGCGGCAATCCCGACCTTTGCACAAAAAGACACGGAAAACAGCCATAGAACAGCCAGCGCTTCGCTGTTCCTTCGTGCGCCAAGACGTCGGCGGCCCAGGATTTCCGCCGCGAACGAGGGCTCGCTCGCTGTTAATTGGCTGACAAAACAGCGAAAACAGCAAGAGCGCCGATGCGGCCCCTTACGACGCCACGGCTTCGCCGTCGGGATGTGAGCCCTGTTCGAGCTCGGCCTCGGCCTTGGCGACGAGATCCTCGCGCTCTCGCCGATGCCGGAGGGCGACCTCCGCCTCGAACGCATCCGCGCCGCCCTTCTAGGATCGGTTGAGCGTCGCGAAACCCATCGCGATTGGATCTGACGCTATGCGGCCCCAATCGAAGACGAACCTTGTCACTGGCCGTTGCGGCCATGGATGACCTGCTTCGATCTCGAGAAGCTCCAGCGCTATTTTCCGCCGCAGTCGCTATGATCCGTTGCTGATCATCTGCCTGCCCGAGCTGTCGCTGACGATCCCGCGCAGCGCGGGTTTTGTTCACTAACCAGAGGAGCCGGAGCGATGGATTTGCGCTTCACTGCCGAGGAATTGGAATTTCGCGACGAGCTTCGGGGGTTTTTCGAGACCGATCTGCCGGGCGATATCCGCGAGCGGATGCGGCTGGGGCACGCGCCGAGCAAAGAGGACACCGTCACCTGGCAGCGCATTCTGAACAAGCGAGGCTGGGCCGCCTACAGCTGGCCGAAGGAATATGGCGGCCCCGGCTGGACGCCGGTGCAGCGCATGATCTTCCTCGAGGAGAACCAGCTGGCGCCGGCCCCCGAGGTGTCGTCGTTCAATATCACGATGATCGGCCCGGTATTGATCCAGTTCGGCACCGAGGAGCAGAAGCAGCGCTTTCTGCCGCGTGCGGCCAATATCGACGATTGGTGGTGCCAGGGGTTTTCCGAGCCGGGCGCGGGGTCGGACCTTGCCTCGCTGAAGACTGCGGCCAAGCGTGACGGCGATCATTACATCGTCAATGGCCAGAAGATCTGGACCTCAACGGCGCACCACGCCGATTGGTGCTTCTGCCTCGTGCGCACCGACCCGCAAGCAAAAAAGCGGCAGGAAGGCATCTCGTTTCTGCTGATCGATATGAAGACGCCGGGCATCACGGTGCGTCCGATCATCTCGATCGACGGCAGCCACCATCTGAACGAGGTCTTCTTCGACGATGTGCGAGTGCCGGTGTCTTTGCGTGGTCGGCGAAGAAAACCGCGGCTGGGATGTCGCCAAATTTCTGCTCGGGCACGAGCGGACCGGCATCGCGCGGCTCGGCAAGTCGAAGGAGCGGGTCAAATTCGCCCGCGAGGCGGCGCGCGAGATGCGCGCGAACGGCAGGCCGTTGATCGAGGATCCCGCTTTCCGCCAGCGCGTCGCGCAGCTCGAAACCGACATGAAGGCGCTGGAGATCACGCAGATGCGCGTCGTCTCGGCGCACGACAGGAGCCATGGCGGCAAGCCCGACCCGCTGTCCTCGGTGCTCAAGGTCAAGGGCACCGAACTGCTTGCAGGCGACGACCGAGCTGGCAATGGATGTCGGCGGGCCTTTGGCGATGCCGGATTGGGCGCAGGAACTGGCGGCGCTCAGCAACGAGCCGGAATTGGGTCCGGAATGGGCGACCGAAGCCACCCGCAGCTATCTCTTCCTGCGCGCCGCCTCGATCTACGGCGGCACCAACGAGATCCAGAAGAACATCCTGACCAAAGCCGTGCTGGGTTTGTAAACGGCCGGAGATTGCTTCGTCGCTGCGCTCCTCGCAATGACGCCTTTTTCCTGTCATTGCGAGCGCAGTGAAGCAATCTCACGGTAGCCTCTGAGGAGCTGACCGATGGATTTCGAGTTGACCGAAGAGCAGCGGCTGTTGCGCGACTCGGTCGAGCGGCTGCTCGCCGACCATTATGGGTTTGACAAGCGCCGCTCCTATCTCGCCGAGCCCGAGGGTTGGAGCCGCGGGCTTTGGGCACAATATGCCGAGCTCGGCCTGTTGGGCCTTCCCGTTTGCCGAGGATTATGGCGGGTTTGGCGGCGGTCCGATCGAGGTGATGCTGGTCATGGAGGCGTTCGGGCGCGTGCTTGCGCTGGAGCCTTATTTGGCGACGGTCGTGCTCGGCGGCACAGCGCTGCAGCTCGCCGGCAACGACGAACAGAAATCGGCGATCCTGCCGCAAATTGCCGAAGGCAACATGATCCTCGCCTTTGCACATGGCGAGCGGCAGGCGCGCTACGATCTGAGCGATGTGCTGACGACGGCCAAGCCCAAAGGCCGAGGCTGGGTGCTCGACGGGGCCAAAAGTGTGGTCCTGCACGGCGACAGCGCGCAGCGCCTGGTGGTCAGCGCGCGCACCGCCGGCGAGCGGGACGATCCTGACGGCATCACGTTGTTTATCGTGGATGCAGCGGCTAACGGGGTAGCGCGGCGCGGGTACCCGATGCGCGACGGAACTCGGGCGGCGGAGATATCATTGAGCGGTGTCGAGGTTGGCGAGGAGGAAATACTGGGCGAAATCGGCGCGGGGTTCCCCGTGATCCAGCGGGTCGTAGAGGCGGGCATTGCCGCGACGGCAGCCGAAGCGGTCGGCGCGATGGAGACGATGCAGGCGATGACCCTCGAATACCTGAAGACCCGAACGCAATTCGGCCGGCCGATCGGCCAGAACCAGGTCCTGCAGCACCGCGCGACGGAGATGCTGATGGAGCTCGAGCGCGGGCGCAGCATGGCGATGCTGGCGGCGATGATGGTCGAGGAGCCCGATGCCGCCGAGCGCGCCCACAACATCGCGATGGCGAAGGTCGGCGTCGGCCAAGCGAGCAAATTCGTGTCGCAGAACGCGATCCAATTGCATGGCGGCATCGGCATGACAGAGGAATATGCGGTCGGGCATTATTTCCGCCGCTGCATGGTCATCGAGCACACCTTCGGCGACACCGCCCACCACCTGTCGCGGCTCGCCGACCAGGTGCGATAGGGGCTCGGTGAGCACCTTATTCGAGAACCAGGCGCCGCATCCTCTGGCCGACCTGCTGCGCCCGCGCAGCTTGGCGGAAGTGGTCGGTCAGGACCATCTGCTCGCCGCCGACGGTCCGATCGGGCGAATGGTCGCAAACCGCAAATTGTCGTCGATGATCCTTTGGGGCCCGCCGGGCTGCGGCAAGACGACGATCGCCCGATTGCTCGCCCAGGGCACGGATCTGGTGTTCGAGCCGTTGTCGGCCGTATTTTCCGGGGTGGCGGATCTGCGCAAGGTGTTCGACGCGGCTAGGAAGCGCCGCGAGATGGGCCAAGGCACGCTGCTCTTTGTCGACGAGATCCATCGCTTCAATCGCGCGCAGCAGGATGCTTTTTTGCCGGTCGTCGAGGACGGCACGGTGATTCTCGTCGGCGCCACGACGGAAAACCCGTCTTTCGAACTGATCGGCGCATTGCTGTCGCGTGCGCAGGTCTTCGTATTGCGCCGCCTCGACGACAACGACCTCGAAACCCTCTTAAAGCGCGCCGAAGCCCATCTGGGCCGTCGACTGCCGCTGACCGACGAAGCCCGTACGGCCCTGCGTGCGATGGCCGATGGCGACGGCCGGTTCCTGCTGAACCTGGCTGAGGAGATCGGGCAGCTCCAGACGGAGCAGCCGCTCGGACCCGACGAGCTCGCCCGGCTCGTGCAGCGCCGGGCGCCGCTCTACGACAAGGCGCAGGAGGGTCACTACAACCTGATCAGCGCGTTGCACAAATCATTGCGCGGGTCGGATACCGACGCGGCGCTCTATTGGCTCGCGCGGATGCTGGCCGGCGGCGAGGACCCGATCTACATCCTGCGGCGGCTCACGCGGGCGGCGGTCGAGGATATCGGCCTCGCCGACCCGCAAGCGGTCGTGCAGGCGCTTGCGGCCTGGGACACCTATGACCGCCTCGGCTCGCCCGAAGGCGAGCTCGCGATCGCGCAATGCGTGATCTATCTCGCCACCGCGCCGAAATCGAACGCGGCGTATCAGGCGTATGGAGAAGCCCGCACGATGGCGCGCGAGACCGGCTCGCTGATGCCGCCGATGCACATCCTCAACGCGCCGACCCGGCTGATGCGCGATCCTCGGGTATGGCAAAGGCTATGTTTACGACCACGCCACCGAGGAAGGCTTTTCCGGCCAGAATTATTTCCCGGAAGGGGTGGCGCGGCGCAATTTCTACCGGCCGGGCGAGCGCGGTTTCGAGCGGGAGATCAAGAAACGGCTCGACTATTGGGACAAGCTGCGCCAACGCGCAGCAGCCGACGGCGCAATGACCGAGGCCGATGAAACCATAACCGTCGACAGCAGCGACGGCTCGCTCCGCCTCGACCGCTGGTTCAAACGGCATTATCCCGGTCTGGGGCACGGGCAGCTCGAAAAGCTGCTGCGCACCGGGCGGATCCGCGTCGACGGCAAGCGGGCGCGGTCCAGCGATCGGGTAGCTCCGGGCCAGGCGATCCGCATTCCGCCGCAGGAGTTGGCGCTGCCGCCCGGCCCGCGCGACCGCAGCCGCGGCCGGCGGACGAGGCCATGCTGCAAGCGGCGATCCTGTACCGCGACGAGGCGGTCATCGTCCTCGACAAGCCGCCTGGGCTGGCGGTTCAGGGAGGCACCGCGACCGAGCGGCACGTCGACGGGCTCCTCGATAGCTTGCGTTTCGGAAAGCCCGAGCGTCCGCGCCTGGTGCACCGGCTCGACAAGGAGACCAGCGGCATTCTCGTCATCGCCCGGACTGCCGCCGCGGCCGCGTTTCTGACCCGGGCCTTTCGCGAGAAGACAACCCGCAAGACCTATTGGGCCGTCGTCGTCGGGCGGCCGAAATTAGCTCAGGGCCGCATCGATCTGCCGCTCGCGAAAATGCCTGGGCATGGCGGCGAACGCGTCCGGCCCGACGCCGAGGAGGGCCGCCGCGCCGTCACCTATTATCGGGTGATCGACAGCGCCGGGACGCAGGCGAGCTGGCTCGCCTTGATGCCAGTCACCGGACGCACCCACCAGCTGCGCGCCCATTGCGCAGCGATGGACACACCGATCCTCGGCGACTTCAAATACGGCGAGGCGGCGGCCCACCTGGCCGGCGTTCCCGGATCGCGTCGGCTCCACTTGCACGCACGAAGTCTGTCCATGCCTCATCCGCTCGGTAGGCAGCTGCAGGTGACCGCGCCGCTTCCGCCGCATATGCGGCGGACTTGGGAATTTTTCGGCTTTGCCGGTGACGCGGAGGATCCTTTCGCCGAACTGGATGTGACGTGATGAAGCGGTTCTATCAAAAGGCCGAGCCTGCAAAGAGGGCTGGCGGCTACGCGATCACTCTAGACGGCAGACCAATCAAGACGCCAGGCAAGCGCGATCTGCTCGTACCGAGCGGGGTGCTGGCGGCGGCCATAGCCGAAGAGTGGAACGCCCAAGAAATAGAGGTTCGTACGGCGACGATGCCGCTGACCCGTCTCGCCACGACGACCCTCGATCGGGTCGCGACGCAGCGCGATGCGATCATCCGGCAGACCGCCAACTACGCCGGTACCGACCTGGTCTGCTATCGAGCAACGCACCCGCCGGCGCTGGCCGCCCGCCAGCAGGCGGTCTGGCAGCCGCTGATCGACTGGGCGGTGTTGCGCTATGATGCGCCGCTCGTGGTTACCACCGGGGTTATCCCGAAGACCCAGTCGGCGACGAGCCTTCGCGCCTTTGCCGCGGCGGTGACCGAGAATGACGATTTTGCGCTCACCGCGCTCCATGTGGCCACCGCCGCGTGCGGCTCTTTGATAATTGCCTTGGCACTGTTCGAGGGGCATCTCGATGCGGAAGGGGCCTTCACAACCGCGCAACTCGATGAAAGCTTTCAGATCGAGGCGTGGGGCGAAGACGCCGAGGCGGCTGAACGCCGCCGCGCACTAGCGGCCGATATCCAAGCCGCGGCGCGATTCATATCGCTACTGCGCGCCTGAGCTCAGCCCGCTCTCAAGAGGTGGAACACGGAGCGGCAATGTTCGGTGAAGTCTCGTCTAACGATAGACCACCCGCTTTCATTGAGCCGCTTCTCCCAGAGCTTCAGAGGGTAGCCCCTATATCCGATTTCCCACTGGTGTCCGCCGGGCAGTTCTGCTCGGAAATCCTTTCTCCAGAGAAGTTTTTTCATCGAGAAATACTGCCTGAGCGTGCTGCTGTTTGCGTAGAGTTCGATAAAGACCTGGAACCCCATGTAGGGGACGGAAACGATCAGGTATTTTGCCCCACTCTCGTGGAACGTAGCGAGGACGGAGCCGACGCGTCTCCATTCGATATGTTCGAGCGTCTCGCAGCAGAGGATCGCGTCGTATCCGCCAATTTCGTCAGATTCTAGTTCGCATATGTCCTTTTCGAGATGAGGAACATTCGGGTAGGCGAATGCTCGCGGCCCTCTGTCGAGTGTAGTTACATCATAGCCGATGTTGACGAGCAGGCTGGTGACGAGCCCGAGAGCCGGTCCGATCTCGAGCACGGTGGAGCAATCAGTAGCCCCGAGCAAATGGAGTTGCTTCCACTGATGTATGATTCGCTTTCGAGAATAATAGGCCAACCATTCGGCTGGTCCCGGCTTTGGCCGGAAAGACGGGGCGAGCACGCCGCGCCGATCCCTCTCAAGCGGTCAATGGCTTCTCCGCGGCCTTTTCGGCTCGAAACTCGGCGAAGGCCTTGCTCGCCACCATCATCGACTCGCGGATGATCGGCACGCCAACATAGCCCGAGAGGTGCAGCAGAACTTCCGTCAGTTCTTCTTCCGTCCAACCTTGGCGCAGCGCCATGCGCAGATGGAGGCCCAGTTCGGGCTCGCGGCCGGTGGCGGCATCGGAGACGACGCAGATCAACGCGCGCGTCTTCAGATCGAGACCGGGACGCGTCCACAGTGCGCCGAACACCGTCTCGGTTGCTACGTCGATGAATTTCTTCATCACCGGATCGCTGTAGATCTCGCGGGCCGAGCGCTCGACCGCCGCGTCGCCCATCAGCTGGCGCCGCATCGCCGCGCCTTTTTTATAGAGCTCACTCTCGGCCATTCCGCCGTCCTCCTCCTCGGATTTGCCTGTCGCCAATGAGGCTCAGAGCCGCGGCTCTGGCCTTGCCGGATCGTCGATGCTATCTGCCCCATTCATTGGTCGCGAGGCAACATGCACAATATTCTCCACCGCTTGGAAGAGCAGCGCGCGGCGGCCCGGGCGGGCGGGGGGGTCCGCCGGGTTGAAGCCCAGCACCGGCGCGGGAAACTTACCGCGCGCGAGCGGCTCGAATTGTTGCTTGACCCCGGTTCCTTTGAGGAATGGGACATGTTTGTCGAGCACCGCAGCCACGATTTCGGGATCGATGAGCACAAAATCCCCGGCGACGGCGTGGTCACTGGTTATGGTACGGTGAACGGCCGGCTGGTCTTCGTGTTCAGCCAGGACTTTACCGTGTTCGGCGGCTCGCTCAGCGAGGCGCATGCCGAAAAGATCTGCAAGATCATGGACCAGGCGATGAATGTCGGCGCCCCGGTTATCGGGCTCAACGATTCGGGCGGGGCGCGTATCCAGGACGGCGTCGCCTCGCTGGCCGGCTATGCCGAGGTTTTCGAGCGCAACGTGCTGGCGTCGGGCGTCATACCGCAGATTTCGATGATCATGGGTCCGTGCGCCGGCGGCGCCGTTTACTCCCCAGCGATGACCGATTTCATCTTCATGGTCAAAGGCACCTCATACTTGTTCGTGACCGGGCCCGAGGTGGTCAAGACTGTTACCCACGAGACTGTGACGCAGGAGGAGCTTGGCGGTGCGTTGACCCATACGGCGCGTTCGGGCGTCGCGGATCTCGCTTTCGAGAACGATGTCGAGGCGTTGATCGAGCTGCGCCGGTTCATCGACTTTTTGCCGGCTTCGAACCGGGCGCCGCTGCCCGTGCGGCCGACCACCGACCCGCGCGACCGGATCGAACCTTCGCTCGACACCCTTGTGCCCGGTAGCGCGAACAAACCCTATGACATGAAGGAGCTGATCGAGAAGGTCGTCGACGACGGCGATTTCTTCGAGGTCCAGACCGATTTCGCCCGCAACATCCTGATCGGATTCGGCCGGATGGAGGGAACGACGATCGGCATTGTCGCCAACCAGCCGATGGTGCTGGCCGGCTGCCTCGATATCGACAGCTCCCGCAAGGCGGCTCGCTTCGTGCGGTTCTGCGATTGTTTCAACATCCCGATCGTGACGTTTGTCGATGTGCCCGGGTTCCTGCCCGGAACGACGCAGGAGCATGGCGGCATCATCAAGCATGGCGCCAAGCTGCTGTTCGCCTTTGCCGAAGCGACCGTGCCGAAAGTCACCTTGATCACCCGCAAGGCCTATGGCGGTGCCTACGATGTGATGAGCTCGAAGCATTTGCGCGGCGACATCAATTTGGCCTGGCCCTCGGCCGAGATCGCAGTGATGGGTCCGAAGGGTGCGGTCGAGATCATCTTCCGCGCCGATCTCGGAGACGAGGCTGCGATCGAGGCGCGCACCGAGGAATACCGGGAAAAATTTGCCAATCCATTCGTCGCGGCGAGCCGCGGCTTTATCGATGATGTCATCCTGCCGCGCGAAACCCGGCGGCGGCTGTGCCGGGCGCTCGCAATGCTGCGCGGCAAGCAGCTCGCCAGCCCACCGAAAAAACACGACAACATCCCGCTGTGACAGCAGTATGGACCATAGTCATGGCCGGCGTTGTGCCGCGCGGCTCTCCTGTTCCACCCGGTTCGGGATGTTTCGCCGACATGTAATCGCGGCGTGCCCGACAGCGATGAGCTGAGCGCTGGTCATGGGAAGCAAAAATTTCTTTGATCGCGAAAGCCTGCCAGATCATAACCCGCGCCTCGGAAGAATGTACTTCACGGCTGTGGGCAAATGCCTGAGATGGATGGAGTAATTAAAACGGAGGCGAGCCGGCTTGCGATGGTCGTCTTTGCCTTAGCCGCCTTGGCCGGTTGGGCCGGGAGTTGCTATGCCCAGCAGCCGACGCAGACCCAGGTCAACGCGATCCGGCAGGCCTGCCGGACGGACTACCAGACCTATTGCGCAAGCGTTCCCACCGGCGGTTCGGCAGCGCTCGCTTGCCTCAAAGAGAATGCGCAAAGCCTCTCCGCCCCTTGTCAAGAAGCGGTGGGCGTGATCGGCGGCGCCGCTCCGGCCCCGCAACGGCAGGCGCCCGCGGCCGCCGCTCCGGGCATGGCCGCCCCGACCCAGACCCCGCCGGCCGCGATAGCGCCCGCGGCGCCAGCCTATCGGGCCCCTCCCCCACCGATGTCGCCACGGCAGGAAGCGTATCTGCTGCGCCGCGACTGCAGCCCCGATTACCGGGCTTTTTGCAGCGCTGTGCGGATCGGTGGCGGCCGGGTCATCGAGTGCCTCAGGGAGAACGGCCCGTCCCTATCGCGCCAGTGCCGATCGGCGCTGAGCTCCGCGATGCGCAGCCGCTGACCGTCAGGAATGAACCCCTTCGCGCAACGTCGAGCCTCAAAATGGGCGGTTCAGAGTTGCCCGTAATAATACGATGGCGGGTAATATCCGGGCGGACTGCGCGTCATGTTTAAGAAAGTCCTGATAGCCAATCGCGGCGAGATCGCCTGCCGCATCATCCGGACTGCGCAACGGATGGGGATTGCGACGGTGGCGGTCTATTCCGATGCCGACGCAGAAGCTCTGCATGTGCGGATGGCGGACGCAGCGATCCGCATCGGGCCGGCTTCCTCGGCCGAGAGCTACCTCGATATCGAACGGATTGTTGCGGCGTGCCGGCAGAGCGGGGCCGAGGCGCTCCACCCCGGCTACGGCTTTTTATCGGAGAACCCTGCTTTTGCGCGAGCGCTTGCGAAGGCCGGAGTGACCTTCATCGGCCCGCCCGCGAAGGCGATCGCCGCGATGGGCGACAAGATCGAGTCGAAAAGGCTGGCGCGGGCCGCCGGGGTATCGAGCGTGCCGGGTCACCTCGACGTCGTTCCCGATGCTGATTCCGCCGTCGCGATCGCCCGCGATATCGGATACCCGGTCATGATCAAGGCTTCGGCCGGCGGCGGCGGCAAGGGAATGCGTATCGCCGCGAGCGACAGCGAGGTCCCCGACGGTTTTCGCTCGGCTGCGAACGAGGCGAAATCGAGCTTTGCCGACGACCGCATCTTTATCGAGAAGTATATCGAAGAGCCGCGGCATATCGAAATCCAGGTGCTCGGCGACAATCATGGCAACATTGTTTATCTCGGGGAGCGCGAGTGCTCTATCCAGCGCCGCCACCAGAAGGTGATCGAGGAGGCGCCGAGCCCGTTTCTCGACTCCGAAACCCGGGGAGCCATGGGCAGGCAAGCGGTCGCGCTGGCGCGAGCCGTCGATTACCGCTCGGCCGGCACGGTCGAGTTCATCGTCGACCAGCGGCGCAATTTCTATTTTCTCGAAATGAACACTCGGCTCCAGGTCGAGCACCCGGTAACGGAGTTGGTGACCGGGCTCGATCTCGTCGAGCTGATGATAAAGGTGGCGGCCGGCGAGCCGCTCCCGTTCGCCCAGCAGGATGTGGAGCTCTCCGGCTGGGCCATCGAGGCGCGGGTCTACGCTGAGGACCCGGCACGCAATTTTCTGCCCTCGATCGGCCGCCTCGTGCGGTATCGGCCGCCGACCGGGGAAGGCGTCCGCCTCAACTCCGGGGTCTTCGAAGGGGCCGAGATCAGCGTCTACTACGACCCGCTTATAGCCAAACTCGTCGTCTCGGGTCCCGATCGCAACACGGCGATCAGCCGGCTCTCCGGTGCGCTGGATGAGTTCTACGTCGCCGGCGTGCGGCACAACATCCCGCTTTTGGCGGCAGCGGCAGCGACGCCCCGCTTTCACGCCGGCGCGCTGTCGACCAATTTCATTACCGAGGAGTTCCCTCACGGGTTCGTCCCGCCGTCCGGGTTTGTCGAAGCCGACCAGGTGATCCTGCTCGCGGCGGCCCTGGCCGGCCGCCGCCTGTGCGAGCGCGAGACGGCGATCGACGGCAAGCTCGCCGGGGCCTCGATCGATATTCCCGAGGTTTACACAATTCTGCTCGACGGCCGACCCACTCCGGTTGCCGTGCGAGCGGAAGGCGGCGCCTACCGTGTCGAAATCGAGGGCGAGAGCCGGGTCGCGACGACCGATTGGCAGCCCGGCCAGCCGCTGCTGCATGCCCGCGTTGAGCAGCATGTCACGACAGTCCAGATCGAACGCCTGCCGGGCGCGGCATTCCGGCTGATGCATCGCGGCGTTATACGCCGCACCCAGGTGCTGTCGCCGCGGGCTGCCGAGCTGCTCGCGCTGATGCCGGAGAAAAAGGCAGCGGACACCTCGCGCCTGCTATTGTCGCCGATGCCGGGGCTGCTTTCTTCGATCGTCGTCGAGCAAGGCCAGGAGGTGAAAGCGGGCGAGCCCCTTGCCATCGTCGAGGCGATGAAAATGGAGAATGTGCTGCGCGCCGAGCGCGACGGGCGCGTCGCACGCGTCCGCGCCAACCCGGGGGACAGTCTCGCCGTCGACCAGGTGATCCTCGAATTCGAGTAAACTCCGTCCTTACAGCACCGGCAGCGAGCGTGATCGAGGACCGCGGGAAGGCTCCGTCGATCAGCGCGATATCGTCCTCGGACAATTCGAGGTCGCCCGCTCCGGCATTATCTTTGGCATGTTGCGGGGTGGATGCCTTGGGGATCGTGAACAGCGATGGCCGGCGCGTCAAGAAGGCGAGCGCCACCTGGCGAGGGGTCGTGTCATACGCCTGTGCGATCCTGGCGAGCAGCCGGCCGCCTTCCGTGTGCGCGCCGGGGAAACGCCCGTGGCCGAATGGGCTGTAGCCGGTAACGGCAATGCCATGCGCCTCGCACCACGGCATCACCACGGTCGCGGCGGCGAACCGCTTCCTGGCGGAGACCTACCTGTCCGCGCACAACGCCCGCTTTGCCATCGCTTCGGCCGAGGAAGGCAGCGCCCCCGCCTTCGCAGGGGCAGGCTTTCGTGCCGTTCGCCGCCGGCTTGCGGGACATCCTGTGCATCAAGCACGAACGGGTGGTCGGGCGCGACAATTGCGTGCGCTACGACGGGCGGATCTTGCAAATCCCCGAGCAGCGGCACCGCCATCACTTCGTCAAGGTCACGGTCCAGGTACACGAATATCCCGACGGCACGATGGCATTGTTTCACGGTCCTCGGCGGCTCGCCGGCTACACTGCGGACGGCTCTCTCATCGCAGAGGAGAACCCCAACCCGATCGGCCGCTTAAGCCCGCTCGGCGGCAAGCCCGGTGGATTTGTGGATAACGCGCTGCGTTACCCACAACCCCACAGGGCCATCAACAACAGAAGCGAAACATATAATGTGCTACGAAAACCGGACATCTTTACGTGCTAGCGACATTACACACTGGTAATGATAAATCGTGGCGCTGGAACCTGTGCGGCGGCGACGGCCGCTGATCAGCCTTCATTGACGTAACGTCCCGGTCTCCATCCGCGCACCCGCCACTCGGCTTCCCTCGCACCCCATGCGGAGGGTCACGCGCAGCGCGCTGCTTCACCTCGCGGCGGGTTGCGACCAGAGAGCCGCTTGCCTTGACGCCAGCCTCCGCGCCAAGCGGAGGCCAAATTCCGGGTCAGCTCGCGACGCGCACGTTCGGCATGTCCGCGAGGATCTCGCCGTGCTCGGCTGAGGGCTGGGCCTGGACGTCGCCGGAGATCTGGCCGCCGCACTCGATCTCAATCTGGCCATAGCGGATCGTGCCGGACACTCGCCCGCTCGCCTTGATCAAGAGCCGCTTGCGAACCACCAGATTGCCTTCAAAACGGCCCTGGATTTCGGCTTCCTCGATCGAGGCGGTGCCTTTGAACAGCCCCGATTCGGCGATCTCGACGTCGCGACAGTTGTTGAGGTTGGCCTCGACGCTGCCTTCGATTATCAGCTTGTCGCAGGACGTGATCTCGCCCGAAAGGGTGATTTCGCGGCCAACGGTGAGCTTGCGGACCTCGCCGTCGGTGCGCCGCGACTGGGTCGCCGGATCGCCGGGGCGGCGAATCGGCTCGGCCGGGCGAATCGCCATCGTCTCGCCGGCGCGCGCCAGATCGGGTGAGCGCGGCGGCATCGTCGGGGGCCTGGCCGGGCCGTTGGGGCCCGGATTTGCGGGTCCAGCCCCAGAGTTCGCCCCAAGGTTCGTCCCAGGGCCCACCCCGGGGCCCATCGGGCGCGCGGGCTTCATTGGGATGCCCAGATCGTCAGACGCATCTGCCATTTTGCGGTCCTCTGTCTCGGTTTTCTTTCTGCCAAACATGGATGGGACACCCGATCGACATTGTTGGAAAGGATGGCTACACCGCAGACCGGGTCAGGGGATGCGGCCCAAAGGATGCGATTTGGGGCGCGGCAGCGCCTCGAAGATGTGCAACATAAAGGCGGTGGCGATCACCGGCGCGACGAGATTGACGAGCGGCAGGGCGAACAGCCCTGCAATCACGACCCCACCCAGGAAAATGCGGCCGGCGAACCGGCTGCGCACTCGCCTGGCTGCCCCTATATCGAGCCGTCTGAGCGCGACCACTTCGAAATACCCCCGCCCGAAAAGATACCCGTTCAGGGCAAGGAAGAGAAAGAGATTTATCCCGGGCGCCAGCAGATAAACCGGAAGCGCCAATAGGTTGAGCAGCAGCGTTAGCAACGCCAACCTCAGCGTTATGAAGACAATCTCGCCGACGGACTGTGGGCGCGGCGGACCGCGCCCGGGGTAGTCGGCGGCCTCGACTGCGGCAGCCACGCGTTCGAGATAGAAACTCATGATCAGGGTGACGGCGGCCGGAAAGAGCAGCCAGGTCAGCCCCAGCACGGCGAGCCCGCCCAACAGGCCGACGAGCCAGTTCAACAGCCGCCAATCGAAGGGGGCCGTATGGTAGAGAATGGCGGCAACGGCCAGCCAGAGCGCCGCGAAGGTCAGGACCGCGAGCGCGAAGCTCAGAGCGACCACCCGCCGCATCGGCGGTTCGGAGAGCGCGCCGACGGCGCGAAAAAACGCGGTAACCATCCGCGCCGAGTTCTAGCCCAACTGCGCGGAAGGTCCAACCGACACACTCGGCAAGACGAGCGACCTTGCCGCCGTCAGCCGCACCTAGTGTACAATTTCGTCCACCAACGGATCAGCTAATCAATCGATGAGGGAGGAAATGGGTAAATCATTGAAACCTTACGGCGGTCAGATCCGCCGGCGAATTGTCCTGCAGAGCGCCGCTGCGCTCGCCATCGCCGGACCGGCCGTCCTCGGCGGCGAAAGAGCCGGCGCGCAGCCGCGGATGAATGCGCCGCAGGGCCGGGGGCTCTTCGTCTATGTCGGCGCCTTCACCACGCCCGAGCGGAAAGGGAAAGGAGAGGGCATCAACGTCTACCGGATGGACCCGAGTTCTGGGGTCTGGACGCATCTGCAGCTGGTCCCGAACATCGTCAACCCTTCTTTCCTCGCCTTGGACCGCGAGCCGCGGTTTCTCTACTCGGTCCACGCCGATTTAGACGAGGTCAGCGCCTATGCGATCGACAAGCAAACCGGTCAGCTGACGCCGCTCAATCGCCAATCCTGCGGCGGCAAAAACCCGGTTTATCTGGTGATCGACCCGACGAATTGGTTCATCGTAACGGCTAATTACGGCGCCGGATCAGTGGGGGTCGTGCCGATCGAGAAGGACGGCACCCTCGGGACGCGGACCGATCTTGCCATGTTGCCAGGCGAGCCGGGCCCGAACCGCAAGGAACAGGCGAGCTCGCACCCGCATGACTGCCCGTTCGACCCCGCCGGCCGGTTCATCCTAGTGCCCGACAAGGGGCTCGATCGCGTCTTCGGGTTTCACCTCGATGCAGCCTCCGGCAAGTTGACGCCGAACGACCCGCCGTTCCTTGGAACGCGGGAAGGCGCGGGGCCCCGTCATATCGCCTTCCACCCGGTAATGCCTTATGCCTACGTCATCGACGAACTCGACTCGACGATGACGACCTATCGCTACGATCCGTCGCGCGGCGCGCTGCAACCCGTTCAGGTGGTCCCCACGACCCCGCCGAGCTTCACGGGCAACAATACCGGGGCGGAGGTTGCCGTCGCCCCGTCGGGGCGTTTTGTCTATGGCTCGAACCGCGGGCACGACAGCATCGTCATCTTTGCCGTCGATCGCGCCGGGGGCACCCTGACCCCGGTCGGCTGGGAACCGACGCAGGGCAAGACGCCGCGCTTCTTCGGGCTCGATCCGGCGGCTAATTTCCTCTATGTCGCCAACCAGGATTCCGACACGATCGTGACGTTCCAGGTCAACAAAACGACCGGCAAACTCACGCCGACCGGTCAGGTCGTCAAGGTCGGAACTCCGGTCACGATCGTCTTCGCTGCCGCCTGATCGGCCCCCACCTGATCGGCCCTGCGCCTGCGACATCGTAATGGCTTGGATCTTGCCGGCCCCGGTGCTGTTTACCCGACGCGTTCGGCTAGGCCGACTTATCCAACCATAAGGGAATACGATGGTCGCCATCTCCAAGAGCCCGATCCGGGAAGGCCTGCCGCACCCGCTCGGGGCCACCTGGGACGGCGAGGGGGTCAATTTCGCGCTGTTCTCGGCCAATGCGACGCGGGTCGAGCTCTGCATCTTCGACGAGACCGGCAAGCGCGAGACAGCGCGCATCGAGCTGCCCGAATTCACCGACGAGATCTGGCATGGCTATGTGCCGGATGTGCATCCCGGATCGATTTACGGCTATCGCGTGCACGGCCCCTACGAGCCTTGTGCCGGGCACCGCTTCAATCCCAACAAGCTGGTGCTTGACCCTTATGCCCGCGGGCATTTCGGCGATCTGGAGTGGAACCCCGCGGTCTTCGGATATCGGCTCGAATCGGGCGACGATACGACCTTTGACAAACGCGACAGCGCGCCTTTCATGCCGAAATGCGTTGTCGTCGACCCGAATTTCGATTGGAAGGGCGAGGCCGGGCGCCGCGGCGTTTCATGGGAGCACACAATTGTTTACGAACTCCAGCTCCGCGGCTTTACTAAGCTTCACTCGAAACTGCCCGAGGAATGGCGCGGCACCTACAAAGGTCTGTCCAATGAAGTCCTAGAATACATCAAATCGATTGGCGTGACATCGGTAGAGCTGCTCCCAATCCACACTTTTATCAACGACAGCATGCTGCTCGACAAGAGGCTGACCAACTATTGGGGATACAATTCAATCGGGTTCTTTGCGCCTGATCCGCGCTATGCTCACGAGCGCGAGCAGACCCTGCGCGAATTCAAAGAGATGGTGGCGCGACTACACGAGGCCGGTCTCGAAGTCATTCTCGATGTGGTGTACAACCATACCGCCGAAGGCAACCAGCTCGGCCCGACCTTGTCGTTCAAGGGCATCGACAACGCCTCCTACTACCGGTTGCTGCCCGATCAGCCGCGCTACTACATCAACGATACCGGCACCGGGAATACGCTCAACCTCGACCACATGCGGGTGATTGAGATGGTGACCGACAGCCTGCGCTACTGGGCTGGCGAGACGCATGTCGACGGCTTCCGCTTCGATCTCGGCACGATTCTCGCCCGCCAGGCCACCGGCTTCGATAATCAGAGCGGGTTCCTGAAGGCTTGCTGCCAAGACCCGGAGTTGCGCACGGTCAAGCTGATCGCGGAGCCGTGGGATTGCGGCCCGGGCGGGTACCAGGTGGGCGGCTTCCCGCCGGGCTGGGCCGAGTGGAACGACAAATTCCGCGATACGGTGCGCGACTTCTGGCGCGGCGAGGCCCCGGCGAGCGCGCTTGCTCCGCGCCTTTGCGCCTCGGGCGACATTTTCAATCACCGCGGCCGCAAACCGTGGGCCAGCGTCAATTTCATCACCGCCCATGACGGGTTCACGCTCAATGATCTGGTCTCCTACAACGACCGTCACAACGAGGCGAATGGCGAGGACAACAAGGACGGCAATTCCAACAACCGCTCGTGGAATTGCGGCGTTGAAGGCCCGACCGACGACGAGGAAGTCAACACGTTGCGCGCCCGTCAGAGGCGCAACTTCCTAGGCACTCTGTTGCTGTCGCAAGGCACGCCGATGCTGCTCGCCGGCGACGAGTTTGCGCGGACGCAAAAAGGCAACAACAACGCCTATTGCCAGGACAACGAGATCAGCTGGGTCGACTGGGAAATCGGGGAAGAGGGCGAGTCGCTGATCCGCTTTGTGCAGCAGCTGACGGCGCTGCGCCACAAATACCCGATCCTGCGGCGCAGCCGGTTTCTGACCGGGGTCTATAGCGACGAGCTGGGCGTAAAGGACGTGACTTGGATCAACGCCTCGGGCGCCGAGATGAAACCGGAGGAATGGGGCGACATGAACATGGAATGTTTTGGCATGCTGATGGATGGCCGCGCCCAGCCGACCGGCATCCGCCGACGCGGCGAAGACGCCACCCTGCTGATGGTGCTCAACAGTTACCACGATCTCGTCGAGTTCACCCTGCCGGAAACGGTCGGCGGCTGGCACTGGCAATTGCTGATCGACACCAACCTCCCCGAGGACGCCGAGATGGGCACTTTCGCGACCGGGGAGGTTTACGGCGTTACCGGCCGATCGCTGCTGCTCTTCGCGCTCGAATCGGACACCCTGCCGGAGGCCCTTGCGGGCGCAGCTGGCTGATATCGCTGATCTCACGCTGGAGAAACAGCGGGGAGGCCGGCTTTCATGGCAGAGATCCTCGCTTTTCCAGCAACGGCGCCGGCGAAATAACAGCCAGAAACAGCCAGCAGGAACAGCGAAGGGCCGCCGTAAACCGCAGCAAAACAGCCACCTGTCGATAGTTTATCGTCGGCCTTGCTCGGCGGGGTCGGGGCGCCACCCCTTCGCGATCTCCTGAATGAAACTGAATAGTGCCTACCGATTGCGGCGATTTTCGGGTCGGCCGTCGGCTCTCGTCCCGAGGTCTTGTCGAAATCATGAACCCGGTTATAGTCGCTGCTGGTTTCCTGCCGGGGGCGATATCCAGCCAAAATGACCCAAGCCAGCATCGATGTCGTCGGTATCGGCAATGCCATCGTCGACGTGATCGCCCACGCCGAGGAGGATTTTCTCTCTCGGGAGAAGCTCGTCAAAGGGACCATGACCTTGATCGACGCGGGCCGGGCGGACGCGCTCTACCGAATGATGGGTCCGGCGATCGAGGCATCGGGCGGATCGGCCGGCAACACGATGGCCGGGATCGCCTCGCTCGGCGGCACCGGCGCCTATATCGGTAAAGTGCGCGACGACTTTCTCGGCCAGGTGTACCGCCACGACATTACCGCGGCCGGGGTGCGCTTCGGCACGCCGGCCGCGACGCACGGCCCAGGCACAGCGCGTTGCCTCATCCTCGTGACCCCCGACGGGCAGCGCACGATGAACACCTATCTCGGCGCCTGCGTCGAGCTCGGGCCCGCCGACGTCGACCCCGGCGTGATCGCCGCAGCGCAGGTCACTTATCTCGAAGGTTTTCTGTTCGACCCGCCGCTCGCGCAGGAGGCCTTTCGCAAAGCCGCGGCAATCGCCCATTCGGCGGGCCGCCAGGTGGCACTCAGCCTGTCCGACCCGTTCTGCGTCGGGCGGCACCGTGCAGCGTTCCGCGACCTCGTCGATGGGCATGTCGACATTCTTTTCGCCAACGAGGCCGAGATCTGCTCGCTTTACGAGACGGATGATTTCGCCGCCGCTGCGGCAGCGCTGCGGGGGCATGTCGCGATCGCCGCCCTGACCCGCAGTGCGGCGGGCAGCCTCGTTCTAGCGGATGGAGCCGAGCATCGCATCGCGGCGGCGCCAGTTGAGCGCGTCCTCGACACCACCGGGGCGGGCGATCTTTACGCCAGCGGCTTCCTCTATGGCTTGACCCGCGCTCTGCCGCTGCCCGTCTGCGGCGAAATCGGCAGTTTGTGCGCAGCCGAAATCATCAGCCATTTCGGTGCCCGCCCGGAGGTCAAGCTTTCAGAGCTCGTCGCGAAAACGGGCCACGCCTGACGGCCTTCCATTTGCTGCTCAGAAGGTCTCGACCCAAGGCCGAAGCTCGACCTCCAAGGACCAAGCGCTGCGCGGTTGGCGCAACACATCGAGATAGGTCTGGGCGATCGCGTCTGGGTCGAGCGTGCTGTCCTGCCGGTCGGCGGGATCCGGCCGCCTCGCGCTGCGCACTCCACCGTCGATCACGAAATGGACGATGTGGATGCCCTTCGGCCCGAGCTCGCGCGCGGTGCTCTGCGCCAGACCACGCAAGGCAAATTTGCCCATCGCGAAGGCCGCAGAGAGAGGGTATCCCTTCACACTGGCGCTGGCGCCGGTCAGCAGGATGGCGCCGCGACCGTGGGGTATCATTCGCCGCGCCGCCTGCTGGACGACAAGGAATCCGCCATAGGCCGACACCTCGACCGCCTTGCGCACGGCTTGCGGATCGAGCTCGGCGATCGGGCCGTGCGCCCGCGCGCTGGCGTTGTACAGCACCATATCGGGCTCGCCGAGCCGCGTATCGGCGTCGTCGAACAACCGCGCGACCGCAGCGGGGTCCGTCGCATCAACGGCGAATGTTTGCGCGCGAGTTTGGGCGGCGAGCGGCTCCAGTTTCTCTATATTGCGCGCCGCCAACCCAACCTTGAGACCAGCCGCCGCCAAACCGCGGGCCACCGATGCGCTGATGCCCGAGCCTGCCCCTATGATCAGAGCGGTGCGATAGGGAATGTCTGTCATGACCAACTCCTCATGCTGATACGTTGAAGCTCGGTTCGGTTTCGTTCATAAATGACGATCGTAATCCTATCTTATTTATGATACACGTCATTTATCCTGTCAAGGGGGCGAGTGAGAGAAAGGAGTGACAATGCGCGTCAGCCGAGAGCAGGCGGCCGAGAACCGCAGGCGAATCGTGGAGACCGCTTCTCGGATGTTTCGCGAGAGAGGCTTTGACGGCGTCGGCGTCGACGCGATCATGAAAGGCGCCGGTCTCACGCATGGCGGCTTTTACGGTCATTTCCGATCGAAGGAAGCTCTTGCCGCCGAGGCCCTGGCGCGTGCACTCGAGCGGGGCACGCAGCGACAGAGCCGCTTCACGGATCTCGGTGATCTCGTATCCGACTATTTGTCGGAGCGGCACCGCGCCAACCGCGCGGATGGTTGCGCCGTCGCGGCTTTGGGTCCCGAAATGGTGCGCCAGGGCGAAGGCATTCGACGCGGCGTGACCGCCCATTTGCGCGAGCAGCTGGACCGTTTCTCGCAGCTGATCAAGAACGGCACCGCGGCGAGCCGGCGCAACCGCGCGATCGCGACACTCGCCGGAATTATCGGCGCTCTGGTACTCGCCCGGGCCGTCGACGATCCTGCCCTGTCCGACGAAATTCTTGCCGCGGCGCGAGACGTTTTTGGAAAAGCGCTGCCGGCGGGTTAGAGCGATAATCGATCGGCATGTCGACACCCGAGGCGATCTTTACGCCAGCGGCTTCCTCTACGGCTTGACCCGCGCTCTGCCGCTTCCCATTTGCGGCGAGATCGGCAGTTTGTGCGCTGCCGAAATCATCAGCCATTTCGGCGCCCGCCCCGAAGTCGGCCTGTCACAACTCTTGGCCGATGCCGGCCGCGCCTGACGACCCCACGCCCCGCCGCGAGCGGGTGAGGTTTTGCATTAAATGGACATTCGCAACATCGCGATCATCGCCCATGTCGACCATGGCAAGACGACCCTGGTCGACGCGATGCTGCGCCAGAGCGGCGCTTTCCGCGCCAACCAACAGGTTGCCGAGCGCGCGCTCGATTCGAACGAGCTCGAACGCGAGCGCGGCATCACGATCCTTGCCAAATGCACCTCGGTGGTCTGGCGGGACGTCCGGATCAATATCGTCGACACGCCCGGCCACGCCGATTTCGGCGGCGAGGTCGAGCGCATCCTCAGCATGGTTGACGGGGTTCTGGTATTGGTAGACGCCGCCGACGGCCCGATGCCGCAGACCAAATTTGTGGTCGGAAAGGCTTTGACCCAGGGCTTGAGGCCGATCGTCGTGATCAACAAGGTCGACCGGGCCGACGCCCGCCCTCAGGCGGTCCACAACGAGATCTTCGATCTGTTCGCGGCGCTCGACGCTACCGAGGCGCAGCTCGACTTCCCGACGGTTTTTGCGTCCGGCCGCCAAGGCTGGGCGACCGCCGCTTTCGATGAGCCGCGCAAAGATTTGTCGCCGCTTTTCGAGCTGATCGTGGCGCATGTCCCGCGGCCGCAGGCCGATCCCGACGCACCGTTTTCGATGCTGGCGACGACGCTCGATTACGACCCCTATCTCGGCCGGGTGCTGACCGGCCTCATTCATTCGGGGGTGGCGCGCCTCAATATGCCGGTGAAATCCCTGGGCCGCGACGGCCGGGTGATCGAGCAGGCGCGGCTGACCAAATTGCAGGCGTTTCGCGGGCTCGACCGGCGGCCGATCGAGGAGGCCCGGGCGGGCGACATCATCGCCGTCGCCGGGCTCGCCCTGACGACCGTCGCGGACACGATCTGTGCCCCCGAGGTCACAACGCCGCTCGCCGCCGATCCGATCGACCCGCCGACATTGGCGATCACGTTTTCGGTCAATGACAGCCCGCTCGCCGGGCGCGAGGGAACCAAGGTCACGTCGCGCATGATCGGCGAGCGCCTGTTTCGCGAAGCCGAGGGCAATGTCGCGATCCGAGTCGGCGAGAGCACGGAAAAGGATGCGTTCGAGGTCGCCGGCCGCGGCGAGTTGCAGCTCGGCGTGTTGATCGAGACGATGCGGCGCGAAGGCTTCGAATTGTCGATCTCGCGCCCGCGCGTGTTGTTCACGACCGATCCGGTGGCGGCTCGGCGGCTCGAGCCGATCGAAGAGGTGGTGGTCGACGTCGACGAGGAATTCGCTGGTGTCGTCGTCGAGAAGATGAGCCGCCGCAAAGCGGAAATGCAGCAGATGCGGCCCTCCGGCGGCGGCAAGCTTCGCCTCACTTTTCTTGGCCCGACGCGCGGCCTCATCGGCTACCAGGGAGAGTTTCTCGCCGATACCCGCGGCACCGGGGTGATGAGCCGTCTCTTTCACGGCTACGCGCCCTTCAAGGGGCTGATCGAGGGACGCCGCAACGGCGTCCTGGTGTCGAACGCGAATGGCGCCGCAATCGCTTACGCGCTGTGGAACCTCGAGGAGCGCGGCCCGATGTTCGTGGACCCCGGGACCCAAGTCTATCAAGGAATGATCATCGGCGCCCACAGCCGCGGCAACGATCTGGACGTCAATCCGCTAAAGGGGAAGCAGCTGACCAATATTCGCACCACCGCCAAGGATGAAGCCGTGCGGCTGACCCCGCCGCAGGTCATGACCCTGGAACAGGCGATCGCTTATCTCGCCGATGACGAGCTCGTCGAGGTCACCCCGCAATCGATCCGCCTGCGCAAGCGGCTGCTCGATCCCAACGACCGCAGGCGCGCCAGCCGCGCTGCCGCCGCCGCGGAGTAGCAGGTGCGTGTTACCCTCACCCACCAAGCCCTTCGGGCTTGGTCCCCCCTCTCCCGCGGTGCGGGAGAGGAGCTTTGAGATTATGCGCCTCATAGCCCCTCTCCTGCACCGCGGGAGAGGGTGCCGAGCGCAGCGAGGCGGGTGAGGGTTTGCCCGGCGCGGATTTGACTTTGGCCAAGTCCCGACTATAGTTCGACGCAATCGAACCGGAATTTAACTCTGATGAGCAGCAAGCGTCAGGAACCGAAATACAAGATTAACCGGCGCCTCCAGGTGAATTTGTGGGGACGGCCGAAAAGCCCGCTCAACCGGCGCGAATACGGTCCGGGGCAGCATGGGCAGCGGCGCAAAAAGCCTTCGGATTTCGGCACGCAGCTCGCCGCCAAGCAGAAGCTGAAGGGCTACTACGCCAATATCGGCGAGCGCCAGTTCCGCCGGCTCTATGCCGAGGCGGTGCGGCGGCGCGGCGACACCGGCGACAATCTGATCGAGCTGCTCGAGCGGCGGCTCGACGCGGTCGTCTATCGCATGAAGTTTGTGCCGACGCCGTTTGCCGCGCGTCAGCTCGTCAACCACAGGCACGTGCTCGTCAACGGCCGGCGCATCAATATTCCGTCCTACACGGTCCGCGACGGCGACACCGTCGAGCTGACGGCGAAGGCGAAACAGATGGCGCTCGTCCTCGAGGCGTCCGGGTCCGGCGAGCGCGACGTCCCTGATTATCTCGAGATCGACCACGACCATATGCGGGGCCGGTTTATCCGCGCACCCAAGCCCACCGACGTGCCTTACCCGGTGTCGATGGAGCCCAATCTGGTCATCGAGTATTATTCCCGCTGATCCTGTAGCCGATCCGCTGCAGATCTAAATCCGCGCGCGCCGCGGCTTTTTCCGTTGCGCGATCGCCTTTCTGTTCGACACTGATGGCAGCGGGCCTGCTCGCGGCGGGCGTCATCTCGACAGGCGATTGCGATGCTCCTCCTGCACCTCTCGATCGTCCTCTTGCTGATCATCGTGAACAGCGTCTTTGCGATGGCCGAGATCGGGCTCGTCTCGGCGCGGAAGGCGCGCCTGGTCCCGCTCGCCGAGGCTGGTAATCGCGGCGCCCAGGCGGCGCTCGAACTGAAAGCGGATCCCTCGCGGCTGCTCTCGACCGTGCAGATCGGCGTCACCTTGATCGCCGTGCTCTCCGGTACTTTCGGAGAGGCCACGTTGGGCGACCAACTCGAGCGGCAGCTCGGGACTTATCCCGGGTTTACCGCGCGATACGCCCATGTGATCAGCATGGCGGTTGTTGTGATCGGCATCTCGTATTTCTCACTGATTCTCGGCGAACTCGTCCCAAAGCGGATCGCGCTGCTTCACCCCGAACCGATTGCCGCGACGCTCGGCCGCTTCATGCGGGCGGTTGCCCGGGCTGGAGCACCGATCGAATGGTTCCTGAGCGCATCGACCGATTTCGTCCTTCGCCTGCTGCCGGTCCGCAGCCAGGGAGCCGCCCCCGTCACCGACGAGGAGATCACCTTCATGCTGCGCGAGGGAGTTGCGACCGGGCACATCCCGCTCGCCGAGACGGCGATCGTCGAGATGGCGCTGCGCCTCGGCGACCGGCGCGCGAACGCCGTCATGACGCCGCGGACGCAAATCGAATGGCTCGACCTCGACGATTCCGAGGAAGACAACCGGCGCAAGATCCGTGAGAGTAACTATTCTCGGTTTCCGGTGGTGCAGGGCGGTTCTCAACAGGTCATCGGAATTGTCCAGGCCAAGGACCTGCTCGCCGCGTGTCTTGCCCAGCAGCCTCTCGACCTGCGCGCCGCGACCAGGCCGCCGCTCTATCTGCCCAACACGGTCACGGTGCTCCGTGTGCTGGAAGTGTTCAAGACTTCCGGTGAGCCGATGGCGCTGATTGTCGACGAGTACGGCGACCTCGAGGGACTGGTCACGCCGAGCGACATTCTGGAGACACTGGTCGGCGACATTCCGGGCTCGCCCGAGGCCGATCAGCGCATCGTGCGGCGCGACGACGAGACCTGGCTGATCGACGGCATGGTGGGGCTCGACGAGCTGAAGCAGGTCTTGGGGATTTCCCGCCTACCCGGCGAAGATCCGGATTTCCACACCTTGGGCGGCTATTTGATGGCCCGCCTCAATCGCGTCCCGATGGAAGCCGATCGCATCACCGCCGGCGACTGGCGCTTCGAAGTCGTGAAGATGGATGGCCGCCGCGTCGACCGGGTACTGGTGACACCGGTCAAGGGCAGGAGCCGGCGGTGAAGGACGCTGAGGCAGTGGCGGACCTTTCTAGACCTGCTTTAGCAGGGGAGATGATGATGCTATGAAGCCGACATGACGGGAAGCGCTTGGCTAGCGAGACTGTGGGCCGATATCCGCGTGTGGCGAGGGGCGGCCGGGGTATTGGCGACTCTCTCCCTCGCGCTGCTCGTTGCTGCGATCATTGCCCGCGACCCGCCCGATTTTTCCGACATCTCGATTGTCGCGGTCATGCGCGACGGCGAACGGCATCCGGTCTGGGCGATCCGGCTCGCCAGCGCCGCGCATCAGATTGCCGCGGACACTCTGCGGGACGAGCCGGCTCCGCCGGGACGCGTTTATCAGCTGTGGCTTTTGGTCGCGGACCGGACCGGGCCGCGTCAGCTCGGTCTCTTACCGCCGTCCGGGCGCAAGCGCATTGCAGTCTCGCCCGAGAATGCGCGCCTGTTGGCCGGCGCCGGCGAACTAGTCGTTACGCTCGAACCCGCAGGCGGCTCACCAAATCGTGAGCCGACCGGCCCGCCGGTGTTTCGAGGGGCCCTCGAGAGAGCGGGCTGAATGCGGCCCGCCTCGCGTGAATTTTCAAAGAATACGTCCTATTCTTGCCCGAGGCGTGCTGCGCCACAGTTATAAGGAGCGTCAATCGGCGGCAGCATGGTGAGCCGCCACAGCGATGGCGAGGATGCGAGGAGAACTCGATAACGGTCGACATCGGTCGGCAGTTAGGTGAGATCGCGAAGAGCACCTTCGGCGTTCTCTACCTGGCGGCACGAAGGCCGCGGTGACTCCGGTCAATTCTGAGAGGGACGATTTGATGGCCCCTACCGGCTCGATCGACGAAATCTGCGTCAACACCATCCGCACCTTGTGCATCGATGCGGTGCAGCAGGCCAAATCCGGCCACCCCGGAACACCGATGGGAATGGCGCCGGTCGTCTATACGCTGTGGCAGGAATTCCTGCGCTTCGATCCCGACGATCCGATCTGGCCGAACCGCGACCGCTTCGTGCTGTCGGCCGGCCACGCCTCGACCCTGCTCTATTCGATGTTGCACCTGACCGGGGTCAAATCAGTCAACGAACAATACGAGCGGCTCGGGACCCCCGCCGTCGCGCTCGACGACCTGAAGCGGTTCCGGCAGCTCGGCAGCAAATGTCCGGGTCACCCGGAATACCATCTGACCTCCGGGGTCGAGACGACGACCGGCCCCCTGGGGCAGGGGATTGCGACCAGCGTCGGGATGGCGATCGCCGCCAACTGGCTGGCGCGCCACTACAATCGGCCGGACTTTAAATTGTTCGACTACGACGTCTTCGCGCTGTGCGGCGACGGCTGCATGATGGAAGGCGTCGGCAGCGAGGCGGCGTCTTTGGCCGGGCATTTGGGGCTCGGCAATCTCTGCTGGATCTACGACAGCAACCATATCACGATCGAAGGAAACACCGCTCTCGCTTTCAGCGAGGATGTCGCCGGGCGGTTTCTCGGCTACGGCTGGCATGTCCAGCGGGTCAGCGACGCCAACAACCGAGAGCGGGTCGCCGATGCCATCTTGGTCGCGAAGCGGATCGACGACCGGCCGAGCCTCATCATCGTTGAGAGCCATATCGGCTACGGCGCGCCGCACAAGCAGGACACCTCGGGGGCTCATGGCGAGCCATTGGGCGAGGCTGAGGTCAAGCTGGCAAAGCGGAATTATGGCTGGCCCGAGGACGCGCAATTTCTCGTCCCGGAAGGCGTATACGAGCATTTCGCCGATAAATTCGGTGCGCGCGGAAAGAAGCTTCGGGCGGAGTGGATGGCGCTTTTCGAGCGGTACCGCGGCGCCTATCCGGAGCTCGCAGATCAATGCGAGCGGATGCAGCGGCGCGACCTACCCGAAGGATGGGACAGGGACATTCCGTTGTTTCCAGCGGACCCGAAGGGTATCGCCAGCCGCGACTCTTCGGCTCACGTGCTGAATGCGATCGCCCCGCGCTTGCCGTGGCTGCTCGGCGGAGCTGCCGACCTAGCGCCCTCGACGAAGACCCGGTTGACTTTCGAGGGCGCCGGCGACTTCGAGCGGGACGACTACGGCGGCCGGAATTTTCATTTTGGCATCCGCGAGCATGCCATGGGATCGATCTGCAATGGCCTTTCGGTATCGAAGCTCCGGCCGTACGGCTCTGGTTTCCTGATCTTTTCCGATTACATGAAGCCGCCGATCCGGCTCGGAGCTATTATGGAGCTCCCTGTCGTTTACGCCTTTACGCATGATTCGATCGGGGTGGGCGAAGATGGGCCGACGCATCAGCCGGTCGAGCAGTTGGCGGCGCTGCGCAGCATTCCCGGCCTGATCGTCCTGCGCCCGGCGGACGCCAACGAGGTGGCGGAGGCTTGGCGCGTCGTGCTGAGCCTCAAACACGAGCCGGCCTGCCTGATCCTGAGCCGGCAAAACTTGCCGACTTTCGACCGCACCCGGTATGCGGCGGCGAGTGGCGTCAGGCGCGGCGCCTATGTCTTGGCCGATGCCGGCAACGGCAAGCCGGAGGTGATCCTGATGGCCACCGGAAGCGAGGTGGGACTCTGCGTCGAGGTCTATGAGAAACTGACGGCCGAGGGGATCGCTGCGCGGGTGGTCAGCATGCCGTCCTGGGAGCTGTTCGAGCATCAGCCGGAAGAGTATCGCGCATCTGTATTGCCGCCCGACGTGACCCGGCGGGTCGCGGTCGAGCAGGCCTCGACCCTCGGCTGGGAGCGGTATACTGGATTGCGCGGCACGATCCTCGGCATGAAGACTTTCGGCGCCTCCGCCCCGCTGAAGGAGCTGTTGGTCAAATTCGGGTTTACCGGTGAAAACCTCTATGCGGCTGCCAAGCAGCAGCTCGCGCGCAAGGAGTAGGGTGATGGCCAATCCGCTGAGGACGCTCAACGAATTCGGGCAGTCGGTGTGGCTGGATTTTGTCAGCCGCGATCTGTTGAAGAGCGGAGGACTGGCCCGGCTGATCGCCGAGGACGGCCTGCGCGGCGTCACCTCCAACCCCTCGATCTTCGAGAAGGCGATCGGTCACGGCGATGATTACGACGCGCTGATCGCCGAGGCGGAAGCCTCCGGCGATCTCGATCCCGGCGCGCTGTTCGAGGATCTCGCGGTCCGCGACATTCAAGAGGGCGCCGATACCCTTAACACGGTCTACGAGCAGACGCAGCGGCGCGACGGCTTTATCAGCCTCGAAGTCTCGCCCTATCTGGCGATGAATACGCATGAGACGATCGAGGAAGCGCGCCGGCTGTGGCACGAGGTGAACCGCCGCAACCTGATGGTCAAGGTGCCGGGCACCAAGCCGGGTTTGCCGGCGATCCGCACGCTTATCGGCGAGGGGATCAATGTCAATGTGACGTTGCTGTTCTCGCAGCAGATGTACACCGAGGTAGCCGAGGCTTACATTACCGGGCTCGAAGCTTTCGCCAAAAAGGGTGGCGACCCGCACAAGGTGTCCAGCGTGGCAAGCTTCTTCGTCAGCCGCATCGATACTTTGGTTGATGACGAGCTCGACAAAAAGATCGCCGCGACCAGCGACCCGGCTCAAAAGGCCGAGTTGCAGAGGTTGAAGGGCAAAGTTGCGATCGCCAACGCCAAGCTCGCTTATCAGCTCTATGGAAAAATATATTCGGACGAGCGTTGGCAGCGGCTTGCGCAGAAAGGCGCGCAGACGCAGCGCCTGCTGTGGGCGAGCACCGGGACCAAGAACAAGGCCTACAGCGACGTTCTCTATGTCGACGAACTGATCGGCATGGATACCGTCAACACGATGCCGCCGGCGACGATGGACGCCTATCGCGACCACGGCCATCCCGCGCCCCAGCCTCGAAGAGGATGTCGATGGCGCACAGGCGGTAATGGATGCGCTCCCCAAAGCGGGCATCTCGATCGATGCGGTGACCTCGAAGCTCGTCGAAGACGGCGTGCGGCTGTTCGCGGACGCTGCCGACCAGCTCTACGCGGCAGTTCAGAAGAAGCGCCGCACCGTGCTCGGGCCCAAGCTCAATTCGATGACTTACAAGCTGCCGGACGAGTTGCAGAAGGACGTCCAGACTGCCCTCGAAGACTGGCGCAAGGAGGGCAAGGTCAGGCGGTTGTGGGCTGCCGACGCCTCGTTGTGGACGGAGGCGGACGAGGCCAACTGGCTGGGCTGGCTGGACATCGTCGATAAGCAGCTGAAGGGGATCGCCCACCTTCAGGACTTCGCCGACGACGTCAAGCGCTCCGGGTTCCGCGATGTGCTGTTGCTCGGCATGGGCGGATCGAGCCTCGGCCCGGAGGTATTTGCCGAGACATTCGGCAGCAAGCCGGGCTACCCGAAACTGCACGTGCTCGACTCGACCGATCCCGGCGCAGATCCGCCACTTCGAATCCCGCATCGATATCGCACGGACTTTGTTCCTGGTGTCGAGCAAATCCGGCAGCACGCTCGAACCCAACATCTTCAAGCAATACTTCTACGAGCGCACCAAGCAGACCGTCGGGGCGACTGAAGCGCCGAAGCGGTTCGTCGCCGTTACCGACCCGGGCTCGTCGCTCGAAAAGGCGGCGCGCAATGAGGGGTTCCGGTCCGTGTTCCACGGACTGTCGAGCATCGGCGGGCGCTATTCGGTACTGTCGGATTTCGGCATGGTTCCGGCGGCGGCAATCGGCGTCGACCCGCGCGCCTTCCTCGAAAACACGGCCGAGATGGTGCGGTCCTGCGCGGCAAGCGCGCCGCCGGTCGAGAACCCGGGGGTGATCCTCGGTGCGATCCTCGGGACCGCCCAACGCCGCGGACGCGACAAGGTGACGATAATCGCCTCCCGGGGGATCTCAGATTTTGGCGCCTGGCTCGAGCAGCTTCTCGCTGAATTGACCGGTAAGCTCGGCAAGGGCATTGTGCCAGTCGATTCCGAGCCGCTGGGCGCGCCGGCGGTCTACGGCAATGATCGCGTTTTTGCGTATCTCCGGCTCGCCGCGGATCAGGATGCCGAACAGGAACGGGCAATTGCCGCTCTGGAGGCGGCCGGGCATCCGGTGGTGCGGATCACGGTATCAGACGTGATGCAGCTCGGGCAGGAGTTTTTCCGCTGGGAGATGGCGACCGCGGTCGCCGGCTCGATCATCGGCATCAACCCGTTCGACCAACCCGATGTCGAGGCCGCCAAGGTCAAGACCCGCGACCTGACCGAGGCCTATGAGAAAGCCGGGGCGCTGCCCGAGTCGCGCCCATTCTTCGAGGGTGACGGAATTAAGCTGTTCGCCGATCCACGCAACGAGGCGGCTCTCAAACCGCAGGCAACGAGCCTCATAGCGGCGCTGAAGGCCCATTTCGGCCGCATCAGCGCCGGCGATTACGCCGCGCTGCTCGCCTATATCGAGCGCAACCCCGCCCATATCGATGTGATGCAGCGCATCCGCCGCACCATTCGCGACCGGACCAAGGCGGCGACTTGCGTCGGCTTCGGGCCGCGATTCCAGCATTCGACGGGACAGGCCTACAAGGGTGGACCAAACAGCGGCGTGTTCTTGCAGATCACCTGCGACGATCCCGAGGGTTTGCCGGTGCCCGGCCATTCCTATACCTTTGGCATCGTTAAAGAGGCACAGGCGCGCGGCGATTTCGAGGTCCTTGCCGAACGCGGGCGGCGCGCTTTGCGGACGCACATCACCGGTGATCTCGATGCCGGTCTCGCCACCTTGAGCCGTGCCATCGAGCAGGCCCTACCGTGACGACCACGCAACCACAGCAAAGGGCCGCACCATGGATGCCCCGGTCGAGGACAGAACAAATCGGTCGATGACGCAGAGGGGGGGCCGCAAGGCGCCGCCCTGCACCTTGGTGATTTTTGGCGCCGGCGGGGATCTGACGAAGCGGCTGCTGATGCCGGCGATCTACAATCTGGCAAAGGCGAAGCTGCTGTCGGAGAAATTCGCCATCATTGCTGTCGACCGCACGCCAAAGCCGGTCGACGCCTACCGCGATTATCTGGCCGATGGGATCAGGAGCTTTGTCTCGGATACGGCTGCGGGTCCGGCGACGGAGCCGTTCGATGCCCAGGCCTGGGATTTCATCGCTAGCCGCATTTCCCATTTCGCGGGGGACCTGACCCAGCCCGATACCTATGCGCGGCTCCACGAGACCCTGGAGAAGACCGCCGCGGAGCATCAGACCGGCGGCAATGCCGTGTTTTATCTTGCGGTCGCCTCGCAATTGTTCGGCACCATCGTCGAACAGCTCGGCGCTGTCGGCCTTCCGCGGGAAGAGAACGGCAATTTCCGTCGCGTCATCATCGAAAAGCCGTTTGGCAGCGACCTCGCCTCGGCTCGAGCGCTGAACGCTCGTATTCTCAAGGTGCTTTCCGAGTCTCAGATCTATCGCATGGATCACTTCCTCGGGAAGGAGAACGTCCAGAACATCATGGTCCTGCGCTTCGCGAACGGGATCTTCGAGCCGATCTGGAACCGCGATCACATCGACCATGTGCAAATCACCGTCGCGGAAACCGTCGGCGTCGAGCTGCGCGCCAGATTCTACGAGGCGACCGGCGCGTTGCGCGACATGGTGCCGAACCACGTCTTCCAACTTCTCAGCCTGACCGCGATGGAGCCGCCCAATTCCTTTGAGGCCGACGCCGTGCGCACCGAGAAGCACAAAGTCCTCGAGGCGGTGCATCCGCTCGACGACGCCGAGGTGCGCCGCAACAGCGTGCGCGGGCAATATGGCGCAGGGATCATCGGCGGCAAGCCGGTCAAAGCCTATCGGGAGGAGCCTGGCGTCGCTCCCGACAGCATGACCGAAACCTATGTTGCCATGCGGCTCGGCATCGACAATTGGCGCTGGGCGGGGGTGCCGTTTTATCTGCGCACCGGAAAGCGCCTCACCCGGCGGACCACCGAGATCGCAATTCAGTTCAAACAGGCCCCGTTTGCGCTGTTTCGCGACACCCCGGTCGACATTCTGACGCCCAACGTTCTCGCCCTGCAAATTCAGCCCGACGAAGGGGCATCGCTGCAATTCGGGGCAAAAATCCCGGGCCCGGAAATTGCCCTCGGCGGCGTGCGGATGAACTTCTCCTACAAGGATTACTTCAATACCGAGCCGACGACCGGCTATGAAACCTTGGTCTACGACTGCATGATCGGCGATCAGATGCTGTTCAACCGGGCCGACGGGGTGGAGGCCGGGTGGGAAGTTGTGCAGCCGATCCTCGATCTGTGGCAGAACGACAAGACCGCCCCGCTCGAGATATACCCGGCGGGCAGCGCCGGTCCGGAAGCCGCGGACAACCTGCTGTGGCGCAGCGGTCGGCAATGGCGGCCGATCGCGTGACCTCGAGGGTTGACGGATGAGCCGTCCCGTCATCGTCGCCCCGTCGATCCTCTCGGCCGATTTCGGCCGACTGGCCGAAGAAGTTCACGCCGTCGACGCGGCGGGAGCCGACTGGATCCATGTCGATGTGATGGACGGGCGCTTCGTCCCGAACATCACGATCGGCCCGGTCGTCGTCGAGGCCGTGCGGCGGGTCGACGGCTAAGCCGGTCGACGTGCACCTGATGATCGTCGAGCCCGAGCGTTACGTGGAGGACTTTGCCCGGGCGGGCGCGGATCATCTGCTGGTTCATTGCGAGCCGAGCGCGACGATCCATCTGCACCGAACGCTGGCGCAGATTCGGGACCTCGGGAAGACCGCAGGCGTAGTTTTGAACCCGGCTACGCCTTTGGCGATGATCGAATATGTGCTCGACCTTTGCGGGATCGTGCTGATCATGACGGTCAATCCGGGGTTCGGCGGGCAGCAATTCCTGCCAGAAATGCTGCCCAAGATCCGTGCGCTGCGGCGCTTGTGCGACGAGAGCGGGCTCGACCCCGTCATCGAGGTCGATGGCGGGTTGGGCGGCGAGAATGCCTGGCAGGTCCTCGATGCCGGGGCAAACGCCATCGTTGCGGGATCTCATGTGTTTCACGCGCCGGATTACGGGCGGGCGATTTCGTCGATCCGCAAGTCGGTGTGTCCGCGCTCATAAGGAGCACTAATGTCGCAAGTGCCCGCCCGCGTCGAGGTCGCCAAGGACCCCGAGGCTTTGGCCCACCATGCTGCAAAGTGGATCACAAATCTGGCGGCCGCCAGCCACAACGGGTTCGCGATCTGCCTGTCGGGCGGATCGACCCCGCGCCGGCTCTACCAGCTGCTCGCCGAAAGCCCGTATCGCGATGTCCTGCCCTGGGATCGCATCCACTGGTTCTGGGGCGACGAACGCTTTGTGCCGTGGGACCACCCGGACAGCAATTACGGGATGGTGCGCGCCGCGTTGCTCGGACGAATGCCCGTTCCCCCGGGCAACATCCACGGCATCCCCACGATCGGCACGCCGGCGGATGCCGCCGCCGCTTATGAGCGGGTGCTGAAATCCTATTACGGCTCAGAAAGCCTCGATCCTACCCGACCACTCTTCGACATCCAGATCCTCGGGCTGGGGCCCGACGGGCACACTGCCTCGCTGATCCCGGGCACGAGCGTCCTCGATGAGCGGCATCGATGGGTCGCCGAAGTGATCGGCGGCCGGCCGGAGCCCCGCATCACCCTGACCTACCCAGCGATCGAGAGCAGCCGCCATACGGCTTTTCTCGTGGCCGGGGGGGACAAACGGGAGACGCTGTCTCGGGCTCTGGCGGGCGATCCGGCATTACCCGCCGCGCGGATCCGCCCGGTCGGTGAGCTGATCTGGCTGGTCGATGAGGCGGCACGACCGCAGCCATGACCCCCAACCGTGACGAGCTGAAGCGCGCAGCTGCGATGCGCGCCATCGAGGAAGTCGAGGACGGCATGGTTCTCGGGCTCGGAACCGGATCGACGGCCTTCTTTGTGGTCGAAGGTCTGGGGCGCCGTGTCGCCGCCGGGCTTCGGGTGGTGGGCATCCCGACCTCCGAGCGCACGGCAGCCCAGGCCCGTGGCGTCGGCATTCCGGTCGCAACCTTTGCCGAATATCAGAGCCTCGATCTGACGATCGACGGCGCGGACGAGGTCGAGCTCGGGAGCCTCGATCTGATCAAGGGCCTCGGGGGCGCCTTGCTGCGCGAGAAGATCGTTGCTGCAGCGAGCCGCCGGCTGGTAATCGTGGTCGATCAGGAAAAGCTGGTCGAGCGGCTCGGCGAGCACACCCCGGTGCCGGTCGAAGTCACTCAATTCGGCTGGCAGGCGACCGCGGTTGCGCTCGCTAAGCTCGGCTGTACACCCGACCGGCGCTACGCACCCGGCGAACAGCCTTATGTCACCGACAGCGGCAATTACATCCTCGATTGCCGGTTCGGCCTGCTCGCCGATCCGGCCGAGGTTGAAAGAAACATCGCGATGACGGTCGGGACGGTCGAGAGCGGGCTCTTTGTCGGGCGCAGCTCCATGGTGGTCGTTGCTTCGACGACCGGCGTCGAAGTGTTAACGCCACCCTCGCGGGCACCAGCGGCAAAATAAAGGCCGCCCGCTGAGGGCGGCCTCTATTCTCAGCTGGAGCGATCAGCGGCCCAAATCGCTCCGCGTGTGCCGGCCCGACGAGGAGGAGCCCGAGTAAGGCTCGTCCTGATGGAAACTGGCGAGGCATTGTTGACGGAGATCCGGATCCGTAATCGGACCGCATTCTCTGCGCATGCGGGCCTCACGGAAGGCACGACTGGATTCGAGCAGCCTGTCATAGCGTTGGCTTTCCCTGACGTTCTGCTGCGCAGACCAGTTGGACGGCGGCGAGCCTTGCGGGCCGTTGGTTATGACCTCGGTTCCGCCCATCCCCGCCGGAGCGGATGACATATCGCCCTGATTGGGCTGTGGAGCATAGTTTGCGGAACCCGCGCCGGAGTTGCCCTGCGACCAATTAGGTGCTGTACTTCCTTGGTAGGTCTGAGCGCCGGGCGCCGAACCCGTCCCCATCGTTTGGGCATAAGCGGGCAGTGTCGCGATCGCCGTTAAACAAGCCGTTGCAAAGGCTAAGCGTATTGCAGTCTTTGGCAGCATAATTATCCTCCTCGATCAGTTGCCCCATGGTCGAAAACGCCGGAGGAGGCTTCGCTGTTCCGCGAAATCCGCCGTGACAAAAAAACGTCCGCCTCGATCCCTGGCGCGGGGCCGCAGGGGCACAGAACCGACCCCGGAATGTCAGTGTCCGTAGGCGCTCCCAATTGGCCGGGATCCGGCCGAGGAGCCGTAGCCGGTCACCCCAGCACCGGCCGGTTCGTACTGCCCGAAGCTCGCCTCGCAATTGGCTCGGAGCGTCGGATCGGTGATCGGGCCGCATTCCCTGCGGACGCGCGCGTCGCGAAACGCCGGGTTTGTTTCCACCAGCCGGTCGTACTGCGCGCTTTCGGCGACGTTACGTTGCGGCGACCAGGAAGGTGATGTGTCGCCCGGGCTGGTCTGCGGGCCGTTAGTCACGACTTGCGTTCCCCCGCTTGCCGCAGACGGCGGCGTTGGATATCCCGAATACGGCCAATTTGGATACGAATTCCCTTGAACCGCACTCCCTTGATACGCTGGCGGACCGTAGTAACCGGGATAGGTCTGAGGGCCGTAATAGCCTGGATAAGTCTGCGGGCCGTAATAGCCTGGCATCGGACCTGGGGTTCGGACCATCTGCGCACCGGCGCCACGGATGGCCGTAAACGACGCAAGGCAGGCAGCTGCAAGAGCCAAGCCCGCGGCAGTCTTGATCACCATGATCCTCACCGTTTCAGAATTTTTCTCATAAGGAGCGAACACCAATGACGGATTGCTGTTCCGCGCGGGCGCGTCCTTGGAAATGTGCCTACTTAGAACGCCGGATCGGGAAGACCACGGCGGCGGCAGGCTGCGAGCAAGGTGTTGAGCAGCAGACAGGCGATCGTCATCGGGCCTACTCCGCCGGGCACCGGGGTGATCGCCCCGGCGGTCTCGCTGACAGAGGCGAAATCGACGTCCCCGACAACTCGGTTGCGTCCTTCTGGATCCGCCACGGCGCTGATACCGATGTCGATGACCGTGGCTCCCGGCTTCACCCAGTCGGCCTTGACCATTCCCGGCTGGCCGGCCGCCGCGATCAGAATGTCGGCGCGACGGGCGATCTGGCGTGCGTCACGGGTTTTCGAGTGGATCATCGTGATGGTGCAATCGGCCTCGATCAGCAACGCCGCCAACGGTTTTCCGACGATGTTCGAGCGACCGATGACGACCGCGTCGAGCCCAGCCAGGTTGGGGCGCACGGTACGCAACAGGCGCAGACAGCCCTGCGGGGTGCAAGGCACCATCGTTGGAAGCCCGCTCCACAAACGCCCGACATTGATCGGGTGAAATCCGTCCACATCCTTGGCCGGGTCTATCGCACCCAAGATCCGATGCGGATCGATCTGCCGCGGCAACGGCAGCTGAACAAGGACCCCGTCGATGCGGTCGTCGTGGTTCAGCTTGTCGATTTCGGCCGCGAGCCCCGCTTCCGAAATGTCGCCCGGCAAGCGAGTGTCCGAGGCGGCGAGCCCCGAGCCGGCGCAGGCCCGGCCTTTGGCGCGCACATAAACCTGGCTCGCCGGGTTCTGTCCGACCAGGACGGTGGCGAGACCCGGCGCGGTTCCTATCTCACCACGCAGGTGCACCGCCACCTCGGCGACGCGCCGCCGCAGCTCGGCAGCGACCGCAGCGCCGTCGATGACTGTTGCTCGCCCCACTCAGTCTGCCTCTCCGTCGACCATCCGACAGTCGAGAGTACTCAAGGGAGGGGACCAAGGTAAGAGCGGCCGTCAGAGGTCCGGGGAATCGGGGTGATTGTGTGATTTCCATCTCGCTCAAGGACGTTCCCATGCGGATAGAGCCCCGCTCCGCATCTTTGGCCTGTCACCGCGCAACGGCGACGGTAGCGAAAATGTTGCTGAAGAGGTTCGTGACGGCGCGGATCTCGGACTTGAAGCGCTCGACGCCGAGGAGCAGGGCGAGCCCGCCGACCGGCAAAATGCCCAGGGCAGCCATCGTCGCGGCTAACGCTACAAACCTGGCTCCCGCAACCCCGGCCGCGCCCTTTGACGTGAACACGTGTTGGCCGATCGTCGGCTCGACAAAGTGCGCCCATCCATTGACGCAGATGAAGTGCTCAGGGCGAGACTGCCTGATCCAACAACTGCTGGTCGGGCTTCAATCGCAGGGCCAACCCGGCGCCAATCAGCAACAACGCCATAGATCCGAGGAATGGCAAGGTCCAGCTGCCGGTCAGGTCGATTGCGTAGCCGAACACGAAGGGCGAGATGATCCCGGCCACGCCAAAGCCGAAATTCATGATGCCGCTAGCCGAGCCGGCATAACGGGGGGCGATGTCCATTGGTACCGCCCAAATCGGGGCCACGACCAACTCGACGCAGAAGAACGCCAATGACAGGCACAGCGCAACCACAGTCAGCTCGTGCACGAAGATCACCGGGATCAAGAAAAGGAAGCCGCCGAAGAGGCCTCCCGCGATGACCCAGCAACGCGCCCGCCGTAAATTGCCGGTGCGCTTCAGAATGCGGTCGCTGACGATGCCGCCGAAGGTGTCGCCGATCACTCCGGACAGAAACACGCCGGCCGAAAACAGCGCCGAATTCTTGAGGTTGAGATGGAAATTCTGAAAGAAGAAAGACGGGATCCAGCTGAGGAACAGCCACAACGTCCAGCCGTAGCAGAAGTCCACCGCGGTCACCGGCAGAACTCGCCGCGCGAGGCTGAGCCAGGGAACCCTGGGGCGCGCAGCAGTCGGCATTCGCCCGGTGTCCAGCCGCTCGAGCTCGGCCGCGGTCACGCGGGGATGCTCGCGCGGATCGTCGCGGAAAAACCAGACCCAGACCGCCATCCAGACAAGGCTGGCGACGCCGAGCACGACAAAAGAGCCGCGCCAAGACAAAAGCATGATGAGCCAAGCGATCAGCGGCGGGGTTAATGCATTACCCATTCGGGAGAATGAATGGGTAATGCCCTGCGCGAAGCCCCACTGAGTGGGCGACATCCAGACTGCCATTGCGCGCGTCGCCGTCGGAAACGCCGCCCCCTCGCCGAAACCGAGGGCGAGCCGAACGAGGACGAGCGCAAGAAGGCCGCCGACGGCTCCGGTCAACATCGTCGAGACGCAGACGACGAAGCCCGAGACACCGAGCGTCAGACGCGGATCGAATTTATCGCCGAGCCAGCCGCCGATCAGCTGAAAGACCGCATAAGGATAGGCGAGAGCTGAAAACGCGAAACCGAGCGCGGTGTTGCTGAGCCCGAGATCTTTCTGGATCAGCGGCGCCGCCGTCAAGATGTTTACCCGGTCCTTACAAAAGATGAAATACATTATGCACAGCAGGAACAGCACTTGATTGGCGATGCTGTTCCAGGCTGCTCGCGCGTCCGCGCGCGATCTATGGTATCGATGCGTTCACACGCCGGACATCGAGAGGCCACGAAGAGCAAATGAATCTGCGGACCTTGATAGTTAGTGTTATTGTGGCGGCGATTATCGTAGCGATGATCGTGGCGACCGGTATCGCCCGGTTCGATCACCCGGCCGCCTCCCCGAAAAAGCCGATCGAGTTGGCATCGGCGCAAAAACGCGGCGGTGTGCTCCGAATCTTCCAATACGACAGTCCTGCGAGCATGTCGATCCACGAGGAGGCGTTCAATTCGGCCCAGAATCCGATGATGGCCGTATTCAACAACCTGGTTCTGTTTAGACAGGACCTGCCGCAGAACCGGATCGATACGATCGAACCCGATCTGGCGACCAAGTGGTCATGGAATGCCGATATGACCGCGCTTACCTTTCAGCTCCGGCAAGGAGTGAGCTGGCACGACGGCAAGCCCTTCACCGCCGCGGACGTCAAATGCACCTGGGACCTGATCCTGGGCACGGGTGCGGACAAGCTGCGCACCAACCCGCGCAAGTCTTGGTACCGCAACCTGGATGCGGTCAGCGTCAAAGATGACACGGTTACTTTCCATTTGAAGAGGCCGCAGCCGGCCTTTATTGCTCTGCTAGCGTCGGGCTATTCGCCGGTTTATCCCTGTCACATTCCGGCCCAGCAGATGCGGCAGCACCCGATCGGCACCGGACCGTTCAAATTCGTTTCCTACAAGCCAAACGAATCCATCAAGCTCGTACGGAACGAACAGTACTGGAAGGAGGGGCGCCCCTACCTCGACGGCATTGAATGGACGATTATCCCTAATCGCTCGACGGCGATCCTCGGCTTCGTCGCGGGGAAGTTCGATCTGACCTTCCCGTTCGGCCTAACCGTGCCGCTGATGAAAGACGTACAGAAAGAGGCGCCGCAGGCGGTCTGCGAACTGCAGCCGGCAAACCAAAGCACCAATCTGATCGTGAACCGCGACGCAGCGCCGTTCGATAATCCGGAGATACGCCGGGCAATGGCCCTTGCGCTCGACCGCAAGAGCTTTATCGACATTCTCGCTGAGGGGCATGGCGATATTGGCGGTGCCATGCAGCCGCCGCCGCAAGGCGTCTGGGGGATGCCGGCCGAAATGCTGACGACATTGCCGGGCTACGGCCCCGATATTGGCAAGAACCGTGAAGAAGCCCGCAAAATCATGGAGAAGGCCGGCTACGGACCCGACAAAAGGCTCGCCGTCAAGGTTTCCGTCCGCAACACTCCACCATTTCGCGATCCCGCCGTCATTCTGATCGATCAGCTCCGGGAGGTATACATCGACGCTGAACTTGAAACAGTGGAAAGCGCCACCTGGTTTCCCAAGGTTTACCGCAAGGATTATAAGATAGGGCTTAATCTGACCGGCCTCGGGGTCGACGACCCCGATGCGCAGTTCTACGAAAATTATGCCTGCGGCTCTGACCGTAATTACACCGGCTACTGCAATCCCCAACTCGACAAGCTGTTCGACCAGCAATCAATGGAGCGGGACCAGGAGAAACGCCGCGGTCTCGTCTTCGAAATCGATAAAAAGCTGCAGCAGGATGGCGCCCGCCCGATCCTTTTCCACAACCGCTTCGCAACATGCTGGCAACCCCAGCTGAAGGGGCTGACCATCATGGTCAACAGCTTGTTCAACGGTTGGCGCATGGAGGATGTTTGGCTCGACAAGAACCCCACACCTGCTGCGGCGGCGGAGCCGTCACGTCCTGGGGGCGGCGAGAAGCCGGCACTTGTATCCCCTTCAATGCCGCCAGCTGGTACCCGAGCGGGCACCGCGGCGTCGGAACCGCCCGCGGCTTCAACGCCAGCGCCGGGATCTCGTGCTGAGACAGCAGACAATCCGCCGAAATTCGCCGAACCCGATCAAGATAAAGAAGCACTCGAACCAGAAAAACGACAGATCACCTCAAGTAAAACCTCGCTGGTTGGCGAGGAAAGGGAGCAGCTTGATCCTACCGTCCGTGACTTGATAGTGCGTGGGTGGGAGTTATACTATCGCCCGTATTCCACGGTTGGATGGCAGGATGCCCGCCGCGATTTCGAGCGAGCCTTTGAATTGGATTCGCGGTCGACCGAAGCTCGAATTGGCCTTGCCTCGATCCTGTCCACCAAATTAGCGGATGGATGGTCTCCCGTGTTGCAGGAGGACGTGCCACGGGCCGAGCACCTATTGCTGGAGGCGGTTGATGGGGGAAGTGCTTCGAACCAGGCGGCGGCTCATTTTACGCTTGGAGTTCTTCGGCAGATCCAGACCCGGCTGCCTGAGGCTCAGACCGAGTTCGAGACGGCAATTTCCCTCGACCCCAACAACGCCCGGACCTATTCGCACCTCGGTGAGACCTTATTGTATCTCGGTCAACCCGAGGCGGCCATCCCGCGGCTGGAACAGGCGATACGGCTTCGCCCGGATGACCCCGACGTCGCGATGACCTATTGGGCATTGGGTGCCTGTCAGCTTTTGCTGGGGCGGGCGGATCGAGCGATCGATCTTCTGCAAACCGCACGTGCCGCGAATCCTCGACTTTGGGTGCCGTACCTCTATCTGGCCGGGGCCTACGGCCTGAAGAACGATATGGATAAGGCGAGATCAGCACTCGCGGAGTCATTACGCCTGAAACCCGCGCTACGATCAGTCTCCCGGATGCGGGCCGAAAATCCGTGGCTCAGCAATCCGCAATATTGGGCATTGCAGGAGAAGACCCTCAACGTTGGATTGCGGCGGGCTGGGTTTCGCGATCAGTGAGCGTCATAAGCCAGAGTTGTCTGACGGTGTTTGTTTTCGTATGTAGCAAATTCCCGGAACAAGGCTTCGCGTTGGACGAAATCTTCAAACAGGGCGTCACGTTGCGTTGTGTCGAGATGAGCGACAGTCGTCTTCGTTTCCTCGGGGGTCAATCCGGCTTTTTTGAGCCATTCCGCGGCCGGGGAAAACCGAGTCCAACCCGAAACTGAAGAAGTGATATCAAACGGGCGCCATTTCGGGCGGCTTGCTTGAATGTCCTTGATATGTGCAAAAAACGTTTGCACGAATTGATTCACTCGCTGGTAACGCTCCGAGTTGGGAGGCCAGCTATACGCCACGAGAACGGTTCCCACTTCGACGGTTTTGACCGGAGCATCTTTTGAGACGAGTTCCGGATAATCTTCGTAGGTTATCGTGGTAGCCGAATAATTGGTCGGCAAATTCCCGGTGAGCGGCAGGAAGTGCAGGTTTTCGTCCGGTCTGATGTCTTGGAATATCCGCGACGGTTTTGTTCCTACATAAACCAAGGCGGAAATTTCTCCGCGCCGCAGCTGATCGAGGGCGAGCGGATGCGGTAAGCTTGTCGCCTCAGGCTCGACCCCCAACGCCTTGAAGATTGCTGTTGCGGTCGTGTAGGTTCCGCTGTCCCGTAGCCCGTAGTTGACCTTTTTGCCTCTCAGATCGTCGATCGACTGGACATCCGGTCCAGCGAGGATTTGAACTTGCCGGTCATACAGTTTGGTGATGTATTGCAAGTACTTCTCAACGCCGGGAAACGGCGGCTTTTGCTTTATGTCATCGAGCACGTCGGTCTGCAGAATGCCAAAGTCGATGCCGCGGGTGAGCATCACATCCTCGGCGTTCTGCGCCGCCCCTGCACCAGCGATTGGTAGGAGTCGTAAGCGGTTGTGTTCCGTTTGTGCGGTAAGAGCTAGTGCCATATCCACCGTCTCGTCGGTCCCCTCGGAGACGATGCCGACGAGACCCCTGTTCATCGCATCGCGCATCTGGTGACGTAGCTGCTCAGCCGGGTCGACGTGGGGGACTACCCGCTTTGAGTTGCGTTTAGGCTGCGCAATTTGAGGCTGGCTGTCCTGAAACCGGTCGGTTTGAAACCGATCGTCCTGAGGCGGGTCGGCCCAAGCTGGTGTTGTGGCAAGCAGACCACAGAATGCGATTAAGCGGACTGCCGTTAATGGCGCTCGATTTCCGTATGTCGATCTGCTCACGAACGACCTCCGACTATATCCATCCTTATCGTTGAACGAGATATTACGGAAAGGAGTTCCTGACACTATTCAAGGAGCGTCGTTACCCGCTGCTATACCTTTAGATTTAGGGTTAACGACTTACCGGAATTTGGATCGAGACCACGTTATTCATCTTGCGCGACTTGCCCCCGCTTACCTGATCGGTACGGGGCCCATTGACCGGTAGTTGCGGTACCGCTGTCGAATCCGTGGCTCGAGCCCATTATCGAAGACCTCACATGCGGTCTCCGTTCTCAGAGCGGCGGGCATCACGAGCCCTGATCCTTGAGGTCATCGGGCTCGGGAGGGCGGGTCCTCTATAACGGACTCTCACCCCCGCGAAAGCCGGGTCCAGAGCAAGTGACGAACAGTTGGGGTCTTGGATTCCCGCTTTCGCGGGAATGACGAATCTTGCGCGGATGCTCGACGCGTCATCTTAATTCTCGCGGATTTTGACAACCACTTTTATCGCGTCATCAACCCGGTCGCGGGCGTATTTGATCGCGGTCGGTACCTCGGCGAGCGAGAAAGTGTGAGTGTGGATCATCTTCGCGTCGAAACGCTTCTGCGCCATCAAGGCCGCCGCCCGGTGCGTCGCGCTCTTGCCTTCGCCGCGTATGCCGAAGACGTAGATGTTGTTGCGCACGAGATTGGCGAGATCGACCGGCACCGGGTCCGCCGGAAACGCGGCGAGGCAAATCCTTCCACCGCGGTTGACCATCCGCGACGCTTCATTGAGGGCGTTCGGCGCGCCCGAGCATTCGAGCACGTACTGCACGCCTTTACCGCGCGTGATGCGCTGGACGGCCTCGACCGGGTCCTCGTCGTTGACGTTGACCACCTCGTCGGCTCCGAGCCGCTTTCCCATCTCGAGCCGGCTCTGGCGGGTGCCGGTCAGGATCACCGGCTGCGCGCCCAACGCCTTGGCCACACCGACACCCATCAAGCCGATCGGCCCCGGACCGGTAACGACGACCGCTTCGCCGGCGATGATTCCGCCCATGACGTCGAGGCCGTACATCGCGGTCCCGGAGGTGACGATCAACGTCGCCTCCTCATCGCTCATGTCGTCGGGGACATGAACCATCGTATTAATGTTGTTGACGGCGTATTCGGCAAACCCGCCATCTGTACTGAACCCGTTGGCCCGATGCCCCTTCTCGCGGTACCCATAATTGAGGCACGATGTGTACATGCCTTCGCGGCAGCGCTGGCAGCGGCCGCAACCGGCATGCACCTCGACGGCGATGCGGTCGCCGATTTGGAATTCGTCGACCGTCGGACCCAGCTTTACGACGGTACCCATATATTCATGACCCGGCGTGAAGCCTCGGTTGAACGGCAGATCGCCGTCGACGATCGCCGGCAAGCCGTGCTTGATGACTTCGATGTCGGTGGCGCACACCGCGATGGCGTCGACCCGCACCAGCACCTCCGCCGGGCCGGGCTCGGGCACCGGCTTTTCGGCCAGCGCCAGCTCCTCCGGATTGCCGAGCACCCAGGCCTTCATCGTCTTCGGGATAGCGTATTCGTTGGTACGGTGATGGTTCATAAAACAGCTCCGCTGGACGGGTACTTGGGGTATGTCAGTGCTCGAGCCAGACATCGGTTAGATCCTGGCCGATGAAATGGCTCGGCGTGATGCTCCAGCCCTTCAGTGCCGTCGAGGTTGCGACGATCCGGTTCCACCAGAGCAGCGGAACTGTATTGGCTTCGGTTAAAGCATGGCGCTCGAAATCGCGCACGATTTTCGCCCGCTGCCGCGGATCACTGGTGACGGCCTGGCCGATATAGAGCGCGTCGAGAAAACGGTCGGTGGAGTAGGAGTAATTGACCGGCGAGAGATCGTGCGACACGAACTTGGTCAACTGTATCGTCGGGTCGTCGTAGAAGTCGCCCGAAAAATCGAGGGCCACGTCGAAATCGCCGCTGTCGATGACCTTTTGCCAGTCCCAGATGTTGCGCCGGTCCTGGGTTGTCGTGACCCCGATCTCACGCCAGCTCTCGGCCAGCAAGTCGGCGCCAGCGTAATGCGGCATCGGAATATCGCGGACCATCACGGTCAGCTTAAGGTCATGAACTCCGGCTTCCGCGAGAAGCCGCTTCGCCTCTTCGCGCGAGGCGGCGATGTCTCGCGAGAAACCGGGCATCGTAACCAGCTCCGCCTCCGGCGTTGCCATGCTGGAGCCGGGACGCATGACCCCGCCGACATATTTGAGGAAGGTCGTATTCTGCAATTTTGCCGCCGCGCCCCACCGGTCGATGGCGAGCGACAGCGCGCGGCGCACGCGCACGTCGTTGAACGGGGGGCGCTTGCTGTTGAAGGAAACCAGCAGATTTGACAGCCACGGGCTTTCGCTGACCTCGATGCGGTCGCCCAGCACCTCGGCAAGCTCGTCGCGCTGAACCGGCGTGACGCCGCGGAACTCGGCCGCGATGTGCCCGCTCTTGTACCCAGCCATCACCGCCGCTCCGGTCATGAAGTCGGCGCGATAGCCATCGAGGTAGGGCTTGCCGGGCTGGAAATATTTGTCCCAGCGCACCCCTCGCCAGAATTGGCCCTTGACGTGTTCGGCAAAGACGAACGGCCCGGTGCCGAGAATGTGGGTCTTGGGAAACTGGGGATCCTCGGCGAGTTTGGCGGCGCTGTAGATGCAGTTCCACGGCGAGGCGAAATTGGCCAGCATCGCCGCCTCCGGCCATTGCAGATGAAAGACGACGGTGCGCGGGTCGGGTGTCTCGATACTCGCTATCGCCGCATAATCGACCTTCCGCGCAGAGACGACCCCTGCGGGCGGGTGGATGATACGCTCGTAGCTCGCCTTGACGTCCGCCGCAGTCATTTTCGAGCCGTCGTGGAAGAGAATATTGGGCCGCAACTTGAAGGTGTAAGTGAGACGGTCGGGCGACACATTCCACGATTCCGCCAAGTCGCCGACGATCTGCGGATAGTTGGGCGCGTCGAATTTGAGGAGTGTCGAATAATGCGGCGCGATCGGGTGCAGGAAGGCGAAAGATATGTTGCCGTGGCAATCGTAATTGCCGGGCTCGACCAGGACGGCGAATTCGAGAGTGCCGCCACGTTTCGCGTCAGGCTCGGCGGCAGCCGCGCCATCAGGCAAGGCGGAGGTCGTGGCGACAGCAGCAGCCAACGCAATTGCGAGCCGGCGCCATAGCGGCGCTGTCGAATATCTGCCGTACTGATTCATTTGCAAAACCCACACCGGGACTGGCCGCGGCGCAAGGCTTATCGCGCCTGCCCCTTTTGCCAGAGCTCGAATTGCCCGAACAGCTCGTTTTTTTGCTCCGGGGTCAGCGGCGACCCGCCCGAGGCTTGTTGCCGCTCGTCGATGAAGCGCGAGAAAATCGACCGGAGATCCTGCAGGTTTGGGGCGGCCGCCATTTGGGTATTCCTTTGCAGCCATTGCTCGGCAGGCGGGAAGCGCCGCCAGCCGGGGAGTTCGGCCGTGATGTTCACTTCATGCCATTTCGGATGATGCCCTGGATCGAGGAGCGACTGAAAGCCGGTGAAGAACGCCTCGACAAAATTGGCCAGATTGCGATAGCGCTCGGTCCCTTGCTGGAGGTTGGCGGCGACCAGCACGGCACCTACTGCGACCGTGTCGACGGCCTGATCTTGCGGTACCACACCCGGATAATCCGCGGCAGTGAGCCGGGTCGGGACGTAGCTCGCGGTCACCGCCGGGTTCAATGGAATAGCGAGGAAGTGAAAGCCGTCATTGGCAGTCAGATTGCGGAAGATCGGCGCCGGCTTACCGGCGACGAATGCCATGGCGGCGATTTCGCCCCGACGCAGCTTGTCAAGCGCCACCTCCTGGTCATCGTTTGTCGCCGTCACTGGGATGTTCAAAAGTTCGAAAAGCCGCGATGCCGTAACCGTCGTTCCGGCGCCGCGCAGATCGACGTTGACCTTTTGATTTGCCAGGTCCGCGACCGATTTGATGTCTTGCCGCGCCAGTAGATGGAACTCCTCGTTATAGAGCTTGGTGATATAGGTCGCCCAATACTCGATGCCGGGAAACAGGTTTTGCTGGCGCGCATAATCGAGCACATCAGTCTGCACGATCGCCATGTCGATGCCGCGGAGCAGCTTGAGATCGGTGATGTTCTGCACGGTCCCCTGGCCGATGACCGGCAAGACCCGCCGCGTCGCCCCGTCGTCGATGACATTTGCCAGATCTTCGGCGATCCGCACCGAAATTCCGGCGGCGCGGGCTGTCTCGAGCTCGACGACACCTCGGTTCACTACACCGACTTCGACAGGCGGCGCTGCGGTCTTCGCGAGCGCCGGCCGAGCGATTGGCAAAATCAGGGTGAAAATGATTGCTGCCGCAATCGTCCAACGGTTCATTGGAAGCTATTTCCCTGTCTGGTCGCGAGGCTGTTCAGCTGACGTTTGGCGTCGACCGCGCCGAGTTCGAGAGCACGGCTATACCATGACCGGGCCTCGGTCGGATTGGCTTGCAGCTTGCTAAAACCTAAACGACCGAGAAATTCCGGATCGTAGGTCGCTCCGAGGCGCAGTGCTGCCTGCGCGTCACCGGCATCGGCCGCACGCTCGTAAAACAAGCGCGCCGAAGCGACGTCGCCGTCGCGCAGAAGAGCGTCGCCATGGTCCAACAGCTGGGTCAGTTCGGCGGTTCGGAGCCCCGAAGTCGGCGGCGCGGTTGCGGCAGGCGAATTCGGCGCCGGGACGGGCGCGTTCGCTGGCGGCGGAGGCGTGGCGATCGGCGCCTTCGATGCCAATGCACCGCCCGATCGGGGCACGTCGTGCTTGCCGTCTATCGCGGGCGCTTCGGTGGGCGCTGGCAAGGCGGCGGTAGTCTGCGCTATTTCCTTGTTGCTACGCGCTGACTTCTCACTGAAGAATATTTGTTGATCGACCTCGCCGAGGGAAGGCGGGAGGGACGTGATCTCCGGGTCAGCCCGGCCGACCGGGCCGGATATCGCCCCGCCGGCGGTTCGCACCAGCAGCGAAAAGCCGGTGCCGAAGAAGACCACGACAATTGCGGCGGCGATCAGCCCAACGGAGCCTAGATAGAGCACGCTGCCGAGCGAAAGCGGCGGCTCCGCGTCGGTGCGACGCGAGAGTTCGCCCGCAGCGGCCGAGTCCCCGACCGGCCTCGAGGGGAACTTATCTCGGGCACGGGTGGGATCGACAACGTTCGGGACAACTAGCGGCGCGCCCTGCGGCGGTACATCGTGCAGGCGCGGCGACGCTTCGCGCGTCTGAACAAGAATATCTGTCATTTGCGAACCGACGTCTCACTCGACACCGGGTTTCGCCTAACCGTTGCGAAGCCTGGTGGAAACATTATACAAGAGGTAAGGTACAACACATTTGCCATAGTACCTTAACGCAATACACGAAAGAAGCGGAATTACGCCATTATCTTGACGGCTCGGTAACCGATTGGTGACGTAGGTTATTTTTTGTTAACGTCTGTTAACATCGAGCGCCGAGCAAGCGCAGTATCCTCAACGAAGGTGGCAGGCAACCATATGGCCGGGGCTGACTTCCCGCAGCGCGGGGACGTCGATGCGGCATCGCGCCTCGGCATAAGGGCAGCGGGTGTGAAACGTGCAGCCCGGAGGAGGATTGATCGGGCTCGGCACATCGCCCTGCAGCAGCTTCTTCTTGCGCTTCAGTTGAGGATTGGGGATCGGCACCGCCGCCAGCAAGGCCTCGGTATACGGGTGCAGCGGGTTGGTGAACAGGGTTTGCTTGTCCGTGTATTCGACAATTTTGCCGAGATACATGACGGCGATGCGGTGACTGATGTGCTCGACGACCGCGAGATCGTGCGCAATGAACAGATAGGAGAGGTTCTTTTCGCGCTGCAGATCCATCATCAGATTGATCACCTGAGCCTGGATCGACACGTCGAGCGCCGAGACCGGTTCGTCGCCGATAATCAGCTTTGGGTTAAGTGCCAGTGCCCGCGCAATGCATATCCGCTGGCGCTGGCCGCCGGAAAACTCATGGGGAAAACCGCGCATCTGTTGACGCCGCAACCCGACCTGGTCGAACAGGGCCGCGACGCGCTCGTTCTTCTCCTTACCATAGGCGATGCCGTGGACCTGCAGCGGCTCGCCGACGATGTCACCCGCCGACATGCGCGGGTTCAGCGACGAAAACGGGTCCTGAAAGATGATTTGCATCTGTCGGCGATGGGGCCGCAACGCCGCCTTTCCCAACCGCGTGATGTCGTGGCCGTTGAGCCGGATCGTGCCGGTGGTCGGTTCGACCAGGCGCAGCACGGTCCGAGCCACGGTCGATTTGCCGCAGCCGCTTTCACCGACCAGGCCGAGTGTCTCACCTTCGCCGACCGAAAAACTGACGCCGTCGACGGCATAAACATGTCCCGCGGTGCGCCGCAGCAGACCCTTTTTGACAGGAAAATGCTTCTTCAGCCCCTCGACGGCGATAACCGGCGCGGGGGTCGCAGTGGCCGGGGCGCGGGCCGCGACGAGCTCCTGCACTGCCATGCTAGGCCCCGCTCCCATAGAGTCGTTCCGAGTGCCAGCAAGCCGCCCAATGCCCGAGACGTTTTTGCTCGTAAGGCGGAAACTGTGCGCGGCATTGGTCATCCGCGAAGGCGCAGCGCGGCGCAAAGGTGCAACCGGGCGGCAGATTATTCAGCGCCGGGACCATGCCGGGAATTTCCTTCAAACGCTGGACCGAATTGGCGGTTCTACCGCCCATGATCTCCAGACGCGGGATCGATGCCAGGAGACCATGGGTATAAGGATGAAGCGGCTGCCCAAAGAGGGCATCGACTTCGGCTTCTTCGACTTTCTTGCCGGCATACATAACGATCACGCGTTGTGCAGTCTCGGCAACGACACCCAGATTGTGCGTGATCAGGATGATCGCGGTGCCCAGCTCGTTCTGCAATTCCAGGATCAAATCGAGGATCTGCGCTTGGATCGTGACGTCCAACGCAGTCGTCGGCTCATCGGCGATCAGCACCCGCGGGTTGCAGGCCAGCGCCATAGCGATCATCGCCCGCTGACGCATGCCGCCGGAGAGCTGGTGCGGATATTCGCGGGCCCGTTGCGCAGGCTCGGGTATCTTGACCAGCCGCAGCATCTCTACCGCCTTCGTGTTGGCGGCGCTCTTTGAGAGATCCTGGTGCAGCCGCAGCGCCTCGGCAATCTGGTGGCCGATCGTCAATACCGGATTGAGCGAGGTCATCGGCTCCTGAAAAATCATCGAGATCTCGTTGCCGCGGATGTCCCGCATCGCGGATTCTTCGAGTTGCACGAGGTTCTTGCCCTCGAGGGTGATCGAGCCGCCGACGATCTTTCCGGGAGGATTGGGCACTAGCCGCATGATGGACAGCGCGGTCATCGACTTGCCGCAGCCGGACTCGCCAACGACCGCCAAAGTCTCGCCCCGCCGAAGCGAGAAGGAGACGTCGTCAACCGCCTTGACGATCCCCGAGCGAGTGAAGAGGTAGGTCCGCAAACCTTTGACATCGATGACGGCCCCGGCGTTTTCGCCAACCTTCGTGGCCGCGTAGACCGGAGCCGGTTTACGGTCGGTCGTCAGCTGCTCAATGGGCATTCGGAGCCATCCGCCTAGGTGTGATCGGTGGATTGAGATGAGAGGCGCGATCAGCTGCGTTGCCGCGGGTCGAGAATATCGCGCAACGCATCGCCGAGCAGATTGGTGCCGAACACCACAAAGCTGATCGCCAGACCTGGGAATATCACCAGCCACGGCGCAGTCCGGACATATTCGGCGGCGGATTCCGAAAGCATGCGGCCCCATGACGGATGCGGCTCGGGAATGCCGAGGCCAAGGAACGAGAGCGTCGCCTCGGTCAGAATGGTCGAGCCGAACTGGGCCGTGGCTAGGACGATGAGCGGCGCCAACGTGTTGGGTAGCACGTGCCGCAAGGCGATGCGCAGGTCGCTCATGCCGATCGCCTTCGCCGACTCGACAAAAGGCTGCTCTCGCAGCGACAGCGTGCTGGCGCGCACGACCCGCGCCGAATAGGGGATCAATGGGATCGAAATCGCAATGATCGTATTGTGCAGCGACGGTCCGAGCGAGGCCGCCATCAACAGCGCCATGACGAGCAACGGCAACGACTGCAGGATGTCGATGAGCCGCTGGGCGGCGAGATCGATCCAGCCGCCGAGATAGCCGGAAAGCAGGCCGATCACTACGCCGATGCTGACCCCCAAGCTCATCGAACCGCAACCCACGGCCAACGAGATGCGGGCGCCGTAGACGATCCGGCTATAGACGTCCCGTCCCATGAAATCGCAGCCCAGCCAGTGCGCCGCACTCGGCCTGGCCAACGACAACGCCGAATTTGTCGACAGCGGGTCGTAAACTGTGATCAGCGGCGCGAAAAAAGCGGCGAACAGGAAGACCGCCATGATCACCGCTCCAACCGCGCCCAATGGGTAACGGCGTGCGAGAAACCGGACGGCGCTCCATCGGCTTTCGACATTGGCCCCGGCTCTGGCCAATTCGCCGCGGTAGTCGATACTGCTCACGTCACGCCTCCCGTCGAGAGAAACTGCTCGCTCTAGCCCGAGTATTTAATCCGCGGGTCCAATGCCGCGTACAGCATGTCCACAGTAAAGTTGACGAACACGACGATGATCGCGATGTACATCACCAAATTCTGAACGATCGGGTAGTCGCGCCACCGAATGGCTTCGACGAGAAACCGCGCCACTCCGGGAATGTTGAAGACCGTCTCGGTGACGATCAAGCCACCCATTAGAAAAGCAGCCTCGATGCCGATGACGGTGACGACCGGCAGAACCGCGTTCTTGAGCGCATGATGGTAGTTGACGACGTTCTCGGACGCCCCTTTGGAGCGGGCGGTGCGGATATAGTCCTGCCGCAGCACCTCCAGCATCGACGAGCGTGTCAGCCGCGTCATCAACGCCGAGCTGCGAAAGCCGACGACGGCCGCCGGGATGCTGTACATCCCGAGCGCTGCCCAAAAGGATTGGGGCGCGTCGGTGTAGATCGGGATCGTGCCGAAATAGCTGACGAAAAACATCAGGACCAGCAAGCCCAGCCAGAATGCCGGCATCGACAGACCGGAGAGGCTGATCACGCGCAGGAAGTAGTCGAGGCGGGTATTTTGCTTGACGGCGCTGATGACGCCGAGCGGCACGCCGATCAGCACCGCAAACGACAAGGCAAGGCCAGCGACCTTGGCGGTAATCGGGATGCGCGGCAGGATCTCGTTAATCGCCGGCCGATCCGACACGTAGGAGTAACCAAGGTCACCCTGCAGCAGCCCGCCGATCCACTGCGCATATTGCACGGGCAGCGGCTTATCGAGGCCCAGATCCTTCATGATCTGCGTCTTTTCGGCGGGATCGACGAAGCCCGCTGCGTCGAAGAGGATATCCGCGATGTTGCCCGGCGCCAGGCGCAGCATCACAAAGATGATCACCGAGATCCCGAACAAAGTCAGGAGCATCAGGCCGAAGCGCTGCACCAGATAGGATCCCACGGTTCTCCTCCCTGACCTGCGGATGGGGGGTCACCCGCGAGGCACCCGGCCGGACGATAGCACGCCTTGATCGACGCCGTCGATCGCGTCTGCGTGACCGGAAAGGATTGGTAGGACAGCGCACGATTCCCCCGAGGGGAGACAACCGACGGGACCGCAGATGCGGTTATTTGTCGAGCCAGATGTCCTCGAACCGGTTGCCGTTAAAGATGCTGTTGACCATCAGGGTGAGCCCCTTCAGCTGCGGCTGCCAGCAGGTCCCGCCGCGGTTGTGGTAGATGATCGGGCGCGCAACATCCTCCTGCAGCTGCTTGTCGATGTCCCAAACCAGCGCCTTGCGCTTTTGCTGATCGGCCTCGGCGGATTGTCGGTCGAACAGCTTCTGCAGCTCGGGATTACAGTAACCGGTGTAGTTCCGCTCGGAGCCGCAAGAGTAGTTCTCGTAGAATTGCTGGTCGGGGTTGTCGACTCCGCTGCCCGTCACATTGAGCCCGATCTGATAGTCCTTGCGAGCTACTTTGGGAAACCAGTTCGCCGTCTCGACCGTATCGAGTTCGCCGTCGATATAAATCGACTTCAGTTGGTCGATCAGGATTACCGCCGGATCGCGATACACTGCGATGTTGCGGGTCGCGATCTTGATGTTGAGCCGTTTATCGGGTCCGTAGCCGAGTTTTTCCATGACGTGTCGCGCTTCTACGCGGTTCTTTTCGACATCGGGATCGTAACCGACCACGGTTTTGAGGAAATCCGACGGCATTCCCCAGACCCCGGCGGAGGGCGGCAGCATTGCGCCGCCGATACCGCCCTGCCCCTCGAGCAGAATATCGACGAAGCTCTTGCGGTCGAGGGCGAGCACCAGTGCCCGGCGGATATCCGGGTTGTCAAAGGGCGGTTTTGTCACGATTGACGATCAGATTGATGCTGACGTTGGTTGGGCGCACCTCGCAGATCGCCTCGGGCGCTTGGCTCTTGACCTCCTTGAGCAATGGTATCGTCACCTCATCAGGAAACGTCAGGTCGAACTTGCCGGCTTCGAAGGCCAGCAGCGCCGTCGAGCGGTTCGGTATGATCGTGTATTCGATCCCGTCGAGATAAGGCCGCCCTTTCTTGCAGTATTCGGGGTTGCGCGTGACGGTGATCCGCTCGTTGGGTTTGAATTCGGTGAATTGAAGGGACCCGTGCCAATCGGATGACTGCGCATGTCGCGCGGTGACACGTGGCAGGGATAGACCGGCGAGTAGCCGGAAGCGAGCAACGCGATAAGCGACGGCTGCGGCCGCTTTAAATGAAATACCGCTTCACCCTCGCCATTGGCGCTCACCTCCTCGACATTTTGGTACCAAGTCTTGCGCGGATTGGTGCGCAGCTTATCCTGACCCTTGCCGAGCAGCAGGTCCCAGGTGCAAACCACATCCTTCGCTGAGAAGGCCTTCCCGTCATGCCATTTGACGCCGTCGCGCAATTTGAAGGTCAGCGGGGTTCCGTCTTCGCTGGTTTCCCAGCTCGTCGCGAGGTCGGGCACGATCGACTGCAGGGTGTTCTGCTTCACCTTCTGGTCATAGACGACCAGGTTGTTGAACACCCCCATCATCGGCAATACGGTCGAGATCGGTCGCAAGATCGCGCACGATCGACTGGAACCCGCTTTGCGGCACGTCCTGTTTGTACATGACAAGATTGTTGACAACGCCAATCATCGGGCCCTCGGCTGCGATCGTCGCTTCCTCATGGATCGACATGCTCGCCGGGCTGTCGAAGAAATAAACCTTGAGGACGCCACCCGGCTTCTTAGCCAGAGCGGGGCCGCCCGCCCACAGCGCGCCGAAGAACGCACCGGACAGCGCGAGCGCGAGCAGATCTCTTTCCATCTCCCTGTTCCTCCGCAAGGCGCCGCACGCCCCGCATCCTCCGGGTGACGGCGGCTTGTGTTTAGCTTAGCACGCCTCCGCGCTGAGCTTGCGAGCTCAGAGCCCGTAGTGGAATCGAAATTCCCAAGTTTATCGGTGAGTTTTACCTGTTGTCGTCCCGGCGAAAGAGGGTGTAACCCAATCCCGCTTTTTTGCGTGACGTGTCTCCTGGCGGCCTACTCAACCGTGAGATGTGGGAGGCTGGCAGCATTTTTCCAGAGAGTGTGCTGAGGATGGCATCGAATGTCATTGGGAATGGCGCTGCTTTTATGTCCGGTCGCGGTCATGCGCTCGCCGGCATCGCCATTGCCGCCGCCGCGGCACTGCGGCGGCGCAGCGTGTTGGCCCAGCCCAGGTTGAGGGCCAGCGCCCGCAGAAGGCAGACGGCGCGGACGTTCTCTCGGCCATGCACCAGGAACCGGGACATGCCGCGGTTCTTGACGATGCCGTGCGCTCGTTCGGTCAGCTTGCGCTGGCGGTAGATTTCCTGGCCTTCCTCGCGCGCCATTCGGGCCCGCCACGCCTGCACCGCCGACGGCTCGCGGCGGCGTCTCCAGCGGCGCTTGCGCAACGTCTCGGCGGTGACCTCCGTGCGCTCCGGCGGCGGCGGGCTGTAGACCGTCAAATCGGGATGGCGTTCCGCCAGTTTGACGATGTCCTCCCGGGTCATCGCTCTGGGTCGTCGCCCTGGGTCATCGCCGTGGTATCGGCGAGCAGCCGTTGCGGCACCCGGCCACAGCGCTCGGCAATGGTCTCGACCAGTCCCGGCGCCAATCCGCTGTCCTTGCGCCGATCGGTCGGATCGATGCCAACGATGAAGCCGTTGCTGGTGGCCACCCCGGCCTGCGTGTTCTGTCCCGGAAGATTGCCGCGATGGGGCAGGCTCTGCACGTTCCGCGCCGGCGCCGCCACCGTGTCGCGCGCCTTGATCCGATCGTAAAATTCGCTCAGATCCAGACCTTCGACAAAGGCCCAAACCAGCCGCGCCCGGTGGTCGTCCGGCAACTGGCTGTCCAAGTCGACCATCTCCCAGCGCAACTGCGCGCGGTCCGGACCAATGACCCGAACACCCTGGCTCATCCGATCCCCCTACCCCCACTAATAGAATTACACAGCAGAGGCGAGACCACTTCTAGCAATGACCGCAAATTATCAATTTTCGCCGGGATTGGGTTACACCCTCTTTCGCGGGAGCGACGATGATGTCCTGATATTGCGAGGTCTATTCTGGGCCAGGCTCAAGTCTGTTTGAACAAGCGGTTTGCGTTGTCCCAGAAGAGCTTTCGCCGCGTGTCGCCGCTGAGGCTCGACCACGCGAGGATGTTGTCGATCGAGTCCGGAAATTGGCACTCCGAGTGCGGGTAGTCGGAGGCGTACATCAACACATCGTCACCGAGATATTGCGTGACGGTGTTGAACATATCCTCACCTTCCTGTCGCTCGATGCTGCAGAAGAAGCGGCCGCTCGTCAGGTATTCGCTTGGTTTCAGTTTGAGCGGTGCAGTGCCGCCGACATAGACCGCCTGCTCATCCATACGCCGCGCCCAGAACGGCAGCCAGCCGAAACCGCATTCGAGCACGCCCATCCTGAGGCTTGGGTAGCGGTCCATGATGCCGCCGCCGATGAAAGAGGCGACAAACCGCATCGCGCCCCACGGATGCGATGCCAGCCGGCCGAGGAAGATGTTGTCCCAGACATCGCGGTAGGCGGGATAATAGGGCGGGTTCCAGGTCGAGCTGTGGTGCGCGATCGGCAGATCGTATTCCTCTGCCGCCCGCCAGATCGGCTCGAGATCGGGGTGATCGGGCGGGATGTCGGTCGGCATCAACGGTTTGACCGCCACCGCCCATTTCGAATTCCCCCATTCGCGGATCTCGCGCACGGCCTCCTCGGGAACGCGCGCCGAGGCGACGATCAGGCTTTTCAGCCGGTTCGGGAACTGGCCGCAGAAATCGGCGATGTGTCGATGATAGGCGCGCGCCATCGCGACCTCGAAAGCCGGATCGTCGAGCCCAACGAAGCTCATGAACGAGCCCGGGATCAGGAAATGTAAATCCGTCCCCTCGTCGTCCATGTCCAGTACACGGTTGGGAGCGTCGGCGTCCTGCACTCCCGGGCGCGGCACCTTGCTGCCGCGCCAGCGCGACTCGCGGCCGGTGAAGGTCTCGCGCGGCGTCGCCTCACCGAGCACGCGGCGATAGAACTTCCTGCCAAAGCTGTAGGAGTGCAGACCGTCGCCGGTGTCATGGCGATAGGGCGCCAACTCGGCGAGCCTGGGTCGAAAGCTCGGGTCGAGGTAGCGTTCGAGGACCTCTGCGGAAGGGCTGACATGCGTGTCGGCGTCATAGACGCGAAAGCCGTTCTTCATCCCGGCTCTCCTCGCCGCGTCCGCGGCATCACGCTTGTTTGAAGAAGCGGTCGGCGTTGTCGAAGAGCAGTTTTCTCTTCGTATCCTCCTCGAGGCTCGACCAGGCGATGATGTTGTCGACCGATTCTGGGAATTGGCATTCCGAGTGGGGATAGTCGGAGGCGTACATCAGAATGTCGTCACCGAGGAAATGAGAGACATAGTTGAACATGTCCTCCCCTTCGTGGTGCTCGATGCTGCAGAAGAAGCGGCCGCTCGCCATGTATTCGCTGGGCTTTTGCTTGAGTGGGGCCGTGCCGCCGACATAGACCGCTTGCTCGTCCATGCGCCGAGCCCAGAACGGGAGCCATCCGAAGCCGCATTCGAGCACCCCCATCCGGAGCTTCGGGTACTTGTCGAAGAGGCCGCCGCCGATGAAGGACCCGACGAACCGCATCGCACCCCAGGGATGCGCGGCGAGCCGGCTGAGAAAGATGTTTTCCCAGAGGTCCTCGTAGCCCGGGTAGTAGGGCGGGTTCCACGTAAAACTATGATTGGCGATCGGCAGATCGTATTCCTGGGCTGCCTCCCAGATCGGGCTCAAATCGGGATGATCAGCCGGCAGGTCCTTCGCGAGCAGCGGCATCACCGCGACCGCCCATTTCGACTTACCCCATTCGCGGATCTCGCGCACGGCTTCCTCGGGAACGCGGGTTGACGCAACGATCATGCTCTTGAGGCGGGTCGGATATTGCCCGCAAAAATCCGACATGTGCCGGTGGTAGGCGCGTATAAGCCCGATTTCGAGCGCCGGGTCGGGAAGGCCGACGGCGCTGAGCCAGGAGGTCGGGATCAAGAAATGAGCATCGGTCCCTTCGTCATCCATGTCCTTGACGCGGTTCTCGGCCTGGTCGTCCTGCACGCCGGGCCGCGGCATCTTGCTGCCCATCCATTTCGTTTCGCGGCCGGTAAAGGTCTCGCGTGGCGCGCTCTCGCCGAGAACCCGCCGGTAGTATTTCGTTCCGACCCGATAGTTGTGGAGCCCTTCCACACCGCCGACCGCTCCTTGCCCGACCGCAAACCGGTAGGGCGACAGCTCGTCAAGGCGCGCCCGAAAGTCCGGGTCGACATACCGCTCCAACACCTCCGCGGCGGGATTGACATGCGTATCGGAATCATAAACGCGAAACCCGTTTCTCATTTTGGCTCCTCCGTTCGCCGACGCCCCAAAATCGCAGTTGCGGCGCTCCGATCATAGGTTCGCCGGGACCGATTGTCGCGAGCAATTTGATCTTGGGTTCAAACCCTGACCCGGGTAGCCGCGGCGTGCGAGCCGTTGGCGGCGAGGTAGACGGCCTTGTTGGTCTCGACGTTGAATGCCGGAAGATGCTCGCGCCGCTCGAATTGCGGCCGCGCTCGGATGCGGCCGGCCAGTTCGAGGTGATTGCCGATGTCGAAGAACTCGATCAGGTTGTGGTGATAGCGGCTGAGCTGAATAAACGTATGCGTCCGCGAAGCAATGACACGGCAGCCCAGCTCCAATGCCTGGGAAATCGGACCGGACGAGGACTGCCCTACCTCGATGTAAGGGAATACGACCGCGTCACAGATCGCCATGCCGCCGAGGAAATCGGCGTCGCTCTGGGCCCCCATAAAATGAATGCGATCCGACAAATCCTTTGGATGCTCGATCAACAGATCGCGCATCGAGCTGTCGACGGCGAGCGAGACCGCCGGCGCGGTCCCCTCCCCGTTGGATAGGATCCGCTCAGCGACACTGGTATCGACATAACCGGCGTCGAACAACGACGAGACGACAGGGTCGATGGGCTGGTGGGGCTTGATTTCATTCGGATGGACGCCGCCGAAAATCAGCAGACGATAATCTTTCGGCAGGTGATGCAATGCCCTGACGACGGTATCGAACCCCTTGTAGCGCCCGAGAAAGCCGAACAGCCCGATCAGCCTGCTTCCGGCGGGGACATCATCGAGTACCGGAAACTTCTTCCGGGATGCGGTGCGCCGAACGTCCGCCACTTCGGCGGCAGATAGGAACGACAAGGGATGGTCGTATACATTCCGCATGCCGTGCGCGAATTTCATCTGCCACAGGTCGCGGCGGGTATGCACGATAAGAGTGACTGGCTTGAAGCGCTGAGCGCGACGCAGCCGGCTGGCCAGCCCCGCCGATAGCAGGTGTTCGCGGTTGTACTGCGCTCGCATTGCAATCGCTTTTGCAAAATTTCGCTTCAGAATTTCTCTGAAATACTCCCGATAATTGAAAGCCTCGCACTGGAACACTGTGTGGAACGTCACTGAAAGCCGCGGAGCCGCCCGCAAAATCCAGGAAAACCGCCGATGAATGTCGTGGCAGCTACGGCCCAATGTGCCATGCTCGAGTTGCAGATTGACGGCCTCGTAGTCTCTTATTTCACGACATATATCCAGAACGTGCCGGTCACCGAATTTTCTGACGCGGCCATGCGGGCTGCGCAGCAGATACTGATCCAAGTCGAATACCGTAACCTCAAAAACATCGTTTAGCTGCTTCTCCAAACTGCGGGTGTAGGCCGCGATCCCGCACAAATCGTCGTGGGTCGAAATCAGGGCGAGCCTTTTTCGTCTGCGGCGGACGTGATGAAAGGGCGAGGCCGTGATCGGCGGCGCCGACAACAGCCGAGGGTGAGTGTCGATTTCGAGCGTCGCCATGATGTCTCTCTTCCGACAGCTCCCGTTCGACGCCAAACCAGTTGCAGTGCAGTCTACAGGTGCTCTCGCACCGTCTGGACAATAACGGCGCCAATCAGCCAAATAGCACTGCAGAGAAGAAGGGCGATGCCGACATTGCGCAACCGGCGCGGATAGAGCGATTCCTCGGGAAGGCTCGGCTGCACGAAGCCCGCAATGTAGACTTGCTGGCGGTCGGCGTTCATGCGCGCCCGATCGAGCGCCTCCAATGCGTGCTGGTAGGCTTTTTCGGCGAAGGTCCGCTCACTTTCGAGCCTCTCGTATGATCCCATCACCCGCGACAGAACCTCGGAACGCGATTTTTCGGTGTCGGTCACCTCGCTTTCCACCGATCGGAGCTCAGTCTGCAGCGCCTGCAGGCGAGCCTCCAATATCCTCACCGACGGCGCGTCGGCCCGCATGTAATGCTTGACGGTGGATAATTCGGTGTCGGCACGGACGATCTCGTCGCGTATCCGGCCAGCCAGCGCCTGGGTGGCATCGGCGGTCTTGCGCGGATCGATGATGCCCTCCTGGTCGCGAAACTCGCGAAGCCGCGCGAGCGTCGCCTTGAGCCGCCTTTCGGCGCGGCGCACTTCCTTCTCCGAATTCGACAAAGTATCGCGGCGCGCCCGCGCCGACAAATCATTGACCAGGTGCTCGGCCGAGGCGAGGACCGCCCGCGCCAGTTGCAGTGCATCCTCCGGCGTGAACGCGCGGGCCCGGACAACGATCGCCCCGTTGGTGATGTCGTAGAACGCGTCTACCTGGTTTTTCCAATATCTGACCAGCTCCTCAATGGATACCGGAAGCTGCAGCCGCGTCAGCCAATCGGCTTCTGGACGCGAAAACATGCCGCGCAAATCGAGAGTCTCGCCGAGGTCGTCGATGACATCGCGGCTGCCGAGGTATTGGACGACGGCATAGGAGTCCACACCGACCGGCGAGGGCGCGACGCTACCTTGCAATATTCCGCCGATCTCGGCTCGGACCGGCTCGACAGTGCGCAGTGCAAAACGAAATTCGGCGACGTACTGGTCGGCGGCGATCACGAAATAATATACTGCGGCCAGTGCGACCGGCACTACTACGATAACAACGAACGACAGCAAGCGAACCGGGAAGCGACGGCGGCGCGCAGCGAAGTCCTGCGCCTGAAAAACGGCGATTGCTCCGCTGTCCTCGGGAGGTACCGGAAGTCTGGCGGCAATGGCGGGTTCGCGGGCCAGCGAGGACGGCGGGCCGATCCAGTCGCCGGCAGACCGTGCGCGTGTCGGCTGAGCCGTCATCACGCACTCTCCTGCAGGAGGCGATGGTAAGATTCCAATGCCGCGCCGATATCATCGTACAACATCAGCCGGCCATTGGCGAGGACAGCGCCTCTGTCGCAATATTGCCGGATCGTATGAGGGTTGTGGGTTACGAGAATAATGTCGGACCGCAGCATGCGCTGGCGGAACGCCTCGGCGCATCTACGGCGGAACCGCTGGTCGCCGATCTCGGTCACCTCGTCGATCAGGTAGACGTCGAAATCGATCGCGAGGCAGGTGGCGAATGCCAGCCGAGCGCGCATCCCGGCCGAATAGGTATTTACCGGCATATCAAAATATTCGCCGAGTTCGGAGAACGCCTCGACGTAGCCGATCGTGGCGCGTATCGCTGCTCCGTAAATGCGAGCGATGAAGGCGACGTTTTCACGGCCGCATAGGGCCCCGTGAAACGTGCCGCCGAAACCGAGCGGGAACGAAACGCGGGCGTAGCGCCGCACGATACCGGCATCCGGCGGCTCGGAGCCGGCGATGAGGCGGATCAATGTCGACTTGCCGGCCCCGTTGGGCCCCAGTATTCCGAAGTTGTGACCGGATTGGAACACCGTGCTGACTTGGTCGAGCACGGTCTTCCGACCGGTTTTCGTGCGATACGACTTGCAGACCCGGTCGAGCATGATCATAGCGGCTCATAAAGCCGGCGCTGCAATCCGCGCTCGAGGCCCAGCCCCGCCAACAAGGTCACTACGGCGAATATCAGCAGATAGGAGCGGTCGAGCCAGTGCGGCTCGTATTCCCGAAAAAAGCTCGAGCGGAACCAGTCGACCGCCTGCAATACCGGGTTCCACGCCAGGACGTCGCGGATCCACTCCGGCATCATTCCCGGCACATAGAAAATTCCGGAACAGAAATACAAGAGACGGGTCAACTGCGCCCAGATCTTGTCCCACGACTTGGCAAAAGCATTGATCACGGCATTGAGGAAGCCGCATCCGCAGCCGAGCAGCCAGACAACCAGGAGCGCGGTCGAGACGCCTGCAAAATCCTGCGGCAGCGCACCGAGTCCAAGCGCGCCGAAGCCCGCCAGCAGGACAACCGCTACCAGCGTGTCGGTCAGCAGTTCGAGCAGGCCTCGCGCCATCAGCACGTCGAACGTGCCGACCAGAGGCAGCTGCAGCAACGATCCATTGCTCGCAATCGCGTAAGTCATGCTGCTGCTGGTGTGGACAAACATGTGATAAGGAATGATCCCGGTGTAATAGAAGATGAAGAATTCTTCGCCGATCGGCGGTCTCCCGCGCATCATCACCGCAAATACGAGCGACAGCATCAGGATGTGTGCGATGGGTTCGAGCAATGCCCACCCGTATCCGAGCTTGGAGTTGCCGAAGCGCGTGCGGGTTTCCCGGATTATCAGGGCGTGAACGACGCGCCCCTGTGTGCGCAATCTCTCGAAAAAACCGGGCGGCGGCCGCGGTTCCCGGCGTGGCCGCGACGCACGCTCGCTCAGCACGACGTAATCGCCGTCCAAGGTCTCGAACCGGCGGTTCAGGACCTGCAGCATCGCCTGCGCATATTCTTCGTTTTCCGGCGCGGCGCGGATCAGTTCTCCGCCGATGGCGAGCGCCTCGGTAAAGCGGCCGCTGTCGAAGTAGACCGTCAGCTGCGAGCGCTTGGCATCGGCATTTGACGGATCGAGCGCCGCCGCCCGGCCGAACGCTTCGGCGGCTTCGTCGAGCCGGCCATGCCGGTACAGCAGGTTGGCTCGATGCAGATGGTACTCCGGTAATCCCGGGGCGATCGAGAGCGCCCGGTCTATCGCATCGAGTGCATCCTCGATCCGGCCGCGCAGCATCTGCGCTGCAGAGAGCAGGCGCAGCGCGACCTCGTCCTGCGGGTGGGCCTCGAGCGCGCCAGAGATGATATCGGCCGCCTGGTCGAACTGCCCGGTGCGCAGCAACAGCTCGCTGGCGTGCAGCGCGTTCTGCCGATCACCGGGCGCCAGGGACAGGGCGCGCAGCGCAATAGCGACGGCGTCCTCGGTCTCTTCGAGGGCGAATTTGAGGCCCGACATCTGGCGCAGGACAGCGCTGCGGCCGGGCGCAATGGCCGCCGCGCACGTCAGATAGTCTATCGCATCCTCGTATCGCCCCGCAGTCTCGCACAGGCCGGCCGCGTGGACGGCGAATTCAAACGAGTGAGGATCGAGTTCGCTGGCTCTGCTGGCATGGAGAATGGCGCGGTCCAGTTGTCCGGCGGCTGCCAGCGAGCCACTCGCGTGGCGGTGGCCCTCGGCCCATCGGGGCCGCATTTCGAGCAACCGCTCGTAGGCCGCCGCGGCGTCCTCGTGCCGTCCGGAATTGCTGAACACCCAGGCACAGAGATCGGCTATTTCTTCTTGCTCCGGCTGCAACTCGAAGGCGACGCGGGCGCATTCGGCGGCGTGCTCGCGCCATCCCCGGTGCATCAAGGCTTCGCTGAGCCGGCCAAAGAAAATGGAGAATTCGTCTTCGGGAACTTTGCGCCGAGCGAGATAGACCCGGCAGGCCTCGACGAAATCGGCGGCGCCGCCCAATGGTCGGGCGCTGCCTATCGCCTCTTCGCAAATTTCATCGAAATCGGTCACTGTACGATGTTCTCGGGCAGGCGCGCCGTTACCAACAGTAAATGTTAAGAATTCGTTAGCCAGGATGAAGCGTCACCCGTCAGAAAATCGTCACTCAATCGTCAAAAACCCGTCCATTCTGTATGGATTAAGGACTATCTTGTGACGGTATATGATCAATTTTATCTTAATTTAAGGAATGCTCAGAGAATTTCTTAATTCGGCGTGCTAACTTGAGGGGGGCAGCCGATCTTAACATTAAGGTAAGAAGTGGGCGACGTTTTTACGGGAAGGCAGGGCGGCGCGTTCAATGACGGGCCTTTGACAATCGCAACAGAGCCGGCGCCCTTTCTTGGCTGGCATCGGCGCCTTCTCGATCCTACAGTGTCGGCGCGACCCAAAAGGAGAAGCGGCGATGGCGTTCGAATTCGGCATGTTTCACGAGTTTCAGTGTCCGGCGGGCATGAGTTAGCCGGCGGCTTTTGCCGAGTTGTTCGAACAGGTCGAAGCGGCCGAGCGCTGGGGTCTCGACGCAATGTGGCTGGCGGAAATCCACGTCGCGCCCGAGCGCTCGGTCTGCGCCGCGCCGTTGACCATTGCCAGCGCGATCGCGGCCCGCACCAAGCGCATGAAGATCGGCACCGGCGTGCAGGTATTGCCGCTGTGCCATCCGCTGCGCTTGGCGGAAGAGGCCGCCACAGTAGATCAGATCAGCCACGGAAGGCTGATCTTCGGCGTCGGCCGCAGCGGCTTCCCGCGCACCTACGAGGCTTATGGCGTGCCCTATGGCGAGAGCCGCGAGCGCTTCGCCGAGACCCTCGAAATCCTGAAAAAGGCGTGGACCGAGGATCCGTTCTCCTATTCGGGCAAGTACTACTCGTTCCAAAACGTCAGAGCGACGCCCAAGCCCTACCAAAAACCCTGGCCCGAGATCCGCATAGCCGCCAACAGCCCAGACACCTTTCCGGCGATCGGCAAGCTCGGCCACGGCGTGTTTGTCGCAGTTCGCCTCGGCACGCTTTCCGAGCTCGCCCCGAACATCAAGGCCTATCGCGAGGGCTGGAAGGCGGCGGGGCATCCGGGCGAGGGCCAGGTTTTCTTGCGGGCGCCGGTCTATGTCGCCGAGACAGCGGCGCAAGCACGCTCGGAGCCGGAAGAAAGCATCATGTACTTCTACCGCTATCTCGGGGAGCGGCTCGAGGATTCGGCGACCCGCGCCGGCGTGCGCGCGATCGAGGACCGCGCCGCGCGCGGCCGGCGGCTGCAGACCATTACTTATGACGAGGCGTTGCGCGACAAGATCATCGTCGGGACACCCGAGCAAGTCACGGACCGGCTCATGGGATTGAAGGAGGAGCTCGGCCTCGACGGCATCCTGGCGGAGATGAATTGCGGCACCAGGATCCCGCATCAGCGCGTGATGAAATCATTGCAGCTGCTGTGCGAGAAGGTGAAGCCCCGGTTCCACTGAAACCCTCACCCGCCTCGCTCCGCTCGGCACCCTCTCCGCCCCCGCAGTGCGGGAGAGGGGTTGCAACACACGCCAACCAAGGCTCCTCGCCCGCACCGCGGGAGAGGGGGCTTGGTGGGTGAGGGTCACGCCGCCGAAGACAGGGCAAAGACATGCGCCGGATCGGCGATGTTCTTCAGGCGCTTCTCGCCGAGATCGACGAAATCGGCGACGACCGCGCCGCGCACATGACGCCAGACATCGGCGGAGATGCAGATTCCGCCGGGCGTCGCGAGGCTCTCGAGGCGCGCCGCGACATTGACGCCGTGGCCATAGATGTCGTCCGGCGCCACGATGACGTCACCGAGATTGACGCCGATGCGCAGCTCGATGCAGCGGTCCTGCGGCAGCCCGGCATTGCGCGCCCGGATGATCCGCTGCACATCCAATGCACACCTCACCGCATCGACGACGCTGCCGAATTCGACGAGAGCCCCGTCACCGGTATGTTTGACGATGCGGCCGCGATGCTCGCGGACCTTCGGAGCGATGACCTCGCGGCGATAGGCCAAGAGGCGAAGATGGGTGCCCTCCTCGTCGGCGCTCATCAGGCGGGAATAGCCGACGACATCGGCCGCCAGGATCGCCGCCAGCCGGCGCTCGAACCGTAGAGGATCGGGCGCCCGCAACCGTCTGAGCAGCCGGGCCGCCTTGGGCGCCAGCCACTGAACGAGGACGGATCCACCCCCGGCCAGCAGCCCGGAGACCCAGGCGTTGCCTATCTCAGGCCAGACTTCCTCCAACATGACCCCGCGTCCTTCAAACACAGGGAACCGCCGGGCACAATCGGGCCGAAAAAGATAAAGGCCCCGTCCGTGTCCGGCGGGGCCCTGGAAACCGTCTATCTGCGCAGATTACTCAGCGCATACGTATCCCTTCAGCCCCGTCCGCTGCGAGCGGTCGTTCGCGAGGATGTAAGTTCCGGACATCCGAAGCTGCGCAAAGTGGTGCATGCGCGGCTCTCTACGCGAGGTTGGGCGCTCGGTCAAGACCAAATTTAACCAGGCTCGTCGGATCCTTGCGCTGATCGCCCGCGAGCTGCCCGAGGCGCGGCAGGCAGTCTTTCGTCTACGCGTGCTGAGCGACCGGCGGAGCTGCCAGGGGGCGGCATCGATCGGAGCCACCGCAAGCTCCTCCAGCTCCTTCGCGTCATGTGCGCAAAACGGGCGAATTTCCCGGCCATGGGCGCGTTTCAGCTCGCGCAGGCGCGCCTGGTTGTTGAGCCGGCTCTCGTTGTCGGCCGCCATCAGCCGCTGGTAAGCGCGCAACATCGGGGTGCAGCAATATCCGCCGAGAGCCATTTCATCGCGGAAGAAATAGGCGTCGCCGGCGTGAAGCAGCCAACCTTCCAGGTCGCGTACCGCGATCCCGCAATGACCGAGGGTGTGCCTGGCGAGCGGCACACCATCAGGATGTCCGGCGGCATGCGCACCAGCTCGCGCACGCAAGAAAAGCCGAACCAGCGCTCCCCCTCGGGCGTATAGCGCTGCCAATTGGCATCTCGGCCCCATTGTATCGGTAAATAGCGGCGGCGATCGAGCCAGCCATTCTGAGATTTCGCGGCATCCAGCTCGGCGCCGAAGACGTGCACCGTGGCATCCGGGAAATCCTGGATGCCGCCGGCATGGTCGATGTCGAGATGCGTCAGCACGATGTGTCGGACATCGCCGGCGGTGAAGCCTAAATTTTCGATTTGTCGCATTGCGGTATCCGCTTCGCGCAGCCGGGTACGATTGGCAATCGAAAAAACGCGCTGAGCCGTTGCGGTCGCGCCACGTCACGCATGCCAAACCCGGTATCGACGAGCACGAGCCCTATTTCGGTCTCGATCAGAAGGCAATGGCAGACGATCTCGGCGGGCCGAGAACCGGGCTATGACCATCCCCATAGCCGGCCGCCAAACGGGCACATCCTACCGCAGCTGAGATGGTGGACTCGCATCGTTATGCACCTTTGTTGCATGCGAAAACACCTGGCGCGCGGCATGGGTTCGGAGCCTTGATAATTTTGCCGAGCCTCGCGGCTTATAGCCTTGCTTTGGTTGCGAATGGAGCGAACCCGCCCAAGGCGACGTTACCCGTTCGACGCATCGACGTTGCCCAAAGCAAAGAGGAGCCGACATGACGACGACTGCAGGAACCGAGAGCACCCTCGAAAGCCTGCTCGAAGACCTGATCCAGCTAGACTACGACGCGGCGGATGCTTACCAGGCGGCGATCGACCGTCTCGAAAACTCGAGATACCGTACCACCTTGGCGGAATTTAAGCGGGACCATTTGCGTCATATCACCGAGCTCGGCGATATTCTGTCGAGCACGGGTCGTACCCCGCCGAAAGAGGGCGACATGAAAGCCTGACGAAGGGCAAGGTGGTCATTGCCGGTCTGATGGGCGACGAGTTCCTTTTGCAGGCGATGCGGACCAACGAGGCGGACACCAACACGGCGTACGAGCGTGCCGTCAACTTCAAAGGGGTGCAGGCGAACACGCGGGACGTGCTGCAGCGCGGTCTGGAGGACGAGCGGCGGCACTGCGAGTGGATTTTGGAGCAGTTGAAGCACGAGTAGAAGGGCGCTGGCCCATCGAGAACGGTGTGTCTGCGGGTTTCGCTCGCCTCGGGATACTCGGATTGTTACAGTCAAGCGCGGTAACTGGGGAGATGCCGGACGATGACGCAAGCCAATACAGCGGTTGACGCTACCCTCGACGCCACCGGGCTATTGTGCCCGTTGCCGGTATTGAAGGCGCGGCGGGCATTGAAGCCACTCTCCCCCGGCGCGGTGCTGGAAGTTATCGCGACCGATCCTGGGGCCACAAAGGATTTCGAGCATTTTTGTGCGACAACCGGGTGCGAGCTGCTCGAAGCCAGCGAGCAGCCGGGGGGCATTTTGCGTTTTCGCATGCGCAAACCCGGCTGAGGCCCGCCAATGGTTCCGATCATCACGATGCCGCGGGTAATGGCGGTCGGCGGCGGCGCACTGGCCGAGTTCCCCGGCATACTGGAGCGGCTCGGGTTGACGAAACCTCTGATTGTCACCGACCCTTTTCTGGTCCGCTCCGGACATCTCGAGCGCGTGACCAAGATCCTCGACGATGCCGGGATCCCCCGGCGGGTGTTTTCCGACACCGTCGCGGACCCGACGACCGCCATCATCGAAGCGGGCGCCCGCCGGCTGGCCGAAGACAGCTACGACAGCGTCGTCGCCCTTGGCGGCGGCAGCTCGATCGACACAGCAAAGGGAATGTCTGTGCTCGCCGCCAATGGCGGGAAGATGCGGGACTACAAGGTCCCGGCGGAAATCCCGAATGCGGGTCTACCAGTGGTGGCGATCCCGACAACCGCAGGCACCGGCTCGGAGGTGACGCGCTTTACGGTCATCACCGATACCGAAACGGACGAGAAGATGCTGATCGCCGGCCATGCTTGCTGCCCGGTCGCGGCAATCGTGGATTACGAGCTGACGCTGACGATGCCGTTGCGGCTGACTGCCGATACCGGGCTCGACAGCCTGACGCATGCGATCGAGGCCTATGTCAGCCGCCGCGCCAATCCTTTCACCGACGGTCTTGCCAAGAACGCGATGGGGCTGATCGCCGGTCATATCCGCACGGCGTGCGCCGAGCCCGGCAACCGGGCGGCGCGCGAGGCGATGATGCTCGGCGCGACGACGGCGGGGATGGCGTTCTCGAATGCCAGCGTCGCTTTAGTCCACGGCATGAGCCGGCCGATCGGCGCCTTCTTCCACGTCCCGCACGGGCTGTCGAACGCGATGCTGCTGCCCGAGATCACAGCCTTTTCCGCGCCGGCCGCACTCGAGCGCTACGCCGATTGTGCGCGGGCGATGGGAATAGCCGAAGAGGGCGAGGGGAGCCAAGCCGCCGTTGCCCGCCTGCTCGACGAATTGCGCCGGCTCAACGAGGATCTGCAGGTCCCGACACCGCGCGCCTGGGGTATCGATGCCGGGCGCTACGAGGAACTGCTGCCGGTGATGGCGAGCCAGGCGCTCGCCTCGGGTTCCCCGGCGAATAACCCGCGGGTGCCTTCGAGCGACGAAATTATCGATCTCTACCGCCGCGTCTACGGCTGACTATCGGTCACCCCAGGGCTTGATCCCCCTCTCCCGCACTGCGGGCGAGTTCAGTCGAGCTTGACCTGGATCTCCCCGCCGACGACGCGCACCGGGTAGGTCTTCAGATCTTCGGTGGCGGGTGGGTCGAGCACCTTTCCGGTGCGGACATCAAAGCGGGCGGCGTGCAGCGGGCACTCGATCAGATCGCCGTCGAGCCACCCGTCGGATAGCCGGGCGTAGGCGTGGGTACAGATGTTGTCGGTCGCGAAAACGGCCCCGTCGATGTCATAAAGCGCGATCGAGCGACCCGCGACCTCAACGCCCAGCGGCTCGCCTTCGGCCAGATCAGCGCGGCTGGCTGCCCGGACCCAGCCCGTTTCGTCCGCGCTCATCTAACCTCCAAAGACTAAACGGAAGTATCTTCCGAAAACGCCTTGAATGCGATGATTGTAAACGTATCCTTCACCCCGGGAAGGGTTTGCAGTCGTTCGGTCACGAAACGGCCGATATCGACGGCCTCCGGAAGATAGCATTTCATCAGCAGGTCGAATTGCCCGGATGTCGAATAGACCTCCGACACCTGTTCGATGTTGAGAACGGCCTCGTCGGCAACGGTATAGGCTTTGCCTAGGTCGCATTTGACCATGACAAAGATCGTCTTCATCGATCGTACCAGTTCTCAGGGCCGAGCGACGATCCGTGGTGGCCGGGCGAGAAAGGCAGGCAGATGGTCGCCGAACCCGACCACCTGCCGATCGGGTTCCGGTTGCCGCTCGGGCCGGCGCGGAACGCGAGCGACGGGAGCGCGCGGGAATGAAGTCACGTTTGAAGACCGCAGGTCTTGTTGCGCGCCCTCTTGTGCCGCCTCTTTTATGCTCGGCCGACGCTCTCGCCGCGGGGCGCGAGGCTCGGCCGGCTCCCGCCGGGGGGCGGCATCGGTTCGGGTGCGGCGGCGATCGGAGTTGACGGGCCGGCGTGCCCCGCGGCGCGAGCGGCGCTCGCCGTATTCGAGTTCGGCGGCCTCGATCCCCTCGATGGCGATCGGCGGAATCTCCCTGCCGATCAAATTGACGATCGCGGCGACGGCATCGCCGTCCTCCGGCGAGGCGAGCATAAAAGACCGGCCCTCGAGGCCAGCGCGGCCGGTTCGGCCGATGCGGTGGACATAGTCCTCGGCATGGATCGGCACGTCAAAACAGAAGACGTGGCTCATGCCCTTGATATCCAAGCCGCGCGCGGCGACGTCGCTGGCCACGAGGAGCCGAACCTCGCCGTTTCGGAAACGGTCCAGGGTTTCCGTGCGTTTCGGCTGCGGCATGTCGCCGTGCAGTGCCGCGGCATCGAACCCATGGCGAGTCAGCGAACGGAACAGAATGTCCACGTCGCGCTTGCGATTGCAGAAGATCAGTGCGTTTTTGACGTCTTCGGAGCGGATCAGCCGGCGCAGCGCTTCACGCTTGCCTTCTGGATGAACAACGGCGAGCGACTGCACGACGGTTGCGGCGGGTGACGCCGGCGGTGCCACCGCGATTTCGATCGGGTCGCGCAAAAAGGCATCTGCCAGCTTGCGGATCTCGGTCGGCATCGTCGCCGAAAAGAACAATGTCTGACGCGTTTCCGGCAACAGGCCGACGATGCGCTCGACATCCGGGATGAAACCCATGTCGAGCATCCGGTCGGCCTCGTCGATGACCAGAATACGGGTGTCTGAGAGAAGAATCTTACCGCGCCCGTAAAGGTCAAGAAGCCGGCCCGGCGTGGCGATCAACACATCGACGCCGCGATCGAGCTTGCGTTCCTGATCGACAAAGCTTTCGCCGCCGATCAGCAGCGCCATGGTCAGGCGATGATGCTTGCCGTAGGTCTCGAAGGCGGCTGCCACCTGGGTCGCGAGCTCGCGCGTCGGCTCTAGAATCAGCGAGCGCGGCATCCGCACCCGAGCGCGCCCGGCAGCCAACATGTCGACCATGGGCAGCACAAAGCTCGCCGTCTTACCGGTCCCGGTCTGGGCGCAGCCGAGAACATCCCGGCCACGCTTTACATGCGGGATCGCTTGTTCCTGGATCGGGGTAGGATTTGTGTAACCGGCGTCGGACACCGCCTGAAGAACCTCAGGCGAAAGGTCAAGTTCGGAAAAATTCATTGAGACGTTGTAGCCTTTTTGTAACAATTGATGCGTTTTTTCCTGCCCCTCAAATTGGGCTTGACGGCAGAAATGTCAAACAGTTTTGGCGGGTGAGGTATGCTCTGACCACACGGCAGATGCGGCTCGATCAACAACTGTTGTGATTCAGCGGCGGCGGTATTGTGGTCGGGGCGTCATTGGCGGCGCCGCACGCTCGTCCTTATGACGGAAGTTGATCCGGCCTTTGGTCAAGTCATAGGGGGTCATTTCTACCGTAACACGATCACCCGCAAGAATTCTGATCCTATTTTTCTTCATTCTTCCGGAGGAATAAGCAAGGGTCTCGTGCCCGTTGTCGAGCTTCACACGAAAACGCGCGTCGGGAAGCAACTCCTGTACAATACCTTCAAACTCGATCAAATCTTCCTTTGCCAAAGAGATCTCCTGAAGGAAAAAAGAGGGCACCTAATCAAGGCGCCCTCCGCAGATACTCGTCCGTCCTCAGACTGCGCGCAAGTTGACCGCAGAGACCCGGCCCCGCTGCCCCTGCTCGAGCTCGTAGCTGAGCTTTTGACCTTCACGCAGATTATCCATCCCTGCGCGCTCGACGGCAGAGATGTGAACGAACACGTCAGCGCCGCCATTCTCGGGTTGGATAAACCCGTACCCTTTTTGCGCATTAAACCATTTGACCGTACCGGACGCCATTAGCAGTAACTCCAAGTAGCATAGAGGACGCTACGCAAGCGCGCAGCGGATCGGACATCGATTGGCTCGGGAGACACGGTCGGACGATCGCAGAGGAACGCAGGCCGGAAAGCCGAACCCAAACGGGTCGACAGGCCTTAGTTAAGGGCGGCTGCGGATTTACGCAAGTGATCTTTGCGGCGGCGTGCCGAGCTGAACCGCCGTCGCCACCTCAGGCAGGAGCGCCGTCGACATAGGGCTTCAAGGCCGCGTAAATAAAGCCGTTCGCGGGCGTTTTAATGCCGTGGCGGCGGCCAAGCTCGGCCACTTTGCCGGCAAACCAGGGCAGCTCGAGCCGGTTGCCGCGGATCAGGTCGTTCCCCATCGACGTCGTATGATGCGGCGGCATGGAGCGCATCTGCGCGAATGTCTTGTCGACGCTGTTTGGCGGCAGCCTAATCCCTTCGGCAAGGCCCACGGATACGGTTTCGCGCAACGCCGCTTCATAGAGGGCCAACAGATCGGGATCGTCGCGCCACTTTCCGAGCGGCAGCCGGGTCAGCGCGTTGACCCCGCTGAGCGGCACCAGCATGACAAATTTTTCCCATATCGGGACCACGATGTCGGGGCTCAGCACGCCCTCGAAACCACCCGCCTCGCAGAGATCGCGCAGCCGCTTGCCGCGATCGCTGACCCGGCCGTCGAGCTCGCCGAAGGTCATGCGCTGATAGGCGCCGGTTTGACGGATGACGCCGGGCGCGATGATCGTGCCCGTGACGAACGCCATGCCCCCCATGACGGCCTCATTCCCGAGGATCGAGGTCAGACGCTGGGCGGCGTCGATGCCGTTCTGCAACGAGATGACGGCGGTCTGCGGCCCGACGATCGCCCGGATCTGCTCGGCGACAACTTCGAGGTCCCATAATTTGACACAGCACAGAACGACGTCGACGGCGCCAATCTCGGCGATGTTGTCTGTCGCCTGCGCCGGCCGGATGTGGGTTTCGCCGCGATCCCCTTCGATGTGAAGTCCGTTCGCGCGGATTGCCGCGAGATGGGTGCCGCGCGCGACAAAGGTCACATCCGCCCCGGCCTGGGCGAGTGCGGCGCCATAGGGCCCGCCAATGCCGCCGGTGCCGATCACCGCGATGCGCATCTAATTTCCGCTCAAACGTGGAATCTGTTCCCGACTTATACGTCGAGGTCGCGTGCGAAGCGGGCGTTTTTCTGAATGTAGTCAAAGCGCAGCTCGGGGCGCCGGCCCATCAGCGTCTCGACCAAGGCTTTGGTGCGCTCGAATTCCTCGGCGGGCAGCTCGATCGCTGCGGGATCGGGTTTGGCCGGCAGGGTCACCCGCAGCAATGTGCGCTGCGCCGGATGCATCGTCGTCGCCTTCAGATAGCGCGCCGGCATTTCACCGAGACCCTTGAACCGGCTGATCTCGATTTTGCCGCGGCTGTTGAAGGCGCCGTGCAGCAGTTCCTCGCGATGCGCATCGTCCCGCGCGTAATGGGTAACGTCGCCCTGCGTCAGCCTGTAGAGCGGCGGCAAAGCCAGGAAGAGGTGGCCGTTTTCGACCAGCTTCGACATCTCGCGAAAGAAGAACGTCATCAGCAGCGAGGCGATGTGCGCGCCGTCGACATCGGCGTCGGTCATGATGATGACGCGCTCGTAGCGCAATCCCTCCTCGCGGTAATGCGATCCCGAGCCGGCGCCGAGTGCCAGGATGATGTCCGAAAGCTCCTGGTTGGCGCGCATCTTGTCGGGCGAGGCGCTCGCCACGTTGAGGATCTTGCCGCGCAACGGGAGGATCGCCTGGGTCTCGCGGTCGCGCGCCTGTTTGGCCGAACCGCCGGCACTGTCGCCCTCGACGAGAAAAATCTCGGTCCCGGCGGCGCTGTCGCGGCTGCAATCGGCGAGCTTGCCGGGGAGCCGCAGCTTGCGGGTCGCGCTCTTGCGCGCCAGCTCGCGCTGCTGCCGCCGTTTCTGGCGTTCCTCCGCGCGTTCGGCGATGCGCTCGAGAAGCACCCGTGCAGTCGCCGGATCGGCGCTCAGCCAATGGTCGAAATGATCCTTGACGGCACTCTCGACCAGCCTTGTCGCCTCGGCGGAGGCCAGCCTCTCCTTGGTCTGGCCCTGGAACTGCGGGTCGCGGATGAACAATGACAGCAGCATCGCCGCGCCGCTCGTAACGTCTTCGCCGGTCGCCTGGGCGATGCGCCGGTTGCCGGCGAGTTCGCCATAACCCTTGACGGCACGCAGTAGAGCGCTGCGCAGCCCCGCCTCATGAGTGCCGCCCTCGGGGGTCGGGATCGTGTTGCAATAGGAGTGGCTGAACCCCTCCTCCTCGTCCTCGGGCCAGGCGACCGCCCACTCCACACCGCCGCCTTCCGCAAAGTCGATTTGTCCGACAAACGGCCGCGGCGTCAGGGTGGCGCGGCCGTCGAGGCTCGCCGTCAGGAAATCGCCTAGCCCGCCGGGGAAGTGAAGCCTCGCCTCGGCCGGGACGCCTTCCGGACGCGGCAGGGAAGGGTCGCAGCTCCAGCGGATTTCGAGTCCGCGGAACAGATAGGCCTTGGAACGCGCCATGCGGTACAGCGTCGCCGGCCGAAAGCCGAGCTCGCCGAAAATTTCCGGGTCGGGATGGAAGCGCACCATCGTGCCGCGCCGGTTGTGCACCGGCCCGCGGTCCACCAGGCTGGTCTTCGGTATCCCCCGGCAATAGCTCTGAGTCCAGAGCCGGCGGTCGCGTGCGACCTCGACTTCGAACTCGTCGGCGAGCGCATTCACGACCGACACGCCGACGCCGTGCAAACCGCCCGAAGTGCGATAAGCCTCGCCGCCGAATTTGCCGCCGGAATGGAGCGTCGTCAGGATAACTTCGAGCGCCGATTTGTCCGGGAACCGCGGATGGGGATCGACCGGGATGCCGCGGCCGTTGTCGCGGACGGTTACCCAGTTACCGCTGCCCAGCTCGATCTCGATGCGGGTGGCATGGCCGGCGACCGCCTCGTCCATCGCATTGTCGAGGATTTCGGCCACGAGATGATGGAGCCCGCGCTCGTCTGCGCCGCCGACATACATGCCGGGACGACGGCGAACCGGCTCGAGACCTTCCAGAACCTCGATGTCCTTGGCGGAATAGCTGTCGCCGGGCTTGACCGGCGGCGTGTCGAAGAGATCGGGCATGGCGCGAATATACCGGGGGCTGACATTCCTGCAAGCAGGATGAGGTATGGAGTGCGTCTACTACCACAAGATATTGGACAGAACTTTGACGGATCGAGCCGTTTGCATGGCTATTCGGGCCGATCCTCAGCGCCCCATCGGGAGGGGCGACAGAGGGAACTCTCGCGGAGCTGGCGGATTTACGCTTATGATGACCCCGGCGATGATGACCAACGAGCGCAAGATATGGGAAGCGGTATTGCTTCTCGTTCGCCGGCACGGCGCTGCCGCTGCGGAAATCGCGCACCGCGAGGCGCAACGCCTGCGCAGCGACGATGACGAACTGACCTGCGTCGTCTGGTGCTGGATTGCCCGCTCGACGGCGGAATTGCTGCGTCCGATCCCCGGCGAAGACGACCGGGTGCATTGAGTTCCGGCCGTCGTTTGATGCCGGCCCCTTCACGGGAGGCGCGGGCGACCCGATATCCGATTGGTCGTATTGCGAGTCCGAAAGGAAGGGCATGGCAGATGGACTTTTCGGCCGATTGAGCGGCCGCGGACATGCGCCGGGGAGGTCATTTCCGGTTGCGCTGAGCGAGGAGGAGTGGCGGGGCAAGTTGTCTGTGGCGCAATACCGGGTGCTGCGGGAGCACGGCACCGAACGTGCCGGATCGAGCCCGCTCGATAAGCAGTACGGCCCCGGGGTCTATCACTGCGCCGGATGCGGTCAGCCGCTTTTCTCTTCGGACGCCAAGTTCAACAGCGGCACCGGATGGCCGAGCTTTTCGGCGCCGCTCGTCAAGGCGGTCGAAACCAAGGCCGACCGCAGCCTATTCATGACGCGAACCGAAGTTCATTGCAGCCGCTGCGGCGGCCATCTCGGCCACGTTTTCGACGACGGTCCGGAGCCGACCGGCCAGCGCTACTGCATGAACGGCGTGTCACTGGATTTCCATCCCGGAGGGACACAGCCGGCCACCGGCAAAAGCGAGCCCGGGAAGAGCGCTTGACACTCCGGCGCGAGGGTCTAGCGTCGGCACGCTGACTCTCGAAACGGAGGAAGATCTGTGATCATCGAAATGCGCACCTATACGTTGCAGCCGGGCACGGTTGCGACTTTCGAAGAACGCTTCGCCGAGGCGTTGCCGGTGCGGGCAAAGGTTTCGCCGCTCGCTGCCTTTTGGCACACCGAAGTGGGCCCCCTCAACCGGGTCATCCATGTCTGGCCGTACGAGAACCTCGAAGAGCGCACTCGGGTGCGGGCCGAGGCGACCAAGCTTCAGGGCTGGCCGCCCAACACCCGCGAATTCGTCGTCGAGCAGCGCAGCGACATCTACCTGCCGGCACCGTTCTCGCCAAAGCTCGAACCGCGCCAGCTCGGCAATCTCTACGAGATCCGCATTTATACCTTCAAGCCGGGCGGCATTCCGGCGACGATCGACCGCTGGAGCACGCAGATCGCCGAACGCACCAAGCTCTCGCCCTTGGCAGGCGCCTGGTATTCCGAGATCGGCGGCCTCAACAAGTGGTGCCATATCTGGGCCTACAAGGATGCGGGCGAGCGTTTCCGCATCCGCGAGGAAGCGAGAGCCAAGGGCATCTGGCCGCCCAAAGGAGGTCAACCCGGGATGATGCTCAAGCAGGAGAACATGCTGGTCGTCCCGGCCGCCTTCTCGCCGCTGCACTGAGCCACCGGCCTGGGGCGGGGCAGCCCGCCCCAGGCCCGATCCGGTACGATCATCTGAAGGAGAATACGTCGATGCGCCGCCTGTGGATCGTCGTCGCCTTGCTGGCCTTCGGATACACGCTCATGCCGGCGATCCCTGCGTCCGCCGGGTACGGCGCAATCGCGTGGGACAGGGACACCGGCAAGTACGGTGTGAGCTGGAACCAGCCGACGGGGAAACGCGCCGAGGAAGTCGCGCTCGGCGACTGCGGCGCCAGCGGCTGCAAGGTCGTGGGCAGAGTCGGTCCGCGGATGTGCGGCGCGCTGGCGACGACCGAAGACGGCAAGCACGCCGGCGCCGCTTGGCGTAGAGACCGCGAAGCCGCCCGTCTCGACGCCCTGAAAAGCTGTACCAAGGACCAAGCCGGCGAATGCATCGTCCGGGCCACCGACTGCAATAAATAGGCGCAGGTTCGGCTACGATCGCATAAAGCCTTCGATCTCGCTTTCGGCCCAGCTCATCGCGTCGTCTAAGGATTGGCGCTGTTGTGTCACCTTGGCGATCAATTTCGTCAAAGTCGCCTGGGCAAACATCTGGGTCCCGATCCTCAACGGAGCCGGATAGCCCGCAAGGCTCGGGATCGCGTCGTGCCGCGGTGGATAGTTGTAGTTGGTGCCCTTCGGGGGGCCTTCTTCTTCCCAAATTTTGAAGTCCATCCACTTGTCGTAGGGCGGGATGTCGAAGCCGACGCTGGCAGTGACCAGCTTTTCCTGTACCGGGCGGGTCATCAGATAGGTCAGCAGGCTTTTCGCCGCCGGAATATTCTGTGAGAAATTCCAGACCGCCCAGAAATACGGGTTGCACGGGTCATAGCGTCCCTGCGGCCCCTTCGGCGAGTGAAAGGTCCACAATTGCTCGGCGACCTTCGGTTGGTCGCGCTTTGCCACCGCATAGGCGCTGGGCGGGTTGAAAATCAGCGCGCTCTTGCCGGAAACCAGCGCCTTGTTGTTCGACGCGTTGTCGTAGGCGTAAACATCGCCGTCGAGCGATTTGGCGAGCTGCTTGAAGAATTCGAGCGTCTGCCGGGTCGCATCGGTCTTGACCGTGATATCGCCCTTGGCGTCGACGAGGTCGGCGCCAAAACTGTGGAAGACCGCACCCGCCATGTTGATCGCGTCGGTACAGGTACTGATGCCGAGGGCGAACGGGTGCCCAGCCTTGAAGCACTTCTCGGCGGCTTTGAGGAAATTGTTCCACTCCCAGGTCTCGACCAGCTCCTTATCGGGCGGAGCGCCGGCCGGATACATCTTCTGCACGTCGAGCCCGACATATTCCTTCATGTAGTCGATACGGGCGCAGGGCGGCAGCGAACCGTTGCCGTAGCTGGTCGGCACAGCCATCCAATGGCCGTCGATCTTGCCGGTGTACTCGGAGGCCTGCGCGATCGGGCCATACTCTTTGATGACTGGGAGCACGATGTCGTCGACTGGCACGAAGTTGTCGGCCTGCCCCGAGACGTACCAAGTACGCAGCCCCATCATGTCGTGGCCGGCCCTGGCTTGGCCTTCCGCCATCAACGTCAACAGGTCCTTGTCGCCGTTCGAGGTGATCAGGTCGACGTTGAGATCGACTTTTTCCTTTGCCGCCCATTCGGCGCAAATCTTCTTCAACTGCTCGGCGGCGCCAGGGACCCAATGGTCCCAAACGCCGAACGAGAGCTTGCCGGCAGCGTAGGCGCCGTGCACGAACGGCGCAGTCAGCGCCGTCGCCGCCGTCGCCTGCAATATCGTGCGCCGGGTCAGCAATGTCCGATTCATCGATTCCGTTCTCCGGCTGGTTCGCGAGAAATTCCCGTTTCAATAGATATGCTGGCCGCCGTTGACAAAGATCTCCGTAGCGGTGACGTAGGCGGCGTCCTCGCTGCATAGGAAAAAGATCGTGCCCGCGACGTCTTCGGGCTCGCCGAGCCGGTTGAGCGGAATCCGCGGCAGCAAGACAGTGGTTTCGGGAGACAGCATCGCGGTCTTGATCTCGCCGGGAGCGACGGCGTTGACCCGGATACCGAGCCGGGCGAATTCGGCGGCCATCTCGCGCGTCAATGCCGACAGGGCCGACTTCGATGTCGCGTAGGCCGACCCCGCGAACGGATGCACGACGTGACCGGCGATCGAGGTGACGTTGACGATCGCACCCTCCCCCTGCGCCAGCGCTGTCGAGAAGGCGCGCGCCAGGATCAGCGGCACGAAAAAATTCAGGTGAAACACCGCGTGCCAGGCTTCGATATCGCTGTTGAGACACCCCACCCGTGCCCCGGTCGGAGATTTAGGCGACACACCGGCATTATTGACGAGCGCGTGCAGCGGTCCGTCGAGCAACTCGCCCGCCTCGGCGACGAAGCGGTCGAGATCCCCAGGGTCTCCGAGATCGGCCGTGATGTGATGGGTCCAGTTCGGGTCGCGCTTACACTCCTCCGGCACTGCTTCGCGCGAGCAGGTGATGATCCGCCATTCGGCATCGCTGAATTGCTTCACCGTCGCATGGCCGATCCCACGGCTCGCCCCGGTCAACAGCAAAACCTTTCGTTCACTGCTCATCGCGCGCCTACCCGTCGCGAAAAATTGGATCTCGGCTCCTCGACCCCCTCCGGGTCTTGGTGAATGATGACTTCGGCGTTCGGATAGGCGGCACGCAGCTCGGCCTCGACTTCGTCGGAAATTTCGTGCGCGCGGATAAGGCTCAGCCCCCCGTCCATTTCGATATGAAGCTGGATGAAGGCTGTCGGGCCGGCGACCCGGGTGCGCAGATCATGCGCGGCGACCACATCGGGGTGCGACTGTGCAATTCCACGGATCTTCTCGCGCTCCTCGTCGGGCAGCTCGTGGTCCATAAGCTGGAACAACGACAGGCGCGCCAGCCTAACGGCGGAGTAGACGATCCAAATCCCGATCGCCGCGCCGAACAGCGGATCGAGTAACGGAAAATCGAAGGTGCTGCCCAGTACGAGCGCCGCGATCACACTCGCATTCAATACGATATCGCTGCGGTAATGCAGTTCGTCGGCACTGATCGCGATCGACCCTGTGCGCCGCACGACATGACGCTGATAAGCAACCAGCCCGATCGTCACAATGATCGAAAACACCATGACGACAATCCCGGCCGGTGGGTTTTCGACCGGAACCGGCCAGATTAGCCGCCGCACGGCCTCGGCGAGCAGCAGCATGGCGCTGCCTGTGATAAATGCCGATTGGCCGAGAACGGCGAGCGGCTCCGCCTTGCCGTGACCGAAGCGATGCTCACGGTCGGCCGGGCTCATCGCATGGCGAACCGCGACGAGATTGACGAGGGACGCGACTGCGTCGAGCAACGAGTCGACCAGGCTCGACAGCAGCGCGACCGATCCGGTTTCCAGCCAAGCCGCGAATTTGACCCCGATCAGGACCGCCGCGACCGCGACCGAAGCGTAGGTCGCAATCCTCCGCAGGCGCTCCGACGCCGGCCCGTGTATCAAGGGAATAGCCGTTCCCGTCGCCATTCTGTGCCTTCGCGAACGAACAACAGCCTATCATGCAACCGAAACGGCCGTTCCTGCCAGAATTCGATGGCAACCGGCACGACGCGAAACCCGGACCAATGCGGCGGCCGAGGCACGGCGCCTTCGGGAAACCGGCGCGAAAACTCGTCCACCCGCCGTTCGAGCTCGGCGCGGCTGACGAGCGGTTGCGACTGATCCGAGGCCCATGCGCCAATCTGACTGTCGCGCGGCCGGCCGGAGAAATAGGCGTCGGCCTCCTCTTCGGTGACCAATTCAACCGGACCCTCGACGCGGACCTGACGGTTCAGCGACTTCCACGTGAAACACAGCGCGGCGTGGGGGTTGGTCAGCAGCTCCTTCGATTTCCGGCTTTCGAGATTGGTGTAGAAAACGAATCCCCGATCATCCAGCCCCTTCAACAGCACGGCCCGAGCCGACGGCCTGCCCTCCGAAGTTGTGGTCGCCAAAATCATTGCGTGCGCGTTCGGCTCGCCCTGCCAGGCCTCGTCGAGCCAGCGCCGAAAAGGTACGAACGGCTCGCTTTCGATAATCTCGTCTAACATGCCACATGCCCGTCTGCCCCTCTCCCCTCTTTAGAGGGGAGAGGGAGGGGCCCGTCGCAAAGCGACGGGAGGGTGAGGTGGGTGGCGCTGAGACCCGGTATATCGGCCCCCCTCACCCTTCCCTCTCCCCCCGGCCGGCGGGGGGAGAGGATTAAAAAAGTGGCGTTCGCTAGATCTGATGAGGATTGTTGATGCATCCGATCTACTCCGACGTCATCTCTTCGGCCACCGGCTCGGCCGAGCGCCAACGGCCCCGCCGGCGAGCAACGGGTTCGAGCGTTTCGGCGAGAAGAGAGGCGATCGTGACGCCCATGGCCGTACTCTCCGCCTTGACAATGCGATCCATTGCCGGCGCCACCTGCCGTTGCCACGGCTGGGCGCCCCGTCCCATCCAGCGGCCGGCGAGCGGCAGGTGAAGCGCCTCGTACAAGTCGTGCAATGTCGCGGTCTCGGGGGCCCAGGACAACACCCAACACCCCTCTTGCGTATGAGCCACGAAGCCGGCCTCGGCGAGCGGCCTCATATGCTCGTCGATGACTGTCGTCGCGACGCCGAGCTCGGCGGCGAGCGCCGGCGTGGATCTCGACTCGCCGCGCCGTTGCGCCCGAGCCAGCGATGCAATCAACGACAAGCTGAAGCCGAGCCGCACGCCGCCCGAGGGTATCGTGCCGACCCGCTCGTCGATCCGCCAGTTCGGCAACGCCGCGGCGACGACCGCGCCGAGCAGAACCGCCATCCATGATATGTACATCCACAACAGAAAGATCGGGATGATGGCGAGCGCGCCGTACACCGTCTGATAAAAGGACGAGACGCCGATATAGAACGAAAACCCAACCTTCAGAATTTCGATGGCTATCGTTGCGATTAGTGCGCCCAGCGCGCCGTCGCGCCAGCGCACCGCGCAGTTCGGTATGAGACAATAGAGCAGCGTGAGAGCGACGAATTCGAGCACGGCCGGAACCGCACGGGCGAGTGAGTGCAGCCAGCTGCTCGCAAACCAAGCGACCGCTTCTTGCCCGAGACCGACCTGACGCGCGGCGAGCTCGAAATAGGTCGACAGCGAAAAACTGATCCCGATCAGGAGCGGTCCGAGCGTTATCAAGGTCCAATAGGCGAGGATGCGCTGAACCCATGGACGCGGCGAGGTCACTCGCCAGATCAGGTTGAGCTGATCCTCGACCGTGACCAGCAGCAGAATTCCGGTCGCAGAAATCCCGGCAATCCCGATCGCCGTGGTCTGCGCCGCCGAATTGGCGAAGGCGCGAAACCACCACGCCGCCTGCTCGCCGATCGACGGCACCAGGGTACGAAAGGCCAGAGCCACCAGCTCGTCATGCACCTGCGCGAAGATCGGAAAGGCGGACAGCGTTCCGAAAGCGATAACGGCAAGCGGGACCAGCGAAACGAGAGTCGTATAGCTGAGCGCGCCCGAAGCGGAAAAACAGCCGTCACCGAGGAAGCGGCGCAGCGAATAGATCGCAAAGGCGGCGAGCGTCGCGCCTATCTGCCGCAGCTTACCGCGGCGCGGCCTGCTCTGTTCCTCGGCAGAGGTCATCACAAAAGCTTAGGTCCTCGCTGCTGTTAAACAAGAAGCTCTCGGCGAATGTCCCATTCTCGGGGCGACCCTGATTGGCCGGGGCGCTTTCCTTCGTGTAGGATCGCCGCAAATTGGACAATGGGGAAGACGATGCCGCTGATGGCGGGTAAGCAAGGCCTCATCATGGGCGTCGCCAACGAGCGCTCGATCGCATGGGGGATAGCAAAGGCGCTGCGCTCTCATGGCGCCGACCTCGCCTTCACCTATCAGGGAGAGGCGCTGGGGAAGCGGGTGCGGCCGCTCGCCCTCACTCTCGACAGCACAGTCGTTCTGGAGGCCGATGTCGCTTCCGCCGGGAGCCTCGATGCGGTTTTTGCGGCCTTGGCGCAACACTGGGGTCGGCTCGATTTCGTGGTTCACGCGATTGCCTTCTCGGACAAGGACGAGCTGAAAGGCAAATACATCGAGACGACGCGCGCCAACTTCCTGCGCACTCTCGAGATTTCCTGCTTTTCGTTCACCGATGTCTGCCGTCGCGCCGCGCCATTGATGACGGCCGGCGGCAGCTTGCTGACGCTCACCTACTCCGGGGCCGAGCGGGTGATGCCGCATTATAACGTGATGGGCGTGGCCAAGGCGGCGCTCGAGGCCAGCGTGCGCTATCTTGCCGTGGATCTCGGGGGCGACAACATCCGCGTCAACGCGATTTCCGCCGGTCCGATCAATACGCTCGCCGCCAGGGGCATCGGCGATTTCAATTACATTCTAAAATGGAACCGGCTGAATTCGCCGCTGAAGCGCAACGTCACGATCGAGGATGTCGGCGGCGCTGGCCTTTATCTGTTGAGCGACCTCTCCGCCGGCGTCAGCGGCGAAGTCCATCATGTCGATTGCGGCTACCATGTCGTCGGCATGAAAGCGGTTGACGCTCCAGACATCTCGGTGGTGTGACCGCGGTGTGGGCGTCATTTTTGCTGGTTCGGCGGATTATCCTCGCAGTTTACCTGGCCTTCGTGCCCTGTGCGATGGCAAGCGCGGCTGCGGCCGAGGACGACATGGCGATCGCGCAAAGTCTGGCTGAAATGTTGCGCGATGCCCGCACGGTCATCTCCGACCAACAGGATTTGATCAACAATCCGCAGCTCGGCGACAAGCATCTGACCGGGGAGGTCGTGCTCGAACAGGCACTGGCGAAATACAAGAAAGACACCGGGGTTGACCCGAAAAAGCTCGATCCCGCCTCACGTCAGGGGCGGTTGCTGCGGGCGATGATGGCGGCGATCGTCGAGGTCGTGGACGACAATCAAGCGACGATCAACGAGAAGGGAACCGGGTTCAAGGGCTTTATTCCGGCGGTGTTTGCGCGGCTGGTCGCCGAAAGCTTTGACCATCTGGCGAAAGGCGAAGCCGAGATCAAGGTTACTGCGCCCTTGGAGCTCGTCCGCAACCGCAAGGCGCTCCCCAACTCGTGGGAGACCGGGGTCATCGATAAGCAGTTCCTCGATCCAGCCTGGCCCGCAGGCAAGCCATTCTCCGCCGAGGTCGAGACCAATGGGCGGCCGGCGTTCCGGGTCATGGTACCGGAGTATTACGTGGAGTCCTGCCTTGCCTGCCACGGTTCGCCAAAGGGTGAGATGGATATCACGGGCTACCCAAAGGAAGGCGGGAAGCTGAACGACCTCGGCGCGGTGATCAGCATCACTCTGTACCATTGAACTGACTGGGCGGAAGCATCCGATGATGGCCCGGCTGACGATCCGCACCCGGCTGATGCTGCTGACCTGCGCCGGCCTCTTTGTCCTGATCGCGACGAATGCTTACCTGACCAAAAAGATCGCAGAGAATTCGGCGGGGATGGTCACTGCGGCCGATCTCCTCAAAAGCATCGAAGAGGCGAACAGCGCGCAAATTGCCTTTGGCGAATTGCGCTATTGGCTGACCGACCTGGCAGTCAGTCAGCTGATGATGGCGGAACGGAACGCCGCCGCGGCCCGCGCCCGAGTGGAACGGCACCTCGACGAGCTGCAGCCGTGGAACCCGCAGCGGATCGCGACAGTCCGCAGCGAGATCGCGCAATACGAGGATTTGGCCGGCAAGGCTGTCGAGGAATACACCGAAGACCGGCGTGTTATCGGAAACTCGCTGCTGGCTCAGGCGCGACAGCACAGCCTTGTCGCCGATCAACTGATTGCCTCGATCGTCCAGGAACTGACCGGCGCCGCGATCGCCGCTCGGCAGCGCGTGGTTGCCGAAGCCGAAAGAGCAACACGGCTCTCGCAATTCGTCGTGGCGGCGGCAGTCGTTATTGGATCTCTGCTGACCTTCCTGATCCTGCGCTCGATCGTCGTGCCATTGCGCCGCCTGACGGTGGCGATGGACGGCCTGAATGCGGGCAATGTCGCCGTAGCCATACCGGAGGCCGGGCGCGACGAAATCGGTGCGATGGCGCAGACCTTGGCGATGTTTCGCGACACCTTGAGAGAGCTGCGTGAGACATTGGCGCAACTCGAAGCGTTGCGCGCGGTCGGTCGGGCCGTCGGCTCGACCCTCGATCTCGAAGGCGTGCTGTCGATCATCGCCGCTCGGGCGGTCGAGTTTTCCCATGCGCAAGCCGGGATGATCTATGAATTCGACGAGGCGGCGCGCGAATTCCGGTTTCGCACCAGCCACGGCGCCGAACCGGCGCTGACCGAGCAGTTGCGGGCGGCGCCGATCCGCTTCGGCGAAGGCGCGATCAGCGCCGCGGCAGCCGCCGGCTCGCCGGCGCAGATCCGCGACCTCCTGGCGGAGCGGCAGCTCGGCTTGCCCAAATTGTCCGATGGCCTTGCTCGCTTGGGGTACCGTTCGCTGATCGCCGCGCCGCTGTTGCACGAGCAGGATATCCTGGGGGACTCGTCGTTGCTCGCCGCGAGGCGGGCGAATTCTCCAAGGAGGTCGTCAGTCTGATCGAGGCTTTCGCCACCCAGTCGGCGCTCGCTGTGCGCAATGCCAAGCTGTTCGAGGAGCAGCGCCGGCGCGAGCGCGACTTGCGGGTGGCGCACGAGCAGCTGAAACAAGCGCAAGCCAATCTCATCCACGCCGAGAAGATGGCGTCCTTGGGCCAGCTCACTGCCGGCATCGCCCACGAGATCAAGAACCCGCTCAATTTTGTGAACAACTTCGCCGAGCTCTCTCGCGAGCTGCTGCAGGAGCTGAGGGACACGATCGCTTCCCCCGGCGCCGAGCAGGACGAGCTGATCGCGACCTTGACCGCCAATTTGGCGAAGATCGTCGAGCACGGGCGGCGCGCCGACGGCATCGTGACCAGCATGCTGCAGCATTCCCGCGGCGGCACCGGCGAGCGACGTGCAACCGACCTCAACGTGCTGGTCGAGGAGGCGCTGAATTTGGCGTTTCACGGCGCCCGCGCGCGAGACAAAAGCTTCAACATCACGTTGGAGCGCGATCTCGACGCCAAACTCCCTCCGATCGAACTCGTACCGCAGGACATTACCCGCGTGCTCCTTAACCTGTTCGGCAACGGCTTTTACGCTGCGAGCAAGCGCCGGGAGGAGGCGACCGACCCGGCATTTCAACCGTCATTGCGGGTGTCGACGCGTGATCTCGGCGGCCAGGTCGAGATCAGGGTGCGGGACAACGGCGTCGGGATGCCGCCCGAGGTGCGGTCGAAGCTGTTCACACCGTTCTTCACGACCAAGCCGACCGGCGAAGGCACCGGGCTCGGCCTGTCGATCAGCTATGACATCGTCGTGCAACAGCATGGCGGGACGATCACTGTCGACAGCCGCCCGGGCGAATTCACCGAATTCACGGTGCGGCTGCCGCGCAGCCTGCAGGCTGCAGAGCCGATTGCTGCGACGGGAGCATCGGCTTGAGCGACACCCCGCCGGCGCATCCGGATGTCGAGATCGTCGAGGCGACAAAGGCGTTCGAGCGATTTCTGCGGGTGGACGTGTTCCGTTTCCGGCATCGCCTGTTTTCCGGCGAATGGAGCGCGCTGCGCAGCTATGACGTGCTGCGACGCGGGCAGGCGGCGGCGATCGTGCTGTACGACCCCGACCGCGAGAGCGTCGTGCTGGTCGAGCAGTTCCGCCTCCCGGCGCTGCTCGCCGGCAGCTCGCCGTGGCAGCTCGAGGCGGCGGCAGGCCTCGTCGACAGCGGCGAGACACCCGCGGCGGTCGCGATCCGCGAGACGCAGGAGGAAACCGGGCTCGCGCTGATCGGCGAGCCGATCCCGATCCAGCGCTATCTGCCCTCGTCCGGCGGCTCCGACGAGAGCGTTTTCCTGTTCTGCGGCCGGGTCGATGCCACGGCCGCCGGCGGCGTGCACGGCTTGGCCGAAGAGCACGAAGACATCCGCGTCGTCGTCAAAACCCTCGCCGAAATCGAAGCTCTGCTCGACCTAGGCGCGATCGAAAGCGGCCACACCCTGATCGGCCTCTATTGGCTGCTGCGCCACCGCGACCTCCTCCGGCAGCTCTGGGCGGCGCATGACTAGTGTTCACGGCTGGCTGTTTTTGCTGTTTTTTGCAGCGAATTATCAGCCATCGAGATCTAGTTTCCGCAGAAATCCTCGGCCGCCGACGGTCCAGCGAACGAAAAAACAGCAACGGCATCGCTATTACACCACTGCTTTGCCGCTGTTTTGTGAGAATGGCAAGAATACCGAAAGCGACATCATCGCTCGGAAATAGGTTTAGCGGGGTCGTCGGTGAGATCTGCATGCGGTGAGCAATACCATAAGCTTTAAATTTTGTCAATTTACAAATAGCCCTCTAGCAGCAATAAGCCGTCGCCTTCCACCGGCCGCGTGCTCGGGTCCCGGTGATGACCGGGGTCTGCCTCGGAACCGCAGCGGGCCGTCGCGTCAATTCACGCCGCTGGGCGATCCAGTAGTCTTCGACCGTTTTCGGCATCGCCATGACCGGCCTCTGATTGCCGCTCGTCAGCTCCTTTACCCGCCAGGAAACGTAGCCCTGCAGATCGGAGATCGATGATTGCCGGCATGCTGCGGGCGCGCCGCGGCTCCGCGCATCCCTTCGACGAGGCCTTGGTGAAGGCGCCGTTGTGCCATTCGTCTCTTTCCAGCGACAATTCGTCCCCGGTGGAGGAGGCGAACACGACAATCCCATTCTCGGAGCCGCCTTTAGCTCGTTGGCGAACTTGTCAACATTTGCCCGGGTATCCGTGCTCTGGCCCCCTGCCGATGCAGGACGTTACCTGAATAGCACGTGTCGAAGAAAAAGATCTTTTTGCCGCCGATCTTCGTCAGATAATCCTTTAGCTCCGAATCGGCGATCGTCGTGCGCTCGACCCGCGTCGTGATCATAGTCATAAGGGAAAAAACGGTAATGCTGATCCGGTGTCGTTACCCCGTGACCGGAGAGGAACACCATCGCGACGTCGTTCGTGTTGGTGACGGCGCGCATGATCCAGTCAAGCCCGTCGAGGATTGCCTCCCTTGTTGCATCTCCGTCCCGCAAGCTTTCATGCTGCGGGTACGGTATGACCTTCTCGTAAAGCCCGCCTGCCTGCGCCTTGGCCAGCGCGACGAAATCATCTGCGTCCTTGGCCGCAAATTTCAACCGAACGTTCGGGTCCTTGTAGTTGCTGATCCCGATCGCGAGCACGTAAAGCGTCAGCTTGGGTTCGGTGCCGGCGCCGGTCCACTGCACATGCACCGAGGCCGGCACGCTCGCGCCATTGTCGTTGTAGGCGATCACCGAAACTTTCGAATCGCGGCGCGGGATCTTGATGTGCAGGATTCCCGCGCGCGCGTCGCCCTTGTCGACGAGCCGGTGGTCCTCCGCCGCTATCTTCACTCCGTCGACCTGAGCCTCTACGCGCAATGTATCGTCGGCTGAGGGCAGCTGCACCGAATAGGCGAGCTGCACATCCGTGCGATCCTCACGCGCCGGGTTCCTTCGGATCGTCGATCTCAACGACGGGCGTCAGCAACGAGCCGACAGGCGCGGCCCTGGGCGTCGGCTGCCCGGCCGCTTGGTCTGCTTCCCGCACCGCTTCGGCAACGTCGAGGCTCGGCGTCTTCAGCACGCGCTGGATCACGTCGGGCCGGTAGAAACGGTCGTGGAACTGGGAGACGGGGTAGAAGTCGGGAGCGCGATCGTAGCCGTGGTTGATGTGCCAGCCGATCAAATCGTCGGCGCCCAGCGAGGCATCGTAGTAGCCCTGCGGTGTCCAGGCGATCCACCTGCTGCCGTCCGGGTGGATGAACAGCGCCAGCACCGGCTCGCCGTCAGACACCCGGAACCACCGGATGGTGCCGTCGCCGAACGCGGCGACGATCAGCCGACCGTCGGCGGTGACGTTCACGTGCCATGCTACGCCAGGGACGGGACGGGCCGGCCAGACCTCATGCCCATTACGATCGAACAGCCGCAGCGACCAGTCGGCTCCCGAGCACGAAATGCTCCGTGGCCCGGCACGAAGGCCAGGCTTCTCGAGTGCTCGTACGGCTCGAGCTTGAGTGGTGTTCCGTTCACCGCCGGCGCCGTCGAATTGTCCCAATTCGTGACCGACAATCCTGACGCCTCTGTGGACGGAGCCAGCAGCGAAGCGTCCGCCGGCGGGTCGACATCGATCTGCCGTCGGCTCAGGGCGAATCGATAGGTGTGACGAGGGTCCCAGGAATTGACCTGCACGGTTTCGCCATTCGCCGAGATCCGCAACGGCCCGCGGCCGGAAGTCAGGTCGAGTACTCCAAGTCCCTGAAGCGTGACAGGTTTGGCATCTGCCTGGATCACGCCAAAGCTATTCGTGGACGCGAAGAGCATGCCGCCATTTTTTTTCAGTCCGAGGATCTGCATTATCGTCTTGAGGTGCACTGGGGATGTCGACGAAAGCGCCGCGCCCGCCGTCGCTCCACCGACGGACCTGCCGCACATTGTTGATTTCCCAGTAAGCCGCCCGCGTACAAGAAGCGGCCATCCTCCGACCAACCAACCGCGCTCGAATCCGACGTTGGGAACGCCTGTCGTCTTCGGCTTGAATAATTGTTTCAGGTCGGTGCCCGAGAGGACCACAACATCGTTGGTATCCACGTAACCGACTGCGACGCGGGTGCCGTCTGGCGAAAAGGCCGCTGAATAGGGGCGGTGTCCGGTTCGCTTCGAAGCGAGCGATCGGCGTCTGATACCGGTCCGCCGCGTACAGCCGGACGAACCCGTCGAACGACGTCGTGACCAGTCGTCCCGAGCGATCGAACGCCGCCGAATAGCTTGCATCGCCGTATTGCGTGTCGCTCGGCAGCTGGCCGATAGTCGTTGCCAGCATCGAACACGCGAATGCCATTGGTCCCAAACAACGCTGCCACGAGACGCCGACCGTCGGGCGAATAGGCCAAATGAGTGACAACGTTCGGGAGGTCTCTCAGGCGCTGCTTCAATTCGCCGGAGGCGCGATCGAACAGAAAGATATTGATGTGCCCTGAGGTCCCAGTAAAACCGCCGACCGCGACGGTGGTGCCATCCGGAGATATCGCGACCGCATAGGCTTTGCCGATATCCCCCTGGTCTATAGGCAGCCGCAGCACCCGCATCAGGCGCCCCTCCGGCAGCGACCACACGCGCACGGTTTTGTCGTCCGACGCCGTCACCGCGAAGCGGTTCGCCGCATCCGTGTCGATACGGAGGATGATGGCGCCGTGCTTTCCCGTCTCGATCCGCAGGATCGGCTCGGTCGGGAGTTCGGAGGCGGCATCCTGAGCGTGTCCTCTGCCGCTCAAGAAAAGGATCACAGCGAGGACCGCCATCACCGTCAGCATTCGGCAGCGATAGATCAACCCTTTCCTCCCCGCTCGCGCCGGAGTGCCGTCACGGCTTCGCCAGGTCGGCAAAAGACCGCCATTCCAGGCGCTCCAGCTCGCTCATTATCGCATCGCGGCGTTCCTTGCTGGCATCGTGGTATGCTTTCCAGATCGAAAGCCCGGCCTCCGAGATCGCCTTCACCAGCTCCGGCACGGCCGTGATCACGTCCGGCAGCCCCGGCCGCGCGCCCCCCAGCTTGTCGACCTCGCCTGAAACGAAGGAGGTGAAGGCCACGCGCTTCTCCGCCGCTTCTTTCAGCGCCTCGTTGAACTTCGCCGACCCCGCCGGGTCCTGTCCGCTCTGCAGATCGAACCGCAGCTCGGCAATCAACCCGTCGAAATCCGACTTGGCGTCCGCATAAAGCTTGATCCCGCGGACGTATAGACCGGGGTTGTCCTTGGCGACTGTGATCAGGATCACACCGTATTGCTCGGCGGCGGATTTCTCGTGCCCAAGGAAGCGGATTGCATCCGAAAGCGTTCCGGGCTCCGATTGCTGCGCCCTCACGGAGATGCAAAGCAGCGACACCAGTGCAGCGGCGACGAAAAGCCGCCGAGCCACGCGCCTCTCCCTGAGTGGGGTCATTTTCTAACGCCAGCCCCTATCTGGCCCTCGCTTTGACATCAGGATGTGCCGGCTGTTCGTCGCTGGCAAGCGGGATTAACTACTCCAGGCGTCCCCGATCTCACACGAGCTCAGCGCGGAACGAAGCTGCTTGAAATGCTTCGACAGCGCCAGGCCCTGGCGCTGATAGGAGGAGCCGATCGGGGTGCCGTAGAGCTTGTCGGGCCGGGCGATCAGCCGTTCGTAGACGAGGCGGCCGACGATCTGGCCGTCCTCGATCAGGAACGGCACTTCGTGCGAGCGCACTTCGAGGACGGCGCGGCTGCCGGCGCCGCCGCTCTCGGGGGCGCCGAAGCCGGGATCGAAAAACCCGGCGTAATGCACCCGGAACTCGCCGACGAAGGTGTCGTAGGGCAGCATCTCGGCGGCGTGGTCGGGCGGCACCACGACGGCTTCGCGCGACGCGAGGATGTGGAAATCGTTCGGGTCTAAGACGATCCCCTCACCGCGGTGTGAGAATACCGGCTCCCAAAAGTCGCGCGGGTCGTAATGAAAGCTGCGGTCGATATCGATCACGTCGGTATGCCGCCGCGCCTTGTACCCGACGATCCCGGTCGCCTTGTCGCCGACGACATCGACCGTGAAGGCGAGCCCGTTGCGGATCGTCTGCGGCCCGGCCGGACCATCCATCAGCCCGACTTCCTCATGCAATCGGCGCAGCGCCGTATCGCTGAACCCGGGCGAGCCGCGGCGGATGCGCAATTGCACCAGGCGAGAGCCGGTGCGCACCAGGATGCTGAAGGCGCGCGGCGAGATCTCGGCAAAGAGCGGGCCCTTGTAGCCCTCGCGGATGCGGTCGAATTCGGTGCCGTAATCGGTGATGACCCGGGCGAAGACATCGAGCCGGCCGGTCGAGCTCTTCGGATTGGCGGCCGCCGCGGTGCGTTTTCTGAGCGACACATATTCGAGCAACGGGACGATATAAACGCAGTCCTTTTCGAGGACCGCGCCCCCCGTCAGGTCGATGCGGTGCATCGAGAGGAGCTCGAGCTTGTCGCGCACGCTCGCCCGCGCGCCGGGCAGAAAGCTCGCCCGCACCCGGTAGGCGACCTCGCCGAGCCGCAGATCGATGCTGGCCGGCTGGATCTGGTCGTCGCCGATCGGCTGCGGCGATAGGATCTCCCGGCCTTGCGCCACCGCCTCGCGCAACAGCTGTGACGGCAACAGGCCGGTAGTCAGATCCCGCTGACGGTCGGCCTCGACCGAGTCGGGCGCCGGAAACAACTCACTGCCTTGCGGCATTTACCCGCCGACCGGCTGCGTCGCTTCGGCGAGCCAGCGCGCCGTCTCGCGCGTCGACAAGCGGGGTCAGGTGCTCGCGGACCCGCGTATGATACGCATTGAGCCAGGCGATCTCGTCTTCGTCGAGCAGCGACGGCTCGATCAGGTTGCGGTCGATCGGGGCGAGGGTCAGCGTTTCGAAGCCCAGCATCTCGCGCTCGGCCGAGCCGTCGGCCGGCTGCACCAGCACGAGATTTTCGATGCGGATGCCGTAGGCGCCGGTCTTGTAATAGCCGGGCTCGTTCGAGACGATCATGCCGGGCAGCAGAGGCTGCGTGTTCGGGGCCTTGGAGATTCGTTGCGGGCCCTCGTGCACCCCGAGATAGCTGCCGACGCCGTGCCCGGTGCCGTGGTCGTAGTCGAGCCCCTCCTGCCACAGCGCGCGGCGCGCAAAGCCGTCGAGTTGTGTCCCGGTGGTGCCCTTCGGAAAGCGCGCCAGGGCGAGCGCGATGTGGCCCTTCAGCACGCGGGTGAACCGGTCGCGCATCTCGGCCGAAGGCTCGCCGACAGCGATCGTGCGCGTCACGTCGGTGGTGCCGTCGAGATATTGGGCGCCTGAGTTGAGCAGATAAAGAGTGCCCGGTTCGAGGCGCTTCTCGGTCTCCGGCATCGCCCGGTAATGCACGATTGCGCCGTTGGAGCCGGCCCCCGAAATGGTCGGGAAGCTCAGATCGCGGAAATACTCTCCTTCGCGGCGGAAAGCCTCCAGCCGGTCGCTGGCGGCGATCTCGGAAAGCCGGCCATTCGGCGCCTCGCGCGCGAGCCAGGCGAGGAAACGCGTCAGCGCCGCGCCGTCGCGGTGATGCGCCGCCCGGGTGCCGTCGATCTCCGCCGCATTTTTGCACGCCTTCGGCAAGAGACACGGGTCGGCGGCGCGATGGATCTTCGCTCCCGCTTCTGCCAGTCGGTCGAACACCCAGGAGGCGGCGGTCGCCGGATCGGCCTGCACCCTGCCGCCTTCGGCCGCAAGCGCGTCGAGCGCCGGTCCCAGTTGCTCGGGCGGCATCACGGTGACGGCGTTGCCGAGGTGGCGTTCGAGGCCGGGGACGAGCTTGCGCCGGTCGATGAAGAGGCTGACGGAGCCGTCCTGCCGCAGGATCGCAAATGACAATGGCAGCGGGGTGTGCGGCACGTCGCCGCCGCGGATGTTGAGGAGCCAGGCAATCGATTCCGGCATTGTCAGCACGACAGCCGCGACCCCCTCCTGTTGCAAGGCAAACCCCAGCCGGGTGCGCTTCGACTCTGCGCTCTCGCCGGAGAATTGCTCAGGGTGCGGCACGACAGGTGCGATCGGCGCTGCCGGCTGGCCGGACCAAACCTTGTCGAGCGGGTTGTCGTGAACAGCGCGGATCTCGGCGCCGGCCTTTTCTGCGGCGGCGCGAAACCGTTCCACCTCGTGAGGCGTGTGCAGCCAGGGATCGTAGCCGAGCACCTCGCCCTTTCTGAGCGCCGTGGCGAGCCATTGCGCCGGTGGTTCCTCTACCAGGTGATGGATCTCGAACGAGCCCGTATCGATCTGGGCGGCCGCCTGCAATGTGTACCGCCCATCGACAAACAGCGCTGCGCGGTCGCGCAACACGATCGCGAGACCGGCCGACCCGGTAAATCCGGTCAACCAGGCGAGACGCTGACCGCGTGGCGGCACATATTCCCCTTGATGCGCGTCGGCGCGCGGCACGATGAACCCATCGAGTCCGCGCGACGCCAGTTCCTTCCGCAGGCGGGCGAGACGCTCCGATCGCGGCTGCCGAGCAAAATCGTCGCGTGACAGGCCGTCGTGGTACTCGGCGGCCTTGGCGGCCCGCAGCGCCTCGAGACAGGCGGCGAGCTGGTTGCGGCATCGGGTCGGCGACGAGCACATGCCAGCTGGTCCCGATTTCGGCCGGGGCGGCCAGCACGCCCTCGATCAAGTCCTCGACTGCTTCGGGGTCGTAGGCAGAACCCGCCGCCTTCAGCAATCGCGCCATCTCGTCCCGGTTGGGTTGGGTTACGCTCGAGCTCATCTACGTTCCTTTTTCCGCTGCATGGCTGAATTGCAGGGCCGCCGTTGCTCTTTTTGCGGTGCAGCACCAGATCCTTGTGCGGCGCAGCATAAGCGGCGCGCAGGAGTTCTAGCCATGTCTGTAGTCAATCTTCTCATTTCCGCCGGAAGGCACTTTTCCGATTGGCGGCACCGGCAGCAAGCCTATGCCGAGCTGATGGCGCTCGATGATCACTCGCTCGCCGACATCGGGCTTCACCGCTCGCAAATTGCCGGCCTCGTCGAAGGTTACCGCATGCCCAATCCATCCTCGCCGGTGCCCTTCCGGAACCCGGAAAAGCTCGCTCGGCCGAAGGAGGCCTGAGCGGTTTTCCGGTCGAGGCGATTTCAGAGATGGGGGCTTCGGCCCCCATCGTCATCTCTGACCCATGCCGGCGGCGCATTACCAGGGTCGACCACCCGTCGATGACCAGCCGATGATCGAGCACTATGCCGCAGCCACGGTGCGGTGCGAGCACGATCGGCTCCTGCCATCGCAGTAATCCCGACAACACGGCGCGTCCGCCGGGAGCCAACCGGCGAGAGAGATCGGCGGCCATCACCGCCAATGGGCGCGCGAGGATATTGGACAGGACCAGATCGTAGCGTGATCTGCGAGTGAGCCGATCGCGGTAGCCCGGCGCGCTTGCGGCTTTGCACCAGTCGCCTTACGCCGTTGCGGGCGGCGTTGTGTCGCGCGACGCAGATCGCCCTCGGGTCGATGTCGCCGGCCAATACCTTGCGGTGCAGCAGTTTGGCGGCAGCGATCGAGAGAATCCCGGTTCCGGTTCCGATGTCGAGCGGTCTGCGAAATTGCCGGCGACGCGCCAAGCGCTCGAGAGCCAAGAGACAGCCGCGGGTCGACGGATGCTCGCCGGTACCGAACGCAGTCGCCGCGTCTATCGCGATCCCGATCGCTCCCGCCGGCACTTTGCCATCATGATGCGAGCCGTAAACAAAGAACCGGCCGACCCGCAAGGGCGGAAAGGACAGCTGGTTCTCCGCAAGCCAGTCGCGAGCCGGGAGGCTTTCCTCGCCGAATTCGGCCAGAGTTCCGCCCGCGGCAGCCGCGGCAAGCGCGAGCTGCGCCCCTAGCTCGGAGTTCGAGTAAAGGCGATTGCCGATAGGCCTCGACCCGCCACTCCTCGGGCGCGGTCTCAAACGCCGATACGGCGTCGGCATTGTCGTCGAGGAGCGCAAAGACGGCATTCGCCGCATCCGCGCCGTGGACCTGCGCGAACAGGCGCCGGACGGAATTCACGGGAAGCGCCCCTCACCCCGACCCTAGCCCCCACCCCTCCCTCCCCCGCAAGCGGGGGAGGGTTAGGGTGGGGGCTAGCGGGGCGAGGTTAGGGTGAGGGGTAAAGGATCACGCGTGCTCGACAAAGGCGTCCATGATCTTCTTGTCGCCGGCGACGTCGAAATGGATGGCGAGCTTGTTGTCTTCGACCGCGGTGATCGTGCCGTAGCCGAATTTCTGGTGAAACACCCGGCCGCCGACGGCAAAGCCGCCAACCCGGCGCAATTCTTCGCCTCGCCGCGGCACCGGGCCCGCATTCGCCAGCAAGGGACGGCGCGGAGGGGCAGCCGGCCGCCACGGTGCAGCCGGCGGGACCTCGATCGCGCTCGTCCATCCGGCCTCCCAGGACGCCGCGGGCTGCAGGCCGAGCTCGGCGACGATCTCGACGTGCTCGCTCGGCAGCTCGTCGACAAAGCGGGAGCGGATCGTATTCTGCCACTGCCCATGAATGCGGCGGTTGGCGGCAAAGGACACATAGGCGCGGTGCCGGGCTCGGGTCAGCCCGACATAGGCCAGCCGGCGCTCCTCTTCGAGCGCTGCGAGCCCGTTCTCCTCCATTGCCCGCTGGTTCGGGAACAAACCCTCCTCCCAGCCCGGCAGGAAAACCGCGTCGAATTCGAGCCCCTTGGCGCTGTGCAATGTCATCAGATTGACCATGTCGCCGCCGGCCTCGGCGGCGTTGTCCATCACCAGACTGACATGCTCGAGAAAGCCGCCGAGATTCTCGAATTCGGCCATCGCGACGACCAGCTCCTTGAGGTTTTCGAGCCGGCCAGCCGCGTCAGGTGAGCGATCGGCCTGCCACATCGCCGTGTAGCCCGATTCGTCGAGCACGATCTGCACGAGGTCGGTGTGCGAGATGTGCTGGGCCCGCGCTCGCCAGCCGTCGACCGCGCTGATGAACGCGGCGAGCGCGTTGCGGGCGGCTGGCCTCATCCGATCGCCGACTATCAATATGCGAGCCGCTTCGATGAGCGGCAGCCTTTCGGCGCGGGCAAAGCTGTGCAGTTCCTGGATGGTGGCGCTGCCGATGCCGCGCCGCGGGGTGTTCAGAATGCGCTCGAAGGCGAGATCGTCGGCCGGCTGATTGAGAAGGCGCAGATAAGCGAGCGCGTCGCGGATCTCCTGCCGCTCGTAAAACCGCGGCCCGCCGATCACGCGATAGGGCAGCGCAAGCGTAATGAACCGGTCTTCGAACTCGCGCGTCTGGAACCCGGCGCGCACCAGGATCGCGATTTCGCTGAGCGCGTGCCGCTTGCGCTGCAGTGCCTCGATCTCGTCGCCGACCCAGCGGGCTTCCTCCTCGGCATCCCACACGGCCCGCACCACGACCTTTTCTCCCTCGTCCGCTTCGGTCCACAAGATCTTGCCGAGGCGGCCGCGGTTCTGCGCGATCATGCTGCCCGCCGCCCCCAGAATGTGCGGCGTCGAGCGGTAGTTCTGCTCGAGCCGGGCGATCGTCGAGCCCGGGAAATCCTTCTCGAAGCGCAGAATGTTGCCGATCTCCGCGCCACGCCAGCTGTAGATCGACTGATCGTCGTCGCCGACACAGCACAAATTTCGGCGCTTTTGCGCTAACAGACGCAGCCATAGGTACTGGGCAACGTTGGTGTCCTGGTACTCGTCGACGAGCAGGTAGCGGAAGCGTCTCTGGTATTCGGCGAGGATGTCGGCGTTACCGGTGAAGAGGCTCAGATTGTGCAGCATCAGGTCGCCAAAATCGACGGCGTTCACCGTCGTCAGGCGCTCCTGGTACTGGCGGTAGAGATCCACCGCCCGACCTTGCGCGAAGCCGCCGGCGTCGGCGGGGGAAACCTTCTCGGGGCCGAGACCGCGATCCTTCCAGCGCTGAATTTGTGCGAGCAGAAGGCGCGCGGGCCAGCGCCGCTCGTCGATGTTCTCCGCCTGCAGGATCTGCTTCAACAGCCGGATCTGGTCATCGGTGTCGAGGATCGTGAAGCTCGGCTTGAGCCCGATCGCCTCGGCGTGCCGGCGCAGAATGCGCGCGGCGATTGCATGAAAGGTGCCGAGCCAGACGCCTTCGGCAGCACGGCCGATCATCGCCTCCAGCCGCTCGCGCATCTCGCGCGCCGCCTTGTTGGTGAAGGTGACGGCGAGCAATTCGGACGGGAAAGCGCGGCCTGTGGCGATCGTAAAGGCAAGGCGGGTGGTCAGCACGCGGGTCTTGCCGGTGCCGGCGCCGGCGAGCACCAGCACCGGCCCGTCGATCGCCTCGACGGCCCGGCGTTGCGCGTCATTGAGGCCGCCGAGGTCGAACACCTCGGTGTTCTGGCGAGCGAGAACAGCAGGTTCGGACATACTTTGCATGATATAGCAAGAGAGGCGCGGATGATGCACCCTCACCAGCCGAGGAAGCCGAAACCAGGCCCTTGATGCATACCGCGATCGTTCTGCTGATCCTGATCCTGACCTATATCGGGATGGCCGCCGGCCGGATCGCGTGGCTGCAGGTCGATCGCACCGGGATCGCGCTGCTTGCGGTCATCGCGCTCCTCGCAAGCGGAGAGATGACCCTCGATGATTTCGGCAGCGCGGTCGACTTGCCGACCCTCGCCTTCTTGTTCGCTATGATGATCATCTCGGCCCAGTTCGCCGAATTGGGCTTCATCGATTTGTGCGCCCGAACGATTACCGAGACGCGGCGCGGTACGGCGACCTTGCTGGCGTTGACGGTCGCAATCGGCGGCGGGCTGTCGGCGATACTCGCAAACGACATTCTGATAATAGCGATCTCGCCCTTGCTGATCGCCGGAGCGCAGAGCCGCGGGCTCGACCCTCGCCCGCTGGTGATTGCGCTCGCTGCCGCAACCAATGCGGGCTCCGCGGCGACCCTGATCGGCAATCCGCAAAACATCCTGATCGGGGCTCTCGGCCGGCTCGACTTTTGGACATTTCTGGCGATTTGCGCCGTGCCGGCGATGTTCACGCTTATCGTTGTCTTTCTGGTCGTCTTTCTGCAATGGCGCACGCGCATCAGCCAGACGGTGCTCGCGGCAACCCTCGATGCACCGCCGATAACCGTTCACCCGCTCGACCGCAATCAGACGATTAAGGGGGCTGTCGCCGTGGTGGTGCTGCTCCTGCTCTTCGCGACGCCTTTACCGCGCGAGACCGGCGCGCTGATCATAGCTGCTCTGTTGCTCGCCAGCCGAAAAATTACCAGCCGCACCATGATCGCAGCGGTGGATTGGCCGCTGCTGCTTCTCGTCGCCTGCCTCTTCGGGATCACCGGAGCGCTCAACCAATCCGGAGTTGCCGCCCAAATCCTCGACTTTCTGACTGAGCATGGCCTGTTGCCGAACAGTCTCGTGCTGTTGACGCCCTATAGTCTCGTAGCCAGCAACACGATCGGCGGCGTCCCCGCCGCGATGCTGTTCCTCCAGCTTTGGCCGAGCGCACCGCCGGGCGTTTTTTACGCGTTGGCCTTATTGTCAAGCCTTGCCGGCAATCTGCTCTTAACCGGCAGCCTGACCAATGTGCTGATCGCCGAGCGGGCCGATCGGATGGGAGCAAGGCTTACCTTTTCCGAACATGCCCGGGCCGGGGTTCCGATCGCGATCATATCGATCGGCTTTGCGGTCTTTTGGCTGGCTTTGACGCAAACCTTGCCGGTGCTGCCGGAGAGGTAATCGCAAGCAACTGGGAGAATGCACCTTGGCCCCCCGTCCTCTCCGCATCGGTACCCGCGGCAGCCCGATGGCGCTGCGCCAGACCGCCATCGTCCGCGACCGCCTGATTGCCGCACATCCCGAGCTTGGCGAGGAGGGAGCGGTCGAGGTCGTGACCATCCGCACGACGGGCGACCGGGTGCAGGATCGCCTGCTTGCCGAGATTGGCGGCAAGGGCCTCTTCGCCAAGGAGATCGAGGAGGCGCTGCTCGCCGGGACGATCGATCTGGCGGTGCATTCGCTGAAGGATTTGGAGACTTGGCTTCCGGACGGCCTGATAATCGCCTGCGTGCTGCCGCGCGACGATCCGCGCGACGCGTTTGTATCGGCGAGCGGGACGGGCCTTGCTTCGCTGCCTCGCGGCGCGAAGGTCGGCACCGCTTCACTACGCCGCCAAGCCCAATTGCTGCGGTATCGGCCGGACCTTTCGATCGTGCCGATCCGCGGCAATGTGAACACGCGGCTGCGCAAGCTGGAAGCCGGCGAAGTCGATGCATTGGTTCTGGCGCTGTGCGGTCTCGTACGCCTCGATTTGAGTGGGCGCGCGACCGAAATTCTGACCGGCGAGCTCATGCTGCCGGCCGTCGGTCAAGGTGCGCTAGCCGTCGAGTGCCGGACGGCCAACGAGATGGTGCGACAACTCATCGAACCGCTCCATGATCCAATCAGCGCGGCTTGTGTCGGGGCGGAGCGAGCGATGCTCGCCGCGCTCGACGGCTCGTGCCGCACGCCGATCGCCGGGTTGGCCGAAATCGATGGCGACCATTTGGCGATCGAGGGACTCTTGCTCAACGACTACGGAAGCAGAGAGATCCGCGGCCGGTTCGAAGGCGAAATCAACGATGCTGCCCAGGTCGGCGCCGAGCTGGGCAAGGACCTAAGGAGCCGCGCCGGTCCGGATTTCGGGCTCGGCTAACCCGGGACAGTCTTCGGCCCGAGCCGACCGCCGCCCTCGCAGGCCTGGGCGCGCAGCCACTCTTCCGCCGACAGGTGGCCCTGATAGACGTCCGAATACAAGCCGACCGGCCAAGTCAGCACAAAAACGATTTGATTGACGACGTCGGTGTTCCGATTGGGGCAAGGACCCGGCAGCAGGAACCCAATCGCCACCAGCGCGACTCCGATCGCAAAGTAGAGGCCGACAAGCGCCCTCATGGAGTCGCCCCAGTCACACGGGAGCTATTTGCGCCGTGTCGAGTTTTGCTGACGCTGGCTCACTCCGCCGCCTGGGCGAGCGGGCGCATTGCGGCCCGCAGCTTGGCTTCGTAAGCATCGCGCCAGCCTATCTTCTCGTCAGCGAGGAAGTCGCCACTGCGGATATTGACGAAGACGTCCGGGTCGTCGACGCCGGGCGGGACGGTGCCGTCCTTTTTCAGCGCACGAGCGGCGCGCAGCAGACGTCGGCGGGTACGGGTGATCATCTTGTCGCTCGGACCCAGATGCTCGAAGCCGTGGTCGATGACGGTTCCCATACTCTCGGTTATCGCCTGGTCCTGGGCCTGGATGCCGACGATGCCGGTATAGATGCCACCGCTCCTCTGCGCCTCCCGATCGATGAGCCAGTCATTACATTGGTTGCCGGCGAGCCGCCAGCGACCGTACCAGTCCGTCGTATTCGGCACGAAATCCATCGTCAGCTTCGAGCCGGGGAGGCCCCGAGTGTTGCTGAGCGCGGCGCGCGCGGCTGGCAGGCCTTTCCAAGTCAGGCTGACGAACATCGTATGGGTGTCGTCCATCGGGACCCAGGCGCGGCTGTTGACCCGATCAAAGGCGCCTTGCGGCGTCTGCGTCCAGAACGGGAACAGGAAATTGGCAAACCGCCAATAGGTCTGGCCCGCGTCCGCTGGTCGGTAGGCGGCGTACATCGTGCCCCAGTCTGTGTCGGCGACATGATATTCGGGCGCCCGGTTCGCCACCGTCCAGCGGATCAGATTGTCCGCCGGCACATCGGCCGGATCGACCGAGCCGGCGTGCAGAAAGCCGAAATGCGAGGTGTCGATGTCGCCTTCGAGCGCCTGGAGCCAATTGCATTCACGCTGCGCGAAGACGATCTGCAGTTCGCTTTCAGGCAACAAGGAGGCCTCGATCCCCGGCAAGGGCGGAGCCTTGGCGCGCTCGCCCATATAAACCCAGACGAGGCCATTGCGCTCGGCAACCTTATAGGCCTTGGCCTTGACCTTCTCCTTGTAGTCCTGATGCAGCGGCGTATTCGGCATGTCGACGCAATTGCCCGCTGCGTCGAATTTCCAGCCGTGATAGACGCAGCGGATGCCGTTTTCCTCGTTGCGGCCGAGGAACAGCGATGCGCAGCGATGCGGGCAGCGGTGGTCCATTACCCCGATGCGGCCGGAGCTATCGCGGAAGGCGATCAGCCTCTCACCGAGCAGCATCAGCCGCATCGGTGCGCCACCGCGCTCCAGCTCCGAGGACATCGCCGCCGGAACCCAATACTGCCGCATCATGTCGCCCATGACGGTACCCGGGCCGACACGGACCAGGTCTTCGCTGTCCTTTTCCTTGCTCATCGCTGACCTCACGACCAGAGGGCGAAGCCGAGGCCAGTGCCGGAACCGGCCGGCGTGCGGTATCCGGGCACGTAGCGCGACCAGGTGAAATCGAGATGCTCGACGGCGCCGGCGACGCAAATCCACATGCGAATCTCCGAGCTGCCGGAATTGAGCTTTTGCCGCGGCAATGACTGGAGCGCATCGGCATCCTTGCGGGCGCAGGCATCGAGAACGCCGCGGTCGAGGTCTTCGTCCACGACGAAGTGGCTCAGCCCCCCGGAGCCGACGATGCCGACCCGCGCATTGCCCGGATAGCTCTCGACCGCCGCCCGGATCGCCTGGCCGAGCTTGTAGCACCGCCGCGGCGTCGGTTGGTTTGGCGGAAAGTAAGTGTTGATGAACACCGGCACCACCGGCAGCGTAGGATCGGCCATCAGCCGCTTGCGGACAAAGGCAAAGGCATGGCCTTCGCCCTTTCCGTCCGGCAAAGCGTCCGACGAGACCGGGTCGAACTCGCGATCGACGAGGGAAGTGGTCAGGTGCAATGCCAGGCCGCTTTCGACCGGGTAGGCGCGCGGCTCCTTTTCTTCATAGTAGCGCGCCGTCGCCCGCCGCGCCCAATCGGGGCCCGAGAAGCCGTTGAGCGGCACGTTGCGGATCGTGTGGCCGCGATAAACTACAAAGCTCGGTAGGTTGTCGTCCTGATAGATTTCCTTGTGATCGTCCCCGATGACGATCAATGCGTCGAGCTCGGCGCGCCGCACCGCATCCCTGAGATGGGCGACCCCGGCCTGCGCCTCGGCGTGCCGCGCCGCGAACCGCTCCGGCGTCAACTCGGCCGCGACGTGCGGCTCCGCCCGATGCAGCAGCTCTTCGTAGGTCGTCGGCTGCCCCTCCTTGTCGAGGAAGTCGCGAACCGCATCGCGGTCGATGAAGCGCGGCCAATCCTCGGCCGGGGCGTTTAGCATCGGTGTATGCGACGTGCCGATCCCGAGGACGAGCTCAGCCATACCAGTTGCTCCTTCCCGCTTATGGGCAATGAGGGCTTGATCGAGCGTAAGATCGATAGCCCGAACAGGTCAACAGCTGGTTGGTCGGAGTGCCTGCGTGGTCATATAAATAGGGATCGGCGGGCGAGCGGGCATCAAGATGATGGATATCGAGAGGACGAGAAAATTCGTCGATCAGTGCTGGGGCGACGAGATTGTTCCTACACTGGTTGAATACATCCGCATCCCCAAAAATCCCCATCGTTCGACCCGGATTGGGCGGCGCACGGCTACATGGACGAGGCCGTGCGGTTGTTCGAGCGCTGGGCGCGAGCCAGGCTCGCCGGTGTATCGGGCGCTACAGTAGAAGTCGTACGGTTGCCCGGACGGACCCCGGTCATCGATCTGCCGGGCGAGGTCGACGACACCGTGTTGCGGACCGCATTCCAATGCGCATGGCCCCAACGAGTTCCTGCGACATCCCGACCGCCCGGCGAGTTTCTCTGGTGATTGCGCAGGTTCTCGCGGACCATGCCGGGCGATCCGACGTCGCATAGCGGCGTTTTCAGCCGGCTTCCGTCACCGGGGGCTCGAGCCACGGGCGATGCGTGGTCGGCGCGCCGATGTGATAGCCTTGAAGATAGCCGATCCCCTCGGCGCGCAGCAGGATCGCATCCGCATCGTTTTCTACGCACTCGGCAATCGTGCTCAGGCCGAAACCCTTGGTTAGGCCAAGCAGATGACGCAAAAAGACCCGATTTTCAGGGCTGTCTGCGAGGTTTCGGACAAAAGAGCCGTCGATCTTGACGGTGTCCACAGCCAAGCTTTGCAGGTGTCTCAGCGAAGTATGTCCGGCCCCGAAATCGTCGAGCGCGACACGGCAGCCCGCGTCTCGCAAGGTGTCGACGAAGCGGGCGGTCTCCTCGATGTCGTCGAGCGCCGCGGTCTCGGTGATTTCGACGATCATGCGCCGGGCGAGATCGGGCCGGTTGCGCAACCGGGAACTCAAGGTGCGCAGCCACGGCCGGTCGCAAGCGGTCAGGCCCGACACGTTGAAGCCGAGCCTTACCCCGGGATGGGTGCCGAGCTCCTGCAGCGCTTTTTCGAGGACGAAGCGATCGATGAGGCCAATCAGACCGAAATGTTCAACGGCCGTAATGAACTCGGCACCGGGAAGTATGTTCCCCGCCTCGTCACGTATCCGCAGCAAGCACTCGAAGTAATCGACCAGTCCCGTGGCGGCGCACACCACGGGCTGATAAGCAAACAGCAGACGGTTCTGGCGCAGCGCGGCTTTTACCGCGCCGACTATCGCCGAATTGTGCCGATGCCGGCCGCTATGCGTACTATCCGGGTGTTGGTCCACCTGTCCGGCGCCTCGGCTTTGTCGGGCTCTATGAGCATCCGGTGACGGGACTGCGCGCCCGACCGGTGCCGGCCGCGCAGCCCTGTCCACCACGTCAACGCCCGGGAAGGCGCGCTCGAGCCGAAGCTAGCCCTCTAGATCTTGAAGAATTCCTAATCGCGGCCCCCGACACCGGGAGTAACCGACATTGAAGCCGGAGTGTGGGAGGCCAGAAAAGGCAGCACCGCATTGCCGAATTCCCGCGCGCGGACGTGCACGAGGAAATGCCCGCCTCGCGGAAAGAGTTTGACCTCCGCCCCCGGAATCAGCCGGGCCAGGTCTTCGGAAAAATAGGCCGGCGTGACGATATCATCCTCGGCACCGATCACCAGGGTCGGGGTCTTGATGCGCGCCAGCTCGTTCGATCGGTCGAACGCCAACATCGCATCAATCCGGCTCGCGACGATCTCGACTGGCGCGAAGTTCGCCAGGTTCTGAGCCTCCAACTGACGAAGGCGTTCGTTGTTCCGGGCGACCCACCAGTTCGGGTACCAGTAAAGTGTGGCGGATTGCAGATAGGTGCTGGGCCCAAGCCGCAGCAGAACCTCTTTTCGGAACGTAAACAGCCGGCGAAAATAGGCGTCGGCCTTCGTCCAGGTGGCGGACAGCACGACGCTTGCCAGCCGAGTGGGATGGTCGATAGCGAGAACCTGGGCGATCGCTCCGCCGGTCGAATGTCCGACGACATGGGCACGCTTAATCCGTAGGGCGTCCATCAGGCTGACAACGTCAGCCGCCATCCGCTCGACGGTGTACCCGATCCGGGCCTGATCGCTCTGCCCGATGCCGCGATGATCAAACGTCACGACCTCGAACCGCTTCGCGAAGGCCGCTATCTGGTCCTGCCAAAAGGATGCAAACCCGCCTAGTCCGGAAACGAACAGGATCGGGAAGCCCATGCCGTGCCGCTCGTAATAGAGTGAGCAGTCGCCGATTGAGATGCGAGGCATCGATTCGCGTTTTACAGCAGATGAGCGTCTGTCGGTATCATCGGCAGGGGGGACTGTCAACGCGAAGCGCATGCGCGGAACGCAGACGTGAACAGCGTTACGCTGCGCTCTTGCCTACACCGCGCCTAAGTTTTGACACATCCGGACCGTTCACTGCATCGACACCGCCCGGTTGAGTAGGAGCGCCCGCATTTATCGGGATTCGATTTGGTTTAACCGGTTCGCGGTCACATCAGCGCGCGGCCAAGCTGGAAAGCGAGTTGAGAAAATGAGAGAGCAGCAGACCGGAAACCGCCGTCATGGGTTGAGTGATGAGCGTGGCTTCAAGGACAACCCGCCGTTGACGGGCTCCCCTTCGCGCCGAGCTTCGAGCCGCTCCCAGGACATCGACCGGTATGTTGGAGCCCGCATCCGGGAGCGCCGCATCATGCTCGGCCTGACACAGCAACAGCTCGCCGATCTTATCGGGGTGACCTATCAGCAGGCGCACAAATACGAACGCGGCATCAACCGCGTGTCGGCCGGCCGGCTGTTTGAGATCGCTCAAGTTTTGAGCGTGCCGGTCAACTACTTTTTCGATGGGCTTGACGAGGAAAACGAGCGCTCAATCAGCCCGCGCGAGAGGATGTGTCTGGAGCTCGCCCGCAACTTTGCTCAGATCCCCAACGAGCGTCACCAGGAGGCCCTGAGCCAGCTTGCTCGGGTTCTCGCCACCGAGGAGTAGGATAGGCGCCTTGGTGAAGGCCCCGACGCGGGACCTTCACCGGCCACCCTTACGTTAGATAGGCGGCCGCCGCCGGCCGGCCACCCCCATCACCAGGGCGATCAGGAAGATGACCAGGAAAACAAAGAACAGTATCTGCGCGATACTGGCAGCGGTCGTCGCCACGCCGCCAAAACCGAAGAAGGCGGCAATGATCGCGATGATGAAGAATACCAGCGCCCAGTAGAGCATGTCGTCCTCCATTGAGGGGCCCGCCCGAGATGCGCGCGGCCTCTGCGTCGATAACAGGCCGGTTCGCGCGCCGGTTCCCGGCGTTGCAGCGGACAAGCCAAATGGTCGTGTACCCATGCTCGGCTCACGGCGCGAGAGATCCCATCGAAACGCCGGTTTCAGCCCGGTGGGGCGAATGAAAGACACCAGTTTCGGCCGGAGCGTCGATCCACATCTGGAACCATAGCTCCAGCATCAGCAGTGCCCACAATCGCGTGTGGTGATCGCGTGTGAACGCACAATGCTCTTCGAGCAGCTCGCGGACATAGGAGGGCTGGAAAAGACCGCGTTCTCGCGCGCTTTGCGACAGCAGCGTATCGTAGGCGAATTCCTTCAGCGCGCTCCGGAACCAGCGATCGACGGGACAGCCGAACCCCATTTTCGGCCGGTAGAGCAAGTCATTCGGCAGATAGGGTTCCATCGCGGATTTGAACAGCGCCTTGGTCTCGCCGCGCGCCATGTTGACCTGCTCGGGCAATTCCGCCGCCCACTCCATAAACACGTGGTCGAGGAGCGGTGAGCGAGATTCGAGCCCATGGGCCATGCTGGCGACATCGACCTTCACCATCAGGTCGTCGGGCAGGTAGGTGTGAATGTCGGCCCAGTTGGCGCCGGAAACGAGGCTGTCCGCCTCGGCGAAAAAGGGATCGAAGAGATCGAGCGGGGCGTCTGCGAGGTGCTCCTGCATCGCATCGCCGTAACCGACGATTTTATCGTCATCGGTAAAATAGACGATCGTAAAGGCATAGCGCCGGCTCGGCCGCTGGTCGGGAGCCCCGAGCAACGCTCGAATCCGAGGAATTTTAAACCGGCGTTGCAATGCGGGCGGTGCCAGCGCCAGCGACCGCCCCAGGCCGACCCGGCACCACCGCGGCATGCCGTCGAGGCGAGAAAGGTAGTGCATGGCCTTGTATCGGGGATAGCCGAGGAAACACTCGTCGCCGCCATCACCGTTGAGCGCCACAGTTACTTTGCGGCGCGCCATTTCCGAGACGTAATAGGTCGGAATGGCCGAAGGGTCCGCAAAAGGCTCACCATAATGCCAAATCAGCTGCGGCAGAACCGCGATCGCATCGGGTTCGACGATGAACTCCTCGTGGTCGGTCGCATAACGCTCTGCCACCATCCGGGCGTAGCGGGTCTCGTCATATTCCTTTGCGGAGAACCCGATGGAAAACGTTTTGACCCTCCCGCCCCCGACGCGCGCCATTGTCGCAACAACTGCAGAAGAGTTGACGCCGCCGGACAGAAAAGCACCTACCGGCACATCCGATATCAGCCGCAGCCGTACTGCCTCTTCGAGCTGTGCGACGAGCTCACGGCAAAGGTCCGCCGAGCGCCGGTGACGCCGCGTCCGACGCGGTCCCGGCAAACGCCAATAGCGCACGAGCTCGGGCTCGCCTAGACTGCCATCCGGTAATACGTCGAGGACGAGGTAGTGAGCTGCCGGCAACCTAAGGATACCGGTGAAAGCGGTCTGCGGGGCTGCTACATACCCAAAGGTCAGATAACCATCGATCGCCGACAGATCCGCTGTCCGAGACAAGCCTGGCCAGGTGAGCACAGCCTTTATTTCGGAGCCGAACAGAAACGCTGTTGCCGTGGGAGCGTAATATAACGGCTTCTTGCCGAGCCGATCGCGCGCCAGGACCAGGCGCTGCAATCTCCGGTCCCAAATGGCAAGGGCGAACATGCCGCGCAGCCGGGAGAAGACTTTGGGTCCCCAAGCGTGCCAGCCGTTGACGATGACTTCGGTGTCGCTGCGGCTGCGAAACGGGTAGCCCAGCGCCTCGAGTTCCTGCCGGATCTCGGCGAAATTGTAGATCTCGCCATTGTAAGTGATCCACACGGCGCCGTCGGTGCTGGCCATCGGTTGATGCCCAGCCGGCGACAAATCGATGATTGACAGCCGAGCGTGCGCGAGACCGGCCCGACCATCAGTCCAGACGCCTTCGTCATCCGGCCCGCGATGTCGGAGAGTGGCGATCATCCTCCAAAGCCGTGCCTCCAGCTCATTGCGAGTCGCCGCCGTCCGGACTATAAGAAAACCGCCAATGCCGCACATTCGAGCGGTCCTACTGATGGATGGGCAAAAGAGCCCGCGTCCGCGCGGGTTGTTCAGCTTCCCACCCGATCTTTTTGTATATCTTTGTCATACGATACGATAGTGCTCCAACACAGCGATGATACTCGGTCATAAACAGACGGGCTTCACGCTCGTCGAAGTCTTGATTACGCTGGTTCTCTTGAGCATGGTGGCGGCTATAGTGTTCGGTAGCCTCGGGCAAGTGGTCAATACCCGCGCCCGACTTAGGCCTTATCTGGACAAATCCGAGCAAACTGCGCTTGTTGCGGGCTGGTTCCGACAAACAATTCAGGCCCTCATCACCGACTATGATACAGGCAAAAACCGCTTTGCCGCTTCTGCAATGACGTTTTCGGGCTTGACGGCTTCGCCATTGCTGGGGCCGGCCGGTACACCGACTGCATTCGCCTGGGCCTTGAATTATAATGCCGCCTTGGATCTTACGTCCCTTGAATATAGGGAGAAACCTCACGACACGATCGAGATTGCCCGCTGGAGTGGTAAAGACGCGGTCTTCAGCTATTACGGTCAGGACCAGGAATGGCGTCATGTTTGGCCGCCAGACGACCTGGATACGTCGACGACAGCCATGCAGCTTCCTCAGCTCGTCCGATTGGGCGGACTCCCTGGCGAGGTTTTTCCGACAATCGTCGCTGCGCCGCGGGCGGCGCCCGTACCGCGGCCCCCGCCGCCCGACTTATTCGGTGCCGCGCTATCGCAAAATTAGCGGCGATCGCCGAACCGAGAGTTAGCTATTGTGATCGGGTTGGGTCGCCTGATCGGAGACCTTGATCACCGAGCGTCGGGCCCGGGTCACGGACGCGCCGGTAGCCGATTTGTCGAAGCATGAAGTTCGCCAGCACTGAACCAGGCTGGTCTTCGACCCGAACTTCCATGTTGTACAGGCATATTTGATAGAGGCTCCCTGCGCGGTCGATAATCGGCGTCATCGCCGCGCTGGTCCAAGTAACCGCGTAGGGGCCGAGATCGATTTTTCCCGATCCTTGCATCATCGGATTGACCGCTGCCATGGCCTCGATAGCGTTCATAGTGATCTGGGCCGACGCGTTAGAACGTCCGACGCGAGAGGCGGCGTCGAGGATGTTCCCGACCAATGCGAATATCGCGACCAGTGTTCCGGCCAACAGCGCGATCGCGACCAGGCCCTCAAGTAGCGCGAAGCCTTCCTGACCGCTATTGGAGGGGCGAGTTGAAAAACCGGGTCGTTCCGCGGTCACATCGCTTCCGGCCGGCAATACGGAGCCTGCAGTCGGTAACTTCTCTCGCCGGCAGGAAAGCTAAGCCGCACCGTGCCGCCGGTGCAGACGCCATCGTATCGGAAAGCAATCGGTGGCTCGACAGTCAACGACCAGCTCGAAGGAAGCTCGATCGGGGGCGGTTCGTTGGAGTTAGGCACGAGATCGGTCGATCGCAGTACAACCGAACGGCCGCTGCGCCGCGCTCTGCTTCCCAGATCGGCAAGCGCGTCCTCGAACCGTTGCTGTCGCGTCGAAAATGCTAGGCGATCCACCCATGCCATCATTCTCGGCAGAACAAAGCTCAACCCTAATCCGATGATCGCCAGCGCGATCACCAGTTCGATGAGCGTGAATCCCTTGTCAACCCGTCGGGAGATAGCCGACCGCTTCACCGCCAGGCTTTCCCGTCGGGCCGTAGCTGTACAAAGTGATCACGTTTAGCTCGTGACCCGTGGGACTGTACTGATACGGGTTTCCCCACGGATCGAGCGGCACTTCTCCCTCCAAATATGGTCCGTGCCAACGCGCTCGCAGCGACGGTTCCGAAGGCGGCCGGACTAGTAGATCCAGTCCCTCTTCAGCCGTCGGATAACGGCCGATATCCAGCCGCATCGTGTCCAGCGAGGTTTTCAGCATTCGAACTTGTGTTTGGGCCGTAGTTACCTTGGAGCCTTCGAGCCTCTCGAAAAGACGCGGTCCGACCAGTGCACCAAGCAGCCCGATTATGGCCAGAACGACCAACAGCTCAAGGAGGGTAAAACCGGTTTCGCCCCGCCGCCCTCGACTGCGCGGGACATGGAGGAGACGAGCCTCAAAGCCGGACATTGTTGATGCTCGCAATGGCGGTAAACAACGAGATCACGATCGCGCCGATCACGACGCCGATAACCAGAATAGCGGCGGGTTCAAGCAGCGCCATCACCCTTTTGATCCGGTCGCGCCCCTTCTGCTCGGCGAGAGCCGCGGCAGATCGCAGCATTTCCGCGAGACGTCCGGACCGCTCGCCGACCCGAACGAGGTTGACCAGGATCTCATCAAAAATACCGTAATCCTCCAACGCCTTGGCCAGCGCATCGCCGCCCCGCACTGCCCGCTCCACTTGGATGAGACGCCCCTTTAGGCTCTCCACGTTAAGCGAGTTGCGAGCCAGGGCCAGGCTTTGAACAAGCGGGATCCGGTTCTGCAGGAGTGTGGCCAACATCGAGGTCCAGCGCCCTGCCTCAGCCTCCAAGAAGAATTTTCCCAACAGCGGTAGCCGGATACCGAGCTCTTGCAGCTGCATGCGAAAGGACGCCCTCCGCCACAGCAAGTGCAAACCAGCCGCCAGCAGAGCCGCCACTCCCCCCACAGAATAAAGGTTGTTGTGCAGAAACAATCCCGTCGCAAAAATCGCGTGCGGGAATGCCGGCAACAATTCCCATCGTCCCTTCAGCATGCCTGCAAAGCGCGGGACCACGAAAATAAAGATGAACAGAGTGGAGGTAATGCCCATAAGCACAAGGAACATCGGATAAATCAGCGCATTGCGAATATCTTTGCGTATCCGGTCGTCAAATTGCATCTGCAGGCCGGCGTCTTTAAGCCCGCTGGTGAGGGAGCCGGTCATGTTCCCGGCTTCGATCAGCTGATAAACATAGGGAGGGAAGGTATTGATGTTGCCGCGTACCGCTTCTGGCAGGCTCACGCCGCGGCGGAGATCGCGGCCGAGCGTGATGAGCCCCTCGCCGAAGATTTGAAAACTTGCCGATCGAGCAGCAATTTCCACGGCCTCGTTGAGGTTTACGCCGGCCTCGATAAGTATCGCGATCTCATTTAAGAGCCGGATATGGTCTTCGAGATTTGCCCGCTTTTTGAGGATTACGCGACGGCGTCTCGCCTCGGCGGCGATCGCCAATGATAAGGGTACCAAACCGCGCCGTTTCAGCTCCCGCAATGCCGCGCGCTCATGCTCGGCAACCAGTTCTCCAGTGACACTGTTTCCGACGCTGGTCAGCGCATCGTACATGAAGGTAGGCATCGCCGATTGGCGCTTACAGTCCGGCGGCTCCGCCAGTCACTCTGAAGACCTCATCGAGGCTGGTTTCCGCTCGCCATGCTTTGACCAAGCCATCGTCCCGAAGCGTCCTGACGCCTTGTCGATGAGCCATCTCGCGCATCTCCTGTGACGAGGCGTGACGCAGTATGGCGTCGTGAATATCGGGGTTGACGCTGACCATCTCGTAGAGCCCGAGCCGGCCTCTGAACCCCGAGCCGAAACATTCGCGGCAGCCGATCGGGCGCCGCCATCCCGGCGAGCCTTCGAAGAGCTGTGGTGTGCGTTGTCGCAGCACTTCGGCTTGACCTCTCACTTCGCTGGGGACCTCTTCTGGTTCGGCGCAATGGCGGCACAAACGGCGTGCCAGCCGCTGCGCCATGACAAGCCGCACGGCGGATGCTACGAGAAACGGCTCGACGCCCATATCGACAAGGCGGGTGAACGCGCTCAACGAGTCGTTGGTGTGCAGAGTTGAGAATACCATGTGCCCGGTCAGTGCCGCCTGTACTGCGATCTGGGCCGTCTCCAGATCACGTATCTCTCCGATCATGATTTTGTCGGGGTCTTGACGCAGGATCGCGCGCAAAGCTCGCGCGAAGGTGTAGCCGATATCGGGTTGAGCGTGGACTTGGCTGATCCCCTTGACCGAGTATTCGACAGGCTCCTCAACCGTCACGATTTTAGTCGCGCCGTCGTTAATTTCCTCGAGGGTTGCATAGAGAGTGGTCGATTTGCCGGACCCGGTCGGTCCGGTAATTAGGATGATGCCGTGTGGCTCGCGGATCCAGTGACTGAACAGCGCAAGATCGCTGGGGGTCATACCGAGACGATCGAGCCGGAATTGCCTGCGTTCCTTCGGCAGCAGGCGCAGCACTAATGACTCGCCCCAGGTGCTCGGCAATGACGAGACGCGGATATCGACCATTTCGCCGCTGAGGCGTACAGCCAAGCGGCCATCCTGCGGCAGCCGTCGCTCGGCGATGTCGAGGCCGGAAACCAGCTTGATGCGCGACGCCACCGCGTCAAATCGATCCCTCGGCAGGGTCAGCCGGGTCTGCAGCACGCCATCGAGGCGAAAGCGTACCCGGAAATCGGACTCGGCCGGTTCTACATGGATGTCCGACGCCCCTTCGTCGAAGGCCTGCCCGATCAGATTATTCACCAGTTCGATGACCGGGGCTTCCTCAGCGAGTTCCCGCAGATGGCCAACTTCGTCCGACACGTTGCGTCCGTCGGCGGCGACCCGCTGTTGCACGCGATCAAGGGCTCGGTCGAGGGTTTGAGCGGCGACGAGGCTCCAGCGTATGCGTGTGCCGGGATAGCCGGCAGAAACAAATTCCTGGAGATCCATCATCAGCGGATCGCGGGCGGCAACCCACAATTCGCCGTTGGCAAACCACGGCAAGGCTTCCTGATCGACCCACCAATCGACTGCGTACCCGGAAGTTTTGATTGCCTCGAAATAGGACGCCGTATCTGCAGGAAGATCGCTTTCGCCGAGCAGCGGCAGGTTCAGCTGATTGCCCAAAACCGGCATCAACCGTTCCTCCGACAGGGCTCCGAGGCGGACGAGGATGCTCCCCAGCCTACCACCATACCGCTGTTGAAATGCGAGCGCGCGCGCCAGATCGGTCTCGCCGATCAACCCGGCCTCGATCAATAATTGGCCGATCGGAGGAGTGGCCCGGACCTCCTGGCCCACCGGCCGCTCCGGTTTGGCTGTCCATATCTCGACGTCGGACTCTAACCCGACCGCCTCCTCCGCATTCATCAGGGCGTCACCAATGCAGACTCGATGCCGGTTGGGGTAGTGATTCATATTGGTGCTTGAACGTTTCGGCAAGCCTTGCCGCGTCTTCACTGGAGTTGACGATATAGGGGGTGATAAAAACGAAGAGCTCACTGCGGGTTTTCATGACATTTTGGGTGCCGAACAGGAAACCGACGCCCGGAATATCCTTTAATCCCGGAATGCCCGTCGAGGTGCTGTTGACATTCTCCATGATCAAGCCGCCCAACAGCACGGTCGCTCCGTCTTGCAGCGACAGCTGGGTGCTGACCGTGCGGGTGTTGATAATCGGACTGCTCAGCTGTGAAGTGGTGTTCGGAACGGCCTCGCTCACCTCCTGCCTGATCTCGAGATCGATCTGGCTTCCGGCATAGATCGTCGGTTTCACGGTGAGAATGACCCCGGTGTCCTTATACTGGATGCTCTGAAGTATAGCGCTAGTGCCTTGCTGCTGAAGCTGTGAGCTGGTTCCTTGGCTGGTGACGATCGGAACCTGCGCGCCGACTTGTATTTTGGCCTCGCCGCCGCTGCGTGACAGAATCTTCGGGGTCGAGAGCACCCTTACGCGATTATTGCTCGCCAATGCATTGAGTACAAAGCGGGTCGCTCCGGCCCGGTTGAGCACCGTAAACATGAAGCCGGCAGTGCCAATCCCCGTCATGGTGTTCTGGATGATCTCGTTGGGCCCGGCACCCAAGCTGGCCATCCACTCGGCGCCGAGTGTCTCGTTGTCGGCGAGGGTCACCTCGGCGACAGTTGCCTCGATAATCGCCTCGCGTGGAGCCTGGTCGAGGCTCTCGATCAGCGGTCGGAGCTGCGCAAATTCCTCGGCGCTACCCTGAAAGATTATCGCGTTACGCGCCGCGTCAGTCACGATTTGCCCAGATGGCGGGGTTCCCGGAGAAAGTCCAGCGGCAGCCGCCAGAGGGGTGCCGGGGGGCGCGGCTGGTGGGGGAGGTTGGCCGGGAGCCAGACTTTTCTCTTCAACAGGAGCCGCCGCGGACGCCGCGGCGTATTTTCCTTGCAGCACAGAATTCAGCACGGCCGCCAAACTCTCTGCGGTGGTATTCCGCACGCGGTAGAAAAACAGGCTCCGTTGCGGATCAACTTGTGATGCGTGATCGAGATCGCGAGCCCACGCCTCAACATGGGTTAGCGTCTTCTGATCACTTGCGAAAACGACCAGGGTATTGCTGGGCCTCAACGGGAGTACGACCACTGCGCCGGGATTCTGAAGGCTGGGGCCAACGAAATAACCCTCGGCCCGGAGGATATCGATCAGCTTTTCGGATAATTGGGCGGCGGACCAAAAGACCGGCTCGATGCGGAGGCTGCGATGCCCCGCCAACCGAGGCTGATCCAAGGTCGCAATAACCTCATTCGCCGCTTGGATATCCTCAGGCAATCCGAGAATAAGAACTGCATTCGCCTGTGGAGATGTCGAAATATGAAGCTTGTTACCTAAGGCAGCCTGCAACCAGCCGGCCATATCGCCCGCAGAAACTCCGCGCAAGCTGACATACTGAAAGATCGGCCTCATGTTTTCCGCGACGTCTGCAGTGCTGCGCCCCCGAATAACGCTGGGCGACTGCGACATCAGAGCCTCGTTGGGAACGACGCGCGCGAGGTTGCCCGAAAAAATAACGTCTATCCCATAGTCGCGTAGCACGGTGCGCGTGAGAGCGAGAAGCTCGCTGGGCGACAGCGGCCGCCCGGTGCGCAAGGTTATAAGATCATTCCGCTGGGCAATTCGCGGATCGACCTCGAAGCTGAGATGAAGAGTATCCCCGAAAACGGTGTTGATAAAGGCGGGCAACGGCATTTGTTCTATCGTCAGACTTGCCGGCGCGCCTGACAGGGTAAAAGGAGTTTCTGGACGGATCGGTGTCTCGGCCGAGCCCGGTGGAGGCGGGCCGCCGAGGATCGCGGTATGGCGCGCCCCGCTCGCAGAAACCAGAGGGCTGCTCGAAACCTGGGCGGCCGGCTCTGCGCCTTTCTCCGGCAAGGTTCGCAAATCGGCTCCAGGGTTCCCCACCGGGGATACACAGGCAACGAGCAGCAAAAAACAGAGCAGACAGCAAAAATACGCTAACGACCTAGGCACGCGAGCTGCCTAACCCTTCAATTTTGGGCGAACATCTTGATCGTGACGATCGCGCCTTGCCGCTCTATCATAACATTGGTGGGTTCGACAGTGCGAAGGATGCTGCCGTCGGGCAGTTGTTCTCCGGGATTCCGAATTTCGCTGCGGGGCGTAGTTTCGCCGGGCCGCCGAATCAGGATGATCAGATGCCCGCTCGTATCGGTCATCACTATCCCGCCGACTCGCCAATCAACAACTGGGGTATTCCCGGGGGCGGTCTGCGGCCCAGCCGGGACGGGATTGGCCGCCGGAGCGCCAAAGGGCGGCTTCTGCGTCAATATTTGTGCGTAGGTGGAAACGTCGGAGGCGATCGGCTTCGGTGATAGCCACTCCCCGGCCGGCCGCGTTGCGGCGTTGTGATTGCCGTCATCAGCTTCCCACCAGCCCAGGGCGAACGCCAAAAGCACGATACAACCGATGACGGTGGAAATGGCGAAATGGCGGAACGTAAGCGCCATCCTTCGTAACTTTCACCCTCTCGCTGCCGGCCGCAGGAAAGTCCCCAGCAGCATCTCAAAGTGGGGGAAGGGCACAGTCTGGACGTCCAGTCTGTTGACGACCAACAGGCGATCATAGCTGGCGATCGAGCGAAGCAGAGCGAGCAGGCCGTTCGGTTCGAAACGGCCCGTGACCTGCGCGGTCAGCTGACGTAATTTCAGAGGATTGTTCGCGTTGGAATTGATGCTGGTGCGAATATCGAGTTGCCCCATACCTGCTTGGTTTGACTGCTCGATGATCCAGGCTTGGAAATTCGCCTGCGCAAGGCCGTCGCTCTCCGCCTCCCACAGCCGCCCTTCCGCCTGGACCCTCAGCAAATCGGTTTCGGCGCGACGCTGGCGCCAGGTATCGCTGTCGCTCAGATGCTCGATCGCTCCAAGTTGAGCTTGCTCTTCCGCGAGCGTCCGCCGCAATTTGGTGTCGATCCCGTCGAGAACTGTGAGGCCGCCCACCGCAAGCGTGAACGCGAGCGCGACGAGCAAAAGCCGTGAACGGAAGGTCGCAAGGTTGTCCCGGAGCCATTTGCTAAGCCAAGGCGGAACAGTCCCGGCACGCGATAGAGTTAAGTGATTCATTTTCGGGCCAGGCGCAATTTTATCCGCAAGCCGCGCTCGCTATCCGCGCGATCCGCGGCCACCTCAGTGAAGCCCTCGACCGAGGAATACGTCTTGACGTAGAACAGGATATCGGGGCGTCGCCGGGGAGAGGATGGTGAATTGCAGGTCGCCGTCCTGGTAAGACCACGCGGTTATGCGAGAGCCGTTGGCGGGCAATTTCTCCGCAACCTTCGCGAACAGAGCAAATTGCGAGGGGTAAGGGTTCAGTTTTGTAAAATTGTCCAAGAATTCGCGATTCGCCAAAGCCCGGTTTTGTTCGGCGATGATCGGCGCAGACCGCTGTTCCGCTACGCGCAGCCTCTTCTCGACAACCGACATCGACATAGCATCGTGTGCCAGTGACCCGCTGAGATAACCGTAGGCTGCCAGCAGCAAACCCGCTCCTGCCGCGAATGCCACCCGCGCGCGGCGCTCCATACCAACGCCCGAACCGCCCCCAGAATTTGTCCATGGCCGGCTCCGCCACGGCGGGGTCTCGGCCGGGGGAGAGGCCGTCAGCGGATCGACGGCAAGCCCGCTCGCGCGTTGGAACTCGAGCCATTGCTCCAGCGAGGGCATCTCTGGCCACCAGCGGCTGGCCTGCAATTCCCCGTGGGACCACGATTGCCCCTCCACACCCTCGAGACAGGTGACGAGGTGAAGCCCGTCCGGGGCTCGTGCCTGCAATGTCACTTCCGGAAGTGCGGCGACGCGCCCTGGTTTCACACCCGTCGCCAACATGGCGTCACGTACCCGCCCGGCGTCCCACACCCAGATCCGTGCCGCATCTCGAGTCAGATGTGCGTGGTAACCGACCTCAGCATAAGGGGCCCACTCCCGTGCCTTGATCGCCGCGAATCCCTTGAGATCGGTCCTTGACGTGCCCGGCAAGCGGAAAACACGAAACCCGCATAAAGCTCGGCTGACAACCCAGTAACGGCGCCCGCGCCACGTCGTCGGCCGTTCGGTCCGGTCACGGTACTGCAGATAACAGCTGTGAGATGGGAAGTTCATCAGGCTCCGGGTCGGCGTCACGGCGCGCTCGTGGCATCTCTATGTCATAGTCGATGGTCCAGGGATGATCCAACGACAATGGCGTTTGGCGGATCGCGATGCGGCGTTCGAGTGGCGAATTCTTTGTCGAAAGCGTCAGAATCACGCCACTCGACGGAAAGGGGACGAAGCGTGATGGCGGGGCGTCGGAGATCGCTATCCCAGTCAGCATGCCGAATTGATAGCCACTCACGATCGGTTGCTCACGTCGCCATTCGATGACTTTTTCGACGGTCTCCGGCGTCATCCCGGGCATTAGAGACAAGAGCATCCGAGGGGCTGTATTGACGTTGAACGCGCCGACGGGAGCCGTCGAGGCCACCAGCGGCCACAAGCTATCTTCCTTGGCCAGATCGTCGATCTTGTCCCAATCGAGGATCCGCCGCACTTCCCAGGGCGTGCGCAACGGCGCATTCGCCGGCGGCTCCATGCCGGCCTCTTCGTATTGCGGCGCCTCGGCTCCGTTCAATCGGACAAGAGAGTCCGCATCTATATAGTCCTGCAATTTTGCAATGAGCGGTCCTCTGTCCTCGGCGGCAACACCAAAAATACCGAGCAGAGCAAAGAGATCATCAGGCGATCCGAGGTTCAAATTGATCAGCCCGCGCATGTCCTGAAACCGCAGCACGATCTCACCGATGCGATAGGGATGATCGTTCAACTTGACGTAATTCTCCGCCAATGGGGCGCCCGCAAGCAATCCCGGCGGGGCGGTCGAGCCGATTTGCGCGTCCGTCAACAGCTCTAGGCCGCGAGCACCGAAAGGACGCGTCTCCAGCAGATACAGAGAGATCGCCTCGGCTTCCGCAATCTGCCGGGCGGCGTCAACTTCCTCTCGGTTTGCTAAAGCCTGATCGAGGGCATTCGAAACCCACCTTGTCATCACCTCGGTCAAGAGCGAAAGCGCCAAGATGATTACCAGGGTGAGCACCAGCGCAAATCCGGCTTCCCCGTTATTTGCAACCATGCCGCTCGCGTACCGTACGGATTACCCTGAAGGAATTGGGCCACCGATATGGGGCGGTGACCCAATTAGCCTTCTTCGCCTTGCCCCGCGAGAGCGGGGGACTCGGTTACGGCAGAGCGGAAAGGTCGAGGGTCGTTGAGTTCTGCGAGATTGACGAGAACAGCACACTCGCTGTCGGCGATAGCAACCTGACTGTTGCATGCGCCGATCCCGCGACAAGAGTGGTGCCGACGGCTCCTGCTACCGTGTCTGCCGAGAAGAACATTGCGTTGTTCCCGGGGACGGCCGTCAAGGCACCCATGAACTGAGCAGCGATGCCATCCCTCGTCAGTATCGCAAATACTGGTGCGTTGACGCTGGTCGGATTGGCGACCCGGAAGAAGGTCGGATAGAAGTTCGCGGCGCCGAACACGTTTTGGAAATATGCCGCGCTGCCGTTGGCGGCGATCCTGCCGAACCCGTCGTTATTCGCCACGGTAAAGCTGGTCGGCGTCACGTTGATAGATGCAGTGATGGTAACCGGAGTCACCGGAATCTGCACCGCCGCCCCGCCGACGGTCGCACCACTGATGATGCACACCGCCCAGGTCGTAGTTGGATTCGGGAATGCCGTTGGGAGAGGCGGATTGAAAGCGATCGCGGTGTTTGTCGAATTTATCACGCCGGCGCCGGTGCCGGGGGCAGGCGAGACACAGGAGGCCTGAGGGTTTGCCGGGTTTACGGTGAGATAAGCCTGGGTAATCGAGAAGAAATTTCCCGAAACCGTCGCGCTGACCGTACCCGTAGGAGCCGTAGTTAGAGGCTGACCGGTCGCAGCATTGAGGTCCTGACGCGCGCGCGCGGTGAAGGTTCCAAGGAAGCCCGCCGGTGATACGCCGCCCGATCCATTGTCGAATTGCGTTCCAGGGGTTGAGCCGCCCGTGCCCGCCAAGTTGATGGTAAGCGCAGGCGAGAGCGGGTTTTCCGAGAATTGAAAGGTATTTTCGCTGACCAGCGACAGCACTGGGATTGGCGAGTTGTCGGAATCACCCGCATTGGCGCCCGCGAAAGTCCCTTGCGCGGTGATGGTCGCGTATGCGGCGTTGCCTGGCGCCGCCAAAGCCGACAGGCCAGACATCACGGCCTGATTGAGCGTCAGCTCCACTGAACCGGTGTTTCTGTTGCAGGGTGAGCCGGCGGCGGTGAACGTGTACGTCAATGAGCCGCCTGCGTTGAGGGCGCCGGTCCACGTGCACGATGCACTATTTGTGACCGGCTGAAGGGGCGCCGGCACCGGCGCGATGAACTGAGCGCCTGTCGGCGGATTGAACGTTATCGTGTCGCCCGTGGCTGCGGAGCCGGACATCTGATAGACTATCGCCCCGGCGGGTATCGTAACCTGGTTTGTGGCCGATGCTGCGACAGTTTGCGCCGAGTAAACTAGTGAATTGGCAGGAAAGGGCCTTGCCTCACCCGCGAACGCTCCGGGCGCAAGGCATAGCCAGGCAACTCCTACCGCGCTTAGTCTTAAACCGGTTCTTTTCTTCATCGGACTCACTCCCCAAAGGCTTTGTTTGACGCTTGTTTACCATGATCGGAATCAACTGCAACGTCAAGCGAGTTCCGCTTGGACAGAAAGGAAAATGAGCGGAATGGTTTTGTGTGCCTTTTTGACGCGTTATTGACGTCCGCCCGGCCGGCTCGGATTTGCAATTCGTGCCGGCCAGAGTAAACGCGGCAAACCGGCGGCGGGCGGGCGCGACCCTTCAGGGGGCGCAGACCGTCTGATGGATCGCTGCCATCCGGTCGCGATAGGTGTGTCGTTCCTTGACCAGAGCGTAAGCGGCCTCGGCGACCCGTCGCCGCTCGGTCGGATCGCGAAAGCGCGTTATCGCCTCGCCGCGATTGGCGAGATCCGGGTCGAGAGCGATATAGTGCTCATCCGCGGTCAAGATGTCATTGTACCGACCCCGCAGCAGGATTTGGCAGGTGCCGGTTCCCGCGGCGTCGAAGTGACGGGAGGAGATGCATTTGGAGTAGACCGGGCAGCGTGGGCGGCCGGCAAAGAAGCGGGCTTCGATATCCTCGAAACCCATCTCCCCCTCTTCGAATGCCTCGTGCCGGAGCGGCGAAACCTTCAGGAGCGCCTTGAGCCAGGTCTTGACTTGATAAGGGAGGCGCCGGCTCAGAGAGTGTAATAGGCCATCGGCTTTGATCGCGCCGAGGCCGGCCCGCGCGCTTAGGAATTCACGGATCTCGAGAACGGTTCGGTCGTCCTGTTCGAGATACCATGATCCGGCTTCGGTCCCGATCGTCCCACGGCAATCGTTGAGAAACTTGGCCCAGCCGCCTCGATCGAGGCGAGTGCCGGTATCGATGTCGACCCGCAGCCCACTCTTCGGGCCGATCCGTGAAAATAAATCATGCACCTGGTTGCGCTCGTCATCGCCGATGAACGCCGGGTACCGAGCACTGCGCCCGCCGATATCGATCGGGCGAAGCGAATCCGGCCGATCGCGGCGAAAAACCTTGTCGTTCAGAGCGTGCGGCAGAGCGACTACCTTGGCACCGGTATCGGCGTACAGCCACCGCCCGGCCTCGATCGGCAGTTGCGTCCCGACATAGTCGGCGCCGACCGCGCGCAGGAAATCCCGCTTTTCACCGAGTCGGGCCCAAGGGAGGTTGTATTCATTGCCGACCAGCATCAAAAACCGGCCGCGTCGGGCCTTCAGCGCGCCAATCAGGGGTTGGATGTATTCGAGCGTATCGGCCGAGCACGAATGCAGGGCGACGACGAGCTCGCTGTCCTCGACCGCCTTGGCCGCTGCACGACGCTGATCGCGTCGAAACAGATTGAAGGTCGTGACCGCGAACAGTGGCGAGCGCTCGAAAGCCTCGACCCAATCCAGATAATAGGAAGATCTGGTTGCGTATTGGAGGGTCAGAACGACGGTGCGGATCCGGCTCTCGGCGGGCATTTCAGAAAATTGATTAGAAGCTCCACCGCGCGATCCGCAGCATGCCCATCGCCAAAGGCGGAGATATCCTGGCGCGGCGCGTAATCCGGTCCCTTCCACAGTCGATTCCAGCCGGCTTTGATGGTCTCCTCCCACTCGGTTTCGCTGCGCAAAGTCACGCAGGGAACTTTGTGGAAATAGGCTTCCTTCTGCACACCCCCGGAATCGGTGAAGACGGCAACCGCCGATCGAAGGAGGCGGTGCATGTCGAGATAGCCGAACGGCTCGCACGCCAGTATGCCGCCGAGATCAAGGCGCCACTCCGCGATCCGCTTGCGCGTCCTGGGGTGGACCGGGAATACGACGATGCGATCGCGAGCCTGCCGGCGTAGGAACTCCACGATTTCAGCGAGTGCAGCTTTGCTTTCTGTGCTTTTGGCCCGATGCACCGTGGCGAGAGCGTAAGAGCGCTCGACAAGACCCAGCCTGTCGAGGATTTGTGACCGGCGGGAAGCGGCGGCGGCAAAGCACGCCGCATCGTACATCACGTCACCAATGTTATACACGCCGTCGATGATGCCTTCGCGCCGCAGATTGACGACGGCGGTTTCGGTCGGGCAAAGCAGCAGAGTGCTGAGGTGATCGGTCAGGACGCGGTTGATCTCCTCGGGCATGCGGCGGTCAAAGGAACGCAGGCCCGCCTCGAGATGCGCGATCGGAATATCTAGCTTGGCTGCTGCCAATGCGCCGGCAAGGCTCGAATTCGTATCGCCGGGCACGAGGACGAGGTCTGGCCGCTCCTCAATGATGATCCGTTCCAGCGCCGCGAGCATTTTGCCCGTCATCTCGCCGTGGCCGCCGCCATGAATGCCGAGATTGACGCGCGGCGCTTCGAGGCCCAGCTGCTCGAAGAAAATCTGCGACATCTCGGGATCGAAGTGCTGGCCGGTATGGACGAGTGTCTGGCTGATCCCGTCACGGGCTGCAATCGCCCGCGAAACCGGGGCTGCTTTGATGAATTGCGGCCGCGCGCCGACGACGGTCAGAACCCGCAGCTCGGTCATTTGAACGCATCACGCAGTTGAGGCAAAAAACGGGCATGCTGCAGTATGCAGCGGCAGATCGTATCGCGGTTGCCGCGGGTCCATTCGATCGTACGCCGCAACCCCTCGCGCAGCGGCATTGCTGCGACAAACCCCAGCTCTCGGTGCGCTTTCTCGGGCGCCCCGAAACGTTTGCCGGAGCGATCCCATTCACGGCCCGGCGCGAAGTCGATCGGCGTCGGATTGCCGGTAAGCTCGTTGACGACGCGGGCGAGATTCAGGATCGAGGTCTCGACCCCGGAGGCGAGGTTGTAAACCTCTCCGGGACGGCCGCGCAACGCGCAGGCGATCAGGCCATCCACGATGTCGTCGATAAAGATGAAATCGCGGGTCGCGACGCCGCCGTTCTCGACCGGGAGGGCCCGGCCATGCAGCGACTTCCAGACAAAGGTCGGCGTGACGTTTCGCCATACGGTGTGCGGTGTCCCGCGCCAGCGCCCGGCGCCGAGGATCTCTCCCGGCCCATAAACGTTCTGGAACCGCGCCTTCACAAACGGTAAGCCATAGTGCAGGAAATAATAATTGCCGTACATCTCGCCGACCAGCTTCGAAATCGAATATGGGCTGTCGTGAAACAGCGAGACTGGCGCATCCTCGGTAGTGGCAGTCGCCTGACTGGCTGTCTTGGCGGCGACAGCACATCCGGCCGCTGCATAAACCACTTTCTTCAGCGACCTGAAATCCTTCAAACGGTCAAGCAATTTCAATGTTGTCAATGCGTTGTTCTGATGATCGGCGAGCGGATCGTGGATCGACGACTGGTTACCGTGATAACAGGCCAGGTGGAATACAAAATCGAGATCGAGCGGTAATGCTCCGAGCACCTTATCCGCGGTAATTGAATCGAACACGAAGTCTACAGTGGGATGTTCCGGCACGTTGCTAATGTCGGCCGACAGTAGATTATCAACTATGATCAGGCGCCGCGGCTGCAATCCCAATAGCCGGCGGACGAGGGCGCCGCCTACGAAACCGGCGCCCCCGACGACAAGGATCGTTGACCCAGCAAAACCCAATTCTGTCATAGCTTTCCGGCCGGCGGAGGCCGCAAGTGGCTATGGATGGCCGCGACCCCGTAGGTGTCGTACCAGCGGACCATACGGGTGATCGATTCGGAAAGGCCCAGTTCCGCTCTCCACCCCAGGGCGGCGCGAGTGCGAGACGGGTCGAGCACTACGGCGGGGATATCGTCAGCGGCCGGCGGCACGATCGGGACGGGTTGCGGCAGGGTGATCCCGAGACAAGCCGCGATCGTGTTGAACACCTCTGCGATCGTATGGCCCTCGCCGGTCGAGACGTTGAAGATGCCGGTCGGAGCATCGTCGCGCAGCACGATCCTCATCAGCGCGAGGAAATCTGAGATGTCCACGAAATCGCGGACCGTATCGGTGCAGAAGCATTTTTGTCCGCCCTTGAGCCGCTTATAAAAGGTTGGAATGGGGCCGATCGCAAGGCGCGGTCCGGTAATGTTGGCGAGCCGCAGCGAGACCCATGGGAGCTCGCTGATCGCGAGGTAAGCCTCTCCGGCAGTCTTGGATATGCCGTAGCTGGTAAACGGACGCGTCGGATGATCGACCGGTATCGGAACGCGCTCGGGCCGCCCGTAGCACAGCGCGGTCTGAAGATACACAAACCGCTCTACACCCACGCGCCGAGCCGCCTCGATGGTGTTGATCGTACCTGTGACGTTGGTGGCCACATCTTCTCGCCAATCGTTCGGATCCTTGTACGAGGCAGCGCTGTGTATCACGTGTGTTGGCGCGAACCGGGCAAAGGCGGCATCGACCAATTCCCGGTCGGCAATCGTGCCGTCGACGATTTCGAGCCGGGGCAACGCACCCAGCGCCTCGCGAGAGCCGGTGGTGAAATTGTCGATGACGAGTATCTCGTCCGCCTTGCGCTAAATACTCTTCGATGAGATTGGAGCCGAGGCAGCCGGCCCCGCCGGTAATCAGGAGCCTCACTAGTTCTGCTCGGTCCGAAGATGGGTGTATCCGCCTTGCACGCCATGCTGCCGGTAATAAGCGACGGTTTCGGCAACGATCTCTTCGAACGGTGTGAACTCGACCTCGCCGAAATCACGGAAGGTGCGGCTGGGGTCCAACAAGATGGTGGGCGCCTCGTCGGCTCCGAGCGGACGAATCTCCGGTTCAGGGTAATGATTGAGCTGCATCGCCCGGACAACCGCGTCGTATAGCTCCCTGATCGCCACATCCCTTCCCGATGAGAAGTGATATGTGCCGGTACCGGTTCCGCTCGCCGCCCTCAGAACGGTTTGGGCCAGGTCGCGCACGAATACAAAATCGCGCCGCGCCTCGGTGACGAAGCAACGCTTCGCTTGCGCCAAACGATCGAAAAAAATCGGCAATGGCCCGCTGACGTTGCGCGGGCCAACTATGTTTGCCAGGCGGAAGGTGACCCAGTCGACGCCGCTCAGTTGGATGTACTGCTCGCCCGCGGTCTTTGAGATCGCATAGCTGCTGTTCACCGGATTGAGGGGATGATTGAGCGTGATCGGCTGTTCCAGCGGTTTGGTGCCGTAACATAGCGCCGTCTGAAAATAGATCAGTCGCCCGACCTTGTGGTCTTTGCAGGAGCGAGCGATGTTGGCGCTGCCGACGCAGTTGGTCAGAGCATCTCCCTGCCAATCATCGGGGTTCTTGTAGGATGCCGCGGTGTGCACCACGACGTCGGGGAGAAAATCGCCGATCAGCCCGTCGACAACGCGCTCGTCGACGATGCTGTCCTCGATGAGCTGCAGCCGAGGCTGCGGCTTCAAATTATCGCGTCGGCCAGTCGCGAAATTATCGATCGCGAGGACTTCGTCGCCGCGGGCGAGCAGCAGATCGATGACGGTCGAGCCGACGAGACCAGACCCGCCGGTTACGAAAACTTTCATATCGGTTTAATCCCTTTAAGACCGACCCGAAATGAATTCTGAAAAGATCAATCCTTTGGCCGTCATTCCCGCGAAAGGGGGAACCCAGAGCTGGCCCCTGGCTTGAACAGGGGGCGAGCGACGTGCGGTCGCCCCTGGACCCCCGCTTTCGCGCTAGGGCATGCACACATCTTCCGCCTTTCCGCCGTCATGCCCGCGAAAGCGGGCACCCAGGACCGTTGTCGGGCTATTCACCACGGGGCCCCTGGGTCCCCGCTTTCGCGGGGACGACGGATAACTTATTGAAAGTCCTTCTATTGTGGAGATGTGTGCATGCCCTAGCGCTTTCGCGGGGGCGACGGTAACATATTGGGATGGCTCGCTTCATTTCAGGTTAGACACTTTCACCATCTTTATTGCGCAGCCCCGGCAATCGGCGAGGTGTCAAAAGATCCGGCTTCTGCCAGCATGCCCCGGTAATGGACGGCACGATCATGAAAGATCTGGTGCCACAGCTCGAGGCACAGCAAGCCCCACACCTTGCGCGAGAAGCGGCCGGCACCTTCGAAATTGGCGAGGACGGCTTCGGCGTTGAGAAATGGGCGCTGCCGGGCGTGACGGCTGCGGAAAGTATCCTGCACAAGGCCGCGCAATTCCCCTGAAAACCATTCCTGCAATGGGACTGGGAAGCCCATCTTGTCGCGCCGATCGGCGATCACAGACGGCAAAACGTTGGCATAGGCAAGTTTTAGAAGGTGCTTCATCCGGCCGCCTTCGAATTTCACATCGGCCGGGACGGTGGCGAGGAATTCGATCAGTGGATGGTCGAGAAGAGGCACGCGGCTCTCCAGCCCGTGTGCCATGCTCATCCTATCCTCGACCTGAAGTAATGCCGGCAGAAGACATTTGAAGTCGAAATGCGTCATCTTGTCAAAATAGGCTTCCTTTCTAACGTTGTTCTTGTTGTTAAAAATTGACAAAAAGTTGGCAAACACACGATCCTTATCTAAAAGTGTCCAATCGATCTCCTCCTCCATGTCCGTTGAGCGGTCGACCAGGCGAAAATATCGGTCATCGAGGCCATTGAACAAACCTTCTCGCCAGAACTCCTTCATCATCGGCTTGTATTCGCGCAATAGACCGAGGTTCGGCACGATCGATTCGATCGTCACGACGAAATTGCCGTTTTTATAGGTCCCATCGAGGGCGGCCTTGATGCATTGCTCGAAGTAAGCCAGCAGATATCGCGCGTATCCGCCAAAGATCTCGTCGCCGCCCTGCCCGCCCAACACCACCTTCACGTGGCGCGCCGCGAGCTGCGAGACCATGAATTGCGGGAATGAGCCAGGTCCTGCCACCGGAAAATCGAGATGGTAGAGAACGTCGTCTATGTGGTCGCCAAAATGCCGGGCCGTAATGTCGATGAGATGCAAGTTGGCGCGTGCCTGATCCACCGCGACGGCGGCGTAATGGCTCTCGTCGTAACCCTCGAACCCGGTGAAGCGGCCGTGAAAACAGTCGGCGATGCCGCGCTCGCTGTTGCCGGCAAGGATCGCGATCAAGCTCGAATCGATGCCGCCCGAAACGTAAGCGCCGATCGGCACGTCGCTGCGCAGGTGAAAGTTTACCGAGTTGTCAAGCAGTTCGGCGAGATGCCGCTCGAAATATCTTGCGCTGTGGTCGCCGTCGATCTCGTAATAGACGTCCCAATATCGCCAGACGCGGATATTGCCATTCTCGATAACCAGTGCGTGCCCAGGCAAAAGCTGGTTGACGCCGCGGAACAGGGTGGCCTCGCCGATCGTGTACTGGAAGGTCAGATACTCGGCGAGCGCGGCGGGATCGGTTTCGATTTCAGGCAGAAACGGCAGCAATGCCTTTGCCTCGGAAGCAAAGACGAATCGATTTCCCACCAGAGTATAGTAGAAGGGCTTGATGCCGAAGCGGTCGCGTGCGCAGAAAAGACGCTGCCGCCGATCGTCCCAGACGGCAAAAGCAAACATGCCGCGCAATCGATCGAGGCAGTCGGTGTCATAGCGGTCGTAGGCCGCCATAATCACCTCGGTATCCGAGTTCGAACGGAATTTCCAGCCGGGGGAAAGCTCGGCGCGGAGCTCAACGTAATTGTAAATCTCGCCATTGTATGTGATGGCGGTCGGGCCAGGAACCACCATTGGCTGTCGCGCCGCATCGCTCAAGTCGATGATCGCCAAGCGACGGTGGGCGAGCCCGACTGAGCGTGCCGGCGAGATCCAGGCGCCATTTCCGTCCGGGCCGCGGTGGGCGACTAGGCGGTCAAGCACCGCGAGCGACGAAGACAGTCGAGGGATCGGCGTCCCGTCGGTCGAGGCGATGCCTGCGATGCCGCACATTCTATGTTTCTTTCCCCGGCGTTAGCAGAATTAACCGAACCGATCGTCACGCCACCGCTTCGGCTTGTCGGGGAATGCGAACGGTCCCCCCCGTAACCTCGTCGACAAGGCGATTGAGCCGCAGTGACTCCGCCTCCCACCTCAACTCGCGTGCAAGCGTCGCGACTGCAGAACGCAACCCGGCAGTGTCCTCGGCACAACGCAAGATTGCCGCGGCCAAGGACGGCGGGTCGAGACGATCGAGACGCGCGCCGACCGGGTTGCGGCCGATCGCCGCTTCGATTTCGGGCAGCGCCGCGCGAACCAAGGGCAATCCTGCGGAAATCACTTGGAAAAAGCCGTTGGGCAAAGCATACCGATAATTGGCAGAATAAGCTTCGTAGATCACCAGACCGAGATCGGCCGTGCGAATAAACGGAACCACTTGGTTTGGCGCGACATGCCGTCCGAAGTGGACGCGGGAGGCTGCCGGATGTCGGCGAAGCCTCTCGCTGTCGGCCTCGTAGCCGCGTCCGACAAAGGCAAGGTGGAAACGCGTCGGAAGCATGGCGAGCGCATCGACTACCGTGTCGACCGCCATTCCCGGCTTTCGGTTGCCGACCACGACGCAGAGGCGATCGGCCGGCGCCAGAAACAATGATTTGCGCAGATCCGATTCGACGGCTTGGTCCAGCCGCTCGTCATGGCAATTGCGGAGGACAATGGGACGCCGGCCGAAGGTTCGCTCCATCAGGGCCGCGATGCCGTTACTGACCGTTACCGTAGCATCCGCCGCAGCTACGAGACGCTCTTCGAGCGCATCCAAAAAGGGCCTCACGCGATCGCGGTCAAAGGCGAGCTGCCGCTCCGGCGGCTCGATGCCGCGATAGAAATCGTGCGCGTCATAGATAATGCGGGCCCCCGTGCGCGCTGTTATCGGGGCGACTGCGCGATGAAACTCGAAGGAATGCAGGTAATAGAGCTCAGCCGGCGGGACGCACCCGCGCGGGCGCCAGCAATGGTGCCACCACTCCCAGCCGCGGAAACCGAGATAGAGGGCGAGCTCGCCGCCACCTCCCAACCGGCCGCTGCGCGCCATCGCGACAGCGCCGCCGCGGGCGCGTCGCCTTGGTGAGGTCAAAGCGCGGCGGATGGCCTGAGATCCCAATGAACGGACTTCGATTGCGTTTTCCCAAAACCGGGTCGCACTCGCCCGGCCCTCGATCACGATCGAGTGCCATCCTGCCTCGCCGAGGCTCCGCGCGATACGGAAGGCCCGGCTATCGGCCTCAAGCGGCAACGGCGTAAGCGAGACGATGGTCCCGCATGCGGGGCTCGGCGTCATCCTCAGGCCGACACCGCAAATACGCGGCCCCAAATACCGAGATTGATGATCCGCCAAAGGGAAAAATCGACGGGCCGACGCCCCTCGATCATATCGGCCACATGAGCACGCACCCCGCGCTGGTTGAGCAGCCCCGGATAGCGTTCGAGGGTCTGCTCGACCCCGCCTTGCACCGCCTCACGCAACGGTCCGCGAAACCAGGTCTCTTCCGGCGTGGTAAAACCGAGCTTATCGCGTCGCTGACGGATTTTTTCAGGCAAGATTCCCCTCATCGCGCGGCGAAGCACGCGTTTGGTATCACCACCCACGATCTTGTGCCGGTCGCCAAGGCCGAGCGCGAACTCTACGAGGCGGTGATCGAGGAACGGCACTCGCGCCTCGATGCCATGCGCCATGCTGTTCCGGTCTTCCCAATGCAGCAGCATGGCCAAGTTCGACGCGTGGGTCAACACGACACAAAGCTCGCCAATGCCGGTTATGGCAGGCCGTCCAATGCCCTCGCGAGCGGTCTCCAACGGGCTCCGGCCGAGATGCGGCCGCAGCGCTTCACTATCGAGCCAGTTGTGTTGCAGCAAAACTCGCCGCTCTCGTTGCAGCCACCAACGCAACTGCGCCGGCAGCAGCGGCAAAAGAAAAGTGCGGGCTTGTTCGGCAAATGAAACGCCGTGCCACGCCTGGCGTTGCAGCATGGCATACACCAGCGTCGCGAAGCGGCGCTGCTGGATCAAACCGGCGAAATAATACGGGAAGCACCCGTGATAGCCGGCAAGCTGCTCATCCGCCCCCTGTCCGTCGAGCATAACCTTGAGCCCGGCGCGGCGCGCCTCGGCGAAGACACACCATTGCGCGAAGATACTGGTGCTGCCATATGGCTCGTCCTGATGCCAGGTCAGCCGTTCGGCCAACGCAAACGCATCCGCGAAATGCGGATAGCACCAGTGCGGGGTGCACTGGGTACACTCGACCGCCGCTTCCATGAACGGGCGTTCATCGACGCTCTTCACGTCATAGCAGGCACTGACGCTGTTGACTTTCGCACCGTTCTCCGCGGGGTCGAGCTCGCGCGCCATGAGGCAGACGATTGACGAGCTGTCGAGCCCGCCCGACAGGCAGCTGCCTACCGGCACATCCGAGCGCAGGTGGAGTTTGACGGAGGCGGTGAGCAACTCACGAAAGCGCCGGCTTGCCTCCTCTTCGGAGAGGTCGAGGGTCGCCGGTTCCGCGATGTGGTACCAGCGACGAACCGGTACGGCATCGCCCGGCCGCCATTGGCTCAGATCGAGCCGCAAGCATTCGCCGCCACGCAGCTGGCGCACGCCATGGAACAGCGTCTCGTCGGTGTGCTCCATGATGCCCGCCACCAGAAAATCGTAAGCCCTCGGGATGTTGAGGTGGGCCGAAAATCCCTCTAGCCCGATAAACTGCTTGATTTCCGAGGCGAAGGCGATACCTCGGGATGTGGCGAAGAAATAGAGCGGCTTGATGGCGAACCGATCGCGCGCCGCAATCAGAGAATGCGCCACCCTATCCCACAGCACAAACGCGAACATCCCGATGCAGCGCTCAAGGGCAGCTTCGCCCCATTCGGCCAAAGCCGCGAGCAGAACCTCCGTGTCCGAGCGGGTACGAAAGCGATGCCCGAGCGCGGCAAGCTCGTCGCGCAGCTCGAGATGGTTATAAATTTCGCCATTGTAGACGATCCAATAGCGCTCCTCGGCATAATCCATCGGCTGCTGCGCCGCGTCGGACAAGTCAATGATGCTGAGCCGCCGGTGCCCGAGCGCGACCGAGCCGGCGAGACTCTCGAAAACCCGCCAACCAGACCCGTCTGGCCCGCGATGCGCGACTATATCGATGTGTGCCCGATTGGGCGGGAAGCCGACCGAAGACCAGATGCCGCACATTGCCTCTGGGACGTCCTAGCCCGGTGTGGCGAGCGCCGGTTGGCGCAAGTGCGCCGCATAGCTCGCTAACAGCGTTTCGGATTCCCGCTCCCAGCAGAGCTCGCGCGCGGCAATCAATGCGTTTCGCTTATAATCGTCGATGCGGTCTCGGTCGAGGCTATTGATCGCCACTGCGATCGCCGCCGGATCCAGCGTTGGGATGGTGACGCCCAAATCGTACTCACGGATCAGCCCGGCGATCTCCGGCAGCTCCGTGGTGCAAAGGCAAAGCCCCGCCATAATGTATTCGAATATCTTATTCGGAAGCGCGAATTCGTTATGACGGGAGTGTCCCGGCAGCGCGAAAAATCCGATGTCGAAGGCCGCTGCCTCCTGAACAAGCGCCGTCATCGGCACGGCAGGTGCGAGAATGACGCGGCCTTCCAACCCTGCGGCCGCGATCCGCGCGCGCAGCGCCGGGGTGAACTCGGGATTATCCGGGCCGCGCAGAGTCAATTCAAAGTCGCTCCGCCATTGGGCGACGCTGTCGATCGCGATCTCGAGGCCGCGACCCGGTACGATAATTCCGTGATAGAGAACCCGGATGCGCTCGCCGGTGGGGCGAAATCCACGGCGTTCGTATTGTGGCGTGTTGCGGACTACGATGGTCGGGCGCGGCAGGCGATAGAGCCGATCCAGCCGCTTGGCGATGCCGGCGGAAACCGCCGAGACCACGCTCGCATCCCTTATGTACTTTCCTTCGAGTGCCCGCACGATCGGCCTTGACCAGCGCCGCCATTTCGGCTTCTCGGCATATTCCTCGGTGGCGAACTCGTGCGTGTCGTAAACGTAGGCGCCGCCCTTTTCGCGCGCCAGCCGCGCAGCGAGCGGCAAGGCCGTCCAGTCATTGGCGAGCCAGATGTCCGCGTTGCAATCCCGCGCCGTTTCGTAAATCGACCGCAAGTCGCGCGAGATGGCGAGCTCGTTCCAGAAGATCTCTTCGGCAATATCTGGGCGAAACCGTACCCGCAGCACCCGCCGCCGGTATGCGATGGCTTTCCACAGCCGGCCGCGTTCCGAGCTCAGTCTACCGAGCGCGACCCACCAGCGCAGCTGGCGCCGCTCGAGTTCCCTCGACACGATCCGCTTTGCCGTCGCGACACGATTCCTGACATGCAACCGAACCACGCACGAGGTCCACAGCGGGAGCAAAAAGGCAAACCGCACTCCGCGCCATACAAGAAAGAGCAATCGCCGCAAACGCGGCAGTCCCGCGAGACGACCGGAAACTCTCTTGCGCCACAACACAATTTCACTATGCGCTGCGGCCAGCCGTCCGGCGCGCTCCTCTGCCCCAATCACCGGGCATGGTGCGCCGCGAGAACCGGCGAGCGATATCGGCTGCTCAAGGGCTAGGGCCGGAATTTTATTCGCCGCAACCGACGGTTTTGCGGCTTTGCTGAGTATCGGCCAAACCGGTGGCGGCGAGCGTCCACCCGGCAATCCAACAGCAATCACCTGCCAGCCGGCGCTGGCGAACAGCTCGCCCTGACGACGGACCCGGGGATCGTCGACTATTGTCGAAAGCGCCAAGAGGCAGATCCTTGGAACATCCGGCCCCGGCTCTTTGACCTTGGCCTCCAGTTCCGCGACCGCCGGCACCGGTGCGTCCGCCTCTGTCAGGTCGGCCAGATCCCTCCTGCCGGCAATGACCATACGCACTGTGGCTTCCGCAAGCTGATGCATAAGCTCCGCGCCGGTGTCGGGAGCTTCGATCTCGTCCAATTGGGGATTTAACGGCCGCCTCCTATTCTTCAGCCTTGCTTCGATCCAATCGAGCAGGCTGTCGACAAAACCCCGATAGGTCAGCTTTTGGCTGCCGAGCAACGCCGTGCGGCAGGCCTCGACGCGCTCTTTGGCACGACGCCAGTCGAACAATTCCGCGTACAACGAGTCGGTCTCTCGGGCATCGATGTTCCACGCGATAAAGTGATCGCCCGGGCTCAGGATGCCGCCATAGCGCCCAGGCAACAGCACTTGGCAGGTGCCAGCCAATGCCGCTTCAAAGATGCGCGGCGATATGGCGGAGTAGATCCGCTGCATATCCTGATTGGGGAAACAGGCGGCTTCGACCTCCTCGAAGTCGGCATTTGGGTTCTTGGCGAGATATGCCCTGCAGGCACGATTGATCTCGCCTGCTGGATCGAGGAGCGAGCTGCCGCTCTCGCACCCCAGCGTGAACCTGCAATTTCCCAAAAAACGCAGCCAGTCGTCGCCCATCAGTGCGTGCTTCGGGTCGACCGAAATGTCCAGCAACAACCCCTGTCCGTTAAAGGACCCTCGAAAACGCTTTCCGATTTCCGCCTTGAGCCGGCCAAAACGGCCAAAATATGGTGGCAGGCTCTTGGCTCGGTAGCCGACATCAATATCGCGCGCTTCGAAGGGGCGGGCGAGCCGGCGCATCATGGCTATATCGGCATCGTCGAGGTATCCCGTCATGCCCTCGACGATTTCTGCGTGCGCCGCCGCTTTCGGGTAGAAGACCTCGCGGTGTTCGTAGCAAACCGAATAGATCAGATCGACACGCCAGTCCCTCAACCAATCATCCAATACCGCCGAGTTATCATACTCGTCCTGCGGCAAGGCGATCTTGACGGCATCGCTGTCGGCGACAAAGGCGTATTCCTTGAGGAGCCGATCGAAATTGTCCTCCCGCGGGCTGCTCCAGCGCCAACATAGAAATGTCGTGTCGAGGATAATTGCATCAAAACGCTCACGGCGCAGCCGAACAGGAATTGGCTGCCGGAAGGACTGTAGGGTGTAGCTGTTCCACGGAGCGTATTTCAACAGACAAAACGAATGATTAAACGACGTGCGACGTAGCCGCGACAAGTCGCCGTTTTCATGAAGGATCAAGATATTTAGTTTCTGCCGGACTCGCATCTTGGCTTCACCGGTTCCCGCCGATGTCGAAGTCCTGCGTCACGCGACAAGCACCGCCATTGCCCTCGGCGAGAAAACGTACGCGATCAGGCTATTAAATGTCGGGCCAAGCGACGCACGGGTGCGGGTATTGCCCGCCTGATCGGAGGCGGTATGCGAGCCGATAGGAACGAAGCCAAAACACCGATGACCGTAGGTCTGGCAAACGACTCATCTTTCAAGTCAGCACCCATTACCGGTGTTGCTCTCTGCGGCGCGCCCGGAATCTCGGCCAATCGGGCCAGCATTGCGGTGTACGCCGGAGTCCCGAGGCGGTCCGCCAACGCCGCGAGACCTCCTGGGGCAGATCCCCTCGCAGGCACCTGCTTCCGCAGTTCGGCGAGCATTTGGTCGAACAGAAGATCATAATCGTGCGCGCGGCAGACCCGATCTGCCGCCGCCCTAGCCTCGGGAGAGAGACTCCGCCGGGAATTGGTTGCAACATTGGCGCAAAAAGCCTCCGCAGACCCGGTCACGACGACCGCCTCCGGAACTTCGAGCAATGGCTTCATCAGCGTCGACACGACTGGCAGCCCGGCTGCCGCCATCTCGATCGCCTTGAGCGGGAAGCCGTTCTCGACAATCATCGGCATGTCGCTGCGGTACGGGATAATGCCTACTTGGCAGCGCCAATAAAGGGCTGGCAGGTCTTCGGGCGGCACTCGGCCGAGCGCACACACGTTGGGCAGAGCCACCAACCGATGCCACGCCTGACGCTGAGCCGGCGAAAGGTGTTCGATATCGACCGGGCCGGCATAGATGAAGCCGATATCCGGCTGCCGGCGGGCAACCTGGATCATCAGCTCGTAGTCGAGGCGAAGATTGATGTTCCCAGCGAATACGGCGAGGTCCCGGTAGGTGCCGCACGCCAATCCGCGATCCGGCTGAGGCCACTCCCCGATCGGCTCCGACGCGCTACGGTATTTCTGATATTCGCAGCCGTTCGGGATAACCAGAGGATCGGTGCAACGGGAATGCGCAGCAAACCCACGCGCAACGCCATTGCTGCAGCAAATCACTACATCGCTCGCTTCGATCGCAAACCGGTTCAGGTTTAGCGCGTCGTCGTCGAGACCGTTGAAGTCGAAATAATTCTCGGTGCCGTGGAACACGCGAGCCGACCCAGGCAAAACCAAATAGGCAGGCGCAAGAAACGAATTGTACAACCAGAAGAGCGAACGTCGGTGACCTTGGGCCCTCATGTATTCCATCAGCTGTCCGGCCTGCCTCAGACCCACCAAAAGCAGGCGACTGAGATCGGAGGAAGCGTTTTCGATTGAGAGCAGCACGACGTTGTCGAGGCGATCTTCCGGCTGCGCTCGCCATTTGAGGCCAGTGGCAAGTTCGGGCTGAATGAAAACGACCGGCAGTCTCTGCGCCCAACGTTTGCCCCAGTGCCAACGATTCGATTCGAGCTGATCGCGCCAACCGGGCCACATAAAAAAATATACTGAGTCAAACCACTCCCAGATCGGTTGACCGAGCGCGGCAGGGTACGCCGATGTCATCAAATCTCGCGCGCTGATCTTGCTCGCTTGCGCACTCTATGCACAAAAGCCTTAAGGTGCATATTGCCAATTTTGTATAATCGGTGGATCTGGATAAGCCACTCAAGACGAGAGCGATAGAAGTTTATTTCACCGGTATAAACGTCGTGCAAACGGTTAATTTCTGCGGGATAAACATCGTGCAAACGCTTGATTTCGGTCGTATAGACATCGTCCAATCGGGCGATTTCTTCGCTCAGTCGCGAGATTTCGGCGGGGTAGTGCCGGTTTAATCGGTCAAGGTCTGCCGCATAGACTTTCTGGAGGCGGGCACTCTCCGGCTCGGCGATCGATCGAGAGCGCATCGCGGTCGGGTCTGCAATCCAGTCGAGATCGATTCCGTCGGGATCGTGCTCGAGGCTTTGCAACCGCTCCGCCTCGATGATTTGCCGGCGTAGCGGCTCAAAGAATATTTCCCAGTGGAAGTGCTCCGCGAAAAATCTTTGCGCGCGGCGCGCCATCGCCTCAATCTCCCGGGGTGCGTCGACGACCTTGTTGAAGACCGCCGCGGCCCGGCGCTCATCGCTGAAATCGACCGAATGGCCGATACTATTGTCGACGACTACCTGTCGCACGAATTCGAGATCGTTACAAACGACTGGCAGCCCGGCGGCTAGGTACTGCGAAAGCTTGTTCGGACAGGCGAGCCGATTATTGACATTAACCGGCTCGTAGGGGATCACGCCGACATCGGCTTCGCTGGCAGCTTCGATCAGCCGGTCTTCGGCAACCGCCGGCGGGAAAAACACCTGGTGATCGAGCAGGCCCTGCGAGCGCGCCAACTCGATCATTGCCGTTTTGTAGTCGTTGTCCGGCCCGCGCAGCAGCAAGCGACCGTTTGCGCTGACATGTCGCCAAATCGCGATCAGGCGATCGATGCCTCGGCCCGAGGCGAACCGGCCTTGATAGAGGAAGGTGATCGCGTCCCGCATCTGCCCGAGACGAGAGCTTGCATTCGAGGTCCACGATCTCGCCCTGGGTGCGCGACGCGCAGTTCGGCAAACAGTCGAACTGGCGCCCGTATTCGGCTGTCATTACCGCCGCCAGCGGCGGTGATACGGTGACGGCGAGATCTGCCTCCGCGACCAGATCGCGGCTGAATGCCGCCCAGAAATCGCATTGCCAATGACGCATGCCGTGCCATGAGTAAGGCCAGAACTCGTGCGCATCATAGAGCAGCAGCGCGCCGGTCTCGTCGCGCAGGGCGACGCCCGCCGGCAGAGTATCGAGGTCGGTCGCGACGACGAGGTCGAACCGGCCGGTGCGGTGCGCTGCCTCGAGCAGCGCGGCGCTGGCATCGAGGATGTGCCGGGCCAGTCCGCGGAATTGCGCGGTATCCTCCGGGACGACGTCGACCGCCCCAATCAGCGCTCGCAGCATCGCGTCCGAGGCGTCGGCGAGGACAGCCAGATAGAGTAGCTTTTGCCGCCCCAGCGAGAGCGTGCGCCCGGCGCGGGCCGGTTGCGGCACCCAAAAGGAGCCGTGCCGGCTCTGCTCGACGCGCAGGCGAAACCGTCGCGTCGACAGTCGCTCAAAGCTCGGGCCGCCGCCATCGACCCCAAAGCGGTAGGTGCCGATCTCGCAGACCTCATGGTCCAGCGCCAGCGAATTCGCGACCCATTCGGAACGCGGATCTTGAGCTGGATCAGCCGCAGTCAGGACCAACGCCCGAGGCAGCGCTGCAGCCGGCCGCCGCGCAGCGCGGCGCTGCCGCCCCTTGCGTTTCAACGCGGCATCGAGCGCGGCATCGATCTTTGCCACGAAAGCCTCGTAGCCGTACTTCGGATTGCCGACGACCTCCTCAGCCGAGCATTCGGTGATTTCAACGCAGCGGCGGTCGTCGCCGAGCGTGTCGATAGCTTCGTCCAGATTCGAAAGGTCCCGCGCCAGTGGCAAAAAGTGTCTCTCCGGCAAGAAAATGTTCGAGTACCGCCCCTCATACAAAATTTGCACCGAACGGGCGGCGGCGGCCTCGAAATGCCGCGGCGAGACCTGCGCATAATCGACATTCCCCTCAAATCGCCAGAGGTACTCCTTATCTGCGAGCCGATAAAATTCCTCGGACAGCGGGTCCATATCGAGGTGCGCCGCCTCAAAGCCGCAGCACCATTTCTCGACCCCGCCATCGAAATCGAACAGGTTCGAACCAGATTCGACGCCCAAGGTCGCCTTCGACGCCGCGATGAAGTCGATCCAGGCGGAGCCATGGATCCGATCCTGCGGGCGGCTGGAGATGTCGCTCCGGATGCCGTGCCGGCATGACAGGGCGCGACTGACATCGTACCCGATGTGGCGCTTCTCAAACCCGAGACGGCCGAAAGAGAGCGGCTGGACCGAACCCCTATAGCCAAGGTCGATGGGGCGCGCGCGGCTCCATGGCGTCGTCATCTTTCGCATGGTCTCGGTGACATAGCCGGTGAGACCGTGCACGAGAGCGACATCACCCACCAAGTCGCGCGGGTAGACACGCGGCCATTCGGGCTCGGGTACGCACGTCAAGAGAACATCGAAACGCTTGCGCCCGAGATATTCGGCGAACAGCGCCGTCGATCGTTGCTCGTCCTGCTTCATCAGCACTTTGACGCCATCATATTGCTCAAACGGCTGCGGCAGTCGTGAATCGAGCGTGTCTAGGTTTTCAAAGCTATAGGAAACCGCCGCATGGATGATGACGCCGTCGTATTCCGAGAGGTCGATCGTCGCAGGCAGCATCAGCGGATGACTCCGCCCCGGCCAGAGATTCACGATCTCGAGGGCGAATTCGCTGAGCTCCTGCCAGGATGCGATGTTTTCATAGACGGTGGCCACGCCATGCGGGTCGTACCAGCAAACAAAAAGAAAGCGGCCCGCGCCCGAGCCCTCGCCGCGCCGCCCGAGGAGCGGTCTGGCGTCAGCGCTCGTTTGCACGGCGCCGCAACCTCCAGGCAATCGGCCGGCACCTTGCGGCGATGACCGTTACTCGGTTGCTGATAGGGTCGGACCCAGCTGCCCGTCGCGACACGATGCCAGTCCGGAATGCGACAGGAACGGCGTTAATTGACGCACCGGTGCCCGCTGCTGTCGATCAGCAGCAACTCGAACAGCGATGAACCACTTCGCGCTATCACGTCATCCTTCAATCCCTCGACCGACCGGCTGCATTCTTCTTCGCCGTATTGCCCGCTTCCACACCCGCCCAATCGATCGGCAGCCTGTCTTCCCCAGTCCCCTTTCAACATGACGGCGATCGCCGCATCACCGAGACCCAGCGACTTGGCAATCTCGGCAAGTGGCAGAAACCCGTTCGGTCCGCGGCGGGCGTCCAACTCGCGGAGGCGAGCCACCGCGAGTTTTTCAAGGTCGTCGTAGCGGCTGACGCCCAGGCGGTGCTCGAGGCCAGTTGGCGTGGCAAGCGGCGGGCCCGGCAAATCGACTTTTGCAAAGCAACTCGTCTGCCCGAGGGTCACGTAGAGAGCATAGGGCGCACTCGGAGAACTCAAGATAACCCCGCCATCAACCACACGTGCCTCGATGAAATACATCAGACTGCCAAACAAGGACAGGGCTACCGGATTCAAAGAAAACGGCCGATCCGGATTGCTCACGCCATGTCGCATCACCGATTCGAGAGCGCCGTATGACGGCACCATGTCGATCCCGCTGATGTTGAGACGGGCAGACCCGAGATGAATATAGCCGTTCCAACCGACACCGAGCGGCGCCGGCGAAGCCGCTTCCCGCCGCTCAACGGACTGGTAAGGCTGCTGCACGATCAGCTCTTTGACCGTCGGTGCCCCACTGCCGCCATCCGGGCCGGCAATGGCGATTTTCGGGGAGAATGTAGACAATATGGCCAGATTGCCGCCGATCTCGGTCGTTGCGTATGGCATTTGCAGTCCCAAAGCGCCTGGCGCCGTGCCACCGATCACGTCGAGCAGTTTGACCGTCTGGCCATCGAAAGAAACCCGGTAAACGCCGCCCGTATGCGCATCTGTGATGACGATCGTCCGATCGCCAATTGCCTGGAGCCCGGTAGGCCAAAGAAAGTTTAGACAATGAGCGTTCCAACCTGGCTCTCCGAAAGAGCCCGCGACAGTTCCATCGTGCAAATTCAAAATGAGGATTGTTCTCAGTTGTAGCGACGAAACGAAGACGTACTTCCCGAGTATCGTCACACCATGCGCGAGTGGTATTTCCGTCTTCCAGCTCCGCACGAAGTTCCCGTTTTCTGCTCTGAAGCCGGTTGCGCTGTTACCGTCATAATTGGCAGCTACAAGCCATGACTCGTCCGGCGATACGGAGATGTTCTCCGGCGATATCAAGCCGTCGCCGACAATTTTCTCGTCGAATGAAATGGCATTGCCCCTCAGATGCCCGATCAGGACATTGTTGGCGAGGTAGTTGGCGACGAAGACTTTGCCGGATTTGGGTCCGATGATTATGCCCGTCGGTATGAAGCGACGGTCGTCCAGCTGATCGAGATCGGCTTTTAATATAGTACCAGCACCAGTGTGAATATCCAGGGACTGGACATTATGATAATTCGCCAGCAACAGAGTATCGTCGTTGATCGCGGCCGCCGAGACCAACGGTCCTTCCAGGCTCGGCTGGGTGAGCATCCGCAGATCCGGGGCACCACCCAGGCTCCTCGGCAAGAAGCGGGCATCTGCCGGCCGCTCGACGAACCCGCTCGCGGCCGAGGTATCGCTTTGCCTGGCAGGGCATTCCGCGGGCACAACGGCACGGATATCTGCCGCGGCCCGCTGCGGCCCGCACGACAGTTGGAGCGACAAGACGGCGAAGGTAGTTAGAGATAGGAACGGCGTTCGACCGGACGATCGCATCGCGTTCAGCGCGGGCGACGGAAGCGGAAACAGCCGTCGATCCCGGCGCGATGGGACCCATGGCAGGGGTAGCCCTCGGCATCGTTCCGTAAGCCCAATAGAAAAGCACGGCTTTCGTCCGGAAGGGCGGACGCCAGACAGGCTAGGTATCGCTTCGCGAGAACGTGCATTTCCCACAGCGATACCGCCGCACCCAAGAACTCCGGGTCGTAGCCGGTCTCCCGCCCGAGTGCGATCATCTCCTCGGGCCGCCACACGGCATTGACCGGGCAGTCTTCGCCGTCGGTGGTACGGGTGAAGGCGACGCGGGTCGGCAGATCCCGATAGAGCCCGTTCTCGATCTGAACTACATAGGCGACGTAGAGGTGCAGCCAGATCGAGTCATAATTATAGACCATCAGGCGCAACTCGCCGCCGGGCGTCAGCAAACGAGCAAACTCGCGCAGCAGGCGGGGCGGGTCCTCGATGCACATCAGGACGCCCGAGCAGTGAATGTAGTCGAATGAGGCCGCCTCAAACGGCAAGTCGTAGGTCCCGTAATCGAGCGATACGAGCTCAGCCGTTGCGCCATGGAGCCGCAGGCGCTGCTCGGCTTCGGCCAGCGACCTCGTCGCGATATCGACTCCAACCAGGCGCTTCGGGCGCGAGTAATGCGCGAAACCCACCAGATCATGACCGGGCCCGCAGCCGAAATCGAGAACAGCCAAACCATCCTTGCCGCCCAACGGCAGCATATCGATGTAGCCGGGATATTGCTGGTTGCGCATTTCGAGTTGCTGCAGCGAATCCTCGACCGAGGCGAATACGTGGTGGGAGGTAACGTTGTGTCGGGTCCAATATTCAGTCGGGCGAGGATGATCGCCACGCTGGTAATAATCGCCTCGCAGTTCACTACTCAGGCCCCGAGGCTGCGAGATTGCGCGATCCAATCGGGCGAACTGGGCTTCGATTTGGTTGCAAAATGTCGCGTTCTGTCCTCGGAGCAGCCCGACTTCTTCGCGCAGACCGCGGATTTCGCTCTCCAGCGCCTCGACCTTGCACTCAAGCTCCTTCACCCGGCCGGTAGAATTTGCGCCGGTAAGGATCAGATTGCGGATGCCCGTATGCAGACGGCGGCTCATCCGAAGCGGAAACCGACGCCGCCGCCGTCCATCGGCATCAAGCTCTGAGCCTTGCGCGCCGCGGCGACGACCACGGTCGGCCGAAGAAAAATCGGACGCAATCCATGCGGCCGCAGCGTCGCGTCGCCGGACCTGCGGCCGTCGCTGGACAAGCGGTTTTCGAACCAGCGGTAGAGCCGTTGCCGCAGCCGTCCGCTGACCCAGATCGGGTGAGGGATGCCCGGCAGGTAGCCATCGTGCCATAGCCGCTCCACGACGAACCCCGCTTCCTCGAGAGCTTGCCGGAGCAGCGGCCGGTCATAGGTGCGCAAATGCACAAACCGGTAAGGGCAGCCAAGGTGCGGCGAGTAGGAAAGCAGGTTTTCCCGATAGGGAACGCGCACATAGAGGCGCCCGCCCGAGCGCAGCGCGCGGTTCAACGAGTAAAGAAACGACCCGACGTTGAGGACGTGTTCCAACACGTCGGTAGCGACGATGACGTCGAAATGAGCGGCGAAGGGCAGCGCCTCGGCATTAGCCATGACTGGCGAAACGCCCGGTTGTCCGACCATGCGCACCAGATAAGGTAACGATATGTCGACCGCGGTGACGTGTCCGGCTCCCCGCGCCAGAAGTTTCCTGACGAGATAGCCCTTGCCGGACCCGACATCGCAGACCGCGGCACCCGGGACAAGGTCGATCGCCTCGCAAAAGTTGGTGGCGAGGTTCTCGATATAACGCTCGTCCATGACCTTGGCGTCGAGATCATCGCGGGCGATCCGATCATAGTTTTCCGTGTATGAGCGCGCGACCTCGTCGCAAAGATCGACTTCCCGCAACAGCACCGGCAATCCGTCGCGGTATTCCCCGCGCCAATCACAGGCGATGCACATTAGACTGGGCGATAGCGGGTTGGCGCAGGTGGGGCAGACGAGCATGGTCGCACGATGGGGTTCAACTTCGCTGGGAGCGGATAACGATCAGCGAATCCAGCCCCGCAATTGATCTTATGCCTCAGACCCCGCGGCTTCGGCCGAGATTACGTCCCCTTTGCCGAACGCCACCAGCGAAGTGCCATCGTCCTGACGTGAGCCGGTCGTTCGCAAATCCCAGATGCCTGGGTGATGAAACAGTGTGGCGTCGGCGGGATCTGCGTCGCGCACCTGGATCCGGTAGCTTCGGGCGAGGATCTCGTAGAACTCTGCGGTCGAAAGATCGTCGAGGTCGAGCACCTTATATGTTGCGACCGACAATAGGTATTCGCCATTGCCGAGCATCAGCCGATCGTAACGCAATGTGATCCGGTATCGCCCATGCCGAATGAAATCGAGCTGGTATTGGGTGCTCAGATGACGGGTGAGCCACTTGCCATCCATCGTATAAGTCAAAATGCAAACCGTGCACGGATAGATCCCAGGTTTCTCGGCCTCGAGCTCCACAACAAAGCTGACCGGATCGCCGGTATTCAGATTGGCGGTCGGGCGCTCGTCGACACCCAATATTTCGAACCCGACAATGCGCGGCCCCGGCGCGTTTTCCCACCGCGAGACGCCGCCATCGAATTCGTGCTCTCCGCTCACCCGGGCCTTGGCAACGCGCACTTCCTGGACGAGCTCGCTGAGCATCTTCTCGGTCAGCCAATCGCGTTGTCCCATCACTGCGACTGAGGAGACCTTCTTGGCTCGTTCGAGTTCGCTAATGAACTTTTCATAGGCGTTGATGACTGTGAGCGCCGCGTCGCGGAGCATCACCCGCCCGTTCTCGATCCAGATGGCCTCGTCACAAAACTGCAGGATCTGCGTCATCGAGTGCGAGACCAACAGCAGTGTGGCCCCAGACGAAGTCAGCCTTTTCATTCGGTCGGCAGACTTTGCGGAGAAATAGGCGTCGCCGGCCCCGAGGACCTCGTCAATTATCAGAATGTCAGGCTTAATCGCCGTCGCCGTAGCGAAATACAACCGTGACTGCATGCCCAGCGAATAGGTCTTGATCGGCTGGTGCAGATATTCATCGAGTTCGACGAACCCGACAATATCGCCGATCGCGGCGTCGAGCTCGGTCTCTGTCAAGCCATTGTAGACCAGCGAGGCGCGAATGTTCTCGTATCCGGTGAACTCCGGATGAAAACCGAGACCGATATTGATCAATGCCTGGACGCTGCCGTTGACAACGACGGAGCCGCGAGTCGGCGCAAAATTACCGGTGATCAGTTTCAGCAAAGTCGTCTTGCCGGCGCCGTTTCGGCCGATGACGCCAATGCGTTCGCCGCGGTCAACGACCAGAGATACGTCCTCCAGCGCCGCTCGTTCATGATATCTTGGTTTGCGCCAGAACCGCAAACGCGACAGTCCAAAGACATCAAGCGCCTGCTCCGACGGGCTGTCGTAGAGGCGATAGACCTTGCTGATATTGTTCAGAACGATAGCTGGCGCGGTGTCAGGCATAGTCCCAGAACGCGAGCTTGCCCCGCTGGAAGAGGCGGAAACCGAGGAGGAAAGCGCCAAACGACAGGCCGAGCATTACCAGTACGATCTTCGCGGACGGCAGGCTGGCGTGAATAACGAGGCTCTGGTAGGTGAGAATGAAATACGACAACGGGTTTAAGTATACGAGCAGCTTTAAAGGCCCGGGCGCCGACTCCGGCGCGAAAGCGATCGGGCTCATTATCATCAGTGCCGTGCAGAGGAACGTCAGCACCTGTTGGATGTCGCGGAGCACGAGATTGGCGAGCGACAGCGGCCACGCCACTCCGCATACAAACATCACCTGAAGCACCAGCACCAAGGGCATCAGTACCATCGCCCGCAGCGAGTGGCCCGTTGCCATCGACAAGCCTGCCACCAACACCAATCCGAGCGCCGCTACAGCGTGACCAGAGAGGACCGCACGCAGCGGTACGAGTTCGGCAGGATACACGGTATTGAGCAGCACCGCGCGATTGCTCAAAACCGCCCCCGATCCGTTCACGAGCCCATCGCTGAAGGCAAGAAACGGCAGCAACCCGGCAAACAACTGGACGAGGTAAGTGGTGTTGTCCATCCCGTCGGGGACGGTCTTGTAGATGTAAATGAAGACGCAGGCATACAGCGCCAATAGCAGGCCAGGGGCGAGCAATACCCAGAAAAGGCCCATCGTCGAGCCGGCATAGCGCTGGCGAACCTCGCTGAGCGTGGTACGCCACAACGGCCTGCGATAAGCCAAGATCATTATGAAGGGGTTGCGTCGGACTCCCGTGGGATTGACGGTGCCGAGGATCACTTCACCTCGCTCCCGGGGGCGGCGAGCGTGTGCGCCCGCAGTTCAACCCTGCAATACCGTGTACAACGCCTCGACGATGCGATCCTGAGTGCTTTCATCGAGATAAGGATGCATCGGCAGGCTGAGTACCTCGCCCGACAGACTATCCGATACCGGCAAACCGTTACCGGCTATGGGATAGTCGCGATAAGCGGTTTGCCGGTGCAGCCCCCTTGCGTAATAGACGGCGGTGGGTACGCCTGCCTTTTTGAGCTGGGCCGCCAAGGTGTCTCGCTTACAATGGCTCGGAACACGCACCGTGTATTGCGCCCATACACTTCGAAGCCCAACCGGGGTACCCGGGGTCTTTACGAGGTGCTCGAGCCGCTCGCTGTACCGAGCCGCCACTTTATTGCGGGCCTCGATCTCGTCTTCGAAAATCGACAGCTTCTGGCTCAATACTGCCGCTTGTATCGTGTCGAGACGGGCATTCATGCCGATGCGCACATTGTCGTACTTGTCGCTGCCCTGGCCGTGCACCCGCAAACTCTTCAACACCGCCGCGATGTCGTCATTGTCGGTGAACAGGGCGCCGCCGTCGCCGTAACAGCCGAGGGGTTTGGCGGGGAAGAAGCTGGTTGTCGTAATGTCGCCCAAGGTCCCGACGTTGCGGCCCTTGTAGACCGCGCCAAAACTCTGCGCCGCGTCGCAGATGACCCACAGCCGGTGCGCTGCGGCGATCGCCAGAATCTCGTCGTAGCCGGCCGGCAGACCAAACAGATCGACCGGGATGATCCCGGCCGGCTCGAGCCCGAGGCGCTTGGCTGTTGCGATGCCGGCCTCTAGGCTCGCCGGATCCATATTGAACGTATGTTCGAGTACATCGACGAAGACCGGGACCGCATCGAACCAGGCGACGACTTCGGCAGTAGCGGCAAACGTGAAGGATGGCACCAGCACTGCCTGGCCGGGCTTGATGCCCTTGGCCATCAGCGCGAGCCCCAAAGCGTCGGTGCCGTTGGCGCAGCTGAGGACGTGCTTGGCGCCGCAGAAGGCGGCGAGCTCCTGTTCAAAGATGCCGACCTCAGGGCCCATGATGTATTTGCCGTGGTCGACGACGCGGAGAATGGCCTCGTCGACGCGACGGCCAAGGCGCCGCCGCTGCGCGCCCAGATCGATGAACTCGATCGGCGCTTCGCTGGCGTGCAAGATGGCGGCATCCGGCATCAGACGATCTCCTCTATCCGATCGGGGCCAGCTTCCCGATAACGGCGCCCCGAGCGAGGGCAGGCGAGGTCGGGCCCCAGCCGTTCGCCGTCATGGCTGACCCAGCCGATGCGCCGGGCCGGCACACCGGCCATCAGCGCGAAGGCCGGAACATCCGCGGTCACCACCGCGCCAGCGGCGATGAAGGCGTATTGGCCGACTACATGGCCGCAGACGATCGTCGCATTGGCTCCGATCGTCGCGCCGCGCTCGACCAGCGTCGGACGGAACTCGTCCTTGCGCTCGATGCCGGCACGCGGATTGTTGACATTGGTGAATACCGCAGAGGGGCCGCAGAACACCCCGTCTTCGAGGGTGACGCCTTTGTAAATCGAGACATTGTTTTGGATCTTGCAGCCGTCGCCGATCGTTACGTCGGGACCAGCCATGACATTCTGGCCGAGCGAGCAATTCCGGCCGATCCGGGTACGCGGCAAAATGTGGGCGAAGTGCCAAATGCGGGTGCCGGAACCGATCTCGCAGGGCTCGTCGACATAAGCTGACTCGTGCAGCTGGACGCCCGGATAAGAGCGCGCCTTTTCGGCCGGCGCCGGGATCGTTGCCTGAGCCTTCTTTAGGGCCTCGCTCGCCCGCGCGAGCACCCGCAGCACCCGCAGCCCCTCCCGGCCATCGGTACGCGGCCTGCTGCCATTGGCGATGCAATCGAGAAAATGTCGGCATTCGAGGTTCAGCGGCTCTCCCTCGTCGAGCGGAACCGGATCAGCCTCGGCCTTTTGCGGCACCGGCATGGTCTCGCGCCACTCGATCCGATGCGGATAGAGCAACAGTTTGCGGCTCCAGGGTTGCGCGTCGTCAAAGACGGCCATCGCCCGGTCACCAGTGACCACGAGCCTCTGCTCCTTGAACGGATGCAGCCAGGACACGAAAACATGCGCCTGCTCGCCGCCCGGGAAGGCAAGAAGGGTGGTAGTCACATCGGCGATAGTTTTATGCAGGTAATAGCCACCCTGCGCGGTCACTTCGGAAGGCTCCTGCCCGATGAGGGAGAGGATCATCGACAGGTCGTGGGGCGCGAAGGACCAGAGAATATCCTCCTCGCGCCGCACTTTTCCAAGGTTCAAGCGGGTGGAGGAGATGTACTCAAGCCGCCCGAGCACTCCGTCGCGCACCAGTTCGCGCAGCTTTATGAAGGCCGGGTGGTACTGCAGCAGATGACCCACCATCAGCTGTCGGTTTCCGGCCTCTGCCATGGCGCACAGCTGCTCGGCCTCGGCGACCGTCAGGGCGAGCGGCTTCTCGACAAAGACGTGCTTGCCGGCTTCGAGTGCGCGCGATGTGAGCTCGGCATGGAGTGCCGCCGGAGCCGCGATCGCGACGCCGGCGATGTCGTCGTCGCGCAATACCGCATCGAATTCAGCGACCCTCGCGTGGTGACGCTCGGCGAGCTGGCGCGCCGCGTTGCGGTCGGGGTCGCAGATCGCGGCCAGGGCTCCAAGTTCAGCAAAGTTGCGAACCAGGTTCTTGCCCCAATATCCGCAGCCGATTGCCGCCACCCGCACCGGGCAATTCCCCCCCCGGCCGGCTATCAATGCGTCCTTTGGCACTTCTTTCCCCCATGCTACCGCAGTTCGGGTGACTGGAACTCACCCGAGCAAGCTGCGCCACTCCCCACCCCGCGATCGGTTCGCGGAGCCCAGTGCCCCCCGCCAGTCAGGCGGGTTCCACCACCTCGGCGCGAAGCTGCGCTCGCACCGAGCGGCCGAGCAGCTCAAGCAGCACCACGATCCGATCTTGATCGCGCAGCTCGACCAATCTGCCGACCATGTCCTCGAACGCGCCCGTCGTCACGCGCACCAGCTCGCCGAGCCTCAGCATCTGCCGCGAATCGAGCCGGTCGAAGGCACCCGTATTTTCTCGCTCCCGAATCGCGGTGATAATCTCGGCCGGCACCGGCGTCGGCTCGTCGCCGGCGCGAACGATATCGGTCACCCCGACAGTCGACAGAATCGGACGCCATGGCGTCGTCGCGCGGTCGATCCCGGTAAAGAGATAGCGCGGAAACAGCGGCCGCAACACGATCTGCCGGCGTCGCGCATGGGACACCTTCGTGCGGTAGCGCGGTAGATAGGCGGTATAGCCTTGGCGCAGTAGGTGCTCGAGCGCCTTCGGCTCGGCGTGCGGCTGCGTGTAGACGGCGTACCACTGCGTCACAGCACCGGCTCGCCACTGATAGCCGCATTAACCGGCGAGATGCGCAATATGCTAGGTGCGACCACCGAGTGCCGGGGCAGACCGCTCAGCTCCGCCAGCGAGGACAGGCTTTCGAAACTCGCCTGCGGCGATTGAGTGTCGGTCAGTATGATACCGTCGAGACCGCCAGCGTTGCCACACGTCAATGCCGCTGCGAGGTCCGGCACTACTGGCAGACCGCCAGAGCGGCGCCCCGCGAGGCGCGAATTGATGACGCAGATCACCTCGACCGCAGTCTCGTTTGCGCTCAAAATGGCGATCTCGGCGAGGTCACCGGCACCGTAGAGCGCAACTTTCCGCCAACCCAGCGCCTCGCATTGCCTGAACAAAGCGACGCAGTCGCTGCGCGAGCGGCGGAAGAAATCGAGCGACACTGCCAGGTATTCGGCGGTCAATCGGCTCTTTTCGGCAAAACCTTGCGGGGTCAGATAATAGGCATAGCGGTTCAGCGGCACTTGGCTCATCTTAATGAGGCCCTTGCGTACGCAGCGCCGCAAATAGGCATTGGCTAGCCCCAGCGCGATGCCAAGTTCGTTTGCGAGCTTGCGCTGAGTAATCGTGCTGTCGCGCTCTATCGAGGTGAGCACGCTCAGCACGATGCCCGGATTGCCGGTCTCTCGAAGCTGGCTTTCGTCCCCCACACCCGCAGCCCTTTCGAACCCTCCAGCCCAGGCTACCCCGTTCACGCCGTGAACGTCAAGGCTCCACGGTGAGCTTCGCCACACCTGAATTGCGGCGATGCTGAACGATGCTGGTGATCGTTGCATTCTCCTGACGCATCTTGTCGAGAAGCGCGATCGCCAACGCGCGCATTACCCCGCGCGGTAGCTCGCCGCGCGGGGCGGCATGTACCCCGATTGACTTGAACTCGCCGAAGACCGGTCGGTCGGATATTTCGCGGATCGCATCGAGCAGTGTGCGTGAGGCGGCCCGGTCGAAAATCCGTACGATGGCGGGGTCGCCGCGCAGCAACTCGACTGGTTCGACCCCGACCGACAGAAGCCAGGCCGCCGTCGATGGACGGAGTTGCGCACCCTTCCCGCCGCCCGCCTTCGACAACGCGTCGACCAGGTCTTGCAAAACCGCGCCCGCGTTACGGTTGGCGACCAGGGCCTCAGACGCCTTCGTGCGCTCGTCGACCTGGAAATCATCCGCCGGTCTAAGCGGCTCGATCGCCGGTTGGGCCTTCGCAGCCCCACCCTCGGGTGGTAAATCGGCGGGCGCCTTGACGCGAAGCATCGCCCATTGCCGCAGCGCGCTTGCCGTCATCTCCCGCAAAACAGGGTTCGCCGCTATGGCTTCCGGACGCAGCAGCTCGGCCGCTGGGCGGGCGGGCTCGGCAGTAAGCACGCTGACCGCACCGCGCGGCCCGATGGCATGGGCCAGGGACAACTCACCTGCGTTTGCGGGCAGGCCGACGCTCCGTAGCGTCTCTGCATTGGCCTGAGCGTAGCGGCTGGTCAGGTCCTCGGCGAGCGGCCTTATTTCCCGCAATGCCAGGATCTGTTCACGGGTCATCGTCCGAGCGACCTGCGGATAGGCGCGCCCAAACATTTCGAGCCAAGTTCCAGACAAGAATTGCCCGTATCCCGCAGCGCTCGACAACGGGTTCCGGCCCGGGCCGCCTTCCGCCTCAATGATGCGCGCGCTGAGATCGCCGGCGTCTCTGATCGGCTCGAGCGGCGAGGTCGACGAAGCTGGACTCGAAACGCCGAACAAAGTCGTCGCGATCGCCGCCGCGCGCACAACAAGCGTCGGGCCAAGCGCTTTCATCCCCAAACCCCCTCAGTCCCGGCTCGACGTCCCCCTTCGGTCACGCCGAGCCCCCCTCAGCTGGTCTTTATGCATCAGCGTGATTTATTTCGGAACGGCCTTCACTGTGCGTTCGAGCACGAGCGCGCCTGAGGGGAGGGTGTGCGCTTCCCAGCCCTGCGGGATCAGGGTCGTCGTGTCCATCTGACCAACGATCGCCGGCCCGGAGAGCCGTTGGCCGGCCCGCAGACCGGCGCGTTCATAGGCGGTAGCGGCGAATTCACGGCCGAAAAGCTTAAGCCTGCGAGCCGCCGCCGCACCGCCGCTCCCAGTGCCGAGGGCGACGACGCCCGGCTTCGGGGTCGCGCCGACGATATGGGCGCGCAGCTCCTTGAGCCAGATCTCCGCGGCTTCATTGGCGTGGCCATAAGTGGCACGATGGGACTGGTGAAAAGCGGCGCGCAGCCGGTCGAACTCGCCGTCGAGGAGCCAATGCGCGGCAACTGGGACCGTCACGTCGTACCCCTGGCCGTCATAGCGCATTTCCGCGGCGATCTCGATCCGGGTATCGGTCACCGCCAGTGACGCGGTTTGCTCGGCGAGCCATTGCTGCGCCCGCTTCTGGAGCGCCCGGCAGCCGTCAGCTAGTGTCGCCACCGAGAGGTCGCCCAGGCGCTCGTAAACCGGCTGAACGAGATCGCCTTCGAGATCGGCGCGGGCCGCGCCAAGGGCGCTGAGCGCGCCGGGAAACGGCGGGATCAGCACGGTGTCGATCGCGATCTCCTCGGCCAAGAGTGCCGCGACCAGGGGTCCGGCTCCGCCAAAGGCGACCATTCGGAATTGCGGTGCATCGACGCCGCGACGGGCAAGGACACTCGAAGCCTCTGCGGCCATCAGCGCGTTGGCTACCCGGATCGCGCCATCGGCGACCTCTTCGACAGTCCAGCCGAGCGTGCCGGCTATTGCGCCGAGCGCCCGTCGCGCCGGCTCGATCTGCAATGCCAATTTGCCGCCGAGCCGCTGGCCGGGCGCCAACAGTTCGGCGACCAGAAAAGCGTCGGTCAGCGCCGGCACTAGCGAGCCGCTGCCATAGCATGCCGGCCCGGGATCGGCGCCGACGCTCTTCGGCCCGACCTTCAAGGAGCCGGTCGGGTCGAGCCAGATGATCGAGCCGCCGCCGGCACCGATGCTGGAGACGGCGATGGTCGGGATCAGCAGCGGAAATTCGGCGATGTGCTCCTCGGCGCTGAGCACCGGCCGTCCGCCGCGGATCACGCCGATATCGGCGCTCGTTCCGCCGACATCGAGGGTCATCAGATCGGCCGACTGCCAGCCGGCATCTTGGGCCGCTACGGCGGCGCCGGCCACTCCGGCGGCGGGACCGGAAAGCAGTGCAGCCACGGGTTGCCGGCGCATCGACCGGGCGAGTTCGGCGCCGCCGTTCGACCGGGCGATTCGCGCCGGCGCTGCGATGTCGCGCTCGCCGAGCCCGGTTTCGAGCCGGTCGACATAGGCCTCGATGATCGGCCGGATGCTGGCGTTGATGGCGGTCAGCACGCCGCGTTCGTACTCGCGCGCCTGCGGCCAAACCTCGCTCGACAGCTCCACCCTCAGACCGATGCCGCTCTTCTCGACGATGCTGCGCACCGCGCGTTCATGCGCCGGGTTGCGATAGCTGTGTAGCAACGCCACGACGGCGATCTCAACGCCGCGGGCCGAAAGCTCCTGCGCCGCCGCGATCACATCCGCCTCGATGAGCGGCTCGATTTCGCTGCCGTCGGCGGAAATGCGGCCGCGCACCTCGCGTACCAGCGCTCGCGGCACCAGCGGCTGCGGCCGCCGCGAATCGAAGCGCATCGGATGCGGGATCGCCAGCCTCTGCAGCTCGAACAGGTCGCGGAACCCGGCCGAAACCAACAGACCGATGCGTGCGCCGTGCCGCTCGATCAGGGCATTCGTCGCCACCGTGCTGCTGTGGGTGTGGATCAGGTGCCGCCAGGCGGCCATATCGGGGCCGAGGCTTTCCCTGATCTCGTCGATGCCGGTCAGGATGCTGGCGCCCGGCTGTCCCGGAGTGCTCGGCACCTTGAAGCAATGAAGCTCGCCGGCCGCGTCATAGAACACCAGATCGGTGAACGTCCCGCCGACGTCGGTCCCGAGAAAGGTGACGTCGATCTGCTCCACTGTGCGGCCTCACCGGGGGACAAAGAGCCGGATGATACCGCGACCCCGTCCCGTCGTCACCCGACCCTCAACCGGCCCGCAGGTACTGCACCGCTTCGTCGCGGCGGAACAGATAAAGGAGCGCGCGCAAGGCCTGGCCGCGCTCGCTTTCAAGGTGGGGGTCGCGCTCGAGCACGAGGCGGGCGTCGTCATGCGCGATTGCGACCAGCCCCTCGTGGACCGCCAGGTCGGCCAGGCGCAGGGTCGGAAGGCCGCTCTGCCGAGTGCCGAGCACCTCGCCGGCGCCGCGCAATCGCAGATCCTCCTCGGCGATGCGGAACCCGTCCTCGGTCTCACGCAGGATGGAGAGGCGCCGCTTTGCTACGTCGCCGAGCGGCGAGGCGTACAGCAATAGGCAGGTGGAGGGCTTGTCGCCACGGCCGATGCGGCCGCGCAATTGGTGCAATTGCGCGAGACCGAAACGCTCAGCATGCTCGATTACCATGACGCTCGCCTCGGGCACATCGACGCCGACCTCGATGACCGTCGTCGCGACCAACAGATCGAGCTTAGCACCCGCGAAGCCGGCCATTGCGCGGTCTTTGTCGGCCGGCTTCATGCGCCCGTGCACGAGGCCGACCCGACCCGGAAAAAGAGGCGCGAGCGCCTTGTAGCGCTCCTCGACGGCGGCGAGATCGGCCGTCTCGCTTTCTTCGACCATCGGGCAGATCCAATAGACCTTAGCCTCGCGCGCCAAGGCCCGGCCAACCGCGGCCACGACGTCTTCGATGCGTTCGAGCGCAACGGTCCGCGTATCGACCGGATGCCGTCCCGGCGGCTTTTCGGTCAGCCGAGAGACGTCGAGATCGCCGTAAGCGGTCATCATCAGGGTGCGCGGGATCGGGGTCGCGCTCATCAACAGGGTGTCGGCGTCGCGACCTTTGGCGTACAGGCCGAGGCGCTGTTCGACCCCGAAGCGGTGCTGCTCGTCGATAACGACGAGAGCCAGATCGCGAAATTCGACATCCGGCTGCAACAAGGCGTGTGTGCCAACAACGGCCGGCGTCAGGCCCGAGGCGAGGCTCGCCAGCATCGAGGCGCGGGCCCGGCCTTTTTCTCGTCCGGTCAGAAACCCGATCTCGACGCGGGCCGCCGCGGCGTGACGCTGCAGTGTCGCATGATGCTGGCGAGCGAGGATCTCGGTCGGCGCCATCAACGCCGCCTGGCCGCCGCCCTCGATCGCGGTCAGCATTGCGATCAGCGCGACAACCGTCTTGCCGCTTCCGACATCGCCCTGCAGCAGCCGCACCATGCGTTGCGGCTGCGCCATTTCCGCCGTGATCTCAGCCAACGCGAGACGTTGCGCGCCGGTCAGCCCAAAGCCGAGCGCCGCCTCGACCGGGCGGGCCAAGGCGCCGGTGCCGACGATCGCCCGCCCCTTTTGGCGACGGCGCCGCGCGCGGACCAGCGCCACCGCGAGCTGGCTGGCAAAAATCTCGTCATAGGCGAGCCGCTCGCGCGCCGGGGTTGCCGGCGAGAGATCGGCCTCGGACTTCCGGGGCGTGCGCCCGGCGGACCGCGTCGGTCCACGCGGGCCAGCCGCGCCTCTCGCGCAGCGCCGGGTCGATCCATTCCGGCAATGCCGGGAGGCGGTCGAGCGCCGCCCCGACCGCCTTCTGTACGACGCGCGGCGACAGTCCCGCGGTCAGCGGATAAACTGGCTCGATCGGCTTCAGGCGGTCGAGCTCGTCGGGCCGCAATACGAGATCAGGGTGGGCCATCTGCGGCATGCTGCCGTAGAACTCGACGCGGCCGCTGACGACGCGCTCGGCGCCGATCGGGAAAAGCCGCGCGAGCTGGTCGCCCTTCACGTTGAAATAGACCAGCGTCAATGTGCCGGTATTGTCGGTGCAGAGCACCCGATACGGGCGGCGCCCGAAGCCCGGCTGGTGCGCCTCGACGCGCACCGCGATCGTCGCGATCCGGTCCGGCTCGAGCGCGCGGATGGGCGGCGAGGCGCGCCGGTCGATGATGCCGCTCGGCAGATGCCAGACGAGGTCGAGGACGAGCGGGCCGGCGAGGCGCTCGAAGAGGTTTGCTATCTGAGAGCCGATGCCGGGAGCCGCGGTTACCGGCGCAAACAGTTTGTCGAGGATGGCGGGACGCACAAAGCATCTCTATATCCCGGGGCGGGCAACCGCCAAGGGCACAGCAAGTGACCTCATCATCCGAGCTTCGCCGCAAGCGGCTGTTGTTCCGCTCCTGGCACCGCGGGACGCGCGAGAGCGATCTGATCCTCGGCCGCTTTGCCGATACTCATCTCGCCAGGTTTGACGAGGCGCAGCTCGACCATTACGAGGCGCTGCTCGACTGCGCCGATGCCGACATCTTCGATTGGGTCTCCGGCCGCACCGCGCTGCCCCCCGAACACGACCACGACGTGACCCGACTTCTCCTCGCTTACGGCAACACTTAATCTTCACGATGACCGAGCCGCCGATGACTCCCTCTCCGCCCCTTGGGGGGGAGAGGGCCGGGGTGAGGTGGGGTCGCTTCTGCAGGCGGGATGCCCACCTCACCCTCCCCGTAGCTGACGCTACGGGTCCCCTCCCTCTCCCCCCTGAAGGGCGGAGAGGGCAATGACGAGGCTCACCGAAATCGTTCGGTCGCTGAGCCAGAGGCCGCGCGCCGTCACCTTGTTCGGCGCGCCCGAGGGTTATGACGCAGCGGCGATCGGAACCCTCGTTAAGGGGCAGTGGCTGCATGTCTGCCGCGACGACGGGCGGATGGCGCGGTTTGCCGCGGCGCTGGCGTTTTTTCATCCCGAGATTGAAGCGCTGACCTTCCCGGCCTGGGACTGCCTTCCCTACGACCGGGTCTCGCCAAACGGCGAAATCGTCAGCCGGCGGATCGACACCTTGACGCGGCTCGCGACCGCCCCGCCCGAGAAGATAATCGTGCTGACCACGGTCAACGCGCTGGTCCAGCGAGTGCCGCCGCGCCAACTCTTCGACGGCCGGGTCCTGACATTGCGGACCGGCGGTCGCGTCGGTCTCGACCGCCTGCAGAGCTTCTTCCGCAATAATGGCTACATTCGCACCGATACGGTGCGCGAGTCCGGTGAATTCGCGATCCGCGGCGGCATCGTCGACCTCTTCCCCGCCGGGGCGGCAGAGCCGCTGCGCCTCGACTTCTTTGGCGACACACTTGAATTGGTTCGCAGCTTCGACCCGCTGACCCAGCGGTCGACCGGAAAGCTCGACGAGGCGGCATTGCGGCCAGTCAGCGAGGTCTTGCTCGACGACGACGCGGTGCGCCGCTTCCGCTCACGTTACCGCGAGCAGTTCGGCGCGACCGGGACCGACGACCCCCTCTACAAATTGGTCAGCGCCGGGCGGCGCTACGCTGGCATGGAGCACTGGCTGCCGCTGTATTACGACCGGTTGGAAACCTTATTCGACTACCTGCCGGGGGCCGGGATCTCGCTCGATTACCAGGCGGAGGAGGTGCGCGGCCACCGGCTCGAGGCGATCGGCGATTCCTATGCGGCGCGCCACCACGTCACTCCCGCGGCGCGCGCCGGTGCGCCGATTTATCGCCCGATCCGGCCCGACCAGCTCTACCTCGACCGCCGCGAGTGGCAGGCGGCATTGCATGGCCGGCCCGTCGTGCAGCTGTCGCCTTTCGCGGCGGATCAGAACGACGGCGACGCCTTCGATGCCGGCGGCCGCCCGGCGCGCAGCTTCGCGGCCGAGCGCGCCGACCCGAATATCGTGCTGTTCGAGGCGGTCCGCGATTATCTCGAAGCCGAGCGGAAATCCGGCCGCAAGACTGCGGTCGCCGCATTCAGCCCGGGCTCGGCTGACCGGTTGCTGACTGTGCTCCGCGAGCGCGGCGTTCCCGATCTGCGCCGGATCGCCAATGGCCGAGAACTCGAGGAGCTGCCGGGCAAGGCGGTCGGGCTTGCCGTGTTGCCGGTCGAGCAGGGCTTCGCGACCGGCGATCTCGTATTGCTCGGCGAGCAGGACATCCTCGGCGACCGGCTCGCGCGCACGGCGCGGCGACGGCGCAGCCTCGACCAGTTCATCACCGAGGCGACGGCGCTGACGCCGGGCGATCTCGTCGTCCATGACGAGCACGGCATCGGCCGCTACGAAGCATTGGAGACGATCGACGTCGCCGGCGCGCCGCATGATTGCGTGCGCGTGCTCTATGCCGGTGACGACAAGCTTTACGTGCCGGTCGAGAACATCGAAGTCTTGTCGCGGTTCGGCTCGGAAGATGCCGGCGTGCAGCTCGACCGCCTCGGCGGGGTCGCCTGGCAGTCGCGCAAGGCGCGGGTCAAGAAGCGTATTCGCGACATCGCCGGCGAATTGATCCGCGTCGCCGCGGAGCGCCAGCTGCGGCCGGGCGACGTATTGCAGCCGCCCGAGGGGATCTACGAGGAATTCGCCGCCCGGTTCCCCTATCCCGAGACCGAGGACCAGCTGAACGCGATCGCCGACACGTTCGCCGACATGGCCTCCGGCAAGCCGATGGACCGGCTGATCTGCGGCGATGTCGGGTTTGGCAAAACCGAGGTGGCGTTGCGCGCGGCCTTCATCGCGGCAATGGCCGGCTCGCAGGTCGCGATCGTCGTGCCGACGACGCTGCTGTCGCGGCAGCACTTACCGCAGCTTCACCGAGCGCTTTGCCGGGCTGCCGTTGCGGATTGGGCAGCTGTCGCGGCTGGTCCCTGCCAAAGTAGCGCGCGAGGTCAAGAAGGAGCTCGCCGACGGGCGGCTCGATATCGTGATCGGCACCCACGCATTGCTCGCCAAGGACGTCCGCTTCGCCCATCTGGGGCTGCTGATCGTCGACGAGGAGCAGCATTTCGGCGTCGCGCAGAAGGAAAAGCTGAAGCAATTGAAGGCCGATGTGCATGTGCTGACGCTGACCGCGACGCCGATCCCGCGCACCCTGCAATTGGCCTTGTCGGGGGTGCGCGAGATGAGCCTCATCGCGACGCCGCCGGTCGACCGCCTCGCGGTGCGCACCTTCGTGATGCCGTACGATCCGGTGACGGTCCGCGAAGCGGTCATGCGCGAGCGCGACCGCGGCGGTCAGATCTTCTATGTCGTGCCGCGGATCGCCGATCTCGACGATGTGCGCGAGCGGCTGCGCGAGAGCGTGCCCGAGATCAAATACGCGGTGGCGCATGGCCGCATGGCGCCCTCCGAGCTCGAAGACGTGATGACCGCGTTCGACGAGCGCGCCTTTGATCTCTTGCTGTCGACCAATATCATCGAGAGCGGGCTCGACATCCCGTCGGCCAATACGATGGTCGTGCACCGCGCCGACATGTTCGGGCTGGCGCAGCTCTACCAGCTGCGCGGCCGCATCGGGCGCAGTAAATTGCGCGGCTATGCCTATCTGACCCTGCCGGAAAAGAAGAAGCTCGCGCCGACCGCGCAACGCCGGCTCGAAGTCATGCAGACGCTTGGACACGCTGGGCGCCGGGTTTCAGCTGGCGAGCCACGACCTCGACATCCGCGGCGCCGGCAATCTCTTGGGCGACGAGCAATCGGGGCACATCCGCGAGGTCGGGATCGAGCTCTACCAGCACATGCTCGAAGAGGCGGTCGCCGCCGCCCGCACCGATGGCGGCAACGAGGCGGCCCGCGAGGAATGGAGCCCCCAGATCACGATCGGCACGCCGGTGCTCGATCCCGGAAATTATGTTCCGGACCTCGGCGTACGGCTCGGCCTCTACCGCCGCATTGCCGGCGCTCGCCGACCGCCGCGAGATCGACGGTTTCGCCGCCGAGCTGATCGATCGCTTCGGCCCATTGCCGGCCGAAGTCGAGAATCTGCTCGAGATCATCGCGATCAAGCGCTAGTGCCGCGAAGCCGGCATCGAAAAGCTCGAAGGCGGGCCCAAGGGCGCGGTCATCTCATTGCGCGACAACCGTTTCGCAAACCCCGCGGGCCTTGTCGAGCTGATCCAGCGCAATGCCGGCACCTTAAAGCTGCGCCCCGACCAGAAGATCGTCTATCTGCGCGATTGGTACGACGCCAAGACTCGCCTCACCGGCGCCGCCAAACTCGCCCAAGCCCTCGCCAAAATCGCCCGCGCCGCGAAACCCGAAACCGCCGCGCTCTTGCCGAAGCCGACGCCGTCGCTGATAAAGCCGCAGGCCGCCCGAAGAGCGTGAAGCCCCGCACTCGTTGCCTACTCGTTTCTGGCCATGGCGAGCGCCGCTCTCGATCAGGCCATCAAGATCCACGAGCGCGCGCAACAGATGGGCATTCGGACGCAGCCGGTATCACCTCTCTGCAGTAGCAATAACGGACTGGAGTTCCCAGCGTGCAATGAGGCGTTCCCGATGGGCAAATGGCACAGTGTACCGACATCGTGTTCATCCGCGGGGCCCCAGTCACACTCGAACGTGTTTGCCACCTCCTACGCGGAATGCCAGACCCTCTGAAGCAGGCTCGTTACGATGCACTGTGTGCGCCTCGACCGGCGTCCGTCGTCCTCGCAGCATGAGGCTGGCGTGCTGCCCGACGCCTAGCCCAGCCGGCAGTGCGGCGCTGCGCAGCAGGTCGGCCGAGGCGACCAGGGTTTCTCCAGCGGCCTTGCAGTGCTCGCAAAGCCGTGCCGCGACGTTCATCGTGTCGCCGAAATACGCGATCTGCCGCTTCGCGACGCCGCACTCGCTGACCACGACGGGACCGGCATGAATGCCGGCGCGGAACCGCCGGCACGACGCCGAATTCCTCGGCATAGGACGGGGCGAGTTCGACCATCCTTTCTTCGACAGCGAAGAAGCAGCGCAGTGACCGGGTATTGCGCTCGGGATCCTCGCTCAGCGGCCAGGTAACGATGACCTCGTCGCCGACATAGGCGTGGACCTCGCCGTCGCAGTCGGCAATCGGTTGGTCGATGTCGAAAAAGAACCTCGTGATCAGATCGTGCACGCGGATTTCGCCCAGTCGCTCCGCGAGCGCGGTCGAGTTGGCGATGTCGAGAAACATGACGATCCGCTGCTCACGTCTTGGCCGACGATAGGTTCCGAGCAAAAAGCTGCCGAGAACACGGCCGCCGATCATCCGGCGGAACTCGAAGATCGCGCCAGCAACCAGCGACGCGGAAAAAGTGATGCCGACGATCCGCGGCAGCTCATCGGCTAGCCAGCGCTGCGACAGCGGAAAGGGGTACAGCACGAATTGGAGCGCGACGGCGACGGTCGTCAGGACCGCCGTCATTGTCAGCGCCTTGATCGCGAATTCGGCGCTCAGCGGCAATCGCCGCAAAGCGCCGCCGAGCCGCGATCGCGGGACCGCCGCGAAGGTCAGATGCACAGCCCAACCGGCGAAAGTCAGCCCCATCGCGTGGATGCAGCTGCGGATGTAAAACGGCACCGTTCGCTCTTCCAGCCGGTCGAACAGGTAGCGGTAGGCGATGCCGATGGCGACCGCCGCAATCAGCAGCCCCGCCAGGAAGCCGAGATGCCGGGCGGCGTATCGGATAATGGCGAGGTTCGACGCCGCTGGGCTTTGGCTGCGCCTAGTCACGGGGCCGGCACGCACAGCTGTGTCTGGTCTCTCAGCCTGTGCCACCGTCCAGAGGCTTGTCTAGGGCGGGCCTGTGCGCCCGGCGAGGGCCTTATCGAGCGTCAGCGGCCGCGGAAATGTTTGTAGAAGTCGACGACCTCGGGGCTCTGCTGAAAGCCGAGCATAACATTGAGGTCGGACCCCTTGCGACCGTCGAGAGGGATGGTTTCCTCGATGTGATCGGTGACGCCGGCGCGCTTTTGGGTGCTCTCGAACATGATGTGGACCGCGAATGGCGGTTGAGCGGAGGATCGATTGATCGGGTGCGGTTACCGCGACGAAATACTGGAGATCCACGGCGTCTCCCTTTGCGGCCGGGCCCCGCTCGCCGATGACGATCGCATCGAGTGCGATCTTCACGTTTCCGCTCGCTGTACTCGCATTTGAGGTCGGCCTCGCTCAGGATCCCGTAAAATGCGACGTTGTCGGGGCGACGCTCCGGGGCGGGTCCGAAGACCGCAGTGTTGGCGAGCGGCCGCAACACGATCGCACTCGGGCAAGCCTCGGCCTGCTTCGACGAGGACGACGACGAGAACCAACTACAACCCGACAGCGCGAGAATGCTGAGGAGCGCTGCCCCTTGGGCAAGCCGCAAGCGGCTCACAGGGTGTTGTGCGTACCGTCGCAGAACGGCTTGCCGCCGGTCGCCTTGCACCCGCAGAGCCAAACCTCTTCGGTGGCCTCGGCGGTAAACGGGATTGGGGTCAATCCGGTGCCTTGATGCGAGCCGTCGCAGAAGGGCTGCGAGGAACTGCGCCCGCACGCACACCAGAAGTACCTTTTCCCGGCCTCGACATTGACGCCGTAGGGCTCTTTTTGCGCGGGTATCGGACCGTCCATGCTTTCTCCCCTGCCTCGGCCTTTGCTAGTGTCACGGTGCGCGGCGGAGCTTCGCCGCTGCCCGGACTGTATGCGAGCCGCGCCGAGCAGACAAGCCGGCCGGGCGCCGGCCTCCAGGGGAATGACGCGGCAAAAAAACCGATGGCTGTCTATACCGATGTTGCCGATGACGAGCTCAGAGCCTTTATCGCGCTTTACGACATCGGCGAGGTGCTCTCGTGCAAGGGCATTGCCGAGGGCGTCGAGAACTCGAACTTCCTCGTTACCACCGAACGCGGCAATTTCATCCTGACGCTCTATGAAAAGCGGGTGGCGGCCGGAGACTTGCCGTTTTTCATCGCTTTGATGGAGCATCTCGCGGCACAGGGCGTCGCCTGCCCGACCCCGGTAAAGGCCAGAGACGGCAGCGCCTTGCGCGAGCTGTGCGGCCGCCCGGCGGCACTGGTGACCTTCCTTGCCGGAATGTGGCCGCGCCGTATCCAGCCCTTCCATTGCGCAGCGGTCGGCGCCGCGCTCGCCGGGCTTCATCGCGCCGGCGCCTCGTTCGGCATGACCCGGGCGAACGATCTCTCGGTCGCCGGGTGGCGGCGCTTATACGAAGCTTGCCGCTCCCGCGCGGCCGAAGTGCAGCCCGAACTCGCCGGCGAGCTGGAGACCGAGCTTGCGCTGATCGAGGCGGAATGGCCGCACGACCTGCCGACTGGGGTGATTCACGCCGACCTCTTTCCGGACAATGTGTTCTTCCGCGAGCGCGACGTTTCCGGGCTGATTGACTTCTATTTCGCTTGTACCGACTTTCTGGCCTATGATCTGGCGATCTGCCTCAATGCTTGGTGCTTCGAAGCCGACGGCAGTCTCAACGTGACGAAGGCGCGGCTGCTGCTCGAAGGCTATCGCCGGACGCGGCCGCTGTCCTCGGCCGAACTCGCCGCCCTGCCGTTGCTGGCGCGCGGCAGCGCGTTGCGCTTTCTCTTGACCCGCCTATTCGATTGGCTGAACCAGCCGGCGGGGGCGTTGGTCCGGCCGAAGGATCCTCTCGAATATCTGCGCAAGCTGCGCTTCCACCGCGGCGTCACCGATATCGCGGGCTACGGGCTCGATGCCTGAGCTAGCCGATGTCGAGATCTTCACCGACGGCGCCTGCCGCGGCAATCCGGGCCCGGGCGGCTGGGCCGCGATATTGCGTTACCGTGAGGTCGAAAAAGAATTGAGCGGCTATGACCCCAACACGACCAACAACCGCATGGAAATGATGGCCGCGATCGCCGGGCTCGAAGCGCTGAAGCGGCCGTGCCGGGTCCGGCTCTACAGCGACAGCCAATACCTGCGCGACGGCATCACCAAATGGATACACGGCTGGAAGCGGCGGAACTGGCTGACCGCCGACAAGCAGCCGGTCAAGAATGTGGATCTCTGGCAGCGGCTCGACACCGCGGCGGCCCGGCACGTCGTCACTTGGGAATGGGTGCGCGGCCATTCCGGCCACCCTGAAAACGAGCGGGCCGACGCTATCGCGCGGGCCCGCATCGCCGAAGAGAGCTGGGGAAAGCAGCCGTCCGCGCTGACCCGCGGATAGAGCGACCGCCGAACCCGGCCTAAAGCGCCCGCAGCATTGCCTCGGCGCCGGAAGCTTCAATCTGGCCCGGCTGCTGTTCGACATTCAGCGACTTGACCACGCCGTTGTCGACCAGCATCGAATACCGTTTCGAACGGGTGCCGAGGCCGTTCTTGGAGAGGTCGAGCTCGAGCCCGAGCGCGCGGGCGAAATCGCCGCTGCCATCGGCCAGCATGCGCACCTTGCCCTCGGCCCTCTGCTCCTTGCCCCATGCCGTCATGACAAAGACGTCGTTGACCGCAACGCAGGCGATTTCGTCGACGCCCTTGGCTTTGATGTCGCCCGCCTTGTCGACGTATCCGGGCAGGTGGCGCTGCGAGCAGGCCGGAGTGAACGCCCCGGGAACGGCGAAGAGGGCAACCTTCTTGCCGCGGAAGAGTTCGTCGGTAGTGATGTCCTTCGGCCCCTCGGGGGTCATCTGTTTGAGCGTCGCCGATGGTATCTTGTCGCCAACCTGGATGGTCATTGGAGAATCCCTCGGGTCGTGTTCGGGGGGCGGAGCGATAACACAGGATGCCTGGCCGGGCAAACCGGCACCGGCGATGTGCCGGGTCGCTCCTTTAAGCGCGAATCCGCAACAAAACGCCTCGATAGGTGTATAGGTATCGGAAAGCAAAGCGCGTGATCGGCGGTCGCTTGCGTTGCGAGGCAGGGTGATGTCACTGACAGGCCAGCTTTTATTGGCGATGCCGCAGATGCTGGACGAGCGCTTCGCGCGCTCGGTCGTCTATGTTTGCGCGCACAGCGGCGAAGCTGGAGCAATGGGCCTCGTGATCAACAAGCCGCTCGGGTCGCTGACGATGGGCGAGCTGTTCACCCAGCTCGACATTTCGCCGAGCGGCACCGCCGGTTCGCGGCCGGTGCATTACGGCGGTCCCGTAGAGGCGGGCCGCGGGCTTTGTCCTGCACACCACCGACTACAATGAGGACGCGACCCTCGTCGTCAATGACGATATTGCGCTCACCGCCACAGTCGACGTCCTGCGCGCGATCGGGCAAGGCCGGGGTCCGCGCCGGAGCCTGTTTGCCCTCGGCTATGCCGGCTGGGCTCCGGGTCAGCTCGATGCCGAGATTCAAGCCAACGGTTGGCTTTCGGTCCCGGCCGACGACGCGATCATTTTCGATCCCGATCACAACCAGAAATGGCAGCGGGCGATGGCTAAACTCGGCGTCGATCTGACGATGCTGTCGAGCGAGGCGGGCCACGCCTGATCCCACCGCGCAGACGCGGCAATAGTTCGGCGGCTTTAATCCGGCTTTAGTTCGCGGGCGCGCGGCGGTCGCCGCGCAGGACCGCGAACAACAGGTGATCCTGCCATTTGCCGGCGATGCAGAGATATTCGCGGGCGTAGCCTTCCTGCTGGAACCCGGCCCTGGCGAGAAGGGATCGGCTAGGGATGTTGCTCGGCAAACAGGCAGCCTCGAGCCGATGCAGCCCGAGCCGTTCGAAAGCAAAGTCGACAACGATCGGCAGCGCCGAGGTCATGTAGCGCTGGCGCGCAAAAGGCTCGCCGACCCAGTAGCCCAGGCTCGCCGTCTCCGAGACGCCGCGCCGAATATTCGAAAGGCCTATGCCGCCGATCAGGTTCTCGTCATGCGCGAAGATGAAAAAATTATACGCCTGGTCGGTGCGCCAATCTTCGGCATAACGCGCGACTCGCGCCCGAAAATTCGCTCGGCTGAGTGCATCGGGCGGCCAACTCGGCTCCCACGGCGAAAGGAAATCTCGGGAGCCCGCGCGCAGGCTCGCCCATGCCTCGTAATCGCCCCTTTCCGGGGGGCGTAGAAAGACGCGATCGCTGGTCAGCCGATACGGATCGGCGCGGGACACAAACAGTCGTGGGAAGGTCTTCCGTTGCGGCGCCATCTATTCTCGGAGCCTATCAAGCGACGAGGCGCGCCTGCAATTTGTCGTAATTCTCCAGTCGGCTCAACGGCCCCAGCGCTGCGATGGTCGGAGGCGCCGAGCGCCAGCGTGCCACGACCCGTCGAATTGCAGCGTCATCGACCGCCTCGACGCGCCGCACGACGTCGGGGGGATCGAACGGCGTGCCATAGATCAGCAGATGCTGGGCCAGCTGTTCACAGCGGGCGGAGGTACTCTCGAGCGACATCAGCAGCCCCGCCTTCATTTGAGCCTTGGCGCGGCTCAACTCGATAGCCGTCAACCCGTCTTGCAATTTCATCGCCTCTTCGCACAGCGCGGGCACTAGCTCGGCCGCCTCGCCTTCGCCGGTCCCGGCGTAGATCCCAAACAAGCCGCCGTCGCGATAGCCGTGCACAAAAGAGTGGATCGCGTAGACCAGCCCGCGCTTCTCGCGAATTTCCTGAAACAGCCGGGAGGACATGCCGCCGCCGAACGCGGTAGACAACACCGATGCGGCGTAGTAGTCCGCGTCGCCGAGCATCACCCCCGGGAAGCCGAGCATGAGGTGCAGCTGCTCGAGATCGCGGTCCTCGCGCCGGTCGCCCCCGGCATAGCGCGCCGGCTCTGTGCTGACCGGGCGCTCGGCCGGAAAATCCGACAGCAGCTTGTCGGCGAGGTCGACAAGGTGCTCGTGCTCGATATTTCCGGCTGCCGCGAGCACCATCCGCTGCGCGCCGTAATGGTCTCGCAGATAAGCGACCACGGCGTCGCGGCCCAGTCCGCGGATGATTTCCGGTCTTCCGAGTACGGGCCGCCCCATCGCCTGCTCGGGATAAGCACATTCCTGAAAGTGATCGAAGATGATGTCGTCCGGCGTGTCGTTGGCTTGGCCGATCTCCTGCAGGATCACTGTGCGCTCACGCTCGAGCTCCTCTGGATCGAAGGTGGAGTTCTGCAGGATGTCCGCGAGGATATCGAGAGCGAGCGGCACATCTTCCTTCAATACCTTGGCGTAATAAGCGGTGCTCTCGCGGGAGGTGTAGGCGTTGAGGTGACCGCCAACCGCCTCGATCTCTTCGGCGATATCGCGGGCGCTGCGCCGTTCGGTGCCCTTGAAGGCCATGTGCTCGAGAAAATGCGCGGCGCCGTTGATGGCCGCCGGTTCGTGCCGTGTGCCGATATCGACCCAGATGCCGAGCGATACCGTATCGACGGTTTGGACAGTGTCGGTGGCGACCCGCAACCCGTTCGCCAGTCGCGAAACCCGGGCGCTCATGCCGCGGCTCCGGCCCGCCGGGCGCGACCGCGGACAAAGCGGCTCACCGCGCCGAGCTCGTTGGGCAGGACGACAATCCGCTCGGGCCTTTCGAGGAGGTCGCCAACCGCCGGCGGCAAAACCGGGCGGAGCCCCGTGGCCCGCTCGACCGCATCGGGAAATTTGGCCGGATGAGCGCACCCCAGGGCGATCATCGGTGTACCCCGCCCGTGGACTGCGATTTCGGCTTGCGCGGCGGCAACAGCGACCGCCGTGTGGGGATCAATCAAGGTTTCTGATCGGGCGTAATTCTGGGCGATAGTTTTCATAGTCTCAGTGTCGTCGACCTTGTGAGCGGAAAACAAGCAGCGAGCGGCGTGCCAAGCCTGGTCATTTTCGGGCAACGTGCCGGTACGGCGGAAATCCTGCATCGCTTCGCCAACAGCGGCACCATTGCGGCCTTTCAGCTCGAACAGCAATCGCTCGAAATTGCTCGACACCTGGATGTCCATGCTCGGGCTGAGACTCGGCTCGACGGCGGCGAGCGCCATCCGCCCGCTCGCAAAATATCGAGCGAGAATATCGTTGCGGTTGGTGCCGATTACCAGCCGATCTATTGGCAGCCCGATCTGGCGGGCGATGTGTCCGGCATAGACATTGCCGAAATTCCCGGTCGGCACGCTGAACGAAACCGAGCGCGCCGGCGCACCCAGCGCGACCGCGGCGGCGACGAAGTAGACCGTTTGGGCGGCAATTCGCGCCCAGTTGATCGAGTTCACCGCCGACAGGTTCAGCTCATGCCGCAGTGCGGCATCAGCGAACAGCGCTTTGACGAGATCCTGACAGTCGTCGAACGTGCCCTCGATCGCGACCGCATGCGCATTGGCCGCTTCGTGCGTCGTCATCAGCCGACGCTGCACCTCGGAGACGCGCTGATGTGGGTAAAGGATGAAGATGTCGATGGCCTCGCGATCGCGGCACGCTTCGATCGCGGCGGAGCCGGTATCGCCCGAAGTCGCGCCGATCACCGTGACGTGCTCTTGGCACCGGGCCAAGACCGCATCGAACATCGGCCCGACCAACTGTAACGCCAGATCCTTGAAGGCGAGGGTCGGCCCATGAAACAGCTCGAGGAGCCAGAGGCTTTCGTCGAGCTGCACCAACGGGGCCACCGCGGCATGGCGGAACCGGCTGTAGGCCGCGGCAGTGAGCTGCTGCAATTCGCCCGGCGGGAAGGCATCGCCGGCGAACAGGGCCATGATACGGGCGGCGATCTCGGCATAGGGCAGACCGGCAAAGCCGGGAATGTCGGCGGCCAGCCCAGGCATCCGTTCCGGTACAAAGAGCCCGCCATCCTCCGCGAGACCGGCGAGCAGCACCTCCGCAAACGAGCGGGTCGAGGGCGCAGCGCGAGGGTCGCGGGTGCTGAGATAACGCACGATACCGGATCCTGTCAGTGTGCCCGGAGCCTATAGTCGCATTTCGGCGTTCGCAACCGGCAGCAGTCGCTCCGGCCGTGAAAATGACTTAAGAAGACATTCTTATTTCGGGACATAAAAGGAGCCGAAGGTGGAGCGCCGCGCGACCTCGTAATATTGATCGATGGCGTAGAGCACTTCGTCGGTGAAACGATCGACCTTTTGCCGGTAATGCAGGATATGACAGGATGGCGTCGTCGGATCGTCACAAATATCGGCATGAAGCTGAATGACCGCAAATTCGTGAGCGGCAATGCGCCGAATCAACTCGTCTTGATCGAGCCTACCCGACAACATGTATTGTCGCGAGTTGAACGGATCCAGAATGTAAGGCTGGCCGGCCACATAACAGAGGAGCAGGCTTTCACAAATTGCCGATCCCTGCTTGTTCGCAACAAATTTGGCGTCAGCCAAGAACGTCTCTTGCCTTCTTCGGTCCGAATCTAAGAGAGCTGGGCCATGATATACTTGTACGGCAATATCGGGGGCTCTCGCCAGAATCGGCTGGGCCACGAGGAATGGCAGCGCACTCGCCAATACCCTTGTCCAATCGGCCGCGAAATTCGGACTTGCGCAACTCGGACATCGCGACGCCCGCGGCGACCCCAAGGAACACCGCGGCGTCCTGAAACATGTTGTAAGAGGTCCCTTCGAAGCCCGATAGGAAAGTCGCACTGACGATCGAGATCGCGCCCCAGGCCGCTAAGATCATTCGATCGGCAGCCAGAACCAGCGATGCGCTCAACGCGATCGCGGCCAGCGGGAATTTGAACAGCCGCACATACTTCATCAGGTGGTATCGAGCGCCATACCACCCGAAGAGCCGCGGCGACATCAGATGATCGATGAAGTCGCCCCCGGCGATGATTTGCGTCAAGCCGAGAAAACCTGTCGCGAAACCGACGCACGAGACCAGCCAAAACACCACCCGCCGCGGCGAGCGAAATGCCAGATCGAGGGTTATCGCGATCGGGATCGCCACGAGGTTGTGCTTGATGAAGCCGCCGAGCACGACGAGGAACGCGGTGCGCAGCAAGTTGAGGCGATCGGGTGGGCGCGCGAGGTAACTGACCAGAGCGCCGAGCATGACGGCTTCGCCCAAACTCTGCGGGTCATCGGCGATGATCCAGTTCGGCGCCATCAGATAGCAAAAGCCCGCCGCGCAGGCGGCGCCAAACACTGCGTCGGTTCGTCCGCCGCCAAAGCGCCGGACCGCCATCGCCGCGAACACCGCTATCGCTGCGAAGGAGGCCAGCGCGACCAGCCGTCCGCTCAGCAACAGATCATGAAACAGGACATTGGCGCCGGCAATAATCAGGAATGACCCGATCGGGTAGTTGTTTATCCTCCAGTAAATGTTGTCATAGATAATTTGACCGTTGATCAGCCTGTCGGCGTTGTATACATTCCATCCTTCGTTATAATTGATTTCGAACTTGAAACCCAAAGAAAGAAGGTTTCCGATCGGCAGCAGAACCGCACAAACAAGTACGAAATAAGCGAGGATGGCAAAAAAACAGGACTGAATTAAATTTTGCTTTGCCTCCACAAGGCTCCGCCAACACGAGAGGTGCCGCTCCCACTCGCGACGGTTCGGAACAGCAATTCGCGTCAATGACTACGGCAGCGATCTGTCGCGAACCATCGCCTAGCGCAGCGAACTGACATCGTCCGGATTGACGAGGTCGGGCGCCGTCCAGCCGTCGAGATCGTATTCGGCCATGCAGCTGTCGGCGAAGCTTTTCCAGCGCTCGTATTGGCCGGAGCCGATCGATGCGCGCAATGCGTCGATGCGGATTTCTTCGTGGCTGCCGGCGTAGTTGATCTCGTATAGCTCGTGGCGGGCGCCGAATTCGGTGCCGATGGCGTCCCACAACAGCTTCATCAGCTTGACCCGCTCGACCGCGCTGACGCCGCCGGAACCGCGCACATAGCGGTCGAGGTATCCGCGCAATTCCGGCGTTTTGAAGTCGCGGGCATGCGAATTGAGATAGATGAGGCTGCTGGCGACGGTCTTCTCGATGATCTGCTTGATCTGGACGTAGGCCTCCGGTGCCAGGATGCGGTAGGCCATCGCCGGCTCGATCGCCGGCAGCACGCAGCGGCCGGCCCACGGCTCGGCGCCCTTGGCCATCGCGTCGGAGAGCCCCCACATCGTGTTCCGCCACGCGATCACCTCGCCGATATTGGCTTCGACGCCGCGAAACCCGCGGGTGCCCGCGATCTCGGTCGCCTTGACCAACAGGCCGATGATGAAGTCGAGCTTCACCGCCAGGCGAGTGCACCCCTGCAGCATCGCGCGCGGCAGGAACCCGCTGCTGGGGAAGAACCGGTTGGCCTTGTCGATGTCGGCATAGACGAACACGTCCTCCCACGGCACCAAGACGTCGTCCATGATGAAGATCGCATCGTTCTCGTCGAGGCGGCTCGACAACGGGTAGTCGAACGGGCTGCCGAGCACCGCTGCACGCTGCTCGTTCGAGACGCGGCAGACGAATTTGATGCCCTTGGCATTGCTCGGGACGAGGAAGACGATCGCGAAATTCTTGTCCTGCACAGGCAACACACCAGCATGCGCGACAAAAGTGAAATGCGTCAGCGCCGAGCCGGTGGCGACGACCTTGGCGCCCGTCACCCTGATCCCGGCGTCGGTCTCTTTGGTTACATGCGCGTAGACGTCGGTGGGGCCGCCCGGAGCGCCGGGAGCCATATTACGGTCGACCGGGGGCTGAACGATCGCATGGTTGACGAATGGCACCCGCTCCTGGCTGAAGCGGTACCAACGGCGCGCATTCTCCTGATAGGGTTCGTAGAACTCCGCATTGGCGCCGAGAGTGGCCAGAAACGCCGCCTTGTAATCGGGCGAGCGGCCCAGCCAGCCATAGGTGAGCCGCGACCATGCGGCGATGGCGTCGCGCGCCGCTGTCTGATCCTCGGCCGAGCCCGGGGCGACAAAATACCGATGCGTAAACCCGCCCCATTCGGTCGGGCAGGTCAGCAGATTTTTCTTTTCCGCATGATCGCGATGCAGCGCGTCGTAGAGCCGGGCGATCATCCGCGCCGTGTTGCGGAAGGCCGGGTGCTCGGTGATGTTCTTGACGCGCTCGCCGTAGATCCACACCTCCCGCCCGTCATCGAGGCTGTCGAGAAATTCCTTGCCTGTGTAGGGAAGCGGCGTTGCCATCTTTGATGTCCCCCTGTTCAATGCCGATGCTAGAGTCGCCCCGATCGACCGTCAATCGGGCAACCGGCGGGCCGATCGGAGGAAAGATTGCAGACACCCAATACATTCCGGGGCGGGCCGGACGAGCGCGGCCATTTCGGCACTTACGGCGGCCGCTTTGTCGCCGAGACTTTGATGCCGTTGGTTCTCCAGGTCGAGCAGGCTTATGCCGAGACCCGTCGTGACCCAGCCTTTCAGGTCGAGCTCGACCACTACCTTAAGCATTATGTCGGCCGGCCGAGCCCGTTGTATTTCGCCGAGCGGCTGACCCGCCATTTCGGCGGCGCCAAGATCTACCTCAAGCGCGACGAGCTCAACCACACCGGCGCGCACAAGATCAACAATTGTCTCGGGCAAGTGCTGCTGGCGCGGCGCATGAAAAAGCGCCGGATCATCGCCGAGACCGGTGCCGGCCAGCACGGCGTCGCGACGGCGACGGCCTGCGCGCTCTTCGATATCCCTTGCGTCGTCTATATGGGCCACACCGACATCGAGCGGCAAAAACCCAACGTTTTCCGCATGAAATTGCTCGGTGCCGAGGTCGTGCCGGTGCATTCGGGGACGGCGACCCTGAAGGATGCAATGAACGAGGCCTTGCGCGACTGGGTCGCGCATGTCGAGGACACGTTCTACGTGATCGGCACCGTCGCCGGGCCGCACCCCTACCCGATGATGGTGCGCGACTTCCAGTCGGTCATCGGGCACGAGACGCGGGCGCAGCTCGAAAAGGCCGAAGGCCGGCTCCCCGATACCTTGGTCGCCTGCATCGGCGGCGGCTCGAACGCGATGGGGCTTTTCCATCCGTTTCTCGACGAGCCTGCTGTCGCGATGATTGGCGTCGAGGCCGGCGGGCACGGCATCGAGACCGGATTGCACGCAGCGTCACTGACCGGCGGTGAGCCCGGCGTGTTGCACGGCAACCGGACCTACCTGCTGCAGAACGAGGACGGGCAAATCCGCGACGCGCATTCGATCTCGGCCGGTCTCGACTACCCCGGCATCGGCCCCGAGCACGCCTGGCTGCACGAACTCGGCCGCGTGCAGTATGTCTCGATCACCGACCGGGAGGCGTTGGAGGCGTTTCAGCTGGCGAGCCGGCTCGAAGGCATCATCCCGGCGCTCGAGCCGGCGCATGCGCTGGCTCATGTCGCGAAGATCGCGCCGACCCTGCCGCGCGACCACCTCATCGTCATGAACATGTGCGGCCGCGGCGACAAGGACATATTCGCCGTCGCCGACCATCTCGGAATCAGGCTGTGAGCCGCATCGAGCGGCGCTTCGCGGCGCTGCGGGAGGAGGGTCGCGCCGGTCTCATAACCTATTTGACCGCGGGCGATCCCGACCCCGACATCTCCGCCCGGCTATTCGGCGGCCTCCCCTCAGCGGGCGCCGATCTGATCGAGATCGGCATGCCGTTCTCGGATCCGATGGCCGACGGCCCGGCTATCCAGGAGGCGGGGCAACGCGCGCTGAGGCAAGGCATGACCTTACGGCGCACTTTGGCGCTCGTCCGCGAGCTGCGCCGCGCCGACGAGGCGACCCCGATCGTGTTGATGGGCTACTACAACCCGATCTACCGCTACGGACCGGAGAGTTTTGCGCAGGATGCCGTCACCGTTGGGGTCGACGGGGTCATCGTCGTCGATCTGCCGCCGGAAGAAGACGCCGAGCTGATTACGCCGGCGCACATGGCTGGGCTTGATTTCATCCGCCTAGCCACGCCGACCAGCGACGACCTCCGCCTGCCGCTTATCGTCGAGCACGCCAAGGGTTTCATATATTTCGTCGCGGTTGCCGGAATCACCGGCACCAGCTCGGGCGATGCCGCCAGTGTCGCCGCCGCAGTCACCCGACTGCGCGGTTTCACCCGATTGCCGATCGCCGTCGGCTTCGGCATCCGCACCCCGCAGCAAGCTGCGGAAGTGGCGCGCGCCGCCGACGCCGCGGTCGTCGGCTCGGCGCTCGTCCAGCGCCTCGCCCTCAACCTCAACCCCGACAACACCGCCAAACCCGGCCTGGTCGAGGCAGTGCTCGCCGATGTGCGCGCGTTAGCTGAGGGGGTGCGCGGCGCGCGGACACCCTCCTCTACGTAATGCCGGTGTCGCGGGCCTACGTGAGCGGCCGCCCGCGAGGTAGTGTGACCGGGATCTTGTAGAGGCTCACTGCGTTTTCGAAAACCAGTTGGTCGAGCGCCTTTTTGCCGAGCGCCGCCTCCGCCGGGGCGTGTCCCATCGCCTTGGAATGCGGCCACGGGCTGTCGAGACCCGGGAAGTCGCTGGCCCACAGGAAGTTGCGTATGCCAATTTCCGGCACGCGCCGAAAACCGCCCTCTTCCTCGACTTCGAAGGTGAAGAAGACCTGGCGCCTGACGAACTCGGTCGGCTTGTCGGAAAGTGGGATGTCGGGCTTGAAGACGGGGGTGGATGGCCCGCCGAAATCGTACTCGCGGTCGAAGCGCCAGAACAGAAACGGGACCCACCCGACACCGGCCTCTTCGAGGACGAAGCGCGCCCCTGGATGACGATCGCAGATGCCCGAGAAAACGACGGCGCTCATCAGCTCCGCCATCAGCCCCATCGGGAAGTTCGCAACCGTCATCAGCGACTGGTTGCGTGGTTCCAGGCCCGAGACCCCCACCCCGATTTGGCGCGACCCACCGCGCGGATTGGCGTGCAAGTTGACCGGCAAGCCGGTTTCGGCCGCTGTCGCCCAGACCGGCTCCCACATCTGGTGCAATACGGGCTCGGGAGCGCCGACCCAGTCGAAGATGACGCCGGTGGGCAGGCCAAACTCCGCCACCCGCAGCAGCTCCGCAACGGCCTCCTCTGGTGTCTGGCAAGGCAACGGGAGAAGCATGATGAACCGGCCGTTCGACTCCTCGTACAATTCCCGTGCCCAGTCGTTGACGGCGCGAACGCAAGCGGCCCGCAGTTCAGGATTCTTAATGGCCGATATCTGCTCATAAGGACCGTTGACGAGCTCGGCATCGACCCCGTCCCGGTCCATGTCTTCGCAGCGATACTTAGCATTGGCGGCGCGGAAGATGCCGGCCTCCGGCTCCTCCGCCAAGCCCGCCCGCGTATAGCAATTGACCGGCCCGCGGCCCACGCCGGCCCAGCCGACCCCGCTCCAGTTGTGTCCCTCGACGATCCACTGCCGGGTGCCGTCCGACCCCTGCACGACCCGCGGCCCGTCATCCTGGAATTTTCTCGGTAGACGCTTCGTCCACAAGTCGAAGGGGAGGTGCATCAACCGGCAGTGCCCATCCGCAGATACCACGCCAAATCTCTTCTCCATCGCGCGTCTCCCCTTTTCAGCGGCTTGACCGAACAAATCTCCTCGCCTGCGCCACGATGATAAGCCAATTGTGGTCACGTTGCGACGACCGATACAAGATGCTGCACACTGCTCAACGGGAGGACCGAGCGTGCTTGCCAATATCCCAGCGACCCAGACTGTCATCGTGACCAAGACGCCCGGCGGGCCCGAGATGCTGGTGCCGGCGACCCGGCCCGTCCCCGACCCAAAGGCCAGCGAAGTGTTGATCCGGATCGCCGCCGCCGGGGTCAACCGTGCCGATTGCCTGCAGCGCATGGGGCGCTACCCGATGCCGCCTGGCGCTCCGGATATTCCGGGCCTCGAATGCTCGGGCACCGTGGTTAGGACCGGCGATGGCGTCTCGCAGTGGCAGGTCGGCGACCAGGTCTGTGCGCTGATGATCGGCGACGGGTATAGCGAATACGCCGCCGCACCGGCAGTGCAGTGCCTGCCGGTGCCCACTGGGGTCGACCTCGTCGATGCCGGCGGTCTGCCCGAGACCTTCGCCACCGTTTGGACCAATGTCTTCGAGCGCATGCATCTCCAGGCGGGAGAGGTCTTCCTCGTGCAGGGCGGGACGAGCGGCATCGGCATTACCGCTATCCAGCTCGCCAAGGCGTTCGGCGCCAAGGTATTGGCGACCGCCGGCACCGACGAGAAATGCCGGGCGTGCCTCGATTATGGCGCCGACGTTGCGATCAATTACCGCACCCAGGATTTCGTGCAGGTCGGCAAGGAGTTCACCGCCGGCCGCGGCGTCGATGCGATCCTCGACATGGTCGGCGGCAACTACATCCCGGCGCAGCTCGACCTATTGGCGCGCGAGGGCCGGCTGTGTTTTGTCGCGCTGATGCAGGGCACCCGGGTCGAGGCGGATTTCGGCTTGATTCAGCGCAAGCATCTTACGGTCACCGGCTCGACGTTGCGCTCGCGCACGGTCGAACAGAAGGCCGCGATCATCGCCGGATTGAAGGAGAAGGTCTGGCCGCTGTGGGCGGCCGGCAAATTGCGCGTGTTCACCTACAAGCGGTTCCCGCTCATCGAGGCGGCCGAGGCGCATCGCCTGATGGAATCAAGCCGCCATATCGGCAAGATTTTGCTCGTCCCGTGACGGCGGTAGCTGGAGGGGGTGGTCTGTGTTAAAAAATCATGACAGCGGCTGAGACGTACGCGGTTCGGAGTGTTTACTTGAAGCAGCGGCGTAAGCGGGGGCTGCCGGCAACCGACGAACGGAGACGAGAATGGCTCTGATTGAAGACATGTTCAAAGGCAATGCGCTCACCGGCGTCGCGGTCGGCGCCGCGGCACTGTTCCTCGGCCCGACCATTCTGCCGACGATCGGCCGGGCGCTGCGTCCAGTGGCCAAGACCATGATCAAGGGCGGGATCGTGCTCTACCGCGAAACCGTGGCCGGGATTGGCGAGTTGACCACCGACCTCGTCGCCGAGGCGAAGAGCGAACTCGAACACGATAACCACGCCGGTATTGACGGGCCCACGGCGAGAGCCGCTCCCGTCAATCGCGAAAGCCCGCGCGAAAAGCATTGAGCATGGCGCAGCAGGAACCGGTTTCAAACCGGCGCCGTTCAGGGCGCTTCGGGACGATTGTGACTGCGGTGCTGGCCGGTGTCGCGGGCGGCCTGATGGCGCCGCTGATCCTGCCGCGGCTGGAACGCAATTTCCGGCCGGCGACCAAGAGCCTGTTCAAGACCGGGATCGCACTCTACGAGCGGGGCCGCGAGAGAGCTGCCGAGATGGGCGAGTTCGCCAGCGATATGATGGCCGAGGCCCGTGCCGAGTACGCCGCCGAACAGAGGCTGGGCGTTGCCGAGGATACCCCGCTGGCGGCGAATGAAGTCGTGAGGCTGGGCAACGGGCATGCCAGGGAGGCCGGCTCGCCGAATGCCTAGCCTGCCGGCGGCCCGCATCAGCCATTTCACGCCTCGGCGATTGCGGATCAAGGTTCCGGAGAAACGGCGGGACAGGGCGTTCTTCGATAGCGTTGCCGAACACCTGGCGACATGGGATAGTGTCGAGCGGGTCGAAACCAACCCGCTGACTGCCAGCGTTCTGATCCACTTCTCAGAACCGGAGAGACTATTCCTCGAAGCGGCCGCCAAAAACGATCTCTTCGACGTCGATCTCGATGCCGCGTTCGCAGATTCATCAGAGCCCGTCGTCACCCAGGCGGCGGTGCAATCATTCCAGACCGCCGACCATGCACTGCGCCGCTGGACAAAAAACGAGATCGACCTGCGCGGCGTACTGTTCGTCCTGCTGCTTGCTGGCGGGATATTCCAGCTATTGCGACGCAGGCTCGACGCGCCGGCCCCGACACTGCTGTGGTACGCGGGCGATCTGATCGGGCTATGGAGCGATCGCCCGGCAGACACGCCCGTTGCAACTTCGGCTGGACCGGTCCCCGGGCAGGCCGGGTGAACCGATTTGAGCCAACCCGCCGTCCTGCCGATCCATACGGCGGTGCCTGGCCGCGCCCGACTGAGCGTTGCCGGCCTCAAGCGCAATGACCGGGTAAAGCGCGCCATCGAAGCGGGTCTTGCCGGCCGCGGTATCCGCTCGGTCACCGCCAGCACCACGACGGGAACGGTGCTGGTGCTGTTCGAGACCGGACGCGATCTCATCGAGATTACCCGGCGTTTGGACGAAACCGCAGAGCGCGCCCTCGATCCGGAAGCCCCGGATGACATTTCCGCCCGCCTATCCTGGCACGCGATGGATGCCGACAATGTCATCGGCGCGGTCAACAGCCATCCACTCGGATTGTCCGATGCAGAAGCCAAGACCCGGCTCGCGGAAACCGGCGACAACGCAATAGCGCCGATATCCGGCCGCGCGCAGTTCGAAATACTGCTCTCCCAGTTTCGCAGCTTGCCGATCGCGCTGTTGGCGGCCGGCGCCGTATTGTCGATCGCCAGCGGCGGGCTCCTCGATGCCGCGATCATCCTCGGCGTCATCGGGCTCAATGGCGCAATAGGCTTCATCGCCGAAGCGCGCGCCGAGGAGACTATCGGCAGCCTGCGCGAGAGCCGGGCTCCGGTCTCCCGGGTATTGCGCAATGGAAAGGAATGCGAGGTCCCGGCCGAGGAGCTCGTGCCGGGCGATCTCATCGAATTGCGCCGCGACGAGATCGTCCCGGCCGACGCACGGGTCATCATCGCCAATCGTCTGACCGTGAACGAGGCGATGCTGACCGGCGAGAGCGTGCCGGTTGTGAAGGCCGCCAATGTTGTTGTACCGCATTCCGCGCCGATCGGCGACCGTCGCAACATGGTGTTCCGCGGAACAGTGGTGACGGGCGGAGCCGGGCGCGCCGTCGTTACCGCGACCGGCCCCGAAACCGAACTCGGCCGGATCCAATCGCTTTTGGGTTCCGAGGATCAGCCTGCGACACCCTTGCAACGCCAGCTCGACGCGCTCGGCCGGCAACTGGTATTCGGATCGGTTGCGGCATGCGGGCTGTTCGCTGCAATCGGGCTGATCCGCGGGTTTGGGCTGTTGCCGCTGCTGAAGACCGTGACCTCGCTCGCGGTCGCGGCGGTCCCCGAGGGTTTGCCGACTCTCGCCACGACGACGCTCGCGCTGGCAATCCAGGATTTGCGCCGTCGTCGAATCATCATCCGCCGGCTGAGCGCTGTCGAGGGCCTTGCCTCGGTTGAAATTGCCTGCTTCGACAAGACCGGCACATTGACGCTCAATGACATGAGCGTCGTTCGCTTGTACTGGAACGAGACGCGCGCGCGTCTGATCGACGAACAGTTCCGAACGGAAACCGGATCGGCAGTGGACTGCACGATCGATCGTGAATTGGCCCGTCTGCTCGAACTCGCCATCCTCTGCAATGATGTCGAATTGCTCGATGCAGCCGCCAGCGACGCCAACGGATCGGCCACCGAGATGGCGCTCGTTCGAGCAGCAATCCGCGCGGGTCTCGACGTGGAGGCCGTTCGCATGCGCCAGCCGCGCCGCGCGACGCTCGAACGGGCCGAAGACCGCCGGTACATGGTCACAGTGCATGAGGCTGCCGCGGATCAGAAGCTGGTGATCGTAAAGGGGGATCCCAGTGAAGTACTGGCGCTTTGCCGTTGGCGTTTGCACGGCGGCATCGTCGCGCCCCTGGAGGCTGAGGATCGGCGCACCATCGAGGCCGAAAACCTCGCAATGGCACAGGATGCGCTGCGGGTGCTCGGGATTGCCTACCGCTCGGCCGGTGTCGAAGATCGCGGCACGAGCATCGAGCAGAATTTCATCTGGGCCGGTCTTGCCGGCATGGCCGACCCGATACGCAAGGGCGCGACGAGCCTGATCGACGCATTTCGCCGCGCCGGCATCACCAGCATCATGCTGACCGGCGATCAACGGGCGACGGCAGGCGCGGTCGCTGCCGAGCTGGGGCTTTCGAACGGCAGGCGGGCGGAGATTGCCGAGGCCGCCCAGCTCGAGGAATTCCACGCGACGACCGCCGACGGCGATCTGCCCCCCGTTGATCTCCCCCGGGTATTCGCACGGGTCGCGCCGGGGCAGAAGCTGCAATTGGTCAAAAAACTGCAGCGCAGCGGGCGGGTTGTCGCAATGATCGGCGATGGCGTCAACGATACGCCGCCGCTGCGCGCGGCGGATATCGGCATCGCTCTCGGCCGCTCCGGGGTGGAGGCCGCGCGCGGCATCGCAGACGTCGTATTGCTCGAAGACGATCTCGCCTCTCTTACCGATGCCGTCGAACGCGGCCGCACGGTTGCAATCAATAT
>CAVTQA010000015.1:0-169892 GCA_963736715.1 uncultured Alphaproteobacteria bacterium | reverse complement strand
CGTATCGTCGCGAAGGGGTGGAAGTCGGGTTTGTCAGCGCACCCGAACCGGCGCGGGCGGTCGAGGGGCTCTTCGCCGGCACGGTCGATGTCGCCTGGGGCGGGCCGATGCGGGTCATGCAGACCTATGACCGCCGGGTGGATTGCGACCTCGTGTGCTTTGGCGAGGCAGTGACGCGGGACCCGTTCTTTCTGATCGGCCGCGAGCCGTGCCCCGATTTCACCTTCGCCGACCTCTACGGCAAGCGTGTCGCGACAGTCAGCGAGGTGCCCACCCCGTGGCTTTGTCTCCAGGAGGATCTGCGTCGCGCCGGCCTCGACCCGGACGCATTGCCGCGGATTGCCGATCGGATGATGGCTGACAATGCGGCGGCGTTGCGCCGCGGCGAGTTCGATGTCGTGCAGCTTTTTCAGCCCTTTGCCGAGGAACTGATTGCTGCCGGCGAAGGCCACGTTTGGTACGCCGCCGCCACCCGCGGGCCGACGTCGTACACGAGCTTCTACACCCGCCGCACGACGCTCACCGCCCGGCGTGAGGAGCTGAAAAAACTCATTAGAGGCCTCTACCGGACCCAGAAATGGCTCCAAGCCAGCCCGCCCGAGGCCATCGCCGAGGTCATACAATCCTTCTTCCCGGCGGTTCCGGCCTCGCTGCTGCAGGCCGCCATCGCCCGTTATCTCGAACTCGGCATCTGGGGCCGCAACCCGATCCTGCCGCGTGGCGGCTATGACCGCCTCCGCGCCGGGCTGATCTCCGCCGGCTTTGTCAAACAGGCCGCCCCGTTCGAGCAGGCGGTCGACAATACTTTGGCCGAGGAGGTTGTCCGCGAGGACCCGCCGGCATTTGCGGCGTAGCATTGTACGGCAGCCGGCGGGTTGAACCGCAACCCTGACAGTCATATAGTCCTGTCGCACAGATGATTAATTTAGCAGGAGAATATTGAATGGCAGTCGGCGGAGCACTTCGAGAATGGGATGAGTTAGATTTCCTGGCCGCCGGTGGTATGCTCGTTATGACTGGCAGTGTGGTTGCATCGCTATTCCCTCCCCTTCGGAGAATAGCAATTTTATTCCCAATGGCGATGGGTGCAGCAATGATGGCGATGGCTGCTTATGGCGCGCGTCAAAGGTGATGACTTAATCCTGCTTCTGGTACTGCGTTTCATAGATTAGCGAATATCGCAGCCAGATCGCGTTCTATACCATCACTCCCGTGCAAGCGCGGGCGAGGGTGGCGAGCGCGGGGAGGCGAGTGAGGGTCTCGCGCGGTCCAAATTTTCTTCCACCGTGGTGCGAGCACAGCGCGCCGGTCTTCTCTCCCGCATCCGTCGAGTGGCTAGGCGGCGCTGCGGACGGCGGGCATGACCTCCTGGGCGAGGATCTGCATCTGCTCGAGGGCGAGGCCGATCGGCATGCCGGGCCAATGGAGCGAGGCGACGAGGTGGTTGACCCCGAACCGCCGCTGCAGGTCGATCAGCCGCTCTGCGACCTCGACCGGAGAGCCGATCAGAAAACGATCGTCGAGCAGTTCGTCGAAGCCGTGGTCGAAATCGTCCCCCGCCGGCATGACCTTGTCCTGGCCCCACTCGCGGTAGGTCTTGTATTTGACTTCGAGGTAAGGCTGCGCCAACCGGATAGCCTCTTCGCGGGTGCCGGCGACGAAGACCTCGCGCCGCATCGGCAATTCGGCCGGGAACGGCTTGCCGTAATCGTCGAGCGCCCGCTTGTAGAGCTCCATCTGCCGCGCCAGGGTCGTCAAGGTGCTGTGTGGGTTGATGTACCAGCAATCGCCGAGCCTCGCCGCACGCCGGATGGCTGCATCCGCATTGGCGCCGATCCAAATAGGCGGCATCGGCTTCTGCAATGGCTTGACCGTGGAGTTGGCGTGGTCGAGCACGAAATGCGAGCCCGTCATGTCGACGAAATCCTCGGTCCACAGCCGCTTCACCGCGAGGAGGCACTCCTCGAAACGCTTCGCCAACTCTTTCCGCGTCAGGCCAAAGGCCTTGAATTCGACGTCGCGGTAGCCGATGCCACAGCCGAACACCAGCTTTCCGCCGCACATGATGTCCAATGTCGCCAGCTGCTCGGCGATATCGAGTGGTTTATGCAATGGCAATAGCACGAGCCCGCAGACGAGCCGCAGGCTGGGCGCCAAGACCGCCGCCTGCGCCAGAAACGGGATCTGCTGCAAGGATTGCAGCGGGTGCGCGCTGTAGTGAGAGCCTTTAACCAGTGCATTGAAGCCGAGCTCCTCGGCCCGCATGACGAGGTCGATGTCGTCTGCGAGACGGGCGCGCATGTCGTCGCCAGCGGGATGTTGGCCACGTACGATCAGGCTCAGTTTCATATCGCACCTCTCGGTTGCAGTCCGGGACATTGTCTTCAGGACCGCGACGATGCAAGCTCGGGTAAGCCGGATACGAGGGAGAAGAGGATGACGATCGCGCCGATGTTGACGGAAGAGACCCCGGCCAACGTGCTGGTCGCCCGGGTGCTCGAAGAAGCCGGCATCGAGATGGTGTTCGGCATCTCGGGCGGCCACACCGGGCGCATCGTCTCCGGGCTGAGCCAATACCAGAACCAAGTCCGCACCGTGCTCGTGCGCGAGGAATTGCTCGGCGGCGTCATGGCGGAGGTCTATGGCCGGCTGACGCGGCGGCCGGGAGTGCTGCTGGGGCAAGGCCCGTGGGTGCTCGGCAATGGCCTTCTCGGCACGATAGAGGCTCACTTGTCGAGTTCGCCGATGCTGCTGCTCACCGATTTCAGCGACGCGCCGCGCTTCGCGTTGCACGCGCCCTACCAGCAGGCGACCGGCGACTGGGGCAGCTGGGACGCGCGGCGCGCTTTCAGCGGCGTCACCAAGCACGTCATGCAGGCGCACGATCCGATTGCCGCGGTGCAGGCGACGCAACTCGCGATCAAACACGCGCTCGCCGGCCAGCCGGGGCCGGTCGCGGTGCTCTATAGCCATGATTCGCTGGCCGGCTCAGTGGCGCCCAACTCGCAGCCGATGCTCTACCCGACCCGACACTACCTCCCCTCCCCTCCTCCGCCGGCCGACCCGCGGATGGTCGAGGCCGCCGCGGCGGCACTGCTGGCTGCGCAAAAACCAGTGCTGATCGCCGGCAACGGCATCCGCATCGCGCAGGCCTATGACCAGCTGCGCCGGCTCGCCGAGATGGCCGGCCTTCCGGTGGCGACGACGGCGGCCGGCAAGGGCTGCTTCGCCGAGACCCATCCCTTGGCGCTCGGCGTGTTCGGCACTTTTGGGACGGCAGCGGCGAATGCCTGCATTGCCGAAGCCGATCTCGTCCTCGTCATCGGTTCGAAACTGTCGCCGAGCGATACGGCCTGGGAGAACCGCGCGCTTCTCGACCCGACGCGGCAGAGTTTTGTGCAGCTCGACATCGAGCCGCGCAACGCATCGTGGAACTACCCGGCCGAGCACGTGCTGATAGGCGACGCCGCAATCCTCCTCGACCAGCTGATCGAGGAGGTCCGCTCGCGCAGCGGCGACCGGCGGCAGCAAGCGGAACGCCGCGTCGCCGCCCACCGCGAGCGCCTCGGCTACTTCAACGACCGCGCCTATTTCGCCGACGATCAGCCGATCCTGCCGCAGCGCGTGATCGGCGAATTGATGCGCAACCTGCCGGAAGATGCGATCGTCACCTGTGACGCCGGCGAGAACCGCATCATGATGACGCATTTCTACCAGACGAAGCGGCACGAGGGATTTCTGCAGGCCGCCGGCTCCGGGCCGATGGGCTTCGGCATCCCGGCGGCGCTCGGCGCCAAGCTCGTGCATCCCGGCCGGCCGGTCGTCGCGGTGTGCGGCGACGGCGGGTTTGCGATGACGATGAACGGCCTGATGACGGCGATCGAGCAGGACATCCCGATCATCACCGTCGTCTTCAACAACAAGGCGCTGGGGTGGGTGTTGCACGGCTCGGGCCGGTTCGCCGCCGAATTCAACGACTTCAACCATGCCGAGATCGCCAAGGCGATGGGCTGCCGCGGCGTCCGGGTCACCGATCCGGCGGCATTGGGACCCGCCTTGCGCGAGGCGCTCGCCGCGCGCGCCCCGACCGTCATCGACGTGATGACATCGCTCGAAGTCACCTTCGCCGACATCACCTCGCAATTGGCCAAGGACGCCTCGCCCCGGCGGCGCTAGTCGACCGTCCTTCACCCTTGAGAAAACCCACCAAAGCGTTGACGTCGAATTTTTGGTCGAAATGCATCTGCAGCGTGTAGATCTTAGCGCTGCGGCCGAACCGTCACAGCACCTGTCCTTGGGCCGCGCTCTGCGCGGACCCGTGGGGGCTTGGTCCACCCTCTCCCGCATTGCGGGAGAGGGTGCCGAGCGCAGCGAGGCGGGTGAGGGTCAGGCCTCGACGTGGCCTTCCGGCGCCGGTTCGGTTTTGTCGAAATCGAACTCGACCTTGGCGCCGCACGGATCGTGGAAGAACAGCTGCCAGATGCCGCCGCCGGGCAGGCGCCGGAGCTCGTAATCGATGCCCTCGCGTTTGAGGGTCGCGACGCTGGCGGGCAGATCCTTGGCGGAGAACGCCATGTGGTCAAGGACGCCGCCCCGGTCCTGCGGGAGCGTCTTGCTGTGAATCACGTGGAGGATCGGGGTGTCGTCGCCGGCATAGAGCCACCATCCCGGGAACTGGAAGGGCGGCCGCCAGCCCACCTTGAAGCCGAACAGATCGCAATAAAAGCGCCGCGTGGCCTCCAGGTCGTCGCTCAACACCGTGAAATGGTTCATTGCCGTTACAGGCATTGGAATCTCCGTTGGGATCGCTCATCCGGAAAAGGCCTACTCGCGTCGGGGCTGCGGCGTCAATCGGCTCAGCAGCCGAAGCGGCGGCGGCGCTGTTGGAAGGAGCGGATGGCGCGCAGGAAATCGATTTTACGGAAGGCAGGCCACGGGACATCGGTAAAATAAAATTCGCTATGGGCGCTCTGCCAAAGGAGAAAGCCCGAGAGGCGGATCTCCCCGCTCGTGCGGATAATCAGATCGGGGTCGGGCAGGCCCGCGGTGTAGAGGTGGCTGGCAATGGCCTCAGGGGTGATTTGATCGATCGCCTCGGCCAAGGTTGCCTGCTTCTCAGCCGCGCACCAGAGCAAGGCGCGCACCGCATCGGTGATTTCCTGGCGCCCGCCATAGGCGACGGCAATGTTGAGCTCCAGCCCGTCATAGCTCGAAGTGGCGCATTCGGCCGCCCTGATCGCGGCAAGCACGGGCTCAGGCAGCATCGCGAGGCAGCCGATCGCACGAACCCTCACGCGCCGGCGGTGGATTTCGGGGTCGCAGGCCAACGCCGTCAGCTTGGCCTCGATCGAAGCCAGAATGCCGGAGACTTCGGCTGCCGGCCTCTGGAAGTTGTCGGTCGAAAAGACCCAAAGCGTGACCGTCAGAATATCAAGCTCGGCGCACCATTCGAGGATGTCGTCGAGTTTGTTCGCACCGAGGTCGTACACCTCCCTTGGCTCGGTGATGCCGCGCGAACGGCCATGGCGGCGGTTGCCGTCGAGAATGATGCCGACGTGGCGCGGCATCGGCCGGCTCCCGACCTCGCGGACCAGCCGCCGTGCATAGAGGTAATAAATGAGGCGGAACATCGGCGCCAAGAAAACGTCGCCGCGAGCGCCGTATTTCGGGCGTCGCCGCCCGGTTCCGGTCAGCCGCGGATCATTTGCCAACAATAGCGCCGACGGATGACCGAGAGATGAAGCCAACCTGTGATCATTCTGCATAGGAAGTGTCACCGGCCGGCGTTGTTGCTATCGGCCTCGATGTCCGATTTGAGGTTGGTAGCGCAGGCTGATCGAAGCGACCCCGGCTGCGACGTTGAGACCGGTGTTGCCTTCGATGCTAACCGGTTGCAGCGAAATCGTGCGGTTGGAGCCGCCGACCAGCACATTGGCGCCGGCGCCGACCCCAACCGTGGCGCTTCCGCTCGCGCCGACGTAATTGCCCGACAGCGCTCCGGGCGCGAGGCTGCCGCTCGGCGCGAACACGCCCCAAACCAGCACGCCGCCTTGCGTATAGCCAATGTCCACACCGAATTTGTTGATCGAGCCGGCATAGTGCTCCGGCCGGCCTCCCGCCCGCGCGAAGGTACAGCGGACGGCCTTCGACGAGCCGAACACAAATCCCCATCCGCCGGACACACTGCAGGTCAGCGTGCCGACCTGCACATTCGCCTGGGCAGCCGCCGGCGTGCCGTTTCCGACCAGCCCGATTGCCAAACCGAGCGCCCCGGCGGCCAAACCGGTTAATTTGTACATTAGTGTTTTTCTCCCTCTTGAAGTTGCAATCGCGTACGCACCGATACCACGGGTCAAGGGCGCGAGCAGACCCATATGAATAGAAATATCGCCGAGTTGCGATGCGAGGAGTAGGATAGCACAGGCTCGCTTATCGGGGAGAGGAGCGCAATGCCCGAGGCAAAGACCGACCAGCGCGCGGCCCCGCCGCGCTTCGACGAGCTGCTGGCGCGCGCCGAGGCGCTGATCCCGGTCCTGCGCGAGCGCGCCCCGCGGGCCGAGCAGCTTCGTCGGCTGCCCGACGAGACGATCGCCGATCTGCATTCGAGCGGTCTCTTCCGCATGCTGCAGCCGGCCCGCGTCGGCGGCAGTGAGCTGCCCTACCGAGCGTTGTACGAGCTGACCGCGGTGATCGGCCAAGGCTGCGGCTCGACCTCCTGGGTGCTGGCCAACCTCGCCGCCCACCATTGGCTGCTCGGCATGTGGCACCCCGAGGCGCAGGACGAGATCTGGGGCGAATTGCCCGACAGCCTGATCAGCTCGGCTTTGATTTTTGCGCGCGGCCGCGCGCGGCGCGTCGAGGGCGGTTATCGGCTGAGCGGCCGCTGGCCGTTTTCGAGCGGCATCGATGCCGCGGCCTGGAACATGTTCGGCGCCGTCGTCAGCGACGAGGAGACCGGACAGAGCGAACCTCGCATGCTCCTGGTGCCGGCGAGCGACTACACGATCATCGACACCTGGGAGGTGATCGGCCTCGCCGGCACCGGCAGCAAGGACGTCGAGGTTGCCGACGTGTTTGTTCCGGCCTACCGGACCCTCGCTACCGAGCGGATCAAGGGCGGCCCCAATCGAGGCAGCGAACTCAATCCCGGAACGCTTGTACAAGCTGCCGGCCGTCAGCCTGTTCGCCTACGCCCTCGCCGGCGTCTCGCTCGGCATCGCCCGCGGCGCGATCCAGCATTTCGCCGAGACGACCCGCAACAGGCTCAGCGCCTATACCGGCAAGAACCTCGCCGATTTCACCAACATCCAGGTGCATCTCGCCGAAGCGGCGGCGCTGGCCGACGCGGCCGAGGCGATCGCAGTGCGCGATTGCGACGAGGCAATGCGGATCACCGAGGCCGGGGTCGTGCCGAGCATTGAGCAGCGCGCGCGCTACCGGCGCGACGGCGCCTTTGCCGCGAGCTTGTGCACCAAGGCGGTCGACCTCCTGTTCGCCGCAACCGGCGGCGGCGCCATATATCAGAGGAACCCGATCCAGCGGGCGTTCCGCGATGTCCACGCGGCCAATGCCCATTACCATCTGAACTGGGACGTCAACAGCGCGATTTACGGCAGGGTGGCGCTCGGGCTGCCGCCAGACGCGCCGCTCTGAGGACGCCGGCAATGGACAACGAAATCTCCGGGGACAACGAAATCCCAAAGGACGAGTTCATTGGCAGCCATGCCGCACCGGTGCGAAGCACCGCGGGCGAGGGCTTCGACCTGCGCGATTTCCGCAACGCGCTCGGCACCTTCGCGACCGGCGTGACAATCGTCACGGCGCGCAGCGCGTCTGGCGGGCTCTACGGCATGACCGCGAACTCCTTCACCTCGGTGTCGCTGACGCCGCCGCTGGTTCTGTGGAGCGCCTCGCTTTACGCGCAGAGCCTGCCGGCTTTCCAGGAAGGCTCGCATTTCGTCGTCAATATATTGGCGCACGACCAGATCGAACTGTCGAACAAATTCGCCCGTACGCATGACAACAAATTTGCCGAGATCGACCACATCATCCCCGAATGCGGCGCGCCGGTGCTGATCGGCTCGGCCGCGCATTTCGAGTGCCGGAACGAATACCGGCACTATGGCGGCGACCACATCATCTTCATCGGCCATGTCGAGCGCTACGCTTATACAGCCAAACCCACGCTGTTGTTCTGCCGCGGCAAATACATGCGCGGCGAGCCGCTGATCTCCACGTGAGCGCGGCCGAGGCGGCACTTCTGCCGACCGCCTCCAACCGACGAGGCTTCGCTCAGCGCATTAACCATCATCTTTCCCGATTTGCGCATTGTAGTTACATTTTCTTACAAAACGTAACCGACATAAAATTATCATAAAGGTAAATAAGTCAAAAACCCGTCAAAAAAGCGTTGACTGTTTGGCGTTAATGTTTAACGTTCCGCGCGCCGGACGTTACCTCGACCGGCGCTCTTGAAAACACTACGCGAGATGGGAGGACGACATGCTTCAAAAGCACAGTATCTTGCGCACCCTACTTAAAAGGTATTTCAGGTGTTCGGCTTTGGCTGCGGCGGGTCTGTTGGCAGCCGGGAACGCTTCATGGGCGGCTAGCCCGGAGCCGGCTGTGCGGCTGCTAAGCAGCATTGAGGTGCCGGTCGCCGCCTCAAACACGACCGGCGGGATGTACTCTTTCGACATCAGTTTCGTCGACCAGGCGACCGGAGACTACTTTCTCTCCGATCGCTCCAACCAGGCCGTCGACCACGTCTCAGCCGAGTTGATCGTCACGCAGATCATCCCGAACAATGGCCACGCGCCGTTCGCGGGAGTCTCGCCACCCGCCTTCGCGACCGCTACGGCTGGTCCCAATGGCGTCGTAGCCGCTTTCCCTTGGCTCTTTGTAACCGACGCGCCGAGCCGCGTATTGAGTTTCAACCTCAGCGTGAACCCGCCACAGACCGTCAGCGAATGTACAACCAAGGCCGGCGAGCCTACGCGTGCTGACGAGTTGGCTTATGATCCGGCGGATGGGCTGATTCTTGCGGTCAACAACGCCGCAACCCCGCCGTTTGGCACCTTGATCACGGTCAACAAGGCGACCGGTGCTCTGACCTGCGGAATGAATATTCCCTATACTTTGGCCAACGGGGTTGACGCACAAAACGGTGCCGAGCAGCCAGTATGGGATCCGGTGACCAAGTTGTTCTACGAGTTGATCCCGCAAATCGGGATGAACCCGACGGTCGGCGGAATCATCAGCATCACGACCACGGGGACGGTCACGGTGATTTCGACCTTCACATTCTGCTCGCCAGCCGGCCTCGCGCTGAACGTCTCCAAACAAGAGCTGCTCGCCAACTGCAATACGATCTGGGCCGCGAACGGCAGCTTGTGGACCGGTAATGCGGACAAGAATACTGATACCGCAGCGCCTCAATTGGTGATCCTGGATGCGAAGTCCGGCACGGTCTTAGCGAACGTGCTCGGCGCTGGTGTCGGGGACGAGGCCTGGTTCAATGCAGGCGATAATCACTACTACGCCGCCTCCTCGGGCAGCAATCTCGCTCCGAACGCGCTCGTCCCGGGGCGCCCCCCGCTAGGGACAGCCACGTCCGCACCCGTCAATGTTTCGCAAGGTGCCGCCACGCTCGATGTAATCGACGCGCTGAGCCGAAGCTTGGACCAGCGGGTGCCGACCTTGAACACTCCGGCAGTGCCCGCGACCTCGGGCAATGTAAACGCCCCACTCCCCGCGGGAACCGCACATTCGGTTGCTGCGTTTGAGGGAACCAACCACGTGTTCGTGCCGGTCGCGGCGAACAACGCCGTCCCGAATTGTTTGACCGGGTGCGTCACGATCTATGGAAGAGACGACTCGGACAGCGACTAGCTCGAACATTTGCTGAAGTTTGCCTTACCCCTCACCCTTCCAGGGTGAGGGCTCTTTTTTGCCGGGCCGATCGAGCTGGCGCCGGCTTTCGCGTCGCCACCGATCCCCTGGTGCGCGCGGCTCTCTGCGGCGGGCTTAACACAGGCCGCGATGCTGTCCTAATGTGTCGGGAGAACCGACCGCGACCAATGGGGGGAACGCAGATGCCGCGAATGCCTATGCGGGCTGGTTAGCCGGCCGGATGATCTCCCTCGATCTCGCGGTCAACGCGATCGTCTCCGGCTTGTTGCTCGGCGGGTTTTACGCCGCGGTCACGGTCGGGGTGACGATCTCCTTCGGCATGCTCGACATCGTCAATATAGCTCACCCGGCCTTCATCATGCTCGGGTCCTTTGTCGCCTACATCGTCAATTCCACTTTCGGCGTCGACCCGATTTTGATCGGCGTGGTAATGGCCCCCGCATTCTTTCTCGTCGGCATGGCAGTCTACCAAATCTACTACTATGCGTTCGAGCGGCGCGGCGAGGAGTTGATCCAGGGTCTCGCTTTCTTCTTCGGTCTATTGTTTGTCGGCGAGGTCGGGCTGATCCTGGTGTTCGGCGTGGATTACCGGTTTGTCGAAGCCCCGTATATCGGGCCGAGCCTGCATCTCGGCTTTGTCGACCTGCCGTTGCGCATGCTGGTCCCGTTCCTGGTCTCGCTGCTGATGCTCGCGGTACTGCAAGTCTTCTTGGGGCGCACGTTTATCGGCCGCGCCATCCTCGCGGTGTCGCAGGACAGGCTGGCTCTGCAGCTGATGGCGGCCAATCCCAGCCGCGTCAAGCGCATCGCCTTCGGCATCTCGATCGCCACCGCCTCCGTCGCCGGCGCCCTCTTGATCATCATTCAGCCGGTCGAGCCGTCGATCGGCCGCGATTATATCGGGCGGATCTTTGCGATCTGCGTGCTCGGCGGCATGACCAGCTTTCCCGGCATGCTCGCCGGCGCCATCCTGATCGGCGTCGTCGAAAGCATCACCGCGACCTTTTACGGCCCCTCCTGGGCGCCGGCCGTCGCGTTCGGCTTTCTCCTCCTGACCCTCGCCGTGCGCCCCGCCGGCATTCTCGGGCGGTAGCGATGAGTAAATGTTGGCGACATAGCCCCTCTCCCGCAATGCGGGAGAGGGGCTTGCGCGAGGGGCTCTGAAATATGGGCACGGCGAGATTTTGGGGCGTCTCGTTTCCCGTTGCCGTCGCGTTTGTGCTGCTCACGCGCTGGCTGATCGGCAACGAATATTATTTCTTCGCCGCCTACCAGGTGCTGCAATTCATTGTATTGGCGACGGCTTGGAACATTCTCGGCGGCTATACGGGCTACACCAATTTCGGCACGGGCGCATTTTTCGCCATTGGCGCCTATACAGCCGTCGTCCTGCACAAGACGTCCATCTGCCAGTCCCGGTCATGATGCTGGTTGGTGGCATCACCTCCGGCATTGTCGGTTTCGGCATGGGATATTTGACCTTGCGCCTCAGGGGCGTGTTTTTCGCTATCGCCACTCTGGCTTTGGCCATTGTCGCGCAGACCCTGATCGTCAACTGGGATTTTGTCGGCGGATCGCGCGGCATTTACGTTATCAGGCCGCAGCAATCGCCGATCTACGGCAGCTACATCCAGTATCTCTATTCGCTGATGCTGGCGCTGACCTGGATCTCGGTGGCGATTGCGCGGACCATCGAGCGCTCGACTCTCGGCCTCGGCTTCAATGCGATCCGCGACGACGAGCAGGCAGCCGAAGCGGCGGGGGTGCCGACTTTGCGGCTGAAGCTGATCTCGACGACACTGAGCGGGGCGCTGATGGGAATGTCGGGCGCCCCCCTGCCCTACTACGTGACCTATCTCGATCCGGTATCGAGCTTCAATCTCTCTTATGCCGTCAACAGCGTCGCAATGCCATTGATCGGGGGCATGACCAGCTGGATCGGCCCGGTTATCGGCGCGGTATTGCTCGGCACGATCCAGCAGCTCGCCACAGTGACGATCTCCTCGGCGCTCAACCTGTTGATCGTCGGCGTTCTGCTGATCGTCTTTGTGGTCATTGCGCCCAATGGCATTGTCGGTTTGGTGCAGAGCCGACGGCGCGCCAGGCTCCGCTGATGGCCGCCTCGATCCTGGAGGTCCGCGGGCTCGGTAAGCGTTTCGGCGGTTTTGTCGCGCTCGAGGGCATCAACCTCACCGTCGCCGCCGGCGAGCGGCTCGGCTTGATCGGCCCCAACGGCTCGGGCAAGAGCACGCTCGTCAACTGCCTCTCCGGCACGTTGCATCACGACAGCGGGAGCGCGGTGTTTGACGGGCACACCATCGACGGCATGCCGGCCTACCGGCGCACTCGATTGGGGCTCGCCCGCAGCTTCCAATTGCCAAAGCCGTTCCGCAGCCTCAACCTCGTCGACAATCTTCGCATCCCGCTGCTCTACACGGTGAATGCCCGTCACGGCGCGCATCTCGCCGGCGCTGCGATCGGCGAGCGCTGCCGCGCGCTGCTCGCCGATGTCGGCCTCGCCGACAAGGCGCTGCATCTGCCGCGCGACTTGACCCAGGTCGAGATGCGCAAGCTCGAGCTCGCCCGCGCCGTCGCCAGCGCGCCGCGGCTGCTCTTTGCCGACGAGGCGATGGCGGGCTTGTCGCCCTCCGAGGTCGAGGAGATCCTCCGCGTTTTGTTCCGCCTCAACGAGCAGGGCATCACAATCGTCTTGATCGAGCACATCATGCGCGCCGTCATGAGCTTCTCGACCCGGCTAGTCGTGCTGGTCGCCGGGCAGAAGATCGCCGACGGCTCGCCTCAGGAGGCGATCCGCAACCCAGAGGTCGAGAGGGCCTATCTTGGCGAGTAGTCTTTCGGTAAGCGGCCTCGACGCCGGCTACGGCGCGGTGCGGGTGCTCGAGGACGTGTCGTTGTCGGTCGAACCCGGCCAGACCGTCGTGCTGCTCGGCACGAATGGCAACGGCAAGAGCACCCTGATGAAATGCGTCATGGGGATCGTGCCGCCGACCGCCGGGACGATCGTCGCCGAGATCGACGGCGAGCGGCACGATTTGGTCGGCCGCTCGACCGAGGCGATCGTCGATCTCGGGATCAGCCTGGTGCCGGAAGGCCGGCGTCTCTTCCCAAAGCTGACGGTGGAGGAAAACCTGCTGCTGGGCGCCTTTCGCCCACTGGCCCGCACGGCAATCGCGGAGAATCTCCATTCCTCATACGAGACCTTCCCGGTACTGCGGGAGCGGCGGCGCCAATTGGCAGGCAGCCTCAGCGGCGGCGAGCAGCAGATGCTGGCACTTGGCGCGCGCGCTGATGTCGGCGCCCAAGATCCTGCTGATCGACGAGCCGTCGGTCGGCCTCGCGCCGGTCCTCGTCAAGCGCACGATCGAGAAGATCAAGGAGTTGAAGGACCGTTACCAGCTGACCGTGCTGATGGCCGAGCAGAACTTCAACCAGGCCGTCCGCATCGCCGACCGCGGCTACGTCATCGTCCACGGCAAGATCGCCTTCGAAGGCAGCTCCGCCGACGAGCTCAACAACAACGAACTGGTGCGCAAATTCTATCTGGGGCTGTGAAGTCCCAATAAAGCGCAACACCGCTGGCGGGGTGAACGGCGGACGGGTATCATCGCTCGTAATACGTGTGCTATCGGCATCTGGGTAGACGAGGCGATTAAATGGCAGCGCTGGACGACGGGGCGATCGATCATCGGCAGACGATTGCCGCGCTCCGGCGAGAGCTCGACCAGCGCACTGCGGAGCGCGACGAGGCTCTGGCGCAACAGCTCGCGACGAGCGAGATCCTGGGCGTGATCTCCCGCTCGCCGACTGACACCCAACCGGTATTCGAGGCCATTGTGGCGCGCGCGGCGGCACTGTGCGAGGCGGAGTTCAGCGCGGTGGCGAGGCTCGAAGACGGGCTGCTCCACCTGGTCGCGGTCCACAGCATGTCGCCGGATGAGACCGCGGCATTTCACGGCCTGTTCCCGCGGGCGCCGACGCGGAACTTCACTATGGGCCGGGCCTTCGTCGATGCACGCCCGGTGCATTTCGCGGACGTGCTGACCGAGCTCGATTACGACACCCGCACCATTGAAGTGCTGCAATCGGTAGCGAAATATCGCTCGTTTCTCGGAGTACCGATCTTTCGCGAGGGTAGGCCGATCGGGGTCATCGGCTGTGGGCGGCGCGAGGTTAGGCCCTTCACCGCCGCTCAGATCGACCTCGTCAATACCTTCGCCGACCAAGCCGCGATCGCCATCGAGAACGTGCGTCTCTTCGGCGAGCTGGAGACCCGCAACCGCGACCTGGGCGAAGCACTCGAGCAGCAAACCGCGACCGCCGAGGTATTGCAGGTCATCAACGGCTCACCCGGCAATCTCGCCCCGGTGTTCGATGCGATGCTCGAAAGGGCGATGCATCTCTGCGAAGCCGCTTTCGGCATCTTACGGACCTATGATGGCGAGCGGTTAAACGCAGTTGCAATGCGCGGCGTGCCGGGCCCTTACGCGGATTTCGCGCGCGAGCCGTTGCAGCCCGGCCCGGAGACGGGACTCGGCCGCGTTCTGAGCGGGGAACGCCTCATCCACATTACCGATATCAGGGCCTCCGACGCCTACCGGTCGGGCGACCGGTTGCGCGTCGCTACGGTCGAGCTCGGCGGCGCGCGTACCCTTCTCGTTGTGCCGTTGCTTAAGGAAGATGCTCTGCTCGGCAGTCTGACGGTCTATCGCCAGGAAGTCCGGCCGTTCTCCGACAAGCAGATCGCGCTGTTGCAGAATTTCGCGGTGCAGGCTGTCATCGCGATCGAAAACGCGCGGCTGTTGACCGAGACGCGCGAGGCACTGGAGCAGCAGACTGCGACTGCGCACATTCTGGAGGTCATCAACCGCTCCCCGGGCAATTTGGCGCCGGTCTTCGAGGCGATGGTCGAGCGGGCGGTGCAGCTGTGCGAAGCCGACGAAGCGGCGGTGCGCAGCTTTGACGGCAAGCTGCTCCACCTCGTCGCCGCGCATGGCGAACCCGATGTCCTCGAGAAGTTGCGGGAACTCGGCCCAAGCGACCTGAGCCGACCGGGCGGGCTGTATGATCCCTTCACTGCGCGGCGAACGCGTCGTCCACATCGCCGATGTGCGCGAGACCGAGACGTTTCGCAACAAGCCCATCGCGCGCAAACGGCTCGAAGTGCGAAATATTCGCACCTGGCTCGCGGTCGCGCTGCGCCGCGAGGGCAAGCTCCTCGGCGTCATCAACGTCCATCGGCACGAAGTCCGGCCATTCTCCGAAAAGCAGATCGCGCTCCTCGAAAGCTTCGCGGCGCAGGCGGTCATCGCGATGGAGAACGCGCGGCTGTTGACCGAGACGCGCGAGGCGCTGGAGCAGCAGACCGCGACCGCCGAGGTTTTGGGGATCATCAACTCTTCGCCTGGCGATCTCGCTCCGGTGTTCGAAGCAATTCTGGACAAAGCGCACACGCTGTGCGGCGCGACGCTGGGCAGCTTGTTTCTGTTTGACGGCGAGCTTTTTCGCGCGACGGCTACCTACGGCTATCCGGAAGACTTGGCTCAGCGCCTGCGCGAAGGGGTCGTCCTCTCCGCCGCGCCCCAGCTGCTGATGGACGATGTGCGCTGGGTGCACAATCCCGATCTGACGCTGATCGACACCCCAACTGCCCGTGCCGTCTCCGGACGCGGCGGCGTGCGCACCAATCTCATGTTGCCGCTGCGCAAGGACGGCAGGCTGCTCGGCGCAATCTCCTGCAACCGCCAGGAGGTTCGGCCCTTCACCGACAAGGAGATCGCGCTGCTCGAAAATTTCGCAGCGCAGGCGGTCATTGCGATGGAGAACGCGCGCCTGCTCAATGAGTTGCGGGAGCGCACGCGCGATCTGCGAGGAGTCGCTCGAATACCAGACCGCGACCAGCGACGTGCTCAAGGTCATCAGCGGCTCGACCTTCGACTTGCAGCCTGTGCTCGACACGGTGGTCGAGACCGCCGCGCGGCTGTGCGATGCCGAGATGGCATGGTCATCCTGCGCCGCGACGGCGAGGTGTATCGGGCTGGCCGCGGCGGTCGGCTTCCCGCCCGAATTCAGGCTTTCCTGCAGCTCACCCGATCACCCCCGGGCGCGGCACGATCACCGGGCGCGTCGCGCTGGAAGGCGCCGGACGGTGCAGATCGCCGATGTCGCAGCGGATCCGGACTATACTTTAACCGAAGCCACGACACTCGGGCAGCAGCGCACCGCGCTTGGCGTGCCTCTAATGCGCGAAGACGTGCCAATCGGCGTCATCGTGCTGGCGCGCACGCAGGGTCGAGCCCTTCACCGAAAAGCAGATCGAGCTTGGTGCGCACCTTTGCCGACCAGGCGGTGATCGCGATCGAGAATACGAGGCTGATCACCGAAACCCATGAGACATTGGAGCAGCAGACCGCGACTGCTGAGGTACTGCAAGTCATCAACTCGTCCCCCGGCGATCTCGTGCCGGTGTTCGAGGCGATGCTCGACAAGGCGATGCGGCTCAGCGAAGCGGCATTCGGGCAGCTGGCGATCTATGAAGACGGCACCTTTCGTACGGCCGCGACGCGGGGCATGCCGGCCGCCTTTGTCGAATATCGGCGCCGCAGCCCGCCCGATTACGGCCCGGGGACGCAGCCGGCGCGCCTTCTCGCCGGAAAGCGCGTCATCCATGTCCCCGACCTCATGGCCGAAGACATCTACGAGACCGGCGATCCGAACCGTCGGGCACTGGTCGACCTCGGCGGCGTGCGCAGCTCATTGATGGTGCCGCTGCTGCGCGACGATGCGGTGCTCGGGTTCATCAACATCTACCGCCAAGAGCCGCGGCCGTTCACCGGCAAGCAGATCGCGCTCTTGGAAAGTTTCGCGGCGCAGGCGGTGATCGCAATGGACAATGCCCGGCTATTGGACGAGATCCGCCAGCGCCAGGCAGAGCTGCGCGTCACCTTCGACAATATGGGCGACGGCGTCGCGATGTTCGATGGCGATCACCGGCTCGCCGCGTGGAACCTCAATTTCCAGCGTATTCTCGACCTGCCCGATGCGCTTCTTGCAGAGCGCCCGAGCTACACCGACTATATTTATCTGCTTGCCGAACGCGGCGAATTCGGCAGTGACGACTTGGAGGCGGAACTCAGCCGCCGTCTTGCAGAGACCGGGCAAGTATTGCGCCTCGAGCGCACCCGGCCGGACGGGCGGGTAATCGAGGTTCGGCGCAACGCTGTGCCAGGCGGCGGCTTTGTGCTGATCTACAGCGACATCACCGAACGCAAGCGCGCGGAACAGGAGATCCGCACGGCGCGCGACACCGCCGAGACTGCATTGCGCGAGCTGCAAGCGGCGCAGGCGAGCCTATTGCACGCGCAAAAAATGGCCGCGCTCGGCCAGCTTACCGCCGGCATTGCCCACGAGATCAAGAACCCATTGAACTTCGTCAACAACTTCGCCGGCCTCTCGGTCGAGCTGCTTGAGGAATTGAAGGAGACGGCGGGCGCGGCGATCGCCACGCTCCCCGGCGATGAACGCGGCGAGGTGGACGAGCTCGTCGAGATGTTGACCGGCAATCTCGGAAAGATTGCCGAGCACGGGCGGCGCGCCGACGGCATCGTCAAGAGCATGCTCGCGCATTCGCGCGGCGGCAGCGGCGAATGGCGGGCGGTCGATGTCAATTCGCTCATCGAAGAGGCGCTGAACCTCGCTTATCACGGCGCCCGCGCCCAGGACCAGGAGTTCAACATCACGCTGGAGCGCGAGTTCGGTCGCGGCATCGCGCCGATCGAATTGGTGGCTCAGGACATGACCCGGGTGTTCCTCAACCTGTTCGGCAACGGCTTTTATGCGACCGACAAGCGCCGGCGTGAGGAAGGGAGCACCTCCTTCCGCCCGGTGCTGAAGGTCGCCACGCACGACCTCGGGGACGGTATTGAAATCACGGTACGCGACAACGGCACCGGGATCCCGCCCGAGGTCCGGGACCGACTGTTCCAGCCGTTCTTTACGACCAAGCCGACCGGCGAGGGCACCGGACTCGGCCTGTCGATCAGCTGGGACATCGTCACCCAGCAGCACGGAGGCACGATTGCGGTCGACAGCCGAGTGGGCGAGTTCACCGAGTTCACGATACGCCTGCCGCGCATACAACCGGCGCCACCAGCAGAAGCCGAAGCATGAGCCCTTCAACGAGATTGCTTCGTCGCTGCGCTCCTCGCAACGACGACAAAAGCCCTGTCATTGCGAGCGCAGCGAAGCAATCTCGCTGGCGACCGGAATGAGCGCCAGCATCATTGTCGTCGACGACGAGCCCGATGTCGCCGAGCTGTTCCGGCAGCGCTTTCGCCGCGAGGCTCGCCAAGGTACCTAACGTGATGCACTTCGCCGCCTCGGGCGAGGAGGCGTTGGAGCTGCTGAGCGGCGATATCGAGCCTGGTGTGATCGTCATCCTTTCGGACATCAACATGCCGGGGATGGACGGCCTCCAGCTGCTGGGGGAGATTACGCAGCGCTTCCCCGATCTCCCAGTGATCATAGTGACCGCCTACGGCGACGATAAGCGCCGCCGTCGCGCCAGCGAACTCGGCGCTGTCGGGTTCATCACCAAGCCGGTCGATTTCGACTTCTTGAAAACCCAGCTCCGCCAGCTGCCGACTGGACCGGCCTGACGAATCCGGCGGGTGCTCGGCTCGACAGCCGATTGCCGTGCGCGTCGGCTCCCGCTAGCTTGCGGCTGGTGATTCTGAACGAACAGCAGCGCCGATCGAGCCTGCTCGATGGAGGAAGGGCATGAGGGCTGATTATGTAATCGTCGGTGCCGGCTCGGCGGGTTGCGTCCTGGCCAATCGGCTGAGCGAGGATCCCAGCGCAAAGGTGATTTTGATCGAAGCGGGCGGGAGCGACCGGAGCCCTTATATCCATATTCCCGCTGGCTTTATGAAGCTCCTCGATCATCCGACCTTTACCTGGGGGTTTCACGCCGAGCCCGATGCCGGTACGGCCGGGCGCGCGATCCTTTATCCGCGCGGAAAGGTGCTCGGTGGATCGAGCTCGATCAACGGGCTGATCTATATCCGCGGTCAGCCCGAGGATTATGACCACTGGGCCCAGCTCGGCAACCGCGGCTGGTCGTGGGACGATTGCCTGCCCTATTTCCGCAAAGCCGAGCGCTGGGAGGGCGAGGAATCCGAGGTGCGGGGCAAGGGCGGCCCGCTCTTCACCTCGCGCATGGACCGGCCGCCGCTTTGTCAGATCGTGATCGAGGCCGGCAAGGAAATCGGCCTCGAATACCGCGAGGACGTCAACAATCTGCCGCCCGGAGCGGGCGACAGTATCGGCTGGTGCCAGCAGACCCGCGGCGGTCGCCGCCGCGCCAGCACCGCGCGCACCTATCTGCGGCCGGCCTTGAAGCGGCCGAATTTGCAGCTCGTGACGAACGCGCTGGTGCACCGCGTGCTGTTCGAGGGCAAACGTGCAGTCGGGGTCGAGTTCTCGCGCGGTGGCGGCACCGAGCGGGCCGAGGCGGCCGGCGAGGTCATCCTCTCGGCCGGGGCAGTCGGCTCGCCTCACCTCCTGCAGATTTCCGGTGTCGGCGATCCCGAGCATCTCGGCCGGATCGGCGTCCCGGTGATCCACGAATTGCGCGGCGTCGGCAAGAACATGCAGGACCACTATGTCTGCCGCATGACCTATCCGATCCACGGCGCGCGCACCGCCAATGAGCGCGCCCGCGGCCTGCCCCTTGCCGCCGAAATCGTGCGCTATCTCGTGACCGGCAAGGGCATGCTGACCTACAGCGCCTCACTGGTCGCCGCATCGGTCAAGGTGCTGGAGGAATCGGCGACGCCCGATGTGCAATGCTCATTCGCGCCGGGCAGCTTCAAGGACGGCCAGATCGGCCAGCTCGAAGAGGAACCCGGACTGACCGGCGGCTCGTGGCAGATGCGGCCCTTGTCGCGCGGTTATGTCGAGGCGAAATCGCCCGACCCGCAGGTCGCGCCTGCGATCAACCCGCGCTATCTTTCGGAGGAGGCTGACCGGCGCGCGGTGATCGGGGGTTTGCGGTTTCTTCGCCGTATTTTCGCGGCGCCGGCTTTGGCGCGCTATGTCGGACCGGAAAAACTGCCCGGTGCGCAGGTGCAGAGCGACGACGAGTTGCTCGATTACGGTCGACGCAACGGCAACACGGTCTACCACGCGAGCTGCACCTGCATGATGGGGCCGGGTGCAATGTGCGTCGTCGACAGCGAATTACGGGTGCACGGGATCGAGCGCCTGCGCGTCATCGACGCCTCGGTGATGCCGTCGGTAACCTCGACAAATACCAATGCGCCGACCATCATGATCGCCGAGAAAGGCGCCGACCTGATCCGCCGCGCGGCGCGCGCCGCACACCCAGAGGTTACCGTCAAAGCCGCCTAACCGCGAAGGGCGTCAGCCGCTCCCTTTGCCGCTCCCTTTGCAGATTGGAGGACCAGCATGAAGCTGATGTGGTTTCACCTGATGCCATACACCGAGTTGCCCGACGATTTCCGGGACAAGAACCCCTCGGTCTGGGTGGACATCCATTTCTCCGATTGGGAGGACCGGTGGTGGCCGCAGCCGATGGACCGCTCGGCGCGGGCGCCGCTGAAGCGGCTCCAGCCCACAGCTCGGGCTGCCGAGTAGCCTCAGAGCCGTGCCGACCGTCTATAACGCCCGCGATGCGGGCAATTACGAAAGGTTGATGGGGCGGTGGAGCCGGCGCTTGGCGCCGCTCTTCATCGAGCATGCCGGGACAGCGGATGGCGAAGAAGTGCTCGAAATCGGCTGCGGCACCGGCAGCCTGACCTTCGCGCTCGCCGAGGCCGCCGGGTTCGCCCGGCTGACCGCGATCGACCAATCCGAAGTTTATCTCGCGGCGGCGCAGGCCAAGAACCGCGATCCGCGCATCCATCTCGAGCGAGGTGACGGGTGCGCGTTGCGCTTTGCCAACGCCAGCTTCGACCGCACCTTGTCGATGCTGGTGCTGCCTTCGGTAGTGCCGGAGCCGGAACAGATGGTCGCCGAAATGCGCCGGGTGACCCGGCCGGGCGGCGTTGTCGCCGCCGCCTTTTGGGACACGCCCGGCGGGACGCCGCATCAGCGCATGTTCTGGGACACCGCCGCGGCCCTCGACGACTCGGCGGGGACGGCGCGCAACAGCACATTGTCGCGGCCGATTTATGCGCCGGGTGCGATGGAGAGAATGTGGGCCGAAGCCGGGCTCGCCGAGATCGACCAGCGATCATTGATGATACGCATGGACTTCACCAATTTTGCCGATTACTGGGCGCCGTTCGCCAGCGGCGAAGGCGGGCTCGGAGCCTATGTCGCAACCCTCGACGACGCTCGGCGCGACCGCCTCGAGCATCGCCTGCGCGCAGCCTACCTGACCGGCCGTCCCGACGGAGATCGCTCGTTTGTCGCGGTCGCCCTCTCCTGTCGCGGCTTGGTCCCCAAGACCTGAGGTCCGCTTCGTCCTGCGTGTTAAGGGCAACTTCACTCGGGCGGCTGTAGAATACCAACTTGCGATTCTGTGTTGGCTTAGCGGTGCGCGGCCGACGCAAATGCGGGAACAACGAGGCCGCCGAGCCGTTTCTGCCTCGGCGGCATTGCAGCTTGCGCGGAGATGAGGCAAGCTGACGCACCCTGAGGAGGGTGTGCAGAACGGGCATGGCGGACCGGGCGAAAGCGAAGATGACGCTTACACGCACTACATGTATAAGGCCGCCGTCGATGACCGGGGCGAGTGACCGCGCAAGACGGTGAAGGGATCGGGCGGCGCCCCGGTCGCCAGGAGGAGCCTAGTGCAGCCTACCGACATCAGTAACCCGGATTATTTTCACAAGGTCGTCGATTGCCAGTGGGCGTGTCCGGCGCATACGCCGGTGCCGGAATACATCCGGCTGATCGCTGATCGGCGCTATACCGACGCGTTCATGGTGAATTGGGAATCGAATGTCTTCCCCGGCATCCTCGGTCGCACTTGTGACCGGCCGTGCGAGCCGGCCTGCCGGCGCGGCCGGGTCGAGAAGGAGCCGGTGGCGATCTGCCGGCTGAAGCGCGTCGCGGCCGACAACAAGGGCGATATCCGCCCCTACCTGCCCGCCATCCCGCGCGAGAAGAACGGCAAGCGGATCGCGCTTGTCGGCGCCGGGCCGGCATCCTTGACCGTCGCGCGCGATCTGATGCCGCTCGGCTATCACTGCGTGATGTTCGACGGCGACGTGAAGGGCGGCGGCATGATGCGGACGCAAATTCCGCGTTTCCGGCTGCCGGAATCGGTTACCGACGAGGAGGTCGATCTGGTCCTCGACATGGGGGTCGAGACCCGTTTCGGAAAATTCGCCCCGAGCCTGAAGGAACTGCTCGCCGAGGGTTGGGATGCCGTGTTTGTCGGCTGCGGCGCGCCACGCGGGCGCGATCTCGACATTCCCGGCCGCCAGGAAGCGGCGGCCAACATCCATATCGGCATCGACTGGCTCTCCAGCGTCTCGTTCGGCCATATCGACAAGATCGGCCGCCGCGTCGTCGTCCTCGGCGGCGGCAACACGGCAATGGATTGCTGCCGCTCGTCGCGGCGCCTCGGCGGCGAGGAGGTCACGGTCGTCGTGCGCAGCGGCTTCGATGAGATGAAGGCTTCGGCCTGGGAGAAGGAGGACGCGACGCATGAAGGCATCCCGATCCTCAATTGGCTGGTGCCGAAGGAGTTCACCCATGAGCGGGGCCAGCTGACCGGGGTGCTGTTCGAGAAGGTCAAGGCCGACTACGATGCGCGCGGCCACCGCAACCTGGTGCCGACCGGCGAGCCCGATGTGCACATCCCGTGCGACGACGTCTTGATCGCGGTCGGCCAGGAGAACGCCTTCCCGTGGATCGAGCGTGATATCGGGATCGAGTTCGACCGTTGGGACATGCCCAAAGGTCAACCCCAAGACGATGCAGTCGACCTTGCCCAATGTCTTCTTCGGCGGCGACGCCGCGTTTGGGCCGAAGAACATCATCTGGGCCGTAGCGCACGGCCACGATGCTGCGATCTCGATCGACAAATTGTGCCACGGCGAGGATGTCGACGATCGGCCGCCGCCCGGCGTCACGCTGGTCAGCCAGAAGATGGGCATCCACGAGTGGAGCTACGACAACGACATTTCCAACGACCTGCGCTACAAGGTGCCGCTCCGAGATACCGCGGTCGCGCTGAAGGACATCCGAGTCGAGGTCGAACTCGGCTACGACGAAAAACTCGCGTTCCTCGAAGCCGAACGTTGTCTCAATTGCGACGTACAGACCGTGTTTACCGGCCAGCTCTGCATCGAATGCGACGCCTGTGTCGACATCTGCCCGATGGATTGCATCACCTTTACCGAAAACGGCACCGAAGAAGATCTGCGTGGCCGACTGATGGCCCCGGCGCTCAACCTCGATCAAGACCTCTATATCGGCAATTCGCTGAAGACCGGGCGCATCATGGTCAAGGACGAGGATGTCTGCCTGCATTGCGGCCTGTGCGCCGAGCGCTGCCCGACCGGCGCCTGGGACATGCGCAAATTCCTTCTCGACATTACACGGGCCGGGCCGGCATGCCGCAGCCGATAATTCTAACCGTCGTCCCCGCGAAAGCGGGGACCCAGAGCTTGCCCCTGGCGAAAGCAGGGGACGGCAGGCACCTCACCCGGCAGCCCTGGGCCCCCGCTTTCGCGGGGGTGACAACCAAATCGTCACGGAATGACCAACACTTTCAGCTCTGAGGCGATGACAACGATACCGAAACCCGGAATCGCCGCGATCCAAAGCGTCAACGACTTCGTCGTCAAATTCGCCAACGTGAACGGGTCGGGCTCGGCGAGCGCCAATTCGCTGTTTGCGAAGTCGATCCTCCGCATGGGCATCCCGGCGAGCTCGCGTAACATTTTCCCGTCGAACATTCAGGGTCTGCCGACTTGGTACGAGGTACGGATCAGCGAGAGCGGCCATCTCGGTCGCCGCGGCGGCGTCGACCTGATGGTCGCGATGAACCCGGAGACCTGGGACGAGGACGTCGCCGAGATCGAGCACGGCGGATACCTGTTCTACGACTCGACGAAGCCTCTGCCCCCGTCGAAATTCCGCGACGACATCAATATTATAGGGGCGCCGCTGACCGCGATCTGTAACCGCGAGTACACCGACGCCCGGCAGCGGCAGCTCTTCAAAAACATCATTTACCTCGGTGTGCTGTCGGCCTTGTTGGACATCGATGTGGATGCGGTCGAAAAGCTGATCGGCGAGCAGTTCCGCGGCAGGGATACGTTGATCAAGCCCAACCTGCACGCACTGCATCTCGGCCGCGAGTGGACGCTCGCCGAGCTCGACTGCCCGATCGGGCTGCGCCTGAAGCAGTCCGACAAGGTCGGCGATCGGATCTTCATCAACGGCAATGATGCCGCCGCATTGGGCTGCGTCTATGGCGGGGCGACGGTCGCCGCCTGGTATCCGATCACTCCGTCATCTTCGCTGGCGGAGGCGTTCTCCGGGCATTGCCACCGTCTGCGCCGCGACCCCGAGAGCAAGAAGAAGCGCTTTGCCATTATCCAGGCCGAGGACGAGCTCGCCGCGATCGGCATCGTCATCGGCGCCGCCTGGAACGGCGCGCGGGCCTTCACTGCGACCTCGGGGCCCGGCATCTCGCTGATGCAGGAATTTATCGGGCTCGCCTATTTCGCCGAGATCCCGGCGGTCATCTTCGACATCCAGCGCGGCAGCCCCTCGACCGGCATGCCGACACGCACCCAGCAGGCCGACATCCTGTCCTGCGCCTATGCCTCGCACGGCGACACCAAGCATGTCCTGCTGTTTCCCGAAGACCCGCGCGAGGCGTTTACCTTTGCCGCCGACGCACTCGATTTGGCCGACCGGCTGCAGACCCCGATCTTTGTCATGCTTGATCTCGACATCGGAATGAACGACTGGTTGGTCGAGCCGCTCGCCTGGGAAGACCGGCATTACGACCGCGGCAAGGTCATGACCGCCGAGATGCTCGAAGCCGGGGTCGAATTCGGCCGCTACCTCGACGTCGACGGAGACGGCATCCCCTATCGCACCTATCCCGGGACCCACCCGACGCGTGGGGCATTTTTCACGCGGGGCACCAGCAAGGACCGCTACGCGCGCTATTCCGAGGAAGGCCCGGATTACGTCGACAACATGCAGCGGCTATTGCACAAATTTGAAACCGCGAAACGGCTGGTGCCGCGCCCGATAAGACGCGCGGCGCGCGAGCCGACGAGCTATGGCGCACTTTATTTCGGATCGACCGGAGCAGCGATGACCGAAGCGCTCGAAGCGCTGGAAGCGCGCGGCATCCACCTCGACACGATGCGCATCCGCGCCTTCCCGTTTCACGACGACATCCTCGATTTCATCGCCGGGCACGACCGCATCTTTGTCGTCGAGCAGAACCGCGACGCGCAACTGCGCACCTTGCTGATCAGCGAAGGCGACATCGACCCGGCGCGGCTCGTGCCGATCCTGCATTACGACGGCACGCCGATCACCGCGCGTTTTATCGTCAAGGCGATCGCCGACATGCTCGCCGTCGTCACCCTGGCGCCGCTCAAAGAGGCGTTGCCGTGATTCCTCGTCATTCCCGCGGAAGCGGGAATCCAGGGTCGCCGGAATCACGCTCACCCCCTGTTCAGGCCAGGGGCAAGCCCTGGGCCCCCGCTTTCGCGGGGGCGATGGCAAACTTCGGTTCCTGTCCGAGAATGACATGACCTACATCGCCAAACCGCGACTGCATCACCCCAAGCTTCCGATTAACGCGCTCGGCTATACGCGGCGCGATTACGAAGGAGCGGTGTCGACTTTGTGTGCCGGCTGCGGCCACGATTCGATCAGCGCCGCCATCATCCAGGCCTGCTTCGAGCTCGATTTGCCGCCGCACCGCATCGCCAAGCTGTCCGGCATTGGGTGCTCATCGAAGACGCCCACTTACTTTCTCGGCAAATCGCACGGCTTCAACAGCGTGCACGGGCGCATGCCGTCGGTTTTGACCGGCGCCAACCTCGCCAATCGCGAGCTGATTTACCTCGGCGTCTCCGGCGACGGCGACTCGGCCTCGATCGGCCTCGGGCAATTCGCGCACTGCATTCGCCGCGCCGTCAACATGGTCTATATCGTCGAGAACAATGGCGTCTACGGCCTCACCAAGGGCCAATTCTCGGCCACTGCCGACAAGGGCTCGAAGGCAAGGCGCGGCGCCGTCAACACCGACTCGCCGATCGACCTGGTCGCTCTCGCCTTGCAGCTCGGCGCCTCGTTCGTCGCCCGCAGCTTCTCCGGCGACAAGGCGCAGCTGGTGCCGCTGATCAAGGCGGCGATCGAGCACAAGGGCGCCGCCTTCATCGACGTCATCTCGCCCTGCGTCGCGTTCAACAACAACCCGGAATCGACCAAGAGCTTCGATTACGTTCGCGCCCATAACGAGGCCGTCAACCGGCTCGACGTGATCGTCGGCCGCGACGAGATCGTCGCCGATTATGCGCCGGGAACCGTCGAGACCGTCGTGCAGCACGATGGCTCGATACTGCGGCTGCGGAAACTCGCCGTCGATTACGATCCGTGCGACCGGATCTCGGCATTGACCTACCTGCAGCAGCGCCACGCCGCCGGTGAGGTCGTCACCGGCCTACTCTTTGTCGACCCCGATTGCGGCGACATGCACGAGTTTCTCGACACAGTCGAGGCGCCGCTCAACACGCTCGGTGAGACCGAGCTCTGCCCCGGTGCCGAGGCCCTCGCCCGCTTCAACGCCGCGCACCGTTGACGTCCCCACGCCGGATTATTTCGGCACTTTTCAGCGCAGTTATTCGTTCGCTCTCGTGTGAGGAGCATCCCTCGTAGGAGAGCGGTATGTGGAACAGGTTCGGGCACACCGCCTTAGTGGTCGCGCTTCTGGCTGGAACGCCGCAGTTCGCTCAAGCGCAGTCGCAGCCCAGTCCCACCGCAGCCACGGGCCGTGATGCGAGCATGACGGTGTTTCATGGCACCCCGGGCGAGGTTGGCAGCGCGCCCGAGATCCCGGGCTCCGGCAGCAGCGCGCCGCCGGGCTACACGACCAGCGCCGCCGGCAGCGCCGCCGGCACCACCGTGTTTCGCGGCACACCGGCCGGCGCGCCTTCTTCGCCGCCCCCGCCGCCTTGGGTGTCGCCGCCGCCAGCGCTCGGCAGCGGCAGGTAGTTTGCAACTGGGATCAAAAAAGGAGAGGGCAGATGCACAGGCGCATCAAGTCGGTGTCGATTTCAGTGATCCTCCTCGCCGTGAGCGCCGGGACAGCTTGCGCTCAAGGCAGCTCCACTCAGGATCCCGGCAGCCTGACCCCAGGGAACCTGACCTTTCAAAATCTCGGCCCAGCGGGGCCCGTACCCGGGCCGACGCAAACCCGGCCAACCGCAAATTGGCCCCGCGCTTACGGGACGAGCAGCACAAGCGGCCCTATTGTCGGGCCGGGGACAAGCTCGACTGGCTTTGGTGCCGGGAATGGTGCGGGGTTTGGAGGCAACGCTACCGGCGCTGGTCGATAGCAGCAGCCCGCGGCCCGCGGTTCAGTCAGCGCTGCAGCGGGTCGCCTTGCGGCTGACCAGCCAGGGCTGATACGTCTCTCGCGTCTTGCCGAGCATCGGCGTCTTCGAGTGGATGTCGAGCGCCGCCTGGTCGCGCCAGGCCTCGACCAGCAAGACGCGGCTCTGATCTTCCTGCGGTAACAGCACGTCGAACTGCTGGCATCCATCTTCGGCGCGCGAGCGTTGCGCGTGCCCTTTCATTAGCTCGATGAATTTATTCCGGTGCTCGGGTTTGACCTCGAACTCGACAACGATCATGATTCGGCTCATCGGCATTCCCTCCAAAACCAATCCGCGGCATCATCGGCGTCGGCCGGCGTCTGAGCAAGTCCCCGCCGCCGCATTGGGAGATCTCGACCATGGCTCATGACGCATTGCGCACGATTTTGCCGGTCGCCGGCTGGTCCGAGGAGCGGGCACGCGAGGTCGAGATCACCGGCGGCGCCGACCCGGTATTGCCGACGCCGTTTCGCATCGGAGCAGCCGGGGCCGCGGCGCTCGCCGCGACGGGCCTCGCCGCGGCCGATCTGTGGGAGTTGCGCACCGGTCGGCGCCAGCAAGTCGCGGTCGATCTGCGCCGGGCCGTCGCCTCGCTGCGCAGCGGGCATTACATGCTGATGGAGGGCAAGCGGGTCTCGACTGAGCGCAACAAGGTGATGGGGGTCTATCCGGCGAAAAACGGGCGGTGGAGCTACATCCATGCCAATTTCCCGAACCATCGCGAGGCCGCACTAAAAGTCCTCGGCGTGCCGGAAGACCGCGACGCGGTGCGCTGCGCGGTTGCCAATCGGGATGCGCTGGAACTCGAAGAGGCGATCATCGAGGCCAAAGGCGCCGGCGGAATGGTGCGCAGCATGGCCGAATGGGCGCAGCACCCGCAAGCGGCCGCGATCGCCTCGCTGCCGCTCATGGAGATCATCAAGATCGGCGACAGCCCGCGCGAACGGCTGCCCGAAAGCGACCGCCCGCTGTCGGGGATCCGCGTGCTCGACCTGACCCGGGTCCTCGCCGGACCGACCGCTGCGCGTACGCTCGCCGAGCACGGTGCCGACGTGCTGAAGGTCACCGCACCGCATTTGCCGAATATTGGCTACCAGGAATACGACACCGGCCACGGCAAACTGTCGGCTCATCTCGACCTGCGTTACCCGCGGGACCTCGAGATCCTGCGCGGGCTGGTCCGCGACGCGGACGTATTTTCACAAGGCTATCGGCCGGGGACCCTGGGCAACCGCGGCCTTTCTCCTGAAGAGCTGATCAAATTGCGCCCCGGCCTCGTTTATGTCTCGATGTGCGCCTTCAGCCACCTCGGCCCATGGGCCTCGCGGCGCGGCTTCGACACTGTCGTGCAAACAGTCAGCGGCATCACAACGCGGCAGGGCGAGCTGTTCCCGGGCGCCGAGCCTGGACCGCAATTCTACCCGGTCTCGGCAATCGACTATCTGACCGGCTATTTGATGGCATTTGGCGCGATGGTGGCCTTGGCCCGCCGCGCCCGCGAAGGCGGCAGCTGGCTCGTGCGCATATCCTTGGCGCAGACCGGCCGCTGGCTCGTCGACCGCGGCCAGGTGAGCGAAGCCGCCCGCAAGGAAGTGCCGAAGGAGGTCCCGCAAGCCGACATCGACCGCTGGTCGATCGAGAGCGACACGCCGGTCGGCCGTCTACGCCATCTCGGGCCCACAGTGCAACTGTCCGAAACCGCGCCCTACTGGGCCCGCCCGTCGGTCCCGCTCGGCTACAACGAGCCCGTGTGGCCCGCCCGGGTGTCATAGTCGAAAATCATTCTCGCGTTCGATCTGCAAGCATTCGCCCTTTTCCCTGCGAGCGACCGTGACCGGTCGGGCCTTGGAGCAACCGTGGAGCGTCCCGCAACGGCTTCTTTCCGCCAAAGAACCCCATGTCAATCAGGCGCAAAGCGCTAAAGAAATTCCGGACAGTGCGTCCTACAATAGAAAATCGAACTTTCAGATTCCGCCATAGTACAGACGAATGCCGACAAATCTTCAACGGCCGAATCACCCGCAACCGCCTATCCAACTGGAGCTCTGCGCCGCGCACCGACAATGCCCCCGACCTGTCCAAAGCAGCTGAGATCATTTCATATAATTTTTTATCTTGGTCATCGATTAGATTTTTCAATAACTTCATATCTTCACTCTCCAGCTCCGAAAGCTTCAATATTTTTTCTGACACATTTTCCCGCATTCCGGTAGGTATTCCGAATTTCTGCTCGAACCATAAATCGTAACGTGTGAGATCGGTAACCTCTATATTCGATCGCAAGATCGCGCTAAGTGCGGACTTAAAGTTGCCGTCGCCGAGATATTCACAAAGGGGATTGCGAGTAAGCACGGACGGTTCTCGCAGGATCCGTCGCGCCAAATTAGCCAAGCCTTCCGGCGATCGATCCAATTCTGTAGGCGCGAGGCTGAGAAGGCCGGACCATTCGCCGGTATCCGGATCAAGAAAGCCTGGATCCTGGAGGAATCTGGTGACCACGTAATTAACTTGGGAAACGATGATTTCGAGGGGATTCCGAACCACCGCGAATGCAAAGTCAGTTGGCCGACACAACTTATTTTCAAGATACCAGGAAATCGATGTATGGCCGTGAACAAAGATTGCATCGCAGAACGGTATCGAGGTAGCGATATGACGCAACGTCTCAAACAACAAGGGCTTTGGGGTCCAGATCGCTGATTCCAGGGCTCTGCAGACTGTTGGATACTTGACTTCTAACCGTGCTCTCAGGTGCGTTCCGGCACATTTTGGGATGTGAATATGGATCAATCGCCTTTTCTCGGGGTACGCGTTGAGAATCAGGCGCACTATATTTTGTTGGAATTCCTCGGATTCGAGGGCTTCTTTCAAAAATTCGCTCGGAGAATGATCGGATACAGCCGGCTCAAGCAAAGATTCTGGATCTCGGCCAAGAACCGAATAAAAAATACCTGTAAGGTCAGAATAAGTGAAATATAAATTATTTAAGACCGACGTCAGTTCAGCCATTGGCGGATAAAAACAGAACGACGTAAAAAATTTATGGGCTATATTCGGAAAAGGTACTTCTTTATTAGGTGATGGAACGGGATCCCGGTCGGGAAAGGTGCTGGTCAATATAGTTTCTGGAAAATCCATTTGACGATCCCTCGCACATTGCTAGGGTAAGGACATTTTGACTTGCTATAAATGAGTTGGATTATTCACGCATGGTCCTGTTCCAGCCGCGCCGTGGCGGCGGACGCGGCGCCTCATAGACGAACTGCCGAAGACGATCTCCCATTTGGCCTCCGCTTGAAGGTCATGGAGTTTAGCCGACAAAACCGAGTGGGTGGGGATGGCGGCGCCATAACTGCCGACGCCGCTCCGGCGATGCCGGACGGGAAGTTTACCCGATCCCGAAAGAGCTTCGGACCGAAGGATTATCCGGGACCTCGATCGGTTTCATCCCCAAATTCGATCTATGATCTTTGGGTAATTCGCGTCCGATCCCGTGGTTGCTTCGCCTCGCTCAGCGGCGTTCGCAAGCGATGCGGGCGAAGGTGGCGAGAATCCGAAACCCGGCTCTGACGGTGCCGCGGAGTGTACCCGCGACCTTGGATTTCCCGGCGAGGCGGCGGCCGTGCGGCACCGGGAGCTCGAGTATGCGCAGACCGGCGCGCGCCGCCCGCATCTGCATCTCGAGGTTCCAGCCATAGGTCATCTCGCGCATGCCGAGCCGCCTCAGCGCATCGGCGCGGATCGCTCGGAAAGCGCACATGTCGGTAAACCGCACGCCGTAAAAGAGACCGATCGAAGCGCCAATCGCGCGGCCGGCGAGCGCCTGATGGGCTCCCATGCTGCCTTTGTCGCGCTCACCCCGGGTGCGCGAGCCGATCACGAAATCGTGTTTATCCTCGAGAATCGGCTGCACCAGGTTCGGGATCGCCTCGGGCCGGTCACCGCCATCGCCGTCGAGAAACACAAGGATTTCCGCGCCGTTTTCGATTCCCGCCGCAGCTCCCTTGGCACAGGCTCGGCCATACCCGGGCTCCGGCTCGACGAGCACCGTTGCTCCGGCGGTGCGCGCCTCGGCGACCGTGCCATCGCGGCTGCCGCCATCCACGACGATGATTTGGTCGACCCAGTCCCGCGGTATCTGCGCGAGGACTTGGCCGATAGCGCCCTCCTCGTCGAGCACCGGAATGATTGCGGCGATCCGCGACCGCTGTTTGCTTCTCACAAGCTCCAGCGCACGCCGCAGGAAGCGCAGGCTGGAGGCGGTGTTTCACTCAACAACGCGCGACGGAAGTCGCGGTACCGCGGCCCGTTCCAGATCTGCCGCAAGCTCTCTTGGCTTGCATCGCCCAATGTGAAACCGTCATAACCGCGCACCGAAAACGGCGCGATGCAGCACGGTATCGCGCGCCCGTGGGCGGTGAAATACATCAATGTCCACGGCCGGCGGCACAACGACCAGGGCTGGTCTCCTGCCGCACGCTTCAGGCTGGTGCCTGGCTCGGTAGCACCCGAAGCGTTGAACCGGATACCGAGCGTCTCGGCGAGCGCGGCGGCCTCATCGATCTGTCTCGGCTCGTCGCCTTCGAGCTTTTCGAACAGTGCGGATTGCGCGCGCGCCAGCCCTTGACCTTCCGGGGTGAAGACCAGGCGTTGCAGATGGACCTCCGAAACGCCAATGCGGTGCGCCAGCCGAACAAATTCGGGGAGTTGATCGAGGGTCTCTTTGAGCCCTGTCAGCCACAGTGACACCAGTGGGCGCTCGATGCCCTCGGCGCGCTGTAATGCGGTAAAGGCGCTCACATTGCGGACGATCCGGTCGAACATGTTTTTGCCGCGCACGGCAAGAAACGCCTTGGGCTCGGCGGCGTCGAGCGATACGCGCAACTCGTCGAGACCGGCGGCGATCAGTTCCCTGCCCTTGCGCTCGGTCAGCAATGTGCCGTTGGTGTTGAACAAGACGTAAGTGCCGCGGTCCTTCAGATAGCGCACCATGCGCGGCAGTGCCTTAACCATCATCGGCTCGCCGACCCCGTGCAGCACGACCCGCGATATACGCGGGAACTGGTCGACGATGCGGGTAAACAATTGCCAGCTCATATCGGCCGGGGGCTCGAGATCTTCAAAGGTGCGCGGGCAGGTTTCGCACAACAGGTTGCAGCGATTGGTCGTCTCGATATAGAGGCAGACCGGCTCCTGCTCCGCAATCTCGCCGCGCGCGTCGCCGACGGCTTCGAAATAGCGCCGCGGGTCGGGTCTAGGTTGTGCAGTCAATGGCACGCCTTGCTCCGGGCCTTTTGTTGAAAACAGTTCGCCAGACGCTATCGACGGCGCAGAGTATGACAAAGCCGCCATACAGAGTGAACCCCACCCAAGACGGGATATTGCCGGTTTTGTGGTCGCAGTACAGCAGGACAGCCGCGAGAGTGAGCCACCAGGCCGGCCACCATGGTGCGGCGGTCAGCAGCGCGACAAGCCAGACGAAATACCAGGGATAATGCGGCGACGCGAAGAACAGCGCTGCTGTGCCCAACGCCATCGCCCAGGGCAGGCCGGAGCGCGGCTCCGGCCTGCGGGAAAGCGCACCGATTGCCAGCCCGGCCATGACGATCACCGCCAAGCCGAGATAGGCGGCGAGCGGCAGCGGAATGGCGCGCCGAATGACCCCGAGGAGCCAGAAACCGCTGCCCGAGCCAAAATTTTCTTCTGCGACATAGCCGGGCAGAAACCCCAGAGCCCGCGATCCGACGCCGATATAGGGGAGATAGGCGGCAACAATTACGGCAATGAAGGCGGCGGGCCATCGCCAATCGCCAAGGTTTGACTTGTCCGGGCGCCACAGCGCCGGCGCCACAACCAACGGGAAAAACTTCACTAAAGTCGCGGCGGCGACCGCCGCAGCCGACCAGACGCGCCTTCCGTTGATGCCGGCGGCGAACGCCAGGGCGACCAATGTGACGACCGCCGCATCGACATGCCCGGAGCCGGCAATCTCCCAGACCGGCAGCGGGTGCCAAGCATAGAGCAGTATGTGCTCCGGCGGCCGTCCGGCGGCCCGCAAGATAAACAGTAGGGTCCCGATGCCGACGGCCTCGATCGTGACAAACACGAGCTTCATCGCGAGCGCGGTCTCGCCGAACCGGCTCGCCACCAGAAACAGCATCTGGGCGACCGGCGGGTAAATCGTCGGCGCGTAATTGTTGCGATTGATGTTCGGAAAGATCAGCGCGTCGCGCAGGGGCGCGAGTATGGGATCGGTCGGAATGTAGCGATAAGGATCGATGCCGGCGGCCTGGACTCGCCCGTCCCAGATGTAGCGGTTGATGTCGTCGGACAAAAAGACCGGCGCCGCGAGCACGATGAGGCGCAGCAGGACCGCCGTTCCCAGAATCAAGGCCAGTGCGGGCCGCTGATCGCGGCCGCGCAGGACGAGAGCTGCAGCAACCGCCCAGACCGCTCCTTGGACCAAGGCGACGATCACGAAGGCGGTCAGATCACGGTCGAATTGGGCGACCAACCCGCCTACCGCGCCCGCCAGCAGCAAGCCGGCAACCAGCAGCAGCTTGGAGTGTGCGATTCGCGCCCCCACCCTAAGCTTCCCGCGCCGGCGGGGAATTGAATGAAAGGGAGCCGCGACCGAGGAGGCGTTCGATCCCGCCGTTTCCGGCCGCCAGCTTCTCGAGAAAAGCCCTGGTGCTGGGCGCCCGATAGCCGTTGAGATATGGGCTCGCCGAGCCCTCGCATGGTCCAATCTCGCGGGCAAGCATCGCCAGTGTCGCCTCGTCATCGACATCGTACCATTCGGGCAGCGGCGCGACCGCGACCCCGATCTCGCGGGCTCGGGCGAGCGTCTGCCGGAAGACCCGTTCGGTGCTCCAGTCGATGTCCTCGAACAGCCGCTGGTGAAACCGCTTCAACCCGATCAAGTAATAGCCGCCATCCGCAGCGGGCCCGAGAACGACGCGGTCGCCCGATTCTCGCAGCCGGAGAACCGTCTCCGCCAGGATTTCAGTTGGCAAGGTCGGGCTGTCGGCGTTGACGAGGCAGACGGAACTGTAGCCCGCAGCAAAAAGGTCCTGCGCCGCGTGGAACAGACTGCGCCCGATTGTCGGCTCCCTGGGCGGCAGCAGCTTGAAGCCGCCGGGCAGCAGACCATTGAAGAAGGGCTCGGAGCCCAGTGGGTAATAGGCGGCAAAACCCTGAATTGGCACTTGCCCCGCGGCAACCACTATATTCGCCGCGACGTCCACTCAGGCAGCAAGTGTTGAGCCCGGCCGCTTCCTCATAGCTCAGCGGCGGAACGAGGCGCGTCTTGACGGTCCCGGCGACCGAGGCCTTGGCCATGATCGCAACCGCGCACCGTTCTTCACCCAATGCGGCCCCCCTCCCTCGGATCAAAGAGCCCCTCAGGAGCCGCTGAACCAGTTGTATCCGTAATCTTCCCAGAAACCGCCCGGATAATTATTCGTCACCGACAACGCCACGACGAATTTCGGATTCTTGAAGCCGAGCTTTGTCGGAATCCGAATCTTCATCGGGTAGCCGAACTTGCGCGGCAATACTTGGTCCGCGAAGGTAAAGGCCATGATCGTTTGCGGGTGCAGCGCCGTGGGCATATCGATGCTGGTGTAATACCCGTCGGCGCAGATGAAGCCAACATATTTCGCGGTGAGGTCGGCCTCGATCCGTTCGAGAAAGATGCGCAGCGGGCACCCGCCCCATTTGCCGATCCGGCTCCAACCCTCGACACAGACATGCCGCGTGATCTGCGAGCTTTGCGGCAACTGATAAAGTTGATCGACGCGCCAGTGCCGCTTGTCGCGGATCGCTCCGCTGAGCTCCAGCTTGTAGCTGGCTGCGTCGAGTTGCGGTGCCTGCTGCTCCGGATAGAACGCGTTGTAGCGAAAGACGCGGTCGACCGCGCTCTCCGGATAGGTCGGCGCCAGCCGACTCGGGTTGAACAGCCAGCCCTGCACGCGGTCGTTCCACCACGACATGTTCCACAGCACGCGCTGCACCGGCTCGTTGTCGGTGACATCGCAACCGGTCAGCATCGCCAATGCGCCGAGACTGAACCCGCCTTTCAGGAGGCTCCGCCGATCGGGCTTGCGGATTGCGCTCATCACCGACCCCGCACTCGGCCGGTGATCATCGGCGGCAGCACCTTGGGCACCAAAAGGGTGAGCAACAGGTGCACCGCGACAAAGAAGACAATCGCGGCCATGCAGAAGAAGTGGACGTAGCGGGCGACGTCGTAGCCGCCAAAGAGCGAGGTCAGCTCCTGGAATTGCACCGGCTTCCAGATCGAGAGGCCCGAGAGCACGGTCAGCACAATGACGCCAATGACACCGATATACATTGCTTTCTGGACGGCATTTCGTTCACCGACATTATGGGCCAAGCGGCCGTGGAGGGCTGCCGCCAGGTCGCGCATTACCGCTCGTGGCCGGACCGGCAGGAGCGAGCGGCGAAAATGCCCCGAAACCAGCCCGTAGACGAGATAGACCGTCAGACTGACAAACAGCAGCCACATAGAGGCGAAATGCCACTGCAAAGCACCGGCCAGTCCCTCCTCATTGTGCCAATGTTGCGAGATTTCCGGCCGCCCGCCCAGTGTCATCCATATCGGAAAGGAAAAGCCGAACAGCGGCTCCTGGTCGTAGATGCGCCACCCGCTGCCGATCATGACGATGATGGCGAGAGCATTCACCCAGTGGGTGATGCGCACTATCAAAGGATGCAACACGTTTTGTGTGAAGCGCAAATCTGGTGTCCAGCCTGGTAAATCGTTGGGGCGGAGCCGCTGGTGTCGGCCCGACACGTGATTTATTCGCCGGCAGCCTGTCGAAAAATGCTTTTGGCTTAGGGTTCCGATGCAGTGGGCTATGGTCATTAATCCGAGTAATCGGGCTCGCGGCGGTCCAGCAGACGCTTCAGCGCGGCGAAGTGGTGCTCACAAGCCGGCTTGCCCTGGTAGGTCGGCGAGGCGGCGTATTGGTGCTGCGTGCGCTCGACGATCGCCGCCGGCACATGCTTCAGCGCATGGCCCGTCCACATCACGTAGAGCTGCACCTGGCAGGCGCGTTCAAGGTAATAGAGCCGGTCATAGGCTTCGGCGACCGTCTCGCCAACCGCCAGCACGCCGTGGTTTGCCATGAACAGCACCTTGTTGTGCGGTCCGAGCACCACGGCCAGCCTTTCCCCCTCGGCCGGGTCGAAAGCCAGCCCGGTATATTCTTCATCATAGGCGACGCAGTCGAGAAAGCCGATTTCGGTCTGGCCGATCGCTTTGATCCGCGGGTCTGCGAGGCGGGTCAGCGCGCTGGCGTAAGGCATGTGGGTGTGCAGCACGCAAGCGGCGCTCGGGATCAGCCGGTGGATCGGGGCGTGGATACAATACGCCGATTGCTCGATATCGCCGGCTCCGCTCAACACGCGACCGTCATAGCCGATCTCCATGAAGCAGCTGGCTGTGACCTCGGACCAATGCAGCCCAAACGGGATCTGCAAATAACGGTCGTCGGTACCGGGCACGGCCAGGGTAAAGTGATTGAAAATGCCCTCGCTTAGGCCTTGCCTATCGGCGAGCCGGTGGGCTGCGGCGAGATCGACGCGGCCCTGCCACGCCGCGGAGGTGGCGGCGTCCTCGCGCCGGGCGGAAACCAGTCTCATGATCGCTCCTGTCGAGAAGTCGCGAAATTAAGCTCGGCATCATTCCAGAAGCAAGCCGGGGCGCCTCAACTCGCGGGATGCGCGGCGAAGTAGGCCCCGGCCACTCGGCGCGTCAAGTTGACCTCACGGACGAGGCCCCGATATAACGTCTCTCATCTTTGGGTCACGGCGAATTGCATGGCTAACCACAAATCGGCGGAAAAACGCATCAGGCAGACGGCCAAGCGCACAGCGATCAATCGCGCCCGGGCGAGTCGCGTGCGCACTTTTGTCAAAAAGGTCGAGACGGCGATCGCAACCGGCGACAAGGCGACGGCACAGTCGGCGCTCCGGTTAGCACAGCCCGAACTGCATCGGGCGATAACCAAGGGCGTGCTCCACAAGAACACGGTCTCCCGCAAGTTGTCGCGGCTCGCGGCGCGAATCAACGCGCTCTGACCGGAGATCGCGGCGATTGCGTCTGCGGCGCCATGCCGCAGTTCAGAACCGGCCCCGGTTTCTCAGGCGGATGAACCGCCGACGCTGACGGCCAAAAAAAATCCCCGACGTTCCTTCTTCGGTCCCATTGCCACTAAACCGCCACATACGTAAACTCCTAAATAACGGTGGTCGGAAGTACGGCTATACCGTGTAAATGGCGGTGAACGTCAAGAAAGCGTCAAGATCTTGACATCTAGCCGACTGTAATTAGCGACAGGGAGAGCGTCTCTTCCCGAATTGAGTAGCACGGCAAAGCCACGACTGGCGCCTCTGTAGCATGAAGTATTGGCGGTGGTCGGCCGGAATAGCGTCTGTTCTATTGGTAGGGGGTAGAGGGGTGGCGCAAGCAATTGAAGAAGATGCGACCAATACGAGGGCAGCGTCTGAGGCGGAGTGGATCGGGGTTCTCGGTCAGCTCAGGGCGGAAATTGGCGAGGACGCCTTCCGCAACTGGCTGCAACCGATAAATCTGGAGCACGTCGACAGCGGACAGGCGGTCATCGCGGCACCGACGCGTTTTTTGCGCGACTGGGTGGCGACCCATTATGGGGATCGGCTTCTCGCGCTGTGGCGGGCGGAGAACGAGCAAGTAAAGCGCCTCTCGGTCGTCGTCGGTGTGCCTCCGAGGCCGGCGAACGGCAATCACTTCGCCGGCCGGGATGATGATGCGGAAGCCCCTCCAGCCTTGCCTCCTTCCGCCGGACCTGTATTGCCGCTCGAAATCGGTGACGACAAGGCGCAGCTCCTGGCTCTCGATCACCGCTTCGTTTTCGAGAATTTCGTCGTCGGCAAGCCCAACGAGCTCGCCCACGCCGCGGCTCGGCGCGTCGCCGAGGCTTGCGCGTGTCCGGGTAATCGGGTGCCGTTCAACCCGCTTTTTCTTTATGGCGGCGTCGGACTCGGCAAGACGCATCTGATGCACGCCGTGGCTTGGCACGTCCGCAAGCATGCCTGCGGTCGTAAGATAATTTATCTTTCGGCCGAAAAGTTCATGTACCAGTTCATCCGAGCATTGCGCTTCAAGTCGACCATGGACTTCAAGGAACAATTCCGCTCGGTCGATCTTTTGATGATCGATGATGTGCAATTCATTATCGGCAAGGAATTGACCCAGGAGGAATTCTTCCACACCTTTAATGCTTTGGTCGACGAGAACCGGCAAATCGTGATCTCGGCCGACAAATCGCCCTCCGACCTCGAAGGTATGGAAGAGCGCATGCGCTCGCGGCTCGGTTGGGGGCTCGTCGCTGATCTGCACCCGACCACTTATGAATTGCGCCTCGGGATCTTGCAGTCGAAGGCCGAGCAAGGCGGCCTGCGGGTTCCGCCAAAGGTGATGGAATTTTTAGCCCACAAGATCGCCTCGAATGTTCGAGACCTCGAGGGGGCATTGAACCGAATCGCCGCCCACGTCCAGCTGGTCGGGCGCGATATCACGCTGGAGAGCGTCCAGGAGGTGCTGCACGATCTGCTCCGCTCGCACGAGCGGCGCGTCTCTATCGACGAAATTCAGAAAAAGGTCGCCGAACACTTCAATATAAAATTAGGCGAGATGACGTCCGATCGCCGGGCCCGCGCCGTCGCCCGCCCGCGTCAGGTCGCGATGTATCTGGCCAAGCAGCTGACGACGCGATCGCTGCCGCAAATCGGCCGCAAGTTCGGCGGCCGCGATCACACCACTGTCATGCACGCGGTGCGCAAGATCGAAGAGCTGATGCGCACGGACCCCTCGCTCGCCGAGGACGTCGAGCTGTTGCGCCGGATGCTGCAGGGCTGAGCGCCCATTACGCGTCCGCGGCAAAAGCGGGTGCTGAGGCGGGCGCCCGGTCGTGCTATAGTGCTGTCCCGTCGAGCCGGAATGACGCGGCGGGGGCACTGACCGCCCTCTGGGCATGACCCGAGGGCGGCGGAGGCCGGGGTCGGCAACTCTTGTGTAGCCAACATGAAACTGACCATTGAACGGGCGGCCTTCCTGAAGGCGCTGAGCCATGTACAAAGTGTAGTCGAACGACGGACGACGATTCCGATACTGTCGAACGTATTGCTTCGCGCCGAGCCGGGCAGGCTGGCGCTGAGCGCGACCGATATGGATCTCGAGATCGTCGAGCGCGTTGCGGCCCAAATCGAACGCGAGGGCCGGACCACCGCACCGGCCCACACCCTCTATGACATCGTCCGCAAGCTGCGCGAGGGCGCGCAGATCGAACTCGAGACGAGCGGCGAGCGCAACGCCATCGTGCTGCGCTCCGGCCGCTCGACCTTTACCCTCGCCTGTCTCCCTCCGGAGGACTATCCGCTGATGGCCAGCGGCGAGCTGCCCTACAACTTCTCGCTGTCGGCGACCGAGCTTCGAACCCTGATCGACCGCACCCGATTCGCGATCTCGACCGAGGAGACCCGGTATTATCTGAACGGCATCTATCTCCACGCGACCAAAGCCGACGAAGTGCCGGTCATTCGTGCCGTTGCCACGGACGGGCACCGGCTCGCGCGGATGGAGATGGTCTTGCCCGAGGGTGCCGCCGGCATGCCGGGCATCATCATCCCGCGCAAGACCGTGCTCGAACTGAGAAAGCTCGTCGAGGAGAGCGAGAACGAGGTGCAGATCGGGCTCGGCGAGACAAAGATCCGCCTAGCGATCGGCGAGGCAGCGCTGACCTCGAAATTGATCGACGGGACGTTCCCCGATTACGACCGCGTGATCCCGTCTAACAACGACAAGGTTCTCGAGGTCGAATGCAAACCCTTCGCCGAGGCGGTGGACCGCGTTTCGACGATTTCGACCGAGAAGAGTCGCGCCGTCAAGCTGACGATCGAAAGCGGAAGCCTGGTCGTCTCGGCGACGAGCCCCGAAAACGGCACGGCCGTCGAGGAGCTCGAGGTGCGCTATTCCGCCAGTCCGCTCGAGATAGGGTTCAATTCCAGATACCTGTTGGACATCACCGAGCAGATCGAGGGCGAGGGCGCGCAATTCGTCATGTCGGATGCCGGCTCGCCGACCCTCGTGCGTGACAGTGCCGACGCGAGCGCCCTTTACGTGCTGATGCCAATGCGGGTTTGAGTTGACCATCGGACGGGGGCGAGCGCCCCTTGTCCCGCCCCGCTTCCCCCGAGCGAGAAGAGGGAGGGACCCGCGAACCGGGCGGGTGATGGCCGCCAGGCGGTATGACGCCAATGGCGCAGAATGCTCGCAAACGGGTACTTTCGACCCCATATATTCCCTATGTTTGCCGAGGCACAGCAAGCCCGGGAGGATGCCGGTGCCGCGGCAGACCGCGTCGGCGTGACGCGGCTCGTGCTGACCGATTTCCGCAATTATCGCGAGGCGAGGCTTACCGTCGGCACTGCGCCGGTGGTGCTGACCGGACCTAACGGTGCCGGCAAGACCAACCTCCTGGAGGCGGTGTCGTTTCTCGCGCCCGGCCGCGGATTGCGCGGGGCCAAGCTGGCCGAAATCGATCGTCGGCCCGGGCCGGGGCAGGATGATGCGACCGGCGGCTGGGCTGTAGCCGCGGTCGTCGCGACCCCGCCGCGGCAACGTGCGCATCGGCACCGGGCACGATGCGACGGCGGGAGAGCGGCGGGTCGTGCGGATCGACGGCGAGCCGGTTCGCGGTCAAGCGACACTCGGCGAGCGACTGGGCGTCTTATGGCTTACCCCGCCGATGGACCGGCTGTTTATCGAGGGTCCGGGCGGGCGGCGGCGTTTTCTCGATCGACTCGTACTCGGCCTCGACCCGGCGCACGGCTCGCGCGTCGCGGCCTATGAACAGGCATTGCGCGAGCGCTCGCGGCTGCTGCGCGACGGCCCGAAAGACCCGGCGTGGCTGACCGCCCTCGAAGAGCTCATGGCCGAACAGGGCGTGGCGGTCGCGGCGGGGCGCCGCGAGGCCGTGCAGCGGCTCGACCATGTCTGCGCCGAGGCCGAAGGCCCGTTTCCGCGCGCCCGGCTGGTTCTCGCCGGCACGGTCGAGAATTGGCTCGAAGCGGCGCCGGCGCTGGCTGTCGAAGCGGAGTTCGTCTCGGTGCTCGCCGGCAATCGGCAGAGCGATGCGCAGGCCGGCGGCGCCCTTATAGGGCCGCATCGCTCCGACCTGCATGTCAGTTTGGCGGAGCAAGGAATTGCCGCCGAGGTGGCCTCGACCGGCGAGCAGAAGGCTCTGCTTATTTCGATCCTCCTCGCTCACGCGAGGCTGCAGCAGGCGGTGCGCGGTGAGCCGCCATTGCTGCTGCTCGACGAAATTGCCGCACATCTCGATGCGAGCCGGCGTGCAGCATTGTTCGATGCGCTGCTGCGGCTCGACAGCCAGGCTTGGCTGACCGGGACCGATGAGGCGCTGTTCGCGCCATTGCGGCGCGATGCCCAGTTCCTGTCGGTGCGCGACGGGCAGCTGGCCGCCAGCTTCTGAACCCTGAAACTTCGAACAAGAACGACATGGCAAACATCTCCGGATCCGACCCCCTCGGCCCCCTCGGCACTGCCTCAGGCAAGCGCGCTGCGAGCACCGGCTTACCGCCGGACGATGCTCCTGCCGCGCCGCGTGGGAACGGCGGCGCCAATGGCGAGGATACGGTCTATAACGAGCAATCGATCGAGGTCCTGCGCGGGCTGGACGCGGTGCGCAAGCGGCCGGGTATGTATATTGGCGACACCGACGACGGCTCCGGCCTGCACCATATGGTCTATGAGGTCGTCGACAATGCGATCGACGAGGCGCTCGGCGGGTATTGCGACACCGTCACCGTGACGTTGAACGCCGATGGCTCGTGCACCGTCACCGACAACGGCCGCGGCATTCCGGTCGGCATCCACGACGAGGAGGGAGTGTCCGCCGCCGAGGTCATCATGACCCACCTGCACGCCGGCGGGAAATTCAATCAGAACGCGTACAAGGTGTCGGGCGGACTCCACGGGGTCGGCGTCTCGGTCGTCAACGGCCTCTCCGCGCGGCTCGATTTGCGCGTCTATCGCGGTGGGTCGGAGTGGTTCATTCGGTTCCGCGACGGCGTGCCCGAGGCGCCGCTCGCCGAGGCAGGCCCGGCCCCACCATGGCCGGCGGGGTCGAGCCGCGAAGGTCTCACCACCGGCACCGAGATCACCTTCCTGCCGAGCACGGAGACCTTCAGCAAGACGGAGTTCGACTTTACCACCCTGGAACACCGGTTGCGCGAGCTCGCTTTTCTGAACAGCGGCGTGACACTGGTGCTGAGCGATTTGCGTGGCGTCGAGCCGAAGACCGTGACGTTGCATTTCGAGGGCGGACTCGAAGCCTTCGTCCGCTATCTCGACCGCTCGAAGCAGGCATTGCATTCGCCGCCGATCGTGATCCGCGGCGAGCAGAAGCCTGCCCCGGCGGAGGCCGGGGGCGTCATGCTCGAAGTCGCGATGGAGTGGACCGATAGCTACCACGAGACAATGCTGTGCTTTACAAACAACATCCCGCAACGTGATGGCGGAACGCATTTGGCGGGCTTTCGCGCGGCCTTGACCCGCACCGTCAATGCCTATGCCAACGACAGCGGCATCGCCAAACGGGAAAAGGTCACGCTGTCGGGCGAGGACATGCGCGAGGGTCTGACCTGCATCCTGTCGGCCAAGGTGCCCGACCCGAAATTTTCGTCGCAGACCAAGGACAAGCTGGTTTCCTCCGAGGTCCGGCCGGTCATCGAGGGCATCGTCGCCGACAAACTGACGCAATGGTTCGAGGAGCACCCGGCCGACGCCAAAAAGGTCGTCGCCAAGGTCGTCGAGGCGGCGGCAGCGCGCGAGGCGGCGCGCAAGGCGCGCGACCTGACCCGGCGCAAGGGGGCGCTCGACATCGCCAATCTGCCGGGCAAGCTCGCCGATTGCCAGGAGCGTGACCCGGCGAAGAGCGAGCTCTTCATCGTCGAGGGCGACAGCGCCGGCGGCTCGGCCAAAGCAAGGCCGCGACCGGCGCTTCCAGGCGATCCTGCCGCTGAAGGGCAAGATCCTCAATGTCGAGCGCGCGCGTTTCGACAAGATGCTGGGCTCGGCCGAGATCGGCACGTTGATCGCCGCGCTCGGCACCGGGATCGGCATCGAGGATTTCGACGCCGAGAAGGCGCGCTATCACCGCATCATCATCATGACCGATGCCGATGTCGACGGCAGCCACATCCGCACCCTGTTGTTGACGTTCTTCTTCCGCCAGATGGCGAGCCTGATCGACAAGGGGTTTCTCTACATCGCGCAGCCGCCGCTCTATCGCCTGCAGCGCGGCAACGCCAAGGCGGTTTATCTGAAGGACGATCCGGCGCTCGAAGCCTATTGCATCGACGCGGCACTCAGGGATTCGGTGTTCACCCAGCATGACGGTGTGGAGCGCGCCGGCCTCGACTTGCGCGACCTGTTGGAGCAGGCGCGGGTCCACCGCCGCTGGCTGCAGCCCTTGGCCGGCAAGGCCGGCAGCATGGAGGTCGTCGAGCAGGCGGCGATCGCCGGGGCACTGTCGGCCTCATTGCTCGCCGACCCGAACCGCGCGATCGAGGCCGCCCATGCGACTGCCGAGCGGCTCAACCGCCTCGCCCCGGAGCACGAGCGCAATTGGCACGGCGAGGTTATTGCCGGCGAAGGCCTGGTTTTCCGCCGCACCCGCCAGGGCGTCGACGAGCGGCGCCTGATCGACGCGGCCTTGCTGCGCAGCGCCGAGGCGCGCCGGCTCGACGCCGACAATGCCCGGCTGCGCGAGGTCTACGACCGCTCCGGGACCCTCGCCGCCCGCGACAAGACCTGGCCGATCACCGGCCCCGTCAGCCTCGTCGAGGCGGTCATGGAACTGGGCCGCCGCGGCATCGACGTGCAGCGCTACAAGGGTCTGGGCGAGATGAACCCGGACCAATTGTGGGAAACCACGCTCGACCCCGAAATCCGCTCGTTATTGCAGGTCAAGATCAACCACGCCGACTCGGCCGAGGAAACCTTCTCGACCCTGATGGGCGACCTCGTCGAGCCCCGCCGCGACTTCATCCAAGCCAACGCCCTCAGCGTCGCCAATCTCGACGTATGACCTGCCCGTACTCACTGTCTGGCTCAAAATGGCGCAAATACTATCTTATTATTAGCGTTACACGTCGCCCCCGCGGAAGCGCTAGGGCATGCACACATCTCCACAATAGAAGGACTTTCAATAAGTTATCCGTCGTCCCCGCGAAAGCGGGGACCCAGGGGCCCCGTGGTGAATAGCCCGACAACGGTCCTGGGTGCCCGCTTTCGCGGGCATGACGGCGGAAAGGCGGAAGATGTGTGCATGCCCTAGCGCGGAAGCGGGGGTCCAGAGCTTGCCCCTGGCTTGAACAGGGGATAGCCGTTGAGCTCGGGATCCCTGGATCCCCGCGTTCGCGGGAATGACGAATAACCTCTGAAGCTGCGAGATTTACTCCGGGTCAGGCTCTCAGTAAGACGGGGTTGGAGGGGTATTCTCCAATAGCTGCAAGCGCCGCTCGAAGTCGCGCGTCTCGACGGATCTGAGGAAGATCTCGACGAGCCGCGCCAACCGGCCGCCCTCGTCCGGCGAGATCGCGCCTTCCCCGGCCGCGGCGATGATCGCGGTCATCGTGCCAGCGAGATCGGCGGCGTCGCGCACCGGCGGGAGCTTGATCGGCACGGCGCGCTCGCGGCGCGGCGGCCCAATCCGGTCGAGGCACATCCGCAATGCCGTCGTATTGCCGTCGAGGGCGAGTTCGACGGCCTTGCGGGTCAAGGCTTGCGCTTCGCCGTCGAGCAGCAGCTGCACAGCCTGGGTCGCGCGTTTCCCCTTCCCGGGCGGCCGCCCGGCCGGGTTGCCGGACTGGCCCTTCTCGAACGGCCGCCCACGGCCTCGCCCCCGCTGCTTTTGCTGTTTCTCCATCGAAATATCAGCCATCGATCTCGTCTGCTCCGCAGAAATCCTTGAGGCCCAGCCGCATTTCGCCCGAAAAAACAGCGACCGTGCTCGCTGATCCTGGCTGTTATCGGCTGTTTGGAAACGCACGTCCGATTTTGGGAACCACAATACATTCACGTCGATAATGATAGCACATTATATCTAAAATAGCAATAACCGCTTTGGTGAGAGCCGGGCTTACTTCTTCTTGGCTGCCCGTTGAGCGCGCGCCGCGGAGTTGGCCGCCACCGCGGCGCGGATGAGTTGCTTGAAGGCAGCTTCGTCGATCTTCTCCCCTTCGCGCAGGTCGATCGCACGCCGCGTGTTCCCTTCCAGGCTGGAATTGAAGAGCTTCTGCGGGTCTTCGATGGAGGCTCCGCGAGCGAAGGTGAGCTTCACGACCTGCTTGTACGATTCCCCTGTGCAGACGATGCCGTCATGGGACCAGACGGGGATTCCGGGGGATTTTGGCTTCTCCCATTTCCACTCCTCCTCGATGTCGGGGTCGGCATCGTGGATGAGCTGACGGACATGAGCGAGGGTCTCTCCTCTCCAATCCCCCAGCTCTTCAATCCGCTTGGTGATGTTCGCTGAAGCGGCCTCGCCATCCGGACGACTTGTCGGCTTCATGTTCTCTCCGATCCTTCGTTTCGCCAGCCGGCCCTATGCGGGCGGGGGAGTATAGCCCGCAGGATGCTCTCAAAGGGCTTGTGACATCCTGCAAATGTCAAAAAATCTGCACGCGGCGCCGCTCAGTTTCCACCCTAGCAACCATCGCTCAGATGTGCGATTGGTTAGTCCTCTGACGCATTCAGATGATTAAGTGTCATCTCAGTCGTCATGCCCGGCCTCGAGCCGGGCATCCACGGAAACTGCTACAGCAGCCCGCCCGCGACGGGTGGATGGCCGGGTCAAGCCCGGCCATGACGGTTTTGGTGTATATCTTGTGTTTGAATCTGAGCACTGGAAATGGCCGGACCGATCATCGAGATAGTCCCGTATCGCACGCAATGGCGATCTCAATATGCAGTGCTCGCCGCTTTGCTGTGCGACGCCTTGGGCGATGCCGTGATTGCTCTCCACCATATTGGGTCGACGGCGGTTCCCGATCTCGTCGCCAAAGACGTGATTGATATTCAGCTTACGGTCGCAAGCTTAGCCGACTACCCGTATCAAAGGATCGAAGCAGTCGGTTTTGAACTTGGCAACGCCGACGACAGATCACTGTCCTCCGGGGCTCACCCTGCCCCGTCAAGAACTGGCAAAGCGATTCTACAAGTACAGGCACAGTGCGGCGAATCTTCATGTCCGAGAACGCGGGCGTTTCAATCAGCGCTACCCACTGCTTTGTCGGGACTACTTGCGGACGCATAAAATGGCTGCTGCCGCATATGGTGAAATCAAACAGCAGCTTGCCAAACATTTTCCGAACGACCCGGATGCGTACTACGCGATCAAAGACCCGACGTTCGACATCCTCATGGCCGGGGCCACGGAATGGGCGACCGCCACGAATTGGCGAGAACCGGCCAGCGATTGAGCCCGCCTCTGATTCAGCCCTACTTGTGCAGAAATCAAAATTTTGCGGGGCCGCATCATCTGACCGTGCTGAAGAGTGATGTTCACAGTGGTACAGTCACCGGTCGATGCTAGCGAACTCGGAAAAATGGCTACGCTGATTGTCTTCGCCGGGCTTTCTGGAAGCGGTAAATCTTCAATCGCGCGCGGACTGGCCAAGGAGATTGGCGCTGTATGGTTGCGGATCGATTCCATCGAACAGGCGATCAAGGAATCAGGCGTCGTGCCGAGGGCAATGGACGATGCAGGTTACCGCGCCGCTTACGCAGTGGCGCAGGATAATCTGCGTCTGGGCCGTGACGTCATCGGCGACTCTGTAAATCCATGGATGCTGACGCGAAACGCCTGGCGAGACGCTGGCTTACGAGCCGGCGCTCAGGTCGTCGAGGTTGAGACTGTATGCACAGACGTGCAGGAGCATAAGCGGCGCGTCGAAACCAGGGCGAGCGAAGTGCCCGGCCTAACCCTTCCCGATTGGCCGGCCGTGATCGGGCGCGATTATCATCCATGGGATCGGGATCACCTGACGATCGATACGGCCGGCCGCAGCATCGACGCGTGCGTTAAGCTCGTCCTCACCGCGTTCGAGGCATCGTCTCATTCATGATGGTCATTTGGAGCACCGCCTCGTTTCCCGGATAGGTGGACAAGTCGAGATATCTGCATCAACATCGGAGGCTTGAAAAGGTTGAGCTTTTTCAATGCAGATTTCTGATGCAGAATGATACCATGATTTACGGCTATGCCCGCGTCTCGACCGCGGCCCAAGACGAAACTGGACAGGTGCGCCAACTGAAGGCGGCCGGGTGCGGGAAGATATTCCGCGAGAAGATCACCGGCACCACGGCTGACCGCCCGCAGCTTGGCAAGCTGATGAAATGGCTTGCCCCCGGCGACGTGGTGATCACCCCGGCCGTTGACCGCCTCTCGCGCGACACGACCGACCTTCTGGTTATCGCCCGCGAGATGCAGCGCGCCGGGGCCGGCATCCGTTCGCTGGCCGAGCCGTACCTCGACACGACCTCGGACTTTACCGAGATCGTCTTTGCCATTCTCGGCGTCGCCGCCAAGCTGGAGCGCCGCCGCATCCTCGAACGCACCGCGCGCGGCCGAGCCGATGCCAGAGCCAAGGGTGTCAAGTTCGGCCGCAAACCGATCCTGACGCCGCACCAGCAAAAAGAGGCCCGCAAGCGTCTCGAAGCGGGCGAGACGCAGCGCAGCGTCGCGCGCAGCTACAATGTTAGTCAGAGCACGATTTCAAGACTTCGGCCATAAAAACAGCCCACGATGCCCGAGGTCGTTATCGCGCCACTGCATGGAATTCGAACCACTGCATCTTGGCAGCGCACTCTGTCCGACGCTGCCCAAGCTAAGGGTTGGCGCTGCGCGTTAGAGATATGGAATTATGGCAGGTTTTCGTTATTGCGTTTTTTGATGCCGTGGCAGCGAGAAACCAAAATTCGTTGGTTTCGTAAAACATACACTGCTTTTTTGAGAGACAGTGCGTTCAATCTTAACCAGAATAATTTGCCTTCAATCGTCGCACATAGCTTTGGTACTTATATATTGGGATAGGCGTTATTGAAATATGACAATATACGATTTGATAAGGTCATTTTATGCGCATCAATTTTACCGCGGGATTTCCCTTGGCAGGATGTACTTGACCGCGGACAAGTGACGGCCGTCCTAAACGAATATGGAAGCAATGATCTTCCTTGCAGGATTGCGCCGTGGTTTATAAAGGGCGCAGGGACATCAGGCCAGGAGGGATTTTGGTCTCGTCATGATTCGTTGGTGCAGAACGAATTCCATTTCACTCACAGTGAATATTTTGAGCGAGGGCATATAGAAGCCCACTGGTTCCCCTTCATAGAGAAGAAGTTCGAAGACACACGCCAACTCGTCTGTTTGTCTGTTCATCGACCTCGCCCCAATATACCTTGGGCATTATATTTGGGGTATGCGATGCTACCCTTGCCGTGGGATTTTTCATCCCTTGGCCTAAATTCGGGCCTTGGTCGTCAGCTCCGGTCTCGCAAGTCACTCCCGTTATGGGCGCAAGTACAGAAACCCTTCAAACGCAACTTCGGTTAACGACGCAAGAGCGTGATGAAGTGCGTGAGCAGCTCGGAGCTCTTGAACGAAACTTGAGCGAGCTGGGCGCGTTTACGCAAAGATTCGGAGTTATTGATCTCTGGAGTGCCACAAATCTTTTTTGGGGCGGAAAACTGCTTATAGAGAGATTACGCAAAAACAGTGCTGCACTCTTAATTACCGCACCTCCTGAAACTCAACTCTTCGCTGATTATCTTATCAGTGTCATTGGTGCTGCGGCCGTTATTTTGGATACAGAACATCCAGAGCAGAAATCGACTGACCCGTTAACGGTTCGGCGGCCTAGTGACACTGATCTTGACGCACCCAAGGTACCACTTCCTGATTTCAACGGGGTAGCAGTCCATGGTGTTGGCGAAATACAGAATGCAGTTGAGGGATTACTAAAACGAACTAGGAGATGTATCATAGTTAGAACAACTAAAAAGACCATTGAAGGTCTTGCAGAATATTATAAGAGAGATGTGATTTGGGTTGAGGTTGGGAAAGAGCCTCTTTGGAATAACTCGCCCACGTGTGATCGTTAGATGGGATTTTTCCATGGCTTCGGCGAAGGCTCATCCCGTTGTCCCAGGTTCATCAACATATAGGGGTGGCGGGCGAAAATCTGAAGCGGGGCTGGGTTTCCAGTTTTTCGGGTGCTTTGAGCTGCTTGTCTGCATGCCGATGGCAGTTCTACGGCCTTTTGGCCAGCGTCGAGACGCCGGTCGCTCGCAGCCACTCAATGCCCTCTCGCGCCCGCCGCAGACGGCCGCCGCACGGCATCCTCATACCACATATCGGGCTACCTGGGACAGCGGGATGAGCCTTCTTCGGCGGCCTCACCATTTTATGGTTGGACACCGCGGTTGCTTCACTCTGCAAATGCGTGATTTTTTCCAGAATCGCAGATTCCGCGACTTTTGACAGGAGCATGCCGAGGGCGCAGAAACACTCGATGAACAAAGCTTTAGCTCGCTATCTCGACCAATGGGAATTGTCCCATCCCGAACTCCTCGCAAAGACCTTTACAAGTGATCTCTATAAGGTGGAGGCGGACGGCCAAACGGCTGTCTTGAAAATATTATCAGAGGCGGGCGCAACGGACGAGCGCAACGCTGCTGATGTTCTCAAATGGTATCGCGGCCACGGCGCTATTCAGCTTTTGCGACATGACCTTGGCGCTATGCTGCTCGAATATGTAGATGGCGGAGACCTGACAGAGCTAGTCAAAAACGGCAGAGACGACGAAGCGACAAAGATCATTGCCGATGTGCTTAATACGCTCCACTTCGCCAGCCGGTCAGAGATTCCCGACCACCTCACCCCGTTATCGCAGCGCTTTCAATCTTTGTTCGATAAGGCGAACCAAGACCGAGAGCAGGACTCCATTTACAGACGCGGCGCAGCCGTGGCCCGCGATCTGCTGTGCGAGCAAGGCCCGGCGCATGTTCTCCATGGCGACATCCACCACGAAAATATCCGCCAGCACCGAGAGCGCGGCTGGCTGGCTATCGACCCCAAGGGCTTAATTGGCGAGCGCGCTTATGATGCGGCCAATGCACTCTGCAACCCCCATTCCCTGCCCAAAATTGTCCAGAACCCCGAAAGGCTGATCCGTCAGGCCGACATCATAGCGACCGCCCTAGACCTCGACCGCAAACGCCTTCTGTCCTACACCTTCGCCCATGCGTGTCTGTCAGCCTGTTGGTCACTGGAGGACGGTGACGACCCTAGCCACGCTCTCGCCATGGCCGAGATTACCGAATCCTGCATCAACCCTTACGCAGGCTCCCGCCCCGCTCCTCACCGGAATGGTGTGAATCTGTCATAATCACTGCTTCCGCAACACAGGCGCAGTGATTTTCGATACGCGGTTGCCCCAATGCTCGATCAGTACCTCGGCGAGGATGCTCCTCGCCGAATTGCCGGTGCAGAGGAAGAGGACGTTGTAAATGCGCCTGTCCGTCATGTTCGAACCCGCCAGGCTCAAGGTTTGCGGGCCTCGACCATGGCCGAGACGATGTGGTTCTCGATGTTCCGGCCGGGTGCCCAAGTCTTGATCAGCTCGCGGCTTTCCGGTTTCGGCGTGACGCGGACATCGACAAATCCCGCGCGCGCGAGCCAGCTTTCCACCCGTTCGGCCGGCGCGGCACCGGCGATGCAGCCGCACAGCAAGGCGGGATCGGATTGCAGATCGGCCGACAGCGGAGCGGTGTTGATGATGTCCGACACCGCGAGCCGCCCGCCCGGCTTGAGGACGCGAAAGGCTTCCCGGAACACCTGTTCCTTGTCGGGGACAAGATTGATCACGCAATTCGAGACCACGACGTCCGCCGTGCCGTCGGCGATCGGCAGATGTTCCAGTTCCCCGAGGCGGAATTCGACATTGCCGGCACCAATGCGAGCGGCGTTGTCGCGCGCCTTTTTCAGCATCTCGTGGGTCATGTCGACGCCGATGACATAACCGGTGTCGCCAACCTGTTGCGCCGCGAGAAAACAGTCGAACCCGGCACCGCTGCCGAGATCGACCACGGTTTCGCCCGGCTGCATGGCTGCGATAGCCTGCGGGTTGCCGCAGCCAAGCCCGAGATTGGCACCATCTGGAACCGCCGACAGCTCCGCTTCGGAATAGCCCATCCGCCGCGCCTTATCGTGCGGAGTGGTTTCCGGGCCGCAGCACGACGACGGCTCCGGCGCGCAACAGCTCACCTCGGTTGCCGCCGCAATGCCGCCATAGCGGGCGCGCACCATTTCCTTGATCTGAGCATCATCCATGATTGGACTCCCTATGCGGCCGTGCTCTTTCCCGTGGCGTCCGAGCAGCCGCCAGAAGCCGGATCACACACCGGCGCACCGACGGCATCGCGCCCGCAGCAGTTTTCGGTGAGGTAGGCCAAGAGCGCGTTCATCGCACCATACTCGGCCGAATAGATCAGCTGCCGGCTCAGGCGACGCTGGGTGATCAATCCGGCATGGACGAGCTGCGCCAGGTGGAAAGAGAGCGACGAGGGCGGAACACCCAGCCGCTCAGCTATCACGCCGGCCGGCAGCCCCGCCGGCCCGCAAGCGACCAGCAGGCGGAACAGCGCAAGCCGGGTCTCCTGAGCAAGCGCACCGAGGGCTGCAATCGCGCATTTCTCATCCATACCACATTTTCCATGGTTCAAGGATTATCAAATTGTCCTCAATGCCTCGCGCGTCAAGACACATTTCGAAAATTCGCGAAGACACGTACCACCGTGTCGTCTCGAAACGGACGGATGCCGGTGCATGGAGGTCGACTTGACGATCCGATATTCCGACGACCGCTTATGCGAGGTCGTCGTTTGCCGGCCGGGCGAGGAGATGCCGCTCGATCGGATCGCCACCAGCCGCGCAGAGCTTGGCGAGAGCATCACGGCAGCGATGCTTGAAGCAGGTGGTCTCTACGAAGTGGACCCCTTGGGCCGATCGGCGACGATGGAGTGAGGCTCGACCCTCACAAGCCCGCAGTTTCCAGGTCTCCCCTCGTACAGGAAATTTTATGTACTTGGGTCGGTGTCAACCGCGAAATCACGGGATCTCGTAGACCGCCATTTCGTCGGCGATGCCGCGCAAGGCGCGGCTTTGCGATACCGGTTTGAGCCCGCTGGTTTCGAGCAAGGCGGAGGCCTGCGGGTCGGTTACGACCGAGCGGGTCGCCAGGATCGTGCGCGAATCCGCGAGAGCCTGGACCCGCGCGGCGATATTCACGGTCGTCCCGAAATAATCCTGACGGTCGTTGAGCACGACCGCAAGGCAAGGTCCCTCATGGATGCCGATCTTCAACAACAGATCCTCGCGGCTGCGCCCATCATTGAGATCGCGCATCGCATCGCGCATCCGCAGTGCCGCGGCGACCGCCCGGTTGGGGGTCGGAAAAGTCGCCATCACCGCGTCGCCGATGGTCTTGACGATAGCGCCGGCCTCGGACGCGACGATCTCGTTGAGCACCCGGAAATGGGCTTTGACCAGGTCGAAGGCGACCAGGTCGCCGACCCGCTCGTAAAGCTCGGTCGAGCCTTTGAGGTCGGTAAAGAGGAAGGTCAGGCTGGTGATCTTGAGCCGCTGCTCGACGTCGATCGTGTCGGTGCCATAGATGTCCCGGAATACTTGATTGGTCAGCAGCCGTTTTGCGGTCAGGAACGGCCGGCGCCTGCCGAGCAACTCGTGGAGCTTGTCTCCGGCGATCCACAGCCCCGGCAAGAGCCGGGTATCGGTGCGGTTTTCCAGGGTGAGGCGCAGCGGCCCCGGACGCAAGGTCACGGTGCCGGTCGGCGCGCGCAGTTTGTCGAAGACGAGCGAGAGGTTTTGGCGTTCTCGGGTCGGCTCGCCTTTGACGTCGAGGAACTGTGTCCCGTGCGTCACCGGATCGACGATGATCACGAACTCCGCCGGCAATTGCAGCGAGAGCAGCGCCTTTTCGCCGGGCGGCAGTTCGACCTGATCGAGAACGATCTCCTCGACCAGTTGCTCGAAATCATCCGGAACGTCGATGCCCGAGCCCCAGAAGATCTGGCGAAAATATTCGGCGAACGGAAGCTCGTGCGGATCGTGCGCGGCGATCCTGCGCACGCGCCGGCTGACCGTGAACGTGACCTCGACCATCTCGTCGAGCGTCGGCCGGTAGCCGGCCGCGCACAGCGCGCAGTCGTACTCCTCCTTGTTGACGCTCTTCAATGTCGTGCTGGTATCGAGAACGCCGCCGCAGCCGGGGCACAGCACGTTCCACGACAGCTCAAAGAGCCCGAGGCGCGCGGCGTGCAGAAACGCGGTGACGGCATGCTCCTCATCGACCCTGGCTTGCCGCGCGAAATCGATTACGTTAACGCGGCAGAGGTCGCGATCGGGCGCGTCCCTCACCAGCGCCTCGATCGCCCCGGCAGCTTCGGGATCGGCCGACTGCCGCAAGAGCGTGAACAGATTGCCGGCTTCGCTCATCTCAGGCTCCTACGCCAGTTCGGGTGGATCCTCAGGGAATCTCGTAGACCGCCATCTCCTCGGCGACGCCGCGCAGCGCACGCTGATGGGGGACCGGCTCAAGCCCGCTGGTTTCGAGCAGCTTGCAAGATCCGGGATGTTTGACGACCGACCCGGTCGCCAGGATCGAACGCGAGTCGGCCAGACCCTGGACGCGCGCCGCGATATTGACGGTGCGGCCGAAATAATCCTGGCGCTTGTCGAGAACGACGGCGAGGCAAGGTCCCTCGTGGATGCCGATCTTGAGCAGCAGCCCATCGCCGGTGCCCGCGTCTTTGAAGTCGTTCATCGCCTCCCGCATGCGCAACGCCGCGGCCACCGCCCGATCGGGCGTCGAAAAGGTCGCCATGACCGCGTCGCCGCTGGTCTTGACCACAGCTCCGGCTTCGCCGGCAATGATGTCGTTGAGAAGCTGGAAATGCGCCCGGACCAGGTCGAAGGCAACCAGGTCGCCCACCCGCTCATAGAGCTCGGTGGAACCTCTGAGGTCAGTGAACAGGAACGTCAGACTGGTGATCTTCAGACGCTGGTCGACATCGATCGTGTCGGCCCCGTAGAGATCGCGAAATACTTGGTTGGTCAGCAGCCGCTTTGCGCTGAGGAAAGGCTTGCGCCGGCTGAGGAGCTCATTGAGCCGGTCCGTCGCCACCCACAGCCCAGGCAAGACGCGCGTTTCGGTGCGGTTTTCGAGCGACAGGCGCAATGGCCCTGGGCTCAGCTCGATCGTGTCGGTTGCTGGACGCACCTTGTCGAAAAACAGCGAGAGGCTCTGGCGCTCACGCGTCGGCTCGCCCTTGACCGCGAGGAATTGGGTCATATGGGTCACCGGGTCGAGAAGCATCACGAGTTTCGCCGGCAGCTGCAGCGACAGCAGGGCCTTCTCTCCGGGCGGAAGCTCGACCGTGTCCAGAGTCACCTCCTCGATCACCTGACCGAGATTCTCCGGCAGATCGATCGCCGAGCTCCAGAACACTTGGCGAAAGTACTCCGCGAACGGAAGCTCGTTCGGATCATGCGCCGCAATCCGGCGCACCCGCCGGTTGACCGTGAATGTCACCTCGACGATCTCGTCGAGGATCGGCTCATAACCCGCCGCACACCAGGCGCAATGGTATTCCTCGCGGTTCACGCTCCTCAACGTGGCGCCCGCGTCGAGCACGCCCCCACAGCTCGGGCACAGCACATTCCACGAGAGCTCGAAGAGACCGAGGCGCGCGGCGTGCAGAAAGGCGGCGATCGACCTCTCTTGGTCGAGGCCCCTCTTCGCCGCGAAATCCAGTACGTTGACCCGGCAGAGGTCGCGATCCGGCGCATCCCGCACCAGCTTCTCGATCGCTCCTACGATGCCGGGCTCGGCGGATTGCTGCAAAAGCGGAAACAGGTTTTTGGCTTCGCTCATTTTGAATCCTATCCCGCATCGCTGCGCGGGAAGACCCCGGCGAGCCTCGGAAATCGCATGGGTCTCTTGCCGATCCGACGCAGTCGCCTTCGTCCCGTCACCGCCATGCCGTCGCCACTCGACAGGTAAATTTGGTTACGAATTGCGCGCGCGCTAGCTACCCTGCTGCCACCATGCTGTCAGCATTGTTGGACCACAACGGCTCATGAGACCCGCCGACCGGCTTTTTCAAATCATTCAGATTCTGCGGCGCACGTCTAAACCAATAACCGCCAACGCCCTCGCCGCCGAGCTCGAGACCTCCAAGCGGACCGTCTATCGCGACATCGCCGACCTTATCGGCCAGCGGGTGCCGATCAGGGGCGAGGCCGGCGTCGGCTATGTCCTGCAGCCGGGGTTGGACCTGCCGCCTCTCATGTTGACGCCCGATGAGATCGAAGCGGCCGTGCTGGGCGCCCAATGGGTGGCGCGCCATAGTGATGCGGAGCTGGCGCGGGCGGCTGCGGATCTGATCGCCAAGATCGGCGCCGTCGTGCCGGAACGGCTTCGGCCCTTTGTATTCGAGCCGGTGACCGAAACGCCGGCGGCGCGAAACCTCGCGACCGACGGCCTCGACATGGCGCGGGTGCGCGCGCAGATTCATGCCGGCCGAAAAATCAAGCTGTGCTATCGCGACGAACAGGGCCGCGAGAGCGAGCGCATCATTTGGCCGGTGACGGTGGGCTACATGGAGACGGTCCGCCACCTGATCGCCTGGTGCGAACTGCGCCAAGACTTCCGAAGCTTTCGGACCGACCGGGTGATCGCGGCTGGGTTCCTCGACGAACGCTATCCCGAGCGGCCGAGCGCGCTGCGGGCGAAATGGCGGCGGACGCTCAACCGCGCCGAAGCGACGAACGCCTGACGTCACTATCCGGTTGGGCAAAACTTGCCGTGGTCGGCGGACGCAAGGCTCTTACCTTGGTCACCGAGCCGGCGCGACCTCGACTTTCCGCGGCTTGAATGGTCATGCTAATCTCGCCCATGACCCTTGCCCGCTCCCTCGGTGTCGAACATGCCGTGATCCTTCATGTCGACGACGTCGGCATGTGCCACGGCGCGAACCAGGCGTATCTCGGTCTCGCCGAGCGCGGCTTTGTCACCTGCGGCTCGGTCATGGTGCCGTGCCCGTGGTTCCGCGAAATCGCCGAGGCTGCTGCCGCCGATCCGGCGCTCGATCTCGGCGTGCACCTGACCTTGACCAGCGAATGGGAGCACTATCGCTGGGCCCCGATTTCGACGGTCAGCCGGGCCTCGGGCCTGATCGACGACGACGGTTTCCTTTGGCGCGATGTCGCGAGCCTGCGCCGGCATGTGGTGCCGGAAGCCGCGGAAGCCGAGTTGCGCGCGCAGATCGAGCGCGCGCAGGCCGCCGGGATCAGACCGACGCATATCGACGCGCACATGGCGGCGGCGATGCTGCCCGAGCTGCTCGACTGTCACGTCCGGCTCGGGCACGACTACGGGGTCGTTCCGGTCCTGCCCCGCAAGATCCGTTTCGCGCCCGACCCGCAGAGCTACGACGCGACAGTCGCCGCGCTCGAACGCGCCGGCTTACCGGTCGTCGACTACATTCGCGGCACTTTGCCGGTCGCTGCCGAAGCCGTCGAGCCGGGCTACCGCAAGCTCGTCGAAGAGCTTCCCGCAGGCGTCACCCATTTCGCCCTGCACTGCACCACGCCGGGCGACATCGGGGCGATCACGCCGCAGCACGCCCCTTGGCGGACCAACGAATATGCCCTCTTCGCATCAGGCGCCGTCGCCGAGTGGTGCGCGGCGCTGGGCGTAGTGCCGATCGGCTACCGGGACATTCAGCGCCTGTGGCGCGACACACGGCAGGCGGGTCTGCCGCCGTATTCTTTGTCGCCGCTATTCCCTCGCGAGCCGAGGTTTCCGGCAACCCCCTCACCCGCCTCGCTCCGCTCGGCATCCTGACCCGGGTGCGGGAGAGCGGCCATCGCAATGAGCACTAGGCTCCCGTAGTGCGGGAGAGGGGAATCAAGCCCCCTCCCATTTCCCTCCCCCGCAAGCGGGGGAGGGTTAGGGTGGGGGTTGGGTGAGGGTAGCGCCGCCTCCTTAGGGGGGAGAGCCATGATGTATGCGCATACCCCCTCAACTGCTAAGCCCCGAAGAGGCAAAAGATTTTGCTTGCCGGGTCGATTGAAGCCGGGTATTAACTGCGACTAAGTCGCATTAGCTCGTCGGACAACTTCCCCGAAATCCAAAAGATGCTTCGTTTCACCGGCCTCTCGCTCGCCCCGTTTTCCACAATGGAACCCGTGTCGTGAAGACCGCGTGCGGTTAATCATCGCAAGGTAGGCGGAACGGTCGCGATGCTCGGAGCAGCCATCATTGTTTTTCGTGAAGTCCTGGAAGCCGCGCTGATCGTCGGCATTGTCCTGGCGGCCAGCACCGGCGCGCCGCGCCGCGGGTTCTGGATCTCGACCGGACTGGCGGGAGGCGTCGTCGGCGCCGGTTTGGTTGCATTGTTCGCCGCTGAGATCGCTTCGGCCGCCGCCGGCATCGGCCAGGAATTATTGAACGCGGTGATTCTGCTCCTCGCGGTCGGAATGCTCGGCTGGCACAACATCTGGATGTCGCGCCACGGCCGCGAACTCGCCGCGACTGCCCGGGAAGTCGGCGATGCGGTGATCTCCGGCGCTCGGCCGCTCTATGTGCTGGCGGTGGTGGTGGGGCTGGCCGTGCTCCGGGAAGGCTCGGAGACGGTGCTGTTCCTTTACGGCATCGCCGCAGGCGGCGGTCTCAGCGCGGGCTCCCTGATCGCCGGAGGAACCCTCGGCTTGGCTGGTGGCGTCGCGGTCGGGGCGGCGCTCTATCTCGGGCTGCTGCGGATCCCGCCCCGGCGGCTGTTCACCGTCACCAGCTGGATGGTGCTGCTGCTCGCCGCGGGCATGGCATCGCAAGCCGCCGGGTATCTGGTTCAGGCCGACCTGCTGCCGCCGCTCGGCAACGCCGTTTGGGACACTTCGGTCATGTTGACCGAGGACAGCGTCCTCGGCAAAGCCCTGCACACGCTGATCGGCTATGTCTCACGCCCGGAGGGCATCCAGATCCTGTTCTATGTAACCACCCTCTGCGCCATATCGCTGTTGACTCGAATCGTTGGCAGTCCCGTGAAGCGGCGGCCTACTTCGTTGAACCGAGGGGCCGCGATGCCCCGGGTCCTCATCTTCCTGCTCGGCGCGGTCGGAGCGGGATAATCGGAGTATCACGATGCGTCTCGTCGCCGGGTTTGCGGCATTGTTCCTTCTCGCGGTTGTGGCGCCTGGCCTGGCCGATGATCCCACTTTCTCGATTGTGCTGAAGAACAACCAGTTCGTTCCGAGCGAGGTTCAGATCCCCGCGGGTGCCAAGGTCAAGCTCGTCGTGCGCAACGAAAATCCGACCGCTTCGGAATTCGAGAGCACACAATTTCATCGCGAAAAGGTCGTGCTTCCCGGCCAGGAGATAACGGTTTTCGTCGGGCCTCTCGATCCGGGCAGTTACGAGTTTTTCGACGATTTCCACCAGGAGACCCGCGGCCAGCTGGTTGTCAAATAGCGAGGGCTGAGATGCTGGCGACCGCAATAATCGTTTTTCGAGAGGTCCTCGAGGCATCGCTGGTCGTGGGCATCGTGCTGGCGGCCAGCCGCGGCGTGCCGCGCCGCGGCGTCTGGGTGACCAGCGGAATCGCCGCAGGTGTCCTCGGCGCCGCCCTCGTCGCTGCTGGCGCCGGGGCGATTGCCGCGGCGGTCAACGGCATCGGACAGGAGCTGTTCAACGCCGCAATCCTGTTTACCGCGGTGGCCATGCTGGGCTGGCACAATATCTGGATGAACCGGCACGGGCGCGAGCTGGCCGCAGCCGCAGCCACGCTGGGCAAGGCGGTGGTCGGCGGAAGCCGGCCTCTCTATGCGCTGGCTCTGGTCGTCGGGATCGCCGTGCTGCGCGAGGGTTCGGAGATCGTTCTCTTTCTCTATGGGGTCGCGATCGCCTCGGGAGCGGGCGGGCTCAGCATGTTGGGGGGTGGGATTGTCGGGCTCGCCGGCGGCGCCGCGGTCGGCGCACTGATTTATCTCGGGCTCCTCGCCATTCCGTTGCGTCGGCTGTTTACGGTGACGAGCTGGCTCATTCTGCTGCTCGCCGCCGGCATGGCCTCGCAAGGCGCGGCCTTTCTGATGCAGGCGAACCTTTTGCCGTCGCTCGGGAACGACCTCTGGGACACCTCCTCGATCCTTAGCGAGAACAGCATGCTCGGGCTGTTATTGCATGTGCTGATCGGTTACTCGGCACAGCCGTCCGGCATCCAAGTGGTGTTCTACCTCGCCACGCTTCTCGGCATCGGTACCTTGATGCGCCTGATGGGGCGCGCATCACCGGGCGCGCCAAGCCGGCCGGCCGCGACGGCATCCATTTAGTCTGCGCTTTTCTCCCTCCCGAGATCTCGTTCGCCTTCTGGAGACGCGAATGCGTTGCACTATCATTTTGCCGTCCATCGCCGGCGCGGCTTTGACGCTGGCCATAGTGGTTCCGGCGGCGGCGGACTTCAAAGTCCAAATGCCCGATGCCGAAACCGGAGAGATCGCGATCGAGCCTCTCGGAGACTATGGGCACGATCCGAATCCCGCCCACAGCGGTGAGCTGAGCACGACCCAAGAATTCGAATACGGGGTGAACGGCTTTTGGCGCACCGAGCTCGAGCTGGAGCAGGAACGGAATGCCGGTCCGGGACAATCGTTCAATTTCAGTCAGGTCACTTGGGAAAATATTCTGCAGTTCACCGAGCGCGGCCAATATTGGCTGGATGCCGGATTCTTCGCTGAGTTCGGCAAGTCCACGCTCCGGAATAGTCCCGACGAAACCACTTTCGGGCCGATATTCCGCAAGGAAATATTCGGCACGATCAACACAGTAAACCTGTTTATGGAAAAGGAGGTCGGCAGTACCTCCTCGGGGCGGCCGTTCTTCTTATATGCTTGGGAAACGCGGTTCGCCTTCGGCACGCCGATCGAGCCGGGCTTTCAGGCCTATGGCCAGCCGAGCGGGTTTGAGGGGTTCAATTCACACTTGCCGCAGGACAATCGCATCGGCCCGCAACTGTTCGGCACCGTTTCGAATCTCGGACCCGGCACCTTAAAGTGGAACGGCGGTATTCTCTTCGGGGTTACTTCCGCCGCGCCGCGCGAGACAATCCGTTGGCAGCTCGAATACGAAATCCACTTCTGACCGGGCCGAGCCTTACTCGGCCGCTTCGACCTTTTCGACCGGCAGTGGCTCGGTGCCGGTCCAGGGATGCTCGGCGATGTCGAAGAGCACGCCTTCGGGGCCGTAAAGCTTGACTTCGAACCCGCCGACGCGGTCGCCGGCTTGGTCCATGTAATGCGTTCCACCCAACGCCTCGACCTTCGTCGCAAACTTCTCGACGTCGTCGACGAGGATGCCGAAATGGTGCAGGCCGGTATAGTCGAGACCCTTGCCGATCTGGTCGGTTTTGAACCGCAGGATCGCCAGATCGATCGTCCCATCGCTCAGGTGATAGCCATAAGCGAGCGGCCCGTCGGTCTTGCGGACCTCCTTGAAATCGAACGCCTTCTTGTAGAACTCGGCCATCGCATCGGGGTCCTTGGCGGCAATGGCGATGTGACGCAGCTTGGCCATTTTTAGCTCCGTAACCGTCACCCCCGCGAAACCGGGGGTCCAGAGCGTGCGATGTGACGGCGGCCCTGGATTCCCGCTTCCGCGGGAATGACGGAACAAAAGGTTGCGATCTTCGAAATTACTCCGCCGCCTCTTTCACCTGCTCGGGGAGCGGCTCGGCGCCGGCCCAGGCGTGCTCGGCGATATCGAAAAGGACGCGCTCCGGGCCGTAGAATTTCTTCTCGAAATAGCCGGCCTGCGGGTCCACTTGGTTGCGGTCGAAGTAGTGTTCGGCGCCGAGGCTCTCCAGCCTCTTCGAGAATTCGTCGACATCCTCGACCAGCACGCCGAAATGGTGGATGCCGCGGTAGTCCAGACCCTTGCCGAGCTGATCGGTCTTGAATTTGAGGATCGCCATGTTGAGCGTGCCGTCACTCAAAAACACGCCGTCCGCCAGCACCCCGTTCGGCCGCCCGACCTCCTTGAAGTCGAACGCCTTCTTATAGAAATCGGCCATCTTTTCCGGATCTTCCGCGGCAATGGCGATGTGACGCAGCTTGGGCATGACGACCTCCTCATTTAGCTGATCGCGCTAGCGTATCATGACCTGCCGGACGGATGCCAATACCCGCGCGAGGTTCTTGCCGACCCGCGGCAGCGCGTCCTCCCATGGGAACAGCCCGAAGCGGTCGAATTCCGGCAGCGATGTTCCGTTGGAAAGTGCAAACTGCGAGGTGCAGGTCAGGCGTTGCGGATCGGGCAGTTGCGCCGGTTTCCACATGAACAGGGCCAGGTCTTTGCCGCGCAGATAGGGATGTACGCCGAGCTCGGTGAGCTCTTCGGGGGCGACCGCGAGGCCGGTTTCTTCGAGCAGTTCTCGTGCAGCGGCGACGGGAAGGGTCTCGCCCGGCTCCGCAATTCCCTTGGGGATGTCCCAACGTGGCGACCGCGTCGCATGACCAAGCAAAACGCGTTCCCCATCAGTGACGATCACGCCGCAGCTCGTTTGGCGCTGGGTCACGGCCGCGTGCCGCCCGCCGAGACGCCGCCGTAAAACACGCCCCGCTTGTCGTTATCGGAGGCAGCGCCGGGATCGGCACACCCCGCGGCCAATAGTGACAGCATCAGCCCGATCACCGAAAACCAGTACCTTGGCTTCATCCCCTTACTCACACTGTCATTCCGGGGTGCCTGAAGGGCAGGCCCGGGAACCATGAACACCAGCCTCGACCAAGGTCCGCCGAGACGGTGTTCCTGGGTTCCGGGCTCGCGGGCCTCGCCCGCGCCCCGGAATGACATTGTTTGGCGCCTGGAGAAAGCTTCTTGCCCATTCGGACCTCCGGCTGCTTTATCCGAGACCATGGTAGCGAAGGGAGAATGCTGGTGGCTGCAGAAATGCGTTCCTACCGGCCGGTGATCATCGGGTCACGCGGGGCCGTCGCGGCCAATCATCCGCTCGCCGCCCAGGCCGGCCTCTTGACGCTGCGGGCGGGCGGCAACGCGGTGGACGCTGCGGTCGCGACGGCGATGACGCTAGCCGTCGTCGAGCCGATGATGTCGGGGCTCGGCGGCGACGGTTTCTATCATGTGTACGACCAGGCGGCCGGCCGCGCCGTCGTGTTCAACGGCACCGGCCCAGCCCCTGCCGCCGCGACACCGGAGCGTTATGCCGGCCGCATCCCGCGTACCGGACCGCTGTCGGTCTCGGTTCCGGGCACAGTGGCTGGGCTCGGAGCAATGCACCGAAAGTATGGGCGGTTGCCGTGGCGCGATTTGTTCGACGAGGCGATCGCCTTTGCGCACGACGGGTTTGGCGCCACCCGGGCCTACTGCCATTTCGCCGATGAATACCGGGCGACCTTGATGGCGGACCCGCGCGGCGCCGCAACGTTTCTCGCCGCTGGTGAGCCGCCGCCGCTGGGCGCCCTAATCGTCCAAACCAACCTCGCCGGGACGCTCGAAGAGATCGCCGCGGACGGGGCGGAAACCTTCTACCGCGGCCGCCTGGCGCGGCGGTTGGCCGCCGCTCTCGAAGCGACCGGCAGTTTGGTTTCGGCCGCTGATCTCGAAGCCTTCGAGGCGGAGCAGCAAGAGCCGATCGGCATCGACTATCGCGGTTTCACGGTGCTCGAGGCGCCGCCCAATTCGACCGGCTTTGTGTTGCTCGAAGAATTAAAAATCCTCGAACATTTCGATCTTGCGGGCATGGGCCTCTTATCGGCCGATGCCGTCCATGCCATGGTCGAGGCGAAAAAGCTAGCCTTCGCCGACCGCGAGCGCTGGGGCGCCGACCCGCGTTCAGTTGAAGCGCCGTTAGCGGAGCTGCTCACCGCCGACTATGCCGCGCGGCTCGCGGCCCGCATCGACATGCGGCGCGCGGCACCGGCCCGCAGCCCGGCCGGCGGTGCGGGAGACACGACTTATTTCTGCACCGCCGATGGCGAGGGCAATGCCGTCTCGGGCGTGCAGAGCATCAACAGCGGCTTCGGCTCGGGTGTCATGGCGGGCGACACCGGCATCCTGCTCAACAACCGGATGAGCTATTGGCATCTCGAGCCCGGGCATCCCAACCGGCTGCAGCCCGGTCGTCGCGTCAGGCACACAATGAACCCGCCATTGGTTCTAAAGGACGGCGCGCTGTGGTGCGTCTTCGGCACACCCGGCGCCGACAACCAGGTGCAGATCAATCTGCAGGTCCTGACCGCAATGATCGATTTCGGGCTCGACCCGCAGCAAGCTGCTGAAATGCCGCGCTGGACCTCGAATGCCCCCGGCCAGTATGCCAACTGGCCGCATGACGGCGACGATGCGCTGACCATCGAGCGCCGCTTTCCGGAGGCAGTCCGCGCAGAGCTCGCGCGCCGCGCTCACCCGGTCAAGACGGTCGGCGATCTCGAGGGCCCGTGCAGCGTCGAGATCATCCGCCGCGACGCGGTTGCCGGCATGCTCCTCGCCGGCTCCGACCCACGCCGCGACGGCTGGGCACTGGCGTGGTAGGTCGGCGGAATTATTGTTTGGAGGCCGGCGTAATCGTGCCGAACAAGCCGTCAGTCTCCCCGTTGGGGCGGCCGTAAAGTAAAGTGTGTCGATTGGCGGCACCGCGGATGCAACGCTTTACCCACGACTTTTTAAAGCCGATCGTAAGGGTCGTCCCAGTCCGGATTTTGTTCAAGGATCAGCCGCACTTTCCAAGACCGCCGCTAGTGCTTCATATTTCGCTCTCGCTGCCTCGCCGCGCGAATGTCATCGTAATATTTGGCAAGCACGAGGCGCCTTAAACCATACTGCTGGTGAAGCCTTCGAGCAGACCCATGCGGTGTTCCCACGCTCGCCGGGCAAGGTCGTCCGTCACGCCGACGTACAATGTGCCGTTCGGTCGGTTGGTCATGATATACCCATCCGGGCATCCCAGGAGCCTTTTCGTCGGCCGGCCCATTCGTGGATAGCCGGCACAAGGGCGGCCATGAACCAAATGAAAGGTTAAAGGTTGGAAAATGTTGCTCTTATGACGGTCGTTAATCGTTCAGTTCGAGGAGCACGCCGTGAAGATCCGTGACGTCGAAGTGTTTCAGGTGCAATGGGCACCTGAAGACAAGCCCGCGCAACGCAGCGCTTGGGTTCGGGTTCATTGCGACGACGGCTCGTCCGGCATCGGCGAGGCGTCGCCGATGCAGGGCGGTCTCGCCTCGCTCGGGATCGTCAAGCACAATCTGGGGCCGGCGCTGAGCGGCAAGGACCCGCTCGACCATGCGGTGCTGCTCGATACATTGCTGCATACCTTCGTCAAGCTCGGACCCGAGGGCGCACTGACCGGCGCGTTGGCGGCGCTCGACATTGCGCTATGGGATTTGAAGGGCAAGCTGTTCAAGCAGCCGATCTATAAGTTGCTGGGCGGCGCCTGGCGTACCAGCCTGCCCTTTTACGCCTCGATCGGCGGCAATGGCGAGCGCAGCGTCGACGAGGTGCTGCACGTTGTTGAAGCGCGGCTGAAGGACAAGCCCGCGGCGGTAAAGATCCGCTTCGACAACGACCGCACCAAACCCGATATCGACATTCCAGGCGACATTGCCAAGGCGCGCGCGGTTCGGCGACTGGTCGGGGACGATTTGCCGCTCGCCTTCGATGCCAATAACGGCTACTCGGTCGGTGGCGCGATACGCGTCGGGCGCGTACTCGAAGAACTCGGCTATTGGTGGTTTGAGGAGCCGGTGCAGCATTATCACGTGAAGGCAATGGGCGAAGTCGCGCAGAGGCTCGACATCACGGTCTCCGCCGGCGAACAGACCTATACGCTGGCCGGATTGGCGGATCTGATCGCGGCCGGAGTCCGGATAGTGCAGCCCGATATTGTCAAGATGGGCGGGATCACCGGTCTGATGCGTTGCGCCGCGCTGGCCAGTGCGCATGGCGTCGAGCTGGTGCCGCACCAGACGCAGCCGACGATCGGCCATATGGCCAATTTGCATTTGGCGGCGAGCCAGCTGCACGCCACCAAGCCGTGCGAGCTGAATGACCCGTCGCCCCGCATGCATGCGGTATTCGAAAATCCCCCACGGCCCGTCGACGGTCTCTTCCATCTGCCGCAGGAGCCCGGCTTGGGACTGCAGGTCAACGAGATGGAATTGGCGAAACGGCGCGTGCCGATTGCCTGAGGAGAAGCGGTGAACGCAGTGGTCACGGCGGTCAGCCGCAGCGCGAAGCACACGCTGGTCAAATCCAACCAGGACAGCATCCGGCTTTTGCCCGGGCTCGGCGTCGACGGCGACGCGCATCAGGGCGCTACCGTCAAGCATCGCTCGCGGGTGGCGCGCGACCCGACCCAGCCCAATCTCCGCCAGGTCCACCTGATCCACGCCGAATTGCACGAGGAATTGCGCGCGGCGGGTTTCGCGGTTACGGCCGGGCAGATGGGCGAGAACATCACGACGCAAGGCATCCATCTGCTCAGGCTGCCGGCCGGTGCGCGGCTGCATCTCGGTGGCGTCGCAGTTGTCGAGGTTACCGGCTTGCGCAACCCTTGCGCGCATCTGGACCGCATCCAGCCGGGCCTGATGGCGGCGACCCTCGGCCGGGACGAGCACGGTGACTTGTTCCGCAAGGCTGGCATCATGGGCGTGGTCATCTCCGGCGGCGAGGTGCGGCCGGGCGACCGGATCCGAGTCGAGCTGCCTCCGCAGCCGCATCGCGCGCTCGCGCCGGTCTGACAGCGCCTGCACGGCTTCGCCGCGCCGTTGCCGGCCGCCGGCGGCTGTGAGAATTTAGGCAAATGAACCCAGGGTCCGCCGGCTTGGCGCTCGCCTTTTCGAGCATCGGCCATTTTTTTGCGCATTTGCTGATGCTGCTCTACCCGACCGTCGTGCTCGTGCTCGAAGGACGGTGGGGCATGTCGTACGGCGATCTCTTGTCGCTGTCGCTCGGCGGGTTCGTCTTGTTCGGCCTCGGTGCGCTGCCGGCAGGCTGGCTCGGCGACCGGTGGAGCGCCGAGGGCATGATGGTCATCTTTTTCGTTGGCACCGGCGGCGCGGCGATCGCCACCGGGCTGACTGACGGGCCGGTGGCGCTGGCGCTCGGTCTGGCCGCGGTCGGGCTGTTCGGCTCGATTTACCACCCGGTCGGCACCGCATGGCTGGTCCGCAATGCCAGGAATTGCGGGCGGGCGCTCGGCGTCAACGGCATTGCCGGAAGCATCGGCCTCGCCGCAGCGGCGTTCGTCGCCGGCGCGCTGGCGCAGGCGATCGGCTGGCGGGCAGCGTTCATCATACCGGGAGCGCTGTGCGCTATGACCGGGGCGGTTTTGCTCTGCTGTATGCGCGGCGGCAATGTCGTAGCAGCCGCCGCCGACCGCCGGCCCGAGCCGGAGGCCGCGCGCAATGACATGATCCGCACCTTCATCGTGCTGTCCTTCACGATGCTGGCCGACGGCACGATCTCACAATCGATCACGGTCGCCTTGCCGAAGGCGTTTGCCGCCGGGCTGACCGGCCTCACCGATGGCGGGACTCTCGATGCCGGCGGCTTCGTCACCTTGGTGTTTCTGGTCGCGGCGACCGCTCAGCTGGCCGGCGGATGGCTCGCCGACCGCTTTCGCTATGAAAGCGGTCTACGTGCTCGCCTGGGCGGCGCAGGTCCCGCTCTTTATCATCGCCATGCAGGCGCGCAACGTTCCGCTCCTCGGCGCGATGATCGCGGTCAATTATCTCGGCGTGCTGTCGGTGCCGGCAGAAAATGCGCTGCTCGCGCGCTACAGCCCGCCGCAGTGGCGGGCCACCGCGTTCGGCGCCAAGTTCCTGTTGGCGCTTGGCGTCAGCACGGTCGGGGTCAAGCTCGTCGCCGTTATTTATGACGGCGCCGGGAGCTTCGCGCCGCTGTGGCTGACCCTGGCCGGCTGCGCCGGGTTTGTCGCCGCCGCCGGATTGTTCCTGCCCGGCCGCCTGCGGCGCAGCGCCCCGATTTTCACACCGCAGCCCGCGGAATAATAGGATCGCCGCCAGGGCGTGGCGGGCTTTCCGGGCTTTACTGAAGATATTCCCCGGCTGGTACTCGCCTCGAATTAGATCTATAAACGCGCCGCAGGCTTTCCGCGGGACCACGGCGCAGGAGCAAAATCGTGACTGAACCGCTGCCCGTCGTCTATCTCGCGAGGCACGGCGAGACCGCGTGGAGCCTCTCCGGCCAGCACACCGGCCGCACCGATCTGCCGCTGACCGAGCGGGGCGAGCGACAGGCACGCGCCCTCGGGCAGCGGCTGCGTGGAGCGAGTTTCGTAAAGGTATTCAGCAGCCCGTCACAGCGCGCGAGGCGGACCGCCGAGCTGGCCGGGTTTGGCGGTCCGGCCGAAATCGATCCCGACCTGGCCGAATGGGACTACGGCCAATATGAGGGCCGCCGCACCGCCGATATCCTCGCCGAGCGTCCGGGCTGGTTCTTGTTCCGCGACGGCTGCCCGGGAGGTGAAACTCCGGACCAGGTGGCTGCACGGGCCGACCGGGTGGTTGAGCGCGTGCGCGCCGTCCAAGGCAACGTCTTGTTATTCGCGAGTGCGCATATCTTGCGGGTCCTCGCGGCCCGCTGGCTTGGGCTCGAAGCGGCCGGCGGCCGTTACCTCTTGCTCGACACCTCCAGCCTCAGCATTCTCGGCTACGAGCACAATTTGGCGGAGCCGGCGATCCGTCTGTGGAATGAAGCCCATCAGCCGGAGTGAATCGGCTCAGAAGGGACCCGCCCAAGATGATCACCCCCGATACGACCGTATTCCTCGTCGATGTCGACAATACGCTGGTCGATAACGACCACATCCAGGCCGATCTGAAGCGTCATCTGGAACGCGAATTCGGGGCGGCCTGCCGTGACCGGTATTGGGCGATCCTGGAGGATTTGTTCACCGAACTGGGCTACCGCGACTACCTCGGCGCGTTGCAGCGTTATCGCGCTGAGCGGCCGCGGGAAATTCACCTGCTGTCGATGTCGTCCTATCTGGTCGATTATCCCTTCGCTAACCGGCTTTACCCGCAGGCGCTCGATGTTCTCGAGCGCTTCCGCGGCTGGGGCCCGACCGCCATTCTATCCGACGGCGACGTCGTTTTTCAGCCGCGCAAGGTCGAGCGCTCCGGGATCTCGGAAGCAGTCGATGGCCATGTGCTGATCTATATCCACAAGGAGCAGGAGCTCGAGGATGTGGAACAGCGCTATCCGGCGCGCCATTATGTCCTGGTCGACGACAAGCCGCGGATCCTCGCGGCGGTCAAGGCGATCTGGGGCAATCGGGTGACTACGGTGCTGCCGCGTCAGGGGCAATACGCCAATGACGCGCGAGTAGTCGCGTCATTACCGGCCGCCGACGTCACCGTCGAGCGCATCGGCGATCTTCTCGACTATGATTTTCCTACCCTGGTCAAGAAATCCCCGTAACGCAGCTGTTGGAGGGAAGTCCCCATGCAACTCGGAATGGTCGGCCTCGGCCGGATGGGCGCCAACATGGTCCGGCGGCTTCTCAAGGGAGGCCATGAGTGCGTCGTCTTCGACATGTCGCCGAAGGCGGTCGGTGAACTCGTCGCAGAACACGCCGTCGGGTCCGCCTCGCTTGCCGAGCTCGTTAAAAAGCTGGAAAAGCCGCGGGCGGTCTGGCTGATGGTGCCGGCGGCCGTTGTCGACAAGAGCATTGCCGACATCCTGCCGGCGCTCGAGCCCGACGACATCCTGATCGACGGCGGCAATTCCTACTACATCGACGATATCCGGCGCGCCAAGGAGCTGACGCCGCGCCGCATCCACTATGTCGATGTCGGGACCAGCGGCGGGGTCTGGGGACTGGAACGCGGCTACTGCATGATGATCGGCGGCGAAAAGCCGGTAGTCCAACGTCTCGATCCGATCTTTGCGACGTTGGCTCCGGGCAAAGGCGACATTCCGCCGACCGCGGGCCGAGAGAAACTGGGCGCCAGCACCGCCGAACAAGGCTACCTGCACTGCGGCCCGAACGGCGCCGGCCACTTCGTCAAGATGGTGCACAACGGCATCGAATACGGGTTGATGGCGGCTTATGCCGAAGGCCTAAACATCCTGCATGCCGCCAATGTCGGAAAACAGACCCATGCCGCCGATGCCGAGACCACGCCGCTGCGCGATCCCGAGCACTACCAGTACGACCTCAACCTGCCCGATATCACGGAGTTATGGCGGCGCGGCAGCGTGATCGCCTCATGGCTGCTGGACCTGACCGCCGATGCCCTTGCCAAGGACCCGCAGCTGGCTGGCTTCGCCGGCCGGGTTTCGGATTCGGGCGAAGGGCGCTGGACGATCACGGCCGCAATCGACGAGGGCGTCCCGGCGCACGTGCTCTCGGCCGCGTTATACGATCGCTTTACCTCGCGCGGCGAGGCCGAGTTCGCCAACAAGCTGCTTTCGGCGATGCGCTACGAGTTCGGCGGCCACATCGAGAAGCCGGCGGGCTGACGGCCCTCTCACTCAGCGGCGCGGGCGGCCGGAACCGGTACTTTCTTCCGCGCCTTGCGCCGTTCCTCGAACCCTTGCAGCACGGCGAAGAAGGAGGGGACAAACAGCACGGCCAGACAGGTCGAGGCGATGATGCCGCTCAATACGCTGAGACCGAGCGAAATGCGGCCGTTGGCGCCGGCGCCGGTCGCCAGCACCAAGGGCACGACCCCGAGCCCGAACGCGAAAGAGGTCATCAGGATGGGGCGGAACCGCGAGCGCGCCGCATCCACCGCCGCGTCACGGATCGATTTGCCGTGGATGATCCGCCCTTCGCGCGCCATCTCGACGATCAGGATGCCGTTCTTGGCCGACAGAGCGATCATCAGGATGAGACCGATCTGTGTATAGAGATTGTTCGCGACGCCGAGGCTGGTCAGCGCAACAACCGGTCCCAACAATGCCAGCGGCACCGCGGAGAGCACCGCCAGTGGCAGGATCCAGCTCTCATACTGGCCAGCGAGACAGAGATAAACGAGGAGAACAGACAATCCGAACAGGTAATAAAGTTGATTGCCGGTCAGTTTTTCCTGGTAGGCCATGGCGGTCCATTCGTAAGAGACGTCGCTCGGCAATGTCGCTTTTGCAATTCCTTCGAGCGCCGTGAGACCCTGGCCTGAGCTGACGCCGCGCGCCGGTGCGCCAATGATCGTCGAGGACGGATAAAGGTTGTAGAGGGTGATGAGCGAAGGCGCGGTTTCCGAGCCGAGATGCGCCACTGCGCCGAGCGGAACCATTTGGTTGTCCTGGCTGCGCACATAGAGGTTCAGAAGGTCGTCTGGTTGGAGCCGGAACTGTGAGTCGGCCTGTGCGTAGACCTGGAATACTTGACCGAATTTGTTGAATTGATTGACGTAGGTTGATCCCAGGTACGAACTCAAGGTCGAGAACACGTCGCCGACGGACACCCGCAACGTTTGGATTCTGTCACGGTCTACCGTCACCGTGACCTGCGGCGAGCCCGGGCTGAAGGTCGTCAGCACGTGTTGTAATTGCGGATCGCTATCGGCCTGTTTGACGATCTTATCGGTGACTTCGCTCAATCGCTGAAAATCAAAGCTGCCGCCGAGCAACTCGACTTGCATCTGCAACCCGCCAGCATTGCCGATCCCCTGGATTGGCGGTGGCGGCACGACGGTAAGCCTGCCGTCCGGCGCCGTGCTCAGCCCCTTCTGCAGGCGTTCAGCAATCGTCAGGATGTCGGTTCCCGCTGCCTTGCTGCGCTGATCCCAGGGCTTCAGAACGACAAAGTTGACACCGGCATTAGGCTGGTCGGCGAAATTGTCGAGCGCCGACAGACCCGATATCGCGATCACCCGATCCACACCCGGCGTGTCCTGCGCGAGCTTGGTCGCCTGGTCGAGCGCCGCGGTCGTACGGCCGAGCGCCGCGCCATCGGGCAATTGCGCGACGATGAGCAGGTAACCCTGGTCTTCATTCGGAATGAAGGCGGTCGGCAAACGCGCGATCCCCCAAATCCCGGCAGCAGCGAGTAGCAGACCGATCAGCACCGTCAGTCCGCTGACGCGCACCATCCGGCCAATAAACCCGGCATAGGCGTTTTCCATCCCGCCATAGACGCGCTCAAAACCGCGCGAAAACCCGCGTGAGAAGAAGTTCCGCTGCTCGACCGGCCGAGGGGGACGCAGCCACAGCGCGCATTGGGTCGGCTTGAGCGTCGCCGCATTGACGGCGCTGATCAGCGCCGTGACCGCGATGACGAGCGCAAATTGCGCGAACATCTGGCCGCTGAGACCCGGCACAAAGGCTGATGGCAGGAAGACCGCCATCAGCACCAGAGTGATGCCGATGATCGGCCCGAACAGTTCATTCATCGCCTTGACTGCGGCGTCGTGGCCGGACATGCCCTGCTCGATATATTTCGACACTCCTTCGACAATGACGATCGCGTCGTCGACGACGATGCCGATCGCCAAGATGAGCGCAAATAACGTGGACAGGTTGACCGTGTAGCCGAGCGCCGCCATGCCGGCGAACGCGCCGATGATCGTGACCGGGACTGTCGTCGCCGGCACCAAAGTCGCGCGAAAATTCTGCAGAAAGACCAGGATCACGATCAGCACCAATACCCCGGCCTGCCACAAGGTCTTGTAGACCTCGTTGATCGAATTCTTGATGAAGATCGTCGTGTTGTAGGGGATGCTGTAGTGCAGCCCCGGCGGAAACCGGCGAGACAATTCCTCCATCTTTGCCGCGACCACCGCGGCAACATTCAGCGAATTGGCATCCGGGGTCTGATAAATGGCGATGCCGGCGGCCGGTTTGCCGTCGAGCTTGAAGTCCTGCGAATAGGTCTGCGCGCCGAGGTCGATGCGCGCCACATCTTTGACTTTGATGAGGCGGCCGCCTTGAGCGGTCTGATCCTTGACGACGATTTCGGCGAATTGGTTGGGGTCGTTGAACCGCGACAGAATGTCCACGGTATATTGGAATTGCTGGTCTTTTGGCGCCGGCGGCATGCCGATCTGCCCCGCCGCTACTTCCTGGCTTTGCTCTTTGATGGAATCGATCACGTCCTTCGGCTGCAGTCCGAAGGAGTACAACTTCTGCGGATCCATCCAGATCCGCATCGAATAGGCGCCGGCGCCCATCACCGTGACGTTGCCGACACCGGGCAAGCGCGCCAGCTCGTTGACGAGGTTGATCGTCGCGTAGTTCCACATAAAGAGCGCGTCGCGCGATCCGTCCGGTGAATCGAGAGTCACGAACAACAGGATCGACGGAGATTTCGCCCGGATCGATACGCCCTGCGCCTGTGCCGCCTGCGGCAACTGGGCCATCGCGTTCTGCACCCGGTTCTGCACCAGCACCTGGTCCATATTCGGGTCGGAGCCGATTTGGAAGGTAACCGTCAGTACGTAGGTGCCGTCATAGGCGCTGGTCGACTGCATGTAGAGCATGCCGGGAGCGCCGTTCACCTGGAGCTCGATCGGCAGGGCGATGGTGTCGACGACGGTTCGGGCACTGGCCCCTGGATAACGGGTCGTCACCTGGACGGTCGGCGGCACGATATTCGGGTATTGCGCGATGGGCAGACGGAATAGGCACAGGGCGCCGATCAGCACCAGCACGATCGCCAGCACATTCGCCAGGACCGGATGTTCGATGAAAAATTTCGACATCATGGCTTCGGCCCCCCAGCGGCTGTGCCCGGCGAACCGGCGGAAGTCGTATCGAATGTCGTCAATTGCGGCGTCACTTTAGTGCCGGGGTTGGCGCGCCAGAGGTCGCCGACGACGACCCGGTCGTCGAGCTTGAGGCCCGACGTAATGACCCGCAAAGTGCCTATCAGTTGGCCCAATTGCACATAGCGCTGCTCGACGACGTCGTCCTTGTTGAGGACGAGCACGTAACGGCCGCCCTGGTCCTCCTGCAGTGCCCGGTCGGGCACCAGCAATGCGCTGCGGTCAACCTTGCCCATGGGCAGGCGGATGTTGACGAAAAAACCGGGCAGCAACGTCCGGTCCGGATTTGGAAGAATCCCGCGCACCAGCAATGTCCCTGTCGCCGGATCTAGCCCTGGCTGGACAAACTCGATCGTACCCTGATGGGGGAACCCGGTCTCATCCGCAAGGCCGACATCGACCGGCACCTTTTGCAGGTCGGCGAGGGTAAGCCGATGTTGGTCCAAATTCGCACGGACCTTGAGAACCTGCTGTTCGCTCAAATTGGCAACCACATAGATCGGGTCGAGCTGGGTGATCTCGGCAAGCGCGCTCTGCTGCCCGCCGCCGCCTACGACGTTGCCGGGATCGATCAGGTGCTTGCCGACGATGCCGTCGAAGGGTGCCCTGACCTCCGTATAGCTCAGGTTCAACTTGGCCAGCGCGACCGACGCCTGGGCCGAAAGCAGCGACGCCTCGGCGCTCGCCCGTTCGAAGTTCCAGTGATCAACCTCGGTCTGGGTCGCGGCATCCTGCTTCACCAGTTTGCTGTATCTGACGAGCTCGGTCTTTGCGTAGATCAGGGACGCCTGGGCGGTAAGCACCTGCGCCTGGGACTGCTGCAGCTGATCCCTGTACTGGTCCTGCTGGATCGTGAAGAGCAGATCGTTCTTTTTGACGAATTGGCCGTCTTCGTAATGGATTTTTTCCAGATAGCCCTCGATGCGCGCGACGAGCTTGACGGCATTCACAGCGGCAGCGTTCCCGGTCACCACCATGTAATCGGTGACACTCTGTGTCTTGGGCCGGACAACCGGGATCGACGGGGATGGTTGCTGCGAGACCTGCGCCTGCACTATCCCGGATGGTGAGGGTGGCGCCATCCCCTTCGGTTCAGCCGCCGTTGCCACGGCGAACGGATTTGTCCGCGAGACTTGGACGAGACCATATGCAATGAGGATCGCCAATCCCCCGATCAAGGCGGCAGCCAAAGGGAGCTGAAGCCTGCGGGGAGTTGCGGGAAAGATTCTCACAGCGACCTCACCATTCCGGCGGCCGGGGATTGGGGCTGACGTCTTGCGGTGTGGGGAGCGCCGGGGCAGGCGGCTGCTGCGTGCCTGGGGGCGGCAACAGCTCACCCCAATTGGTACGGTTCCTCATCTCCTCGGCGGTCGCGGCAGGCACGAACTCGTTGTCCACGCGTATCTGCCACCCGCCCCCCAGGGCGCGGTACACCGAGGCCAACCCAGTCGACACGCCACCCTCCGCCATCGCCAGGTTGTTCTGCGCGGTGTACAAATTCTGCTCCGCCGTCAGCACAGTCGTAAAATCGCGGGTTCCGAGATTGTATTGCAGCAGCGCAATCCCGAGTGCGGCGTTTGCCGCGGCAACACTCTGGCGTAAGTCATCGACTTGGTCACGCCCTTGCAGAAAACTCGTCAGACCATTTTCGACTTCTTGCTGCGCCTTGAGCACGGTGTTTTGATAATCGACCAGTAATCCTTGTAGCGCGGCATCCTCGACCCGAACCTGATTGGTGATCTGCCCATAATTGAGGATGTTCCACTGGAAGGAGGGTCCGAACGCGAACCCGATGCCGCTTCCCTCGAACACTCGCTTTAGCTTGCTGTGGCCTACGGAGCTGGCGGATGTGCCAAAAGCCCCGGTCAAGCTGAACGCCGGATAAAGATTTGCCTCGGCGATGCCGATTTGCGCGCTTTGCGCCATCGCTGCCAGTTCGGCAGCGCGAATATCCGGTCTGCGGCGGACGAGATCGGCGGGAATGCCGACCGCGACGGTCTTGGGCGGGACCGGGATCCCGCTCGAGCCTTGCAACAGCGGGTCCATCGGCTGCGGCGGCATACCGAGCAGCACGGCGAGTGCGTTAAAGCCCTGATTTAACTGGATCGTCAGTTGCGGAATCGTCGATTCCGTTTGCCCGAGGACATTCTCCGCCTGGTAAACGTCGAGCTTGGTCGCGGTGCCGCCATGGTACTTCGCCTCGGCAATCGCGAGCGCTTTCTTCTGCTTGACGATGTTCTCCTCGGAGATCTGGATTTGCGTTTGCAGGGTGCGGATGCCGATGTAGGTTGTCGCGACATCGCCCAGCAGGCTGGCCAGCACGTAGTCGTAACTGGCGATGGAGGCGAGATAGGCGGCATCGGCGGATTCGATGGCGCGCCGGAATTTGCCCCAAAAATCCAATTCCCAATTGACGGTAAGACCAAGCGAGTCGCGCCAGAAATTTCGGGTGACGCCCGATGGAAATGCCGTCGTATCGGCATGGCTCGGCCGGATATAGGTGACCGAGCCGTTGCCCTGCTGCAGCTGCGGATAAAACTCGCCGATCGCCACTCCCAGTTCCGCGCGTGCTTGAAGTACTCGGGTTCCGGCGCTGACAAGAGTAAGGTTCTGATTATACGCGATCTCGATCAGCCGGTTGAGCACCGGATCATGAAAGACTGTCCACCAGTCCCGGTATTCCTGATTTCGGGTAACGACCGACGGGTCGTTGGCTTCGAGCCATCTCTCGGCTGCCGGGGCCGAAGGCGAGGAAAAATCGGGACCGACGAGACATCCGGCACAATAAAGCGGCAGCAAGACACTCAGCCATGTGCGAAATTGCATGGCCGGTCAGCCAGACTTCCGGCGAGCGGAACCGCAAAGAAGCATTCACCCCCCCGGTAGACCAAAACAGCCGTCAGGCTATTTTGCTGAAGCGGTCATTTACCCTGTCCGGGATTTCTTCAGCAAGGCACGTCAAGCGCCCGTCCCTTCGAGCACGATTTCGATCCGGCGATTCTGCGCCCTGCCCTGCGGCGTATCGTTCGGCGCCATCGGGTGCGTCACGCCAAACCCCTTGGCCGACAGGATATCGGGGTTGACACCCTGCGACTGCAGAAATGCGGCGACGGTTGCGGCGCGGCGAGATGACAGATCGAGGTTGTCGGCTATGCCGGCGCGTTGCAACGCAGGCCCGACCGGCAAATTATCGGTAAAGCCGTAGACCACCACTTTGACGTTTTGCACCGACCTCAATTGCGGCACGTAGTGGCTGAGCGCCGCCTGGCCGGCGGCGCTCAGTTCATAGCCGCCCTCGGGAAACAGGAGGTCGCCCGCCATGACCCATTTGTTTCCAGCCTGCAATTTGGCGATCTCTGCCTGCTGGGCGGCAACTTGTGCTTGGGCCTGCTCCAGCTGCGAGGCTTGCTCGTTATAAGCTGATTGGGACACGCAAGCCGCCAAGACCAGCGCGGCGAGCGGCGCGGAGACCGCCCCCGGAATGATCTTTTGGGCCATGCACGACCTTCCCCCACCCGGCACTACGCTCCGGCCGCGCCGGGACCCTGCACGGTGATTTCGATACGGCGGTTTGCCGCGCGGCCCTGCGGGGTGTCGTTGGACGCGACAGGATGCGTTTCGCCGAAGCCCTTGGCCGAAACGATGTTGGGATTGATCCCCTGCGAGACCAGGAAGGTCGCCACTGTGGCCGCGCGCCGGGTCGACAAGACGAGATTATCCGGGACTCCCTGGCGCTGCAGCTCGGGACCTACCGGAGAATTGTCGGTGTAGCCGTACACGACGATTTTGGCATTCTGCAGACCCCTCAGCCGAGGCACGACATTATTGGCGATCTCGGCCTGCCCGGCGGGGCCCATCTGAAAGCCGCCTGACGGGAAGAGCAGATCGCCGGCTTCAACGAATTTTTGCTCTGCTTGCGATTGCGCGAGCTGCGCTTGCGATTGCGCAAGTTGCGCTTTCAGCTGGTTGTTCTCCGCGACCACCGCGTCATATTGTTGTTGCGATACACATGCCGATAGCAGCAGCGCGCTGAATGGCACCGCAATTGCCGCTCCGACCCCCTTTCTGTTCATCGCAAGTCTCCTGGTTTCCCTCTAGCAAGCCCAATGTTTAACCATCGTTTATGTGGGAGTAAAGCAGAAGTTGCTCCGATGCGGCCTATAGAGCGTAGAGGTTATATGAAGGTTCGCGACCAACCATGAACCGGCCTTTGCTCGTCGTCGATGGCGACTCGTTCGCGCACCGCTCCTACCACGCATTGCCGAAATCGATTCGGCGGCGCGGCAACAAGGGCGGCGGAGCGATCGTCGGCTTCGCCAATTTTCTGCTGCGGCTCTACGCGCAGGAGCAGCCCCGCGCGGTGCTCGTCGGCTGGGACACGCTCGACGCGCCGACCTACCGGCACCGCGCACTCGAAGGCTACCAGGGCGGGCGGGTCTTCGACGCCGAGCTATTGGAGCAGCTCGATATCCTGCCGCAATTCGTCACTGCCTGCGGGTTCGCCGCCGCGAAGGCGCCCGGCTACGAGGCGGACGACTTTCTCGCCGCCGCGGCCGCGCAGGAAGAACGGCGAGGCGGCGCCGCGGTCGTGGCGAGCGGCGACCGCGACGCCTTTCAGCTCGCCTCGGAGCGGACGGTGATCCTGCAACCGGTGCGGGCCGGCGAGATGGCGCGGATTGGGCGGGCGGAAGTGCGCGAGCGCTATGGCGTCGAACCCAAACAGGTGCCCGACTTCATCGCGCTGCGCGGCGAACTCGTCGGACAAGATCCCCGGTGCGCCGGGCATCGGCCCGAAAACTGCCGCCAGCCTCTTGCGCCGCTACGGTTCGCTCGAAGCCGCACTCGCGCAGGGCAAGTTCACGGCGCAGGCCGAACAGCTGCGGCTCTACCGCTCGATCGCGACAATGGACGCCACAGCCCCCCTCCCCTCCCTGCCCGACCAGACCCCGTCCTGGAACGTAGCGGCGGCCCTGGCCCGCGACTGGGACCTGAACCGCCTGGCGGACCGCTTGGCCGAACTTCAATCGGAGGCCCTTCGCGGCCACTAGAATTCCCCGCTCCGATAAGCCTCATCGAGACGCTTGGCGTCCGCCTCCGACGGTTCTTCCCAGGCCTCGCCGCGGCGGCGCAGAGCGCCGGTGAAGTTGGGCGGGCGCTTTTCGTTGAAGGCTTGGCGGCCCTCCTCGCCGTCAGTCGTGGTCTGGATCAGTAAGGAATTGATGAGGTTCTGGACGTGCCAGGCCTGGTCGGTCGGCAGGTCGCCGAAGCGGATCACGAATTCCTTCATCATGCGGACCGCGACCGGCGGCAGAGTGACGATGTGCCGGGCGATCTGTTCGGCCCGCTCCATCAGTTGCGCGTGCGGGACGACTTCGTTGACGAGGCCGATCCGCAAGGCCTCGTCGGCGTCGAAGGGGTCGTCGGTCAACAGGATCTTCATTGCGTCGATGTAGCGGAGCTGGCGGACCAAAAGGCTCGCGCCTGGTCCGTGACCGAGCCAACCCTGCGACAGCAATGCGAATTTGAACCGGGCATGCTCGCGGCTGGCAATCCGGATGTCGGTCGACGACAGCAAAATGTAGAGCCCCGCCCCCGCCGCCCAGCCGTTGACGGCCGCGATGACCGGCTTCCACACCCGCGGGTAATGGTCGCCCATCCGGCCGTCCACCCCGGTCTTCTGGCCATGCACGGTGCCGGCGAGCGGCCAGAAAATGCGCTGGGTGCGCAGGTATTCGCGTTCCTCGTCGGTGATGTTCGGCCGCGGCGCCAGATTGTGCCCGCCGCAGAAATGCCGGTCGCCCGTACCCGTCAATATGGCGCAGCGAATATCGCGATCCTCCCAGAGGTCGATCCAGGCGGCGGAAATGGCGTCCGAGGTCTGCTTGTCGAGGATGTTGGCCTTCCCGGGGTTGTTCAGCGTGATGTAGGCGACCCCGTCGCGCTTCTCGTAATCGATCGCCAAGTCGCTCTCCCTTTTTGCTACTGCGGGCGGATCCCGGATTAGAATTACACTTGCCAACGAAGCGTGGAAGACGTCGTGATCGACAGCGAGGGCAGGAGCCCTAGCAGGAGGACCGCCGTGACCATCCCAAGGCGCGTCGCCGTCACCGGGGTCAGCCATTGGCATTCGGTCTACGACGCCTCGTATCTGCGCATTCTGCGGGATCTCGGGTGCGACATCGTCGGGGTCTCCGACCGCTCTGCGCAGATCGCCCGAGACCGCACCCAACGCTTCGGCGGCACCCCGTTCAGCGACTACCGGCAGATGATCGAGGCGACAAAGCCGGAATTCGTCATAGCCTTGGGCCGGCATTGCGACATGCCGGAGATCTTTCGTTTTCTCGTCGGCGCCGGTGTGCCGTTCGTCATGGAAAAGCCGTGGGGGACCGACCCCGAGACCGTCGCGGACCTCGCTCGCCTCGCCGCAGCGAGGGGCGCCTGGGTCGGGGTGCCGTTCATGTCCCGCTATTCCTTCTGGGCGGTCACCGTGAAGCGCATGATCGAGGCGGGCGAGTTCGGCAAGATCTCGCACATCTTCTTCCGCGGGATCCGCCCGACGATGCGCCGCTATGTCGAGTGGGACTCCCCCTGGATGGCGGACAAGTCGCTCTCCGGCGGCGGTGCGTTGCTGAACCTCGGCGGACACGGCTTCGACATGGCGCGGTTCATTACCGGCGAGGAGCTGCAGGTCGTGTCTGCCGTGGTCAGCCGGCAGGTTCATGGCGGAGAAGTCGAAGATTACGCGCTCGCAACACTGCGCACCCCGAGCGGCATCCTGTTTCACAACGAAGTCGGCTACACGATGCCGAGCTGGCCGGCCAATCAGACGGACGGCGAGCAAAAAGTGGCCGGCGAAAAGCTGCTGTTGCGGCAAGCGGCGGGTGGCTTGCAGCTGATCGCGCCGGGTCGCGACGACTTCATTCCGCAGCCCGAGGATTGGCAAGCCGGTTACCCGCGGGCGATCCGGGAGGCTTTGGAAGCTTACGGCCGGGGCGATCCTCCACCGATACCGGCAAGCGAGTGCGCGCACGCCGTTCGCCTGATTTTCGACAGCTATCGGGCGGCGGGGGTGCGATAGCTCCTGAACGGCCGCTCGTTTTCGCAGCGAGTTATCAGCCATTGGGATCTCGTTTCGGCAGTCCTGAGCCGCCGACGGTTCTCGAAGCCGCCTCGGCCTCCCCGACCGGATCGGCCGAGCCGATAGGTTTCAAGAGACAACCCTAACGCGAGCTGATTGATTGCGATGGCTGTTTCTGCAGCAAATCAACAGCGAGGATTCGCGTCGTGATTGTACCTCCGCGCGGGGTCTGGAGCATCGCCCCCGGCGCTGAGACGTAAGCACTTTCGCCGCATTGGTACCTATGCTTATTTTCTGCACACGCGCGATCAGCATCGCAGAACAACCCGAGGATAAGATACGATTACGGCAAATTTTGTTGTTGCCGTTTTGGCGGCGCTGCACAGCTTCGGTATCCTTGGCTCGCCTGCTCTGATCACTTGATGTGGTCTCGCGACTAACCGCAGCGCCGCACCGCTCGCTGGTGGAACGGACGTCGTTGCCAACCAATCGCGAAGACGAACATCTCCGCTCTCCCTACCCGGCAACGTTACCATTTCCGGGAATGCGGTAGAATTACCGACAAGAAAAGCGGCCGACAACGGGCAGGCAGGGAGGAGAAAATGAGCATTTCCGATCATCGTGGCCGGTTGACAAGCTCTCGCCGGTCGAACCAGTCGCCGGTAAGGGATTGCATCGTCGAGCGCTGCTCGGTCGCGGAGCCATTCTCGCGGGCGCTGTGACAGCTGGCCCGCTTGGTTCGCTGACCGGTGCCGCCGCGGAGCCCTCGACGGATACGCCGCTGACCGAGGCGCCGTGGAGCCTCGAGCCCGGCGCTGCCATCGGGCCCTATGAACGACCGTCGCGGTTCGAGAAAAGCGTCGTACGCACTGTGGCCAATCCTAATAGGCTGCCGGGAGCCCAGGGGGCGCGTACGCCGCACCACTTGCTGAACGGCTCGATCACCCCGAACGGGCTGCATTTCGTCGTGTCCTGGGGCGGCGCTCCGGACATCGATCCGGGCCAGCATCGGCTTGTGATCCATGGCCTCGTCAAGCGGCCACTGGTTTTTACCCTAGACGCGCTCGCCAGGTACCCGATGACGACCCGGGTGACCTTTCTCGAATGCGGCGGGAACAGCGCGCCGCTGTTCTCGCCTCAGCCGCTGCAAGCAGACTTGCAGGCGCTGCACGGGCTGGCCTCCTGCGCCGAATGGACCGGTGTGAAGCTCTCCACCCTGCTCGACGAGGCTGGCATCGACGCGAAGGCGAAGTGGTTCATCGCCGAAGGCGCCGACGCGCCTCACCTGGCGCGCAGCGTGCCGCTCAAGAAGGGCCTGGATGACGCGATGATCGCGCTCTACCAGAACGGCGAGCGGCTGATGCCGGCCAACGGCTACCCGATGCGCCTGCTGCTGCCGGGTTACGAAGGCAACATGAACGTCAAGTACCTGAGGCGCATCAAGCTCGTGGAGGAACCGGCCATGGGCTATTGGGAAGCCAAGATCTATGCGCCGATCCTGCCGAACGGGAAGGCGTACCAATTCTATTTGCTGCAGGAGGTCAAGTCGTTCATCACCCAGCCGTCGCCGGGGGTGAATTTGCAAGGACCAGGGCTCTACGAGATCTCCGGCATCGCCTATTCCGGCGCCGGCCGGATCACCAAGGTCATGGTTTCGGCCGACGGCGGCAAAAGCTGGGCCGAGGCGGGTTTGTCGGAGCCAGTGCTCAGCAAGGCCTTCACCCGCTTCCGCATGCCCTGGCATTGGGACGGCGGGCCCGCGACCCTGCAAAGCCGCGCCTGGGACGATGCCGGCAACTTGCAGCCGACCCGAGCCGAATTCGTCGCGCAGCGCGGCGAGCTGAAGGCGGTTCCGCCGGTCGGGGCGGTGCTGAACCACCACTTTCAACGCCGTCACCAGCTGGGGCGTCGACGGCACCGGCGAGGTCAAGCATGTTTACGCCTAGCAGGATCTCCCCGACCCTTGGGGTGACGGCCCTTGGGCTGGCACTCTGCCTGGCCGCGAGCGCGGCGTCCGCCGACGGCCCCGGCCTCGGCAAGCCGGTAACCGAAGCGGACATCGCCGCCTGGGACATCAGCATCGAGCCCAGCGGCAAGGGGTTGCCGCCGGGCGCCGGGACGCCCGCCCAGGGCGCCCATATCTACGTGGAGAAATGCGCCGCGTGCCACGGTCCGGAGGGCAAGGCCGGGGTCACGGGGATGACGGCGGCGCCATTGCCGCCGTTGGTCGGCGGCGACCCGATCACCGACATCTCGGCGGCGACGAAGCGGATCGCCAATTTCTGGCCGTACTCCGACGACGGTGTTCGACTACATCCGGCGCTCGATGCCGTGGCAGCAGCCCAGAACCTTGACCAACGACGAGGTCTATGCGTTGACCGCCTATATCCTCGCGCTGAACAAGCTCATCGGCGACAACGACACGATGAACGCCGAGACTTTGCCCAAGGTGCGCATGCCGAACCGGGACGGGTTCATCATCCGCTTCCCGGAGGCGCTGTAAGCAGCGGCAATCTGCAAGAAGGCCGGGCGCGCGGCCTTGCCGCATTCTCGACGTTCGGGCTGGTCCATCGCAAAAAGACCAAGTGTCGAGATGGGATCGGCCAGTTAGCTGGATCTATTTTTGATCGTATTTCCGGTATCAAGGCCGATTGTGCCGAATAGCAAAGCGTAGGGCGGAACAGCGGAGCGCATTCCGCCGGTATCGGAGGTCGAGCTTACTCCCGACATGCCGGACTATCGCCGCAATCGGGTTCCGGGTGGAACGTTCTTCTTTACAGTGAACCTGCTTGACCGTCGGTCGAACTTGCTGGTGGCGCGCATCGACGCGCTGCGCGACGCGGTTCGGCAAGTGCGCGCCCGTGCGCCTTTTCATATCGACGCCTGGGTCGTCCTTCCCGACCACATGCACTGTCTGTGGACGCTGCCGCAAGGCGATGCCGATTTTCCAGGTCGGTGGCGGGCGATCAAGACCGCGTTTGCAAAATCGTTGCCCATCGGCGAGCCGCGATCACCGGTCATGACCAGCCGTGGCGAACGCGGCATTTGGCAGCGGCGGTACTGGGAGCACACGATCCGCGATGATCGCGACTTTGCGGCTCACATGGACTACACGCATTTCAACCCAGTCAAGCACGGTCTCGTGGCGCACTCCGGCGGATTTCACGGCTCGTATGTCGTCTAGTTTGAAATTCCGGGCGGCGGCGGTTCGCTCCCGCCGGGTTGGCCCTCGCCGTTAGATGGCCGAGCTTGAGCAGCCCCGAGGAGATATCCGGCTATAGTACTAAAAAGCCCGAGTATCGGCGCAGCCTCTTTCAGAGCCTCCGGCGTCTTAAATGCTGACAGTGCAAGTCCAAAGGTTATTACTTAGCGTCATGCAATGAATTCGGAGCGGCCATGCCGAAGGGTCCCCAAGGCCAGAAGCGCCCTGCCGACACCATATCGAATGCGATTTGCGTCGCCAAGATTTTGACGGGCGAGGTCGAGGAAGACATGGGCGATCCGGGCAAAGATCCAGCCGCCCGGGCGCTCGGGAAGAAGGGTGGCGCGGCTCGGCGGGAGAAATTATCGCCCGGGCGGCGAGCGGAAATCGCCAGGAAGGCAGCGAAAAAGCGGTGGGCATCTAAATAGCTCTTGTATGTTAATTTTTTCTACCCTACTGTATGGTCATGTTTCTTAGCATGGATCGCTGAGGATGAGCATGGTTGAAACCGTGGTTCGCAGAGAGCCATGGGAGGTCGGTGCCCGCCTAGCTGAATTGCAGCTTGACCCGATCGATCGGCTTTTAAAGGTACGATCGGCAGCGATCTCCGCAAGCGCGGACGCAACTGACTTCCATCCCGCAAATGCGGCCGGCACTTTCGCGTATCAGCATGGGACGTTTTCTCTGCGTTTCGAATTTGTGGGCAAGATCTGGCGGCTAGATCGCGCCGAAGGCGTTGAGACGATAGTTAATGACGCTCTCAAAATTCGAGTTATCTATGCAAACGTAGATGTTGCCTGCGACGACGATCTGAAGCCCAAGCCCCGCTCGCGCAAAGGAGCTGGAGCCGAGCGAGTTCGCGTTGGTAATTTGTTCGGCTCGCTCCCAGAATTCGCGCCTCGGCAGCCCGACGGATGGCAGACCTTTTATTTGATGGTTGACGAGGGTGGGGCTGCAGAACTTACGCGTCCAGTCGTCAAACACAACACGTTTACGGCGTATATTGAGCGAAACTATCTTTCTAACGGGGACGATCTCGATTCCGAGGCGCTCCCATTGCATGATGATGGCGTAGCAGACGGGTTTGATCCGGAAGTCATTCGAAAATGACGGGGGAAATTCCGTGTTCAACCACAAGAGGCTCAGCCTAGCCCGGAAAAGGCGGAGGCTGACGGGGAAGGGACTCGCTGAATTAGCTCGCATCTCCGCCATCACCGTTTCACGTCTGGAAAATGGGGAAAACCAGCCGGATGAGAATACGATGGAGAGGCTGGCTCTGGCTCTCGCCTACCCGGTGGAATTTTTCTTTGGAGATGATCCGGAGGAAATTGACACCAGTGCAGTGAGTTTTCGAAGCCTGACCAAAATGAGCGCCAAAGAGCGAGACGCAGCAATTGCCGCTGGCTCTTTAGGATTGCAATTGAGTGACTGGGCAGAGAGCGAATTCCGTCTCCCGAAACCGAACGTTCTCGACCTAAGTTATGAAACTAACCCAGAAGTCGCAGCGTCTTCGTTGCGGCGATTTTGGGGCTTGGGTGAAAAGCCTATCGGCGATGTCATCGGGCTTCTCGAGGTAAATGGTGTTAGAGTACTCTCTCTCGCAGAGAACACAGCAACAGTGGATGCGTTCTCGTTTTGGAGAAATGAGCGCCCATTTGTTTTCTTAAATAATTTTAAGACGGCAGAGCATAGTATCTACGACTCTATACATGAGGTTGGGCATTTAACGATGCACCGGCACGCCGGAACGCATCCATCGCGGCCCGCAGAACGGGAAGCCAATCAATTCGCGTCGGCTTTTTTAATGCCGGCCAATGATGTACGGGCTCGAATGCCACGGTTCATTACCGTAAACACAATAATAGAAGCTAAAAAACGCTGGCGCGTTTCGGCGATGGCCATGGCATATCGACTTCACGCGCTCGGGCTTCTGAGTGAATGGCAATACAAGTCTGCTTGCATTGAACTCGGAAGACGCGGCTATCGCTCCAGCGAGCCTAATGGAACCGAGCGTGAAACCTCGCGTATCTGGCAGAAAATATTCACGCAGTTATGGGCAGAGCGAAAAACCAAAAGCGACATTGCAAAGGCTCTGCATATCCCGCTTGACGAGCTCGAAGGACTGATTTGGGGGCTAACGGGGTTATCATTCGACCCGACAGGAACGAAGCGAAGCTCGCGATTCGCGCCGTAAAATGACTTTGTATGCTTGACGACAGGCATAATTGTTCACTCGATTAGCCGGGTTGCGGACGTATCTATCAATACCGTTTACGGGGGATGCGGTGCGGTTCAGCGGGACATTTGTTCCTTACTTCTCTGCGCGGGCATGCTACGATAATAACAACACGTATTTTCGCTCTTGTTTGTTTTACCGGCATTCAGGGGTTCGGCTGGAACATTCACTTACCGTAGCGAGTTCGTTACCCCGAGAACGGTGAGGGCGGCCGACTGTTGCCGTCACTGACGAGGCCACGCTGATTTTTCATAAGGCCAGCATAATGCGACAAACTCGAAATTGTGCGTGGCAGCTCTCGCCGGGTTTGATAAATAGCCAATCTCGAAATTGCCTTATTTGCATTGTACACTAATTGGCATCGGCGCGAGCGCGCGGGTGCAATTGAGATCAAAGGAGTTGCCGATGCCTGATCTCGACCAGATAAAACAGGAGGAACAGGATCCGCGAGACGCCGGTCCGTTCACGCAAAGCCCCGGAACGGGGCGCGCATAATAATGGCAGTGCCCTCGTATTGCCGCTCAAATCTCTTGAGCGCCGGCTTGTAGGAGAAGGATCGTGTAGAGGGACGCGGCCGCTACTGCGCTGCTGCGAGCCCGGCTTCTTTTTCGCGCTGCTTCGCTGCTTCGAGCTCGGCGGCTTTTTTTTCGACCAGCTCGACGAGGTGGTCGACGATGTCGGCGTCTTTGAGGCGGTGGTCGGTGAGGCCGCTGATGTAGACTTGGTGGGTGCCGTTGCCGCCGCCGGTGAAGCCGATATCGGTCTCGCGCGCCTCGCCCGGGCCGTTGACGACGCAGCCGATGACCGACACCGTTAATGCGGGTCGTGATGTGCGCGAGGCGCTCTTCGAGGCGCTCGACCGTCTTGATGACCTCGAATTGCTGGCGCGCGCAGGACGGGCAGGAGATCACCGTGACCCCGCGGCGCCGCAGGCCCAGCGATTTCAGCATCTCGAAGCCGACCTTGACCTCCTCGACCGGGTCGGCCGACAGTGACACGCGGATCGTGTCGCCGATCCCGGACCACAGCAGCATGCCGAGCCCGATCGAGGATTTGACGGTGCCGCTGCGCAAAGCGCCCGCCTCGGTGATCCCGAGATGGAGCGGGTAGTCGCAGGCTTCGGCCAGCTGCTGATAGGCGGCGACCGCGAGAAACACGTCGGAGGCTTTGCACGAGATCTTGAACTCGAAGAAATCGTTGTCTTCGAGGATCCGGGCGTGGTTGAGCGCGCTCTCGACCATCGCCTCGGGGCACGGCTCGCCATAGCGCTCCAAGCAGGTCGCGCTCCAATGAGCCGGCATTGACGCCGATCCGCATCGAGCAGCCGTAATCCCGGGCTGCCTTGATGACCTCGCGCACCCGAGCCGACGAGCCGATATTGCCGGGGTTGATGCGCAGACAGGCGGCGCCGCTCTCGGCCGCCTCGATCGCGCGCTTATAATGAAAATGAATGTCGGCGACGATCGGCACCGTCACCTGCTTTACGATGTGCTTGAGCGCGAGAGACGATTCCTGGTCGGGGCAGGAAATGCGGACGATGTCTGCGCCCGCCTCTTCGAGCGCCCGCACCTGCGCGACCGTCGCCTCGACATCGCTCGTCACCGTGTTCGTCATCGACTGCACGGTGATCGGCGCATCGCCGCCGACCGGCACCTTGCCGACGTAAATCTTGCGGCACTGACGGCGGTGGATGTCGCGGTAAGGCCGGATGCTCATGGGGTCAATTCTCGCGTGGTTGGCACAGCGTAAACGCCATATAGACGTTTTCGGCGCCGCACAAAAGGGCGGGCGGGAGAGATCCTCGGCGGCTCAGTTGCGAACCGCGCTGCCGGCGAGCAAGGCCCGCCCGTCCAGAGCGCGACATTGCGCCGGACCATTCCTCTTCGGCCGATCGGCGGCGCAGGAACGCCGTCCACCGTGATCTCCAGACCGCCGGCGTTGCCGGTGCGCATCGACAATCCCGGCCGAGCCGGGGCCCGGCAGCTCTCGCCAGCCTTCAATACGCGCGTGAGCAGTACTGACTGGCGCATGTCACGGATCTGAATCCAGCTGTCGGCGGTAGCCCGGATGATGACCTCGCCCGGCGGGTTTGGCGCCGGATCAGTCGCTGCAGGCAGCGCGGCCATCGCCGAACCGGCAGCAGAAGGGCGGCCGCCCGAACCCGACCCGGCCTCAGCGGGGCCGGGGTGTTCCGCATCCCTCCGACGGTGCGGCCGGGGATTGCGGCGCCGCCTGCGCCTCTGCTGGCCGCGAGACGGCTGGTGGAGTTCGAAACGGCTCCCGGTACGGCAACAACTCGAGTGGTACTTCGGCCACGCGTTGCGGCCGCGGGCCGTCGCCGGTCGACAGGTAGAACCATCCGCCGAATCCGCAAACCGCCAGGATCAGCACGACCAGCAGCATTCCCCCGCCGGGCATGCTGCGCGCGCCGAGCGGGATCGGAAAAGCGAGATCCGGCTTTACCGAGAAGCAGCGTCGATTGCTGCTTGAAAAGCCGGAGCATCTCGCGGTTATCGAGACCGAGGTAATCGGCATAGGCGCGGATGAAACCGATTGCATAGACGGCGCCCGGCAACTCGTCCGGACGCCCGGCTTCGAGCGCCTCGAGATAGGCAGGCTTGATCCGCAGCATGGCTGCGACGTCGGTAAGATCGAGCCCGAGCGCTTCCCGCTGCTGGCGCAGCATGGCCCCAGCCATATATGGACCCGGCCCCGCCTCGAGGTCCTGAGCGCTATCCGTCAAGGAAGGTTTGGAACCCATGGAACACGCTATCGACGCCCCGGGCAACACTGCAGCTTAGCGTAACCCTCAATTGTGCGGCAGACGTAAATGCGGCGCTCGGGCGAATTGCCGAGCGCCGCACAATGAGCGCCGATTTATCCTGCCGTGATCGGGATGCGCTTCACCTGGCGCTGCGCCTCGGGCCGCTTGGGGACGGTGATCGTCAGGACGCCGTTCTTGAATGACGCATTCACTCGATCGGGCTCGACATCGGGCCCGAGTTGCATCGAGCGCTCGAAGCGTCCGTGCCAGCGTTCGCTGTAGACGGCGTAAACACGATTACAACGCGATCTCGTGATCGCGCGCGTAAGCTTCGAGCTTGGGCCGCAGCGAATGATCCGGACGGCTGCCGATCTCCTCCAGGTAGGCGGCGACCGCGCCGGCATCGAGAGTTCGGATCATCGTCTTGACGGGGCCGATTGCGGTTGCCGCCACCGACAATGTCGTAAAGCCGAGCGCGATCAGCACCATCGCCTCGAGCGGGTTGCCGGCCATGTCGCCGCACATGCTGAGCGAGGTGCCGGCTGCGCGGCTGCATGCAACGATCTGGCGAAACAGCGCCAGCATCGGCGCCGAGAGGGGATCATAGCGATCGGCCAGGCGCGGATTGCCGCGATCGCAGGCAAACAGAAACTGCAGCAAATCGTTGGTGCCGACCGACAGAAAATCGATACGCTCGCACAATGCCGGCAACTGCCACAGCAATGACGGCACCTCGAGCATGACGCCGATTTTGACCGATTCCGGCGGTTCGCGTCCCTCCCGGGCGGCCCGCGTCAGCTCCATTTCGACCAGGGCACGAGCGCGTTCGAGCTCGGCAACCTCTGCGACCATTGGGAATTTGATGTGTAATGTCCGGCCCCGGGCGGCACGGATCAAAGCGCGCAGTTGCTGCCGGAGCATCGCCGGGCGGTCGAGCCCGATGCGGATCGCCCGCCACCCCATTGCCGGGTTGTCCTCGGCCGCATGCGGCAGATAGGGAAGCACCTTGTCGCCCCCGATATCGAGCGTGCGAAAGAAGACAGGACGCTGCTCTGCCTGATCGAACACGCGCTGGTAATATTCGGTGAATTCCTCGACATCCGGGAAAGAGTCCCGCACCATCAGCGGGAACTCGGTGCGAAAAAGGCCGACGCCCTCGGCGCCGGTCGTCGCGAGCTGCGCCAGATCGAGCAGCAGCCCGGCGTTCAGCATCAGCTTGATTGCGATGCCGTCGCGGGTGATCGCCGGGGTCGAGCGCAAGGTCTCGTAATAGGCGCGGCGGCGGCTTGCGCGCCTCCACCGCGGTGCTCATCGGATTGCTGGATGTCGGCACTGGGGCGGATCAGCACATTGGCGTGATCACCATCGACGACCACGATGTCGCCCGCCTCGATCCGGCTCGTCGCATCGCCGACCCGCCCGACGACCGGGATGTCGAAGGCGCGCGCCACAATCGCCACATGGGCAGTCGGCGAGCCTTCCTCGAGCACCAGACCCATGATCCGCCGGCGCGCGTAATCCAACAGCTCGGCCGGTCCCATCGCGCGGGCGACAAGGATGAATTCGTGAGGCAATTCGGCCCAGGCCGCACTCAGCGGCCGTCCGGCCAGGTGCTGCTGCAGCCGGTTGGCGAGATCCTCGAGGTCGAATAGACGCTCTCGGAGATAGGGGTCGCTGATCTGCATCATGCGGGTGCGGGTGTCGTCGGCGACTTTCTGTACGGCTGCCTCGGCGGTAAGGCCGCTGCGGATCGCATCGGCAATACGCATCACCCAGCCCCGGTCGGCGGCAAACATGCGATAGGTTTCGATGACGTCGTGATGCTCGCCGTCGCCAAACTCGCGGCTCGCCGCGACCAGCTCGTCGATCGCCTCGCGCATCGCCGCGACGGCGCCCCGCATACGCGCCAGCTCCGCATCTGACGTCCTCTGCCACGACCTGGCGGATGACGACCCTGGGCTCGTGCAGCACCGCCGGTCCGATCGCCAGGCCGGCATTTAGCCGAACCCCGGCGATCCTGGCCGGGAGCGCTACCCCCCCGTGACTTTGCGCGATTTCGAGCGGGTTGACGAGATTACCGCTCGCCGCAAGCTCCGCGACGATCATCGCGATCGTCTGCAGAACCTCCACCTCGTCCTCGCTGTAATGGCGCAATGTCCGGTTTTGCACGACGAGGACGCCGAGAACCCGGTTGCCGCGCAGTATCGGCGCGCCCATCAGCGAATGGTAGACTTCCTCACCGGTCTCGGGTCGATAGGCAAAATCTGGATGGGATTGCGCGTCCGCCAGGGCGAGAGGTCGCGCCGTCGCGGCGATCACCCCGACCAGACCTTCGCCGACCCGCAACCGCGTCCGGTGCACGGCTTCGGGCCGCAGCCCCTCGGTGGCGAACAGCTCCAGGACCTCGCCGGCCCGCAGGATGTAAGCCGAGCAGACCTCGGCGACCATCTCGGAGGCAACGACCCGCACAATTCGTTCGAGCCGCTCCTGCGCGGTGCCCGAACCCGCCATTATGTCGCGAAGTCGGCGCAGGAGGCGGCGGGTTGCGCTGACGCTGCCTCCAGCTTCAGACATCCGCGGGCGCCTGGCTCCCTGGCAAGATTTCGCGGGACACGAGCTGTCGCTTGCCCTCTCTGCGGGCCGTGAGAACGGCAAGCGCTTGGCTGACCAGTTCCTCGATAATTTCGGCGGTGCTCTGCTCGCGCGTGACGAAGCCGACGCTTTGGCCGGCCATCAGGGACCCCCCCTCGATATCGCCGTCGATCACCGAACGACGCAGGGCCCCGGCCCAAAAGTGCTCGATTTCGAGCTGCGCTTCCCCTTGCGAGAGCTCACCCAGCGCGCATCGTTGGATGATTCGGCGTTGCATGGAGACAAACCGCTCGGTTGCCGGATTGGCAAGCGCGCGAACCGGGATAACCGGAAAGCGCGGATCGAGCTGGACCGAAGCGACCGCATCGCGCGCCGCGGCCCGGATGAAGGCCTGCTTGAAGCGCGGGTGAGCGATCGATTCATGCGCGCAAACAAAGCGGGTGCCGAGCTGGACGCCGGAGGCGCCCATTTCGAGATAGGCCAGCATCGCTTCTCCGCGGCCAATGCCGCCCGCTACGAAAACGGGAATGTCGGTGAGATGCGGCAGGATCTCCTGCGCCAGCACGCCGGTCGAGACCGGTCCGATATGCCCGCCCGCCTCGCTGCCTTCTATGACGATCGCATCGGCGCCCATGCGCACGAGCTTGCGCGCAAAGCCGAGGGAAGGTGCGAAACACAAGACCCGAGCGCCACTCCGCTTGATTGGGTTCACCGCGGCGCTGCTCGGCAGACCGCCGGCCAGCACGACGTGGCCGACCCGATGCTCCGCGCATACCTCGATCAATTCGAGCAGTTGCGGGTGCAAGGTGATCAGATTGACACCGAACGGATGTCGGGTCAGCGCCGCCGTCGACTCAATCTCCGTGGAGAGCAGCTGCGGCGACATCGATCCCGAGGCGATGACCCCGAACCCGCCGGCATTCGAAATGGCGGCAACGAGGTTGCGCTCGGATACCCAGGTCATCGCGCCGCCCATGATGGCGAGATCGCAGCCGAGAACGTCTCGGCCGCGGGCCCACAATCGGTCGAGTTCGGTGCCTAGGTACTGGCGTCCGGTTTCCCGCTCGCTGGCTGACCGCACTTCGGCCATCGGAAACTGCGCTGCGCCGATCCCCTCGGTCATCCGGGCGTGTCGAGCCCATAGGCCGTGTGCAACGCCCGCAGGGCAAGCTCGGTGTATTCAGCCGCTATCAGGACACTAACCTTGATCTCGGATGTCGAAATCACCTGGATGTTGATGCCTTTGTCGGCCAGCGTTTGAAACATCTGCTTGGCGACCCCGGCATGGCTGCGCATGCCCACACCGATGACCGAGACCTTGACAACATTCCGATCGGGCTTGAGTAGAGCAAAACCGATCGAGTTTTTCCCCTTCTCCAGCACTGCCACGGCCCGGTCGAGGTCGGCGCGCGCCACAGTGAAAGTGAGATCGGCGGTGCGTCCATCCTCGGAAGCGCTCTGTACGATCATGTCAACATTGATCGCATGGTCGGCGAGCGGACCAAAGATGGCCGCCGCGACACCCGGCCGATCGGCCACCTTCTGCACGGTGATCTTGGCTTCGTCGCGGCTGTACGCGATGCCGCTTACAACTTGCTTTTCCACGATCTCGTCTTCGTCGACCACGAGGGTTCCGGGAGTATCGGTAAAGCTCGACAGCACCTGAACACGCACTCGGTGGTTCATCGCCATTTCGACCGAGCGCGTCTGCAGCACCTTGGCCCCCTGCGACGCCATTTCCAACATTTCTTCGTAAGTAATTCTACTGAGCTTGCGGGCTTTCGCAACGATGCGCGGATCGGTCGTATAGACGCCGTCGACATCGGTGAAGATGTCGCAACGCTCGGCTTCGAGCGCGGCCGCGAGCGCCACGGCAGAGGTATCGGACCCGCCACGGCCGAGCGTCGTTATCCGCCCACGCGGTCCTACGCCTTGAAACCCCGCGACGACGGCGACCTGGCCCTGGGCGAGGCGGCGGCGAATCTCGGTGACGTCGATCGCCTCGATCCGCGCCTTGCCGTGCACCCCGTCGGTGCGAATCGGGATCTGCCACCCGAGCCACGAGCGCGCATCGATACCGAGATCCTGCAGAGCCAGCGAAAGCAGACCTGCGGTCACCTGCTCGCCCGACGCGACCACGACGTCGTATTCGCGCGCGTCGTGCAGGCGGCTCGTGTCTCGCGTCCAATCGACCAGCTGGTTGGTGGTTCCCGCCATTGCCGAGACGACGGCAGCCACTTCATTGCCGGCGTCGACTTCGCACTTGACGCGCCGCGCGACATTCTTGATCCGGGCGATATCGGCGACCGAAGTGCCGCCGAACTTCTGAACAATGCGCGCCATGCGTTTCTTGGACCTGTCCGGCAAATCCGTCGATGAGGGCCCCACGCGGTTGTTGCCGGGGCCGGACGGCAACACATACTCTTGTCGGGTTATCTGGCCATATAGCAATCATTCAACCGAGAAGGATCGAAAGTGCGCGCCACCAGCGCTACGGTCGACCCGCAGGAGATCGAACGCTTTGCCGCGCACGCCGAGGCGTGGTGGGATCCTGAGGGGAGCTTTCGCCCCCTGCATCGGCTCAACCCCGTTCGGCTCGACTACATTCGTCAACACCTGACGGCGCATTTCGGACGCAACATTTCCGCGTTGCGACCATTCGATGGGCTCACTCTGCTGGATATAGGCTGCGGCGGCGGCCTCATCGCCGAACCAATGTCTCGTCTCGGCTTTGCCGTTACAGCGGTCGACGCGGATGACCAGGCAATCGCCGCCGCCCGCGCCCACGCCGAAGCAACCGGGCTATCGATCGATTACCGCATCGCCACCGCCGAATTGATGGCCGACACTGGCGAACGGTTCGACGCGGTCCTGGCGCTCGAAATCATCGAGCACGTCGCCGATCCCGGTGTTTTTCTCGGGTCTGTCGGAGCGCTGGTCCGGCAAGGGGGAGCCTTTATCGGCGCTACCTTGAACCGCACCCCCCGGTCCTTTGCCGCGGCGATTATCGGCGCGGAATACCTGCTCGGCTGGCTACCTCGCGGCACGCACGATTGGCGCAAGTTCATGCGCCCCTCCGAGCTCGTCCTCGGATTGCGCCGCAATGGCCTGAACCCCACCGACATGACCGGTGTCAGCTATGATTTGATCCGTGGGGAATGGTCGCTTTCGCGCGACCTGGGGGTTAATTACATGGTGATGGCGGTGCGGCAGTGAGCCGCCCTGCTCAGCTGTCGGTATGCGGGACCCAGGGAATCCGGCCAAAGCTGATCCCCTCATCCTTGAGTTCTCGCGACTCCTCTTCGCTGGCCTCGCCGTAGATCCCGTGCGGATCGATTTCGCCATAGTGGATGCGCCGGGCTTCTTCGGCAAAGCGCTCGCCGACGTAATCGCAATGGTTCTCGACCTGCCGCCGCATCTCCAGCAGCGCCGCACGAAATTGTGCCGGTGAAATCGGCGGGGAGATCTCCCTCGAGCGGCCGAGGCGCGGCGCCATCACCGCTTTCTCGACCGTGGTTTGACCGCATTCGGGGCAGGCAATCTCGCCGGACTTCTGCTGCGCCTCGAACCCATCTCCGTCACGAAACCACCCTTCGAACTCGTGGCCATGAGCACAGCGCAACGTGAACAGGATCATCGAGGCAACCTCCTAGCCGGCAGTTGTACACCGGCCCGTCCGGGCTGTCCAAGCGTATGCCGACATGTCGATAAACACTGAGTTGCGGGTCTCCTCACCAGCCGCTGCCTGGGTGAGACGATTCCTACCGCTGATCAGGCGCGGCGGCCGGGTGCTCGATCTCGCCGCCGGCAGCGGTCGGCATACCCGGCTTCTGCTCGAGAGCGGCTTCGCGGTTTGCGCGGTCGACCGCGACATCTCGGCGCTATCGCCCCTTGCCGCGTACGGCTGCGAAGTGCGGCAGATCGATCTCGAGACCGGCGGTGTATGGCCGCTTGGCACTGGCTACGACGGAATAGTCGTAACCAATTATCTGCACCGCCCGCTGCTGCCGGCGATTGCCCAAGCCCTCGCCTCAGGCGGTATGCTGATCTACCAGACGTTCGCGCTTGGCAACGAGCGTTTCGGGCGCCCGCGCAATCCCGATTTTCTGCTGCGTCCCGGCGAACTCCTCGACGCCTTTTCTATGCTGACTATCGTCGCCTTTGAGCAGGGCGAAGTTTCGGTGCCGCGGCCTGCCGTGATCCAGCGCATCACCGCAATTGCGGGGCCGGTTGGCCATCTGCCCGATCCGGTAGGGTTGGACATAGACCAGTTACGGGAGTAGCATTCCACGTTGTCGAACACCGCTGAAAAGTTAATGTCTGTGGAGGAGTTTCTCGCCTGGGAGCGGGAACAGCCAGAGCGTTATGAATACGCTGGCGGCGTCGTCACAATGATGACCGGCGCCTCTCTCGTCCATGTCACGATTACAATGAACATCGCTTTCGCATTGCGACAGTCCTTACGGGGTAGCGGATGTCGACCGTTCACGAACGATGCGAAGGTTCTGGCGGGAGGTTCGGTCCGGTACCCGGACATTACCGTGTCGTGCACGCCCTTTGGCGGCAAAGGCGATATCGTCCCCGACCCGATCGTCGTCATCGAGGTGATATCGCCCAGCACGGAGCGGGAGGAACGCGGCCGAAAGAAATTCGATTACTTCGCGACGCCGTCGATCCAGCAATATGCCATCATTGAGCAGGATGCTCGGCGTGTCGACCTGTACACCCGGTCGGGGGATCGTTGGACGGATGAGATTGTCGAGGGAAATGCCACCCTCACGCTCTCCTCGATCGGCATCGAGCTAAGCCTCGATGCGATTTACGAGGATACGGAGCTCGATGCTACTCGGCTGCGAGAGGGCGGGCGGCAAGCGCCGGCTTTGTAAACGGTCGATCGTGCTGCTAACGACGGGACCATGCGGCGCGCCTTGACGATTGCCGCTAAGTCGATACGGGCGCTTACGATGCCGACGGCTTCTTCGGCATCGGCCAGCACCTCGCCCCATGGATCGACGATCAGCGAGTGGCCATAGGTCCGCCTGCCTTCGGCATGCTCGCCCCATTGCGCCGGGGCAAACACAAAGCACCCGTTCTCGATTGCCCGCGCCCGCAGCAGCACATGCCAATGCGCCTTGCCGGTGGGCACCGTGAAAGCCGAGGGAATCGCAAGAAAATCGGCGCCGGCCTGAGCGAGCGCGCGATAAAGATGCGGGAACCGCAAATCGTAGCACACCGTCATCCCGAGGACGCCCCACGGCGTCTCGGCCAGCGCCGCGCGGCCGCCGGGGCGGAAGGCGTTGCTTTCCCGATAGCTCTCATCGCCGGCGAGATCGACGTCGAACATGTGAATCTTGTCGTAGCGGGCAACGACCACGCCGCCGGGATCGACGAGGTAGGAGCGGTTGGCGAGGCGGCGTTCGCCTTCCGCCGTCCCGGGTTCTCGCGACAGATCGACAGCCAGCGAGCCGATCAGCAGCCAAACTCCGGTCTCCCGCGCAACCTCGCGTAACGCGGACAGAACGGGATGGTTCGCCTCGTGACGCGCCTTTTCGCGGCGCAATTTGCCGACCGGCTCAGTGAGCCCGGTGTTCTCGGGCGTCATGACGAAATCGGCGCCGCCGTCGCGCGCCCGCCGCACAAGATCCGAGACGACACGAATGTTGGGCTCGTAATCCCGCGCCGAAGTGAACTGAATGCAGGAAACAGTGAAAGCGCCGTTCATTTCGTGCTCCCGAGCTTGGCATCGAGTTCGCCGGCACGGTCGAGCGCGAGCAATTCGTCGGAGCCTCCGATATGCTCGCCATCGATGAAGATCTGAGGAACCGATGTGCGGCCGCCGGCTCGCCGGATCATCTCGTCGCGCCGGGCCGGTTCTTCGATAATATCGATTTCGGTGTAAGCGACCCCTTTGCGCTCCAACAGGACGCGCGCCCGGGCGCAATAAGGACAGAACATTGTCGTGTAAAGCTCGACTTCAGCCATTGCGGCGGCAACTCCGAGTAGGGATCGTGCGGGCGTGCATGTCCTTCAATTAAGACGACAACGCCAGGGTACCAAGCCCCGGAGCCGCATGCTATGCGGCGACTATCCGCCCATCCGCAAGGCCCGAGCCAGTGTCAAAACCCCGACCGATGCGGCTCCCGCCCGCCTGAGCACGCGGGCACACTCCTCGACGGTCGCTCCTGTCGTCATGACATCGTCGATAATTACCACGCGCTTCCCGGCAAAGCTGCGGCCGGCCTGGACCGCGAAGGCGCCGCGGACGTTGCGCTCGCGCGCCGCCGGTCCCAGGCGGCCCTGCGCCGGTGTCCGTCGTCGGCGAACCAGCCAGTCCGCCGCGACCTCGGGACCGCCGGCCCAATGGATCGCCTGCGCCAACAGCGCGGCCTGGTTGTAGCGGCGCTGAAACAGGCGGGTCCAGTGCAACGGCACCGGAACAAGCAGGTCGGTATCGGCGAGGACCTCGGCCCCAGTGCGGTGCATCCAGCGCCCGAACGCCCCGGCCACATGGGTCCGGTCGCCATGCTTCAGCCCGAGAACCATGTGACGGCTGTGCTTGTCATAGCGCAGCACCGATCGCGCCCTGTCCCAGCTGCGCCGCTCGCTGGCGCAGGCCCCGCAGATCGCGTCCTCGCCCATCGGGTGGGCAAACGGCGCGCCGCAAGCGGCGCACCACGGCGGCGCAAAAAACGTAATCCCTCGCCAACACCGGCCGCACAGAGCATCGGGCTCGCCGATCGTTTCACCGCACGAAAGACAGCGCGGCGGCAACACCCCGTCGACGACGGCTCTGCCGATCCGCCGTAAACGGCTGGAAGCCCAGTTGGCAAGAGTTGCCGATGCGTGCATCGATACACATGATCAGGTAGCGGGCACTTTCGTCAACCCAGACCCCCAGGTTTCGCCGCGATGACCCGATCCGACGACCTCCCATTGATGCTGTTCGATCGGCGCGCCCGGCGGCGGCACCGCGATCGTGCGGCGGGCCGCGGCTGCGTCGACTTTCTACATAGGGAACTCGCCGATCGACTGATCGAGCGCCTCGACGATGTCAAACGGGAGTTTCGTCTGGCGCTCGACCTCGGCGCGCACCACGGGGCGCTCTCGCGCGCACTCGGCTGCCGGCCGGGGATCGAGTGGGTGGTAGCCGCCGACCCGTCCTTCGGCTTCCTCGCGCAGCTCAGCGGAATGCGGGTCGCGGCCGACTCCGATCTCGTCCCGTTTCGCGACGGAAGCTTCGACCTCGTCGTCAGCATGCTTGAATTGCACTGGGCCGGCGACCTGCCCGGCGCCCTGGTCCAGATCCGCCGTATCCTCAAACCGGGTGGCCTGTTTCTCGCCGCAATGTTGGGTGGCTCGACTCTGGTCGAGCTTCGCACCGTGCTGATCGAGGCCGAATTGATCGAAGAAGGAGGAGCGAGCCCTCGCGTATCGCCGGTCGCCGAGCTCGGCGATGTGGCGGGCCTTCTGCTGCGCACCGGTTTTGCAATGCCTGTCGCCGATGCCGAAAAGATCACCGTTACCTACGCTGACGCTCTGGCGCTGATGCGCGACCTGCGCGGCATGGGAGAGACCAATGCGCTGACGGCGCGCAGGCGCACATCGCTGCGCCGCGCCACCCTTGCCCGCGCCGCGCTGCTCTATTCCGAACGGTTCGGCCAGCCCGACGGCCGCGTTCCGGCGACCTTCGAGATCCTCTTCCTGACCGGCTGGGCGCCGGGGGCCTCAATGCGGAATGTGAAATAGGCGGGGCCACAAGCCGACCAAACCAATAAAGATCAGGTAAATCGCGACGACGTAATTGAGAATACGCGGTATAAGGAGGATCAGTATGCCTGCGATCAGCGCGACCAGCGGTTGGATCACCAAAACGTCGAGTGTCATCGGCGGCTTCCTGAGTGGAGACGAATTGTGGAAGAAGATCTTACCGGCGGCTGCTTGTGCGGTGACATACGCTACCGCATTACCGCCATGCCCGTCGAGGCGCTCTACTGCCATTGCCGGATGTGCCAACGGGCGCATGGCGCGCCGGTGATTGCCTGGCTCACGGTCCCGCTCGACGCCTTTGTGGTGACGGCTGGCAACCCCGTCGCTTATCGTTCCTCGGTGAAGGCGTTCCGGCATTTCTGCGCCAGTTGCGGCACGCCGTTGACATGGCGCGAGGCCGACAACCCCCGGTTCGTCGACATCAGTGTCGCCAGCCTCGACAACCCAGAGGCCATCGCACCAACCATGCACATTTGGACCGATAGCCGAATCGCCTGGTTCGACACCGCCGACCAGCTGCCGAGATATCCGACTGAAAAGCGTCCCGCGACCGTGATCGAGCGCCGCGAGCTGGATCCGGTTGGGTTAAGTTCTCAATCTGCGAAGTGATCCGCTGCAGCCTCGTGTGGCGCGGCGGCCCGAGTATCGATATTATCGTCGCCCGATTCCCCGAATCGTCCACCCGCGCTGGCCACCATCATGACGAATCAGGATACGACTATCAGGTTGCGGGAGGTGGCGCGAGCGACGCCTCAGCCGCCCGCGGTCGAACCTGCGGAACCCAAGCCACCGGACAGAATTGGGGAGCATCCGCCTGAAAAAGCAGATCGGGAAGACGCGGGCGTTCGTAGTTATCGGCGAAGAGTCCTCCTTGTCCTCGCTTCAATCGTGCTCGCGCTCGGGCTGTACTGGGCTTCCGGCTATTTCGTTGCTTACACCGACGATGCCTATGTCACCTCCGACTTCGTCAATGTCGCTCCGTACATTAGCGGCCGAATTGCAGGCGTAAATATCGTCGACAATCAGACCGTGAAAAAAGGCGAATTACTGGCGACGATCGATCCGGCGCCTTTCCAACTGGCGTTAAACGAGAGGCTGGCGAAAAAGACCGAAGCCGAAGCACAGCTCGCAGTCGATCGAGATGTCATTGCCGCGACACAGGCCCAGCGCGACGACGCCGCGGCGAAGGAGCGGCTGGCGAGCGACGATGTGCGCCGGGCCACGCCGATCACTGCCGCAGGCTTTTACTCCCGTCAGGGGCTTGACACCTTGACTGCGAAGGAACAGGAGGCGAAGGCAGCTCTGGCCGAGGCCGAATCTGCGATTGCAAAAGCGCAGCAGACACTGAACCTGCATCAGGCGACGGTCGCGGCGATCACTGCTGAAATCGCGTATCTGCAATGGCAGCTCGAGCAGACAAGGCTGCTCGCGCCGGCCGACGGCACCATTACTCAACTCACCCTGCGGGTCGGCGACCAGGCAGTGGAGAACAAACCGCTGATCGGCCTGGTCGACGCGCATGCCTGGCGGATTTACGCCAATTACAAGGAAAGCGTGATCCGCCATATGAAAATCGGCCACACCGCCTGGGTGTGGCTCGACGCCTACCCATGGCATATTCATCGCGCGACAATCCAGGGGATCGCCCGCGGGATCAGCCGTGAGCAGACCGAGCGCAAGCTGCTGCCCTACGTCGCGCCGACGACCGACTGGATCCGTCTGGAGCGGCGCTTTCCGGTGACCTTGGTATTGCAAGATCAGAGCCCGGATATCACGCTGCATATGGGCGCCGACGCACGCACGATCATCTTTTACTGAATTCCGACGATGTTGCGCGGGATCGTCGACGCGCTGAACACCGAATTCCGCTCGTTCGAGCCCGGCGGACCGCGCGGCACCGCGGCCCTCGCCGCAGCAATGTCCGTGTCTCTCGCGGTTTTGGCTGCGTTGCTGTTGCATTCAGACGAGCCCTGGTGGGCGGCCATTTCCGCCTGGATGGTGAACCGGTCATCCTTGGCGGTCGCGCTGTCGCGCGGAGCAATGCGCATCACCGGCAGCGTCGTGGGCGCCGGAATCGCGGTGATTGTCATCGGGTTGTTCGTCTATCATCCCCTGCCATTCTGCCTGTGCCTGTTTGCGCTGGCCTGCGCCGGCCTGATCGGGTTCGCGACCTCGCCTCACGGCTATGCCTGGCTGATCGGAGCGATCACCGGCAATCTCGTGATGCTGATGGCTCTCGATCAGCCGCAGATCACCTTCACGATCGCCGTGAACCGTGTTGCCGAGGTAACGATCGGCACGGCAGCGGCGTTGATCGTTACCCTTCTCCTCCCTGACGACGTCGCCACCCCCAGTCCCGCTTCGACACCGCCAGCACCGCCGCCCTTGCTGTTTTGGACACGGCGCCACGCCGCTGAATTCGAACGCTGGTTGCGCGAGATTCGGCCTTTGGTAGTGCATGCCTGCCGCGGCGGTCTCACTGTGATGCTGTTGCCTCTGCTGGTGACTTGGTTGGCTCCGCTCGGGCCCAGCAGCATGGCAGTGACCGCGGTCGCCGTGTTGGCCGTCCCGACGACCGCGGTCATCGAGCCCGATGCACGGACAATCATCGAGCGCGCTGTTTACCGTCTCGTGGGCTGCGCGCTCGGTGCACTGCTGGGTCTCTTCTTCGTTCATTGGGTCGGCAGCGACTTCCTTGTGTGGATGCTGCTGTTGATGACCGGCACGTGGCTCAGCTCGCAGATCCAATCGGGCAGCACTGGCATCGGCTATGTCGGGAACCAGGCTGGGCTCGCCTTTCTGCTGAGCATGATCCAGGGCCAGGGACCGCCCCTTTCTCCCACTCCGGGTCTCGATCGTTTCGCCGGAATTATGGTGGGGCTCTCGGTGCTGCTCGTCATCACGATGGTGGTCTCGTTGTTCCCCTTGACACCACAGCCAGCGGCATCGGCGCGCGGCGATTGACAACCCGTCTCGGCGACGGTGTGATCCGGATCGAATTCGTGCAACGGAGGGACACTTGGCCAAATACAGGATCGCGACGCCGACTGGCGCCAGCTTCACGACCGCCGGCGATTACGGATACGAGATGGAGGCGCTGACGCCGATCGACGCCGAGATTTTCGAGGTTCGGCCTGGGTCCGAGGACGAGTTCGTCGCCGCGGCGCGCGATGCCGACGCGCTTTACGCCAAGGGACGGCGGATCACCAAAAAGATGATCGACGGTCTCGACCGCTGCAAGATCATTGCGCTCGGCAGCGTCGGCGTCGACTCGGTCGATGTCGAAGCGGCGACGCAAAAGGGCATCCCGGTCACCAATTGCCCCGACACCTTCATCGACGAGGTCGCCGACCACGCGATGACGTTGATCCTCGCCAGCTTCCGGCGCCTCGTCGTGCAGGACAGGCTGGTGCGCGAGGGGCGCTGGGCCGAGGGCCGGCCGATGCTGTCGAAGATCCCGCGCCTGATGGGGCTGACCCTGGGCCTTGTCTCATTCGGCCACGTGGCGCGGGCGGTCGCAGCACGGGCGAAGCCGTTCGGCCTGCACGTCATCGCTTACGACCCGTTCATCGAGGAGCTGGTGATGATCGGTCACGGCGTCGAGCCGGTCAGCCTGCCCGAACTGCTGCAACGCTCCGACATCATCTCGATGCATGCGCCGGCGACCGAAAGCGCCAATCGGCTGCTGCGCGAGGAGCATTTCCGGCAGATGAAGAAGACGGCGCTCTACATCAGCACCGGCCGCGGCCCGACAACTGACGAGGCCGCACTGATCAAGGCGCTCGACGAAGGCTGGATCGCCGGCGCTGGGCTCGACGTGCTCGAACAGGAGCCGCCGGGCGACAACAATCCCCTCCTCAAGATGGACAACGTGATCCTGACCGCGCACGTCGCCTCGGCCTCGGCCCGCTTCGACCCGGCCCGGCGCCGCCGCGTCGGTCTCGAATTGTCGCTGGTGCTAAGCGGCAAATGGCCGATGTCCTGCGTCAATCCGGCGGTCCTCGCGAAGACGGACCTCAAGCGCTGGCAGCCAGTGTCGATGGAGCGCGGCCCCAATTCCTGATCTCGACCGGAGGCCCGCGTGGTTATCGGCAGGCGATCTTTCATCATCAACGGGGGATTGGCAGCAATGGCAGCGACTTGGGACCCGGCAGCCGTTCGCTACCCGGATCAGCGGATAAAGACCGTCGATCCGCGCTTTGCGCCGCTCGTGCTCGGCAACGCCGCGATCGAGGTGATCGCGAGCGGCTGCCGGTTCAACGAGGGGCCGGTCTGGTTCGGGGATCTGCGCTGCCTTCTATGGAGCGACATCCCCAACGACCGAATGATGAAATGGGACGAGGAAACGGGCGCGGTCAGCGTCTTCCGCAAGCCCTCGCATTATGCCAACGGCAATACCCGCGACCGGCAGGGGCGGCTCATCACCTGCGAGATGGATACTCAGCGCGTGACGCGCACCGAGCACGACGGCACGATCACGGTGCTGGCCGAAAGCTTCGACGGCAAGAAGCTGACCGGCCCCAACGATGTCGTCGTCAAATCCGACGGCTCGATCTGGTTCAGCGACAACGGCGCCGGCATCCGCGGCAATTATCTCGGCCACAAGGCGACTGCGGAATTGCCGTACCGGGTCTATCGGCTCGACCCGGCCACGGGCCGGATGACCATTGCGGTCGGCGATATGAAGCGGCCGAACGGGCTCGCCTTCTCGCCTGACGAGAAGCTGCTCTACGTCATCGACACGCCCGGCCCGGGGCAGCGCACGATCCAAGTCTACGATGTCATCGACAACGGCACTGCGACCGCCAATCGACGCGAGTTCAACAGCGCCGAGCCGGGCGGCTCTGACGGGATGCGGATCGATGTCGACGGCAACCTGTGGTGCGGATGGTCCGGGGGCGAGGCCGAAGACGGCGTCGTCGTGCTTGCCCCCGACGGCAAAATGATCGGCCGTATCATGCTGCCCGAGCGCTGCGCCAATCTCTGCTTTGGCGGAGTGAAACGCAACCGCCTCTTCATGGCGGCGAGCCAGTCGATCTATTCGCTGTACGTCGAAGCCCAGGGCGTTCCCGGCGGCTAGCCGCCAACGAAAGTCGACAGGACGGAGGCTATGATCGGCATGCCGATCTCCGTCCTTAACGTCATCACCGACTCCGGGTGGAACTGCACGGCGGCGATCGGTAAGCGTTGGTGCTCGATCGCCATGACGACGCCGTCCTCGGTTTCGGCAGTGACCGAAAGCTCCGGCGGCAAGGTGCTGCGCACCGCATGCAGTGAATGATACCGCCCGACGACGAAATCGCTCGGCAGGCCGCACAATAGCCGCCCGCCGCGCACGCGGACCGGTGATGGCTTGCCGTGCATCGGCGGGTCCAGCACCGCAAGCGAGCCGCCGAAATATTCGACGATGCCTTGCAGGCCGAGGCAAACCCCGAACACCGGCAGCTGGCGCCGGATAATGAGATCGAGGGTCTCGGCCATTGCGAAGTCGGCGGGCCGGCCCGGTCCCGGCGACAGCACGACGAGATCGTGACCACCCCCATCCCGCAGCTCGGCGCGAGCCAGATCGGGGCGCATCGTCACGACCTCAGCGCCGGTCGTACGGATGTAATTGGCCAAGGTGTGAACAAAAAAATCTTCATGATCGATCAACAGAACCCGCCGGCCCTTGCCGATTTCGGCAGCCGCCACCGCGCGGCTGGCGGGTACTGACGCCGTCCCGCGGATCGCGGTGAACATCGCGGCCGCCTTCAAACGAGTCTCGGCTTCTTCTGCCTCCGGGTCGCTGTCGTAAAGCAATGTCGCCCCGGCGCGGACCTCGGCAACCCCGTCCTTCATGCGGATTGTCCGCAGGGTCAGGCCGGTGTTCATGTTGCCGTCAAATGTCACTCGGCCGATAGCGCCGCCATACCAGCGGCGGGACGAACGCTCCTCCTGTTCGATAAAGCGGATCGCCCAGCGCTTGGGCGCGCCGGTCACCGTCACCGCCCAGGCATGGCTGAGGAAACCGTCCAGCGCATCGAACTCCTCGCGCAGCACGCCGTCGACGTGATCGACAGTGTGGATCAGCCGCGAATAGAGCTCGATCTGGCGTCGCCCGATGACCCGCACGGTACCCGGCACGCAAACGCGCGACTTGTCGTTCCGGTCGACGTCCGTGCACATCGTGAGCTCGCTCTCGTCCTTAGCGGAATTGAGCAATTCCCGGATGCGCTCGGCGTCTTCGACCGGGTCGCGGCCGCGCGCGATCGTGCCGCTGATCGGGCAGGTTTCGATCCGCTTTCCCTCGACCCGGACATACATTTCGGGCGAGGCTGCGACCAGAAACTCGCCCTCGCCGAGATTGATCAATGCGCCGTAGGGTGCCGGATTGGCCTGGCGCAGGCGATGAAAGACGACGCTCGGCGGGTCGGCGCAAAGATCGGCGAAGAGCTGGCCGGGCACGACCTCGAACAAATCCCCGCGCATAAAGGCCGCTCTGGCGCGTTCGACGAGCGCGGCGTATTCGCCGGGGCCATGGTCGCTCTCGCTCGGGCGGGAGGCCGGCAGATGAAGGCCATAACGAGCGGGTGGGGTCGAGCGCGGCAGTCCGTGCGTCGAGACCCCCCCCACATCGAATTCGTAGCGATGGGTCGCCGTGACCTGCCGCATGTGGTCGACGACGAGGATTTCGTCGGGCAGATAGAGGACGAGATCGCGCTGGTCATCGGGCCGCGGCAGCCGCAGCTCCATCGGCTCGAACTGGAACACCAGATCGTAACCAAAGGCGCCGTAGAGCCCGAGGTGCTGGTCCTCGGCACTACCGAACAGATCGATCAAGGCGCGCAGAACCGAGAACACCGAGGGCTGCCGGCTGCGGCTCTCCTCCGGGAAACGCTGCTCGGCTTGCTCGATTTCGCCCGATATCCGATCGCGCCCGACCCGCTCGACGCGAATTGCGGCCAGGCCGGCGAGGCTCCCCGCAACCGGGTCCAGCAGAACGCAGCCGCGCTCGTTCAGCGCCTCGATCGTGAACCGGCGCCCGCGCGCGGTAAAAACCAGCGGCGGGTCGACAAACCCCATATCCCACCGCGTGTAACGGCCGGGAAACTCGAAGCTCGAGGAAAACAACACCCCGCGCCGCTCGTCGAGCGATTGGGCCAGCGCGGTATCGGCCGGCTGATACTCGTGCTTGCGGATCTCTCGCGTAACGCGGATGCCGCCTTTGGTGATATAGCTCGCGAGCTTCATAGGGATCCCTCTGGCTGGGATCGCCCGGGGGCCGGGTAGGTTCGCCCTGAACTGCAAAGGCCGCCCGGTGTTCCCTGGGCGGCCTCAGTTGGAATAAGAATGTGGCCGCCTTATTAGACGGGCCACCACCAATTCGATGATTGAGCGTACCGGTTCATCGAAGCTGCACGATACCCGTTTGAGCTATATATCACAACCGCCAAGATAGGCGTGTCCAAGCGATGGGCTGTTTTGGTCCTTGCCGTCGTCGGTTTCGATCTCTTCTAGTTCCTCGCCGGTCGCAATCCGCATGACCTTGACGGCATTGCCGATCACGTCGGCGCGGCTTCTTCCTTCGGCATTAGAGACCATCGATTTCGGCGGTGAAGTTGCCTGTCTCGCGATCCAAGCTGGTCAACAGCATCACCATAGGACCGGGGAAGCACTCCGCAATGGACGGCGGGTAAGCACCCGGTTCACGCGCCCTCGCGATGATCGCCCGAAACTTGCCGCCGCAATGCTCTTGCGACCATTCCAGATTTTCCATCAGCTCTTTAAAGCCTGGTCGCGGATCGTCGTCGTCCGATTCAAAATGAGATTCATAAAAATGAGATTGATATCGGCGCCCCTCGAACTCGTGTTGCCAAAGGGTAACGACTACCGTTTTCCCATCGGCGCTCCTGGCCGACCAACTCCATTGCACGTTACTCGGCTTTGCCCCAAAATGTCGGAAAGCTGCCGTATGTGTCCACCTGCGCGGCATCCTTCGTAGCTCAGCCCCAACGCTTCCCGCTATGCATACGGACACGGTGCCGGTTATTCCTTCAATATTGACAGATACAATACTACCCGGCCCGAGCTGCGTCAAGCAATGTTACGTTCAAATTGAGACACTATACCAGATGCGCAATGACTCATGCCTCGCCGCTCGGTCTCTCACCGTCCCGCTTCGCGGGTCTATCCCTCTCCCCGCAAGCGTCGGCATGCGGAGAGGGGCCCTACTGCGAGGCGTACCCGGCGGCGGCGAGGTCGAATTCCTGCGGCCGGCTGAACATTTCGCTGCGGACGTCCCACAGCTCCGGGTACATCGGGTTTTCGAAGAGTTGGTTGGCGGCGGCGCGCAAATACCGCAATCCGGTCGACCCGCCTGTTCCAGTATTGGCGCCGATCACTCGCGACACTGTGGCGAGGTGCGCAAAACGCCATTTCCGGAACGCATCCTCCAGATCGATCAGCTTTTCGCCGAGCTGGTACAACTCCGGCGCGCTGGCGCGATTTCGGTAAACGTAGCCCCAAGCCCGGAACACCGCCGCATACTTGCGGTGCCGGTGCGAGTAATCTCCCGACCGCGGATCTTCGATGCCGAATGTCGGAAGGGCTCTCGCCATGTACGAGATCACCGCATCATAAATAGCCGGCGCGGCCAAGGCGCTGCGCAATCGCTCTTTCTCTTCCTCGCTCTGCGCGTTCTCGAACACGTCGATGGTTTGCGTCCGGCCGCCGGGCAGCTCGAACTCGAGGAAGCGGTATTTGAGGCCGAGCTTGTATTCCAAAATCCTGTACTGAACCGACTGGAAGCCCGAAGCGCCGTCCCGCCCCACCGTCTCCCGGAAGACGAAAAAATTCGTCGGGCGTCAAAGTCGCCATGACGTCCCACGATGAGATCAGGATGTGCTGTATCGCGCTGACCCGCGACAGCCGCTTGAAGGCGATGATGCAATCGGCTTCCTGCGCCTCTTCCTTCATCAAGGAACTGATGGCGCAATCGAGCTCGTGGATGGCCAGCTTGAACCACAGCTCATGCTGCTGGTGGATGATGATGAACAGCAGCTCGTCATCCGAGCCGGTCTGCAGTTTCTGCGCCGAGAGAAGCTGGTGTAGCCCGAGATAGCCGGCGTATGTATTCTTCACCTTCGGCAGCTCGATCTACGCCGCGACCTCGGCGGCCGCGCGCCTGACGAGCACGACCTTCTGCGCCGAACGGCCGAGAAAGTGGTAGCCGGAGCCACCCTCGGCGAGCGTTTCGAGAAATTCGTCCGGAGCGGTGATCCTTACGGTACCGAGAATATCAGCGCCGCGGTGCAGAAACGCGTCGGGCAAGAGACTGACTGTCGGACCGACCATCGTTACCCGAGCCGCCGGTTTTGCGAAGCTCAACAGCTCTTCGAGTGTGTCGTTGATCAAAGTCGTGCCGGTGATGAGCAGCACGTCGGCTTCGGGAACCACACTATACGCCTGTTCGGCCGGGCGGAAAAAAGGCAGCTCCTCGGCTTTGAGGGTTGCCGGGTCCTGTTCGAGCACCAGGAAAGGCTGACGGCGGCGTTTGAGCTCGCGCAGGAAAGGCACAAAAGCACCGACGACGACGACCCTGTCGCCCGGGCGTATCTCGGTCGCATCGAACGCATCGATGCCGAGACGCAGCTCGGTCCCCGGATGCGGACGGCGAGGCCAGCAGGTATCGGCGAGGGCGTTCATCGCCGCGATGCCGACGGCGCGGCGAATACCGTGGTCGCCCAGCGCTTCTTTGGCGAGGTCGAGAGCCCGGCGGCCACGCAGCTTGCCGGGAAACGGCATCGCCATTGCCGATGTCGGACAGCAGACCGCCTCGGGGATCGTCTTGATCGGGGTGGCGCACGCTCCAGCAATGCCGTTCCCGAGCTTCACTCCAGTGAAGAACAGGCCAACAACCGCGCACTCGACGGTCAGGCTATCGAGCTCGGGGCCGAGAATTTCGGAGATCGCGGCAAGGGTCTCGCGAAGAATCGTCGTTTCGCCGGTTTCCATTGTTGGTCCTCTCAAGGCGCAAGCGGCGGGCGGCGTTCGGGCTGCGCTGTTTCGAAGGCGCGGGCGGCACGCAAGACGCGGTCATCGGCATAAAGCGGGCCGACGATCTGCAGGCCGATCGGCAGCCCGGCGCTCGTCAGGCCGCAAGGAATGCTCGCCGCCGGCTGACGGGTCAGGTTGAACGGATAGCTGAACGGCGACCAGTCGATCCAGTGCCGCTCGGTCGTGGGGTCGTTCAGATCCTGCCCGACCGGCAACGCCGGGACCGGCATCATCGGCGTCAGCAGTAGATCGTATTTCCGGTGGAACTCCGCCATCTGCCGTGCGAGCGCAGTGCGGACAAGGTCGGCGCCGAGATAATCGACGGCGCTGATCCGCTCGCCCTCCTCCGCTGTCGCGACCAGGCCGGGGTCGATCACCTCGCGCCGGTTAGCGGGGAACCCCGCGAGGAGTTTTGCCGCGCCCGCTGCCCACAATTTGAAGAGTGCGTCGCGCGGCGAATCGAAGATCGTCTCGACCTGTTCGACGATTGCGCCGAGCGCCTCGAAATGCCGCACCGCCTCCGCTGCTGTGGCGGCGATTTCGGGATCGACTTTGGCGTAGCCGAGGGTCGGGCTGTAGGCAATCCGCCAACCTCGCACACCTTCTTCCAGCCCCGCTACATAATCCTTGTCCTCGGGAGGTAGAGCATAGGGGTCGCGGTGGTCGGCGCCTGACAGGACCCTTAGCAGCAGCGCGGCGTCGGCGACGGTTCGGGCCATCGGCCCAATATGCGCCAAGAGGCCCATTGGCGAGGGCGGATGGGCGGGCACACGGCCGAAACTCGGCTTCAATCCAAAGACGCCGGTAAACGCGCTCGGGATGCGGATCGAGCCGGCGCCATCGCTGCCGATATGCAACGGCCCAATTCCGGCGGCGCAGGCCGCCGCGGCGCCGGCGCTGCTGCCGCCGGGCGTGCGCGAGAGGTCCCAGGGATTGCGGGTGATCCCGGTCAGCGGGCTGTCGCCCAACGCCTTCCAGCCGAATTCCGGCGTTGTCGTCTTGCCGATTATCACCGCGCCGGCCTCGCGCAACCGGGCCGTTGCCGGGGCATCCTCCGACCAGTCCTGATCCGGCTCGACGAGGCGCGAGCCGCGCCGGGTCGGGAAGCCACGCATCAAGATCAAATCCTTGATCGTCACCGGAACGCCGTCGAGCCGCCCGACCGCTTCGCCGCGCAACCAGCGCCTCTCGGATTCACGCGCCGCCGCCAGGGCGCCGTCCCGATCCACGACGCAGAACGCGTTGATCTTCGGCTGCAGCGCGTCGAGCCGGTCGAGGATCAGCCGGGTCGCCTCGACCGGCGACAACGCCCGCCTGCGGTAGAGGTCGAGCACTGAAACCGCCGAGGCGTAAGCAACATCGTTTGGGCTGGCCATGCTTCCTCCGCTCTCATCTTATCGCCTCCGCGGCTAGGGGGGGAGGGAATCCGCGGCCCAGCTTTTGCATTGTCGTACCTGACACGGATGGCGTAAGTTCGCGAGAACAACATGCCGAACAGGGAACGCATGATTTTTTTAACGCAAACATTGCGATGGGCGACAGCGGCAGCTTTCTTTGCCTTCTTTGTCCCTTCGATCGGGTGGACCCAGAGCGCTCCACAAAAGACTTTGCGGTTTATTCCGCAGGCGGATTTGCGAAGCATCGATCCGATCTGGACGACGGCCTATGTAACGCGAAATTTCGGTTATCTGGTCTTCGATACGCTGTTCGCGCTCGACAAGGACTTCAAGCCGCAGCCGCAAATGGTCGATCGCTGGACTGCCAGTGACGATAAATTGACATACAGCTTCGTCCTGCGCGACGGTTTGAAGTGGCATGACGGCCAACCGGTGCGCGCCGCCGATTGCATCGCCTCCATTGAACGCTGGGGCAAGCGCGACACGCTCGGCCAAAAGCTGATGGAAGCCGTCGGCCAGATGCAAGCGGTCGACGACAAGACTTTTACAATAAAGCTGAAATCGCCGTTCCCGCTGATCCTCGATGCGCTCGGCAAGCTCTCGAGCAATGTGCCGTTCATGATGCCGGAGCGGCTGGCCAAGACCGACGCCTACCAGCAGATCCCTGAGGCGATCGGCTCCGGTCCATTCAAATTCGTCAAAGAGGAATGGGAACCCGGCCACAAGGCCGTCTTTGTCAAGAACGCCGACTACGTGCCGCGCGAGGAGGCGCCGAGCTTCGCCTCCGGCGGCAAGGTGGCAAAAGTCGACCGCGTCGAGTGGCTCTACATTCCGGACACCACGACCGCGGCGGCCGCGCTCAACGCCGGGGAGGCCGACTGGTACGAGCAGCCGCCGGCCGACCTCGTCCCGCTCTTCGCCGCCAACAAAGACATCACCGTCACGACGGTCGATCCCCTCGGCAATCACGGCATTCTGCGCTTCAACCACATTCAGCCGCCGTTCAATAATCTCAAACTGCGCGAGGCGGTGCTGAACCTGGTCGACCAGAAAGACTACATGGGCGCGGCGGCCGGCGACCCCAAATATTGGAAAACCTGTGTTTCCCTGTTCGGCTGCGGCACGCCGTTCGAAACCAATGCTGGGGCCGAGGCGCTGCTGAAGGGGCCGAAACTCGCCAAGGCAAAGCAGCTGATCCAGGAGTCCGGCTACAAGGGCGAAAAGATCGTGCTGCTGTCGGCCACCGACCAGCCGATCGTGCAGGGCCAGGCTCTGGTGACATTGGACGCGCTGCGCAAGGCCGGGCTCAATGTCGAATTGCAGGCCAGCGACTGGGGTACCTTGATCACCCGCCGCACCTCGAAGGAGCCGGTCGAGAAAGGCGGTTGGAGCATCTTCCATACCTGGACCTCGGCGCCGGACTTTTTCTCGCCGGCGGTCAATCTGCCGCTCCGCGCCAATGGCGAGAAAGCTTGGTTCGGCTGGCCGACCGACCCGAAGATCGAGGAGCTGATCGATGCCTGGTTCAAGGCGCCCGACCTCGCGGCACAGAAGAAGCTCGCCGCCGATATTCAGGTCGAGGCCTATACTAACGACGTCCCCTACGTGCCGACCGGCCAGTTCGTCGCGCCGACCGCCTACCGCAAGAACCTCGAAGGAATCATCATCGCGCCGGTCGTCTTTCTGTGGAACGTCGAGAAGAAATGATACGCCGTCGATTACCGTCGCCCCCGCGAAAGCGGGGGTCCAGGGCCGTTGCCCCAGGAGCTTGCCGCCCTGGGTTCCCGCGTCCGCGGGAACGACGAGTAGGGTTTTAGTCGTGTTCGCCTACATCATACGACGAATTCTGGCGACCATCCCGGTGATGGCGGTGGTCGCGCTGTTCGTCTTCGCGCTGTTGCACCTCAGCCCCGGCGACCCCGCCGCCATCATAGCCGGCGACACGGCGACCGCGGACGACATCGCCCGCATCCGCCAGAAGCTGGGGCTGGACCAACCGCTCTTCATCCAGTTCGTGACCTGGGTCTGGGCCTTATTGCATGGTGATCTCGGCATCTCGATCTTCACCAACCTGCCGGTCTCCAAGCTGATCGCTCAGCGGGTAGAGCCCACGATCACTCTGACGATCTCGACACTTATCGTCTCGGTTCTCGCGGCGATTCCGATGGGCGTGCTCGCGGCGTGGAAGGCCGGCTCGTGGATCGACCGGGTGGTGATGGTCTTCGCGGTGCTGGGTTTTTCCGTGCCGGTCTTCGTGCTCGCCTATCTGCTGATCTATGTCTTTGCGGTCTCAGCCGATCTCTTGCCGGTCCAGGGCTTTGTCTCAATCGGCAGCGGCTTGGGGCCGTTCCTCTCGCACATCGTGATGCCGACCCTCGCCCTCGGCGCGGTTTTTGCCGCGCTGATCGCCCGCATGACGCGCGCCAGCATGCTCGACGTGTTGGCCCAGGACTATATCCGCACCGCTCAAGCCAAAGGTTTGGCGAACGACAAGGTGCTGATCGGCCACGCGCTGAAGAATGCGGCCGTGCCGATCGCAACGATTATCGGCATCGGCGTCGCCTCGCTGATCTCCGGCGTCGTCGTCACCGAGACGGTGTTTGCGATCCCAGGTCTCGGCCGGCTGACCGTCGATGCGATCCTGCGCCGCGACTATCCGATTATCCAGGGCATCATCCTCGTGTTTTCAGCGGCTTACGTACTCGTCAACCTGCTCGTCGACCTCAGCTACACCTTCCTCGACCCGCGCATCCGATACTGAAGCCTTATCGCCCACCGATGCTCCTCCCCAACTTCACTTCGTCATTCCCGCGAAAGCGGGAACCCAGGGTCCCGAGGGCCGAAGCGTTTGCCCCCTGTTCAAGCCAGAGCCTGCCCCTGGCGAAAGCAGGGGGGCAGGCTCTGGACCCCCGCTTTCGCGGGGGCGACGAGAAGCGATGACGGTCGCACCAACCGATCTCACCGTTCTCGCCGCTCCGGCCGTGCGCAAACGCGGCGTCCGGGACACGATCCGCCGGCACCCGACGATCGTGGTCGGCGCGACCTTGCTCGGGCTGATGGCGCTGATGGCGATATTTGCCCCTTATCTCGGCACGGTCGACCCGCAGGCATTGTCGCCGATCCGGCGGCTGCGCTGGCCGTCGGCGCAATATTGGTTCGGCACCGACATGCTCGGGCGCGATATCTACAGCCGCACGATCTACGGCGCGCGGATATCGCTGACGGTAGGAATCAGCGTTGCCCTGTTTAGCACGGCGTTCGGTCTCCTGATCGGGCTCGTCACCGGTTTCAGCCGCTGGACCGACGCGATCGTGATGCGGATCATGGACGGGCTGATGTCGATCCCGGCGATCCTGATCGCGATCGCGCTGATGGCGCTGACCCGCGCCAGCCTCGAAAACGTCGTTTTCGCGATTACCGTCGCCGAAGTGCCGCGGGTCACGCGGCTTGTCCGCGGCGTCGTGCTGACCTTGCGCGAATTGCCCTTCGTCGAGGCCGCCCATGCCAGCGGCACCGGATTTTTCCGCATCCTGTGGCGGCATATCCTGCCCAACACATTGCCGCCGCTCCTCGTGCAGGGCACCTTCGTTGCCGCCTCTGCGATGATCGTCGAGGCGATCCTCTCTTTTCTCGGCGCCGGCACGCCCCCGAACATTCCGAGCTGGGGTAACATCATGGCCGAGGGCCGCAGCCTTTTTCAGGTCGCCTACTACATCGTCCTGATCCCCGGGGCGTTTTTGTCGATTACCGTCCTTGCCATCAACCTGCTCGGCGACGGACTGCGCGATGCGCTCGACCCGCGCCTGGCGCGGCGCATGTAGCGCATGCCCGAGACCCTCGCGGCCTACACCCCTCTAGCCCCGAAGGCTCTCGCCGCCGCAGCCGAGCCAATCCTCGACATTGCCGATCTGCGGACTTGGTTCTTCACCCGCGACGGGGTGGTGCGCGCCGTCGACGGCGTCTCTTTCCACGTCATCCCCGGCGAGACCTTGGCGATCGTCGGCGAAAGCGGCTGCGGCAAGAGTGTCACCGCGCTCTCGATATTGCGCCTGATCCCGTCGCCGCCTGGCCGCATCGTCTCCGGCGCGATCCGCTTTGCCGGCCGCGATCTGCTGCCCCTCAGCGAAGCTGAGATGCGCCAGGTTCGCGGCAACGAGATCTCGATGATCTTTCAGGAGCCGATGACCTCGCTAAACCCGGTATTGACGATCGGCCGGCAGATCGCCGAGACCCTGACCCTGCACCAAGGGCTCGGCCACAGAGCGGCGCTCGCCAAGGCCGCCGACATGCTGCGCCTCGTGCACATCCCCGAGGCCGACCGCCGCATTGGCGAATACCCGCACCAGCTCTCAGGAGGGATGCGGCAGCGGGTCATGATCGCGATGGCGCTCGCCTGCAACCCGAAGCTGCTGATCGCCGATGAGCCGACAACCGCGCTCGACGTGACGATCCAAGCGCAGATCCTCGACCTGATGCGCGAGCTGAAGCAGAAGATCGACGCCGCGATCGTGCTGATCACCCATGATCTCGGCGTCGTCGCCGAGATGGCGCAGCGCGTAGTCGTCATGTATGCCGGACGCAAGGCCGAGGAAGCGCCGGTCGGCAGGCTGTTCGGCCGGCCGCTCCATCCCTACACCAAGGGGCTCCTCGCCTCGGTGCCGCGGCTCGGCGCCTCGCTCGACCATGAGCGGGCGCCGCGGCTCGCCGAGATCGCCGGGACCGTGCCGTCGCTCAGGGAGCCGATCCCGGGCTGCCCGTTCGAGACGCGCTGCGCGTTTGCGACCGACATATGCCGCCGCGAAATGCCGGCCTTTGACGAGAAGGAGCCCGGCCATTTCGCCGCCTGCTTCCACTCCGACCGGGTCGCCGCGGCATGACTGCTGCAGAGCCGCTGCGTCGCCCCCACCCTAACCCTCCCCCGCTCGCGGGGGAGGGAATGGGTGGGGGCGCGGAACCGCTTCTTTCGGTGCGCGGGCTGGTCAAGCACTTCCCGGTCAAGAAAGGCCTGCTGCAGCGCACTGTCGGGCAGGTCCATGCGGTCGACGGCATCTCCTTCGACATCGCCGAGGGCGAGACCCTCGGGCTGGTCGGCGAGAGCGGCTGTGGCAAGTCGACCGCGGGAAAGGCGATCCTCAAGCTGATCGACCCGACCGCGGGCGAGGTCAGCATCAACGGCGAGCGCATCGACCACCTCACCCGCCAACAGATGCGGCCCTGGCGGCGCCAGCTGCAGGTCGTCTTCCAGGACCCCTATTCCTCGCTCAACCCGCGCTTGCGCATCCGCGACATCATCGGCGAGCCGCTGATCAATTACGGCGTCTCCGGCGGCCGCGAATTGGCGGAACGGGTCGCGGCGCTGGCGCTCAAGGTCGGGCTCCGCGCCGAGGCGCTCGACCGCTTCCCGCACGAATTCTCGGGCGGCCAGCGCCAGCGTATCGGCATCGCCCGGGCCCTGGCGTTGCATCCGAGCCTCATCGTGTGCGACGAGCCGGTCTCGGCGCTCGACGTCTCGGTGCAGGCGCAGGTGATCAACCTGTTGGGCGACCTGCAGAGTGAATTCGGCCTCTCCTACCTCTTCGTCGCCCACGACCTCGCCGTCGTCGAGCACATCAGCCACCGCATCGCCGTTATGTACCTCGGCAAGATCGTCGAGATCGCCGACAAGCGCGCCCTCTTCACCCGCCCCCAACACCCCTACACCGAGGCGCTGCTCTCGGCGGTGCCGGTCCCCGACCCCGAAGCGGCAAAGCAGCGGATTATCCTCAAAGGCGACGTGCCGAGCCCGATCAACCCGCCGTCAGGCTGCCGCTTCCACACCCGCTGCCCCTACGCCTTCGCCCGCTGCTCGCAAGAGGAGCCAGAGATGCGCGAAACCTTCCCCGGCCACCACGTCGCCTGCCACTTGCGCGAAGCGCAACCCGCCGCATTTGCGCAAGCCGCTTCTGTGCCGGCCTAGCGGAAAAACTGCCCGTATTATTTGAACGAATCGGCAACATGCGCGATTTCACCCTGCCCCGGTCTCAGGGATAACGCGGTGCAGCATATGCTGCGATCACCGAATCCGCTTCCGTCGTAGCACTTCTGCAGAGCCCAGCCATCTCAAGCTCGTCAGGCGGAGGTGTGGACCGGCACGGAGGGAAAAGGATGGTGAAGTGTAATCCGCTTCACATCCCTTTCACCGCACCGTTGCTAAGTCTGAGCGGTTGAGGGTGGCTGCAATGTTTCGACGTTCATTTCAGGCTGTTGCAGTGGTCCTGGTTACCGGCGCCTTGACGCCGTCAGCGCCTGCTTCGGCTGGCATGGATCCAGCCTCGTTCATCAACAATATTGGCAACCAGCTGCAGGCGGTAACCAGAAGCGCCTCGACGGAGCAGAAACTGGCGGGGTTTCAGGAGTTGTTCCGCACGGATTTCGACGTGCCAGGCCTTGGCCGGTTTGTGCTCGGGCGTTTCTGGCGGGCCTTTACCCCGTTCGAACAGCAGGAATTCTTGTCGCTTTTCGAACGTTACGTCGTGCTCACCTATAGCGAGAAACTGTCGGACTATACCGAAGACGGGGCTTGCCCGCGGGTGACAGGCAGCCGGCCGGAGCCGGATGGGGTCGTCGTTTCAAGCCAGATCGTTCGCGGGCAGACGGCCCAGCCGCTCAAAGTCGATTGGCGTCTGACCGCGCAGAACGGATCTTACAAAATCAGCGATATTGTCATCGACGGGCTCAGCATGGCCGCAAACGGCCGCTCCCAGCTCGAGGGCGTGGTCGAGCGCAATGGCGGGCGGCCCCAGGCCATTCTCGCCGTCATGCGCCAACAGATTGCCGGCGCACCTTTCCGCTAACCCGGCGATCGCGCAGCCAAAGGCTGTTACAGACATCACATAAGCCGCGCTATTCCGGTATAATCACTCAAGGGTGGGTTGCGGGTGCCTGAATCTGGGACAGCACTCGATCGAACGGCAATGTCGATACCCTAAAATCGCCGCGGAAGGGGTTACTGAGGGCGATAATCAGGACCAGCACCAGCACCCCGGAAATCGCCAGCATTGCCGACATCACAAGATGCATGCCGAGGCTCGGAAAGCCGAGGAAAGAGCTGAAAGCAATCGTGAGGCCGCCGCCGACGAGCGTCACCACCCAGACGACCGCGGGAATTGTGGTCTCGGCGGCAAGCAATCTCTGCTGCCTCGCGTCCCGGAGCCGCGTCAGGGATTGCAGCAGCAGCGCATGCAGGTTCCCATCTGCGACGCCGGAAGGTTTGAGACCGATCGCGATCCCGTTCAGCTTCTCCAGGTACGCCGCACCCCTGTCGACGATCCGGCCTTCCGCCTGGGCGGGCCACTCGACCTTCACCACCGTTTCCAGGTACCCGATGATATCGTCACGCATCGCAGACAGGTCGGGGTCGGCAAAGCCGACAGAAGCGTTGTAGACGTCGAGAACGCCCGAGGCTTCTGCATAGCTGGCCGCCTTCGCCTTGTTGAAGCCATCCCAGGCGAGCATGGCCACAAACGCCAATAGCACGGCGAAGGTCACTCCGATGACGGAGAATATCGCCGCTGTGACGTCATTGTGTCCGCGGCGGAACTCGACCGACAGGAATTGGTGGGCGGCCAATTCGAAGAACACCGCACCGAGAGCCGCCAGGCCGACCAACAGGACTCCCACTCCCCAGAGCGGGTATTGGTAGACCATGCCGGGCTGCATTACGAACTGCATCATGATCCTGACCGCCAATGATGGGATCAGCCGGCGCGTCGACCCCGCGGCATATTACCCCGCGGCATATTCCCGAAGGGGATAAGATCCTCGAGAAGCGCATCATTCCGAAGGCCGGCCGTGCACCCATCAGAGCCGCGCGATACCCCCTCACCCCTACCGCGCGGGCGGAGCCCGCGCGCCGGAACGACTCGACAAGACGATAGGCCGTTTTCATCCCAGATGGTCGCCCAGATGGTCGCATCGACCGCTTGCGCGCGCTGTTGTAGGCTGCGCGCGCAAATTCGGAAGAGGGCGGCATGCGGTTCGGCATCGGACAACCGGTTACGCGCAAGGAGGATGCCCGGTTCCTGACCGGGCGGGGGCGCTATGTCGCGGACATCGATCTGGTTCGCCAGGCGTACGCGGTGTTTGCCTTCTCTCCGCATGCACATGCCCGGATCCGCAGCATCGACAAGGCCGCGGCAGAGCAGATGCCCGGCGTCTTATGCCGTGCTCACCGGCGCGGATTGGGCGGCGGACGGGCTCGGCACGCTCGACCCCGAGACGATGGCTGAGGATATGGGTGGGCCTGCGGGCTTCCGCACACAGCACCCGCCCTTGGCGCAGGAGCGGGTGCGCTATGTCGGCGAGCGCGTTGCGGTCGTTATTGCCGCGACGGAAGCCCAGGCGCGAGACGCTGCAGAATTGGTATCGGTCGATTACGAAGCCCTGCCAGCGGCCGTGCGCGCCGAGGATGCAATGGGCGCCGGAGCGCAGCTCGTTCATGACGGCGCCGCCAACAACACATCCTTCACAATGCGGTTGGGTAATCCGGGTGCGGTGGACACGGCTTTCGCGAGGGCGCACCACGTGACGCGGCTGTCGCTCTACAACAACCGGCTCACCGCCGTCACAATGGAGCCGCGCGGCTGCATCGGCGACTACGATCCCGGCACTCGCCGCTGGACGCTCTACAGCAGCACGCAGAATGTGCACGGTGTCCGTCAGATCCTCGCGCATCAGATTCTTCACGTGCCGGAGAGCCGTATCCGCGTTGTCGCGCGCGATGTCGGCGGTGGTTTCGGGATGAAAGGAAACGTCTACCCCGAGGAGCCGATCGTGCTGTGGGCAGCGCGCCGCATCGGCCGGCCGGTCAAATGGATCCCGACCCGCTCCGAGGCATTGCTCGGGGACTATCACGGCCGTGACCAGAAGGTCAGCGCCGAACTGGCGCTCGACCGCGACGGGAAATTCCTCGCGCTGCGCTGGACCGGCTCGCACAATGCCGGCGCCTATATCGAGGGCGCCGGGGTCGTCATGATTGTGTTCTCATTGAAGCTCGCCTCGACCGTCTACGACATTCCGGCGGTCTACGGTGACGAGCAGTCTCGTCTTCACGAACACCGCGCCGACTGTGCCGTACCGCGGCGCCGGCCGTCCCGAGGCGGTCTACATCATGGAGCGGCTGGTCGATCAGGCGGCGCGCGAGATGCGGATCGACCCGGCCGAATTGCGCAAAAAAAACCTGATCTCTCCCGATGCGTATCCCTATGAGACGCGCACCGGCTGGGTGTACGACACCGGCAACTACGCCGCGGCATTGGCGAAGTGCCAGGCATTGGCCGATTGGGACGGCTATGCCGCGCGGCGCGCTGAGAGCGAGGCCGCCCGCAAACTGCGCGGCCGCAGCATCACCTACTATGTCGACAATACCGGCGTCTTCAACGAGCGCATGGAATTGCGCTTCGACCCCTCGGGCGAATTGACGATCGTCGCCGGCACCTTGTCGCATGGGCAAGGGCACGAGACGAGCTATGCGCAGATGGTCGCCGACTGGCTCGGCGTGCCCCACGACAAAATCCATCTGGCGCAGGCCGACACCGACGAGGTTGCGATCGGCCGCGGCACCTATGCCTCGCGCAGCATGATGATCGGCGGCAGCGCGTTGCGCGCCGCGGCCAACGAGGTCATCGAGCGCGGCAAGCGCTTTGCCGCGCATTTCATGGAGGCGGATACTGCCGACATCGCTTTTGCCGACGGCGCCTTCACGATCGCCGGCACCGACCGGTCGATGCCGATCGAGCAAGTCGCGCAGATGTCGTTCATCCCGGTCGGTCTGCCGTCGGAGCTCGGCGTCGGCCTGCAGGGTGCCGGCGGCTTCTCCTCCGATATGCCGAGCTTCCCGAATGGCTGCCACATCTGCGAGCTCGATATAGACCCCGAGACCGGCGCAGTCGAACTAGACCGCTACACCGTCGTCGACGATTGCGGCACCGTAATCAACCCACTATTGGCGAAGGGCCAGATTATGGGCGGCATCGCGCAGGGCGCCGGTCAGGCATTGCTTGAGGACATCGTCTACGACCGCGACAGCGGCCAGCTCTTGACCGGCACCCTGATGGATTACGGCATCCCGCGCGCCGACACGATGCCGGCGATCACGATCGATTTCAGCCCCGTCCCCAGCACGACAAACCCGCTCGGCGCCAAAGGCGTCGGCGAAGGCGGCACCGTCGCCTCGACCCCCACGGTCATGAACGCAATCCTCGACGCCCTCGCCCCGCTCGGCGTCACCGACATCCCAATGCCCGCCACCCCCGAACGCATCTGGTGCGCAATGCGCGAACACGCGCGGAACTGACACGACGCGACGTTGCCCTGACCGGCCCGTGCCGTGACGGCACGTTCCAAACGCCGGACCAGACTGATAGCATTGTCGTCTTCTTTTCTGCGCCGGGCATCGGAAGAGCCTCGGCGCGAAGCCAACACGTTTAGAGGAAGCGCCATGCCAGATTTGCTCGGGTATCGGGCCAAGATCGGCGTTGTCGTCCCATCGACAAATACGACGATGGAACCAGAGCTGCACTCGATGGCGCCCCCGGGCGTTACCTTCCACGCGGCGCGCCTGTATCTTGCGCAATCTTCGGTTCGCTCGCCGGAGGAAGCGCAAAAGGTGGCCGCGGCTTTCCAAGGCGCACTCGAGATCGCCATTCGCGACGTGATGACCGCCGAGGTCGACCATTTGATGATCGGGGTTTCGGCCTTGTCGTTCATGGGCGGTGTTGGCGGCAGTAATCGCTTCGAACAAAGCCTGAAGAACCTGACCAGGATCCCGATTACGACAGCCTCGACTGCAGCGACGGCGGCGCTTCCGCTGTACGGCGTCAAACGGATTGGGATTCTATCGCCGCATCCGGCAATGTTCGACGAGCACTATATTCGCTTTTTCGTCGAATCGGGATACGAGGTAGCCAAGTTGCATCGCATTGAATGTCCGACGACGCTGGCGATCGCGATGGTGGATGAAGCGACGATCCGCGCCGCCATGCGGGACCTAGTCGAGGCCGGCAGTGAGGCGATCTTGCAGGTGGGAACCGACCTCGTGACGACGCGCCTCGCCGACGAAGCCGAGCGTTGGCTCGGCAGGCCGGTTCTCGCGATAAATGCCGCCATGCTGTGGCACGCGCTGCGAGCTCTTTCCATTGAGGACCGGCTGTCGGGCCTCGGGTCGATCTTGCGCCTCTATTGAGTGCCAAACAGCCGCCGTAGGAGGGCCGTCACAGGGTCGTCGCCCCGGCACGTTTCCACCCTGTATTACTTAAGCCCGTGTCAGGGGATGTTCAGCTCGCGAGCGTCGGCTCGAACGAAATCCGCAACAAGCGTAGGGCGGATGCAATCCGCCGTGTTGTGTTCGTTGGCAAGGCGTGCCGAGCGGAGGAATCCTCGTCGTTACAAGATGCGGCAGACTGCGGCAAGGCGGATTGCATCCGCCCTACGCGCCCTAATGTCACCTCCCCCGGTCCGAGGGTCGACACACTGCTGTTGTCGAACACGTAGCTCGTTCGCTATGCGGCCCTGAGCACGCTGACGCCGAGGCGCTCTGCGGCATTGCACAGATCGGCGTCCTTTGATGCGAGCGGGGTGCCGAGCCGCATCGCCAGCTCCAGATAAGCTGCATCATACGCCGTCAGTCGTTCCGCACGCGCGAGATCGAGCACCCGGCCAAGAGCGCGTGAAGGCGTCTCTTCATCTATCACGACATCCAGGGTTTCAAGCAAAGCGATAAATTCGCTGCTGTTTGCCAGCGTGATCCGCCCGCGGCGCTCACTCAAAGCCAACACGTTCGCTATTTCGAGATGCCATATGGCCGGAACGGAGGCGGCCTCGGTCGCAAGGCGCTCTAGCACTCGATCGCCAGCAGCGGTCGCTTCGTTCTTGAAGCACCAGGAGAGCGCGACGGACGCGTCGAGCACAAGATCCGTCACCGCCGGCCTTCGCCGATCAGCTGTTTGACCGGAACGTCCAAGGTTTGACCTCTCGCGGAACCGCTTGAGCCGCTCGATCGCTTCGCGCCGACGATCGGGGCCGGTGCGCTCGACTGGAACGAGCCGCGCGACCGGACGGCCATGCTTGGTGATCGTGAATTGCTCGCCGCGAGCGACCCGTTCGAGCAGCGCGGGCAAATGGGTCTTGGCCTCATAGGCGCCGATGTCTGCGGGCATTCCCGTGCTCCGACCAGTCTGATACTAGTCTAATATGGGCCGGACGGTAGCCCGCGATCAAGACGTATTGTGAAGCGGCGGCGGAATTCGCTTTGAGCTGGGCAAGAATTGAGACGAAGGGCTGCATCACCGTCTTGCGTCCTTCGAGACGCGCCCTGTCGGACGCTCCTCAGGATGAGGGTAAGCCTCTGATGAAATTAAGAAAATTCCTTATCCGGAGGAGGTCGCGAAAGCGGCCGTCTCGAAGGACGCACTACGCCGAGGCGGCCGATTAAAGATTCTCGCCCAGCCTCTTTCGCTTTCGCCCTACAGCGCTAGTCGGCGGCTTTGTCCGCGGTGCCGAACATCGGGTAATTCGTGTCGTCGATGAAGGCTTCGTCGCCTTCAGTCGGCTGGGGCTCGGCGTAGTCGATTGCGCCCTGGATGTTGTCGCCCCAGACCTCGCGCGGCAATTCGTAGAGCACCTCGACGCCGTAGCCGTTGGGATCGACGATGTAGAGGCTGTGCGTCATGCCGTGGTTGACGCGGCGCTCGAACTTGACGCCCTTCGCGCGCAGCCAGGCCAATTGCTTCAGCCACGCCTCGCGGCTCGGCATGCTGATCGCGATGTGGTTGATCGCGACCGGCTGGTCGAACATCGACCAATCGGCGGGCGGCTTTGGCAGGTTCGGGTTCTCGCACAGCGCGATGTCGTGGTGGTTCATGCGGCCATCATGGTCGCCCGTAAAAGCGCATCTTGCCGTTGCGGCGCTTCGAGTACGCGACCTGCTTGAAGCCGAGGGTTTCGGTCCAGAATTTGTGCAATTCCTCGATGTCGCGCACATTGATGACGAGGTGGTTGACGCCGCGCGGGGTGACCGCCTCGGCGGGGGTGGCCGGTACGATGGAAGAGGTGCCGTCCGCCATCATCATGCTCCTTCGGCTCGGGATTTTTCGCGGTCGAATATAAACCAGGCGCCATGGTTTCGCCATCGCGCCGCGATCGGCATGCTTTTGAAATTTGCCGTTGACAGGGCGCAGGCATTAAGACAAGGTATACCTTGCTATATTGCCCCGGAGGAACGGTGTGAAGACGGCAGCAGACGCCATTTTGTTCCAGCTGAAGAGCCTCGGCCAAGCTCAGGCCGAGACCCTCGCCCAGCGGCTCGGCATCAGCGTGCAGGCCGTGCGGCAGCGCCTGGAGCGGCTCCTCGCCGACAACTTCGTCGCATTTTCCGATTGCGCGCAGGGTCGCGGCAGGCCTCGGCGGCTGTGGTCGCTGGCGCCGAGCGCAGCATCGCTGTTTCCCGATACTCACGCGCAGCTCACGGTCGATCTGATCGGCACGATCCGCAGCGAACTCGGCGAGATGGCCTTGGCTCGGCTGCTCGAACGGCGCAGCGAGCAGATCACCGCGGCCTACCGCAAGCGGCTGGCCCGCGAACCCGATATTGCAAAAAAGCTGACGGCGCTTGCCGATATGCGTTCGGCCGAAGGCTACATGGCGCGGCTCGAACGGCTGCCGGGCGAAAGCTTTCTGCTGGTCGAGGACCACTGCCCGATCTGCGCCGCGGCAATGACTTGCCAAGGCTTCTGCAGCATTGAGCTGGAGATCTTTCAGAATCTTCTCGGACCCGGCTGGCGCATCGAGCGGCTGGACCACGTCCTCACAGGCGCCCGCCGGTGCACATACCGGATAACCCCGGCAGTTGCGCCGGCCCCGAAACCGCAATGAACCGAGCGAGGGAGCGAACGATGCTTACCGCGACAGGGTTGAAGCGCAGCGACCTCGGTACCGATGGCCGCAAGCTGGTGCGGCACGACGGCAAGCAGGTGCTCGTCGTCGCGCAGAATGGTCGCGTATTTGCGATTGCCAATCGCTGTCCACACGAAGGCTATCCACTGAGCGAAGGGACGATCGGGCCGGGATGCGTGCTGACCTGCAACTGGCATAATTGGAAATTCGACCTCGCGAGCGGCGCAGCGCTGGTCGGCCGCGACCCGGTTCGCACTTACGAAGTGGCGGAGCGCGGCGGCGAGATCTTCATCGATTTCCGCGATCCACCGGCAGAGGAACGCCGCGTCCGGGCGCTTCGCGGCGTCGAGGCCGCGATCGTGGATAACGACCGGCCGCGCATCGCCCGCGAAGCGGCGCGTCTGGAGCGCGCTGGCTTCGATGTGCGCGACGCGCTGGTGCACGCCTTCCGCTTCTGCAATGGGCGGCTCGAAGACGGCATGACCCACGCATACGCTGCGGCTGCTGATTGGCTGCTGCTCGCTGCCCGCGCCGAGACGCCAGCCGAAAGGCTCGCGGCCCAGCTCGAACCGCTCGGCCATATCGCCTGGGACACCGAGGGCGCGGGCGAATTTCCCTACCCCGAGACCGTTGCGGCATGGAACGGCGCCGGGTTTGTGGCAGCTGTCGAGGCCGAAGACGAGGCCGCCGCTATCGCGCATATTCGAGGCGCTGTAGCACAAGACCTGCCCTATGCGTTCATTGCGCGGCGCGATCGGCGAAGCGGCCCTCGTCCACTACGCCGATTTCGGACATTGCGCGATTTACACGCTTGAAAGCCGGTCAGCTGATCGAACGGCTGGGCGACCAGGTCGCCGAGCCGGTATTGCTCGCGTTGGCGCGCATGCTCGTGCGCGCGACGCGCGAGGAACGCCTGCCCGAGTTTCGCGGCTATGCGACGGCGCTGGCCGAATGGGACGGGTCCGGCGCTGCGGCGGCGCGCGCACCCGATTTCATCGGGCTTTCGATCGACGGCGCATTGCGGCAGACATTGGCTTCCGCGGGCCGGCCGATGCGCGAGCTTTACGACGCGCTGCTCGGCGCCGCAATGTTCAACCTCTTACACTTCGATACCGAATTCGAGCGCGCCAGCGACAATGCAATCGCCGACAATGTCGGCTGGCTCGATTTCACCCACGCACTGACGTTTGCCAATGCCTGCCGCCATATCTGCGAGGAGCGGCCCGATCTGTGGCCGCGAGCGGCGCTGCAATTGGCGCTGTTCATCGGGCGCAACCGGAAATATGTGCGCGCCGTCGACGATGAGCCACGCTGGCGCGTCGACGATCGCCGCGGGTTTTTCGCCGGCACGACAAAGACGCTCTACGATCACGGCATTCCCGAACCGATCATTGCGTGCCATCGGCTGAAGGTCCTCATAGCGTTGGAGGACGAGTTGCGAGCGGCGCCCGATGCCGCCTGGGGCGAGACGGCCTGCGCCGCCGTGAACCGTTATCTCCACACGCCGATGAAGCGCCATCACGGCTTGCGAATTGCCGCGCAGGCGCTCGACTTCGTCGCCAGGGAAGGCTAGGCGTCGTAGCTGGGCGTAATGAGTGCCCAGAGCTATCTCAGGCCCGGAGCCGTCGAGCGCATCTTCGGCCGTCTTCTGACATTTTTCGTTCGGATTGGCTTGATCCGCGGCCATTTCTACATCCTCGAAGTCCGCGGGCGCAGCAGCGGCAGGACGATATCGCATCCGGTGGACCCGATCGAATTCGAGGGGCACCGCTACCTGGTCTGCGCACGCGGCAATTCCAACTGGGTGCGCAATGCCCGCGCGGCAGGTGAAGTCGTGCTCGTCCAGGCGTTGCGCCGCCGCCGCTATGCCGTGCGCGAACTTCCCCCCGGCATGCGTTCGCCGATCCTCAAAGCCTATCTCGACCGATTCGCAGGCGAGGTGCAGCGCTTCTTCCCGGTACCGAGGGGATCGCCGGTGGAAGCCTTCACTGATCTGGCGCCGCGTTACCCGGTCTTCGAGCTGCTGCCACTGGACGAGCCCGCACACGGCGCCGAAGCGGCTCCGCGATGACACTACAAGAGGGTGGCTGGAGAGCCGCCGCCATCCAATTGCAATAGTTTGTTCATGTTGATGTAACAGGGCTCGGCTAGGCTTTGTGACGAAATCGGGACACGACTGCGGCAGGGCTTGGTGACGGATGCAGTTGGGAAGAAATCGCCGGCAGAACTCGACAGGGTCACTCTGCAGAAGGCGTATGCGCGCTGGGCTCCGGTGTACGATCTGGTCTTTGGCGCCGTGTTCGATCGCGGGCGGCGGGCGGCGATCGCCGCGGCAGAGCAGGTCGGTGGCCGGATTCTCGAAGTCGGTGTCGGCACGGGCATCTCGCTCCCGGGCTACTCCTCCCAGAATCGCATAATCGGGATAGATCTTTCCGAGGCGATGCTCCGCAAAGCGCAGCGGCGAGTGGCCGACCTGTCCCTGACCAATGTCGAGAAGTTGGAGGTGATGGATGCCGAGCATCTGTCATTCCCCGATGCTTCGTTCGACGTCGTCGTGGCGAATCACGTAATTTCGACCGTGCCACACCCGGAGGCGGCGCTCGACGAGTGCGCCCGAATGCTCAGACCGGGCGGCGAGATGATCCTCCTCAGCCGCATCGGGGCGGATCGCGGCTTTCGGCACCTGGTCGAACGGTTGTTGCAACCGGTCGTCTGCCGGCTCGGATGGCGCGCCGAGTTTCCTTGGGACCGATTCGCTCTGTGGACCGAACGGCGAACCGATGTGCGCCTGATCGAGCGCCGGCCAGTGCCGCCGTTCGGTCATTTCTCGCTGCTCAGGTTTGTGAAATTCCAACTAGAGGCAGGAGCGTGAGCACCGCAGACTGCCCGATTCGCAGCTGACTGCGCCAATACTCGTCAAAAGGGGGATCTTCGGATGAGTGGCTTTAGGCAGACGCTGAAAATTCAGCGTTGGGACGATCATCGATACTATCACCACAGCCTAGTAAACCAATCGCTTCATCTATTAAGCGCGACGAGCTTCATTCTCACCTATTTCTTGCTGTTCTGGGAGCCGGCGATAGCCGCCATGATCGGATGGATGATTTCGATGACCAGCCGCCAGATCGGCCATTTCTTTTTTGAGCCGAAGGGTTACGATGCGGTCAACGACGCCAGTCACGAATACAAAGAGGCGGTCAAGGTCGGCTACAATCTCCGCCGCAAGGTCGTGCTGCTTTCAATCTGGGCCTTGTCTCCGCTGCCGCTGTACTTCAGGCCGACTTTCTTCGGAATGATCAACCCGTGGGAAAGCGCACTCGGATTTTTTCATCAGCTCGGAATGTGTTGGCTGTTCATCGGGGTCGCTGGGGTAATTTTGCGTTCCATTCAGTTGTTCTTCATTAGGGATCTGCAAACCGGATTGGTTTGGGCAATCAAGATCCTGACCGATCCCTTCCACGACATCAAACTTTATTACAAAGCCCCGTACTATCTAATGCGGGGGGATCTCGACGACCGGATGGTGCTCGGCCACAGCCACTGACGGCGGGGGCAGGCGCTATTCAGCCCGGCGCCCGTCCGGCGTGCTGCGGCGACAATCGATGAGCGATCATCTCGCGCAAAATGCGACGCTTGATCTTGCGGTTGCTGGCGAGCGGATCGTCCCACCACCAGCCGCCGTGCTGCATCGCTTCGGCCGCGGCGACGAAGCGGTCGGCGACTGCCTGGTAATCGGCTTCGGTATAATTCAGGCTGAAAATGAGCCTGCCGGTGCCGACCCAGCTCAGCGCAAGACCCTCCGCCCGCAGATAGTATTGGAACATCCAGTTATAGGCGGAAGGCCGCGTGTAACAAATAGTCCAGATCGACGACAGGTTTGCCACTTGCACCGGCCACCCGGCATCGCGCAGCCGCCGATTGAGCGCCGCGGCGCGGCCATCCCAAACCTCATCGAGGTTGCGGTAGAGCGCGCCGATCGCCGGCTCTTCGAGGCGCCGCAGGAATTCGTTCATTGCCGCCATGACATAGGGGTGCGAATTGAACGTGCCGCGCGCGAAGCAAATATCGGCCGGCCGATCCTCGCGGAAGCGTTTCATCAGGTGCTTGCGCCCGCACACGGCGCCGATCGGCAGACCGCCGCCGAGAGTCTTGCCATAGGTCACGAGATCGGCGTGGACGCCGAAATATTCCTGCGCACCGCCTGGCGCAAGACGAAAGCCGGCGAATACCTCGTCGAAGATCAACACGATGCCGTGCTCGGTGCAGACCGCGCGCAGTTGCTTCAGCCAATCGGCATAGGCCGCGCGATCGAGATGCGCCTGCCTGGTGCTGTCGACCAATGTCGAATTGGCCGGCGCCCCGCTGTTCGGGTGCATGATCTGCACGGGGTTGACGAGGACGCACGCGATGTCGCGTCGGCTGCGCAGCACGCGCAGCGATGCCTCGGACATGTCCTTCAAGGTGTAGGTTTCATGCGTCGGCAGCGGATTGCCGACGCCCGGCTGCACATCGCCCCACCAGCCGTGATAGGCGCCGCAAAAGCGCACCAGGTGGGAGCGCCTCGTATGATAGCGCGCGAGCCTGACCGCCTGCATGACGGCCTCCGTGCCGGACATGTGGAACGAAACCTCGTCCATGTCAGACAGGCGCACGAGGCGCGCCGCATTGTCGGCGACCAGCGGATGATAGGAGCCCAATACCGGGCCGAGCGCATGCACGCGCTTCATGCCGCGGTCGATGCACTCCTTGTAGAAATCGTAGCCGAACAGGTTGACCCCGTAAGAGCCGGTGAGGTCGTAGAACGAATTTCCATCGAGGTCGGAGGTCGTGACCCCGGACGACGATTCCAGAAACGCGCCGACCGGCAAATGCCGGCGCACATGTCGGCTGAACTGAAACGGAACGCGATACGCCTCGGTGAATTGCAAATCCGAGATCAGTTCAGTGGCCTTGGCCGTCAAATCCAATGTACGAGCATAACGGTTGCTGTAGAGATCCGCCAGCCGCGCAAAATCGGCGCGCCGCCGCGCGACAACGACATCCGGCGCCGCGTCGGCCTTAAAGATCTGCGCTTCGTCGTATTGATAGAACGGCACCAGCGACGCCACGAGTTGCGCAATGCGCGCATGCCCGGCGAGCGATCTGTGCTTTGCCTTCGACAGCTCCAGCCGCGCCTTCAGGCCGATCGCCGACACAGCCATACCCATGGCGCCCAGGCTGTAAGCGGCGGCGGTGGTGATTGCCGCCTCCATGACTCCAGTCATTAATCCATGATTTTTTCAAGAATATGACAACGCGAGCGACATCCGCCAAAGCCCCGCTGCGGGAGGACATCGGTTTTCTGCTGTCGAACCGTATCCCGCATCATTTGGCGAATCGGTTTTTCGGCTGGTTCAGCCAGATCGAGGCGCCGCTCCTGGCGAGAGCCTCAATCGGCATCTGGCGGCTGTTCGCCGATCTCGACCTCAGCGAATCGCAAACTCAGCGCTTCACGAGCTTGCATGCGTGCTTCACGCGAGAGCTGAAACCCGGTGCGCGTCCGGTGGACCGCGACCCGCATGTTTTAACCAGCCCTTGCGATGCCATTGTCGGCGCCTGCGGACGGATCGACGGAATCGAGCTGATCCAGGCCAAGGGATCTCCCTACTCATTGCAGGAGTTGCTGATCGACCCGCAGCTCGTCCAACTCTATCGCGATGGCCAATACGTCACGTTGCGGCTGACGCCCAGCATGTACCATCGCTTCCATGCGCCATACGACTGCATTGTCGATAAGGTCACCTACATTTCCGGCGATACGTGGAACGTCAATCCGATCGCGCTCGCTCGCATTGCCAAGTTGTTCTGCAAGAATGAGCGCGCAGTCATTCGCACGACACTCCGCCCGTCGGGCGCCGTGATTACCCTGGTGCCGGTGGCCGCGATTCTCGTCGCGAGCATCCGCCTGCATTTCTTGGACGGCCTGTTGAACATGCAATATCGCGGGAAAGCCGAGATTCCCTGCCGGGCCTCGTTCAGCAAAGGGCAGGAAATGGGATGGTTTCAACACGGCTCGACCATCATCGTATTTGCACCCAAGGGCGTCGCCGTTTGCGAATCGGTGAAGGAGCGTGCGGTCATCCGTATGGGCAGGCCGCTGATGCGGCTGCCGTCTTGAGCAGCGCGAGCGCGATGCGAATACTGATCGCTACCGACGCATGGTCGCCGCAGGTCAACGGGGTGGTAAGGAGCCTGCAGTCTCTCGCCGCCAATGCAGGCAAGCTGGGTGCCGAGATCGAGTTTCTGACACCGGAAGGCTTTCCGACCTTTCCATTGCCGACCTATCCGAGCATTCGCTGCGGCATTCCGACCTGGCGGGAAATCGTGCGTCGCATTGAGCTTGCAGCACCCGATGCGCTGCATATCGCCACCGAAGGACCAATCGGGCAAATAGTGCGGCGCTATTGTCTCGCGCAAAAAATCTCCTTTACGACCAGCTACATGACCCGCTTTCCGGAATATATTTCGGCACGGCTGCCGGTCCCCCTGTCATGGAGCTACGCCGTGTTGCGCCGCTTTCACGCGGCGGCGGCGGTGACGATGGTGTCAACCCGCTCATTGCTCGATGAGCTTCGCAATCGCGGCTTTGCGCATCTGGCGATGTGGACACGAGGTGTCGATACCGACCTCTTTTGCCCCGAGCGCGCCATGGCAATCGATCTGCCACGCCCGATTTTTGTCAGCGTCGGCCGGCTGGCTGTGGAAAAGAACTTGGCGGCATTCCTGGCGCTCGATCTGCCTGGCTCGAAGGTCGTCATCGGCGACGGGCCGCAGGCGGCCGAGCTGCAGCAGCGTTTTCCGAATGCCCATTTTCTCGGGCAGCTGGAAGGGGAAACCTTGGCCGCACATCTCGCGGCGGCAGACGTATTCGTCTTTCCCAGCCGAACCGACACATTCGGCGTCGTTCAGCTTGAGGCGTTGGCCTGCGGTGTTCCGGTTGCCGCGTATCCTGTTCCGGGACCACAGGGACGTGATTGGCGGCAATCCGGTCGGCGTGCTCGACGAAGATCTCAAATTTGCCTGCCTCAAGGCACTGACGATTTCGCGCGCGGCCTGCCGCGCGTTTGCACTCACTCAATCCTGGGAACGAAGCGCGCTGCAGTTCATTTCGCATTGTCGGCCATGCCTGCGCTTGGCGGCGGCGTGACATACCACCCGAGACCTACCCCATCGCAGAGAAGCCGCCATCGACCGGGATCGCGGCGCCGGTGATGAAATCGGAGGCGGGCGAGGCGAGGAACACGGCGATGCCGGCGAGGTCTTCGGGCACGCCCCAGCGGCCGGCCGGGGTGCGGGCCAGTACCCGCTCGTGCAATCCGGCGACCTGCTGGCGGGCGTCGCGGGTCAGCTCGGTGTCGATCCAACCGGGCAATACGGCGTTGACCTGGATGTTGTCCGCCGCCCAGGCAGCGGCGAGCGACTTGGTCAATTGGACGAGGGCGCCTTTGCTCGCGGCATAAGGGGCGGCGTAAGCTGAGCCGAACAGCGCGAACATCGAGCCGATATTGATGATCTTGCCGCCGCCGCTTTGCTTCATGACCGGGTGGGCGGCTTGCGAGCACAGAAACGCGCCGGTCAGATTGGTGTCGAGCACGGCATGCCATTCGGCCGCGGTATAGGTCTCCGGCGGTTTGCGGATCGAGGTTCCGGCGTTGTTGACGAGGACATCGAGCCGGCCGAACCGCTTTTCCGTCTGGTCGATCATCGCCCGGCACGAGCTCTCGTCGGCTACATTCAGCGCGATGAAGGTGCTTTGGTTACCGAGTTCGGCCAGCGCTGCCTCGGCCTTCTCGGCGTTGCGCGCCGCCACCACGACGCGGGCGCCCGCCGCGGCGAGCCCGCGCGCCATGCCGAGCCCGATCCCGCCATTCCCGCCGGTGACGACGGCGACGCGTCCGGTTAGATCGAACATGGTCATCAGAAATCTCCGACAAGAGCCCGGCGATCTGCGGGCCATGATGACGCTGCTCAAGGCGCTTTGGAAGCTGCGCCCGCCAGGCGAGCCGGAAACGCCGGGCGACCGCCTCATTCGGCGGTGGCGCGAAAAGCGCCTGCTCGCCCGGCTGGAACGAGACTGGCCCGGGGGGCTGGTGTTGCACCGCACCGGCGATCTCGTGAATGTGCCGAGCCCGCTCGACGCCCGCGGCCGCCATGCCCTGCTCCACCCGCCCTATGTCCATCCGGCGGTCCTCGGCTTCCTGCAGCCCGGCTCGGTCGTGATCGATGTCGGCGCGAACCTCGGCGAGTGGACCATGCCGTTCGCCCGCAAGGTCGGGGCGGCTGGGAGGGTGCTCGCGATCGAGCCGGCGCCGCGCAGCGCCGCCGCCCTCGAATCGACGCTCGCCGCCAATGCCCTATCACAGGCCGAAATCGTCCATTGCGCCATCGGCGACCACGACGGCACCACGGATTTCGCCGTGCCGGTCGTGACGTCCGCGCGCACCGACACCGGCGCTGCACGGATCGGACCCGCTTGTGCCGGGCACGACGCTCTGCAGGTCCCGTTGCGCAGCCTCGATTCGCTCGCCGCCGAGCACGACTTCGCGCGGCTCGACCTGATCAAGATCGACGTCGAGGGCCACGAGCGCCGCGTCCTCGACGGAGCGGCCGCCATCCTCGACCGGCACCGCCCGGTACTGGTGATCGAGACCGGCCACGAGGCGGACGGAGATCGCGCGGCCATCTACGATCGGCTGGCCGGGCTCGGCTATCGGATGCTCGGCATCCTACTCGATTACGGAATGGCGCCGGCCGATTGGCCGGCCTATGTCGCGCTCGACCCGCCGTTTTGCGCGGGCGACGCCCACAATCTGCTACTCGTTCCTGGTAGAGCTAGTTCGCGAGCCTCTGAAGAAGAGCCTGTGCCGCGGCAGGGGCGCGGACCTTCGCGCCATTGATAAAATAGACGAAGCAGTCATGCCCGCCCTCGGCCGAATGTTTGCGGAAGCGCTCGGCCCAACCATCGAGCGCGTCTGGCGCATAGCCGGTCGATTCGCCCTCCGCGCAACGGCGCAGGCGGGCGTAGACGAAGTCGCCGGTGATCGCTTCGAATGCCGGATAGTTGTCGTCGTCCACTAGGGCGACAACGACGCGATGCCGGCTCAACAGCTCGGTAAAGGACGGCGCCGAGAAGCTTCGATGGCGTACCTCGACAACATGGCGTATGGTGCGGCCATCGAGCTGCTGCGGCAGCAATTCGAGAAAGGCGGCAAAACCGGCTTCGTCGAAAGCCATCCGCGGAGCGAATTGCCACAGGACCGGCCCGAGCTTGTCGCGCAATTCAAGCACGCCGGTCGAGAAGAAGCGGTCGATCGAAGGGCCTGCGGTCGCCAGATCTGAGCGGTGCGTGACAAAGCGCGGGCCCTTCAGCGAAAAGATAAAATTTTCCGGTGTCTCGTCGTGCCAGCGGCGAAAGCTCGCTGGCTTTTGCGAGCCGTAGAAAGTGCCGTTGATCTCGATCGCGGTGACTTGGCGGCTCGCATGGGCGAGCTCTCGCGCTTGCGGCAGGCCGGGCGGATAGAAGACGCCGCGCCACGGCGGAAACACCCAGCCACCGATCCCGACCCGGATGCTCGGCCCGGAGTTCATTAAAGGTGCGGAGCTCATCAAAGCCCCGGGTCCGGCCACGATGCGGGTCGGGGCCAAATCGGCGGGATCGCCGACGAGGGCGAAACTCAAGCCGTCGGGGTCGAGCAGAGTATGGGCGACCTTCTTGGCCTGATCCAAGGTCACTGCCCCGAACAGCGCCGCCCGGCGGTCGAGGTAGCCGATCCCGAGATTTTCGAACTGGATCTCGACGAGCGCGGCGACCCGCGCACTCGTATCAAGGGTCAAGGGAAAGGAGCCGACCAGAAAATCCTTGGCGAGATCGAGTTCCGCCTCGCTTGGACCTTCATCGCGCATCCGCCGCCACTCCACGCGTATAAGGGCGATCGACTGGGCCACCCGCGATTAACGGTCGCGACACTGCCGAGGATCAGCCCGGCGTGCCGGAACGAGACGAGCTCGGTCGACACGCCATAGGCCAACTCGCGCCTTTCGCGGATCTCCCGCATCAGCCGGCCGCGAAATCCGCCGCCGCCGAGGATGTCGTTGACCATGCGCGCCGCGTACCAATCGGGATCGTCCCGTTTCGGCCCGACGTGGCCGAAGGTAACGGGCTTTGCGGCACCAGTTGCCGGGTGGTCAATACACTCCCTTCAGCGGGGTGGTCTCACGATTCTCGACAGGCGCGGGCTGGCCTCCAGTGCTCGGCTGGTAGTCCAAGAGCTTGCTCGACAGACTCTGCTCACCCACCACGGCGTTCGGGTCCGGCGCCTGACCGCTGCGGGCGCCGATGTCGGGCAGCCCGTCCTCGGCACGGCGCAGGCGGAAATCGGGCGCCTGCTTGCCCGGCTCGCCGGGTCCCGCCTGTTCGATGACTTGGCGGGCCAGCTTGTCCGAACTTGTATCCTGTGGCCGCGAGGCGCCGGGTTGCGGCGGTCGCAGGTCGAAATCGGGCGGCATCTCGAGCGGCGCGCGCGATTCGACGGCAAACTCGTCGGGCGTCGATCGTTCGAGCCCGATCGCTTTTTTGAGGTCGGTGCAGCCGGAAATCAGCAATGCGCCGGCCAACCAAAGCAAGGGCGATGCAAGACGAGCGCGTGGCGCTCGAAACCTATACTCGCAGGACATGGCACAAATCCCTCCCCACCGGCTTTTTTTAATGCGCTTCCCCTCCACTAAGCAAGCGAGCCGGCAATTCCGGCCCTGGCGTAGGACCGGCCGCATCAGGTAAACGGTAGTCGAAATCATTCTAGCCACGGATACGATCATGCAAACGCACATCATCGGCTCCCGACCGGCTATCGGGTCTCGGACCCTCCCGCGATCCGGCACTCTCGCCGCGGCGGTGTTCGCCGCCGTCCTCGGCGTATTCGTTCTCTGGGTGGTCGGGTTTTCGCACATCGATATCGCCCATAACGCCGCTCACGATACGCGCCACTCCGCCGGTTTTCCGTGCCATTGAGCGGCATGGCCGTTTTTCGCAGACTGGTGTTCGCGGCGCTCTGCGCCGGGTTGTTGTCGGGCATCTTCGCTACGGTGGCGCATCAAATCGGCACGGTGCCTCTGATCCTGCAGGCCGAAACCTATGAAAAACCATCAGGGCGCGCGACGGCGCACGAGGATTCCGGCGCGTGGGAACCGGAAAATGGTGCGGAGCGCACCGCCTACACCCTGCTTGCGGACATCCTCACGGCAGTCGGGTTTGCCCTTTTGCTGGGAGCCGGCCTAATACTGCGCGCGGGCGAGATCGGCTGGCGGCAGGGACTCTTCTGGGGCCTGGCCGGATTTGCGACATTCACTGTCGCCCCGAGCCTTGGATTGCCGCCGCAACTGCCGGGAAGCGAAGCCGCCCCGCTGTTCGATCGCCAGCTCTGGTGGCTCGGTACGGTTGTTGCGACCGGCTGCGGCCTTGCGCTCATCGCCTTCACAACTCAAGCGCGTTGGACAATTCTCGCGGCGATCATGATTGTACTGCCCCATCTTTACGGCGCACCTCAGCCCCCCGAGCACATTGCGGAGGTTCCAGCTGCCCTTTCCCGTCACTTCATCGTCGCAGCCACAGTAGTGAATTTTTTGTTCTGGCTGATCCTTGGAGCATCGACGGGGTGTTTTCACGACCGCCTGCGACCGCAGACCGCTCGGGCGTCGGCACGCGCCGCTGCATGATCTCAAGATTGGTGGTTGGGGCTGCCGTTTCGCTCCTCTTCGCCGATGTCTCGGCGGGGCTGGCGCAGGAGCTGCCCTCCGGTGGAGGAGCAGTGCCGGAGCTGCGGCGTGGCGACAACGGCCAGGTCGAGGTCGTTCCAACAACTCCGGCCGCTCGCCCAGGGCCTCGCAAGGCCAGCGCTGCTCCAGCAGCCCGGCCCAATTCCAGCTTGGCCAAGCGCAGTCGAGGGAGTGAACCGCCCGCGGTTCGGGTCGCCGCCCCGCCACCGGTGCCGGCTGGACCACCACGGCCGGTGATCGAGATAAAGCCGAATCCCCCAAGGGTGCCGGACACCGCGCCACGCGGGACCGTCGTTGCGAGCTATTCAGTCAGGATGAGCGACAACTCCCCATTTACCGGGACCGTGAGGTTCGGCCCTCCCTATTATGACAACGATGGGAGATTCGCCCTCCGCGACAAGAACATCGTCATAAATCCAAACGGTCCCGGTATCGGTCCAAATAGGGGCACGATCACCGATCACATCACATTAGAAGCGATCCCGGAAAACGGGGCTGGGCGCTAATCGACCCGCCTTTGCCTCGATGTGACTTCGTGCGCTTCCCGCCGCAGCAAAAAGCCGTCCAGCAACATCGCCGCAACGCCGATGCAAATCGCGCTGTCGGCCAGATTGAATGCTGGCCAATGCGCGGCTCCGAAGTGAAAATCCAGAAAGTCGACAACGGCGCCAAGGCGCAGCCGGTCGATGACATTGCCCACCGCGCCGCCGATGATCAGCCCGATCGCGACGGCGAGGAAGAGGCTCGAAGCGCGGCTCAACCAAAAGATCAAGACCGCGACGATCGCGGCGGCGGCAATTGAAAAGACCAGCGCATTAACTCCTGCGGCGCCGTTAAACAGCCCAAAGCTAATGCCTCGATTATAGGTCAGGGCGAGATTGAAGAACGACGTGACAGTCTCGCGGTCGCCGAAGCCGCGCCCGGCGAAGAAGGCAAGAACCGCCGCTTTGCTGAGCTGGTCGAGGATCGCGACCACAATCGCCGTGGCAAGCCCGCGCGCCAGCATTATCCGTTTGCCGCAACGAGCTCGAGACCGGCCCGATCGACGACTTCAGCGCACCGCCGGCAGAGATCGGCGTGACCCGGTACGCCGCCGACCTCGGGCAGCACCCTCCAGCAGCGTTCGCAGCGCTCTCCAGGCGCCGGCGAGACCCGCACGCCAACTTGCGGGACGTCGGGTAGCGCGAAGGCGTCCTCGGGTACCGGTCCCGGGCGCACCGTTCCCGCCGAAGTGATGCAGAGCTCGGCGAGATCGACGTTGCGTAGCTGATCGGCCAACCCTTCGGGGACAAACAGCTCGACGGCGGCCTGTAGGCTCGACCCCAGCCGCTTTGCCCCCCGCTCCAGTTCCAGCGCGCCGGTGACGACGCGGCGCAGGTCGCGCAGTACCGACCAGCGTTCGCCGAGCGCGTCATCGCGCCATCCCGCTGGGACATCGGCGAAGAGCTCGAGATGAATGCTCCGTCCGGGCAGGTCGCCGTGGCGGGCGAGCCATGCCTCCTCCGCGGTAAAGCAAACCACCGGGGCCAGCCAGCGCACCAGACAATCGAAGCACCGGTCGAGCACGGTCCGTACCGCCCGCCGGCGCATATCGTCCGCCGCATCGCAATAGAGGCGGTCCTTGCGGATGTCGAAATAGAAGGCCGACAAATCGGTCGCACAGAAACCGTGCAGTGCCGCGAACATGCCGTGGAAATCGAATGCCTCGACCGAACGCCGGACAAGCTCGTCGATCTCGGCCAGGCGGTGCAATACCCAGCGGTCGATTTCGGGCATCCCCTCGATATTAGCCGCCTCGGCGGCGGTATAGCCGTCGAGTGCACCCAATAGGTAGCGCAGGGTATTGCGCAATCGGCGGTAAGCGTCGCTATGGCGTTTGAGGATCTCCGGGCCGATGCGGACATCCTCGGTGTAGTCCGAGCCGACTACCCAAAGGCGAAGGATGTCGGCCCCGCTCTGCTGCATGATCTGCTGCGGCGGAATGACATTGCCGAGCGATTTCGACATCTTCCGCCCATCCTCGTCGAGGACGAAGCCGTGCGTCAGCACGGCCTCGTAGGGCGCGCGTCCGCGCGTCCCGCAGGCTTCGATCAGCGAGGACTGAAACCACCCGCGGTGCTGGTCCGAGCCTTCGAGATAGAGATCGGCCGGCCAGCGCAGCTCGGGGCGCTGTTCGAGGACAAAGGCGTGGGTCGAGCCCGAATCGAACCACACCTCGACGATGTCGGTGACCTTCTCCCATTCGGCGGCGTCGTAGGCATTCCCGAGGAATTCCGCCGGATCGGCGCTGAACCAGACATCCGCCCCTTCCCGCTCGACGGCGGCGGCGATGCGCTCGACGACGAGCGGATCGCGCAGCGGCTCACCGGTCTCGCGATGCGTGAATACCGCGATCGGCACGCCCCAGGCGCGCTGGCGCGATACGCACCAATCCGGCTTGCTCTCGACCATCGCCTCGATCCGGTTGCGGGTCTGCGGTGGAACCCAGCGGACTTCGGCGATTGCCGCCAAGGCCTTCTGCCGGAGACCTTCCTTCTCCATGCTGATGAACCATTGCGGCGTATTGCGAAAGATCAGCGGCGCCTTGGAGCGCCACGAATGCGGGTAGGAATGAACGAGAGTACCGCGCGCCAATAACCCACCGGCCTGGTCGATTGCGGCGATCACCGCCGCGTTCGCATCACCCGGCTTGCCGTCCGGGCGATAGATCGAGCGACCGGCAAACAGCGGCACCGACGGGAGATAAACTCCATCCGGAGAGACGGTGTCCGGCACCGGCAACCCGTTCATCTGGCCGAGTTCGAAATCGTCGGCGCCGTGGCCCGGTGCGATATGCACGAGACCGGTCCCCTGGTCGGCTTCGACGAAGCCGCCAGCCAGGAGCGGGACATCGAAATCGTAACCCTGCCCGCGCAGCGGATGCGCTGCGGTCGTCCCGGTAAGCGCGGCACCGGGAAAGCGATCGACAATCGAATATGCCTCGATGCCGGCGTTTGCCCGGAGAGCCTCGACCAGTTCTTCGGCGAGGAGCAGAGTTTCGCCCGGGCTTGCGCGGCTTCCTTCGGCCGCCCGGTCTACTCGCAACACCACGTAATCGAGGCTTCGACTGAAAGCGATCGCGCGGTTGCCCGGCAATGTCCACGGCGTCGTCGTCCAGATCAGGGCGGCGGCGCCGGCAAGCGCCGGCCGGTCGGCGTGCAGGATCGGAAAACGCACCCATACGGTGGTGGATTTGTGGTCGTGGTATTCGACTTCCGCCTCGGCGAGCGCGGTCTGCTCAACGACCGACCACAGGACCGGCTTTGCACCCTTGTAGAGCCCCCCATTGACAAGAAACTTGCCGAGCTCGCGGACGATTTGCGCTTCGGCCGAATAGGCCATTGTCGTGTAGGGATTGTCCCAGTCTCCGACAACGCCGAGCCGCTTGAAGTCGCGCTTCTGCACCTCGATCCAATGGGCCGCAAATTCGCGGCATTCTCGGCGGAACTGGTCGATCGGCACGCTGTCCTTGGATTGGTTTTTTGCGCGGTATTGCTCCTCGACAATCCATTCGATCGGCAGGCCGTGGCAGTCCCAGCCCGGCACATAGGGCGCGTCCTTGCCGAGCATCTGCTGCGCCCGGTTGACGACGTCCTTCAAAATTTTGTTGAGCGCGGTGCCCAGGTGAATGTCGCCATTGGCGTAGGGCGGCCCGTCGTGAAGGACGAACTTCTCGCGTCCGCGCGACTCCTCGCGCAGCCGCCGGTAAAGTCCCATTTCCTCCCAGCGCGCAAGGATCGAGGGCTCGCGCTTGGGCAAATCCCCGCGCATCGGGAATTGGGTCCTGGGCAGGAATACGGTCGGACGATAATCCGTGGGCATCGTGAACCCCTGGATGAGAGACGAAAAGCGAAAGCGTCCCCGATCCTCAGACGAGGACCGGGCCGGTAATTCGCAATATCCAGGCGTGATGCCGAACCATGGCGGACATATAGCAGCCGCCCCGGTCAAATTCGAGGGGTAGTTGGCGGTGCGGCTACGGTTCAGACCGCACCGAGGTGGCGGCCAGGTTGAGGGTGCGGGGTTGGGTGGTGGTTGCGATCTGCGCTTTCAGCGCGGCGGGCGAGGGCGCCGGGCCGTGCGCAGCCGGGCCTCCGCCCGCTCTGCGATATGCGCGGCCTCAGCGGGCGTGATGTCGCCGCGCGCAACCGCCGCCAGAATGGTGGCCAGCACCTGTCGAAGATCCTCGACCGTCCGCAACGACGACAGATCGATCCCGAGACGCGCCGCCGGGTGATTGGCAATGAGCGGCGGCGGCAAGAGTTGCGTCGGCGAGGGGCTCGCAACAGTTGCGGCTTGCGGTCGAGCAGACCCGACAGCGCCGTCGCGCCCAGCTGCCGAGCCGCGAGATCGGGCACGCGCCGCCTTGGATTGGGAATGCCGCGCGGCCGCCCGCGCGGATTGCCGGAGCTTCCCTTTGCGAAACGCCCGCGCGCGTCGCGCGCGCGAGGCAGAAAGGGATCAGGCTCAAGTGATTGAAATTCCTGGAATCGAGGCCTGGGGTACAGGCGGTTACAGGAGGACGCAGGCGGATCGGCAGCGATTTCCGGCATCAGGGGGCTCCGGGGCGAACGGGGCCGAACATATGGGTTCACCATACGTTCTCATCAAGTGCCACAGCTCGGGCACGCGGCCCGGATCCAAGTCGGGTAGGACCGTGGGGGCAAGCCGCTCCCCATGGGCTTATGCGCCGGGAGCGCAGGCACCAAGAAAGCGAGCGACGGACGGTATGGTGAAGTTCGAAAAACAAGGCCGCCTACTTCTTGAAAGGACGTTATAGTACACCGATTTTTTGGAAATAGCGACTGAAAGAGGTACCCCATGCGACCCGATAATTTGCCGCCCGAGCTTACATCCCCTAGGCAGGCTCTCGACCTCGGATACGAGGAAGGATGCGGGCGGCGCGTGCTCGGTGCCAAAGACCACCACTTAGACGAGGACAGAGCGATTTGGTTCGAAAACATGTACGGCGATGAACGGAGCCCTCGAAATCGGTTCTATGAAGCATGGCGGCTCGGCTTCGATGCTGGCTATTTAGGGCACCCGAAGCCTTTCCTTTGCGCCATCCACGGATGAGACCGGCGCGTTTGGCGCGCCTCGTCCCTCTAGCGGTCATTGCGCTTGCGAGTATCATTTTCTCGCCCTGTGTCACGGCCAACATTTTTGGAGATCAGGATTATCTACTATTGCGGAATCTCTCGCAGAGAACCGAAGTATTTCGCCGTGACATATTGGATTCACAACGCGCATTGCTTTATGAATCACAGTCGTATCTGTGCCTAGACAATATTTCACGCAACTTAGAAAATGTTGATGCCAATTTGTCAGAATTAACGACTCTGATAAGTATAAGCGAAAAAATGGTCAATAATATTGATGAGTCATTTGTCAACCAAAACATAACAGTGGGTATAAATTACGGATTGAATTTATTGAGTAATTTGAGGAAAAGTGTGAATTTATCGGCGGGGCATTGTTCTAATAGTGCGATAGTAACGACGAAAGCGCAGTATGTCTTATCCTTATTTACAGAGATCGAAAGCGCCTTCCGCCTGCTTGCTCGGCGTATATAGGCCGGTTCTCAAAAATCACCCCGGATCGAGGGATTTGCCATGCCGATCATCTTATCCCCATTCCTTCAGTACGCTGATGAGGCACCGATTATCGCTCGGCTGTTAGCTGGCTACACAGTCTTGGAACAGGATTTGCTGAACTGCGTTCAGGTCGCAATCGGTGACTTCGATGGAGTGCTGAAAGCGTTGTTCCGAATCCGGGGAGAAGCGCGCCGCATAGATGAGGGAGAACGCATCGGCCAGTCCCCCTACCTCTCTCTCAGCCTTGGCGCAGAATTCAATGAGGCGATCACGGCACTACGCTATTGTCGTTTGATCCGCAACCAATATGCCCATTGCCGATGGTGGGATGATAACAGCGGCAAATTGGCTTTTGCCAACCTAGAAGATGCGGCGCGTCTTCCAACTGTCGTGCCTGACCTCCTGAATTTGTTACCGAAGCACGTGGATGTAGCGCTGCTTCAATCGCAAGAAGCGTTCTATACGTACACCGATCAGATATTGGCTTGGGTCAACTACGAGGGGCGGACGCGGGCTAATCTACCTAGCGGCCCCGTACCGAGGCCCCAACGAATGGTGCCTCCGCCGCTTCACATTCCTTAGAGGAGCGCGATGTAAGCCAGAGCACAACGACCAAGCCACGATTTCCGGAAGACGCCTATGCGATTTTTGCGTGTAGGCGCCCGGTCAAAACGCCGCCCCGCCGCAGAAGTCAGTGAGGGGTGGCGGCGAGGATGGCGCGCGCCTTCGCGGCGTCCTCGGCGATCTGCGCTTTCAGCGCGTCGAGACCGGCGAATTTCTGTTCCGGCCGGATGAAATCGACGAGCGCGACACGCAGATGGCGTCCATAGAGATCGACGTCGATGTCGAACAGGTGGGCCTCGAGCCGCGGCACGAGGCCGCCGACCGTCGGGCGCAAACCGATATTGGCGACGCCGCCGATTGTGCGGCCGGCGAGCGGGTCGTCCGGACCGTCGCCGGAGACACGCACCGCATAGACCCCGAAGGCCGGATGCAGATAGTCGTCGAGACCGAGATTTGCGGTCGGAAAGCCGATCGTCCGGCCACGCCTGTCGCCGGTCGCGACGCGGCCGTCGATCTCCCAGAAGCGGCCGAGTAGCGCCGCCGCCTCGCGCGGCTTGCCGGCCTTCAGCAGTTCGCGGATCTGGGTCGAGGAATAGACTGTCGCATCCTCGCCGCGGACCGGTTCGAGCACGGTCACCCCGAAGCCATATTGCCTGCCGGCGGCGCGCAGAGTTTCGGGCGTTCCGCGGCGTCGGTTGCCAAAGGTGCAATCCCAGCCGACCACGACATGCGAGGCCCCGATCGCGCCGACGATGATCTCGGCGACGAATTCCTCGGCACTCTTCTTCGAAAAGGCGAGGTCGAAATGCTGGACGAACAGCAGATCGATGCCGAGCCGGGCCAGTTCGCGCTCCTTGACACGGAAGGGCGTCAGCCGGAAGGGTTCGGTCGCGGGAAAGAACACGCTGCGCGGATGGGGCTCGAATGTCAGCACGCCCGTCGGGCGGCCTGCTTCCCGCGCGAGATCGCAGGTCCGGCCGATCAACACGGCATGGCCGCGGTGCAGGCCATCGAAATTGCCCATCGCGAGGACCGCGCCGGGGGGGTGGTTCGACCGAGGGCCGGGATGTCGTATGACTCGGATCACGGCAGCGGAAATCGCGCAGTTTCAAGGGCAGCCAATTGCCACGAAAATAGCCCGACCGGCGGCCCGAGGATAGCGGATCGCGTCGCCTTGACCGCGCACTCTGCGAAAGCCGGTATAATCGAAGGCGCATTCCTGCCGGATGGACGATCAGCCCCCGATGGACTATCAGCCCCGGCTGGACGATCAGCTAGGGACCGTCCGATGAGACCCGCAGCGAGCGACGCCGGCGCGCCATTGCGCGAGGCCTGGTACTATGCGCTGCCGAGCCGCCGTCTGCGGCGCCGGGCGGTGGTGGCGAAGCTGATGCTCGGCGAGCCGATCCTGATAGGCCGCGACGAGGCTGGGGTGCCCTTCGCGTTGCGCGATCTCTGTCCACACCGCGGCATGCCGCTCAGCGCCGGCCATTTCGACGGGCGGGAGATCGAATGCTGCTATCACGGCTGGCGCTTCGACACGCGCGGGCAATGCACCCTGATCCCGTCGCTGGTGCCGGACCAAAGCTTTACGCCCGGCCCTATCCGCACCCGCCTCTATCCGGCGCGCGAAATCCAGGGCAACATTTGGGTGTTTTTCGGCGAGGACCCGGCCGCCGCGCCGGACATCCCGGTGCTCGATGGATTCGATGGACGCGCGCCCGACCTTGTCGAGAGCGTCCGGTTTGCCGCGGCGATCGATCATGCGGTCATCGGGCTGATGGATCCGGCGCACGGCCCTTTCGTGCACCGTGCCTGGTGGTGGCGCTCGCGCCGGTCGATCCAGCAGAAAGCCAAGGCGTTTGCCCCCTCCCCGTTCGGCTTTGCGATGACCCGCCACGCGCCGTCGCGCAATTCGCGGGCCTACCGTCTGTTGGGCGGCGCCCCCGAAACCGAGATCGTCTTCCGATTGCCGAGCGTGCGGATCGAGCACATTTGCGCCGGCCCCCACCGGGTGACCAATCTGACCGCGATCACGCCGGTCGACGACCGGGTGACCGAGATCAACCACTGCATCTATTGGACCGTGCCTTGGCTCGGGCTGTTGAAGCCCGCATTGCGGCACTATGTGCGGGCATTTCTGCGCCAGGACCGCGACATCATGGAGCGCCAGCAGCAAGGGTTGCGCTTCAGCCCGCCGCTGACCTTGGTCGATGACGCCGACACCCAGGCAAAATGGTATTACCGGCTAAAACGCGAATACCTCCGGGCCCGCGCCGAAGGCCGGCCGTTTCGGAACCCGGTCGAACCGTGCGTCCTCGAATGGCGGAGTTGAGGCCGGAGCAGGAAACACGCGCGCGACGACCCCAAGGCGCCGTTCTCTTTTTTGGGGCGTCGGTTTCCTTTACACTCGGTTGCGTCGTCGGCGCACTAAGCCCAACCAGAGGAGAGCCGGGGCGAGCAACGCTAAGCTCGCAGGCTCTGGGATCGGGTCGGCGCTCGCGGTAGTAATGGCCCCCGTCGGTGGCGAGAGCAGGTTTGACGGTTGATTTAAGTTCGAAGTGTCCGTGTCTGTGACGTTGTCCGTGCAATTAGAGGCGGTGCCGACACATCCCTGGCTGGGCGGCGAGGAATTTGTCGTGACCTGCATTCCCTGGTTGTAGGCGTCGCCGGTCGACATCGTCGTGCCCTGGCCGTAGCCGTCGCCGGTCGACATCGTCGTGCCCTGGCTGGAGGTCTCGCTGGGCGACAACATCATTCCCGGGGTGTAAATGTCGCCCGTCGACATCATCATGCCCTGACTGTAGATCTCTCCCCCCCAAGAGCCGCTTGCCGCCATCATCCCTTGGCTGTAGGTCTGGCCGCTCGAATCCGTCATGCCCGGGGAAATAAAATCCGCGGATGCCGGGCCCGCGAGCATTGCCAGAGACAGGGCTCCCGAAAACGCTGCAGAGTAAAGTGAGACTCGCGTGTTCATCGGCATGTCGATACCCTAGTTTCCGGGATTATACAAGCAAATACTGGACCATATGCCGAATCTAGGGGCAAAGGAATGGTTAATCATCTGCGGCCATGATCAGTGAAGACGAAAGTGTAAGAATTTCCGACAGGCCATCGTCATTGCAACGTTCCGAAACACGGCATAATTGGCCTAAATCTGAAAGCTCTAGCTCCGATAAACGCGACTCGCAGTGTAAAGAAATCGGACACCCAACCGCGCAACGACGTGAGTTGCCCGGGATCGGCGAGGGATCGAGGCCACTTCCGGGGTCGGCGCATCCGCGTTCAACTGCGCTTTAACTCCTGCATCAACTTTTCCGCCTCGGCCCTGTCCGCGAACGAAGCGGAGGAGCCCAGCAGATTTTCAAGTACAACCCGAGCATCGGCCGCGCGGCCAACGCGATGCAGCGCCACCGCGAGGTGGTATTGGACATCCAGGTCTTGAGGTCCTCGAAGATTGGCCGCGGTGAGATATGGGAGGGCCGTCTCGGCTTCCCCCTGCTCCAACAGGATCCACCCGAGAGTATCGCTGATATGTGCGTCGCCGGGAGAGATCTTGAACGCCCGCTGAGCCATTTCGCGAGCTTTTCCGAGTTCCCCCTGTCGCTGATAGAGGCACGCGAGATTGTTCAGCGCGGCCGAGTCGGCGGGGTGATCGTCGATCAGCCGCGAGTATTCGGCGATAGCGGCGCCGTTATTTTTTTGCCCCACATAATAGAATGCCAGCTCCGAGCGGGCGGCTAGATCCTTTGGGTCGCCCTTCAGCCGGGCTTTCAGAAAAGCTTCCGCCTTGGCCGGCATGCCCTTATTAACATAAAGGCGGGCAAGAGCAGGCGCGAGACCCTTGTCGCCGGGCCGCGACGCGACCGCGTTCTCGAGCAAGGAAACTGCCTCCTCGCCGCGTCCGGCTTTCTCGTACAGCTCTGCCGAAACGACGTCATAAATGCCGTTGCCCGGATCGGATGCCGCGGCTTCCCGCGCCTTGGAGACTGCCGCGTCGACACCGTCGATTTCGGCGTCGGCTCGGATCAGATCGGCTTTGAGCGAGGCGTCCTGCGGCTCGCGGATGATCGCCTCTTTCAGTACGTCCCGCATCTCGCGAAAGTAGTTCGCCTGCTTTAAGAGGGCGACATAGGCGGAGCGGATCGGCGTCGAATCCGGCGCCAGTTGGTGCGCCAGCTTGTAGCTCGATATGGCCGCGTCGGTGTCGCCGGATTTCAGCTGGCTTTGGCCGAACGCGACGACGACATTCACGTCTCGCGGAAATTGTGCGTAGAGCTCGGCGGCAACGGCCTTGGCGCTCTTCCAATCGCGCCGCAGCTCGTAGAGGGCGACCAGCTTGAGCCCGGGTGTCGGATCATAGGTGGCGGCGGCGCGGGCGGTGTTGAGGAGGTCTATCGCTTCCGGCCATTTCCGCTCTGCGATCGCGAGGTCTGCGAGACCGACAAGGGCCACTGTATCTGTCGGGTTCTTCGCGAGAACATCGCTGTAGGTCCGCCTCGCATCCTCGGTGCGCCCGGTCGCCGCATAGAGCCGGGCCAAGTCGCGAGTGGCCGCGGAAAAATCCGGATTGCGCGACAGCACCGCGCGAAACGCAGTTTCCGCCCCGGCATAATCCCGTTGTGCGACGCGGACCTCTCCCAGCAGTATTTGATAGAGTAAGTTGGCGGGATCCTGCTTGATCAGGAATTTCGCGACTTCTGCCGCCTTGTCGACGTGCCCGGCCCGCAACTCGGCCAATACCAGGGGCGGGCCGGCAACGATTACGCCGGCTTCGCCCGAAAAGACCTCCTCCAGCTTTGCTAGACCTTGCCCGACTTGGCCGGAATTCATTTCGGCGACCCCGATCTGCGTCTTGATGGTCGCATTCTCGGGGTCGAGTGCGGCTGCCCTTTCGAATTGCTGCAGCGCCGCTTCCGGCTTGCCGTCGGCCAGGTAGGCATTGCCGAGCAAGTTCAAAGTTGCCGCGTCCGGCGGCGACTTATCGGCGAAGGGTTTAAGATAATCGATCGCCCGTGGCGCGCCGTGCTGCCGCAAAGCGGCCTGCGCGATGAGCCGCGTCGCGTGCGCATCGGTCGGGAAGTGTTTGAGGTAGTCACGCAGAATATTTTCTGCGGGGCCAAATTCCCCAAGTGCAAATTTTGTCGCTCCCTGAACATAATACCCATAAGGGAAGGCCGTGAAGGTGATGGCAATGCTATGGAATATCTGATCCGCCGTGGCGTAGTTCTGTTGCTTGACGTATTCCAAGCCGCGCAGGTAATTGGCCATAAAATTCTTTGGGCTGGCCTGCAGGATCGGATCGAGATCATGATCCACAGCGGCGAATTCGGCTCGCGTTACATTGACGTTGGCGCGACTGAGACGAGCCAGCTGATAATCGGGGTCGATCTCGAGCGCTTCGCTGAAGAGCCGCACCGCCCCGTTTGCATCACCGCGCGACCACAGCATGTCGCCTTTGACCTGCAGCAGTTCGGCTGATTTCTGGTTGGCGGCAATCGCCTCATCGATCACACTATCCGCTTCTTCCGGGCGCGTGCCGCTGAGAAACCGGGCGAGCTGGATCCTCGGCTCCACGACGCTCGGGTCCAATTTGATCGCATCGCGCAATAATGTTTCGGCTCTCGTGTCATAGCCGAGACGGACCGCTGCAGTGCCGAGGGCCGCCCTAACTTTGCTTTCGAGGACCGGGTTGCGGTCGCCGGGCTCGATCAGATCATAAATTTCCTTGAATTCTTTCCGAACCAGCATTGCGTCAAGTAAAACGGGCAGATAATCCGCCTCGTCGCCGTTGAGGTCGCGCGCGGCGCGAGCCTCGTGCTCCGCCGACCCGGAATCTCCGAGCTGGAAATAGAGCCTTGCGATCTTGACGTGGAGCGCGGGGTCCTGGGGTGACTTCCGGATCGCGTTCTTCAGCGTTATCAGGGCGGCCTTGGGATCCTCGTCCCTGTCGTTTTGCACGGCATTCTGGACGGAGCCCGATTCCTTAGCGATCGCAGCAGGATGCGGCGCTACGCATAAGGCGACAGCGAACGCGGCAAAGCACCAGAGACAACCACGTTCCTGCCGGCACATCGTCCTCTTCTTCAGCGCAACCATTGGCCGTTCAATCCCAAACCGATTCGCAAGTCAGTAGCATATAGCTAGCAATAGCTGTGCCGAGGTTTGGAACTCGGCAACCAACAAACAAGCGACAAAGTTCCACCAGATCGTGGACTTCCGACCCAGCGGCCGTGACGGACACCCGCCCCCGCTGCCGGGCCTCCGTTGCGGCACGGCGCACCACGAGCAATGCAACCCTTATCCCGTTGCTGGCGCCGGGCCAGAGCTTTGCGCTTGGCCATACCTATTGTCGGCGGGTCAACTCCAAGCTTGTTCGGGAATGATTGCAAGAGGCCACGCCTTCAATAGGTCGTGCCGAGCTTCAGATAACGGTAACGATCGATTGTCTTGACCCCGATCTCATGCTGTTCGCCTTGCCGGTTCACGGTCAGCTCGACCGTGATCCCGGCTTCGCCCCGGCCCCACAACGTGCGATAAAAATCCGCCAGATCGCTGACCTCCGACCCGTCAATCGCGACGATCCGGTCGCCATGCTGGATCCCCGCCGCGCCAGCCGGACCTTCCGGTGCGACGCGACGCACCACGAGTTGGCCATCGAGGTCCAGGAGATTGGCGCCAAGCCACGGCCGTGCCCAGGACGGGCGACCCAATGCGATCAGGTCGCCCATTACCGGCTGGAGCCGATCGATCGGCACAAACATATTACCGGGGAACCCGCCATCGGCGTCCCCGACGATCAGCGATCCGATCCCGGCGAGCTTGCCGTCGGGCCCTATCAACGCGGCGCCGCTCCATGCGGGAGCGGGCGGCGCGGTGAAGATCGCGTCTTCCAGCAGGTACTCCCAGTAGCCGGCGAAGGTCCGGCGGGAGACCACTACAGCGGCTTGCGCCGCCTCGGCTCCGCCATGGCCCGCGACAATCACCGGCGTTTTCTCGGTGAGGCCTTTTGCCGTTCCGATCGGCATCGGCTTCACCTCCAACGGCTCGACCGCGCGCAGCAGACCAAGCCCCGACTCGGTATCGAAACCGATGATCTCCGCGCGGCTGGCCTTGCCTGCGGCGGTCGTCACCTCGGCCGCCATCGCCTCGGTGATCAGATAGCCGATTGTCACGATGAGGCCCGCATCATCGATCACCACCCCCGAGCCGTCGCGCTTGGTGCCGAGCAGGCTTGCGGTCCGCGCCTCGGCGGGAATCTCGGCTTCCACGCGAACGACCGCCTCGAGCCGACGCGCGGGATCCGCGGCCGGCTCGGCGGCAACGGCATGGGGTCCGGCGACCAGCAGCAGCGCCGAAGCAAGAATGCCGGCCAAGCAAAAGGTCCGCGCTTTGCTCGCCATGCGCCACCTCCCTCAGGGTGCGCCCGGTGCGGCGGCGGTTGTAGCCTCCGCCGGCCTTCCCGCAGCTGCGCGCGAAGTGCCGGGCGGCTTGCCGCGACCGGCGGCATAGGAGATGCCGGCCGGGCCGAGACTCAGCATGGCATAAAAAGCGCCGTTGATCAGCCCGACAAGCAGCTGCGCGAACACCGCCGGGGCCGGCGAGACGGTCAGGTGAACCCAGTCGAGCAATTTGAGCTCATTGCGAGGGAGCGCCCGGTTGGCCGGCGCCGTAGAGCTCGGCGGCGTCATGGGCGAGCAAGGATCGCGATGCGGGCCGCATGTAGACCATATGGCCACCGTCATAGACCCGAAGCTGAATGGCCGACCGCGTTGCGGCGGGGATTTCCAATTGGTCGACGAGCCAGCGCGAGCTGAGATACGGCGTCACCAAGTCATAGCGTCCATTGACGATCAAAACCTTCGTCGCCGGGTGCTCGAGCAGCGCCGCCTCGAGCGATGACATCGCCAGGCCTTCGGTGCCGTGCTGGCGTTCACCGTCCCAGTTCCATTGCTGCGAGACGTCGTGCGGCAACACCCGATAGGGCTGATCGGTATGAACCCCGAGCGCCTCGGCCAAATAGGTGTTGAACGCCGTGCCATAGGCGGCGACAGCGGGCTGCAGCACCGGATCGCCGCCGCCTCCGCCATCTTCTGGCCCGGCTGGCGACGCGATCGTGCCGTCGTAGAGGCTGACCACCTCCCCTCGGCTCCGCCGCACCTCGCGCGCGAAAATGTGGCGCGGGATGCGGCCACGGTAGCGGCGCACGATATCCGCCGGAACCCCGGCGATTTCTGCCACCTTGGCAATGAAGGGGTTGCCGGGCGCCGGCTGTCCGTTGAGCCGGGCAAGACCGACCAGGTAGTCCGAGAGCGCAAAGCGCTCGGCCTCCGCGACGCTGCCGGCGGCGGGAGCCGGGTCGTAGACGGCCGCAGTCGCGGCGTAGGACGGCAGGATGAAGGCGGCGGCGAGAAGATCGCGTTCGGTCTGATGCAGGGCGGAGAGGTCGAGCGCCGGCGAGACCAGGACGAGACCTTTGACGATCACGTCGACATCGTGCGGCAGCGTTTGCGCCATCGCTGCCGCCCGGAAGCCGCCATAGCTCTCACCGACGAGCCAAACCGGCGAAGTCCAGCGCTGATGCCGGGTCAGCCAGAGGCGAATCACCGAGCCGAGCGAGCCGATATCGGCACGCACATCCCAAAAAGGTTTGTCCGGATTTTCCTCCTTGCCCTTGCCGCGGCTGAAACCGGTGCCGACCGGGTCGATAAAGACGAGATCGGTAAAGCCCAGCCAGGTCGCCGGATTGTCGACGAGATGAATTGGCGGGGTCGGCACCGCGCCGCTTTCCGGCGTCTCTAGGATCTGCGGGCCGAGCGCGCCGAGATGCAGAAAGACCGAGGCCGCGCCGGGACCGCCATTGAAGACGAAGCTGACCGGCCTGCCGCTGCCATTCTCGCCATCTGTGAGATAGCTGACCGTGAAGATCGATGCGGTGGTGTTGCCCTTGGCATCGGTCACCGGCAAAGTCTCGGCGACCGCCTCGTAGTCGAGCCGGCGCTCGTTTAGCTCCATGGTATGATGGGTCGCGACCCGCGCCGGCAGCTCGCCATTTGGCTTCTCCTCCGCCCGCGACTCGGGCGTCCAGAGGATGGCCAACAGCAACAAAGACACGACCGCAATAGATTTCGGCATCGAGCGCCTCGAATTTTGCCTGGCATCGCGGCCCGGCAGAAGGGCGACAGGTGAGAGCGAACTATGTCGATTCTGTGGGATCGGGGCGGTAAGCTCCAGCACTATCGAATTTCTGGGAGGGTCACATGCCGAGTTCCGCCCGCGTTGCGCTGATCACCGGCTGCGGCAAGCCGATCGGCATCGGCAATTCGACCGCTCGCGCGCTCGCCGCGGCCGGCGTGACCGTCGTAGTCTCCGACGTCGTGCCGACGGGTGTTGCCAACAAGCACAATGTCGAAGGCGACATGGACAGCTCGTGGGGAGGTGTCGACAGCCTCGTCGAGGATCTCGTGCGCAGCGGCAGAACGGCATCCTCGACGCTCGGCGACGTCAGTGTCGAGGCCGACGCCGGGCGCATGGTCGAGGAGGTGCTGGGGCGCTTTGGGCGGCTCGACATTCTCGTCAACAATGCCGGCGCGCCGCAGGGCGCCGACCGGAACGAGATCGAGGATGTGCCGGTCGAGGCCTGGGACCGCACGATGGGCGTCAACGCCCGCGGCGCCTTCCTGATGTCGCGCGCCGCCGTGCCGGCAATGCGCAAAGCCGGCTGGGGCCGCATCGTCAGCGTCTCCTCGAAGGCGGCGTTCCGCCCCGGCAAGCATCGCGCCGCCTATGCCGCCTCAAAGGCGGCGATCATCGGGTTCACCAAGTCGCTCGCCTTCGATCTGGCGCCGCACGGGATCACCGTCAACGCCGTCTGCCCCGGGCCGATCCGCACCTCGCGGGCGGTCAGCACCAACCGGCGCGAGTACGGCGACGATCTCGAAATCGGCTTTGCCGAGCGCGCCAAAGCGATCCCGGTCGGCCGCTTCGGCAGCCCCGACGAGGTCGCGGCGATGATTGCGTTTCTTGCTTCCGATCAAGCCGCGTTCGTGACCGGCCAAGCAATCGGCGTCGACGGAGGCTGGTAAGGGTGGCTGGGGCGGGATGATCAAGCCGATGCTCGCGCTGGCCCTGACGGCACTGCTGACCGCCTGTGTCAGTCCGGATAATGTCCGGGCCGCCCCCGAAGATACCTGGACCTGGCAGGTACGCCAGAATTATCAGCGGTTTGCTCATTGCCTCACCGACACGCTTGAACAGCGCGCCGGTGCATTCCTGGTTTTACCAGGCGCCCCGGCCGATAACGAGCTTCGACCAGCAGTTGCAGCGCCATCGGGTAATCTTGAAGTCGATCGATCCCTTGGGCGTCGAGCAAGTGCACGTTGAAGTCAATGGCATCGACGAACACAACACGCGCGTTGCCGCCGGTGCGAAAAACCTGGAAGCATTCGGCGGCGGCGCGCCAATGGTCTATGTCAGAGCCTATGTCGATGTCTGCGCGCGAGCGTGACGAAAATCACGGAATGCGGAGTGTCGGATGAAGAAGATCGAGATCACCGCCTATGGCGCCCCGGAAGAGGTCGCACATTGCATCGATGCACCGGCCGTCGGCGACCCCGGCCCTGGTGAGGTCGTTTTCGACGTGTTGGCTTTTCCGATCAACCCGGCGGACATCTCGTTCTGCCGCGGCAGCTACCGGCTGCGCCCGCCATTGCCGGCGACACCCGGCGCCGAAGGCCTCGGGCGCGTCATTGCCGTCGGCGCCGGCGTCACGCACGTCAAACCCGGCGATCTGGTAATCAATATGCAGCGCGAGAATTGGACGCAGCGCCGCCGCGTCAAAGCCGAGGACGCGGTGCCGATCCCGCCGGGGCTGGATCTGGCGCAGGCGGCGATGCTGCGCATTAATCCGCCGACCGCGCTGTTGCTGCTGGAGGATCACGTCGCGCTGAAGCCGGGAGATTGGGTGATCCAGAACGTCGCGAATTCGGCGGTCGGGCGGCATGTGATCGTGCTGGCCAAGCAGCGCGGCGTGCGCACGGTCAATGTTGTACGCCGCGACGATGTCGCCGGAGAACTGCGCGATCTCGGTGCGGATGCTCGTCCTGAAGGACGGCCCCGATCTGGCTGAGCGCGCCTGGGCGGCGACCGGCGGAGCGCCGATCCGGCTCGGCATCGACGCCGTCTCCGGGGAGGCCTGCAAACGGATCGGAGACTGCGTCGCCGATGGCGGCGTCGTGGTGAGCTATGGGTCGATGTCGGGCGAGGACCCGGTGATGAGCCGCGCCGCAGTCAATATGCGCGGCGTCAACCTGACCGGGTTCAATCTCGGCCGCGGCCTCGCGAAGCGCACACCTGAACAGGTGCGCGGGATCTATGCCGATCTCGCGGCCAAGCTCCGCGAGGGCATGCTCAGGGCACCCATCGACGCGTTCTACCCGATCGAAGAGATCCGATCGGCACTTATTAGAGCGCAGCAAGGCGGCCGGCACGGCAAGGTCCTGGTGCTGCCCAACGGGCCGCTCCAATGACCGACGCGAGCCATCAAGGCCTGATCCTGGACCAGTTCACGCGGCAGGCGGCATTGTTCAGCACCGCTGCCCCGATCACCAACGCGGACGCGCTGCGGATGATCGTCGAGGCCGCTCGGCCGGGACCGGACGATACGGTTCTCGATCTCGCCTGCGGCGGCGGCATCGTCGTGTGCGCCTTCGCCCCGCATGTGCGTCGGGCGACCGGTATCGACGTAACCCCGGCAATGCTCGAGCAGGCGCAGAGGCTCGCGGCGGAAAAGGGTCTGACGAATGTCGAGTGGCGGCAGGGAGATGTGAATTCCCTGCCGTTCGAGGACGGCAGCTTTCACCATCGTCGTCACGCGCTTCTCGGTGCACCATTTCTCCGGACCCGGCCGCGGTCTTGCGGGAAATGGCCCGCGTCTGCGCGCCCGGCGGACGCCTGGTCGTTGTCGATATGTATGCCTCGCCAGGACCCTGCCAAAGCGGCGTGAGTTCAACCGGTTGGAGCGTCTGCGCGACCCCTCGCATATGCGTTCGCTGACCTTGGCCGAGCTGAAAGGCTTGTTCGGCGAGGCCGGGGTGCCGGAGCCTGAGGCGACCTTCTACGAATTGCGGGACGAGGTGCGGAACCTGCTGGCCCGCTCCTTCCCCGAGCCGGGCGACGACGCCAAGATTATCGAGCTGTTCAAGGCTTCCGCAGTCGGATGATCGGCTCGGCGTGCCGGTCCGTATCGAGGGCGAGCGGATCCACTATGCCTATCCGGTGGCGATCCTCGCCTCGCAACGCCCCGCGCAATGAGCATCCCGGCACCGTTCGAGCGTTACGAGGGCGAGGTTCTGCGTGAGTGGATCGACGCCAACGACCATATGAACCTCGCCTATTACACGGTGCTGTTCGACTACGCGACCGATGCGCTGTTCGACGCCATCGGCATCGGCCGCCAATACAAGGACAGCACCGGCAACGGCACCTTCGTGGTCGAGACACACAATTTGTACGAGCGCGAATTGCTGCTGCGGTGACCGCGTGCGCGTCAGCACGCAGATCCTCGGCTTGGACGGCAAACGGCTGTATCTGGCGCACGAGATGTTCATGATCGCGAGCGGGCGGCGCGCCGCTACGCAAGAATTGATGTACCTGCACGTCAATCTCGGACACGCCGGGTCGTGCCGTTTCCGAACGGGGTGCGGGAGCGCGTCGCTGCTGCAGCGGCGGCGCACGCCCATCTTCCGCACCCCGATTGGGCTGGCCGGCGGATCGCGATGCCCGCGTAAAGGGCCCCTCACCCTAACCCTCTCCCCGCAAGCGCGGGGCGAGGGGATACGCGGTTCACCCTCGCCCTGCGCTTGCGGGGAGAGGGTCGGGGTGAGGCGCTACTCTGCGGCCTCACGGGCGTCTTCGACCAGAACCGCGAGTTCGAGCAATGCGATGGCCTCGGCCTCCGGCAAAACCTCGACACCCCGCAGTTTCCGGTCCATTGCGCGGCGGCGGATGCCGGCCTCCTCGACGACTTTCTGCGCCTCGTCCAGCTTCTTGTGGACCTTGTCGAGAACGCCGCCGAATTTCTCGAATTCGGTCTTGACCGCCGAGAGGACCTGCCAGACTTCGCTCGAACGCTGCTGGATCGCCAGGGCGCGGAACCCCATGCGCAACGAGGTCAGCAGCGAGACCAGCGTCGTCGGGCCCGCCACCATGATGTGGCATTCGCGCTGCAGCCAATCGACAAGGCCCGGCCGCCTGATGACCTCCGCGAACAGCCCCTCGGTCGGCAGGAACATGACAGCGAAGTCGGTGCTGTGCGGCGGCGCCACGTATTTCGCGCAAATGTCTCTGGCGGCGCTGCGCACCCGGGTTTCGATGCCGCGCAATGCCGCCTCGACCGTTTCCAGATCGCCACGCTCGCTCGCCTCGACCAGCCGGTCGTAATCCTCGGTCGGGTATTTCGCGTCGAGTGGCAGCCACAACGGCATCTCACCGTCACCCGGCAATTTGACCGCGAACTCGACCCGCTGATTGCTGCGTGGCCGCACCTCGACATTGCGCGCGTATTGGTCGGCCGACAGGATCTCCTCGAGGATGTTGCCGAGCGCCACCTCGCCCCAGGTTCCCCGCGATTTGACGTTGCCGAGGATACGCTTCAGATCGCCGACGCCAGTTGCGAGCGCCTGCATCTCGCCGACGCTCTCGTGCACCCGGGTCAGCGAGTCATTGACCATCTTGAACGATGCGCCGAGCCGCTGCTCCAGCGTTCCTTGCAGCTTTTCGTCGACTGTCTGCCGCATTTGCTCGAGCTTCGCGGCATTCTCCGAACGCAGCACGTCCAGGCGGCCCTCGACCGTGTTGCGCAGCGCGTCCTGCTGGGTCTCCGATTTCCGGGCGAGCTCCGTTACCGCGACACCGAGGCGGTCCCCCAGCTGCCGCAGTGTATGCTGGACCTCCTCGCGCAATGCCTTGGCGCTCGCCGCTGCCTCTTCGCGCAACATTTTCGAGCCCATGGCGCTCTCTTGCCGCCCGCGCGCAAGCTCGTCGCGCAACCCTTGCTCCAGCCTCGCCAGCGAGGCTTCGAGGGTCTGCTGTTGCAAGGCGGGATCGAGGCGGAGGCGAACAAGTATCGCCGCCCCGAGCGCCGCCCCGACAATCGCGACGGCGAGACTGACAGCCGGTAGCAGCTCTATCGACACCTGCGCTCCCGAATGTCGGGGGCCCGCTCGCGACGCAGTCGCCAGCTTCGTCCGGCGACCGTCCGTCGACTGTCATTCAGAGAACATAGAGCGAACATAAACCCGAAACTAAACCGATCCGTTGGCTCCTGTCGAGAAATTCTGCACGAGTTGGGTTAAACTGCGGTTATGGCCGGATTCCGCCCGCCCCGTTGTTCCCGGACGGTTGGCCGCCTGAAGCGTGAGCGCCGCAGCGATTCGAAATTTCATCCAGCGAGGTTTGCCCCGATGCCCGAAAAGACCGAAGGCTTCACCTTGTTCCCGCACGATTGGCACTCGACCGATTACGTAGCGGAATGGATCGCGCGAGACGCGACACGCGACCCCGAGCGGCGCCCGCTCTTGCGGCGAATGTTGTCGCTTGCGCCGTTTCCGCGCGATGCCGAGTTGGACGTGCTGGACGTCGGTGCGGGTTATGGCGCGGTCACCGAAGAGGCATTGCAGGCCTTTCCGGCGGCCCGCGTCACGTTGCAGGATTATTCCCGGCCGATGCTCGACCGCGCCCGCCAGCGTCTCGCCGACCGGTCGGATCAGCTCCGCTACGTCCTCTGCGACCTCGTTGATCCGTCATGGCCAAAGCGGGTCGGCGGCCCGTTCGACCTCGCCGTATCCGCCATCGCCCTGCACAATCTGCGCGACCCCGAAAAGATCTTCGCCTGCTACCGGGCGATCCACGATCTGCTCAAACCCGATGGCTGTTTCTTGAACTGCGACCGATTTGTAGAGGGTGTCGAGCCGCATCTGTCGGCGCTGCGCGAGGCAGGGTTCGGCGGTGTCGAGTGCCCCTGGCAAGACTCCCCTCGCGCGATCGTCGTAGCTACGCGGGGTCGGTATCGCAGACAAACCGCATTTACGGTGTCAGACTCCATTTCGGATAACGCCACCAGCGTTCAATCCGAGCGGCAGAAATAGCGGCTATCCCAAGAAAGACTGTTCCGATTCCAACGAGCCAATCGGCAACAATTTTCCAGTGCACCATCCATTCGCGCACGAGACAGACCTCAGCCGTCGGTTCGCTGCGGCGACGGTCAAGACAACCGCAGCTGATCGGCAACCATCAGTGGCGTCCCCAAGGGGATTCGAACCCCTGTTACCGCCGTGAAAGGGCGATGTCCTAGGCCTCTAGACGATGGGGACATAGCGGCCGCTCGGCCAGGGATCTAGAGCGGCAAGCGAGAAATTGCAACCGGCGCGTCCCCCCTCGCCTGCCTAACCTCTCGGCATCACGTCGAGGCGGACCACCACGCCTTCGAGCTCCGGCCGCGGCGCCGGGTATTGCCGCATGACCAGCGGGTCGTGCCCGGGGATGATGTGATGCGGGCTCGGCGCATGGGCGCGCAAGGCGTCGTAGGCGTCGAGCATGTCACCGATGTTGAAGGCCGCGGTGAAGGGCCGGCCCGTCTCCATGTTCTCGTAATAATGGGTGACGTCGGAAGCCAGCACGACCCAGCCGCGGCTGGTATGGACGCGGACGAACTGCATGCCCGGCGTATGCCCGCCGACCGGATGCAAGGTGATGCCTGGAGACAGCTCTGCGGGGCCGTCATAGAGCTTGACGCGCTGCGCGAAATTGAGCCGCACGATCCCGACCACGTCCTCGACCTCGAAAGAGCGGGCGAGGAACGGATGGCGCATGTGGTGGCCGGTCGTGTAGTGCAATTCCACCTCTTGCAGGTGGAACTGCGCATTGGGGAGGCGGTGAAAATTGCCCACATGGTCGTAGTGCATGTGGGTCAGCACGACGTCCTTGACGGCATTGCCGTCGACGCCGACCAGCGAGAGCGCCTCGATCGGGCAGCGCAGAAACCGCCGCTTGCGCGCCGCTGCGACCTCGGCAGTAAAGCCGGTGTCGATCACGACAGTATGATGCGGCGCGGTGGCGACCCACACGAAATAGTCCATCGGCATCGGGCCGTCGTGCGGGTCGCCGCCGATAAAATGGTCGGAACGCCGGGCATCGCGCTCGGCGTAACGGATCGCGTAGACCTCGTATTCAGGGAGATGGGCGTCCATAGTGACCTCGGGGAGCGGCCTCGGGCAGCAATCTCGGGATTGCGAAAGCGCAGCGGCAGTGCGAGCCTATGTCTGCCGCTGCTTATAACCGACGCGAGGAACCCCCGCCATGACCGAATCTTCCCGAGAATCGTATCTGGGCCCGTACCGCGTCGAAGCCTTCAACGCGTCGAAGGAATCCGAGAATAAGATCCACGACGACGCGGTCGCCCAGCGGTTCGGGTTCAAGGGCGGCCTCGTCCCGGGTGTTGATGTCTATGCCTATATGACCCACTTGCCGGTGCAACGCTGGGGCCGCGCCTGGCTCGAACACGGCATCGCCGAGTGCCGCCTCCTAAAGCCGGTCTATGACGGCGACACCGCGATCGTGACCGCCATCGAGCGGGCGGCCGAGCTCGATCTGCAAATCGAAAGCCATGGAGAACTTTGCGTCACCGGCCATGCCGGACTGCCTTCAGAAAGGGTCGCACCGCCACCTGCCTTCAGCGAAATCCCGTTGCCGCCGGTCCCGCCCGCCGAGCGCCCGCCGGCCGACGAGACGACGCTCGCAATCGGCGCCCGGTTCGCGATAAGCCCGTTTCGCGTCACCGACGAGTACGCCGAGGAATATCTGCACACCGTGCGCGAGACCGAGCCGGTCTACGCCCGGGAGAACCTCGTCCATCCCGGCACAATTCTGCACATCGGCAACTGGGCATTGCGCCACAATGTCGTATTGGGCCCGTGGATGCATGTCGGCAGCACGGTGCAGCATTTCGCAGCGGCCCGTATCGGCGATGAACTGTCGGCCCATGCCGCCGTCACCGCCAACTACGAGCGCAAAGGCCACCGCTTCGTCGAGCTCGACGTGCTCGTGTATGCCGGGCAGAAGAAGCCGATCGCCCGCATCGGCCACATCGCAATCTACCGTCTCCGCCAGCTGGCCGACGCCGCGTGAGCCAGAGCAGCCTATTCCGCTTGGGTCAGCTGAGAGCCTTTTCCAGCACGTCGAGAGCGGCGACGGAAAAGGCGCGCATGTTGTGAACCCGGTCGCTGTTGCCGGTTTCGACCGTGATCGAGCGCTCGCCATTGGGGCCGATGACGGCGATGCAGGAGTGACCCGCGGCGTGGCCGTAGCGGCTCCCGGTCGGCCCGGCGGTTCCGGTCTCGCCGACCGCCCACGTCGTGGCGAGCTTGCCGCGGATCTTGCGGGCGAAGAGCAGCGCGTAAGCCTCGGTCGAGGGGGTAATCCCGGTCAACTCCTGCTCGGTGACTTCGAGCAATGCGGTTCGCGACTGCCGTGTATAGACGACCGCCCCTCCCATGAAATAGGCCGAGGCGCCGGCAATCGCCAGCAATGCCGCCGAGATCAGCCCGGCCGTCGAGGATTCGGCGATGCTGATCGTCTCGCCGCGCGCTTTCAACCGGGCTGCGATCCGTTCTGCTTGGGGCAATAATTCGTCGATCATGGCTACGTTCTCCTCATGCCGGCGCCTCAACGGCCGGATAGGGCGGCCGGTGCAGGCCGGCCGGCGATATCGTCAAGATCTCGTATCCGGTCGCGGTCACGCCGATCGTATGCTCGAACTGCGCCGACAACGAGCGGTCCTTGGTGACCGCGGTCCAGCCGTCGCTGAGAATTTTGACTTCATACCGGCCGGCGTTGATCATCGGCTCGACCGTGAAGAACATGCCTTCGCGCAGCGCCGGTCCATCTCCGGGCCGGCCGTAATGCAGGACAGAGGGGGCGTCGTGAAAGACCCGCCCGACGCCGTGACCGCAGAAATCGCGGACCACCGAAAAACGGTGGCTCTCGGCGTAGCGTTGGATGGCATCGCCGATTGCGCCGAGGTGGACCCCGGGCCGCACCACGGCAATGCCGCGCATCATCGCCTCGTAGGTGACGTCGACGAGCCGCCTCGCCTTTAATGGGATGCGTTCACCGACAAAAAACATCCGGCTCGTATCGCCGTGCCAGCCGTCGAGGATCACGGTGACGTCGATGTTGAGGATGTCGCCTTCCATCAGCCGCCGGTCGCCGGGGATGCCGTGGCAGACGACGTGGTTGATCGAGGTGCAGATCGACTTTGGAAAGCCGCGGTAGTTGAGCGGCGCCGGGATCGCGTCGTGATCGACGATGAATCCGTGGCACAGGCGGTCGAGCTCGCCGGTGGTGATGCCAGGCCGGACATGAGGGGTGATGAAGTCGAGCGTCTCGGCGGCGAGCATCCCGGCCCGCCGCATGCCCTCGAAGGCTTCCGGACCGTGGATTTTGATCGCGCGGTCGCGCGCCTCGGGGGGCGCGAGCCCCATCATCATATCCTGTTGCATGCCACTATCGTTCGCATCGTATCCTGAAGAGGGCGCAGCTTCCGTGATAATCCGATAATGGGAGTCGGGCAATAACCGCGGAAATCTCGACGCTGCAACTCGCAGGTAGGCATGCAGTAGGCCGGCGGCAATCCTCAGGGTGGCGGCGATTGTGCCAACGCAGGCAATTGCCTATGAAGACCCCGGTCGAGGTGATACCGAGGAAATGATGCCGAGCAGCGACACAGTATCCAGGATCGTCACCGCTTGCGTCCTGATCATCGGAAACGAGATCCTGTCCGGCCGCACCCAGGATGCGAACCTTGCGTTCCTTGCACAGGGCCTTAACGAGGCCGGCGTCCGGCTGCGCGAGGCGCGGGTCATTCCGGACGACCACGACGTAATCGTAGCCACGATCAACGAGGTGCGAAGCGGGTTCGATTATGTATTTACGACCGGCGGGATCGGCCCGACCCATGACGACATCACCGCGCAGTGCATCGCCGACGCCTTTGACGTGCCGCTGACCGTGCATCCCGAGGCCAGGCGGCTTCTCCAAAGCCATTACCCGCCGGGTCATCTGAACGAGGCGCGGCTGCGTATGGCGATGGTGCCCGAGGGAGCAGCACTACTGCCCAACCCGATCTCGCGCGCGCCCGGTTTTCAGATCGGCAACGTCTATGTTCTGCCCGGCGTGCCGAGCATCATGCAGGGTATATTCGAGCAGCTGAAGTACCGGCTCGTCGGCGGCGACAAAGTGCTGAGCCGCAGCGTCAGCTGTGACCTCGCCGAAGGCGCCCTCGCCCAGGATCTCGCTGGGTTGCAGGAGCGCTATCCGGATGTCGAGATCGGCTCCTACCCCTATTTCCGCCGCGGCGATTTCGGTGTGACCTTGGTATTGCGCGGCACCGACCGGCAACGGCTCGCCGCCGCCACCAACGAGCTCAAGGAATTGGTTCGACGCCTCGGCAGCGATCCGCAGGAGGGTCTCGGCGAAGGATAGACCCGATCGCCGAGACGGCACGGGTATTGTAGAATAGCGAGCGCGCCGCGTTCAAATCCGAGGATCGCATGCCCTCAGCAGATGGAGCCGCCGGCTACCCGCTGGAGACTGCCGCTGCCGGTCGCAGATGGCCTGAGGCCGGACACTCGCACATCCCGAATTGGGTCTACACCGATCCCGAGATCTTCGCCGCATAGGTCAAGGGTCGTGCCCCATAGATGCGACGGCTAACCAAATAGGGGCGGGTCTGAGCCGCCGGATGCGCCGGCGCATCCGGGTCAGTTGAAGAACCGCGCAGGCCGGAAATCGGCAAGCTCAGCCCTTTGCCGTCCACGTGCGATCTCGTCAGCCACCGCCGCGCCGAGGAACGGCGACATCGTGACGCCGCTATGGGTGATGGCGATATAGTAGCCGGAAATCCGCGGCATCGGTCCGATGGCAGACAGATGATCGCCGGGGATCGGCCGGATGGCGATGCGCACCGCCTCCGGTTCGACCTCGCCGATCGAGGGCAGCAGCTGTCGTGCGCGCCGCACCAGATCGCGCGCCTCCGGCATCGACGGGCTAAGGCTCGTGTCGAAGCTCAATCTCGCGTCGGTCGGGTTCCAATGCAGCATCAGACGCCCCGCGCCGTCAGGACGCGCGTGAATTACCGTGGTGCGGACAACGCGGCTCAAGCTGGCGGCGACAGGCGGCGTGAGCACCAGGAACCCCACGGTCGGTGCGAGCGGCAAGTGCAGGCCGGCATCCCGGGTTGCCTCGTTGGTCCAGCGACCGGCACAGTTCACCACGATGTCGGCCTCGTATTGCGTGCCGTCGGCAACGCGGACGCCGGTCACACGATCGCCGGCCATGATCAGGTCAACGACCCGGGCGCCGCAGATGACTTTCGCGTTATGACGAAGCCGCGCGGCCGACAGCATGGCATGCGCGTAGACCACCGGATCGAGCCAACCCTCTTCCGGGAAGAACGCCACCGGCGCGTCGCCGATCGTCGCCGGATCGATGTCGGGCTCCAGCTCCTGCACCTGGCGCAGCGTGATCCACTCTGCGGCATAGCCCCAGGCCCGCAGCTGCTCGATGTTTTCCCGCTGCGCCATGCGATCGGGTTCGGCTTCCCATTCCACACTGCCGCCGCCGTGCCACCATGGCGTCGCGCCAAACTCGTCGGCCAGCGCGGCATGCGCCTTCATGCCGGCGACATTCAGGTCGTGATAGGGCTTCGGCGGCTTTTTGTTTGCGTTGGTCCAGGCGAAACTGATGCCGGAGGTGCCACCGCCGATGCGCGTCGCTTCGAGCACCGTAACTGCCGCGCCGGCCTGAGCCAGCCGATACGCGACCGAGGCCCCCATGACGCCGGCACCGATCACTATCGTCTTAATCATTTGCATCTCCTCTGGTTCAAAATGGATTATGACATGCGACCGAGGAACATTGCGTTCGTTATTGCTTCGGGCGAAAGTCGGCGGAGAACGCCGATCACAGTTCCGCGACGCGCGCAACGACGCCTACCGGTTCGAAGCAAGCGGAAGTGCTATTCAGATAGCCACGAACAAGGTTTCATCGATGGTGGCGCCTGCGGGCGTGCGGAATAGCGAAGGGTGTTACGTTATGGCCGACACGATCATCATGCGGGGCGCTTATGCAATCCCCGATCCGCGCCTCGGGGCATCCGGCGTGATCCCGGCCGGCGCGGTTGTGATCGTAGACGGCACCGTCAAGGAGACGGGCCCTTGTGCCGCAGTCGTGCCCAAATATCCCGGTGCCACGATCATCGGCGACGGCACTCAATTGCTGCTGCCCGGTTTAGTGGACGCTCACAGCCATGGGCGCGGCCTTTCGCCAATCCAGAAAGGTGCGCGCAACGACTTTCTCGAGAACGCTCTTTTCGACTGGGCGTACATGCCCATCCTCCCACCCGAGCTGACCGCGGCAATCTGTGCATTGCGCCACCTCCGCAGCGGCTGCACGCTGCTGCACCACAACGGATTCGACGATGACGGCGCTGAAGGCGCCAGACGCGCACACATTGCGATCAAAACGTATCTATCGACCGGGATCCGGCTCGCGTTCTCGCCCGGCGTGCGCGATGAGAGCAAGCTCGCGATGGGTGGGGAAGAATTCATTGAGACTTTGCCGCCCGATCTGAAGGCTGCAGCACGCCCGCTCGTGTTTTTTGACAAGGAGGCGTTGGCGGACTCCTATTTCCGCCTCTTCGATGAGCTCTACGAAACCTACAACAGCAAAGACACGCGGATCCTGCTGGCGCCGTGCTGGGCGCACGGTGCAAGCGAGGCGTTCTTGCGCCGTGTGCGTGCCAAAGCCGATGAGCGCAGCGGCGTGATGATCCATATGCACCTGCTGCAGTCGCCGGTTCACAAGGCTTACGGCCTGCGCCAACACGGAAAACCGACGGTGTTCTGGCTCGATGATCTCGGTCTGGTGGAGCGCAATGTCGTTTATGGCCATGCGATTCACGTGACTGAGGCCGAGATAGAGCTGATGGGGCGCCGCAAGGTCTCCGTAACGAGTCACCCGAGCTGCAACTTCCACATGCGCAACGGCATCACGCCGGTCATGCCGTTGCGTGCGGCCGGGGTCAATGTCGCGATGGGGCTCGATGACAAAACCATCAACGACGACGAGGACGCGGTGATGGAGCTGCGGATGATGCATAAGGTGCATCGCCTCCACACCTTCGATCTGACGACGCCCGCGTTGAGCGCCTACGAGGCGCTTGAGATCGGGACTTTGAACGGTGCCAAGGCGACCGGCTTCGCCGACGAGGTCGGCGCGCTTGTTCCCGGCAGGAAGGGCGATGCAATTCTCGTCGATCTCGACCGGGTGGCGCGCGATCCCTGGATCGACCCTGAATTCGACATCGCCGACGCTTTTGTGGAACGCGCCATGGGCACGGACGTGGCCACCGTCGTTATTGGCGGGCAAATCGTGGTTGCGGATCATCAGCCGCGCACGATCGACGTAGACGGTCTCTACCGCGAGGTACGCGCGTTCTGTGCCAAGGGCCTTACCCCCGAGCAGCGGGCGCACGCCGACTTTCTCCGGACGATCAAGCCGTATGTCCAGGCGTGGTACGGTACCTGGCACGAGACCATGCTCGATCAGCCGTTCTATCGAGTCAATAGCCGAAAATGAACTGTCGATCCCCGAATGAAAACGCTTGTCTTCATTTTCCTGCTGCTTCCCGCTTCAGCGTTGTCGCAGACCAATCTGCCAAATACTTTCATGGGGGCACCGCCAGAAAACTTGCCGCTCGGATCGAGCGATGTATTGCCGATCATTCAGAACGATAATATCAAGAATGTGCCGGCGACTGCCTTGGCACCACCCTTTGTCCAGCCGCTTGCTTATGGCTGCGCCGGCAACGGCAGCGCCGACGACACCGCGTGTGTGCAGCGGACGATCGACGCGGCCTCCGCGGCTGGCTTGCCGATGTTCTTCGACGGCTCTCACCGGTATTTGATCACCAGTACGCTGAACGTCACTCAACCTGCAGCGCTGCTGGGTCCGCTGACTTATGGCTACGGGATCGGCGTTGCTCCGACCTCGCCGACCTTTGGTTGCTCCTGGGGCCTCTTTAACGATGGCACCGGGATCACCCTCCTCGACGTTTCGGCACCGACCGCGAGGATCGAGGGCGTTTGCATTCAGATGGCTCCGAACGACAGGAATCCCGGCGCGGGCGCGGCGATCGTTTTGGCGCCGCCGTCTGGCGGAGCGCAAAGCGGCGTCATAGTTGAAAAGAACACGATCGTCCGCCCCTATAATGGAATAATGGTGGGCGGCGGTCCTAGCTCAACGTGCTGCGGAGCCAACACGACCGTCGGTTCCATCATCAGCAATAACACGATCCGCGATCCCACGGGCCTTGCCATCGCCAATGGCCAGCATACCTACGGGGCCGCCACGTCGGGCAACACCTACTGGAACAACAACATATTCTGTGGTTCGGCGGCGAGCAAAGCGACCGGAGTTGGATTTGCCTTGTTCGATGGCGACATCGACTACAACGGCACCAACAACGGTCCGGAGGCGTGCAACATAGGGTTCGAAGTTGTCCCAGGCACGGTTTCCGGCAAGGCGCAGAATGTCGGCGGGCAGTTCCGCGGCGCATTGGGCGATCAGAGTGCAATTCACGATTTGCTGATCCAGCCATCGACGGCGCTAGGCACGGTCGACTTCTTTGACGCGGTGAATGCGTGGGCTGCGACTACCGGCAATCGGAGGACCGTGCTGGTCGACTGTGCCACCGGAAGCTGCCAAGAAATTTCGTTTGTCGGCTCCAACTTCCACGGCGGTACTGGACAAGCTGTGCCGGTGATGGACATCGAGGGCGGCAGTGGCGGGCCTTACGATCTTTCGATCGTCGGCTCGAACATTTGCCAATTCGGCACGCCGGGCGCGAACGGCATCGCGCTCAAGATCTACGAGACCAGCGCCGGGAACGGCCGCATCGTCGTGAGCGGCAACCGCCTCGGTACCGGCTGTCCCGGCCGCGCTTTACACACAGGCATTTGGCTTGCCGTGAGTGGTGGCAGCGGCCTGGTGACGATCACCGGCAACGACATTAGCGCCGTAAACACACCAATTTCCTACGCGCCGACCGGTACAGATCACGTCATCGTCGCGAACAATATGGGGCTCGACGACATCTTTACGGCTGTCGCGGATACAGCGACTATCGATCCGGGCCTCTATCCCCGGATCGTTATTCGCGGAACGGGCAAGACGATTACATCCATAAACCGTGGGTATGTCAATCGCCAGTTGCGAATTGTTACGAGAGACGGTGCTGTTTCGTTCGCGACCGGCGGCAACATCTGCAATGCGGTCACGAGCAGTGGCGCGCTCGGAACCGTTTTGGCAGATTACGATGCGACAGCAAGTTGCTGGTCGATGAAATGAGGTGGCTTGACCCAGCTGGAGGACCTTCGATGATCCGTGACGAGCGCGGCCTGCCGCTTTCCACGAACAGTGCCGAAGCGGCATCGCTGTTCGACCGCTCGGTCGAGCATTGGCTCAAATTCCATAACGATACGATGGCGCTGGCCGGCCGCATGCTCGCCGCCGATCCCGATTTCGTGTTGGGGCATTGCTTCAAAGGCTATCTGCTGCTCAGCGCGTCCAACCCGGCGTTCCGCACTGAAATCGCCACAACCCTGGCGGCCGCCGAAGCGGGCGCAAACGTCGTGACCGAGCGCGAGCGGCAGCATGTTGCCGCGTTTGCCGCCTGGGCAAGCGGTGCACTCGACAGGTCGTTTGGGATCTGGCAGCAGCTTCTAGACGCGTATCCGACCGATCTACTGGCGGCCCGCATCTGCGACACGAGCTGGTTTCGTCACGGCCAGACCGCGAAGATCCTGGCGCAGGCCGATCGTTTGGCGCCCCGCTGGTCGCCCGAATTGCCGGGCTATGACTTGTTTCGAACGATCTGGGCTTTCGCCCATGAGGAGGCGGGCGATACGGCGAATGCCGAAGGCGCGGTAGACGAGGCGATCGAGCATGACCGCACGAACTACTTTGCCCATCACGTCAAGGCGCATGTACTGGAGATGGAGTGCCGGCCGCTCGAGGGGCGCGACTGGCTGGAGAGCCAGGTTGAGCACTGGTCGCTCGGCAACCAGCTGATCCATCACTTGTGGTGGCACCGCGCGTTGATGGAGCTGGAACTCGGCGATCTGGATGCAGTGCTGGAGAGCTACGACCGCAATATCCGCAATCTCGACGAGCCGATGACGAAGGCGACGCCGGATCACTTCATCGATCTGCAGAATGCGCCGGCGATCCTGTGGCGACTGGAGCAGATGGGTGTTGATATTGGTGATCGCTGGCGGGAATTGGCCGATAAGGCCGAGGCCCGCATCGGCCATGTCGGGCATCCGCTGCTGGTGCCGCACTTGATGATGGCACTGGCGGCGACTGGCCGAGCGGAAGTAGCGGAACGCTTTCTCTGCGCATTGCGCGAAGTGGCCGCCGATACCGCATCATGGACCGCGCCGGCGATCGCCAATGTGATTTTGCCGGTATGCGAGGCGACACTGGCACACCGGCAGGGCGAATACGCGCGCGTAGTCAGTCTTTTGGCGCCACGGCGCGAGCATATCCGGCTGCTCGGAGGCAGTAACGCGCAGCGCGATCTGTTCATGCAGATGCTGGTCGACGCGGCGATGAAGGACGGCCGCCGCGACATCGTCGGCGAGATCATCGCAGAGGAAACCCGAACTCGCGCCCTACCGCCCGCGGCACGCGCCGGCTATGCAGCTGCCGCGCGTTGGCTTGCGTGAAGCTGGCGATCTGGGGGGTAAGGCGGCCGCAAAATCTTTGAGGACATTGGACGGGCATTCGTTCGACCGGTCACCGGCGAGACACGCCCTCAGCGGGAGCCCGGCTTCCCGGAGCCCACACCGTCGCGCGCGCGGTTCGCGGCACCATCAGTCGAGGGAACTGCGGCGGCATCATCTGCGGTGGTATGGTTCGAGGACCGGCGAGGCTGGGCAGCGTCTTGGTGCGAGCCTCCAGCCCTCGCCTGCCGGGCGCGAACCCCGAATTTGGCGAGCGCGACATGACCGTGGACCGTGGCTCCACTGCTGCCAGAGCCGGCGGCGCCGAGGGTGAGACCGCTGTCGATGCCCGTGCTCCAATTATCGGCGCCTGCACTCGCGGAATCGCCGCGACCGGCCCAGTGTGCCGCCAAGTGTCTGTTCCTACCCCGCCCCTGCGGTGATTGAGGGCATTGAACTTCTCAGTGTCGAGTTGAATCCGACGCTGAGCCCAATCGAAGACACACCAGTGCCACAGCGGTTGGACGACTGCAACCCCTACACCGAACCCTATACCAAAAGGCACCGGAGAACCGGCGCCGTAATCGTCTGGAGAAATATCGAGTGGCGGGTAGTCCGGATACGGCCACGGGCCGTAGACGGCCGGGCTGTAGACCGGCGGATAGATGAATTCAGGATTGGCCGGCTCGATAACGATGCCCTGGCGTTCGGTCGTTACCTGCTGCTCAGCGTTGGACCACAGCGTCCCCGCGGCCGCGGCTTGGTGGCGAAGACGCTGGATCGCATCCATGACGTCTGCCTGCTGTGCGACGACGGCGTTGCCCAGCTGCTCCGTCCAGTCGAGCTCTGCATCCATCATCCGCAGGATCCGAGGAAACGGCACCAGCGACTTGACGCTGGGATCCCACGCCTCCGCCTCGAGTGCGGCGGCAAGCTGGTCTCCCTGCAAGTTCGCATGAGCGGGATCTTGCAGCCAACGATCCGCTTTGACGATCTCGAGAGGATAGGTCGCGGCCATCAAGATTTGTGCGAGCAGGGCATCCGGATAGAGCGCGATTGGGGCGAGCAGCTGGTCGAGCTGTTCTGCCTTCGCTTCGGGAGCCGCCGCAGGACTATCCGTTACGGGCGGCGGTGCTGGCTTTTCCGCGGGCGCCGCCGGCGCCGGAGCTTCCGCCGAAGGGGCGGGTCCTTCAGCCGTCGGGACCGGCGCGGGGTCCGGTAATGCGCGAACCGCCGGGAAGGCGAAGATCGCGACAGCGACGACACCAGCCAACACCCGGATCGGGCTCGTACCCATAGGCGCCATCTCCCGCTAACCTTGCGATCGGGTTCCAAACGTAGCCAAGGCTCCCGATTTCCCGAACAATCCGCTAGATTATTGGGCAACAGCAACGTTCTTGGATGATTTGCCGGCGATCAATTTTTGGTTATCGGCAGCTTCTCTCGGCCGCCCGGCTCTCCGCGGCTGTTCCATCAGCCCCCGGTCGGGGGTCCGCATGCTTCAGTAAAAGCGTCGATCTTGGC
>CAVTQA010000014.1:0-6145 GCA_963736715.1 uncultured Alphaproteobacteria bacterium | reverse complement strand
TTGGGCAAAGTCTCGGCGTTCATCGTGTCGTTGTCGCCGATGAGCTTGTTCAGCGCGAGGATATAGGCGGTCAACGCATAGGCCTCGTCGTTGGTCAAGGTTCGGGGCTGCTGCCACGGCATCGAGCGCCGGATGTAGTCGAACACCGTCGTGGAGTACGGCCAGAAATTGGCGATCCGCTTCGTCGCCGCCGAGATGTCGGTGATCGGGTCGCCGCCGACCAACGGCGGCAATGGCGCCGCCGTCATCCCCGTGACCCCGGCCTTGCCTTCGGGACCATGGCACGCGGCGCATTTCTCCACATAGATATGGGCGCCCTGGGCGGGCGTCCCGGCGCCCGGCGGCAACCCCTTGCCGCTGGGCTCGATGCTGATGTCCCAGGCGGCGATGTCCGCTTCGGTTACCGGCTTGCCGAGGCCGGGGCCGTCGGCGGACGCCGCGCTCGCGGCCAGGCAGAGTGCCAGCCCAAGGGCCGTCACCCCAAGTGTCGGGGAGATCCTGCTAGGCGTAAACATGCTTGACCTCCCCGGTGCCGTCGACACCCCAGCTGGTGACGGCGTTAAAGTGGTGGTTCAGCACCGCCCCGACCGGCGGAACCGCCTTCAGCTCGCCGCGCTGCGCGACGAATTCGGCTCGGGTCGGCTGCAAGTTGCCGGCATCGTCCCAGGCGCGGCTTTGCAGGGTCGCCGGCCCGCCGTCCCAACGCCAGGGCATGCGGAAGCGGGTGAAGGCCTTGCTGAGCACTGGCTCCGACAAACCGGCCTCGGCCCAGCTGTTGCCGCCGTCGGCCGAAACCATGACCTTCGTGATCCGGCCGGCGCCGGAATAGGCGATACCGGAGATCTCGTAGAGCCCTGGCCCTTGCAAATTCACCCCCGGCGACGGCTGGGTGATGAACGACTTGACCTCCTGCAGCAAATAGAATTGGTACGCCTTGCCGTTCGGCAGGATCGGCGCGTAAATCTTGGCTTCCCAATAGCCCATGGCGGGTTCCTCCACGAGCTTGATGCGCCTCAGGTACTTGACGTTCATGTTGCCTTCGTAGCCCGGCAACAGCAGGCGCATCGGGTAGCCGTTAGCCGGCATCAGCCGCTCGCCGTTCTGGTAGAGCGCGATCATCGCGTCATCCAGGCCCTTCTTGAGCGGGACGCTGCGCGCCAGGTGAGGCGCGTCGGCGCCTTCGGCGATGAACCACTTCGCCTTCGTGTCGATGCCGGCCTCGTCGAGCAGGGTGGAGAGCTTCACACCGGTCCATTCGGCGCAGGAGGCTAACCCGTGCAGCGCCTGCAGGTTTGCTTGCAGCGGCTGCGGCGAGAACAGCGGCGCGCTATTGCCGCCGCATTCGAGAAAGGTCACCCGCGTCGTCATCGGATAACGGGCGAGCGTCGTCGAGGGTAAAAACCAGTGGCCGTTTGACGAGGCCATGGATCACGAGCCGATGCTTGTCCGGATCGATGTCCGGAGCGCCGCCCCAGGACACGACGAAATGCAGCCCGTTCGGGGTGATCGAGCCGTTCAGCAAGTGGTGCGGCGTACGCGCCCCCTGGGCTCCCGGCAGCCTATTAGGATTGGCCACAGTGCGTACGACGCTTTTCTCGAACCGCGACGGTCGTTCATAGGGCCCGATGGCAGCGCCGGGCTCGAGGCTCCACGGCGCCTCGGTCAGCGGCGTATCCGTCGAGGGCTCCGCGGCGGCACCGGTCAGCGAACCAAGCGGGCCAGCTGTCACAGCGCCCGCGAGAATGGCTCCGCGACCGAGCAGCGCTCGACGATGCAATAGGCCCTTACCGGCGACTGGTTCGACCGGCGGAGCCTTTGTCAACCGGCCACGATGATCGGAAATGCTCATTTTTTCCTCCCTGCCTGCCCGCCGTTTGAGGTTTTTGCGGAAATTTTACAAAAATATGTGCCTCTGGCGGCCCTGTGGCAAGAAAGATCGGTCTGCCCGCGATCGCTGCATCGTCAATGCCGGCTCGCAGCACGCGAGACCGACATCGGCTTCACCGGCGGCGGCAACGGCACCCACCAGGTCTATATCAGCGGCCTCACCGACCACCGATTGAAGGACGCCGACATCGTCGACCACCTCGTCGAGCTGGTCGAGAGGAAGGCGGCCGAAATCGAGGCGGCGAAGCGAAGCGAAAACGAACCTGGCCTCGCAGCGGCGCAATAGGGCCCGGCGCCCAATCAGACGATCCTTCGCGACCAGACGGGGCTGAAGGGATTTGAGGTCGGGCGGCGGGCGGGCGGCTCACGGATCGACGTGTCGAAGTTCGCCGACGCGGGCGGCTGGACCAGCCGCGAAGCAGCTGATATCCCTGAGCTCGCGATTCAACAGCTGGCGGTCCTTCCCACCTTGTCGGCGTTCCGCGTCTTCCAACGTCTCGTCGGTTCTTACCTCGGCATGGGCGCATTGAACCGGCTGCACCGCTATATTTACGACTGCGCCTACGGCTTGCCGCAGTGGCGGGAGATCTCGACCTTCAACTACGGCTATGCGCCCCCCGATGATTCCGTGGCGGAGGCTTGGCCGAACGAGCCCCATCAGATCCAGCTCTATGCCGAGGTGGCGAAGGCCGTTCGGGCGGCGGGGGGCCGAACCGCGCCTTCACGGCTGCTTGAAGTGTGCTGCGGCAGAGGCGGCGGTCTCGCCCATCTTCACGCCACGCTCTCGCCTGAGGCGACGATCGGGATCGATCGATCGCTACCGGCGATTCGGCACGGCCGGAACGGCAACGCCGCGATCGCTCATCTGCAAGGGGATGCCCTCCAGCTCCCGCTCTCCAAGGCGAGCATCGATCTCGCGGTCAATGTCGAGGCGCTGGCCGACGTACCAAAATTGCCTTTCCTTGCGGAAATCTGCCGCGTCCTCACCGGAAATGGTGTTTTTGCCGTAGCCGATACGATGCCGCATGGTCCGGAGGCCTGCCATCTCGGGCTGATCGATTTGGGCCAGAAGTCGGGGCTTAAGGTGGTATACTTTCGCGACATCACGGTCGGTGTCTGCGACGCTTGTCGCAATGACGACCGGCGGCGCAGCGAGCTGGTCAACCGTTTGCCCCGCTACCTTCGGCCAATCGCCCGGGAATGGGTGGCTCTGCCCGGGTCCACGCGGTTTGGGGAGTTCGAACGAAAGGAGCGGTGCTACTTCATCGCGGTGATGGTGAAGGACACCGCAAGCTCGCCTTTCCCGCCTTAACTCTCTCCCGTGGGCGGAGACCGATATCCGATATTGACACCGGCCGCCGCCGCTGTGATGGAAGCGCCAATCAGGTCAAGCCGTTTGCCTGGGTTCCACGGGAAAGCGAGATGTTGGCCTTGAGCGCGCGGTCGTGGTCGGGATGGAGAGTTCCCATCATTCGATCCCACCAGCTGAAATGCGTGGCGTAATTGCAGCGGAAGAACTGATGATGCTGATCGTGATGGGTGACGCCGACGAGCGGCGATGGCGGCCAGCACCATCGACCACCATGCTCATAGCCGGAATGGCCGATGACGCCAGTGATCTGATCATAGATCTTGTGCGCGATCAACACCGCGGGGGCGATCGGTATCAGCATGTGGGCGGCGAACCAATACGATTGCAAGAAAAGATTATCGACTAGGCGATCGCTATTGTTGGACCAGACCACCGGCGTGATCGTCAGATGGTGCCAGCGATGGACGCGCCGATAAAAAAACCGGGTGTGAATCAGTCGATGCAGCCAATAAAACCATGTGTCGAACAGCACGAGAGAGGCGAGGATCGAGAACACTGTCCCGCCGATCCCAGACAAGGGCCGAAATCCCCAGCCGAGCGTCGTGTAGGTCCAATGACCGCCGCCGAGCATGACGGCGATGACCGCCAGCGAAACAACGCTCTGCCTACGGTCGCGACGGATCTGCGACACTGGCGTCTGGCGGGAGGATTGGATTTTGATGGCGCGGCGGTTCAGTCGCGTGACAACGATGCAAGTGATCAGATAGCAGGCGAGCAGAGCGGAGTAGACAGCAGCAATGGTCGCCAACAGGGAACCGATTTGTCGAAAGAACATATCGCGCCCGCGCGTCGCTGTTCGCATGCTGATGAATTGTGCGCGATGCTGATGGTAAGAGCAACCTATGTATTTCCTTTACCGCTCTACACCCTCGCATGTGGCCAGCAAATGCAGCAAGCGTAGGGCGGAACAGCGCAGCGCATTCCGCCACGGCCTGTAGCCGGCGCGCCGCCCGACGGACTACCGGTTATGTAGTCGGTTGTCTCCGCCGCCTCGGTTCAGAGCCGTTCGCCGGTCTGTTGCGGTTCATCGCTGCCACCCCTCTTTTCCGCCCTACGCTGCTCGTCGCTGCCGCGAGCCAAGGAGACCGAAGCGTGCGGCAGCGCCGCCAAAACGGCAACAACAAAATTGCCGTAATCGTATCTTATCCTCGGGTTGTTCTGCGATGCTGATCGCGCGTGTGCAGAAAATAAGCATAGGTACCAATGCGGCGAAAGTGCTTACGTCTCAGCGCCGGGGGCGATGCTCCAGACCCCGCCCGGGTACAATCACGACGCGAATCCTCGCTGTTGATTTGCTGCAGAAACAGCCATCGCAATCAATCAGCTCGCGTTAGGGTTGTTCCCTTGAAACCTATCGCCCGGCCACCTCAGCACTTGCGTGGACGCTGCGGCGGGAGGTGCCCCGGCCGTCGCCGGATGCTGGTCGGGACTGCTCGACCGGGCGTGCTGGCTCAGCGGGCGGCCAGCTCAGCTCCGCGGCAGATTTGAGCATTTCGGGGATGCCGAAGCGGCTGAGATATTTCCTGTCGACGCCGGCGAGTGCCGAAAGCGCCTCGATGTCCTTGATGATCACGCGCTGGTGCGAACCTTGCGACAATTGCGCAACGCGCGGGGTTTATCCCCGTCGTTCCCGGCTGTTCTCGTGTTTCGTAACCGGAGCGGCCGTGTTTTCAGGAGCTATCGCACCCCCGCCGCCCGATAGCTGTCGAAAATCAGGCGAACGGCGTGCGCGCACTCGCTTGCCGGTATCGGTGGAGGATCGCCCCGGCCGTAAGCTTCCAAAGCCTCCCGGATCGCCCGCGGGTAACCGGCTTGCCAATCCTCGGGCTGCGGAATGAAGTCGTCGCGACCCGGCGCGATCAGCTGCAAGCCACCCGCCGCTTGCCGCAACAGCAGCTTTTCGCCGGCCACTTTTTGCTCGCCGTCCGTCTGATTGGCCGGCCAGCTCGGCATCGTGTAGCCGACTTCGTTGTGAAACAGGATGCCGCTCGAGGTGCGCAGTGTTGCGAGCGCGTAATCTTCGACTTCTCCGCCATGAACCTGCCGGCTGACCACGGCGGACACGACCTGCAGCTCCTCGCCGGTAATGAACCGCGCCATGTCGAAGCCGTGTCCGCCGAGGTTCAGCAACGCACCGCCGCCGGAGAGCGACTTGTCCACCATCCAGGGGGAGTCCCACTCGACATAGCGGCGCATCGTCGGGCGGATCCCGCGGAAGAAGATGTGCGAGATCTTGCCGAACTCGCCCGCCTCGATCATGCGCTTCACGGTGACCGCCCAGAAGGAATAGCGGGACATGAACGGCACCCCGACCCAGGCGCCCCTCGCTGCGGCGAGGCGAGCGAGGTCCGCGACGGTCTCGGGGTCGGTCCCCCACGGCTTTTCCATGACGAACGGCACACCGGCGCCGACGAGAAAACGAAAGATCTCCGGCATGTCGCAATGCCGGCCCAAGGCTATGACGAATTCCGGCTTTGTCGCCTCGATCATCTGCCGGTAGTCGCTGAACGGGGTGCCGCCGAAGCGTTGGGTGCGGTCTCGGGCGATCTGCGCAGAGCGGTCGGAGACCCCGACGATGTCGCACCCGAGATCCCGCAGAATGCGCAGATACGAGGCGTCGTAGACCGAATGCCAATGGCTGACCCCGGTGACGGCGACGCGCCTTGGGATGGTCACGGCGGTCCTCCTGCTAGGGCTCCTGCCCTCGCTGTCGATCACGACGTCTTCCACGCTTCGTTGGCAAGTGTAATTCTAATCCGGGATCCGCCCGCAGTAGCAAAAAGGGAGAGCGACTTGGCGATCGATTACGAGAAGCGCGACGGGGTCGCCTACATCACGCTGAACAACCCCGGGAAGGCCAACATCCTCGACAAGCAGACCTCGGAC
>CAVTQA010000013.1:0-82483 GCA_963736715.1 uncultured Alphaproteobacteria bacterium | reverse complement strand
GATACCCCGGCGCTGTTTCTGATCCTCGGTGTCGCCAATGCCCTGGTGACGGTGTGGATCTGCAAGCTGTTGCCGCAAGACGTCCTGCGGATGCTGGCTCGCACGCTGTTCCGCCTCGTCTATCGGGTCGAGGTGACGGGGCTGGAGAATGTCGCGGCAGCGGGGAATCGGGTGATCATCGTGCCCAACCATGTGTCCTTTCTCGACGCGCCGCTCGTCGCCGCCTTCCTGCCGGGATTGCCGGTCTTCGCGATCGATCCGGCGCAGATGCAGCGCTGGTGGGTCCGTCCGTTTCTGTCTGCGGTCGATGTCTTTCCGATGGAGCCGTCCCGGCCAATGGCAGCGAAGTCGCTGATCAAGTCGATCAAGGAAGGAGCCCGCTGCGTGATCTTCCCGGAAGGACGCCTCAACGTCACCGGCGGCGCCTTGATGAAAGTCTATGACGGTCCGGCGCTGATCGCCGACAAGTCGGAGGCGATGGTGTTGCCGGTGCGCCTCGACGGGGTCGAGTTCACCCCGTTCTCGCGGCTCGCCGGGCGGTTGCGCCGGCGCTGGTTTCCCAAAGTGACGATCACGATCCTCCCGCCGCGCAAGCTCGCAGTCGCCCGCTGAGTTGCGGGGGCGCGCCCGCCGCCAGCACGCCGGTGCCGCCCTCTACGACATCATGTCCGAGATGATGGCGCGGCGTCCCAATCCGCCGAGCCTTTTTGCCGCCGTGATCGAGGCGCGGGCCGCACATGGCGGCGGTCATCGCATCATCGAAGACCCGGCCACCGCGCCGCTCACCTACGACCGGACGATCGCCGCAAGCTTCGTGCTCGGCCGCCGGCTCGCCCGCAGCAGCGCGCGCGGCGATCGGGTCGGCTTGATGCTGCCGAATTCGGTCGGCGCGGCGCTCGCCTTTCTTGCATTGCAGGCGACCGGGCGAGTTCCGGCGATGCTCAATCACACCGCCGGCGCCGACGGAGTGCTTTCGGCGTGCCGGACCGCCGGGCTGCGCCGGGTCATTACCTCCCGCCGCTTTGTCGAGCTCGCCAAACTCGGTGCTCTCGCCGAGCGCTTGGCGGATGAGGTGGAACTCATCTGGCTTGAGGATGTCCGTGAAAAACTCGGCGTCATCGACAAGCTCTATGGCGCGATCGCGATGCGTTTCGCCGCTTCCTTGCATCGCCGTCTCCGCATTTCGCCAAGTGATCCTGCCGCGGTGCTGTTCACCTCCGGTTCGGAGGGCGCCCCGAAAGGCGTGGCGCTCAGCCATGCCAATCTGCTGGCCAACCGGCGCCAGATAGCCGCGCGGGTCGATTTCAGCCCGGCCGATCTCGCCTTGAACGCATTGCCGATGTTTCACAGCTTCGGATTGACCGGCGGGTTCCTGCTGCCGCTGCTGTCCGGGGTGCGGGTGTATCTTTACCCGTCGCCGTTGCACTACCGCATCGTGCCGGAGATCGCCTATGCAACTGGTGCGACGATCCTGTTCGGCACCGACACCTTTCTCGCCGGCTATGCGCGCCGCGCCAATCCGTATGATTTCTATGCGTTGCGCTATGTCTTCGCCGGCGCGGAGGCGGTGCGCCGCGGAAACCCGCGAAATATGGTCCGAGCGGTTCGGCAAACGCATCCTCGAAGGTTACGGCGTCACCGAGTGCTCGCCGGTAATCGCGGTCAACACTCCGATGCATTACCGCGCCGGCACGGTCGGGAGGTTTCTGCCGCTGGTCGAGCACCGCCTCGAGCCGGTTCCCGGGATCGCCGACGGCGGGCGCCTGATGGTGCGCGGCCCGAATGTGATGGCCGGTTACTTGCGCGGCGGCGACATCGAACAGCCGCCCGACGGATGGTACGACACCGGCGACATTGTCACCGTCGATGATGACGGGTTCGTGGCGATCGTCGGGCGTGTCAAGCGCTTCGCCAAGCTCGGCGGCGAGATGGTGTCGCTGGCCGGTGCCGAGCGCATTGCCGAGACGGCGGTGCCGGAGATCCGGCACGCCGTCGTCGCGCTGCCCGACCCGCGCCGTGGTGAGAAGCTGATCCTGGTGACCGAGGCGCATGGCTTCGACCGCACTCGGCTTCTCGACGCGGCACATCGGCTGGGCCTGCCCGAGATCGCCGTGCCGCGCGAGGTGATCGAGATCGATCACATGCCTCTTCTCGGCACCGGCAAAACCGATTATGCCGCTGTCACGCGGCTCGCCGAACAGGCGATGGCGGCTCCGCCTGGCGAAACTGCACTGGTGGAGCCGGCCGCTTTATCGCTTGTTCCAGGCTAGAAATTGGGAGGGCTGGATGCATTGGATATGGGTCATCATCATCGGGTTTCTCGCCGGCGCCATTGCCAAGCTGTTCATTGCCGGCCCTGGCGGGTTCATCGTGACGACCCTTCTCGGCATTGTCGGCGCAATCTTCGCGAGCTGGCTTGGTCAGCGGATCGGTTGGTACGGGCCGGGCCAAAGCGCCGGCTTTATTGGCGCAATCGTCGGAGCAGTGCTGATTCTGGCAATCTATCGGGCCATTGTCGGCGCGCCGCCCTGACCCTCGCTCCCACAATCAACCGTTTGTTCGCAACCGTTTGTTCGCACCTGCGAAATACGGTAATCCTTCACGCGGATGATTATATAAGTGACAGCGGCTGCACCGCCGAGGCGCAGTCGCTGTTTCGTCTTTAGCTACCACGCAGAACACCCTTGGCCGTCAGCTCCGCACCACCCTCCGCCCGCGACATCACCCCCGTTACGATCGAAGAGGAGATGAAGCGCTCCTACCTCGATTACGCGATGAGCGTGATCGTGGCGCGCGCGCTCCCGGACGTCCGCGATGGGCTCAAACCGGTCCACCGCCGCATCCTTTATTCGATGAAGGTCAACGGCAACGAGTGGAACCGCGGCTACCGCAAATCGGCGCGCATCGTCGGCGACGTGATCGGCAAATACCACCCGCACGGCGAGCTCGCGATCTACGACGCGATGGTGCGGATGGCGCAGGACTTTGCGATGCGCCTGCCGCTGATCGACGGGCAGGGCAATTTCGGGTCGATGGACGGCGACCCGCCGGCGGCCTACCGGTACACCGAGGCGCGCCTCGCCCGTGTCGCCGACACGCTGCTCGACGATCTCGACAAAGACACGGTCGAGTTCCAGCCGAATTACGACGACACCGAGCGGGAGCCCAAGGTCCTGCCCGCCGGCTTCCCGAACCTGCTGGTCAATGGCGGCAGCGGCATCGCGGTCGGCATGGCGACGAACATCCCGCCGCACAATCTCGGCGAGGTCATCGACGCCTGCTGCGCCTATCTCGACAACCCGGCGATCACCGTAGACGAGCTGATGCAATACGTCCCGGCGCCGGATTTCCCGACCGGCGGGATCATCATGGGACGCGCCGGGACCCATGCCGCCTACCGGACCGGGCGCGGCGCCGTCGTCATGCGCGGCAAAACCCATGTCGAGGAGATCCGCAAGGACCGCGAGGCGATCGTCTTCACCGAGCTCCCTTACCAGGTCAACAAGGCAAAGCTGGTCGAGCGCATCGCCGAGACCGTCCGCGAGAAAATGATCGAAGGCATCTCCGATCTGCGCGACGAGAGCGACCGCGAGGGCCTGCGCGTCGTCGTCGAATTGAAGCGCGACGCCGAGCCCGACATCGTCCTCAACCAGCTCTACCGCCATACCGCGCTGCAGACGAGTTTTGGCGTCAACATGCTGGCGCTGAACGGCGGCCGGCCCGAGCTATTGACCCTGCGCGAGATCATTGCTGCGTTCATCGCCTTCCGCGAGGAGGTGATCACTCGGCGAACGAGCCACCTGCTCGGCAAGGCGCGCGACCGGGCGCACGTCTTGTTGGGACTTTCGGTCGCAGTCGCCAATCTCGACGAGGTGATTGCGCTGATCCGCAACGCGCCGGATCCGGCGACGGCCCGGGCCGGTCTCGTGGACCGCGCCTGGCCGGCTGCCGATGTCGCCCCGCTGGTGGCTCTGGTCGGTGAACCCGGGCGTGAGGTCGCCGCAGACGGCACCTACCGGCTGTCGGAGGAGCAGGCGCGCGCGATCCTCGATTTGCGCCTGCAGCGGCTGACCGGGCTGGAGCGAGAAAAGATTGCCGAGGAACTGCGCGGGCTGATCACCGAGATCGCCGGTTACCTCGAGATCCTGCGCTCGCGCGTGCGGCTTTTCGAGGTGTTGCGCGGCGAGCTGCTCGATATCAGAGAGCGGTTCGCGACCCCGCGGCGCACCGCAATCGAGGATGTCGAGTTCGAGGCCGACATCGAGGCGCTGATCCAGCGCGAGGCGATGGTGGTGACCGTGAGTCACGCCGGCTACATCAAGCGGGTGCCGCTTTCGACCTATCGGTCGCAGCGCCGCGGCGGGCGCGGGCGCGCCGGCATGGCGATCCGCGAGGAGGATTTCCTCAGCGAGGTCTTTGTCGCCTCGACCCTCGCGCCGGTGCTGTTTTTCACCTCCTCGGGCCGAGTCTACAAGCTCAAGGTCTATCGGCTGCCGCCCGGCACCCCGCAGTCGCGCGGCCGGTCGATGGTTAACCTGTTGCCGAACCTGGCGCCGGGCGAGACGATCTCGACAATCATGCCATTGCCCGAAGACGAGGAGAGCTGGAGCGATCTCACGGTCATGTTTGCGACCGCGAACGGCTATGTCCGGCGCAATGCCCTCTCCGATTTCGGAGATGTCCGCGCCAACGGCAAGATCGCGATGAAATTCGAAGGCGAGGACGCCGACGACCGGCTGATCGCCGTCGCGACCTGCACCGACGCGAACGACGTGCTGCTCGCCACCCGCAACGGCAAATCGATCCGCTTTCCGGTCGGAGACGTGCGGGTCTTTTCCGGCCGCAGCTCGGTCGGGGTTCGCGGCATTCGGCTGCTCGGGGACGATTTGGTGATCTCGATGTCGATCCTGCGCCACGAGGGAATCGCTCCAGATATCCGCAATGCGTATCTGAGCCTCGCCGCGCGGCGCCGCCGACAGATGGGGGAGGAGAGCGAAGCGGCCGCCGAGACGCCGCTCGAACCCGACGATCCGAACGGCGCAAACGGCGTCGAGGAAGCCGCGATCTCCGAGGAGATGTATGCCGATCTCGCGCAGCGCGAGGAGTTCGTGCTGAGCGTGACGGAGAAGGGCTACGGCGTCAGAACCTCGGCCTATGACTACCGGATCACCGGGCGCGGTGGGCAGGGGATCGACAATATGGACCTGACCCGCCGCAGCGATTCGATCGTCGCGGTCTTCCCGGTCGGGCACAACGACCAGATTATGCTGGTGACCGATGGCGGTATGGTGATTCGCTGCCCGGTGCACGACATCCGGATTGCCCGCCGGCGCAGCCAGGGGGTGGTGATCTTCAAGATCGGCGATGGCGAGCGTGTCGTCTCGGTGGCGCGGCTTCCCGAGGAATCCGACGAGAACGGCGGTGCCGAAGAGCCCGATGACCCGCCGGCTGATCAGCAAGCCACTGAGGGGGACGCATGACCGAGCCACGCGTCGGGATCTATCCCGGCACCTTCGACCCGATCACCAACGGCCATGCGGACATTATCCGCAGAGCCGCCCGGATCGTCGACCGGCTGGTCATCGGCGTCGCCCGCAACGACGGCAAGGGCCCGCTATTCGCCACCGACGAGCGGGTCGAAATCGTTCGCGACGAAGTCGCGCATCTCGAAAACGGCGATGCCGATCGTATCGAGGTGCGCGCGTTCGACACGCTGCTGATGGGTTTTGCCCAATCGGTTGGGGCCAAGGTCGTCATCCGCGGGCTGCGCGCGGTTTCCGATTTCGAATACGAGTTTCAGATGGCCGGCATGAACGCCCGGCTGAACCCCGAGATCGAAACCGTGTTCCTCATGGCCTCCGACCGCTTCCAGTTCATCTCGTCGCGTTTCGTCAAGGAAATTGGGGCCCTCGGCGGCGATGTCTCGCATTTCGTCAGCCCGCGCGTGGCGGTCCGGCTGCTCGACCGGTTCGCCAACAACCGCACCAAACCACGGCACCGCATAGCCGCTGCGGATTAGCGCGGCTAACTCCTCGCTACCCTCTAAGCTCCCGCGACGGTGAGATCGTCGACCCTGAGGGTCGGGGAATCGGCGCCGGTTTTGAATTCGAGGTCGTCGGCGGCAACGAGGCGGGCGAAGATCTCCTTCAAATTGCCGGCGACCGTCATCTCGCTGACCGGGAAGGCAATCTCGCCCTTCTCGATCCAGAAGCCGGCCGCACCCCGGCTGTAGTCGCCGGTGACCCCGTTGACCCCCATGCCCATCATCTCGGTCACGTAGAAGCCGCTCTCGATATCGGCGATCAGCTCCTTCGGGCTCAGCGCCCCCGGCTCGATCCACACATTGGTGGCGGCCGGGGAAGGCGGCGAAGCGGTGCCGCGCGCCGCGTGGCCGGTGGTCTTCAGCCCGAGCTGGCGCGACGAGCGCAGATCCAACAGCCAAGTCGTCAGGATGCCCTTGTCGACGATGGCGCGGCGGCTGTTGGCGATGCCCTCGCCGTCGAACGGCTTCGAGCGCAGCCCGCGCTGGCGGTGCGGATCGTCGATGATCGTGATCGCTTCGGGAAAGATGCGATCGCCGAGCCGGTCCTTGAGAAAGCTCGTGCCGCGGGCGATCGACGGTCCCGAGATCGCCCCCAGAAGATGCGAGATAAACCCGCGCGCGACGCGCGGGTCGAACACTACCGGGCAGCGGCAGGTCGGCATCTTCTTCGCGCCCAGCCGCTTGACCGCCCGCTCCCCGGCGCTCTTGCCGATCTCGGCGGGGTCGCGCAGATCGGCGGCGTGGATTGCGCTCGCAAAATCGTAATCGCGCTCCATGCCGGTGCCCGAGCCGGCAATGACGCTGGCGCTGATTCCCTGGCTCGACCCGGCGTAGGCTCCGGCAAAGCCGTTCGAGGCGGCGAGTGCGATCTGCGAGCGGCCCCATCCAGCCTCCGCACCCTCGGAATTGGTGACCCCCTTGACGGCGAGCGCCGCTTCCTCGGCGGCGCGCGCCCGCTCGATCAACGTCTCGGCGCTCGGCTCCTCACGGTCGAGCATGTCGAGGCTCGGCCAGTTACGGGCGATCTCGGCGGGATCGGCGATGCCGCAAAAGGGGTCCTCGGGGACCGTGCGGGCCATCGCAACTGCCCGCTCGACGAGCTCCTCTAATGCCTCCGGCGAGCGGTCGGTCGACGAGACGATTGCCTGCTGCCGGCCGATGAATACCCTCAGGCCGAGGTCCCGGCCTTCGGAGCGTTCAAGCTTCTCGGTTTTGCCGAGGCGGCGAGCATGCGACAGCGAGGCGCCTTCGAACAGCACCGCATCGGCGGCATCGGCCCCGGCCCGGCGCGCCCGCGCTATCAGGTCTTGCAACAGGTCGAGGGCGGCTCCGGCTTCCTTGTTGATTTCAGCCATCGAAACTCCGGTCATTTCCAAATCGGCGCGCCCGATCCGGGCAGGCCGTAACTCGTCCATTTGCGCGTCACCTCGGCGACGATCTCGTCGGCCATGCGGATCGGGCGGCCCCACTCGCGCCGGGTCTCGGGCGGCAATTTGCCGGTCGCATCGAGGCCGATTTTGCCGCCGAGGCCCGATTCCGGCGACGCAAAGTCGAGATAGTCGATCGGGGTGTTGTCGATCATCGTGATATCGCGCACCGGGTCCATGCGGGTGGAGATCGCCCACATCACCTCCTTCCAGTCGCGCGCGTCGATGTCGTCGTCCACGACGATGACGAATTTCGTGTACATGAACTGCCGCAGAAACGACCAGATCCCCATCATCACGCGCTTGGCGTGGCCGGGATATGCTTTGCGGATCGCCACCACCGCAATGCGGTACGAGCATCCCTCGGGCGGCAGCCAGAAATCGACAATCTCCGGGAACTGCTGTTGCAGCAAAGGAATGAACACCTCGTTCAACGCCTCGCCGAGGATTGACGGCTCGTCCGGCGGCCGGCCGGTGAAGGTCGAGAGATAGATCGGATTCGTCCGCATCGTGATTGCCGAAAGGCGGAAGATGGGAAAGCGCTCGACGGCGTTGTAGTAGCCGGTGTGGTCGCCGTAGGGCCCCTCGTCGCCGTACTCGTCGAGCGAGACATGCCCTTCGAGGACGATTTCGGCTTCGGCCGGGACCTTCAATGGCACCGTCTTACAGTCGACCAGCTCGACCTTGCGGCCGCGCAGCAACCCGGCGAACTGGTATTCCGAAAGGGTATCGGGGACCGGTGTCACGGCGGCGAGGATCGTGCCCGGATCGGCGCCGATCACGGCTGCGGCCGGCAACGGCTCGGCCCGCTCGGCGCGCCAGCGCTGATGGTGCTGCGCGCCGCCGCGATGCTTGAGCCAGCGCATCAGGGTCGTGTCGCGGCCGGTCACCTGCATCCGGTAGATGCCGAGGTTGAAACCGTCCTCGCGCCGCCCGCCGGGGCCTCTCGTCACCACCAGCGGCCAGGTGATCAACGGCGCGGGCTCGCCCGGCCAGCAGGTCTGGATCGGCAGCGCCGAAAGATCGATCTCGCCGCCGCGCAACACGATCTCCTGACACGGCGCGGCGCCGACCATGCGCGGGCGCATCGCCATGACCGTGCGCAGCAGCGGCAGCATGTCGAGCGCCTCGCGCCAGCCGCCGGGCGGCTCCGGCTGCTTGAGAAACGCGAGCGTCTCACCGATCTCGCGCAGCTGATGCGGCTCGCGATCCATGCCCCAGGCGACCCGCTCGACGGTGCCGAAAAGGTTGACCAGCACCGGCATTGCGCGGCTGCCGCCCGTCCCGCGGGTGACGTTCTCGAACAATGCCGCGGGGCCATTCTCGGCGAGCAGCCGGGTCTGAATCTCCGTCATCTCGAGGTAGGGCGACACCGGCGCATTGACCCGCACGAGCCGCCCGGCCGTCTCGAGGCGATCGATGAAATCGCGCAGGCTGGAGTACGGCATTTCGCCTATATGGGGGCGGCCATACCGGCCGGCGAGCGCCGCCAGCAGCGGCTACGGGCCGAATGCATTGGCGCCGCGGCAAGGTTTATCGCGGCGCCGATGTCTACCTCTATACGCGGGCTTAGCCTAAAGCGCGCATCACTCAGCGCTGGGGCGAAGAACTCCCCGACCTCTGGGTCCCATTCGTGCCCTCTCTCGCCGCCACTCCGCTATTTTCCGCGAGTTCCTTCACTTCGATCAGATGCTGTTCCAATACCGGCGTTAAATTCTCCGCATAGGATTTGATAGCCGGATTGTGGCCCTCCTTTCCTTCTTTTTCAAATACCGGAACTGTCTTTTCGTGGTCCTGGACCATGTGTTCGACATACTGTTGATCGAACTCCGTGCCGCTGAGGCCCTCCAGCTTTTGCTTCAGCTGCCTTTGCTCGGCTGTGAGCGAGGGCTGAAAGCCTTCATGCTCCTCGCGCATGATGGCCGCCAGCCATTTGTTGGCAAGACCATGATCTGTGGCCATCCAGCGGCCGAACTCCTTGACGGCCGGCGTCGTCGCCTTTTGCTCGGCGAGCTGCCCTAGTTCGGCCTCGGCGAGGTTGCCCGCGCCGGCCTCATGAACGAAAGTCTTGTCTTGCTGGCTCAAGGTCTGAGAACCCGCTGTCGTATTCTGTGCCCATACGGGCGCGGCGACCAGCAGAGCGCAGACCGATGCTGCCGCAAATAATCCTTTCATTGAGACGACCTCCCTAACCATAAGACGGATGACAATCTGCGAACGCCCCCTCAGCTCGCGCGTTCCGTCCTCCGATCGGCGGCAATCACCTCCCACACGATCCCGTCGCGGCTCTCGCGATCCTCGAGTTCGAGGCTGGTCGGGACGAGGTAGCGCGCAAGTGCGCGCAGACCCTCAGCCGGCAGATAAGCGCGCCCGGGATCGCCGAGCAACGCCAGACAGCCCTGCCCCGCGAGCGCTCGCAGCCAAGCGGTGGCCCGCCCCGCCATCGGCTGCTCGTAGCAGACGTCTCCGGCAGTGACGACCTCCCATCGGGGGTCGGTTGTATCGATCAGATCGGCGGTCGTGATATCTACTGTAGCCTCGTTCAGCGCCGCGTTCGCCGCAATCGCCGCGGCGGCGAAATGATCGATCTCGGAAGCCAGCACACGAGCCGCGCCGGCTTTGGCGGCGGCGATCGCGGCAATGCCGGACCCGGCGCCGAAATCGAGAACGAACCGGCCGGCGACCTTTGCGGGATGGTCGAGGATGTAACGAGCGAGCGCCTGCCCGCCGGCCCAGGCGAACGCCCAAAAAGGCGGCGGCACCGCGCTGCGCGCCAAGCTTTCCTCGGTGGCCTGCCAAATCGGGGTGATCTCGGTGGCGAGATGGAGCCGGATCTCCGGCACCAGCGGCGGTGCCGCTATCGACGTGTTGCGGCGGACAAAGATTTCAGGGTCCAAAACGGGTCAGGCGAAATGGCCGGCGATGATCCCGGCGAGCATCAGCCAGCCGACCACTCGGTTCGAGCGGAATTTGCGCAGGCAGTCGGCCGGATTGTCGGTCGCCACCCGGGCCGCCTGCCAAGCCAGCTGTGCCGCCGCAGCGGCAAGCCCAGCCCAGAACATGCTGCCGAGCCCGGCGACATATCCGGCCGCGGACCACAACAGCACCGCAGCACCATAGAACGCGAAGAGCCAGGGCCGCGTATGCACCCCTAAAGCAATGGCCGAAGATTTGACGCCGATGCGGATATCGTCTTCCTTGTCCTGATGCGCATAGATCGTGTCATAGCCGACTGTCCAGAACACGCCGCCGACATACAGCAACAGCGACGGCCAGGCGAGCGCGCTTGTGACCGCAGTCCAGCCGATCAGCGCCCCCCAATTGAAATTGAGTCCCAAAAATACCTGCGGCCAATAGGTAATGCGCTTCATGAAGGGGTAGGTGCCGATCAGCCCGAGAACGGCACACCCCAGCAGGATGGTGGTCGGATTGAGGCTGAACAGAACCGCCGCCCCAATTGCCAGCTGGAGCAGCAGAAAGACGACCGCACGGGACACCGAGACGGCGCCGCTCGGCAACGGCCGCAGCCGGGTACGGGCGACCCGCCCGTCGTAATCACGGTCCGCGATGTCGTTCAAGGTGCAGCCGGCGCCGCGCATCGCGATAGCGCCTATTGCAAAAAGCAGCAGCAAAAACGGGTCGGGCCAGCGAGGCGAGGCGAGCGCAATCCCCCACCACCCGGGGAACAGCAAGAGCCAAGCTCCGATCGGCCGATCCAGCCGGGCGAGACGGGCGTATGGCCGGGCCAAAGCAGGTAGATGGCGCTCGACCCAGTCGCCTTGATGAATATCGCTAGGATCCGCGCGGGCGGCGGCCTCCCCCTCACCCTCCCGCTGCGCGGGTCCCTCCCTCTCCCCGCATGGGGGGAGCGGGCTGGGGTGAGGGGCAGCGCCGCTGAAATCAGAGGATCGGGTCATCATGTTTGCTAATAGCAAACTTAAACTGGGCCTGGAGGCCGGACACGTCGAGACCGCAGAATGAACGAGCGCCGCCCGCCCCGTCTTTACGTCGAGACTGCGCTCGCCTCCGGCGCGGAAATCGAGCTGGAGCAGGGGCAGGCCCATTATTTGCGCTCGGTGCTGCGGCTCGATGCGGGCGCGGCGGTCGCGGTCTTCAATGCCGTCGAGGGAGAATGGCTGTGCCGGATCGAGGAAATCGGCAAGGGCGGAGCGCAGCTGAGAGTGGAACGTCAACTGCGCCGGCCCGAGCCTGAAGACGCGGTAGGCCTGTGGCTCCTGTTTGCGCCGATCAAGCGAGCGCGGCTCGACTGGCTGGTCGAGAAGGCGACCGAACTCGGCGTCACAACGTTGTTGCCGGTATGGACTGGGCGCACTCAGGCGGAACGGATCAATCTCGATCGGTTGCGCGCGCACGCCGTCGGGGCGGCCGAGCAGAGCGAGCGCCTAACCGTGCCCGAGTTGAGAGCCCCCGAGCGGCTCGACCAGCTTTTGGCCGCGTGGCCCGGCGGGCGCCGCTTGGTCCTGTGCGACGAGAGCGGCGCCGGTGAGCCGATCAGCGACGCGGCGGCACGCCTTTCGCCAGGGCCGGCGGCGCTCCTCGTCGGTCCCGAGGGAGGCTTCGATGAAACGGAGCTTGACGCTATCGGCAAACTCTCCTTTGTTACGCGCGTCGGGCTCGGCCCAAGGGTGTTGCGTGCCGAAACCGCGGCGCTCGCCGCGGTCGCGGTGTTTCAAGCGATCGCCGGTGACTGGCGCCGCGCCCGTACCCGTTGACCGCTTTTGCTATGTCGGTTGATCAAGACGGTTGCTTTAGTCGGGCTGCCGCCACACGGTTAGCGCTGGAGTTTCGCCGAGGATGACGACCACTCCGAGTACGCCGGGAGCGCCGATCACCCACAAGCGGCAGCTCGTCGAATATCTGGAAGCCGGGTCCAAGCCGCCCTCGGCATGGCGGGTCGGCACCGAGCATGAGAAATTCGTCTTCCGCCGCTCGGATCTGCGCCGAGTTCCTTACGAGGGACCGGACGGGATTGGCGCGGTGCTGCGCGAGATGACCCGCTTCGGATGGAAGCCGATCGTTGAAAACGGCAACACAATCGCTCTGACCAACGACGCTCGATGTTCCATCACGCTCGAGCCCGGCGGTCAGTTCGAGCTGAGCGGGGCGCCGCTCGAGACGGTGCATCAGACCTGTGACGAGGTCCACGAGCACCTTCGCCAAGTGCGCGAAGTTTGCGACGAGCTTGGGCTCGGCATGCTCGGGCTCGGCTTCGACCCGAAATGGCGCCGCGAAGACATCCCGTTTATGCCGAAGCAGCGTTACCGGATCATGCGCGACTACATGCCGAAAAAGGGCCGCCTCGGCCTCGACATGATGCTGCGCACCTGCACCGTGCAGACCAACCTCGACTATCAGTCCGAGGCCGACATGGTGAAGAAGTTCCGCGTAAGCTTGGCGTTGCAGCCTGTCGCGGTGGCGCTGTTTGCCAATTCGCCCTTCGTCGAAGGACAACCCTCCGGCCTTCTCAGCTACCGCAGCTACATCTGGACCGATACCGACCCGGACCGTTGCGGTACCTTGCCCTTTGTGTTCGAGCCGGGCTTCGGGTTCGAGCGTTACGTCGACTATATGCTCGATGTGCCGATGTATTTCGTGTACCGCGATGGCAGATACATCGACGCGAGCGGGCTCTCTTTCCGAGATTTCATCGCGGGCAAGCTGCCGGTATTGACCAATGACGTCCCACGGATAAGCGACTGGGCCGACCACTTAACGACCGCCTTTCCCGAGGTGCGGCTAAAGACGTTTCTCGAAATGCGAGGGGCAGACGGCGGTCCATGGCGCCGGCTGTGCGCGTTGCCGGCCTTGTGGGTTGGGCTTCTTTATGACTCGACGGCGCTCAATGCGGCTTATGACCTGATCGCAGATTGGACGGCGGAAGAACGCGAAGCGATGCGTCGCGATGTGCCGCGGCTCGGGCTCGCGACGCCGCTGCGCTCCCGCACATTCCGCGACATCGCACTCGAAATGCTGGAGATTTCCCGGGAGGGCCTGCATCGGCGCGCGCGCCGCAACACAGCGGGTGAGGACGAGACGCATTTTCTCGACCCGCTCTTTGCGATCGCCGGCTCCGGCCGAACCCCGGCCGAAGAACTCCTCGAAGACTTCCGTACCCGCTGGGCCGGCAAGATCGATCCGGTGTTCACCGATTACGCCTATTGAAGACGCTCAGCCCGGCGCCAGCGCCGCGTGCGCCGGGGACGTCTCGATCATTTGCGGGCCATTGCCGAGCCGCATCGCACGCCAGCCCTCCGGCTCCTTCATCGCTGCCGATGGCGAGCGGCCGGACAGCGACATCCAGCGTTCGCGATGCCATGAGGTAACGGCGATTTCGGCGCGCAGCTGAGTTCCCGGAGCCGGCGCATCGATGCCGAGCGCCGACCATGGAATAACCATTTCCGCGGTGATCCGGGGCTGGTCGGCGCCGAAATAGGCGGCTTTGGCGCCGCTGACCTCCGTACAACCCAGGCTGATCGCCTGTTGCGCCGAAGCGGCGCACAGCTGCGCGGCCATTTCCGGGTGGTCGTGCAGCTTTGTCCGCGGCGGAATGAAAAACAGCGTGAAGCGCCGTGGTCCGGCACCGATGTCGATGCCCAGCTCGACCCGGTAGGCGTCGATCAGCGGAAAGTTGCCCTCATAGGCGAAAAGGTCGATGTCGAAGTAATCCTGTCCGATTGTCGCCAGGGCGAGACCTTGCTCGCTCCATGAGAGGTACGCTTCCCCGAACTCGACCGCACCCGGGGAGGGCCTGAGCCGCGGCAACAGGCTGGACGGCTTGGGCCAATCGGCGAGCGAATGATCGTCGACGGATAGGGCCGCGTGGGGCAGCGCGATGATGCTTGGCGACGCTGAAGGCGCCGTCGAAATCGCCGCGCCGGAGTGAACCTGACGGACGCGTCGGTTGGCGATCGCGAGGTCCGAGGTCAGCTGCCGATACGGCTGGTCGTTGATATCGACCAGCCCGAAATCGTAGTCCTCTCCGTCGCGACGCCCGCCCTTCGGGTGGTCGTAGTACTGGAACCAGTGAGCCCCGACGATTTCCGGTATGGCCGCGAAATTGAGGGTAGCGGCGGCCGCGCCGATACCCCGTTCATTTTGCGTCGCAACCGTCATCAGGTGGCCGTTGTTACGGTTCCCCGTGCGGTTCTCACGGGCCGCAAAGAACCACTCGGATATCAGGACCGGCTTGCCGCCCGATAGTTTCCTGAGCCCGTCGAAAAAGTAATCGGCGATCCAGCCGTCGGCGCCGTCGACGTTATAGTTCGCGGCAATCGCGTCGACGTGTGGCGCCATCGCCCGCACCGCCGCCGGATCGTAATAGATCGGCAGCCGGTCGCCGAAGTACAGGGCATCGGGGTCGGCGGCGCGTATCGCCCGCTCGGCGAGGGTGTAGTAGTGCTCGGCGACGATACCGGTCCACTCGCGCACCGCATGAATCCCTGCGCCAGCCGGCCTCATCCGGGTTCTCTCTGTGGTGGCGAGGAGTGCCTCCCACGAAGCGACCCCGGCGGGGGGCAGGAAATCGGCGGTGAAACGCGACCAGTCACCGGCATAATGCCGGCGCAGCAGTTCGACCCAGCGCTGCTTGGTGAACGAGCTCGCCGGCTTCGCCGAATAGAAGACGAACAAGGCTCCGGCCCACCAGCCGACTTCATTGTCGGAGAAATAGCCGATCCGGTAGGGCGAGCCGCGGTAGGGCGCGACAAGCTCGCGGGCCAGCGCATTCATGCGCTTCTCGGTTTCCGGGTCGAACGGGTCGAACCAGTGAAACCGGGCGAGGCGTCCGAGTTCGAGATTGATGATTGTCGGAAGTTTGAGTGTCTCGGGCGGCAGCGCCCAGCCGCCTGCACTATTGAAGCCCCAGGTGAACAGGCGGTGTCGGGTTTCGGCCGCCCAATCTGCCAAAGTCGGGGCAAAGGCCTTCCAGCTGTACCAAACCTTGCCGGCCGCCTCGCGCTCGGGATAGCCGCCGTCCAGGACATTGACCCCAAGGCTGAAAAAGCGCTCGCCGCAGGGTGTTACCAGCCACGAGACGCCGGCCTTGGCGGTCAGGGACCAGCGGCTCGACGGTGCCGTGAAATCGGCGCAAGCCCGAGCTGTATCAAAGGGATAGATAGTTAATACTGCTGCTGAAAGAAGCGCGGTCAGGAAGAGGGGGGCTGAGGCGCGCCTCACGCGCTCGTGCCACCGACCGTCAGTCCGTCCATCCTCAATGTCGGCTGACCGACGCCGACCGGCACGCCCTGGCCGTCCTTACCGCAGGTGCCGATCCCGTCATCGAGGCGGAGATCATTGCCGATCATCGCGATTTTGGTCAGCGCATCCGGCCCGTTGCCGATCAATGTCGCGCCTTTGACTGCCGGCCCGACCTTGCCGTCCTCTATCAGATAGGCCTCAGACGCCGAGAACACGAACTTGCCCGAGGTGATGTCGACTTGCCCACCGCCGAAATTGACGGCGTAAAGTCCACGCTTTACCGAGCCGATGATTTCTTGCGGGTCTTGTTTCCCTGCCAGCATGTAGGTGTTCGTCATACGCGGCATCGGGGCGTGCGCAAAGCTCTGGCGTCTGCCGTTTCCGGTCGGAGCGGCGCCGAGGAGGCGCGCGTTCATGCGGTCCTGCATATAGCCCTTGAGGATCCCGTCCTCGATCAGGACGGTACAATTCGTCGGGGTCCCCTCATCGTCAACAGTCAGCGAGCCACGCCGGTCGGGAATTGTCCCGTCGTCGACGACCGTCACACCCTCGCTCGCAACGCGTTGCCCAATCATTCCAGAGAAAGCCGATGTCTTCTTGCGGTTGAAGTCGCCCTCGAGCCCGTGGCCGACCGCCTCGTGCAGCATGACCCCCGGCCACCCCGGCCCCAGGACGACGGTCATCTCGCCCGCCGGCGCGGGCACCGAGCCGAGGTTGACCAGCGCCTGGCGCAAGGCTTCGTCGACCTGTGCCTTCCATTGTTGCGGATCGAGATAAAGATCGTAGCCGACGCGGCCCCCGGCGCCGGAGGAGCCTGTCTCCATGCGGTCGCCGTCGCCGACGACGATCGCCACGTTGAGCCGCACCAGCGGGCGGATATCCGCGACCCGCCGGCCATCGGGGCGAATGATCTGCACCGCTTGCCAGACGCCGCCGAGCGAGGCCATGACTTGCCTCACTCGCGGATCGCGGCTGCGCGCATAAGCGTCAATTTCCGCCAGGAGCCGCGTTTTTGCCCCGAGATCGACGAGGCCGAGTGGGTTTTGCTCGGTGTAGAGGCTCCGGTTTGTCCCGGGAGGGGGCGCGGCGAACACCCCCGAGTGACCGCTCGCCACCGCTCGGACAGTATCGGCCGCGCGGCGGATTGCCGCCTCGGACAGCTCGGAAGCGTGCGCATAGCCCGCCGCCTCGCCGGCAACCGCCCGCAGACCGAAGCCCTGAGTCGTATCGAAACTCGCGCTCTTGATCCGGCCGTCATCGAGCGCAAGGCTCTCGGACTGGCTGTATTCGAGGTAAAGCTCGCCGTCATCCATTCCGGCCAAAGACTGGTCCACGAGCGCTTCGATGCGGGCCGGCTCCATGCCCGTCCGTTCAAAAAACAGCGCGTCGGTGACGGCGAGATCGGTCATTTGAAACTCCGTACAAGGTCCGCCTCAATATGGTCGCAGCCGACCCTCAGACAAAGGCGGAAGTTCCGGGACTCAGACTTCCCATCGGCTGCTTGCGCGTGCGGCGGCTTGACGCAAACGGGCGCAGCCGGGTTTGCGCCGGTTGTTGTCCCGGCGAGCTATGGTATAGCTTTGTATTGGGTTCGGAACTCGAACAGACCCGGCGATAGATTTGGTCGAGCGGAATGGGGACAGGTTCTCCCCTCTCGGAAGCCCTCTCGGAAACGCCGCTCCGGGTGCTCGCGACGGGTGAGAGGCTGCAGGCTCAAGGTGTGATGACGAGATTGTTCACGAGGAAGGCTGCCGCCCGCGCACTGTTTACGCTCGCGCTGGTCTTGATCGTCAGTACCGCCTTCGCCGCGCTCGCTTGGGCAGACGGGCCGTGGCGCTGGGAAATCGGCATGCAGCCACCGGCTACGCCGGTCAAGGACCGGCTGACGGCATTTCACAACGAGCTCTTGGTCATCATCTTTCTGATCACTCTATTCGTCTTGGGTCTGCTGCTCTACGTCATCGTTCGCTTTCGTCACGAACGCAACCCGGTGCCGACGCGAACCTCGCACAATACTGTTATCGAGATGCTCTGGACCGTGGTGCCGGTTCTGATTCTGGTGATTATCGCGATACCGTCCTTCAAGCTGATGTATTACATGGACCGGGTGCCCAACCCGGACATGACGATCAAAGTCACCGGGCATCAGTGGTACTGGACGTACGAATATCCCGACCAAAGCGGGCTCTCTTTTGATAGCAACATCATCCCGGAGGCCGATCTGAAGCCCGGCCAGAAGCGGCTGCTGGACGTCGACAATCCGCTGGTCGTCCCAGTCGACACGGTGATCCGCGTTTACATAACCGGCACCGATGTGATCCACAGCTGGTTCGTTCCATCGTTTGGGGTCCAGGAATACGCGGTTGTCGGGCGGCTCAACGAGAGCTGGATGAATGTCGAGCACCCGGGTGTTTATTACGGCCAATGCAATCAGATCTGCGGCATCAATCACGCCTTCATGCCGATCAAGATCGAGGCGGTATCAAAAGACGATTTCCAGCGTTGGCTCGGCGACGCCAAAAAGAAGTTCGCCCATAAAGACGGAGGCGACGATGCGGTCCGCGTCGCCGCCGCTTCTGGTTCGGCTACGACCGGCGCCGCGCGGCCGGCGCCGGCTGGAAACTGAGTTCGAGGGAGCGAGAAATGACTTACGAGCGCGGTGTCGACGTCACGGACCTGCACGGCCATGACGTTTATGGCCACGGCCACGCACCGGGGTTCTTCACCCGCTGGTTTTGTTCGACCAACCACAAGGATATCGGCACCCTTTACCTTTTGTTCGCAATCGTTGCCGGGGTGATCGGAGGGCTGCTGTCCGTCATCATGCGGATGCAGCTGATACATCCAGCCAATGAGTTCATTTCGGACCATCAGCTGTATAACGTCATCGTTACGGCCCATGGGCTGATCATGGTGTTCTTCGTGATCATGCCGGCGATGATCGGCGGGTTCGGCAACTGGATGGTGCCGCTGATGATCGGCTCGCCGGATATGGCCTTCCCGCGAATGAACAATGTCAGCTTCTGGCTCTTGGTACCGGCTTTTGCGCTGCTGCTCGGCTCGACAATGGTCGGACAGGGCGCCGGCGTCGGCTGGACGGTCTACCCGCCGTTGTCCGGGCCGGTCGGCCATCCCGGACCATCGGTCGATATGGTGATCTTCGCGCTGCACCTCGCCGGCGCGTCATCGATCATGGGCGCCATCAACTTCATTACGACGATCCTCAACATGCGCGCCCCCGGCATGACGATGCACAAGATGCCGCTGTTCGTGTGGTCGATCCTGGTCACCGCATTTCTGCTGCTGCTGGCGCTGCCGGTCCTCGCAGGAGCAATCACGATGCTGCTGACCGACCGCAATTTCGGCACGACCTTTTTCGATCCAGCGGGCGGCGGCGACCCGCTTTTGTTCTTGAACCTGTTCTGGTTCTTCGGCCACCCCGAAGTCTACATACTGATCCTGCCGGGGTTCGGGATGATATCGCAGGTCGTCTCGACCTTCTCGAAAAAGCCGGTATTCGGATACCTCGGGATGGCCTATGCGATGATCGCGATCGGCGTCATCGGCTTCGTCGTGTGGGCGCATCACATGTTCACGACCGGCATCTCGGTCGATGCGCGCGCCTATTTTACCGCGGCGACCATGGTCATCGCGGTCCCCACCGGGGTCAAAATCTTCTCCTGGATCGCGACGATGTGGGGCGGCTCCATCGAATTCAAGACACCGATGTTATGGGCGATGGGCTTCATCTTCCTGTTCACGGTCGGCGGCGTAACCGGTGTCGTGCTGGCCAATGCCGGCGTCGATTTTGCGCTTCACAATACTTATTACGTGGTGGCGCACTTCCACTATGTGCTTTCGCTAGGTGCGGTGTTCTCGATTTTTGCCGGTTTCTACTACTGGATCGGCAAGATGTCGGGCCGCCAATACAACGAGACTTGGGGCAAGATCCATTTCTGGACCAGCTTCATCGGGGTCAATCTGACCTTCTTTCCGATGCATTTCCTCGGGCTCGCCGGCATGCCGCGGCGGATCGCCGACTACCCCGATGCGTTCGCTCCCTGGAACTTTATCGCTTCGATCGGGTCTTTCATCTCGTTCGGCTCGACCTTGTTCTTCGTGTTCATCGTGCTGCACACGCTGACGGCGGGTCGGCGGGTCGGCGCCAATTACTGGGGTGAGGGCGCAACGACCCTTGAATGGAAGGTTTCTTCGCCGCCGCCGTTCCACAGCTACGAAGAATTGCCCGTGGTTGTTTAACCGGGGTGTTTAACTGAAGGCGTCTTCGTGAGCGATGTTTCTGAGACCCCCCCGTCCATTCCCTTGCGCCTCGCTACGGCGCCGGCGGGGGTTGCGGATTATGTCGAGATCCTCAAACCCAGGGTGATGTCGCTCGTCGTCTTCACCGGGCTGGTCGGGCTCGTTCTGGCCCCCGGTCATATCCATCCGTTGCTCGCAATAGTCGCGGTGCTGTGCATTGCGATCGGAGCGGGAGCCGCGGGCGCCATCAATATGTGGTACGACCGCGACTTAGACGCTGTCATGCGCCGGACCGCGGGCCGGCCATTGCCGGCGGGACGGATGATGCCCGGCGAGGCGCTCGGCTTCGGCGTTGTGCTCGGTGTCGGGGCCGTGCTGATGATGGGGTTGGCGGTCAACACAGTGGCGGCCGAGTTCCTCGCCCTGACGATCGCCTTCTATGTCTTTGTCTACACGATCTGGCTGAAGCGCCGAACTCCGCAAAATATTGTGATCGGCGGCGCCGCGGGCGCCTTCCCGCCGATGATTGGCTGGGCCGCGGTCACCGGCGACATCGGTTGGGGAGCGATCGCGCTGTTTGCGGTGATCTTTTTCTGGACGCCGCCGCACTTCTGGGCTTTGTCGCTGTACCGCGCCGGCGACTATGCCGCCGCAGGCGTGCCCATGTTGCCGGTCGTCGCGGGGGCACACGAAACCAAACGGCAGATGCTGCTCTATACGGTCGTGCTGTGGCCCGTCGCCCTCGCGCCGTACCTGCTCGGAGTGGCGGGGCCGCTATATGGCGCCGGTGCTTTTTTGTTGAGCGGCATCTTCACGGGCTCGGCCATCCTTGTCTGCCGCGATCCGACCGATCGCAGTGCGCGCCGGATGTTCGCCTTTTCGCTGCTCTATTTGTTTCTGATCTTCAGCCTTTTGCTGGTCGACCACGCGAGCGGGGCTTGGCTTTGATTGCCGCGGACCCCGATCGGGGAAAGACCATTCGCGCCCGCAACCGCGCGCTGGTAGCCGTGCTTGTCGCCCTCGTCGCGCTGTTCTACGCGCTCGCCATCGTGCGGATGGGGGGTTAGCGGGTGGCTACGGCGAGACGATCGCACCGTAGACGCAACGGGGCGACTGTCGTGCTGCTGGTATCCGTAGTGGCCGGCATGGTCGGGCTGTCCTTTGCGTCGGTGCCGCTCTACCGGCTGTTCTGCGCCGCGACCGGCTTTGGCGGCACCACCCAGCGTGCGGAGGCGGCGCCGACCCGAATTGCCGCCGGGATGATCACCGTACGCTTCGATGCTCAGGTCGCCCCCGGTCTCGATTGGGAATTTCGCCCCTTGAAGAATGCGATATCGGTTCATCCGGGCGCTCAAAACCAGGTCTTTTTCCGCGCGGTGAACCGCACCGCGGCGCCGGTCACCGCCCAGGCGGTCTACAACGTCACCCCGACCAAGGCCGGGATCTATTTCGACAAGCTTCAATGCTTCTGCTTCAACAGTCAGACCTTGGCGCCGGGTCAGAGCGTGGATATGGGAGTCGTCTTCTTTGTCGACCCGGACATCTCGACCGATCCCGGCACCAGCGAGGTACGCTCGATCACATTGTCCTATACGATGTTTCGCGCGCCCGAGGCTGCATCTCCGACCGCGTCCGCGGCGCCTCGATCGCAGCCAGCTTCCGTAAATTGACCGATCCGAGCCCCAACCCATGAGCGAAGCGCACGCCCCGCCGAAGCATCCCTATCATCTCGTGGCACCTAGCATCTGGCCGCTGTTCGGGGCCGTTGCTGCCGGTCTGATCACCACCGGCGGCGTCCTCTACATGCACGGCTACGGATGGACCCTCTTGATCATCGGCGTCCTCGCGGTGCTGGCGACGATGGCGGTGTGGTGGCGCGACGTCATTCGCGAGGCGACGTTCCAGGGCTATCATACCCCGGTGGTGCAGCTCGGTCTGCGCTATGGCATGGCGCTGTTCATCGCCTCCGAGGTGATGTTTTTCGCCGCGTTTTTCTGGGCCTTCTTCGCATCGAGCCTGTTCCCAGTAGGCGGCGCTTGGCCGCCAAAGACCATCCACCCGTTCGATCCTTTCGAGTTCCCGTTTCTGAATACGTTGATCTTGCTGTTGTCGGGAACGACGGTCACTTGGGCGCATCATTCGCTGATCGAAGGCGACCGCAGCGGTTTGTTGCGCGGACTGGCACTGACCGTCTTTCTCGGCATTTGCTTCACCTCGGTTCAGGCCTACGAGTACAGCCATGCGCCGTTTCACTTCACCGACGGCATCTATCCATCGACGTTTTTCATGGCGACCGGGTTTCACGGCTTCCACGTCATCATCGGGACGACGTTTCTGATCGTCTGCCTCTGCCGGGCGTGGGCCGGACACTTTAAACCCGACCATCACTTCGGGTTCGAAGCAGCCGCGTGGTATTGGCATTTCGTCGATGTCGTGTGGCTGTTCTTGTTTGTTTGCGTCTACTGGTGGGGCGAGGGCAGCGGCGGAGCCGGCGTGGCGGGATGAACGATATTCCGGCAATCTCCCCTATCCGCGCCGCGCTCGGCTGTCGGTGCCCGCGTTGCGGCAGGGGCAGATTATTTACCGGGCTCCTGAACGTGCGCGGTGCGTGCGAGGTCTGCGGTCTTGATCTGTCCGCACAAGACGCGGGGGACGGCCCGGCCGTTTTCGTCATTTTTTTTCTCGGCTTGATCGTCGTCGGGCTCGCCGCTTTGGTCGAGATAAAATTTTCCCCGCCGATCTGGATACATCTTGTGCTGTGGACGCCGTTCATCATCGTCGGCGCGATTGCTATGTTGCGACCACTGAAAGCCGGCCTTATCGCGTTGCAATATCGTCACCATCTCCTGGTCGCGTCACCACCCTCCTGAAGCGTTGCGCGCGGGCTCGCACCGTCTTAGATGACAGGTTTTCGGCCGCTGCTTTGGCCAACCGTATTCTCCCTGCCGATACTGCTGATCTGCCTCGCGCTGGGTGCGTGGCAGGTTGAGCGGCTTTTCTGGAAGCAGGATCTGATCGCCCAAAGGCAGGCCGCGGTCGCAGCCACGCCGGCTGCCGTGCCGAAAGGCCTCGCCGAAGCGCGCGACATGGAGTTCCGCCACGTCAGCGACGAAGGGGTGTTCCTCAACGACAAAGAAATCTTTCTCGGCGCGACCTCGGAGGGCGGTGGACAGGGCTATCAAATCCTGACGCCGCTTCTGGAGCCGGGGGGCCGCGTCGTCTTCGTCAATCGCGGATATATCCCGGCCGAACTAAAGGATCCGGCGAAACGCGCCGCCGGCCAGATCGCCGGCACAGTCCGCGTGCAAGGGTTGCTGCGGCTGCCGCCGTCCGGGAGGCCGAACTGGTTTCTGCCCGACAACCGCCCCGATCTCAACTACTGGTTCTGGGTTGACCTTCCGGCAATGAGCGCGGCGGACAAGCTGGACCGGGTTGCACCGTTCTACATAGACGCCGACTCGAGCCCCAACCCGGGCGGCTGGCCGAAAGGCGGCGTTACCCGCCTCACGCTGCCGAACAACCACCTGCAATATGCGATAACATGGTTTTCGCTGGCGGTTGCGTTGGTCGTCATCTATGTCCTTTACCATCGCCGTAACGCGGGGGTGGCATGACCGCCTATCGTGAGCTGGAACAGCGGTTCCGACGACTGGGCGCGGTCGAGCAAGCAATCTCGGTTCTCCACTGGGATACCGCCTCAATCATGCCCAGCGGCGGAGCGGCGGCGCGCGCCGAGCAACTCGCGACCTTGCGCCTGATCGCGCATCAGCATTTGGTCGCGCCCGAGATAGAGGGATTGCTGGCCGAAGCCGAGGCCGCCGCCGATGAGCTGGGAGACTGGCAACGCGCCAATCTGCGCGAAATGCGTCGACGCTGGCGGCACGCCACAGCGGTACCGGCCGCGCTTGTCGAGGCCGAGTCGCGCGCCTGCTCGGAATGCGAAGCCGTGTGGCGCAGAGGCCGCTTGGAGAACGACTTTGCCGCCGTGCTTCCGGGGCTCGAGAGAATTCTCCGTATCGAACGCGAAATCGCCTCCGTCAAAGCCAGGCCGCTCGGAACGAGTCCTTACGAGGCTTTGCTCGACCAATACGAGCCGGGCGCCTCGGTTGCCCAAATCGATCGCCTGTTCGGTGAAATCGCGGGTTTCTTGCCCGATTTGATCGAGGGCGCCCTGGACCGCCAGGCAGCTGTGTCCTCGGCACCCCTCTGCGGCCCTTTCCCGATCGAAACGCAGCGCCGCCTCGCCATGCGGCTGATGGAACGTATCGGCTTCGACTTCGCGCATGGCAGGCTGGACATCAGCGCCCATCCGTTTTGCGGCGGGACCCCTGAAGATGTGCGGATCACGACGCGCTACAACGAGGACGATTTTGCGCGGGCCTTGATGGGGGTGCTGCACGAGACCGGGCACGCCCTCTATCAGCGAGGGCTCCCGGCCGAATGGCGGCTTCAGCCGGTCGGCCGCGCCCGCGGCATGGCAATGCACGAGAGCCAATCGCTGCTGCTCGAAATGCAGGTGTGCCGCAGCCGTGCTTTTTTGACCTACGCGGCCCCGATCATCCGCGAGGCTTTTGGCGGCGACGGGCCGGAGTGGGAAGCCGACGCGCTATACCGGCGTCAAATCCGGGTTCGGCGCGGTTTCATCCGGGTCGATGCCGATGAGGTGACCTATCCCGCTCACGTGATCCTGCGTTACCGACTCGAACGCGCGATGCTCGACGGCGATCTCCCTGCGGCGGAGCTTCCCGGTGCCTGGGCGGCAACGATGCGCGAAATGCTTGGGGTCGTGCCGGACAATGACCGCGAGGGGTGTCTTCAGGATATTCATTGGTACGATGGCAATTGGGGGTATTTCCCGACCTATACGCTCGGCGCGCTGATCGCGGCCCAGCTGTTCGAAGTGGCGCGTCGCGATATCCCGGGCTTGATGCAGGCGATTGCGGAGGGCGAATTTGCGCCGCTGCTCGGCTGGGCGCGCGAGCGGGTGCATTCCAAGGGATCGCTGTCGTCGACGGCGGAGCTGGTCGAAACCGCCACTGGGCGGCCGCTCGGGACGGCCAGTTTCGAGCGCCATCTGCGCGATCGTTATCTGAGCTAGCGAACGACTCGGTAACAGGGGTGTTAGCGGGGACAATGCAATAGGGTATGGGGGACAACGTGCTTGAAATTGCGGTGCAAGAGGAAGCTTGCCGCGCCGATCGCCGCCTTGCCTCCGAGCGGTTCGAAGCGATAAGGCGAAAGACCGAATTGCTGACTGCCAACTTGACGGCAGAGGATCAGTCGATCCAGTCGATGCCGGATGTCAGTCCGACAAAATGGCACCTCGCGCATACCACCTGGTTTTTCGAGACATTCCTGTTGGCCCGGTTCGACCCCGATTACGGGATGTTCGACCCTGCCTTCGGTTATCTCTTCAACTCGTATTACGAGGCGGTCGGCCCGCGTCACCCGCGGCCCGAGCGCGGCCTCTTGTCGCGCCCGACCGTCGATATCGTCATGGCCTATCGCGATCACGTGAGTTCGGCGATCGCTCGGCTGATCGAGCGGGTCGCCGAACCGGAATGGAGTGAGGTCGCGGCCGTGCTCGAACTCGGCATTCACCACGAGCAGCAACATCAGGAGCTGATCCTGATGGACGTCAAGCATGTTTTCTCGCTCAACCCTCTGCTGCCCGCCTATCAGGCGCCGCAGTTGCAGGTGCAGGCCACGGTGCGCCCCCTCACTTGTGTAGAGTTTGCTGGCGGCCTGAAGGAGATCGGACACGCGGGATCCGGTTTCGCTTTCGACAACGAGAGCCCCCGCCACAAGGTCTGGCTCGAACCGTTTCGCCTCGCCGCGCGGCCGGTGAGCTGCGGCGAATATCTCGGCTTCATTGAGGACGCAGGTTACAGGAGACCGGAATTCTGGCTATCCGACGGGTGGGCGACGGTTCGCGAGCAGGCTTGGGAAGCGCCGCTCTATTGGCTCCGCGAAGGCGAGGAGTGGTCGGTCTTTACATTATCCGGCCGCCGCCGGCTGAACCCGGCCGAGTCGGTATGCCACCTCAGCTTTTACGAAGCCGATGCCTTCGCCAGATGGTCAGGGAAACGATTGCCGACCGAAGCGGAATGGGAGATAGCCGCCGAAGATGTGCCTATCTCGGGCAACTTCACCGATCGCGGCCACTTTCACCCCTGCGCGGACGTCTTGTCGGACGCCACACCCCGGCTGCGGCAAATGTACGGCGACGTGTGGGAGTGGACGGCCAGTCCGTATACCCCTTACCCTCGCTTTCGCCCGGCCGCCGGCGCAATCGGTGAATATAACGGAAAGTTCATGTGTAATCAAATCGTGCTGCGGGGCGGGTCGGCAATCACCCCGACCGGGCACATCAGGGCCACTTATCGCAACTTTTTCCCGCCGTCGGCGCGTTGGGCCTTCGCCGGGCTGCGGCTGGCGGAGGACCTTGAATGAAACATGGCGCGCGCTTTGCCTTCCATGATCTGGCACCCGGCGAAGAAAGCTTTCGGGATGCGGTGCTGGCGGGCCTCGCGCGCGCCCACAAGCGGGTTCCGTGCAAGTTCTTTTATGACGCGCGCGGCTCGGCATTGTTCGAGGAAATCTGCCGCCTGCCCGAATACTATCCGACACGTACCGAGATCGCGATCCTCGAAGAGAATTCGAGTGATATCGCGGCTCAGATGGGTCCGCATTGCCGCGTCATCGAGTTTGGCAGCGGCGCCAGTCAAAAGGTTCGCATCCTGCTTCAGGCGCTCGAACAGCCTGCGGCCTATGTTCCGGTCGACATCTCGCGCGAGCACTTGCGCGATGCCGCGATCAGTTTGGCCGAGGACTTTCCGTCGGTGCCGGTTATCGCCGTTTGCGCCGACTACACCCGCCCCTTTCCGTTGCCGTCATTGCCCGGCGCTGGAGGAAAGCGGGTCGGATTTTTCCCTGGCTCGACGATAGGCAATTTCGAGCCCGATGCCGCCGTTGCGTTTCTCGCCAACTACGCGCACATCCTCGGGCCGAGAGGTGAGATGCTGATCGGCGTCGATCTGAAGAAAGAGCCGGACATTCTCGAGGCCGCCTACAACGACCGAGCCGGGGTGACCGCCGCGTTCAACCTCAACCTCCTCGAACGCGTCAACCGCGAGCTCGATGGAGACCTGGACATCGACCGGTTCGAGCATCTGGCATGTTACAGCAGTGCCGAAGGCCGGGTCGAAATTTATATCCGCAGCCTCGTCGACCAGACGGCCCGGATCGCGGGAAGACGCTTCCGTTTCGCCAAAGACGAACTAATCCACACCGAATACTCATACAAATATTCGGTTGACGAATTCCGTGCCTTGGCGGCGCGCGCCGGCTTTCGCCCGGTTGACACCTGGACAGACCCTGCAGAACTGTTCAGCGCCCACTATTTCCGGCTGCGGTGACTATCGCGAGAACAAACTCCGTTTTCCGAGGTGCCGCGCGACCGCCGCCAAATCGCTCGGCTCCGACGCCACGCGGCGACTCTCTTCCAACAATATATCGACGGTATCTCTGATCTGTTCCTCGGTGTGCGAGGCAGTTGCGAAAAAGCGTAGCCGAGCGGCTCGTTCCGGGACTGCGGGATAGAGGATCGGCTGGACGTTTACCCCTCGTTCGAACAGCGCCTGCGCGAGACGCCCGGCGCGGATCGAGCTGCCGGTGACGATCGGCACGATCGCGGCCCCGATCGAGCCCCCAACATCGAGACCGCCCTCCCGCGCGAGCCTCAGGAACAGGGCGGCGCGGTCATTGAGGCGGCGCACCCGCTCCGACTCGCGCTCGAGAAGTTCGAGCGCGGCGAGCGCCGCTGAGGCCGCCGCTGGGGCCATCCCGACCGAAAAGACGAAACCGGGCGCTGCGACTTTCAAAAAATCCACGAGGTCCTTGCTGCCGGCAATGTAGCCGCCGCACGACACGAGGCTCTTGCTGAGAGTTCCCATCCATATGTCGACCTCCCCAGGATCGACACCAAACCGGTCGGCGGTGCCAAAACCACGCGGCCCGAGCACACCCAGCGCGTGCGCTTCATCGACCATAAGCCAGGCTCGATTGCGGCGGGCGGCAGCGATGAAGGCCGGCAGATCGGGGACATCGCCATCCATGCTGTAGTGCCCCTCGATGACGAGGAGCGTATGCCCGCCGAGTGGGCGCGTTTCGCGAAGCAAACGATCGGCGGCTTCGTGGTCGAGATGCGGAAATGGTACCCGCCGGGCCCCGGAAAGGATTGCGCCCTGAACAATGCTGTTGTGGATCAGCGCATCGTGGACGATCACGTCCTCGCGGCTGAGCAGATGTCCGATTACCGTAACGTTCGTCGAATGGCCACCAACCAAGACAACGCAGTCCTCGGTCCCGTGGACGCGAGCAAGGGCGCGCTCCAGAGCCCGATGAACCGGGCGCTCGCCGGAGACCGGACGGCTCGCCGAGACGGAGGTCCCGTATCGGTCGATTGCTGCCCTTGCGGCGCTCACAATATCCGGATGTCCGTTCAGACCGATGTAGTTGTAGGATGCGAAATTGATGAAGCTTCGGCCATCGATCACCGTCTCGGCCCCGGCAATTCCCTCGTGAACGCGAAAGAACGGATCGGATATGCCGAGAAAATCCGCGGCTTCGCGGATCATCCGGATTTCTCGAAACCCTTCCAGCTTTGACACGTCCAGGCGGCCGGCGCCGTCCTCATCCTCCGAGTCGGAGCGGCGCGCGACCCGCGGCGATCGCGCCGGAGCAGTCGAAGAAAGCTTCTCGATCAGGAGCGCCTTGGCCTGAGCCGACAAGCCGAACAGGTTCCGGCGCGGTTCCATCGGCTATTCCGCGGCCACCGATTTCGGCTCGACCATTGCGGGAGAGGGCAACTCATCCATGCCCTCGTGACGTGCGACCAGGGCGATCAGTCCACCGTCTTTCGGTCCGGTCGAGATCGCTGTGGCAAGCCGCCCCGCAATCGACGCTACGCTCGTTCCTTCGGCGAGCGAAACCAGCGGCAGATCCACCCGCAGCCGGCTTTCGAGAGCGAGGCGAAGCTCGACCGCCATCAACGAGTCCATCCCCATTTCCGAAAGCGGACGAAGCGGGTCGATCCCGCTCGCCGGCAGCCGCAAAATGGTCGCCGCTTCCCCGGCAACCACGGTTTTGAGCAGGGCAAGTGCGGCGTCCGGATCGAGACCGGCGATTTGCTCGTTGAGTGACTCGTCCGAGGAGGATGCCGAACCGCGCGTGCGGGCTTCCGAAAACAGCGGGCTGGCGAGGATCGGCAGAAAACGCCGAGCTTCGCTCCAATTGGTTTCGGCGAAGGCGACAACGGGCAAACCGCTCGCAATCATCGCGGGCAGTCCGGCCAGTGCTTCGGCCGCGGAGGTTGGTTTCGCGCCGAGCCGGCGCGCGAGCGCATCACGGGTCTCCGGCCTCCCGGCCAGATAGCCGGCATCGGCGATCGGACCCCAGGCGACGGCGAGCGCCGGCCGTCCCTCAGCCCGGCGGCGCCGCGCCAAGGCTTCGAGGGCAGTATTCGCTGCCACGTAGGCGCCTTGCGCAGGTGCGCCGACCAAAGTCGTCGCTGAGGAGAACAGCAAGAACAAATCGATGGGATCGTCCCGGGTCAGGGCTTCGAGAGCCAACGCCCCGCCGAGTTTTGGCCGAAGCACCGCTTGCAGCCGCTCAATCTCGATTTCCGAGGCGAGACCGTCGTCGATCGCCGAGGCAGCGTGCACAATGCCGCGGAGCGGCGGCTGAGCCGCCCGGATGGCCTCGAGGACCCCGGCCAAGGAAGCGCGGTCGGCGACATCTGCGCGGTACACGCGGACCTCGGCGCCGGCGGCTTCGAGTTCTTCAATCCTCGCGTGGCATCCTGGGGTGGCCGACCCGCGGCGGCCGATCAGTGCGATCGAGCCGGCACCGTGCGCGACCAGCCACCGCGCGGCCTCGAACCCGAACCCTTCGACGCCGCCGGTGACGAGATAGGTTCCGTCGCGCCGCAGGGTTATCTCCGGCGGCTCGCGAAGCCGCACGCCGGCATTGGCGCGCGGTTCGAGCACGAGCTTGCCGATATGACCCGACGACTGCATCAGTCGGATCGCGTCGTCAAGTTCGCCAAACGAGAAAATCCGATGAGCCAGCGGCCGGATAGCCCCCTCGGTGAGGGCCGCGGACACCTCGCGCAAGAGGTCACGGGCCAAGTCCGGCCGGCGCGTCGGTAGCTGGTCGATGTCGATCGCGAAATACGAGATGTTCTGACGCAGCGGCCGCAAGTGAATGCGCCGGTTGAGGTACAGATCCCGTTTCCCGAGTTCGAGGAAGCGGCCAAATGGTCTAAGAACCTCCAGGCTGCGCTCCATCGCCTCGCCGCTCAGCGAGTTGAGCACCACATCGACGCCCTGCCCCCCGGTGATCTCACGCACCTCATTGCAGAACCCGAGATCGCGCGAGTCGAGGACATGATCGGCGCCGGCCAGGCGAAGGAACGATCGCTTCACCTCCGATCCGGCCGTGGCGATCACAATCGCGCCGCAATGCTTGGCGTACTGGATCGCGGCAAGCCCCACGCCTCCGCCGGCGGCATGAACGAGGACGTGCTCCGCGGGTGCAAGCTTTGCAAGATGCCCCAGCGCGTACGTGACGGTGACGAAGGTTACCGGAATGGTTGCGGCCGCCGCAAAACTCATTCCCGGGGGGATCGAGGTCAGCGCATCCGCCATTGTCACAACGCGCGTGCTGAGCGAGGCAGGGGCAAACCCCATGACCCGATCGCCGACCGCCCAACCTTCCACATTCGAGCCGATCGAGCTGATGATGCCGGCGCATTCCAACCCGAAGGTGGGTCCGGCAAACCCGTCGATCAGCGCTTCTTCGGGCAGCAGCCCCATTGCCCACATCATGTCGCGGAAATTGAGTCCCGCAGCATGCACCTCGACCTCGACTTGGCCGGGACCGACGGATCGTGGCGGCCCGATCTCCCATCCGAGAGAGTCGAGACCTCCGGGATGGCGGCTGCCCAGCGTCAGGACGTCGGAGGGATCGGCCAATCGCGGCGGAAGACCACGGCGTACCCGCAGCACGTGCCGTCCTTCGGGTGTCCAGACAATCTCGTCTTCAGTGCTGGAGGCCGACAGCTCGGCGGCGATTTGCCGGGCGCGATCATTCGCCGCCAGGGTTGCCGGGAAATCGACGAGGCGCAGCGAGAGCCGCGGCATCTCGTTGGCGAGCACGCGTGCGAAACTCCATATCGCGCCACCAACGAGACCCGACGTTTCGCCCATCTTTGACGACTGCTGGGCGTCAGAGGTGATGACCCAAAGCTCTGAGCGGCGCTCTGCGGCCTGTGTCGCGATTTGCGCCAATGCAGCAATTTGCTGAGAGGCGAGTTCGGGCGGGTCACCGGGACGCGATCCGTCAGCCATGAAGAGAATAGTCGGCGGCAACGCATCGCTACCGCGTTGATCCTGCGATTCTTCGGCCAACGCCTCTGCCTGACCAGCGAGCTTAACGCGGTGGCCAGCCTCGCGGAGGCAATCACGCACCACGGCGGCGAGCACCGCATCGCCGGCGACGGCCAAGATGGAACGCGGTTCGCCCGGATCCGAGTAAGAAGCCTTCTCGCTGGGCGGGGCCGTACCCCAGACCACCGTCCACGGCCACGGTGTCCAGGAGCCCGATGCCGCATCGGCAGACCGGAACCCCGCCGCCGCGAGTTCGGTACGCCACTCGTCGGCAGAACGCAGAGGCGATCCATCGCTCGCCCGCGACCCCGCCTGCCACCATCCCGGGCTCTGGCCAAATACCATGTCCCAAAGCGGGTTCGGCTCGGGCTCGACCGCGACAAAAACGCCGTTGGGGGCGAGAAGCTTCCGCAGATCCGCGAAACCGTTGGCGTCGAGCTGCAGGCACGCACAAGTGTTAACCGCCAGGATTATGTCGAAGCCAGTCTGATCCAGCGCTTCCGTTCCATCCTGCGGTGACCACCGGCGGGCGGAAACCCCGTCGAACAACTCCGCCAGGAACGACAGTCGAGCACTTTGCTCGGCATCACCACTGGTCGCGACATAGCTGAAAGCGGAGCCGGATTGCGCCAGACGGTCGAGCACTCGGCGGGTCGCCCCACCTCCGATCGCGCCGAGCTCTAGAATGCGCAGCCGTCGGCCGCGGGGCCAACTCGTTGCAATCTCCTGGAGCGTATCGCACAGCAGGCCGACACTGGCGGCGCTCGCTGGCGAGGAGTGGAGCAGATGCTCCGTCATCGGAGCGAGTAAGGCGTCGGGCGACCGCGGCCCGCCCGCGAGAATGTTCGGAAGGTTGCTGACGGCGGCGGCTGCGAGGGCGAGCTCCGCAACCAAATCCGGCGCATCCGCGAGCAGCAGGCGCCAGACTTCCTCGGTATCGGGCAGGTCGGTTGTCGCCTCTATCCGCCATTCCGATCCGGTCTCGGAGGCAGCACCGAACCGTTCGAGCAGGCGTAGCGCCCATTCAGCAAGTTCGCCGGAAGCCGGCGCGAGCAGGCCGGTCTCGACAAGCTCTTCGATCGTGAAAGTACGGCCGGCATCGACGATGCCCGTCATCGATCGAAGCGCGATCGAGCCTATCAGCGCATCGAGCAGCAGAGCCTGTTCGCGCCGCGCGGGGTCCGGCTCCCGAGCATCGGCAAGACGTAAAATCAGCGCGCCGACACGTTCTAATACGGAGGCAGCAGCAAACTCGGTCAGCGGCACGGGAACGAGATCGACGCGTAGGGCGCGCTCGTCGATCGACCCCCCGCGTGCCAGCTCGACCCCACGGAACCAGCACTCCACCAGTTCAGCCACGAGATTGCCGTCTCCGTCGCAGAGCGCGATGTCGGCGGATACGGACCGGATGCCGATCCGGGTAAGTCGCAATTCAGCGCGCCGGGGAAGCCGTCCGAACGGAGCTAAAAACCGCACGCGACCGAACCGCCAAGGGAGAAAGCTCTTACCCCGAACCTGATCCCGGCCTTCGGCCAAGAGCCCGATCAGCGCCTGCAACGCACCATCGAGCAAGGCAGGGTGAACCAGATAGGGCTCGACATCTTCGGCGACCGGCGCGGGATCGAGATATGCGACCGCCGCCTCCGGTCCAGTGATTTCGATCAGGCTCACGGTTCGGAACCGAGCGCCATAATCAAGCCCTGCGCGCCGCGCCAGGTCGTAGAGGGTCTGCTCGTCGATCCTCCGGCGAGTGGGTCCGCTATCCGAAGAGCGCAGCGTCCGGCGGGTATCGGTTTCTGCGCCGAGACGTCCAACCGCATGAACCGTCAATGGTTCGTTCGATAGGCGCACGCGGCTCGCCAGCTCCCAATCGCCTTCCTCCGAGCCGATCACGGCGTGCATCTCGCGCATTCGACCCTTGTCGAATGGCACCGGGCGGCGCACTTCGAGATCGCGCAGTTCGAGCACAGGCGCGTCCGGCCACTGTGCTCTCGCAGCAGCGCAAGCCATCTCCAGAATCCCGGCCGCCGGAAGAACCGGTACGCCTTCGATCGCATGGTCGCCGATCCACGGTAGCACCTGATCGTCGAGATGGTTGATCCACCACGGGACCGGACCGCGCTGGCGAAACCCGAGAAGCGGGTGCTCGAAGGGCGGATTTACCGGATCGGCGGCCTCGGCGGTGAGGCCAAACCAGAAGCTCTGGCGATCCCAAGGGTAGAGCGGCAGCCCGCGTGGATCGGCGATCCCATCGAAGAGGGGGGATTTCGTAAAGTCGCATCCGGAGACGTGGCAATTGGCGGCAATTGCGGGAAACGGGTCGTCATCAGACGGCTTGCGCGAAAGGGTGGCTAGCACGCGTCCATCCACCTTTGCCGCCCGTAGCGCATCGGTCAGATAGGACTGCAGAATTGCCGTCGGGCCGATCTCGAGAAAAATGCGATAGCCTTCGGCGGTGAGGAATGCGGTGGCCTCGGCGAAGCGGACCGGGTTGCGGATATTGCGCCACCAGTAGCCCGCGTCGAGCGAAGCGTCCTCAACCGCCTCACCGGTCACCGTCGATACCAGCCTCACCGTCGGGTGTCTGGATGAAAGGCCGCTCAGGCTCTCGAGCAGATCCTCGCGGATCGGATCCATCTGTCTCGAGTGAAATGCAAAATCGAGATCGAGCCGGCGAAACCATTGGCCGCGGCGTTTGGCCTCGGTTTCCAAACGCTCGATCTCTGCGCTGGGTCCAGAGACGGTCACCGAATGCGTGGCGTTGACGGCGGCGATCTCGGCCGGACTATCGAGTCCGTCGAGAAACTCGCGTGCCCCGTCCGGAGCGAGCGCCAGTGCCGCCATGCGGCCCTTACCCTGTGTGCGCTGCTGTTGCCGGCTGCGCGCTACAACCACCCGGCCGGCTTCTTCGAGGGATAGCGCACCCGCTGCCCACGCCGACGCAATCTCGCCGACACTGTGGCCGAGGTATCCTGAGGCGCTGATACCGACCTCGCGCAATGCCTCGACGATGCCGACCTGCACGGCGAAGAGGAGCGGCTGCGCGATGTCCGCCCGCGCCATCGCTCCGGCATCGGCGCCACCTTCGAGAAACGCAACGACGGACCAGCCGAGTTCCGGCCGAAGTATTCGATCAAGATCTTCAATTGCGCCACGGAAGGCCGCGTTGTTGCGTAATGCATCGCGCCCCATGCCGGCGAATTGCGCCCCGTTGCCCGAAAAGACGAATGCCAGCTTGCCTTCCCGAACTCCGGTACCCGCGATGAGGGAAGGCGTCGGCTCGTCGTTGAGAAACCCGGCGAGCGTCTGCGCCATGGACGCCGGATCTTGTGAGAGCGCGACCAGTCGGTGCGGATGATGGTCGCGCCCGCGGGCGGCCGCCCGCAGCAGCATCGGCGCCCGCTCGGGCGAAACCTTGACAAGCGCCGTGCGCCAGCTCTGAACGAGGGATCGCAGCGATGCCTCGGTCTTTGCCGAGATGACGAGCGGGGGCAGCGGCCCTGCTGCCGATGCCTCCTCGCACCGGGTCGGTCGGGCCAGCACGACGTGGGCATTGGTCCCGCCAAACCCGAAAGAGTTGACGCCGGCGTAAGCCCCCTCGGGTGCCTTGACCGGCTCGATATTGCGCACCAGCCTCAGGTTCAGTGCCTCGAACGGTATTTTCGGGTTGGGCTTCTCGCAGTGGATGGTGGGTGGGATGATTTCCCGATCGAGAGCGAGCGCCGCCTTGAGCAGCCCGGCCATACCTGACGCCGGCTCCAGATGGCCGATATTGGTCTTTACCGATCCGATGGGCAGCGGCATAGACCGGCTCTGTCCCAGAGAATGTCCTACCGCGGCGGCCTCGATCGGGTCGCCCGCCGCCGTGCCCGTGCCGTGCATCTCGAAAAATGCGAGATCGTCCGGAGCAATTCCGGCGGACCGATACACCGCGCGCAGCAGAGCCGCCTGCGCCGACTCGCTCGGGAGCGACAGACCGATCGTGCGACCGTCGGAATTGACCGCGGAAGCCCGTATCACCGCTCGGATCGGATCCTTGTCGGCGATCGCCTCCCTGAGCGGCTTTAGAATTATGACCGCGCCGCCCTCGCTGCGAACATAGCCGTCAGCCCTCTCGTCAAAAGCAAAGCAGCGACCTCGTCGGGAGAGCATCGAAGCGCGCGAGAACCCGATAAATGGGTAGGGCGCGAGCAGGAGGTTGACGCCACCGACGATGGCGCCGCCGATTCTTTTGCTGCGAATTGCCTCGCAGGCATGGTGAAGGGCGACCAGCGAGGACGAGCACGCCGTGTCGACGGCAAGGCTCGGTCCGCGCAGATCGAAAACGTAGGATATTCGGTTTGCTAGAACGCTGAGGGTGCTCCCGGTCATAAAATAGGAATTGGCACCCGCCGGATCTCCTAATCTCAGATCGGAATAATCGGTCGCAGAAGCGCCAATATAGACGCCCATAGCGCTGCCCGACATCTTGCTGGGCGGAATGCCGGCGTCTTCGAATGCGTGCCACGCGAGTTCCAGCAGGAGCCGCTGCTGAGGATCCATCTGCGCGGCTTCGCGCGGCGAGATGCCGAAAAACGAAGGCTCGAACAGGTCGACGCCGGAGATCAGCCCGGCAGACCAAGTATAGCTCTTGCCCGGCTCGCTGCGATCGGGATGGTAATAGAAGCGTGTCGACCAGCGCCGGTCGTCGACCTCGGAGACCGCATCGCCCGCCGATGCGAGCAGCTGCCAGAACTCGTCGAGGTTTTCGGCCCCGGGGAATCGACAGGACGCTCCGACGATCGCTATGGATTCGTCAGTCATAGCGTAAGAACAAAATCCGCAATCCCAGGAAGGACTTTAGTGACCCTTGCCAGCCTAGCCTTCTTTACCTGCGCGGAAGAGTCAAACGTTAGATAAGCCATCGATCCCCGATGTCGCAGGCTCGCCGGCCAATTGCCCGCAAACCAACCGAAATGGCTGCGGCAGGCGCGCAGCAAGCTACCCTATCCCCCGAACCATCGGAGCCTTCCCCCGAACACCGGTGGTGTCGGTTCATCGAAACCGTTGGATTTTAGTCGTCTAAGACGCTGTCCATGTCAACCTTGGCGAGGAAAAGCGGTTCCTGACGTTTTTGTTTTGGTAAGGGTGTTGTCGGCAAGGCCTTCTCAAACCCGCCCGCTAGGCCTGTCGAGGCGTGCATACGAGCTACCGAAATGGGGCGCCTCTCTGAACACATGGACGGCGACGGGCCACACGGGTAATTTGGCGGACCGGCTGGCAGATCCAAGGTGTGCCGTACGCGACGTCGAGCGGCGGCAACAAGGGACCGCCCCGCCTGCGATTTCACGGGCTTGAGCCATGAAAGTCTCCTATTTCGAAACGGGCCGATATGTCCCGCCGCCGGACCTGCCACGCGAATGGCCGGTGCCGGCCGGTTCCTACAATCCCGAAACCGGAGCCGAAGCCTATCGCGGCATGGTCGAGCGAGTGCGATTTGTCGAGGAACTCGGCTTCGACTGGGTCAGCGTCTCCGAGCACCATTATTCGCCGCGCATCCTGACGCCGTCGCCGGCCGTCTCCGCCGCCTATCTCGCGGCGCGGGTCGACAAGATAAAAATCGCCCTGCTCGGGCCGATCGTGCCGGTCAGCAACCCGATCCGCATCGCCGAGGAAGCTCGCGATGCTCGACACCATGGCGCCGGGGCGGATCGTCGTCGGGCTGTTGCGCGGCACGACCAACGAATATCTGAGCTACGACCTCAACCCGAAGGAATTGCGCGAGCGCACCGACGAGGGAATGGAGCTGATCCTAAAGGCGTGGACCGAGCCGCAACCCTTCGGCTGGCAAGGGCGCTATTTCCAGTACCGCACCGTGTCGGTCTGGCCGCGCCCGCAATCTCAGCCGCACCCGCCGACCTATGCCCTCGGCACCAGCGCGGAAGCCGGCGAATTTGCCGCGCGCCACCGGCTCGGCATCGGCCTCTCCTACGGGACATTCGAGCTGATGGCGAAATCGGCGCATTACTACCGCGAGCAATGCGCCCGCTATGGCTGGGAGCCGGGGCCGGACGACATCATCTACCGCGCCAATATGATCCTCGGCGAGACCGACGAGGAGGCTGAGGAGGCTCTGCGCCGGCGCGATAAGCAAGCACCGTTCCCGGTGCGCGCCGGATTGCGCGATGCGCTGCTGCAGTCGGACACGACGCGCAACATTGCCGGCGAGAGGCGGCCCGCCAACGTCGGCGGCGTGTTGCCGATCAGCTTCTGCGGCGGTCCCGACCGGGTCATCGAACAGCTCCGGCGCTGCCGCCAGGAGGTTGGCGCCGGGGTGGTCGACATCTCGCTGCAAGATCCCGGCACCGGCAATCTCGACGGCATGATGCGCGCCCTCGAACTGTTCGGGAAGAAGGTCCTCCCGCGCATCCGCGAGATATGAGCAAGAAGGGTCCGATTGTGGCCCAGACCCAGGACGGATTGAAAAATAGAGCAGCCGGCGCGGCGTTCCGCGAAGGTTTTGTCGAGGCGGACGGATTCCGTATTCGCTACATGGAGGCGGGGCAGGGCACGCCGCTCGTGCATCTCCACGGCGCCGGCGGCATGCGCCTGACCCCTGGGCATGATCTGCTGTGCCGGCATTACCGGGTGGTCGCCTTTGAAATGCCGGGGTTCGGCTCGTCGCCCGAGAACATCCGAACGCGGACGATGGCTGAACTGGCTGAGACCATGGCCGCTGCGATCAGCAGTCTCGGCGTCGATAAATTCAATCTGATGGGAACCTCGTTCGGCGCCAAGGTCGCGTTGTGGCTGGCGGTGCAACAGCCGGAGCGGGTCGAGGGCCTGGTCCTGGAAGCGCCGGCTGCCATCCGCCCCATCGGGTCCGAGCCGCCTTCCGGCTCGCCGGAGGAAATGGCGCGGCGGCTTTATGCGCACCCGGAACGGCTCGCCGCCCTGCCCGTCCCAGACCCGGCGATCCAGGCGAAGACGCGGGCTCTGGTCGCGCGTCTGCGCGGGCCCGATCGCGACGCCGATCTCGAAACCCAGATGCGCCGCTTGCCGATCTCGACCTTGGTGCTGTTCGGTACTCTCGACCGTGTCATCCCGCCTGAAATGGGCCGCTTTTACAAGGAGCTGTTGCCAAATTGCCATCTGGTATTCGTCTATGACGCGGGTCACGCGATCAGCACCGAACGGCCCGAGGCATTTACCGAGGTCACCGTCGATTTTTTAGAACGCCACGAAGCCTTCGTCGTGAGCCGCGCAGAGACCGTCATTCATCCTTGAAAAATCACCGGACCGGCGCCCACAGCACCTCTTCGATGTCCTCGGCCCCGGTGGCGAGCATGATGAGCCGGTCGAAGCCGAGCGCGATGCCGGCGCAGGCGGGCAAGCCGTGCTCGAGAGCGGCGAGGAAATCCTCGTCGATCGGGTAGGTCTGGCCATAGAGCTGCCGTTTGCGGACCTGGTCGGCGAGAAAGCGGGCGCGCTGCTCGGCGGCATCCGTGAGCTCGCCGAAGGCGTTGGCGAGTTCCAAGCCCGCAAATATAGACCTCGAAGCGCTCGGCGAGACGAGGGTCATCCGGACGGCGGCGCGACAGTGCGGCCATCGAGAGCGGGTAATCGTAAAGAATTGTCGGCACTCCGAGGCCGAGCCGGGGCTCGATGCGGTCGAGGAAAATGCGGAAAAACAATGTCTCCCAATCGTCCCCGGGATGAGGCGAGATCCCGATGCCGCTCGCGGCGGCGGCAAGGCGATCGTAATCGGGATGCAATGGATCGGGAGCTGTCGCCAGCAGATCCAGCCCGCAGTGCTCTTGAAACGCCTCGGCCACGCTGATCCGCTGCCAATCGCCGATCGCGTCGGCGGTATGGCCGCGCCAACTCAGCACCTGAGCCCCCGCTGCATGTTGGCAGGCGCGGACCAGCGCTGTGCACTCCTCCATCAAGTCGCGATAGGAGGCTCCACTGCGGTACCATTCGAGCATCGAGAATTCCGGGTGGTGTGTCGCGTTCCGCTCGCCGTCGCGGAAGACATGAGCGAGCTGCCAGATCCTACGGCATTCCGGCGACGAGCAGCTTCTTCATCGCAAATTCCGGCGAGGTGTGAAGATAACGCAGGGCGGCCTGCCCCTGTTGCGGGTCGTGAAGCTCGGTAGCGAACGCCCGAAGATGCGGTTCGAGCCCCGGGCTCACCTGCAAAGCCGGCGTGTCGACCTCGACGAAGCCGCGATCGGCGAAGAAGCTGCGAATAGCTGCGAGGATTCGAACCCGCTTCTCGAGCCTCGCGCGGCGCAATGCGAAGCGATCGGGTCGCCACCATTCCTGCATCGTCCTGCCCTCGTTCTCGCCGGTGCGCTGAACTATGTTAGGGTTTAGGATACGTCGAGGCCCCTCCCGAGATCCCGCCAATGAAAATCAATGCCATCGACATCAAGCCGGGCAATGTTCTCGAGCACCAGAACAAGCTCTGGCTCGTGCTGAAGCGCGAATTGGTTCAGCCCGGCAAGGGCGGCGCCTTCGCCCAAGTCGAGCTGCGCGATCTGCGCGGCGGGTCTAAACTGAACGAGCGTTTCCGAACCCAGGAAACGGTCGAGCGGGTGCGCCTAGACGAGAAGGAAATGCAATTTCTGTTCATGGACGGCGGTCTGGCGACGTTTATGGACAACGACACCTTCGAGCAGATTTCGATCCCGCGCGAGACGATCGGCGACCCGGCCGATTTTCTGAGCGAAGGAATGGTGTGCCAGGTGATGCTGCACGAGGGCTCCGCATTATCGGTCGAGCTGCCGCCCAACGTGGTAGTGGAAGTCGTCGAAGCCGATCCGGTCGTACGGGGCCAGACGGCGTCGTCTTCCTACAAGCCGGGCAAGCTCGAAAATGGGCGCCGCGTGATGATCCCGCCGCATATCGGCCCGGGCACGCGTATCGTCGTCAGCACCGCCGACGGCAGCTACCTCGAGCGGGCCAAGGACTAGCGTCTAGGCTGACAGCTCTGCGCTGGCTCAAGGGACCAGGTCCGGCCGCAGCCTCGCGATAGACCGCGACGTACCGGCGCGCCGCAGCCGTCCAGCTGAAATCGCGGGTCATGGCCCGCCGCATCATGCGCAGCCAAACCGCGCGCTCGCGAAATAGGCCGCTCGCCCGCCGGACCGCTGCCATCAGCGCTGGCGGGCTATCTCCGTCAAACGCGAAGCCGTCGGCGCTGCCGTCCGCCAGGCTGATCGCCGTCGCATCGACTACGGTATCGGCCAGGCCGCCGACGCGGCGGACCAGCGGCAACGTGCCGTAGCGCAAGGCATAGAGCTGGGTCAGGCCGCAGGGCTCGAAGCGCGACGGAACGAGGACTATGTCCGCGCCCGCGATGATCAGATGGGACAGCGCTTCGTCATAACCGATCTCGACGGCGATATCCCCCTGGTGGGCAGCGGCTGCCGCGGAAAAGCCGTGCTCCAGATCGCTGTCCCCAGAACCGAGGATGGCGAGCCGGCTGCCTTCGGTGACGATTTCCGGCAAACACGCGAGGAGCAGATCGAGGCCCTTCTGCGGCGTCAGCCGGCTGACCACGCCGAATAATGGTGCGTCCTGGCAATCGTCGAGCCCAAGCCGGCGCTGCAGCGCCGCTTTCGCGATGGGCTTCCCCGACGCAGCGTCCTCGGCGCCGTAGGACCGGGGCAAGATCGGGTCATGCCGAGGATCCCAGACGCGCTGGGTCGACCCCGTTCAGTATCCCGGTCAACGCGTCGCTGCGGGTACGCAGCAGCCCGTCGAGACCGCAGCCAAAACCCGGGGTCTGGATCTCGCGTGCGTAGGTCGGGCTCACCGTAGTCAGGCGGTCTGCATAGAACAAGCCGGACTTGATGAACGAGACCAGACCATTGAATTCGACCCCGTCGATCGCAAAGAACCCCCGCGGCAACGCGAGCTCGGGAAACAAAGCGGCGGGAAACAGGCCCTGATAGGCGAGGTTATGAATGGTGAAGACAGTCGGGACATGATCGCCGGCCGGCGGGCGGGCCATCAGATACGCCGGGGCGAGGCCGCCATGCCAATCATGAATGTGAAGGATGTGAGGGCTCCAGCCGGGATCTGCGCCGCGCGCGAGCTCGGCGGCGATCCAGCCGAAAAGCCCGAAGCGGCGATGATTGTCGGGCCAATCGCGCCCGTCCGGACCTGCATAGGGATTGCCAGGCCGATCGTAGAACCCCGGTTGGTCGATCAGGTAAGCCAGGAGTTCCGAGCCCGGCACCGGAGCGAGGCCCACCCGTACCCGCTCCGCCGCGAAGGGCGTGTGCAGCCGGGCGGCATCGGTAATGCCGGGAAACGCATCGAGAAAGCCCCGGAAACCGGGCAGCAGCAGGCGCGCATCGACCCCGAGCGCGGTCAGCGCCGGCGGCAGCGCGGCGGCAACATCGCCAAGCCCGCCGGATTTGACCCAAGGATAGAGCTCGGCAGTGACGTGAAGGACGCGCAGCAGGCTAGTTCCGCGATCGGTCTACCAGGCGGTTCTCGGCGATCCAGGGCATCATCGCGCGCAGCTTCTCGCCGATCTTTTCGATTTCGTGCTCGGCGGCGCGGCGGCGCAGGGCCTTGAAGCTGGGTTGTCCGGCGGTGTTTTCGAGCACCCATTCACGCGCGAAATTGCCCGACTGTATATCGGCCAGGATCTTTTTCATCTCGGCCCGGACATGGCCATCGATCAGCCTGGGGCCACGCGTGTAGTCGCCATACTCGGCAGTGTTGGAGATCGAGTAGCGCATATTCGCGATGCCGCCCTCGTATATCAGGTCGACGATCAGCTTCATCTCGTGGCAGCATTCGAAATAGGCCATCTCGGGCGCATATCCGGCTTCGACCAAGGTTTCGAACGCCGCGAGAATGAGCGAGGTCAGCCCGCCGCACAGCACCGACTGCTCGCCGAACAAATCGGTCTCGCATTCCTCCCTGAAAGTCGTCTCGATCACCCCGGCCCGGCCCCCGCCGATTGCCGATGCGTAGGAGAGCGCGATTTCGAGCGCGTTGCTGGACGGGTTCTGCTCGACCGCGACGAGACAGGGAACCCCACCGCCGCGCAGATATTCCGAACGCACCGTGTGGCCCGGCCCCTTCGGCGCGATCATGAACACATCCATGTCGGGGCGCGGCTCGATCAAGCGGAAATGGATGCTCAGGCCATGCGCGAAAGCGAGAGCGGTGCCTTCGCGCATGTTGGGGCGCAGCTCGCCGGCATAAAGGGCGGCCTGCAACTCGTCGGGGGTCAGGACCATGACGATGTCGGCCCATTTGGCGGCCTCCGCCGAATTCATCACGCGCAGCCCCGCCTCCTCGGCCTTCTTTACCGAAGCCGAACCGGGCCGCAACGCCACGACGACGTCCTTGACCCCGCTGTCGCGCAGGTTGTTGGCATGCGCGTGGCCCTGGCTGCCATAACCGATGATTGCGACCTTCTTCGATTTGACCAGGTTCACATCGGCATCCCGGTCGTAATAAACCCGCATTTCGCTCTCCTATCGTGAGGGGGCGGCTCTCGTCGCTTGCCTCTTAAAAGCTCGCAGCCCCCCGCGAGATCGCCGCCGCGCCGGTACGCGAGATCTCGACGAGGCCAAGGGGTTCCATCAAGATGATGAAGGCGTTGAGCTTTTCGCTCGAGCCCGTCATCTCGAAAACGAAGCTCTCCGTAGTCGAGTTCGACGACGCGGGCGCGGAAGATATCGGCGAGTCGCAGGCTCTCGATGCGCGACTCGCCCTTCCCGGCGACCTTGATCAGCGCCATCTCGCGCTCGACAAAGGGTCCCTCATCGGTCAGATCGTGGATTTTGTGAACCGGCACCAGCCGCGACAGCTGCGCCTTGATCTGCTCGATGATCATCGGGGTTCCGGTGGTCACGATCGTGATCCGCGACAGTCCGTTCGCGCGGTCCACCTCGGCGACCGTCAGGCTCTCGATGTTGTAGCCGCGCCCGGAGAACAGCCCGATGACGCGGGCGAGGACGCCTGGCTCGTTGTCGACGAGCACGGCGATCGTGTGCCGCTCGATTTCCGTCACCTGCGCCTCAGACGAGCACCATCCCTTCCTCGGAGACCGGTTTTTCGGCCTCGTCCTCGGGCCCGAGCAGCATCTCGTTATGGGCCGCGCCCGACGGGATCATCGGAAAGCAATTCTCGGCCGGGTCGACTGCGACGTCGAGAATGAAGGCGCGGTCGGTGTCCAGCATCTCGCGGATCGCATCGTCGAGCTCCGCCGGATCCTCTACCCGCCGCCCGACCGCACCGAAGGCGTCGGCGAGCTTGACAAAATCGGGGAGCGCCGCGGTGTAGCTCTCCGAATAGCGGCCGCCGTGCAGGAGTTCCTGCCACTGCCGCACCATGCCCATATACTGGTTGTTGACGATAAACACTTTGACCGGCAGCCGGTACTGGGCGACGGTCGACATTTCCTGAATGTTCATTAGCACCGAGGCTTCGCCGGCAATGTCGATGACGAGGGCATCGGGATGGGCGATCTGCACACCCATGGCCGCCGGCAACCCATATCCCATCGTGCCGAGGCCGCCCGAGGTCATCCAGCGGTTCGGCTCCTCGAACTTGAAGAACTGGGCGGCCCACATCTGGTGCTGGCCGACCTCCGTGGTGATGTAGACATCACGGTCGCGGGTCAGCGCGTAAAGCCGCTCGATCGCATATTGCGGCTTGATCAGATCGCGCCGGCTGCGGTCGTATCGCAGGCAATCGCGCGCCCGCCACACCTCGATCGCGCGCCACCATTTGTCTCTCGCCGCGCTGTCGCCGCTGCGCAACGCGGCGGGTCCGGCGGCCAGAATGGCCGACAGCGCCTCGCCGACATCGCCAATGATCGGCAAATCCACACGCACGTTCTTGTTGATCGAGGACGGGTCTATGTCGATGTGGATCTTCTTGGAACCGGGCGAAAAGGCGTTGAGACGGCCGGTGACCCGATCGTCGAAGCGCGACCCGACGGCGACCATCAGATCGCAGCCGTGCATCGCCAAATTCGCCTCGTAGGTGCCGTGCATCCCGACCATGCCGAGGAAATGCGGGTCGGCCGCCGGAAACGCGCCGAGCCCCATCAAAGTCAGAGTGCACGGCACATCGGTCAGCCGCACCAGCTCGGCGAAGCGGGCGCAGGCCTCGGGCCCGGAATTGATCAGGCCGCCGCCGCCGTAGAAAAGCGGGCGTTTCGCTTGAGCAATCATCTCGACGGCTTGAGTGATCCGGGCCGGATCGGGCCGCAACTGCGGACGGTAGCTCTTGTGACGGACCTCTTCGGGCGCGCGATAAGGGCCGGGCGCGAACAGGACGTCCTTCGGCAAATCGACGACGACCGGCCCCGGGCGACCGCTCTTCGCGACATAAAAGGCCTCGTGCAGCATGCGGGCCAGTTCGCGGACGTCCTTGACGAGATAATTGTGCTTTGTGCAGGGCCGCGTAATACCGGTCGTGTCGGCTTCCTGGAATGCGTCGTTACCGATCAGGTGCGTCGGGACCTGGCCGGTCAGGCAGACGATCGGCACCGAGTCCATCAGCGCGTCGGTCAAGCCGGTGACCGCGTTGGTCGCACCGGGACCGCTCGTTACGAGCACGACCCCGACCCGCCCGGTCGAGCGGGCATAGCCCTCGGCCGCGTGCACTGCGCCCTGCTCGTGCCGCACCAGGATGTGGCGCAGTGAGTTCTGCTTGAACAGCGCATCGTAGATCGGCAGGACGGCGCCGCCGGGATAGCCGAATACGACATCGACGCCCTGATCGACCAGAGCCTTGATGACGATCTCCGCTCCGCTCAACGGCTCGGCCGGCATGACAACCTCCATCGGCAGCAATATCGGGCGCGAGGAAACGCGCGCCGCCGAGGAGTAGTTGGTGCCCCAGGGCGGGGGCGCAACGTAGTCAGCTATACGGGCTTGGTCAACAAAAACTGATCAATAAAATGACGTGAGCAGCGCAGCAAACTTTCCGAAAATTGCGCGCTAAGTACCAGGTCCGGGGTCATTTGATGTCGGAACCAGGTCATTTGGCGTTTGGCGTATCGCCGGGTGGCGCGCTGCGCTGCAGCTATTGCGGCACCGAGCGGGATATCGCCGTCCAGGTAAGCCATGAGTTCGGGAAGACCCACCGCCTTCATTGCCGGGAAGGCTGGGATCGAGGCGGCGTGCGGCGAGCGCCTTGGCCTCGGCCAGAGCGCCGGCCTCGATCATCTGAATGAGCCTGGCATCGCACGCCGCATAAAGCCGCTCTCGCGGCGGCGCGAGCAGGATCGTCCCGAACCGATAGGCGGTTTCCGATTTTGTCTGGTGCTGCCAAGTCCCGATAGTCACCCCGGTCGCCCGCACCACCTCAAAGGCGCGGATGAGCCGCTGTTTGTCTCCGGGGAACAGCCGCTGTGCAGCTGCCGGATCGAGCCGAGCCAGCCGCTCGCGAAACCCAACGCCGCCCAGCGCGCGATGAAGCTCGATCGCCTCTTGCCGGATCTCCGCGGGGATATCCGGGACGGGCGCTAATCCTTCCTTGATCGCCCGCAAGTAGAGCCCGGTGCCGCCGACCAGGATAGGCAGGCGGCCGGCCATTGTCGCCTCGGCGATCTCGTCGAGCGCGAGGGCCCGCCATAGCGCGGCCGACCCGCGCTCTCTCGCATCGAGGAAGCCGTAGAGCCGGTGCGGTGCTCGCGCTTGCGCAGCTTGGTCGGGCCGCGCCGTCAGTATCCGAAGATCGGAGTAGATCTGCAGGCTGTCGGCGTTGATGATCGTGCCGCCGCATAGGTCGGCCAGTTCGAGCGCGAGCGCGGACTTGCCGCTCGCCGTCGGTCCGGCGATGACGAGGACCGGGGGTGCGCTGTCGTGGCTCGGCGAGCCGCTTGTGACCGGGCGGACGGCCGGGGTAGGAGGACGATCCATGACGAACGTCCTCACCCTCATCGCTGGTGTTCGTGGACGGCAAAATCTGCCCGACCTAGCCGGCGCGGTCGCCGGCGCGGCCGGAATTGCGGGCGAGCCGACCTGGCTCGCGGACGACGCCTGCGATCTTGTTCTCGATGCGGCCAGCCCGGCGCTCGCCGAGGCGGCCGCGCGCGCCGCGATCGGCGATGCCGAGATCGACGTTCTGGTTCAGCCGGCCAAGAATCGCCGCAAACGTCTCCTCGTCGCCGATATGGAATCTGACGATCATCGAGAATGAAATGCTCGACGAGCTCGCCGATTTCATCGGGCTCCGTCAAGAAATCTCGGAAATCACCCGCCGCGCAATGAATGGAGAGCTCGAGTTCACCGCCGCGCTCGAGGCGCGCGTCGCCCTGCTCGCCGGCCTGCCGGATCACACGCTCGACGAAGCGGCCTGCCGTATCCGGCTGAGAGCGGGGGCCCGGCAGTTGATCGCGACGATGCGCAGCGCCGGAGCGGTCACAGCGCTCGTTTCGTCCGGCTTTATGATTTTTGCCAAAGCTGTTGCTGTGGACCTCGGGTTCGATCACGTCGTCGCCAACCAGCTTGATGTGACAGCAGGCCGCATCGCCGGCACGGTCCCTCCACCGATCGTGACCGGACAGAGCAAGAGGGAAACGCTGCTCGCGCTGGCTGCCGACCATGCCGTACCACTGCAGCAGTCGATGGCTGTCGGCGACGGCGCCAATGATCTGCCGATGCTGGCCGCCGCCGGGATCGGGATCGCCTTCCACGCCAAACCAGCCGTCGCCGCGAGCGCTCGGTGGCGCCTCGACCATGCCGATCTGACGGGCCTCCTCTACGCCCAGGGGTATCGAAAGGAGGAAATCATCGGGTGACCTATCCGCCTTTCAAGGGGCGCGCGTCTTCACCCCTGATCGAGGCGGAGCGCGATGAAGCGGAGATCGCCTTGGCGCTCGACCAGCAGCAGTATCGATTTCCGTCCCGACTTCTTCGCTTCCTCGATCTTGCTGCTGACTTCTCCCGGGCTCTTCACCTCCTCCTGCGCGGCTTCCATGATCAGGTCACCCGGGCGCACGCCTTTGACCGCCGCTGGGCTGTCCTTGGCGACATCGACGACGACGACCCCTTTCGAACCGTCGGCGAGCGAGAATTTATCCTTCAGATCGGTCGTGATCCCCGACAGCGTCAGGCCCAGGGTCTTGACCACGCCGGTGTCGCTCTGGTTGGCTTCCTTGGGTGAGTCCTGCGCGTTCGCCTGCTGCTGATCGCTTTCGTCGAGCTTGCCGACCGTGACCTGCACCGTGTTCTCTGCCCGCTTCCTCCAAAGCTTCAGCGGGACGGTCTTGCCGACCGGTGTCTCTGCAACCAGCCGCGGCAGCCGCCGCATGTCGTTGACTTCCCGGCCGTCAAAGCTCAACACCACATCGCCTGCCTGAATCCCGGCCGCCTGAGCGGGGCCGTTGTCGCTGACGCTGGCGATCAGCGCACCTTTGGGCTTATCGAGGCCGAGACTTTCGGCAATCTCGTCGGTCACCGCCTGGATGCGAACACCGAGCCAGCCGCGATGCACGTTGTGATCGGGCTCCCCTTGCAACTCGGCGACGACCGCCTTGGCAAGAGCGGAGGGGATCGCGAAACCGATGCCGATCGAGCCGCCGGACGGCGAGTAGATGGCCGTATTGATGCCGATGACCTGGCCGTCCATGTTGAACATCGGCCCGCCGGAGTTGCCTCGATTGATCGCGGCGTCGGTCTGCAGAAAATCGTCGTAGGGGCCGGATTGGATGTCCCGCTGGCGTGCCGAGAGTATACCCGCTGTGACGCTGCCGCCGAGACCGAACGGATTGCCGATCGCCAATACCCAATCACCCACCCGCGAGGCGTCGCTGTCGCCCCAGGTGGCGGCTGACAGCGGCTTGTCGGTCTTGACCTTCAGCAGCGCGATGTCGGTTTTCGTGTCGCGCCCGACAAGCTCCGCCTTCAGATTGGTATCGTCGTGCAGAATGACGTTGATCTCGTCGGCATCGGCGATCACGTGATTGTTGGTTACGATGTAGCCCGCCGGATCGATGATAAAGCCGGAGCCGAGAGAAGTGCCCTTGCGCGGCTGGGCTTCCGGATGGCCCCCCTTGGGCACTCCGTGCTCGAAAAAGTCTCGAAAGAACTCCTCGAACGGCGAGCCCGGCGGGAACTGAGGGATCTCGGGCCCGCTGTGCTCATGCCCGCGTTCGGATTTGACCGTCTGTGTCGTCGAAATGTTAACCACCGAGGGCAGGAGCTTCTCCGCGAGATCGGCGAAGCTCTCGGGCGCCGGCCGAGCGGCGGCGGGCCGGACGAGCGCCGCCGGAGCAGCGATCAGGAAAGCAGCAATCAAAGCCGCAGCCGCGCGGCACACCAGGTTGGAAGGCAGAGAGGGCACCGGGGTCAACTCCTAGGAGCAAAAGCGAACGGTTGTTTTCAAGCAATCATCGGGAGTTTGTTGCGGGCTGCGTCCGAGATTGGCGGACAAGCCTTGCGCATCCCGGCCTATAGTAGCGCCAACATCATCGCCGCACCAGCCAGACAAGGACAACTCCGGCGCAGGCAGCCGCCAGCCCCGCCAGCCGCAAGGTCTGCGGCGGAACGGCAAGGGCGCGTGCCGCAGCCCGCTTCATGCCTTCCGGAAAAAGTGTGTAGAGGGTACCCTCGATCACCAGCACGAGAGCGAGCGCCGTCCACAGATCCCTCATTACCCGAGAGGCGGGGTGTGGAAGCCGATCGACGCGCCGCGATCCGCGAGGCGGCTCATTGCGGACCAGCCGTCGCCCCTGGCGGCGCGGCTTTGGCTGCCGCCCCGTCTAAATTCTCGAAGTAACGAAAGAAGCCGCTGTCGGGGGTCAGGACGAAAGAGGTGGTGCGCCCGTTCAGGGCGTCGCGATAGGCCTGCATCGAGCGATAGAAGGAAAAGAACTGCTTATCCTGCCCAAAGGCGTCGGCGTAGATTTTGATGCTCTGGGCGTCGCCATCGCCACGCACCTTCTGGGCATCCCGCTGCGCCTCGGCGAGGATCACGGTGCGCTCGCGTTCAGCGTTCGCGCGCACGGTCTGCGCCGCTTCGGCGCCCTCGCCGCGATATTGGGCCGCCTGCTGCTCGCGTTCCGACTTCATGCGGGCGAAGATCGCCTGGCTGTTCTCCTCGGGAAGGTCGGCTCGACGGATTCGAACATCGACGACATCGATGCCAAAGGATTTGCCCTGATCGCTTACTTCATCGCGAATTTGGTGCATGATTGCCGGACGTTGATTCGATAGCAAAGCCGATAACGTCACATTACCGAGCACCCGCCGCAGGCTGCCGCTGACCATTGCACTCAGTCGGGCGCGGACGCCGGCTTCGGTGCTTACCGTCTGATAGAACAACAACGGGTCGGTGATGCGGTACCGCGTGTATGTATCGACGACGAGCCGCTTCTGATCCGAAACGATGACTTCCTCCGGCGGCGGCTCGAAATCGAGGAGACGGTTCTCGAATTTGGTGACATCCTCGATAAAAGGCCGCTTGACCTTGAGGCCGGGGTCGCGGATGACCCGTCGCGGCTGGCCAAACTGCAGAACCAATGCCTCTTGGGTCTGATCGACTTCGAATAGTGAACTGTTTATGAAGATGCCGCCAACGATCAGCACGACCGCAACGGCTATGAGGATGCTACGGTTCACGAAACCCTCCTCACTAATGCCGCAACGATGGGACGGCGGGTCCCGGTGGCTGCGTTCCGCCTGGCGCCGTGCCGCTGTTCCCCGCAGGCGCGGCACCGCCTGCCCCTTGGCCGCCGCCTAGGGCCGGCAGCGGCAGATAAGGCAGGACGCCACTCTCGCCTTGGGCCGATTTGTCGATGATCACCTTGTTGCTGTTCTTGAGGATCTCCTCCATCGTCTCGAGATAGAGCCGCTGCAGCGTGACATCCTGCGCCGCCGTGAAGGCGTGGTACACGGAGAGGAAGCGATCGGCGTCGCCCTGGGAACGGGCGATGATCTCCTGGCGATAGGCTTCGGCCTCCTGCGTGATTCGCACGGCGTCGCCGCGCGCCCGCGGGACGATGTCGTTGCGGTAAGATTCTGCTTCGTTGCGCAGCCGCTCGCGATCGGCGAGTGCGCGCTGCACGTCACGGAATGCGTCGATGACCGGGGCTGGGGGGTCGACTTTCAGCAACTGCAATTGAGTGAGTTCAATCCCGGCGCCGTAGGTGTCGAGGATGCTCTGCAACAGGTGCTGCGTATCGGTCTCGATCTTGCCGCGCCCTTCCGACAGCGCCTGAGCGATCGGGGTCTCCCCGACGACCTCGCGCATCGCGCTTTCGGCTGCGGATTTGACTGTCGCATCGGGGTCCCGGATGTTGAACAGATAGGCCTGTGCGTTCTTGATCACCCAGAAGACAGTGAAGTTGATGTCGACGATGTTCTCGTCGCCGGTCAGCATCAGCGCCTCTTCCGGCACTTGACGGGTGACCTGGCCGCGACCCGGGCCCTCGGCGTTGCGATAGCCGATTTCGGTCCGGTTGACCCGGGTCACGCTCGGCGTCAGGACCGTCTCGATCGGGTTGGGAAGATGATAGTTGAGACCCGGCTGGGTCGTCCGATTATAGGCGCCAAACCGCAGAACCACCCCGACCTCATCGGGCAAAACGCGGTAGAAGCCGCTCGCCAGCCAGATGACGAGGATGCCGAGCACGACGACGGCGACGCCGGTGCCGGTTCCAAAACCGCCCGGCAACACGCGCCGAAAGCGGTCCTGGCCGCGCCGCAACAGCTCCTCGAAATCGGGCGGCTGCGGGCCCCGCCCGCGAGGGCTCTGCCCGCCGCCATTGCCGCGGTTGCCGCCCCAGGGCCCCCCGCCGCGCGGACCGCTGCCCCATGGCCCACCGCCCTGACTTTTCCAGAACATCGACCCTGAACCTTTCCGCGATGCCGCCCCTGGGATGCGCCCCTGGGAAGTCGCCTTGCGGGAAGTCGCCTTGTGGCCGCTTTCGGCCGGGGCGTCTCCCCGATTGGTTGCGACCCGCGAGATGCGCGACCCGATAGAGAGCATGGGCGGGTGTTGTCAAGTCGGGTCGCCGGTCCCAAATCCCGCATATCCGGCGGCGCTCATGGCCCGGTCACGCAGACGGAGTGCGTCCTCACGTGAACCGGCCACCGGCTGACTCGATCGCCAGTCTGCCTCATCCGGCGCTCCGAACCAAGCGCCACGATCGATCACCCGTAATCTTCTGGCCCGCCGGGGAAAATGGCCCGCGGGGAGAATGACATGAGCGCCGTCACAGAACGACAAATCCTCGACGCGTTGGGCCGCATCGCCGATCCCGACAAGGGCGCCGACATTGTCTCGCTTGGTATGGTATCGGGCCTCGTCATTCGCGACGGCAATGTCGCCTTCGCGATCGAGGTCGAGAGCGAGCGCGGCCCGCGTCTGGAACCGTTGAGGAAGGCAGCCGAGAAGGCCGTCGAGGCGCTGCCCGGCGTACTTTCGGTGACCGCGGTGCTGACCGCGCAGGCGCCGCCGCGGGGCCGCGCGGCTCCGCCGCCGCGTGGGGCCGCGGGGGGGCCGGCTGGTGTCCGCACGGCGCGCGGGGCCGTGCCCGGGGTCGGTGCGATCATCGCAGTGGCGTCCGGCAAAGGGGGCGTCGGCAAATCGACGGTGGCGGCTAACCTAGCGCTGGGGTTGCGGGCCAACGGTCTGCGTGTCGGCGTGCTCGATGCCGACATCTACGGGCCTTCGATGCCGCGCATGCTGGGGATCTCCGGCCGGCCCCGATCGCGCGACGGGAAGACCTTGATCCCGATGGAAAATTACGGGCTCAAATGCATGTCGATGGGGTTTCTCGTGCCCGAGGACACGCCGATGATCTGGCGCGGACCGATGGTCATGAGCGCCTTGCAGCAGATGCTGCGCGAGGTCGAGTGGGGCGAGCTCGACATCATGGTCGTCGACATGCCGCCCGGCACCGGCGACGCCCAATTGACGATGGCGCAGCAGGTGCCGCTCGCCGGCGCGGTCATCGTCTCGACGCCGCAGGACATCGCGCTGCTCGACGCGCGCAAAGGGCTCAACATGTTCAAGCAGGTCGAGGTGCCGGTGCTCGGCATCGTCGAGAACATGAGCTATTTCCTGTGTCCGCATTGCGGCGGCCGCAGCGAGATCTTTTCGCATGGCGGCGCCCGCCAGGAGGCCGAGCGCCTCGGCACCGAATTTCTCGGCGAGGTGCCTCTCGACCTGAAGATCCGCGAAACTTCCGACGGCGGCACGCCGATCACCATCGCCGACCCCGACAACCCGCATGCCTTCGTCTTCCGCCGTATGGCGGTGCGGATCTGGGAAAAGGTCGCCGGAGAGGGCGCCGAGCGCCGACCGCCGCCGCGCATCGTCATCGAATAAGGGTTGAGAGCCAGTTATGATTTGAGCACGCGATGGCCGCAAATCAGGTGGTTAACCATAATGGCGCTGATACTCTCGAAAACCGACGATGCTCAGGAGTGCCGCAGTTTGAAATTCCGCTCTCGACCCTTCTCGGTCACTCAGCTTCGCATTCGGAACGGCTCTTCCTGCCCCTAAGGGAGACCGGTCAGTCCCGATCGTAGCTGTCATGATACACTCGCCGCAGGCGACCGAAGGAGACCTTGACGGCCGACGCGGGTCCAATTGCTCAGGAGGATCTGCAAATCCGTCAGGCGAACCTTATCGGACAATCCAAAATGGCTACAATTCCTCCTAAAGTTCTTCAGCTCTTGATCACGCTGCCGCCGAGAGCGTTAGGTTCATAAAACTGGGGCGCAAGAGCATTTGGTGGCCGTTGGCCAGGGATACAAACACGCTCCGTTAGGATTTCGACAATTCGAGTTCTCCCTTTGCAAAGCCGGCAAGTGGGATGACGCGAAGGAGGCCTTCGCAGCGACGGGGTTAAGGACCAGAGGGAGCGACATTACCCGCGCCGTGAACCAAGTCCGCGCTTTTTTTTTGAACTGCCGGGCTCGACCCTTTGGTTCACCGTGGAGGACGGGGATGTCTGGTGGTGCTTCGCGGAAGCGGAAGTGATCGATCTCTATACTGGTGACGACGAAGCTGCGAGGAGGACCGGTGCACGCTCGCGGCGCGTCATCGACCGCTGGCGCAATACGGATGTCAAGGGGAACCGCCTGAGGCTAGACGCGATGACCACCAAGATCACAAAGGTCGCTTCGTTCCAGGAGACTATCGCCAAACCGAGCGGGGCGACCGATCTGTTGCGTCGGATTCGCGGCATCCAATCCGAACATCACCGACGGGCCGCGCAAGCGCTCGACGATGGTGTCTGCAGTCGGCGATCTTCTTGACCAGCTCCATCAAGATGATTTTGAACTCCTTATTGAGCTAATTTTTTCGTCGAGCGGCTGGAAGCGCATTTCGGCTGTGGGTGGTATCCAAAAGACACTCGACATGGCCATGGTCCTGCCCACCACAGGCGAACACTGTTTTGTCCAGGTCAAATCGCAGACAACCCAATCCACGCTCCGAACGCTTATCGACGCCCTCGACCACTCACCGGGCTATTCGCGTATTTTCTTTGCCTATCACACGCCCAAAACTCCGTTTGATAACGAGGCCACGGATAGGGCGACCGTGTGGCACCGGTATGAAATTGCAAGGCAGGCGATCAGGGCAGGGCTCATTGACTGGATTCTGCTGCGCACCACTTGAAGATAATCTGGGTCCAAAGCGCGAACAACGGATCACCCAGTTTTTCCATCGCTGCAGACGACCGGTTACGGTGCTCAGCTCCCTATTCGCCTCTTTCCGCAAACCCTTCTCAACCAGCTAGGCGGGACTACGCGCGCCGCGACGCTGGGACCGCCGGGCGTCGGCGGCGTAAGGTCTCGCGCCACAGGATGTAAAGGCCCGAGGCGACAACGATCGCGGAACCGACCAGCAGGCCCGAGGTCGGCACGTCCCCCCACACCGCGAAGCCGAGGATCGTTGCCCATACCAGCGACAGGTAGTTGAAAGGCACCACCGCCGAGGGTGGCGCCAATGACAGCGAGCGCGTCCACCAGAACTGGGCGATTCCGTTGCCGATCCCGGCAAGCGCGACCATCAGCGCGTCGCCCCAGTGTGGGCCTCGGAACCCGAGCGTCAGCAGGCCGGCGGTGCACAAGGTCATAATGCTCATCTGGTAGAGCGTCAGCGTCTCGACCGATTCAGTCATGCTCATGCGGCGGATCGCTATCGCCACGGTCGAGATTAAGACCGCGTTGCCGAGCGCGAACAGCGCGCCGTAAGTCAGCGCGCGGGCGCCGGGATGGGTGATGATCAGCACACCGACAAACCCGACGATCAGCGCCGACCAGCGGTGGATGCCGACCTTCTCCTTCAGTATCACGATCGACAGCAGGGTCGTGAACAATGGTGCCGCGAAGCCGATCGCCGTCGCCGAGCCGAGCGACAGCACGCTGACCGCGAGGAACCACAACAGCATCGAGCCGAACTGCGATAGCCCGCGCTGCAGATGCTCGCGGTAGCGTCGCGTCCGCAAGACCCCCCACCCGGCGCGCGGCAATACGATCGCCGCGGCGGTCAGGAACGCGAACAGGGTGCGCCCGAACGCAACCTCGCCCAGCGGATAGCTGGCAAGTTGCCATTTCACGACCGCATTGCCGCCGGCAAACATCACGGTCGAGCCGACCATGTAGACGATCCCGAGCGGGACTTGGTTGCGCCCCGCCGCAGCCACATCGGGGACGGTCATCGGGCCGGGCCGACTGGCCGGATGTCCATCAGAACCCCTCTTGTATGAGCAGTCGGATACCTAATAGGAGGGTATTTTGGCAATCCCTTGACAGTAATCGGCATCGGCATTCTGTCCGAGTGGTGAGTCCTCGTATTGCCCACGTCGTATTCGCCGGGCTCATCACGATTCTTGCGGCGGCCCGCACTGTTCGCGCGAGCGGGAATAATCGCCGGGGGGTCAGACGGGCGGATGGCAGCTTTCGGCGCAAACTGGCCGTTCGCCCCCGCTCCAGCGCTAGGGCATGCACACATCTCCACAATAGCAGGACTTTCAATAAGTTATCCGTCGTCCCCGCGAAAGCGGGGACCCAGGGGCCCCGTGGTGAATAGCCCGACAACGGTCCTGGGTGCCCGCTTTCGCGGGCATGACGGCGGAAAGGCGGAAGATGTGTGCATGCCCTAGCGCTCCAGCGGAGGACCGGAGTCCACCCAAAGGAGACGTCTAATGATCGGCAGCGATCACTCGGGCGAAATTCAAACTGAGGCACTACCCGATGCTCTGCTCGCGGCAGGGGAAACGTCCCCAGCGTGCGTCGGGCTTACCTTGGCCGGCTCGGTTCAGCGCGTCACGGATTTATACGCGATTCCATGGGCAGCAGCGTTGCTCTGTCGGCCGGTGATTTCCCGCATCAGCAAATATAAAATAGTCATATTCGCATCGTATCCTCGGCCGCATCGGCAGATCGGCGTGTGTCGCGGCTGGGCGAGGGGAATATGATTCCTGTAAACTTCTTGCGGAAACAGGCGACCGGTAGCGGAGAAGGGCTCGCGGCTGCGTGCCGTTCAGCGCTGGGCTCCTTGACCCAGTACCGCCATCAGCTCGCGCCACTCGCGGGGCGAGAGGCCGCTCGACGGATGGTCGACCTGCTCGCCCGCGAGCATCCGCCGGATCACCTCGACCCCGGTTGCGGAAATCACCGCGGCGTTCATCCGGTATTCGAGAAAGGCGGCGTGGGCCATCGGCACCCAGCGCTGGAGCGTCTCCAGCATGACTTCGGCATAAGCGCGGATCTCGTATTGCGCGTGGGGATCGGCGCGCAACGACAGAAAATGCATCAGATTGTGCAGGTCGGTCTTCCAATACCACTGGGTGTAGAAGCCGAGCGACAGGTTGATTCGGGCGAGCTCGCGAGCGAGGGCGGGCCGCGCCGGGTCGATCGGCGAGCCCGATGCGTCTTCATTGAGGAGTTCGGAATATCCGGCGTAAGCAAGCTCGGCATCCCGGCGCAACAGGTCGAGAACGCGCTGCGCCGCCTCGCCTTCGATCGCCGCGCCGCGCCCCTGGCGGTTCGTCGCCGTCTGCACCGCCAGGTGCTCGGGGTCCGGGATATAGAACTCCTTGTCGAGGATCGAGTAGCGCGCCGAGTATTCGTTCACATTCGCCGTGCGATGCCGGATCCACTGCCGCGCCACAAAGATCGGCAGCTTTACATGGTACTTGATCTCGCACATCTCGAAAGGCGTCGTATGGCGGTGGCGCATAAGATAATTGATGAGCCCCTGGTCCTCGCTGACCTTGCGGGTGCCGCGGCCGTAGGAGACGCGGGCGGCCTGTACGATCGCGGCATCGTCGCCCATGTAATCGACGACGCGGACAAATCCGTGATCGAGAACGGAAAGCGGCTCGTAAAGGATCGCTTCGAGCGCCGGCACCGTGGCACGGCGCGTCTGATGCGTTGCGCCCTGCTGCGCCGCGATTTCTTGCTGTTGCTCTGGCGTCAGCCGCCTCATCGGCCGGCGCGGCCCAGGCGTTCATATGCCATGCGCACCATCGGATCGCTTTGGGGTAGCGTTAATAGACGGTCTTTCAAGCGCTCCCGGACTGCCGGCGCTTCCGGAAACTCGAGCAGAGTCCAGAACCGCTTTGCTCGATCGAAATAGCCGACGGTGTCGAGAAACGCGATCGTGAAATAGTAACTTTCCGGAAGAGTTTCGGCGACAGCACGCGCGACAATCTCGCCGTCCGGGCCAATTGCGGCGGTCAGACACCAATCGAGCAGTCGGGTGAGCTCCTCCTCGGCCCGCCGGCGCTGATCGGGGCGCATGTGCGGCCAGCCGAGCTGGAACAGAATCGCGACATCGTAGTTGTTGTGGTTTGTCATGCCGATCTCGTCGAGCCACCCATTAGGATACCGGCAGTCACGGATGCTCAACAGCGTGTCGATCAGTTGCGGCCAGTACCCGATCCCGCCATCGAGATAGCGCGCCATATGAAAGGTGAGGCTGAGATCGACGGTTCGAAGCCGCCGCCCTCCGATCAGGTAATCGGCGCCAAAGAACCCGCTGATCGGGTCCTGCCACTCGGCGATGAAGCGGCGGATCACGGTTGCGAGCCGCGGATCCCAATGGTAGTTCCGAGGACGCCGCCATAAGATCAGCCGAACGAGATCGGCGGTCGCGAAGTTGAGTTCTTTGCGGCGGTCGATCCCGTCCTCGTCCAGCCGCGAGAGAAGCAGATTCTCCAGATAAACCTTCAGCCGGGCCGGGTCGTTGATGCGATCGAGAAATCGCGGCTGCCCGTCTTGTTTGTCGAAATCGCCAGCGAGCATGTGATCGACGCAGGCGTCCAGTTTCAAAAACCATACATCCGTGCAGGCGCCATGAACTCTAGCGGCCTGCGAGGCGGCGCGGGGCAACGGCGACAGTGCGGCCCCGGTGCGGAGGCGCGCGAGCGTGGCGCGGATGCCGCTCGTATCGACGGTGTATTCAAGCCGCCAACGCAGCTCCCGCAGGACTTGCCGCGGGCAGGAAGTATCGCCCCCGGCAGCCTCGTGCCGATCCAGCTCGGCCTCTACGTTTCGGATTTCGTGATGTGCTGACCGGGCCAGTTCGACAATTTCCGGAAACCGCATCGCGATTGCCGCTCGCGGGTTCCAGCCGACGGGCGCCGGGAGCGAAACAGCGTGAGTTGCACTGCACATTGCCGTCCAACCGACCCGGCGCTCGCTTCGATCACCGACGAGCCGCTCTCTCGGGAGCGGGTTTCCGACCAAGGCGCGTGTGGAATCGCGCAAACCCGGTCGAAGCGGCCCTCGCGGCATGCCGGGCGGCGTTGATCCCTGAGGCGCGCCGGGAATACGATGCCAGTCGCACAGGTCGCCTGGCGAGCCAGTCGTCGAGCGAAGTGACCGGCAACACCAAACCATCGTCATCGCAATCCGGCAACAATGCGACTGTCAACCGTCGCGTGTCCTTTGGCCAGACGATCTGCACGCGCCTGATCAAGGCACCCGCGGCGCGCCCGTCTTCGTTATCGACGCGGCGGGGCAACTCTGCAACCTGGCCGCCATTGCTGCCGCCATTGCTATTGAGCAGCGGTTGACCGTGCAGCTGTCGAACATCGGCAATCGGAAAGACTTGCGGCTCCGGCGGGAAGCCGATCTCGAAGCACGCCGCCGCCGGCTCAAGGATGCCCAAGACAAACCGGTCGTCGCCCGAGCGGAACCGAGCAACGGAGCCGGCCACCGAAATCGGCTCTGCACTGGTATGTACGGCCCATACGATCTCGCCGGACAACTCGGCGCGAACCTCGTCCTGGATGACCACTTGTCGGCCGATCAGGGCCGCTCCACGCCAAATGGAACCTGCCGGTTTTCCATAAGCCGCCGACAAGTCGAAAACTGCCCATTTGCAGTCCCCGTCGACGCAATTGCCGACGATCGGCGCGCACGCGTCGGGTATTTGGTTGCCACCATCGATGACCAACGTGTTGTGGCCGGCAGTTTGCGTGCGGTAGTATCGCCAACGCGATCCTGACCTATTATCGGCGCCATGATCAAAATAACCGGGTAGATCGTAATCGTCCGCGCCGAGATCGATGATCCATCGCTGTCGCGCGCCGTCGAGAATGAAACTCCCGGCATCCGCTTGGTTGTGCAAGAAGACGTCTTCGGGAAGCGGCGGCGATCGGGCTCCGGGACCAGAGACATTTCCACCTTTGATGGCCAGATAAACCGGGTGCGCCGCCGGGTCGCTCGACCAGGTGTTGCGAAAGCATGCAAGATTATTGCTGTGAAATACCTTTCCCGTGGGCACCTCGTTCCCCGACGGGTGCGGCTTCGGTCGGTCAGGCCATATCACGGTGAACGGAAGATACCAACCGTCATACTGGTCCACGAGCCGAGCATCGATCGGCCGCCTAAACCGATGCGCGAACCAGGCGAGCGGCGCCACATCGAGACGAGGTTCGGAATCCCCGAAATTGAACGCGGCGCCGAACGGCCCGACGGCATGCAAGGCAAAGTCTCCGGTTTGCGCGAACCCCGGCCGATCTGCCAGGCCGAAGCTGCAGTGGAGCGTGCTCTCGAGTGCCGCGACCATTAGACCGGCATAGCGCATGGCGAGCGACCAATAGCTCGGTCCTTCTGGCCAAGCGCCATCCGGCGCCAGCCCGTCGAAGGCGTTCCAGGCCGAGACGAGGCTTTTCTGGATCAGCTGTCGTGAAATATCCGGATACCGGTCGAGAACTGCGAGTGCCGCAACCAAAATGCCCGAATTCGACACCAGCGCGCAGTTGTCGCGCCGCCTCGGCCATTGGGCGAAGCGATCGTCGTATGCGTCAAGGGCTGGCGCGAGGACGTGGCGCAAAAGCGCATCCTCGAAAATCCGTCTCTCCTGCTCCGAAAATTCATCGTACAGCCAATCATAAGCGAGAGAAACGGCGACAGCGATCTCAGCGCAATCCAGAAAGGACTTGATTACCGGCCGGGCTTTCCAGCTCGGCTCGGCACTCAGCTGTGCCAATGCCGTGCGCGTCGCATACAACGCATCGGCTTTGGTCTTGCCGTCGCTGATCAACGTCAAAAACGCCGTATGTATCAGGCAACGGACCTGGCGCTTGATCCTGGCGCGCAACTCTTGTTTGGTCGAGGCTTGACCGTTCTCGCATAATGATGCTTTCAGCCGCCCTATAAGCTCTGAATGGCTGTTCGCACGCGCGCGAATCCAGGAGACGGCGTGCTCACGGAACAATAAATACGGATGCCTCGCGTTAAACCGCGCGACCGCGGTTTCCGTGAATTTAAGGTCCGGTCCACTGGCCTCGACAACCCGAAGAGATCGAGCGCTATTTAAAGGCAACAGAATCCTCTGACCGAGGCATTGCAGTTGCCGAACCGAACGTGCGATCTGAAACGCGACCCCGAGCGTATTCGGCAACCAACCCCTTCAAATGCGGCGGACTCGCGGCGGGGTCAAGCTTCTTATTACCGCTTGGTAACCAATTGAATCAAAATTAATCAATATTTTTTTGATTTATCCCGCCTGTTCCAATAGGCGAAAGCAGCGCGGCCAGGAACTGGTCCTTCCAAGCGACGAGGTTGAATTTGCTGCACGGCTACACCGGGAGCGATCCCGTTGCATCAGGTTGGGGCCATGTGGCGCAGGATTGCTAGATTGTATGGGCTGTTCTCAAGCGACCTGGCCGAGGCTTTGAAGCGGCAGCGCTGCGCTGAGCACTGCGTCGAGATGTGTGTCAGCGCCACGTCAAACAAAGGCTAGAATTTGGCGAGCATTGCCAATGCTTTGTAACAACATGCCGAAATGCCTTCGCCCTGGCCGATGGACGCGAGCGAGGGCGGGGCGAGGGCCGCTCAGCCCCTTGGAGGATAAATTTTCAACTATGAGAGGAGTACGATCGGACACAATTGCTAGACGGGATCCAGCACCTGTCGCGATCCGTACCGCATGCGCGACTGCTCACCGCAGGCGGCCCAGAGAAAAGCTCAAAAACGCGGTTTGGCCAGCCGAGCGGGAGGGGTATCGCGATAGATTTGCAGTCGGGTCACCCGCAGACCCGCGACCCCGTGGGTATCGATCGCGCGCTGCCAAGCGAGGAATTCTTCTACGGAAAGCTCATAGCGCCGGCAGACTTCCTCCAGACTGATGGCGCCGCTGCGCACCGCATTGACTACAACCGCCTTGCGCCGGGCGACCCAACGCTTCGTGTCGGGAGGGGGCAGATCCATTGCGGTGCCGCTGGTGCGCGGTAAAATTTCATTTACGAGCAAGTCGCACAACCTAATATTGTCGTCCATGGCGGTATAGTAGAGCGGGAGACCTTAAGGAAGCCCTAAGTGGAAAGCTTTACAGCAAACTCGAATCTTTGTGAGCCGGAGCCGCTACCTCAAGGCGGAATGCGGGGTCGGCGGCCCCGGGCGGTAGGCGTAGGCCACCCTCGGGCCGGTCGAGCGGCCATACCGAAAGCTCAGCCAAATCAAGGATCTCGATCCGATTCTCCGGCTTGATGCGGAAGGACCCGATTCATATACTCCGCGCCGCCTCGTTCACGGAGTTTCGGGGACACCGATGCGTCCGTCACTACCGCCAGGTTACCATCCCTCCGATGCTGAAGAATTCATGAACCCTCTTCAGATCGAATATTTTCGGCAAAAGCTGTTGCGCTGGCGCGCCCGGCTGCTGGCTGAGTTGTCGGATACGCTGCAGCACCTCAAGGAAGAGAGTTTGCTCAAACCCGATCTCACGGACCGCGCTTCGCTCGAAACAGAGCGCGCAATCGAGCTGCGCACCCGGGCGCGCGAGCGCAAATTGATCTCCAAAATCGAAGCGGCACTCAATCGCATAGACGACGGCACCTACGGTTATTGCGAAGAGACGGACGAACCGATCGGCATTCGCCGTCTCGAAGCCCGGCCCATTGCCACCCTCAGCATCGAAGCTCAGGAGCGGCACGAGCGGATGGAACGCACTCACCGAGACGACTGAAGGGCCGATCCCTTCCGCTCGGCTCGAGGGAGTTCAACCCCGCGCTGCCTATCGCGGGCAAACACCCGGCACCGGCCCCGGTATTCGCTAGCATTGCGGCCAAAATCGATTGAGTTCGTGCGCCGCTTCCCCATCTGCGGCAGCAGATTGCGTGAAATTCCTGTCACTCGGATATCCATCTCACTCGGATGCAACCAATGGTCGCCAAAGCGGTGCGGGCCGGTGGGTCGGCGAATCGGATTGGCGGGCGCTCAAGGGCTTCATCGATCCGCTGTCTGGCGATGGCGAGCTTGGTCCTGGTCGCTGTTGCGCTCGTCCTGGAAATTTCCCGGATGGGGCGGCTCATTGCGGCTTGGCCTGTGGAAACGGCAGCAATTACAATGCTCGGCCTTGCCGGGCTTGCGGCTTTAGCCAGCCACAAGGCAGTAATGACGCTTGCGGCTCGCCTCGAGATGTTGAGTTGGGCCCTCAACTCGACGCCCGAGGCACACCTGATCGTGGCGGCGGACGGTCGTATCCACTATGCCAACCGCGCTTTCTGCGAACTCTTCCCTGGCCCAGGCGAGTCGCCCTTGGATCGCATCAGGCAAGCCCTATGCTCGGACGCAGAATCCGAGGCGCAATTTCGCCGGCTCCGCGGCCGTGCCGCCGCTGGCGTCCCGGCTACTGCAACCCTCTCCTTGAGCAAGACATCGACTGCCGACACCGGCCATTTGAAGGTCAGGATAGAGCCGATCGAGGGTTATCCGAAATCTAGCTACTGGAGCATTCAGGATGTCAGTGCGTCTCATCGATCCCAGGCGGCGCTCAGGGAAGAGCGCAACATTCTCGCCAACCTCATAGATAATGCACCGGTTGGATTTTATTCAGTCGATGACGCTGGACACTTCCGCTTTGTAAACCGCACACTGGCGCAGTGGCTCGGCAGCACTCCCTCGGAACTGCTGACCAGCGGCGATCGGTTGAGTGATTTTCTGGCCTGCCCGCCAGCTGTCGGGACACCAGCCTGGAGCCCGTTTCGCGGACGGAAGGTTGGGCCGCAACGGGGCGAGGTCGTGCTCAAGACCCGTCAGGGCCGGATGGTGCCGGCCTGGATCGGGCAGAACGTCGTCGGATCGGGCACCGAGCTGCATACACGGTCAGTCGTGTGCGATTTGACGCCCGAGCGCGAGTGGAAATCTGCCCTCAGATCGTTCGAACGCTTTCGGCGTTGTTTCGCCAACGCCCCGGTGGGTATTGCGTTGCTCGATAGCACCGGACGATTCGAGGAGGCGAACCGCGCGGTCGGTGAATTGTTCGGCGCCACCTCGCAATATCTCAAGGGACGCCAGCTAATCGAGTTGTTGAACGCGAAGGACCGCGACCGTATTGCCACCAAGCTCGCCGCGGCTGCCAATGGGCCGGTGGATCCCGAGCCGGTCGAGGTCCGGCCGATGCGGCCGGGCGATAAGACTCTGGTCCTGTTCCTCGGCCGCCTCGACGATCCCGGGGATGGGGCGCTTCGCCCCGATGCCGGTGCTGGGGATGAACCGGGGGAGGGGCTTACCCTCCATTTCATCGATGTCACCGAGCAGAAGAATCTCGAGATCCAATTCGCGCAATCGCAAAAGATGCAGGCCATTGGGCAGCTCGCCGGCGGCGTCGCCCATGATTTCAATAACCTGCTGACAGCAATGATCGGGTTTTGTGATCTCCTGCTGCTGCGCTCGCCACCCAGTGACCCATCCTTCGCCGACATCATGCAGATCAAGCAGAATGCGAACCGGGCCGCCAATCTGGTGCGGCAGCTGTTGGCCTTCTCACGACAGCAAACGCTGCAGCCGCGAGTCCTCAACGTTACCGATATTCTCTACGAGTTGCGGCACTTGATCGAACGGCTGATCGGGGAACACATCGACCTCGAGGTCGTGCACGGGCGCGATCTCGGCCTTGTAAAGGTCGACCAAGGTCAGTTCGAACAGGTAATCATCAACCTCGCGGTGAATGCGCGCGATGCAATGCCGAGCGGCGGCACGCTCACCATTCGCACGGCAAATGTTCATCAGGAGCATCAGTTGCGACGCGGCCACGAGTCGATGCCGGCCGGCGAGTACGTGCTGATAGAGATGGCGGATACTGGGGTCGGTATCCCCAAGGAGAACTTGGCTCGCATTTTCGACCCTTTCTTTTCGACCAAGCAAGTCGGCTCCGGAACTGGGCTCGGTTTGTCGACGGTATACGGCATCGTCAAGCAAACCGGGGGTTTTGTTTTTGCGAGCAGTGAGGCGGGCCAGGGCGCGGTTTTTCGGATTTACCTGCCGCGCTGCGAGCCGGCGGATGCCGCACAGCCCGCTCGGTCCGATATAGGTGAAGTCGCCACAGTAGCGGATTTGACCGGGTACGGTACCATCATGCTCGTCGAGGATGACGATCCGGTCAGGATTTTCGGCGCCCGCGCTCTGCGCAACAAAGGGTATAAGGTAATAGAAGCGAGAAGCGGAGAAGCGGCGCTCGATTTGCTTCGCAATGCTCCAGAGGCGATTAATCTTCTGATCACCGACGTTGTTATGCCGCATATGGACGGGCCCGGGCTCGTCCGCGAAGTGCGGGAGACAAACCCGGAAATGAAAGTGATATTTATTTCGGGGTATACCGAGGACGCGTTCCGTCAGCGCCTCGACAGCGACATAGGTATCGAATTTCTGCCCAAGCCGTTCAGCTTGAAGGAGCTCGCGGCCAAGGTGAGAGACGTCCTCGCCGCAGGGGCCGCGTAGAGCGCGTATTTCAGTATTGCATTATTGGAACAAAAAGTGTACGGACGGTAGCCTGGGGTTCCCGGGCCGCGTTGCACGGCATCATCGGGTATGGAATAAGGAGGACGGAACAATGCAGACCGCATTGCGCCTCTTGGACAAGGAAGCAATGGACAAGCAGCGGGCTTTGGACGCGGCGCTCGGGCAAATAGAACGCGCTTTCGGCAAGGGTTCGATCATGAAGCTCGGATCGCGCGAGGCGGCCGCCGATACCGAGGTAATATCGACCGGATCTTTGGGTCTCGACATCGCGCTCGGCATCGGCGGGCTGCCGCGCGGGCGGATCATCGAGATTTACGGGCCGGAGAGCTCCGGCAAGACGACGCTGGCGCTGCATGTCATCGCCGAAGCGCAGCGCAGCGGCGGCACCTGCGCCTTTATCGACGCCGAGCACGCGCTCGACCCGGCCTATGCTCGCAAGCTCGGCGTCAATGTCGACGATTTGCTGATTTCGCAGCCCGATGCCGGCGAGCAGGCGCTCGAGATCGCCGACACCTTGGTCCGCTCGGGCGCCATCGACGTCCTCGTCATCGATTCGGTCGCCGCCCTCGTGCCGCGCGCCGAACTCGAAGGCGAAATGGGCGACAGCCACATGGGTCTGCAAGCCCGATTGATGAGCCAGGCATTGCGCAAGCTTACAGGCTCGATCTCCCGGTCCCGTGCGATGGTCATCTTCATCAACCAGATCCGCCACAAGATCGGCGTGATGTTCGGCAATCCGGAGACCACGACGGGCGGCAACGCGCTAAAATTCTACGCTTCGATCCGTCTCGACATCCGGCGCATCGGCGCGATCAAGGAGCGGGACCAGGTCATCGGCAACCAGACGCGTGTCAAGGTCGTCAAAAACAAGATGGCGCCGCCGTTCAAGGTCGTCGATTTCGATATCATGTATGGCGAAGGGATATCGAAGCGCGGCGAACTTATCGACCTGGGCGTTCAGGCTGGCGTTGTCGAGAAGTCAGGCTCTTGGTTTTCCTATGACGGTCAACGCATTGGCCAAGGACGTGAAAACGCCAAGGCTCATTTAAAGGAGCATGCCGAGATCAGCGAGGCGATAGAGCACGCAATACGCGGCAATGCCGGCCTTGTCGCCGAAGCGATGATGGCAGCCCCGGGAGAGGCTGCAGCCGAAGAATAGCCGGTCAGTTTCCGGAGGAGATTCTCGGGCCGAAGCCATCGCGGTTGTGGTTCGTGCCGGAAGGGGGAGGCTCGGCCACGTTGGCGTCAAACTGTGGCGGTGCTCGCTGCACCAAGTCGGCAGCGCGGATCCAGAAGCGTTCGAGTTTGCGCAGCGTAACGCTGGTATTCTGCAGATCGTCGGCGGTGAGCGTCGCCTGCGAAAGCATCTGGCCGTGGCGCTGATGCATGGCGCCCAAGCGGTCCCGCAATTTGCCCCCTTTCTCGGTCAATCGAACATGGATCGAGCGCCGGTCGTGCACTGAGCGCTCATGCGCCAGATAACCGTTCTCGACCATCTTCTTGACGTTGTAGGAGACGTTGGACCCGAGATAACAGCCGCGCAAGGTGAGCTCGCCCACCGTCATCTCCGAATCCCCAATATTGAACAGCATCATTGCCTGGACGTTGTTGATGTCGTGAACCCGGAGCCCCTCCAGCTCCAGTTTGACGACCTCCAGGAATTGACGATGAAGGCGCTCGACCAGCGATATCACTTCGAGGTAGAAGTTGTTCATTGCAAACCCCTGGTTCGCCCATTTTTTACGCGGCGTTGGGCTCGGCGCCGTTTCGAACGCGAAATGGGTCGCCCCGTCTTGATCTTCACGCCGGGGCTACGCCGGGATCCGTCAAAAAAACGTCCTTCGCCAGGATCTCGCTTCGGCCTCTTGGAGTCGGGATCGAAAAATCGAGAGGAATCGTTGTTCCTTTATGGAGCGCGCTGGCGATCGTCAGGTGCCCGCCATGACGGTCCGAAGAGAGCCGTCGCGGGGCCTGCCGGTGGACACCTCGATTGCGTCCAGGCTGAACTAAATTTCGCGGCATTACACAGCAGCTTTCGCAGTATCTGCGCGAGCGCCCGCCGGTCGGCGTGAACCCGCCAGACTCTTCTCGGCGGCCTCGAAACGATCGCTCGATCACCGGCATCGGTCTGGCGAATTTCCGCAATTGCAGTTTTGGCCGCGCCGCATCATCCATTTGATTGTCAGGCGACCCGTGGCAGGCGGTCGGAAAGACGGGCTTCGACGGTGCGATAGTCCTCGCGGATTACTTTGACCAGCCGCGCAGCGTCGGTAACCCTGCCCGATTTCGAGAGCGCCTCGAGCTCTTTGCAATGTGTCGACAACACGATCGCCCCCAGATTGGCGCTCGCCGACTTCAACGCATGACTGGCGCGGCACAGGAGCGCCGCGTCACCCGTCGCCGCGCCGATATCCAAATCCGTCAGAAGATCTGCCGCGCCCTTGAAGAACAGTTCGATAAGCTGCTGCAGGGTGTCCGGCCGCCCCTCCCTTTGCAGTCGTCCGAGTGAAGCCAACACCTGCTCATCGATCGGGTCGGAAGCTGCCGCCGGCGCCGTGATGAGCGACAGGTGCTCTGGCGGCGCCGGGCGCTCAGGCGGGCCCCGCCACGTCGTCAGCATTGTCCTCATCTGCTCCAGCGTGAACGGTTTGGCGAGATACTCGTCCATACCGACCGCCAGGCATTTCCGACGGCCGTCCTCCACGACACTCGCAGTCAGTGCAACTATCGGCGTGTGCCTGCCTAAGAGGGCCTCGCGACGGCGAATCTCCATCGTCGCCTCGAACCCGTCCATCTCGGGCATCTGGCAATCCATGAAGATCAGGCTGTATTCGCCGCTCGCATGACGTTCGAGTGCGTGCCGCCCGTTGACCGCGGTCTCGACGACGCACCCCATGCTCTCGAGAATGGCGACGGCGACCTCCAGGTTGACGGGGCTATCTTCCACTACGAGTACGGGTGCCTGGCCTTTACCCGGCTGGTCCGCCGTCGGCGTTTTGGCCTCAGAGCTGATTGCCGTCATCGGCGAAGCGCACGCCGCAATGCACTCGCGCAGTGCCGACTGTCGTATCGGCTTCGTCAGGAGGCTGAGTGCATCGTCTGTGATCTGGCCAGCGTCCTGATCGAAAGAGGTCAGGAGAATGATCTGCTGCTCGATCCCTTCCGAAGCGGTTTTGATTGCATGCGCCAGCTCGACCCCCTGCATGTCGGGCAGTGAGTGGTCGATGATCACCAGCTCGAAAGGCTCCCTGTGAAGGGCGGCGGTGCGCAGCGCGCCGAGCGCTGCCAAGCCGGTCTGGGCGTGCTTCACCGGAACGTTCCCGGCTGACAGCTGATCGTCCAGTATCTCACGGTTGAGGGCATTGTCGACGACGACCAGGGCCGCTTTTCCGGCTCGGGGCCGCAGAGCGGTCTGAGTTCTGTCGGCCGCTGAAGGCTGTAATCCGAACTTGGCGGTGAAGCGAAATTTCGACCCGGCACCCGGCTCACTGGCGACGTCGATCGAACCGCCCATCATCTCGCAGAAATGCTTGGCGATCGAAAGTCCAAGTCCGGTCCCGCCATATCGCCGGGTCGTCGAGCTGTCGGCTTGGGCAAATGCTTCGAATATGTGCCGGCGCTTTTCGGCCGGAATGCCTATCCCGGTGTCGATGACTTCGAAGGCGATCAAGACCGAGGATGCCTCGCGTTCCAATGAGGAAACGCGGACACCGACCTCTCCTCGCTCGGTGAACTTGACCGCGTTGCCGATCAGGTTCGTCAAGATCTGGCGCAAGCGTCCGGCATCGCCGATCAATGCGGTCTGCAGAGTTGCCGGGACAAAGCAGGCCAACTCCAGCCGCTTGCCATACGCCAATTCGCTGAATAGCTCCGTCACCTCCTCCACAACGACCCGCAGATCGAACGCGCTGTGCTCGATTTCGACCTTGCCGGCCTCGATCTTGGAGAGGTCGAGAACGCCGTTGATGACCCCGAGCAAGGTCTCACCGGAGCGTCGGGCGATCTCGATAAAGCGTTGCTGGGGACGTCCAAGCTCGGTTTGGCGAACGAGTTCGAGCATGCCGAGGACGCCGTTCAGCGGCGTGCGAATTTCGTGACTCATATTGGCCAGGAAGTGCGATTTGGCCCGAACCGCTCCCTCCAGCTCGACCGTCCGCTGCTCGATCCTCAACTCAAGCGTCGCATTCAGCTCGCGCAGCTCCTCCTCGGCGCTTTGCTGAGCTGCATGACGTGCCGCAAGTGCGTCGGCCATCTCATTGAACGCCGCTCCAAGTCGGCCGATTTCAGAAGACCGATCTGTCAGGTGTGCACGCGCGGCATAGTTCCCTTTGCGCCATTCGGCGGTAACGCCGAGCAGACCTTCGATCGGCCGGCGGATGAAATTGCGGCCCCCCGCCCAGGCCGCGTAGACCGCCGCCAAGAGCCCGGCCAGGATCAGCCCGATCCCGCGCCGAGTGGCACTGTCGATCGCGGCAAAAGCTTCAGTTTTGGTCTGGCCGGCGCTGAGAAAGAAATCTTTGGGCGGCAGAGCGGGCGGGACATATCCGAAAATCCGCGTCGTCCCATCGACGCCCACCGCTTCTTCCCATCCCGCTTGTTCCCCATCCATTATCGCTTCATGGGACTTCCTCATGTTCTTGCCGACGAGGAGTTCCGGATGGGGCAGCCTTGCGATGATGTTGCCCTCGCGATCGGCGATCAAGATCGAGGCGGTCGGCGACAAACCGCGCTCTGCGAGGTGATCGGCCAGCCAAGCCAAGTCGAGGCCGGCGAATACGATACCGGCGACGCGGCCGTCGTCGTCCTCGAACCGCTCGGCAAAATGAATCATGCGCTGACCATTGGCCGGATCGACCCAATAATTTCCGACGGCGAGCCCGGGTTGGGCCATTGCACGCTCGAAGAAGGGCTGGTCCGCAACCGACGAATACGATGTCGGCTCGCTGGTGCAAAAGATCCGGCCGCTTGTATCGGCCGCCCCGAGCAGACCGTAATTGGCGAAGCGTGCCTTCAATTTCGAAAAAAGCGGGCTGCAAGCGCCCGGCTGCCGGGTCTTGACCGTGTTCAACTGGGCAAGCGCGAGGAGAAGTTGGCGAGCACCTTCGCGCAATTCGCCGATCTCCTCGCCGAATTGCTTGGTAGTTTGCACGACCTGTTGGCGGATATCGGCCTCACGCGCGATGCGGAGATCGTATTCGTTCCAGGCCTGGATCACGAGTGCCGGAACGACGGCAAAGATAACCAGGATCAGGATTCTGCCGGTCAAGCCGATCCGCACCCCGGACCAAACCCCGAACCAACGCTCTCCTTCCATTGTCCGGTTGGGATCGAGGCGCGCCACTCGACTAACAGCCCGGATCGTCGGCTCCAGCGCCGCGGAACGATCCCCAACGCTCTACCGCAGTATCGGTCGATGTCTGGTTCAGCCAAGCGCGCTGAACGGTCGGTGGGCCCAGATGGTAACCCTGCAGACAGCTGAAGCCCTCTGCCCGCGCGACTGCCTCGTCCGCGGCGTTTTCCACCCCCTCGGCCACTGTAATGCAGCCGAGACCGCTGATGCGTCGGAGCAGATTCCGCAAAAGAACGCGCCTTTCGTGGCTATCTGCCAGGTTTCGCACGAACGAACCGTCGATCTTGACTGTGTCGACCGGCAAAGTCTCCAGGTGCCGCCACGAGGTGTGGCCGGTACCGAAATCGTCGAGTGCCACCCGGCATCCCGTGCGGCGGAGCGTATCGACAAAGCGCGCCGCCTCTTCGAGGTCGGACAGTGCCGCAGTTTCCGTGATCTCCACGACCAAGCGGCGGGCGACATCGGGCCGATACTGCAACACCGAAACCAAAGATTGCAGCCACGGCCCGATGCATGCAGTGAGCCCGGATATATTGAGCCCGAGCCTTACCCCGGGATGCCTCGCGAGTTCCCGGACAGTGAGGTCGAGAACATAGTCATCAATGAACCCGATCAGACCCAGTTGTTCCATCGGCGTGATGAATTCGCTGCCGGCGATGATGCTTCCCCTCACATCGCGCATGCGCAGCAGGCATTCGAAATAATCCGTCTCCCCCGTCACTGCGCAAACCACGGGTTGGAATGCGAAGAGCAGCCGGTTCTGGCGCAGCGCCGTTTGCACCGTCGCGCAGATCGCCGAGCTGCGGTTTTGCCCTTCGTGGCTGATGTGGTTATCCTCGTTGCCCACCGATGCCCCCGGCGAGAGCTCTGTCGCCGCCGGGGCGCAACGGGCACGTCGCTGTCGCAACCGGTTCCATGAAAATTTAATCGTATATCCGTCAATTCGGTGTCAGCGCGGCGTCAAAAAGCCGTCTGGGTGCAGTGCATCACTGGCTCGCCATCGGGAAATTTTCAATTGAGCCGTACCCGACCCGGGACCAGGATCGCATTGATGATGCATCCTGCTAATGCGATGCCGGCAGAGATGGTTAAGTTAGCTCCGAAACTGCCCAGTGCGATCGCTTTCCCGCCGACGAGCGAGCCGAGCGAAATGCCCAAAAACAGCGCGCTATTGTTCCAGGCGAGCACAGCAGCGCGTTGGCGGGGGAAATCATTTGCCAGACCGGCCTGCTGGGCCGGAAAAAACAGCTGCGCGACAGCCGAACTCACGCCGAGGGCGGGTTCGACCAATCTGCCCGTGTCGAGCGCCAGCCGCAGCAGTAAGAGGCAAACGCAAAGGCCGGCAAAACTCGCCGTGGCGGTGCATCGGATGCCGAGCCGATCGGCCACGCGGCCGCCTACAAGAACCCCGACGATGGCGCCGCATCCATAAAAGAGGATGGCCGCGGCGGTCCGCCCGGTCGAGAAGCCCACGGCAGCCAGGCCGGCGCCGAGATAGGTATAGACGCCGTAGACGCCAGTGCTCCACAGCACCATCGGGGTCAAGCGCCGCAGCAGAACAACAACTGCAAGCCGATCGCGGGCGGCGGCGTCGAGACCGACTACGGCCCCGCCGCGATCGCATGGCCAGACCCATCGGTTCAGCCAGACCAGCACCAGACCGAGGCCGGCGAGCGCAAGGAATACCGGCGGACCGCCGAAAACGACGCCCACCAGGCCGCCCGCCGACGCACCGATTGCAAGCGAGACCAACAGACCGGAGACCACCAGCGCCAGCCAGGTGGCCCGATGGTCTGGTGGGGCGGCGCTGCCGACCAGCGCATAGATCGATGGCGAGATACCCGCCGCCGCGGCGCCGGCAAACAGCCTGACTGCGAGCAAGGAGGGCAGATTTGCGGCAGCGGCAGTCAGGATATTGGCGAGGGCGAAGGCTAGGAGAGAACCGACCAAAACCCGCCGGCGCCCGATCCGATCCGAGAAATATCCGAACAGCGGAGCGCTCACCATGTAGGCTAGCGAAAACATCGTCACCGCCAACCCCGCCAAGGCTGGAGCTATGTGGTAATCGGCCGCCAGCACCGGCAGCAAAGGAGAAAAGACGAACAGTTCGGTTCCGACCAGAAACATGGTCAGCCAGGCCACGGCCAATCGGGCCGGTGCTTTAATTCGCATCGAAATCGAGTCCTTAACGATGTGAGGTCGGCTGGAGCCACACTCGAACAGCCGGTCGGCTCGTTGCCGACCGGGATGCCACCGGCCGCGTCGCGTCTGCAGCTGACCGCTTTGCTGATCAGACCTGAAACGGCAGTGGGTAGGGGCTCCGCGCTAGTCTGCGCTGCGATCGCGCCGGCGAATCAGGCAGCGCCCGAATATGACTGCGCAGCCTTTTGCCGGGCAATCTCGACAATTCGGTCGAGATGGGTCCAAACCCCATCGAGCGCCTCGGCCATGATCTTGGCGTCCTCGATTGTTGCCGGCAGCAGCGCCGGCCGCGCGCTCAAAACCATCTGGGTGACCGACAGCGACTCCTCGGCGTGGCGCTCTTCGACCATCTCGGAAAAGCACTCCGCAAAGTACGGCTCGTCGGCGAATTGCGGGAAATGGACCGACAACGCCTCGGCAAGGGCGCGCATCCAATCGACCGACATCACCTCGATCGCGCACCATGGCCCAAGCGAGCGTGAATAGAGCGTTTTGGCGAGGCGCACGAATTGGGCGGCTTCTCCGTCGAGGTGACGGCACAATTCCTCTGGCTCTCCGAACGCCTCGTCATCGAGCACGCATTTGGCGCCGATATTGCGAAACGCGCGCGTCAGTTGGTAATGATGCGTATCGCCGCCCGGCAGACCATCGTCATCGACAAATATCTGAAGCTTGCGCTTGCGCAGGGCCGGGCTGTCGAGGTGCGGCAGATAATAAACCGCGGCACGTGTGGCGTGCATCGTCGCCTGATAAACGAGGTGTATCTGACCAAGAAATGACGGATCGCTGGCGGCCGCGTGGTCGAGGGCAGCGAGATTACGAAAAAATGGCATCCGGGATGGGCGATGTTGCTCGGCGAGCATTCTTATCGCCATCGGAAATTCATTAACTGGGTCGGAGCACAGCGCGATCTGCTCACACCCAGTCGCGTCAATTTTAGAAATATGTGACATTCCATACTACTCCAGGATGAAATGATTTATATGAAAACCCTTATTCATAGGTGAAAGCGTGGCGTGTTTACGTTTTGGACACTAGAACAAATCAGGAACTAAGTCAAGTAAAATCCAACCCATTGGCGGAGTGCTGACGCTTCCACCGCCCATGTCCGGTTGACGCAAAGCCGGTGGCGTGCGGAAGTAGGGTCGCGTGCCGGTCGCTCGGGCCGGTCCGGGCCGAGGGAGGACAACATGCGCGCCGCGGTACTGACGGAAATCAACAAACCCTTGCAGATCCTCGATCTCGAGCAGCAGCCGCCAAAGTCCAAAGAAGTTCGCGTCCGGATCAAGGCAGCCGGCGTCTGCATGAGCGACTGGCACATCATGAACGGGGATTGGCCGTTGCCGCTGCCGATGGTGCTGGGGCACGAGGCCGCCGGCATCGTCGTCGAGAACGGGCCGGGAGTCGACAATGTCAGGCCGGACGACCACGTCATCTTCTCTTTCCGGCCGCATTGCGGGCGCTGCCGCTATTGCTCTTCAGGCCAGACCGTGCTGTGCATCGGACACAATGACACGCCGCGTTGGCGTATGCATGACGGGACGGCCCGCGTCAGGCTGAACGGCGAGCCGGTCAATCAGATGGCGCGCATCGGGACGTTCTCCGAAGAGGTCGTCTGTCCCGCCGAGCAGGTCGTCAAGGTCCGCGACGACCTGCCGTTCACTCATGCCGCGATCATCGGCTGCAGCGTCGCGACCGGGATCGGCGCGGTGATCCGTCACGCCCGGGTCCCGGCCGGCTCCAGCGTGCTGGTGGTCGGGTGCGGCGGCGTCGGGCTCAACGTCGTGCAAGGCGCGCGGCTCGTCGGAGCAAGTCCGATCATCGCCTGCGATCTGCGCGACAACAAGCTCGACTACGCGAGGAATTTCGGTGCGACGCACACGATCAATGCCACCGACGAGAACGTCGTCGAACGGGTACGCGAGATGACGGAAGGGCTCGGCGTCGATACCGCCTTCGACGCGATCGGCAGCGAGCAGACTGCGTTGCAGGTGATCGATGCCGTCGCCCCCGGCGGGCGGGCGGTGCTGGTCGGCATCCCGGCCTTCGCAACGCGGGCGCCGATCAACCCGTCGCAGATCGTCTACGGCGAGAAGGTCATCAGCGGCACCTATTACGGCTCGGTGCGGCCCAATATCGACTTCCCGATCCTCGCCGACCTTGACCTGGAAAAGAAGATCAACCTCGACGATCTGATCAGCCGCACCTACCGCTTCGACGAGATCAATGATGGCTTTGCGCTGATGCTGGCCGGCGAGGTGGCGCGCGGCGTCATCGTCTTCGATTGAGGACGAAACGTCCGGCTGGACAGGATTGCGGCGTTTCTTTTATAAGCGCCCCTCGCCGGAGCGCCCAGGTAGCTCAGTTGGTAGAGCAACGGACTGAAAATCCGTGTGTCGGGTGTTCAATTCACCCCCTGGGCACCACGAGCTTTTCGGTCGTCCAGCTTACCGACCCAAAGGCCGCCTTCTGAATGGCAAAGCCAGGCGGCAGCATTGTGGTGTTCGACCTCGGCGGGGTTCTGATCGACTGGGACCCGCGGCATCTCTACCGCAAACTGTTCGCCGGCGACGAGGCGGCGATGGAGCATTTTCTGGCGACGGTCTGCACCCATGAATGGAACCGTTGCCAGGATGCCGGCCGCAGCTTCGCCGATGGTGCCCGACTGCTGAAGGCCGAGCATCCCGACAAGGCGGAGCTGATCGACGCCTATGGCAACCGCTTCGACGAGATGATCGCTGGCCCGATCGCCGGCTCGGTAGAGATCTTGGCCGAGCTCCGGGATCGCGGCACACTGCTTTACGGCCTCACCAACTGGTCGGCCGAGACCTATCCGGCGGCACTGCGACGCTTTGCGTTTCTCCGTTGGTTCCGGGGGATTCTGGTATCGGGCGAGGTCGAGGTGATCAAGCCGGACCCGCGCATCTTCGCGCTGCTGATCGAGCGGTTTGCGATCGAGCCGCAGCGCGCCGTCTATATCGACGATGTCGAGGCGAACATCGCCGCCGCGCGTCCCTTCGGCATCCATGCGATCCATTTCACGACGCCGGCGAAATTGCGGCAGGAGCTCGTCGGGCTCGGGCTGCTTCCGTTTAAGAACGCCTAACCAACATTTCCGCCCTGGGCACCGCCGCTGCCGGTATGGCAGGATTGCCGCGGATCAAAATGGAGGGAGCGATGGCCGGGTTGCTCGACGGGAAATCGGCGCTGATCACGGGTGGCGGGGGCGGGATCGGCCGCGCCACTGCTTTGGCCTTTGCGCGCGAAGGTGCGCGCGTCGCGGTCGCCGACGTCTCGGCCGAAGCCGCCCGCGAAACCGTCGCCCAGGTCAACGCGGCCGGCGGCCAAGCGCTATCGCTGGAGGGCGACGTGACCCGCGACACGGATGTCCGCGCAATGATCGAAGGGGTGGTCGGCGCCTATGGCCGGCTCGACTGCGCGTTCAACAATGCCGGCATCGCCGGCTGGCACGTCGAAGCGGCCGGCAAAAAGACCGCCGAGTGGTCCGAGGAGGCTTTCGACCGCATGATCGCGGTCAACCTCAAGGGGGTATGGCTGTGCATGCGGCACGAGCTCCCGCAGATGCAGGCCCAGGGTGGCGGGAATATCGTCAATACCGGCTCGATCGCCGGGCTCGTCGGATTGCCGACCTCGTCCGCTTATGTCGCCGCCAAGCATGGCGTGCTGGGCCTGACCAAAACCGCCGCGATCGAATATGCCGAGGCCAACATTCGGGTGAACGCGGTGTGCCCGGGCTACATCAAGACCCCGATGACCGAGGAAACAATGCGCCGGCGCGGCGAGGCGATCCTCGCGCAGGTCCCCTTCCACCGCATGGGAAACCCCGAGGAGATCGCCGAAATGGTCGTCTGGCTGTGCTCCGACCGGGCGAGCTATGTCTCCGGCGCCGCCTACAATGTCGATGGCGGCTGGATGGCGATTTGACGGCGGGCTTGCCGCTTCAGAAAATCGTCGGGACCCAGGGCGGCGGCGCCTTCGCGGCGCTCCTTCGATCGTCTCTCGACGTCGGTAGGCGGCTGCAGCGCCTGCGTTCGGGTCCGGCGCGATCGGCAGCACGGGGGCGGGTCACCTTCGCTCCTGCGTGAGGCGGGCTTAAGCTGAGGCAAGCCAGCATTAATAATGCCATCGGGGCGGCTCGGCCAATCTCAAAGCGGCAACGTCTCCCTTTACAAATCCGCTACGGTGGCGAGCCGACCCGCGCTGCTGCTTATCGGATGAGACCTTAGCGCCGAAAGCGGCCGTTCGCGGTGGAGGCGATCTCCCTGAGGTCCGACTTAAACAGTTATCCAGATAGGCCCGCAATGTCTCGGGGTAGATGCAGCCCCGCGGAACGGCTCACGGTTTACCGTTGCCGAACCGTCCCGGAAAAAGATGCTGCTATCCGTACGCTCGGAGGCCGTGGAATGTCGGCGCCGGTGGTCGCGAAAACGGGATGGCTCCGAAATCGGCCAGCTATCTCCAGCCACAGTTTTATTGCCTGCGCGCCCTTCGCGGCGCCAAAAAGCCGATTTGTGTGGCGTGGAGAGATTTTGCCAGCGCGTGACGAAGCGGCTAGTCTGTGCGGCTTTCGTCAGGATCGAAGCGGCGAGGGCGCCGATCGGAACGATCCTGGCCTCAGAACCGCTGGGAATCTGGCGAATTTGAACAGGAGGAACACCAAATGAATTTTGGTATCGCGCTTCCCACGCCGGCGGATTCCTGGAAGACCGTAAAGCGCGCCGAGGACGCCGGGTTCAGCACCGCGTGGTTCTACGACACTCAGGTTTTGAGTGCCGATATTTTCGTTGCGATGGGTGCCGCCGCCGTGAAGACCGATCGGATTCGGCTCGGCACCGGTGTGCTGATTCCCTCCAACCGTATTGCGCCCGTAGCAGCCAATGGACTTGCCACGCTGAACGCGCTCGCTCCGGGCCGTATCGACGCCGGTTTCGGGACCGGCTACACCGGTCGGCGGAGTATGGGCCTCGGGCCGCTCAAGCTCTCCGATATGGACGAATACATACGGGTGGTCACGGCAATGCTACGAGGAGAGAAGCCGCAGCTACATATCGAAGGCAAAACACGCAAAGTCGGATTTCTCAATCCGGAGACTAAGCTCATCAATATCGACGAGCAGATTCCGGTTTACGTTTCCGCTTTAGGTCCGAAGGCGCGCCACATGACGGCAGACGTCGACGCACATTGGATCAATGTCAATTTCACTGAGGAATTTTCAGCCATCACGGCCAGAAAGATGGAGGCAGAGTATCGCGCCGTCGGAAGGGACCCTGCCGGCAAGAGGAAAACCATATTCTCCTTCGGCTCCGTGCTGAAAGAGGGCGAAGGTTACGACAGCCCGCGTGTCAAGGCAGAAGTCGGGCCCGTCGCCATGATGATGCTGCACAATGCGATGGAGCAGCAGAATTACGGCAGCCTGATCGGGGAGCTCGAATCTTCGATACCGCCCAACCCGGCATTGGATCAAATCGTGCGGGAATACCGCACCGTCTACGAATCCTATGCGCCGGTAGATGCGCGCTACCTGACGCTGCACAAGGGGCATTTGATGTTTGTGCGGCCGGAGGAGGACCGTTTCGCCACAGGCGATCTGATACGCGCGATGACCGTCAGCGGTACCGCGCCGGAATTGCGAGACCGGATGCGACGCCTTCGAGAGGCGGGTTACGACGAAGTGGTCGTGCAAATCACCCCCGGCTGTGAATCCATGATCGAAGACTGGGCGCGCGTGTTTGAAAGCGTTTAAGTGCGGCTCCTTGGCTCCGACCGGTCAACGTCGGCACTGGTCGCTTGATCAGGTCATTCTGCTCCACGCGTCCACGTGAGACGCATCCTATGGATATCGTTCGCGCCGCTGCGCCTGACCGTGTTCCCGATCCGGTCCTGTTTACCGTGCTATCCTGCCCGTTCTATGGCGTGACCCCCTGAAGACCTCAGCCTAGGCGCCGTCGCACGGGAGGCAACCGCCTGGCCGGGGAAACCTCGTCTCGGAGGACGACCATGTTAGTCGCGAGTGAGATATCGCCCCAGTCATCGGTCACGCCGATCGTCTTCGTCATCGACCGCCTAGGCTCGGCGGCCGAGCGGATTGGAAAAGCGCCATGCCGATCGATTTCACGCTGACGCCGGAACAGCAGCGCCTGCGCGCGGACGCACGCGCCTTCGCCCGCGATGTGCTGTCGAAGGTGGGATCGGCCACGAAAGACCTGCCGACGCCGCTCGCCCGCTTCGCCGCCACCAGACCGTTCTACGAACAGACCCTCGCAGCGGGCTTCCTGCGCCGCCTGATTCCAGTGCCGCTCGGCGGTCAGGGCACAGGTGTTGTGGACATGGCGGTGCTGGCCGAAGAGTTCCACGTTGTTGATGTCAACGTCTCGCTGACTTTGCTCGGTACCATGCTGGGCCTGTTCCCGGTGCTGCTGGGCGGCACGCCGGAACAGGCGGGGCGCATCTTTGCCCCGTTCGCGGCGGGGCAGGGCACCCCGCTCGCTGCCTTCGCCCTGAGCGAACCGGACGGCAGCGCCAATTTCGCCGCCCCCGCCCCGGCCGAAGGCGTACGCACCCAGGCGCGTCTCGAAGGCGATCACTGGGTAATTTCCGGCGCAAAGAAGTGGGTCTCCAGTGGCACCGGTTGGGACGGGAAAGGGGCCGACCTACTGACGGTGGTCTGCCGCACCGATCCCGATGCACCGCCCGAGAGCGGGATTTCGGTTATCGCCGTCCACGGGCCGGCGGAGGGCATCGTACTGGACCGTGCGATTGATTCAGTCGGCCACCGCGCGCATCTGCAACCACAGTTCCGGCTGAACGACGTACACACGCCCGCCGATCACCTGATCGGGCCGCGCGGCGGCGGCAAGGCGCTCGCCGAAGCCTGCTTTACTGGCACCGCGCCGATCGTCGGCATTTTCGCCGTCGGGCTGATGCGTGCGGCGTTCGACTGCGCGCTAAATTTCACCAAGACGGAGAAGCGCGGCGGCGTGGCGCCGATCATCAGCCATCAGGCGGTCGGCTACGCGCTCGCCGACGCTAAGATGGCGATCGAGGCCGTCCGTTCGCTCAGCCTGCGCGCCGCCCATGCCTTCGACAAACAAGTACCCGGCGCGCTTGAACTGGCGCTGCACGCAAAGGTGTTCGGGTCGGAGACAGCGGTGCGCGTGATCTCGGAACTTATGCGCGTCGTCGGGATCGACAGCTACGATCGCACGCTGCCGCTTGGCGACCTGCTCGCTGACGCGCTCGTATTGCCGCTGTTTGATGGCGGGAACATGGGCGTTAGGCGACGGCAGTTGCACGAGCTGATGCAAATGCCGGACTACGATCCGCTCGCAGCGTCTGGCGACTGAAGTAATCGTAAGGAGCGCGATTATCGCGCGCCACAATCGGCCCTGCCGTCATTAATAGTAACCTCCGCGTATAGCCGCGGGGCGCGGCGTGACGTATCTGCCTTTGCCTATTTGCTCAAAACAGCCACTCCGCTATCGGCCTGGATCGGATTTTCGAACATACCAGCTTCGATGGAACACAAAGACGGATGTTCGGCGATCAGGTGCAAAATGCTTCATTTTCCGACTACACCCGGATGCATGCTGCACCCGACTGGGCCAGAACCACGGGTGCCGCGAGCGGCAGGTTAGGGGCAAATCCTGCCGTTCGAGCGGCGGTGGCCACGTGGCGCTCAGGGTCGACAGCAGAAATTTAGACTGAGAGGCTTCGTTCAGGGGGAAGGCGAGCGACGAGCGCACACGCGGACCCGAAAGTTGCCATCATGGCATGATACCGAGTGGTTGAACGTGAAGATTGTGGCTGCGGAGCCGGATTTGAGAGGATATTTTTCGTGATATCGGTAATGCAATTTATTCGAAGGGCGAGTGCGGAAGGACGGGGATCGTAATGCGATCTGCTGCCCTCGCCAGCCCGCGCTAGTGTCCTGTCTCTCAATTATCGTGACAGCTTGCGCTTCGAGCGGCGGCCCCCTTGAGGGGGAGGGTTTGGGTGGGGTGCGGGCGCCGCAGCAAAAAGCGCTGCAGAGAAGAACACTCAAGACAAGGGAGCCGGTTTCTTGCCGATGCTTCATGCTCGTTCCGCGTTCGTGAATGGACCGGGTCTACGAGATTTGCATGTCGGGAGCTGCGATTGGGCGGGCATCACCCCCACCCAACCCTCCCCCATCAAGGGGGAGGGCTTTAGGTACCCTCGCGAAGGTTGCGTAATCTCATTTCCGAGACACGACACTAGCACTCGAATCGCGTTGTACCGAGATGACGGCGCAATGCCAGGAGAAAGCAAAGTCGATGGCAGCAGCTCAGCGCCGTTGCTTGCTGGCTGTTTTTCGCTGTTCTTGCTCGCTGTTCCTGGCTGTTATTTGCCGCTGGTGCCAGTCAAAAAGCGAGGGTTTCTGCGGCCGAGGCCCGCCTCCTGGCTGTATTTTTGCGGGATTTGCAGCGATATCAGCGACGCCCGCGCGCTGCAGCGCCGGATACGTCAAGCGCGAGTGAGAGCCTGTTTGAACGCGGCCCAAACGAGGCGCTGGGCATTCATCGCATCGTCGACCGCCGGTACCATGCCAAAGAAGGCATGGATCATGCCGGGGAACTCCCTGTATTCGACCGGCACGCCGGCGCGTTGCAGCGCCTCGGCATACCGCTGACCATCGTCGTGCAGCACGTCGCACTCGGCAGTTATGACAATTGCGGCTGCCGCTCCGGCGAGGGTGGCCGCCTTGATCGGCGAGGCCCGCCAATCCTGCGCGTCCCGCGGAGCTGCGCAGATAGTGGTCGCGAAACCACACCATCGCGCCCCTGGTCAGGATGCCGTAGCCATTGGCGTATTTCTCATAGCTGTCGCCGACCAGGCCGTAATCGGTAATCGGGTAGACGAGCGATTGCAGCGACAATCTCGGGCCGCCGGCATCCCGGGCGAGCAGTGCCACCACCGCTGCGAGGTTGGCGCCGGCGCTGTCGCCGTGCACGCCCATTCGGGCCGGATCGGCGCCGAGGCTTGCGGCATTCGCGCCGACCCACTGAAGAGCGGCCCAGGAATTGTCCACCGCCCCGGGAAATTTGTGCTCCGGGCCCATACGGTAGTCCACCGAGGCGACCAATGCCCCCACCCCGCTGCAGAGGTTGCGGGCGACGAAATCGTGAGTGTCGAGACTGCCGATCACGTGGCCGCCGCCATGATAATAGACGATCGCCGGAACCGGCGCTGCCGCTCGCGGCCAGTAGAGGCGCAAGCGGATCTCGCCGGCGGGGCCGGGTATCATGCGCTCTTCGACCCTGGCGACAGGCAACGGCTCGGCGTTGCGCGCCCGCGCCGTGGCTTCCATCTGCTCGCGCGCCTCGGTCGGCGTGATCTCCTCGATCGGCCGAAGCTTTGCCTCGGCCATCACCCTCAACACTTCTTGGATCTGTGGATGAAGGCTCGACACTGCGCCCTCCCGACCGTGTTGTCCGCCGGCGTCAGTCTATCACAGTCCCGAAGGTCCGCGGCGTCCCATGTCCGGGTACGGCGTCCCGTCCCGGCGGGTGTAGACGGTGCGACTGCCATCGGATTGAGCAACCATGTCGATATCGGAGTAGTAGGCCGTTTCGCCCGCAATACGGGTGCCGATTTCGAGCACTTGGACATCGGCGTCCGAGCGGTTTTGCAGACAATGCCCGTTGCTGTCTCCGGCCCGGAACCCCGCCGAGTCACCGGCGCGGAGGACCTCCTCACCGCCATCGGTAACGAGCACGACCTCGCCGGAGAGGACATAGATGAACTCGTCGCCACCCGTATGCCAGTGCCGCTGGCTCGACCAGGCGCCCGGCGGCAGGTGAAGCAGGTTGACGCCGAATTGCGACAATCCGGCAGCGTCGCCGAGTTTGGTACGCTCGCGCGCGCGGCACGGCACGTCGTATGGCGACGGGTAAAGGGTGCCGACGACAGACGTCAGCGCAGCGACCTCGATCCGCTTTTTCATGGGTGAGCTCCGTTCCGGACTTGTCCTTACGGAGTTTACCTTACCACCGGTCTGTGCGTCGCTCGGTGTGAGATCGGCACAAGAGAGCGCTCCGTGGGACCGGTACAGAGCTGCAGCCCACGGAAGATGCGGATTTCCGGCTTCGGTGATCATCTCGAAAGCGGCGTCCTGATCCGCCCCCGAGCCCGCTATGCTGGCCCCCAAGCCGAGAGGGGTTCAGGTTAAGCCGTGGGCACAAAAACCAGGTCGAGCCGTCGCTCGATCCGATCGAGCCTTGTCTCGATCCGGTCGATCCGCATCAACATCGTGGCCATAACGGCGATCTCGCGACGGCGGTACTGCTGTCGCAACCGCTCATCGGCGCAAA
>CAVTQA010000012.1:0-158273 GCA_963736715.1 uncultured Alphaproteobacteria bacterium | reverse complement strand
CAATTGCTCCAACCGGTATCCGGTACGACGAAGTATTTCTGCGGCACAAGAAACTCCATCAATCCGCCGATCAACGTCTCCTTCTCGGTTCCGGCTTCGCTCCAATAGGAGAGGTGGAATGCGCGGGCACCCCAGCAAATGCGGGCGCGCTGCTCGGTCGCAGATTTCGGGGCGATCTGGTCCTGGGTACGCATCTCTTTGAGGCGCCACTTAATGCGCTCCCCGCCGCGCGGCAAAGGTCCGACGTAAATCAAAAGCGCTACCAAGGCTCGGGCTTTGAGGCCGGTGAACCGTTTGTCGATTGGCGCCTTGCGGGCGCCGTTGATGCACATGACCCAGGTGACGAGAAGCGGAACGGTCAGCAACCACCACCACCCGCCGCCGACGATGCCCCCGAAGGCGAGTGGGAGTGAGGCGGCGCTCCACTCGAAGCTCAATGGTAGGAACGCAGTCAAGGACGAGGGCGGTTCGTAGAGGGTCTGAAACAGACCGCGCCCGAAAACCCCCGAATAGATGACCGGGCGACGCGACAGCAGCAACGAGGTCGAGAGGTCGCCATAGATGCGGCCGAGCCACTTGGCCTGTCCGAACAGGTTGAAGCGGAACGGGTGCTTCGAATAGACGAGCGCCTCGGCTTTGCCGTACCCGCGCTGTTGGGCGCAATAAGCCGCCACCGTATTTCGGCGGAAGTGCCAAACGACGGCAGCGGGGCTGAACCCGATCGGGTAGCCCGCGTCCTGGAAACGCCAGCAGATGTCGACGTCGTCTCCGGCGGCGCGATAGATCGGGTCAAACCCGCCGAGCTGCCGCAGCACGTCGCGCCGGAACGCCATGTTGCAGCCGGCGATGTCTCGGCGACTTCATCGCTTATCAGCACGTGGGTCGGGCCACCGGGGGCGACTGCGACGGCGGCGGGGACCAGATTATCCTCGGGCGGCGGGAAATTGGGCCCACCGCAGGCGGCCAGATTCCCCGCTTCCATCTTGGCGACGAGGTAGGTCAGCCAGTCGGGATCGGCCACGCAGTCGCTGTCGGTGTAAGCCACGATTTCACCTGTCGCCGCTTCGGCTCCGACGTTGCGGGCGACGCTCAGTCCTTTATTGGGCTGACTGATGATGCGGCACCCCCGTAGCCCTCGGCGATCTCCAGGGTTCGGTCGCGCGAGCCGTCGTTGACGACGATGACCTCATAGTCCGGGTAGTTGAGCACCGCGAGCGAAGCCAGGCACTGATCCATCGTCCGCTCCGCGTTGTAGGCGCAGACGACGACCGAGACCCGGGGGTAACGCCGCAAACGCGGTGGCAAGATGCCGGTGTATTGGCGCACCACCTCGTCGAATGACGGTTTAGGCCGGCGCTCCCGGTCGACCAGACCAAAAGCCCAATCTTCGACCAAATGACCGCCGGTGAACCATTCGTCGGTCCACGCGAAGATGAAGGTGCCCGCGACACCGGCCTCGAAGGCGGTGTGCACCTGCCAGGACAGGATTTGCCGCTGCCCCTCCTCTCCCTCGCCGAACGAATCGACACCGAATTCGGTCAGGACCAGCGGCTGGTCGAGGGCAATGTTGTGCAGCCTCGCGATGTATCGGCGGAAGGCGGGCTGATCGTGCAGATAGACGTTGAAGCAGACAAAATCGGTGAAATCCACCGTCAGGTATTCGGTGGACGGATAGTTGGCATAACTGACGAGCGCGTCCGGATGCTCCGTTTTGGCGCAGGCGACCAGGCTTTTGAGAAAATTGCGCACCGCGTCGGCGCCGTGCCAGCGCACCATATCGGGCGGGATTTCATTGCCGATCAAATAGGCGAAGACCGCCGGATGACGACAGCAAGCGCGGACGCCAGCCGCCACTGCCTGCCTGATCTGCCGCTGAATTGCCGGGCTGTCGAGAAAGGCGATGTGCTGCGACCATGCAAGTCCGACCAGGATCTTTAAACCGGCCTGATGCGCGGCATCGAGCAGCCAGAGTGGCGGCACCGTGAAGACCCGGACGGTGTTGATGCCGGCTTCGACCATCAGTGCGAAATCGGTGTCCACGACCGCGTATTCGGGGAACTGCGCCCCGTGACCGCCCTTTGGGAAAGGGCCGTAAGTGACGCCTTTGACGAAGTGCTTTTTGTCGCCGACAAAAAAGAATTTGCCCTGTACCCGGACCGGAGCGGGGGGCTGAAAGTTAGCTGCTACGGCGGGCGGAGGCCGCGTCACTACCACTTCGGTATCGACCGTTGTCATGACGCGAGCTCCAGGGATGCCTGCAGCGGCAGCCAACCCGCGGGCGGGGCGGCGCTCGCACAACGGGCGATCATGGATTTCATTCCGCGCGTCGAGATTGCGCGGATAGCGTCACATGCCAGGCCAGCGCGGTGCGAACGATCGTGTCGAGATCCGAGACTTGAGCGCGCCACCCGAGCAACTCGGCGGCGAGACCGGGGTCGGCGACCAGTACCGGCGGATCGCCGGGCCGCCGTGCGGTTTCGCGGCACGGGATGGATTTGCCGCTGACCGCCTCGGCAGTTCGGATCACCTCGCGCACCGAATGACCGCGGCCGGTGCCGAGATTGAGTGCCACGCTTTGCCGCCCGGCGCCGAGATGTTCGAGCGCGTGCAGGTGCGCCTTGGCGAGGTCCTGGACATGAATGTAGTCGCGGATCGCCGTACCGTCTGGCGTCGGGTAATCGGTTCCGTAGATGTCGATTTGCTGTCTGTCTCCGAGCGCCGCCTCCAGAACGAGGGGGACGAGGTGCGTCTCTGGCTCGTGCCGTTCGCCGATCTCGGCTTCGGGATCGGCGCCGGCAGCATTGAAATAACGCAGAGACACCCACCGCAGCCCGTAGGCCTCGCCGTACCAGTGGAGCGCGCGCTCGATCGCGAGTTTGGTCTCACCGTAAGGGTTTACCGGCAATTGTAGCATGGTCTCGCGGATCGGCGCCCCCGTGGGTGTGCCGTAGGTCGCGCAAGTCGACGAGAATACTATTTTGTCGACTCCGGCCATCCGCATCGCTTCAAGCAATGACAAGGACCCGCCGAGATTATTGGCATAATACAATGCCGGATCGATGACCGACTTGCCGACGTAGGCGTAAGCCGCGAAATGCATGACGACCGAGACCCGATGGCGGGCAAGCGCATCAGCGAGTTTGCCGCGGTCCGTGAGGTCGCCCTCGACCAGCGGCCCCCAGCGCACCGCCTCGCGGTGACCGCGCGAAAGATTGTCGAAAACCACCGGACGGTATCCTGCCCGCGCCAATACCTTGCAGGCGTGGCTGCCGATGTAACCGGCCCCACCCGTGACCAGAACCGCCTCTGACATGCTGGAGCTGCTTCGCCGACCCGTTGGTGAAGCTACAACGTAGCACGTGCCGCCTTTCTTCCTGGAAGCAGATTTGCTGCGGCTCGACGGCCGTTCCGCTGAGACGGGGCCCTGCCCTTTCTCGCAAGTAGGGCGAAGGGGGATCGGCGTACCCCCTCGCCCCGCTGGCGGGGGAGGCTAGGGTGAGGGGCTGTTACGGAGTGAAATGCTCGGCCAAATTGTCGAGCCGGATTTGGTATTGTTCGCAGCGCCCCGTCCACGTAACGAACTCGCCGGGTGTGGCGCGCAGCGACTTCTCGGTGTCCAGGATGTAGGGAGTGGCGCACATCTGGTCGCTCACTACCGCGTTGACCTGCGGGTCGTAAAGGTTGAACTCGGCAAATTCCGGCGGGATGTTGCCGGTGGGCTTTAACGCGCTTGTGCTGAACGCGTCCTTGATCGGGATGAAAGGCGTGCAAGCGCCTGAGAGCATCGCCGGAAGCGCGAGAACAAAGAACAGCCGCATGCCAGGTCGACCGCTGGTTGGATCTGCTGATTGTGCCCGCCTAATGCCGCCGGTGCAAGACCAGGTCAAAGCGGCTTTTGCTCAATCGGACGACGGGCTCTTCTCCCTGCTTGCGGCAGGACGCCGTCCGGCACCCCGGCAGCCTTCAAGGCGGCCTGCTGGCGGGCTGCCAGTGCAGCCTCGTCAAAATCCTCGATGAGCTCGTGGAACAGCCGGTACCAGTTGATTTCCGCCTTCAGGTGCAGAAAGACCGAACCAAGCCCGATTGCCGCGCGGTCCATGAACACGAATTCGCGCGGCGGCCGGACGCCGCCGAGCCGGCGGATGTCGCTATGCACGCTCTCGGCCACCACAGCGCCATAGACGCCGCTGGCCTTTTCCTGGATCAGCCGCGCGCGGTCATCGAGCAGCGGACCATAAACGTAGAGCGCCCAGCGATTGAGCACATCGATGATCTCATTCGACAGATTGCCGAAACCCCAGCTTTTATAGGCGTGAACGGCGAGGTCGCGGTCGCCGCGCTGCAGCGCGTGGTAGAGGTCGATGACGCCGCGCACGAAAGAGGCGCGAAAGATGCGGACGCAGCCGAAATCGAGGAGATTGACGGTGTTGTCCGGCGCGACCGTGTAATTGCCGAGATGCGGGTCGCCGTGGATCACGCCGTAGTAGTAAAATGGCACGTACCAGATCCGGAACATGCGCAGCGCGATTTCGTTGCGCCGTTCCAACGGTGCGGCTGCGATATCGAGGATCGGCGCACCCTCGAGCCAGGTCATCGTCAACAGCCGGCTCGTCGAGATTTCCGGGATCGGCACGGGCACGGCGACACCTGGCTCGCCGTGCAGAATCTCACTATAGAGGCGCATGTGCGCGGCCTCGCGCTCGTAATCGAGCTCCTCGCGCAGTCGGTCCGCGATCTCGGCATGGATCTCCGCGGTGGTGACCGCCCGGTCGTAGCGCTCGTAGAGGCTCATCGCGAGCTTCAACTGGCGTAGATCGGCTTCCACTGCCGAAGCCATGTCGGGGTATTGCAATTTGCAGGCGAGTGGGGTTCCGTCGAGCGCGGTCGCCCGGTGCACCTGGCCCAACGAAGCGGCGCGCGCCGCTGTTCTGTCGAACTCGCGAAACCGGCTGCGCCAGTCGGCGCCGAGCTCGCCGGCCATGCGCCGCCGGACAAATGGCCCGCCCATTGCCGGCGCGTTCGCCTGCAGCTGAACGAGCTCCTGGACGTACTCCTTGGGCAGAGCATCGGGTATCGTGGCGAGCAGCTGGGCTACCTTCATCAGCGGCCCCTTGATGCCGCCTAGCACCGCCTTCAGCTCGGCCGCGTGGCGGCCGCGGTCGAGGTTGAGACCGAGATAGCGCTCGCCCGCGAGCCGCGCCGCCAGTCCGCCCATCGCGGTCGACACCTGGGCGTAGCGCCGCACGCGCCCAGTCAGCGAATTGTCGTCGGACACGAGGATGAGAATGGGATCGCGCGCCGGGGGCCCATCATCTTCGATCGAGCTACACCCGGCCGCCTTCGACAGCAAGGCCTTCGGCGCGCCAGCGCAGCATGCCGCCGGCAAGGTTGGCAACATCGCCAAAGCCCGCTTCGCGCAGGATGACGGTGGCCTGCGCGGAGCGGCTGCCGGCACGGCAAACTGCGACGATCGGGCGATCGCGCGCCAATTCCCCGGCGCGCTCGGCCAGTTCGCCCAGCGGGATCAGGAAGGCGCCACGAATGTGCCCGAGCGGGCCGGTGAACTCCTCGGGCTCGCGCACGTCGAGGATTTGGACCGCAGGCGCGTGTTCCTCGAGCCCGTGGGGTTCGATCTCCCAGATCCCGGCAAACGAATATCGAAGCGCCGCCCAACTCGGCTCCGCCGTGATGCCTATCCCGCTTTCGGGCCGCCCGCATTTCAGATTGGCGGGCACTGCCACATCGAGTTTCTTCGGATGGGCCAGGCGCAGGTTTTTCATGTACCCGGTAAAATCGCCTTCTCCGATTTCGCCGCCGAGGCGCGGGTTGAACCGCCTTTCCTCGCGGACGCTGGTGACCGTCAGTCCGCGATAATCGTGTGCGGGATAGAGCAGGCACAAATCCGGCAAGGTGAAGATCTGTTCGTGGATCGAGCGGTACATCGCGTGCGGGTCGCCTTGCTGGAAATCGGTCCGCCCAGTGCCTCTGACAAACAGACAGTCCCCGGTGAACGCCATGCTGCGGTCGTCGAGCACATAGGTCAGGCAGCCATTGGTATGGCCGGGGGTCTGGCGCACCTGGAGATTGCGATCGCCAAACGCGACCACGTCCTCCTGCACCAAGTAGCGGTCGCCGCCCTCCGCGCCGCTGTTGGCCGCCAGGGCGATCCGGCATCCGGTGCGCTGTTTGAGCAGCCACCCGCCGGTCACATGATCGGCATGGACGTGCGTTTCAAGGGCACAGACGAGGCGCAGGCCGAGTTCTTCGATCAAAGCCGCGTCGCGTCGCACCTGCTCGAACACCGGATCGATGATGACTGCCACTCCGTTGTCGCCATCGGCAAGCAGGTACGTGTAGGTGGAGGATGGCGGATCGAACAGCTGCCGGAAAACCAACATCGCGAACCTCCGATGATCATCGCAGCCTATGGTATATCGCAGGCTGGGCAAACGGGAGGGGCGTCGTGGTCGATATCGTCGTTAACCCGATCACCCAGCTTGACCGCGACCGCTGGGCCGAGCTGTGGCGCGGCTATCTCGATTTCTATGAGACGCGCCTGCCGACGGAGATCTATGAGCACACCTGGCAGCGGCTGATCGCCACGGAAGGCCCGATCCGCGGTCTGGGAGCGCGGCAGGGGGGAGCGACCGCGCCGCTCGTCGGGATCGCCCACTATCTCTTTCACGCGCATGCCTGGACTACCAGGGAGGTCTGTTACCTACAGGATCTCTTCGTCGACCCCATCGCCCGGCGCGGCGGCGTCGGCCGCCAGCTGATCGAAGCGGTCGCGGCGGCGGCCCGTGATCGTGGGTGCTACCGGCTCTATTGGACCACGAAGGAGGACAACGACACCGCGCGCTCGCTCTACGACCGAATTGCCCGGTTCAACGGCTTCATCCGATACGACTACGCGCTCGAGTAGCGGCGGAGGTTGGAAACCACAGCGGAAGGCGTTGCGGTGGGGCGCGGGATGGCGCACGCTGTGTCCCAGATCTGGGCCAACGAGAGGAACCAGCGATGAGCGACAACATCCAGGACTTCAACTTTTTGCAGGGCGTCAAGGTGGTCGATTTCACCCAGTTCGAGGCGGGCACGACCTCGACCGAGGTGCTGGCCTGGTTTGGCGCCGAGGTGGTCAAGATCGAGAACCCGGGGCGGGGCGACCCCGGCCGCCGGCTGCGCCCCGGCAAGCCCGACGATGACCCGTGGTACTTCCACCAGTTCAACGTCAACAAGAAGTCCCTCGCGATCAATCTGAAATCGCCAAAGGGGCTCGACATCGTCAAGGAGATGCTGAAGCAGGCCGATGTGACGGTCGAAAACATGGCGCCGGGCACGATCGAGCGCCTCGGCCTTGATTACGAGGCGGTCAAGAAGCTCAACCCGCGCATCATTTATTGCCAGATCAAGGGGTTCGGAACCGGCAGCCCGCATGAGAAGGGGCTGGCCTTCGACATGATTGCGCAGGCTGCGGGCGGCCCGATAAGCGTCACCGGCGAGCCTGACCGCCCGCCGGTCAAGCCGGGCCTCTCCTTCGGTGACACGGGCACCGGCATGCTGATGGCGGCGACCATTCTTGGCGCCTTGCACGAACGCAACCGTACGGGCCACGGAAGGCGCCTACAGGTCGCGATGCAAGACGCGATGATCCACTACATGCGCACCTGCTTTGCGACGATGGCGCGCACCGGCAAGCCGGCGCCGCGCCGCGGCGCCAAGTCGGGCGGCGGCAACAACGCGCCGTCGGGGCTCTACCCGGCCAAGGGCGGCGGTCCCAACGACTATGTCTACCTGACCACCAGCCGGGCCAATCCCGAGCATTGGTCGCGGCTGATGAAACTGATAGGCCGCGAGGAGTTGATCGACGACCCGCGTTTTGCGACCGGCGACGTGCGCGTCAAGAACGAAAAGGAACTCGACGCGATCATCGGCGAATGGACCCGCCAGCACGACAAGCACGAGGCGATGGAGAAATTGATATCCGTGGGCGTACCCTCCGGCGCGGTGTTCGACACGATGGAATTGCAGACCGAGCCGAGCTTCGAGGAGCGCGGCATCATGCAGACCGTCCATCACCACAACGGCGACTACAAAATGGCAACCTGGCCGGTACGGATCGACGGCAAGACCGTCCGGCTGAAAGGGTCGCCGGCGCTCGGGACAGACACTGCCGAGGTTCTGCACAACTGGCTCGGCCTCGGCGCGGGAGAGGTCGAGACGCTGCGCCAGGAAGGCATCATCTAACCCGCTCTGAGAGAGATCGACCCCCGCGCCGACCTCGTGGGGGTCGCCCTTATTTTAGCCGTCGCTATTATCGCTGTTATACCCAGGAAAATAACAGCTAGCGGTCGAGCTTCGCCGCCCCGGAAAACAGGCCAAGTATAATGGGGTGGTGGGCGAGAATGTTCTTTTGGAAAACTCGGCCGGCAGCGTCATAAAGCCCGAACATCGCGGTATTCAACGCGAGAATGTTGCTTGTCGCTGTCTCCGCCGGAGTTGCACGGACAGCGCCGGAGATTGGCCGCATATCGGCTGGTGGGTCGGCTGCGTTCGCGGGAAGCGCTGCGAGACCGCCAGCCGCGAAGAGCGCGAATAGGCTCTGTCTTGTAGCCGTAGCAATGTGCACTGTTACCTCCGGCGGTTGGCGTCGGCAAGGCTCGGAGTTGATCAGGACAAGACGCTGGTGTGCCGGTTTCTCAGTCGATCGGACGAGATTCTTGGGTGCCGGCACTCCCGACCCTTAGCGGAAGATGGCTCGCCCATTGGCCAGTACCGGATCAGGGTTAAAAATTTCGTTTTCAGTCTCCTGCTGCCAGTTAACGGTTCTCGCCGATGGCTTCCAATTTCGCTTGAACGTCCGTTACCCAAAAGCTATTTCCGCCTGGCAGCGATCATGATGCCGGCGACCCCAATCGTGAGGATCGCCAACCCGCTCGGCTCCGGCACGGTAGACGCCTGCGTTATTGTGAATTGGGTGAAGTTCGTCTCTGAGTAGATTCCTGAGCTAGAAGAGGTTGTATAGCTGAAATCCTCGGGGTTCAACGTAGCTTCGCTCCATTGTAATCTAAAGTCATCTGTGCCGGAAGATATGCCCGAAACGCCGTTTATAAGACCGCCAATTATCCGTTGATCGAACAAGTGATTGTCTAAAAAACCGACCTCGTTAACTGCATAATTATGGCTACCGATAGTAAGCTGGATGGATAGCAGAGAGTTGATGTCTGAGGTACTAGAGATGGCATCGTACACAATTGACCCGACGACCGGGTCCGCTGGCGGAGGCGTGTTACAACTCGACCCCGGCCCGAAACAGGTGAATCCTACAGCGCTAAATGACACTGTTATCGGAACTGCCGCGGCGCTGGCGATGAAGCCGATCATGACACAAAAGTACACGACGATTCCGAGGACCCTCGAATGACTGCCCATGAGAACACCTCGCGCAACGATCGAAAGCTTAGCAGATCGTAAAGGAATGATAGGGGCATAAAATAACCAGGAATCAAGGCCTAAAAACTAACCTGCCCGGATATGACGTCAGTGCAGGGCCGGTTTCGCCGTCGGACTGCTATGACGAGTGCGCCTGATTCCTTTGCGCGCAGATCTCAATGCAATCGCGTTGCCGTTGTATGGTTGCCTTCCCCAGCCAGCCTTGTGGCGTTTCCTGATTTTGCGCCGAACGTTTACCGATGCACGCCCCGGAGCTCGGTCAGATGCTGGCTGGCGGTAGGCCTTATTTCGGGGCGGGTCGGGCCATTGTAATTTGCGGATGATGTTGGGAGGGGTCGCGCTTAAGGTCGGTTGGCAGGAATCGCGGGCCAACACCACACCACCATCATCGAGCTCGATCGCAAAGCAGCAGCGCCCATGCGGATAGCGCGTCTTCTTTTAGGCACCCTGGTCGTGCTTGCCCTCGCCGTGGGCAGTTTTTTTCTTTTGTCGAACCGCCCCGAAATCGCCGCCGTCGATGGTCCTAACCGCCCCGCCTTCCATAAAGCGCTCGTCGCCGAAGGCGCGCAATTCGCCGCCATCGGCAATTGCGACGTCTGCCATACTGTCCCGGGCGGTCCGGCCTATGCCGGAAGCCGGCCAATCCCGACGCCGTTCGGGACGGTCTACAGCGCAAACATCACACCCGATCCGAAAACCGGCATCGGCTCCTGGTCCGAGGAGGCTTTCCAGCGTGCTATGCGAAGGGGCGTGTCACGCCAAGGCTACAATCTCTACCCGGCCTTTCCCTACGATCATTATGCCAAGCTCAGCGACAACGATATCCGGGCGCTCTATGCCTTCGTAATGACGCGCATGCCGGTCGACAGCCGGCCGCCCCCCAACGCGCTGCCATTTCCGTTGAGCATGCGCCGGGTTGTAACAATCTGGAATCTGCTGTTCCTCGACACTGCGCCCTTTGACCCGGATCCCAACCAGACTGCCAAATGGAATCGGGGCGCCTATCTGGTTCAGGGGCTGGGGCATTGCGGCGACTGTCACACGCCCCGCAACTTCGTGGGCGCCGAGGAGCATGGCAACGCGCTGGCCGGAGGTGTATCCGAAGGTTGGCAAGTGCCGGCGCTGAACGGGGCTTCCCCTGCCCCGGTGCCCTGGGACGTAGAGCACCTTTTCGCTTACCTGCATCAAGGGTGGGACGCCGAGCATGGCGCCGCAGCCGGGCCGATGCAAGCTGTGACAGATGATTTGTCGCGGGTTGACGAGCGGGATGTGGACGCGATAGCGACCTACCTTGCTTCATTACAACGCCCGATTTCGCCCGAGCGACGTCACCGCATCGATGAAGTTTTGGCCCGCGCGAGCCACCAAGAAACAAGCCTGGCAAATGAACATCCCGGCAACTTCGCGGCCACCCTATTCGCCGGCGCCTGCGCGAATTGCCATGTCGGCGGCCCCTCCATGGTCCCGCCGCGCGGCATCGATCTCTCCCTCAGCAGTGCCGTTAGCGGGCCAGATCCAAGGAATGCTATTCTTATTACGCTGTATGGCATTCATCCGGACGAAGGCCAGAGGGGGCCCTTAATGCCACCCTTTGATAATGCGTTTACCGACGAACAGATTGCGGCATTACTCGGCTACATTCGGGAGAATTACAGCGATCAGCCGGCCTGGGATAATCTCGAAGCTCGTATTCGCGAGATCCGGCACCGGAAGGAACGGTCATGATCACACTCACGGTCAACGGCCAGTCGCATCAGCTCAATGTCGATCCGGCTACGCCGCTTCTTTATGTTCTCCGCGGCGAACTCCAGCTCAATGGCGCAAAATTCGGCTGCGGTCTCGGACAGTGTGGGGCCTGCACGGTGATCGTCGACGGCGAGGCGGTCTTCTCGTGTCTGACACCGGTGGCCGCGCTGCAAGGCCGAAAGATCACCACGATCGAGGGGCTCGGCAGCGAGACCAACCCGAATCCCTTGCAGCGCGCCTTCATCGAGGAGCAGGCCGCCCAATGCGGCTATTGCATCGCAGGAATGATCATGCGCGCACAAGCCCTGCTCGAACGAAATTCTGCGCCATCAGATGCGCAGATCCGGGCGCAGATGGAGCCGAATCTCTGTCGCTGCGGAACCCATATGCGCATCCTGCGCGCGATCCGCCGCGCCAGAGATGCAATCCGCTCGGTTGACGCCGAGAAGACAAAAGAGGCGCGCCGATGATGCGGGCTCGAGCTGTGAACCCCTCGCGGCGCGCGGTGCTCACCGGCAGCGGTGCGCTTGTCCTGAGTTTCTCCCTCGGCTCGCACCGGCTACTGGCCCAAGGCGCGCAGAATGCGGGCGCTCAGCCAGTCGCCGAACCACTGCTGCCGGGCAGTCTCAAAAGCGAACCAATGCTCGATTCCTGGATCCGCATAGATGCGGACGGCGCGATCACGATCTTTACCGGAAAGGCGGAGCTGGGCCAGGGGCTGAAAACGGCGCTGATCCAGCTCGCCGCCGAGGAACTCGTCGTTGAGCCCGAGGCGGTTCACTTGGTCACCGCTGATACGTCTCAGACTCCGAACGAAGGCTACACCGCCGGCAGCCATTCGATGCAGGACAGCGGCACCGCAGTCATGAATGCCGCCGCTCAGGTCCGGGCGATCCTGATCGGCCAGGCGGCGGCGCGGTTGCAACTCCCGGCCGAACGGCTGAGAGCGGAAGGCAGCGCCGTCATCGCCGATGATGGCCGGCGGCTCGGCTATGGCGAGCTCGTCGCCGACCAGATGCTCCACGTTCGCGCGAACGCTCATTCCGATGTGCTCGACCCTACGGGGTATCGCCTCATTGGCAAGCCGGTGCCGCGGGTCGACCTTCCCGGCAAGGTCACGGGTGGCGAAGCCTATGTGCAGGATTTGCGGCTGCCCGATATGGCGCATGGGCGGGTAGTCTGGCAGCCCTCCTACCGCGCGAAACTGCGCAATATCGATACGAATGTGGCCGAGAAGCTGCCGGGTGTTCTCAAGATATTGCGCGACGGCAGCTATCTGGCGGTGATTGCCGAGCGCGAATATCAGGCGATTGTCGCCTTGCGGGCACTCCAGGCTGCGGCGAGTTGGGAAGAAACGCCGAGCCTCCCCGAGCAAGGCGAAATTTTCGCCGATTTGGAGCGGCAACCGGCGCAGCAGATCCCGGTCCGCAATGATCCAGCCGTGGCTCCTCCGCTGGCCGCCCGGACCGTCGAGGCGCGCTATCGCCGCGCTTATCAGCTGCACGGCTCCATCGGCCCGTCCTGCGCGGTGGGCCTGTTTGAGAACGGCGCCCTGACTGTCTGGACACACAGCCAGGGCGTCTACCCGTTGCGCAATGCGCTCGCACAGCTCGTAAACCTGCCCGAGGAGAAGATGCGCTGCGTTCATGTCGAGGGCGCCGGCTGCTACGGCCATAATGCGGCAGATGATGCCGCCGCCGATGCAGCGCTGCTCGCGCGTGCATTGCCGGGCCGACCGGTGCGTGTCCAATGGATGCGTGAGCAGGAGCACAGCTGGGAGCCCTATGGGTCCGCCATGCTGACGTATGCGCGCGCTGCATTGGACGGACAAGGCCGCATCGTAGCGTGGGATTACACGGTCCGCAGCAGCACGCATGCAACGCGTCCAGGCGGCGCCGGCAATCTGCTGGCGGCCTGGTATCGTGCGTCTCCGATAGCACAGCCGGTCCCGAAACCGCTGCCGCTGCCCGAAGGCGGCGGCCACCGCAACGCTCTGCCGCTTTACGAAATCCCGAACGCGCGCATCCTCTACGATTTTGTTCCAGCCATGCCGCTGCGGGTCTCGGCGCTGCGCAGCCTTGGCGCCTATATGAACGTCTTCTCGATCGAGAGCTTTATGGACGAGCTGGCACAGGCGGCCGGGACTGATCCCGTCGAGTTCCGGCTGCGCCACCTTACCGACCCTCGCGCACGCGATGTCATCGCCACTGCGGCCGAGCGGTTCGGCTGGTCCCGTTTTTCGCGGAAGCGGGGGACCGGGCGTGGCTTTGCATTCGCGCAATACAAAAACCTCGGCGCCTATGCGGCGCTCGCCGTCGAGGTGAGCCTCGACCACGAGAGCGGTCGCGTCCGCCTGGTCCGCGCGACCGCTGCGGTGGATAGCGGCCAAGCCGTCAATCCCGATGGCATCCGCAACCAGATCGAAGGCGGCATTCTCCAGTCTGCGAGCTGGACGCTTTACGAAAGCGTCACCTTCGATCGGACGCGGATTACGAGCCGCGATTGGAGCAGTTATCCGATCCTGCGCTTCTCCACAGTGCCGGATTCGGTGGAGGTCCACGTGATCGATCGTCCGGGGCAACCCTTTCTCGGCACTGGCGAAGCTGCCCAGGGGCCAGCTGCCGCTGCCATTGGCAATGCGGTTGCCGATGCCTCTGGAGTCAGGGTGAGGGAATTACCCATGACCGCAGAGCGGGTGAAGGCGGCGATCGGCATCTAGGAGCGACAGGCAGTGTCCAGTTCCCATCGTCACCCCATGATCCAGGGAGTAAGCTCACCCGCAAACGGATCAGCGGATCCAGTGTGGCCTGCCGGCCTGACACAGGTTCGCTGAACTGTCATCGAGTTGCGATAGGCTCCCTCGGCTACTGTGGAGCAATCTCGAGGCCATGGCCATACAAGACATCGCATTCAATCTTGAGCTCAGCCGTCGCAAGCTGCTCGCCGCTGCGGGTATCGCAGGAGGGGCCGCGGTCGCGGCGTCCCTCATCGGAACCGGAGTTTCTCTGGCCGCGCCCACCGCCCTCCCATCGGCTGATCCGCCGACCTCACCTCCAGTCGCCGGACTCCATCTGCAGTTCGGAGCGGATGCAGCGTCGGAAATCGTGGTGTCGTGGCACACGCTGCAATCCGTGCGCAATCCCCGCGTCATGCTCGGGACTCTCGATGGCCAGCTCGACCGCATCGTCGCGGCTCAAGAAACCAGCTACACCGATGCCAAGTCGGGCCAGGTTGTCTACGCCCATCATGCGAAAATCGGCCAGCTGCGGGCCGACTCCGCTTATCTCTACGGGGCATACCACGAGGGCTCTGCGCCGGAGTTCGGCACGTTCCGAACTGCCCCGGGCGGCCGCGCGCGGTTCACGTTTACCAGCTTCGGGGATCAGGCCACGCCGACTTTGGGCAAGAAATACAAGCCGCCCGAGGGGGTAACGGTTGCGAACCCGCCCTTTGTGAACGACAATCTCGGCTCGCCGGCGGCTGCCGACACGGTTCTCGGCGTCGAGCGGTTGCAGCCGCTGTTTCACCTGCTCAACGGTGATTTGTGCTACGCCAATCTCGCTGATGATCGGGTGCGGACCTGGTGGGATTTCTGGGAAAACAACAGCCGCAGCGCCCGCAAGCGCCCCTGGATGCCCGCCGCCGGCAATCACGAGAACGAGCTCGGCAACGGCCCGATCGGGTATCATGCCTATCAGACCTACTTCTTGCTGCCGGCGGCGGATGGCCAGTCGGATGTGACGCGTGGGCTATGGTACGCCTTCACCGTTGGCTCGATGCGCGTGATCAGCCTCGCCAACGACGACGTCACCTACCAGGATGGCGGCAACTCGTATGTCCGGGGCTACTCGGAGGGTGCGCAAAAGGCCTGGTTGGAACAGGAGCTGGCCGCCGCCCGCAGCGATCATGACATCGACTGGATCGTCGTGTGCATGCACCAGGTCGCCATCTCGACGGTAGACAAGTTCAATGGCGCGGACCTCGGGATCCGCCAGGAGTGGGTGCCGCTGTTCGACAAATACGGCGTCGACCTCGTCGTGTGCGGACACGAGCACCACTACGAACGCTCGCACCCGATCCACGGCCGGGAAGAGAACGCCACCCTGACGCCGATCCCCGCGGCAACCGCAACCGACATCATCGATACGACAAAGGGAACGGTGCACATGGTGATCGGCGGAGGCGGAACCTCCGTTCCGTCGAACACGCTGTTCTTCGACCCGCCACAGTGCCGGGTGATCACTGCCGTCGGCGAACCCGACCCGAAGACAGGCAAGCGTCCGCCGGTCTACGTGCACGAGCAGGCGCCGTGGTCGGCCGTGCGAAACGCCGCGCACTCCTATGGCTTTGCGGCATTCAGCGTCGATCCGGGATCACATCCCGGCGATTTCACGACGATCCAAGTCACCTACTACGACGTGGTAGGGACGGACGGTCAGCTGGCCCCATTCGAAACCTTCACGCTGCGCCGCCCACGCCGCGATTAGGTCAGTCATGGACGTAGCCCCGGTTGGTAACGAACAATGAATATCGGGTTTCCGGCTGATTATATCGTCGGTGCTCCATAGAGTTGCCAAAGAATGTTCGGCAAGCGCGAACAGTAAGGGGGATGGTTTCGAGCTTCTTTCAAGCCTATGATCGTTGCGGGTGCGCGTGCCGACCACGCTTGGAAGGGGAGGGCGAACGATGCCAGACATGCTGTACGTTGGATTGCAGGATGACGACAAAATAGCGGCGTTCGGTTTAGACGGCGACAGCGGCGAGCTGACGAAGCAGCTCGATGTACCGGCGGTCGGCGGGCCATCAGTCATGGCAATCGGTCCAGACCGCAACACGCTCTACATCGGCTATCGCACGCGGCCATCGATCGCGAGCTACCGGATCGATGCCGTGACCGGGCGCCTCTCGCCGTTAAGGACCGCAGCGCAGGTAGATGCGCCGACCTTCCTGGCGCCCGACCGCAGCGGCCGCTACATGCTTTGCGCTTATTACCAGGGCGGCTATGTCGCCGTATATCCGATCGCGGCAGACGGCACCATTGGGGCGGCTGCCGTTGACAAGCAGGAAACTGCGGTCGGAGCGCATGCGATCGCAACCGATCCGTCCAATCGATTCGCCTTTGTCCCTCATATCGCTCGCATCCAGGACAATGTGTTGGAACCGCCGAAAAATAATCCCGGCCCCAATGTGATCTTCCAGTACCGTTTCGACGCTCAGACCGGCAGGTTGAGTCCGAATACGCCACATCGCGTTGAACAGGGCGATCTCGTCGGACCACGCCACTATATCCATCACCCGAGTCTCGATATCGTCTATTTCTCGAACGAGCAGGGCTGCAGCGTGACCGCCTACCAGCTCGATCCCGCGAACGGCACCCTTTCGTCCATGCACACAACCTCGACTTTGCCCGCCGGTCACAGTGAGCGCACCACCTGCTCGCAGATTCACCTGGCGCCCTCGGGGCGGTTCCTCTATGTCGGCAACCGCGCGGTTAACGGCAGCAGTATCGCGGCCTTCGCTGTCGATCCCGCGACCGGGCATCTGACGGCTGCTGGGCACGTACCAACCGAAGCTGTTCCCAGTGCATTCTGCCTGGATCCGGCAGGGCGCTTCCTGTTTGCCGTGGGCACAGCGTCAGGCCATCTAACTTCGTACCGCATCAACCAGCAGAGCGGCGCACTGAGCCCGCTGGCAGTCGAGGAAATCGGCCATCGGCCGGCGGCGGTGCTGGCCACTCGTGTCGGCTAATTGTGCCACAGGGTTACAAGGCCGATGATAATGGCGACTTTCTTACAATTACGCGATTGGGTCAATGCGGCAGGCTTGTCGCTAATATTGACGGCGGCCGCTTGTGCCACCCCGCCCGCAGCGCAAGTTGCGGCACCGCCGCCAGGCCAAGGCAGGATCTGGTTCTACCGTCTGTGGGACCCCTCTGAGAGCCTCAATACCGCCAATATCGACGTGAATGGCGTGTATGTCGGGTCGGTTGAGCCTGGTGGTGCTTTCTATCGCGACGTTGCCCCCGGGGTCTACCATATCGTGCCCCAGAACCAATACCTCGACTACAATCAGAACACCAATGTGGCGGTCGTCCCGGGCGAGCAGGTCTTCATCGCGGTGCTTGACTTGGCGAGTTGGGCGAATGCCGTGAGCGGTAGCCAGTGGTATGTTCATCGCGATGCGTGGTATGCGCGGCTCGTTACGCCCCGATACGCCTTGGCCCAGATGGTTAACCCCGCTCTTGTGCCGCGCCCCAGCGCTCTACCGGCCGCGGCGTTCAGCTACTGAACGGCGTCTCGCCACGCGCCCCCGCTCCGAACAAAGAACCCCGGTGGCATTGTCAGATTAACTTGCCGCGATCAAAAAGCTCGAAGTAGGGGCGCGCGACTACGCCGCCGCGACTGCATGCCGCCATTCGCTGGCCGCCTCGGCTCGGAAGGCCCGCAGCGTTGATCGCGAGACGAGATGGCGTTGAAGGTTGAAGGTGTTGTGAAGGGCGGCATGCATGCTGAGGAAGCGCTGAGCGGATCGAGCCGATTTGAACCGCTGCATCTTGCGCTCGCGTCGCCGTACAGGCTGATGCGAGTTCTCCGCCCTGTTGTTCTTTCGAAGCCCTTGGCTCGTGCGGAGAGCTCAGTCGTAAGCGCCGGAATGCGGAGGCATAGGAGCGCAGTTTGTCGGGTCACTAGCAATTTCGGCGCAAAGCCTTGCTTTCTGAGAAGCTTGCGCATCAGCCGTAGCATCCCGGCGGCGCTGCACCAGCATGTCGAGAACGTCGCCTTCGTGATCGACAACACGCCAGAGATACATCCGCTCGCCGGCGATCCGAACAACCATCTCATCCAAATGCCAGCGATCGCTCGCCCGAGGGCGACGCTGGCGTAGGCGTCCCGCGATCGCAGGACCGAACTTCGGTACCCAGCGCCGCAGCGTTTCGTAGGAGCTGTCGACCCCTCTCTCGGCGAGCAGTTCCTCGACATCCCGATAACTCAGCGTGAAGCGCAGGTAGAGCCAGATCGCGTGCTGGACGATCTCTGGCGCGAAGCGGTGGCGGCGGTATCAGAGCGAAGCCATGCCAATATCCTACCCGATCGCCGCTGGCTCCCGACCCAGTTTCCGTGACAACGCCCTGCAAATTGGCGGAGGGGGCGGGATTCGAACCCGCGAGACGATTCATCACCGTCTACACACTTTCCAGGCGTGCGCCTTCAACCGCTCGGCCACCCCTCCAATGGCCTGCCCAGACTAGCGAAGCGGACAGGAGCACGCAATAAAACGGCGTCAGAGCATACCGAGCGAGCTCTTGCCCTTGGGCGGCGGGAAAGCGCGGTCGAGCGCGGTCAGATCCTCTGTCTTCAGCTGCACGTCGAGGGCGCCGCGGTTTTCGCGCACATGCTCGGACCGCGACGCCTTCGGGATCACAATCGTGCTCTCTTGGCGCAACAGCCAGGCGAGGGCGATCTGCGCCGGCGTCGCGCCGCGGCGGCGAGCGACCTCGGCGAGCGCCGGATTGCCGAGCATGCCGCCAGTGCCGAGCGGTGTGTAGGCCATGATCGCGACCCGGTGCTCGCGGCACCACGGCACGAGATCCCATTCGGGACCACGGCGGGACAGATTATAGAGAACCTGGTCGGCCGCGACGGTGTCGCCGCCTTGCAGCGCCACCCATTCGGCCACGTCGGCGCGGTCGAAATTGCTGACCCCGTAATGGCGGATTTTGCCGTCACACTCGAGCCGCAGGAAGCCCTCCAAGCTCTCAGCGAGCGGGATCGAGCCGCGCCAATGCAGCAGGTAAAGATCGATGCGATCGGTGGCGAGCCGTTTCAGGCTGCGCTCGCAGGCAGCCACAACGCCGGCGCGAGAAGCGTTGTGCGGGTAGACCTTGCTGACGATGAAGAGCTTGTCGCGGATGCCGTCGGCGACGCGCGCGACGACCTCTTCCGCACCGCCGCTGCCGTACATTTCGGCAGTGTCGATCAGGGTCATGCCGAGTTCGATGCCGAGCCGCAACGCGGCGGCTTCGTCGGCGGCATGGCGCCGGTTCTCGCCCATGTGCCAGGTTCCTTGCCCCAGCGCCGGCACGCGCTCGCCATCGCGCAACGTCACATATCGCAGCTGATCGCTCATTTCCGATCTCCCGAGGTTTGGCCGCGGCGCAAGAACAGCAGGCGCGCAGCGCCGTATATCCGCTCATCGAGAAGGAAAAACCCGGCCGGCAGCGTCAGTTCCTCACGCGCCGCGAGCTCGACGACTGCAAGTGCATCCGGCGTGAGCCAACCGGCCGCTTCAAGCGCCGTCAGCGCCGCGGCAGCAAGGCCGCTGCGATAAGGAGGGTCCAGAAATACGAGTTCGCACGCCGAAAGTGCGCGCGGCGGGCGGGTGGCGTCGCCGGAAATGATCCGAGAGCAGCTGCCTTCTCCGAGCGCCGCGATGTTCTGCCGAAGGGTCGCGAGAACCTCGCGGTCGTGTTCAATGAACGCGGCCTCGGCAGCGCCGCGCGACAATGCCTCGAGGCCCAGCGCTCCCGTTCCCGCAAAGGCGTCGAGCACCGCCGCCCCGGCGAACGGGATGCCTTCCGCCGCCAGCTGGCCGTGCGACAGGATGTTGAACAGCGCCTCGCGGGCGCGGTCGCTCGTCGGCCTTACCTTCTCGCCTGGCGGAGCGAGTAGGCGGCGGCCCCGATGTCTACCGGCGACGATCCGCATGAATTGTCGCCGGGCGGCGGTTGCCGAGCTGCTCGCTGAGCACCTTCTTCGGCACTTCGTCGACCGCGCTGCGCGCCAGATTGCCGAGCTGAAACGGCCCGTAGGACAGGCGAATCAGCCGAGTCACTTTAAGACCGAGATGCTCGAGCACCCGGCGCACCTCGCGGTTCTTCCCTTCGCGCAGAGCCATCGCGATCCAGGCGTTGCTGCCCTGTTGGCGTTCGAGGCTCGCGCGGATCGGGCCATAGGCCACGCCGTCTATCGTGATCCCTTTTTCGAGCGCGGCAAGGCGCTCCGGCTCGACCTCGCCGTGGACGCGCACCTTATAGCGCCGCAGCCAGCCGGTTGTCGGCAATTCGAGCCGCCGCGCCAGAGCGCCGTCATTGGTCAGCAGCAAAAGCCCCTCGGAATTGAGATCAAGCCGGCCGACCGAAATCAGCCGTGGCAGGTCCTTCGGCAGTGCACCGAACACGGTGGGCCGGCCTCTTTCGTCGCGATGCGAGGTCACGAGACCTGCCGGCTTGTGATAACGCCACAGGCGTGGCCGCTCGGGTAATGGCAGCGGCTTGCCGTCAACTCGGATGTCGTTGGCGGCGGTAACGGTTGTTGCGGGCGTCGCCAGAACTCGGCCGTCGACCGAAACCCGTCCGTCGGCAATCCAGCGCTCGGCGTCGCGGCGCGAGCATACCCCGGCGCGCGCCAGCACTTTCGCGATACGCTCCGCGCGTTCGCCCGCGGCAGCATCGAGAGGATCGGCAGTCACTGCGCGGCTCAAAATGGTTCAGCCGTCATCCCCGTAAAAGGGGGTGCGAGAGAATATCGATGAGTAAAATTCATTCCTCAAATGAGCATCGTTCATTGAGGATTTCTTTCCCGACTTTGTCTATCAACAGTCGAGAGAAAATATTGCTGGTCGCTCCTGCGAGGCGTAGGCTTCGTTCTGCACCATTAAAAAAGTGCCGGTGGACCACTGGCCCAGTGGGAACGGCCCGCCGCGACGGCCCCAGGCTCATCCGGAGCGGGGCAATGAGGAGAACGCATCATGGCATATGACCTGCTCATCAACAATGGACGCGTCGTGGACGGCTCAGGCGAGCCGGCCTTCCAGGCGGATGTGGCGGTGCATCAAGGGAAAATCGTCGGGGTCGGGAAATATAAAGGCGCCGCGGCCGAGCGCGTCATCGACGCCGATGGACGCGTCGTAGCCCCGGGGTTCATCGATCACCATACTCATTTCGATCCACAGGCCGTGTGGGACCCGTATTGCGGCTCGTGGGTGCACAACGGCCACACCACGGTCGTCGTCGGCCAGTGCGGCCAGGTCATCGCCCCGGTCCGGCCCGGCGACGGCGAGTGGTATCTCGAATTCTTCTCCGACGCGGAACAGATCCCGCTCCCGGTCATGAAGGCCGGGGTCGATGTGACCTGGGAATCGGTCGGCGACTATCTGAATGCCCTCGGCAAGCGGCGCGGCATCAACGTCGGCACCTTGGTCGGCCATTCGGGCATCCGCCGCTATGTGATGGGCGAGGCGGCCTCCGAGCGGCAGGCGACCCCCGAAGAAATGGCCGCGATGCAGCGGCTGATCCGCGAGGCGATGCATGACGGCGCGCTCGGCTTTTCGACCGCACCAAAGGATCGCGGCGACCCGGCCGGGGTGTGCGACGACGAGGAGCGCTGGGCGCTTGCCAGCGTGCTCGGCGAACTCGGCACCGGTGTGTTCCAAGTCGCCGGCGGCGCCCCCGGCGGCACCAAGGCGACCCGCCAGGTAGCCCGCGAGCTGGCGGCGCGCACCGGACGGCCGTCGATCTACAACCTGGTGTCGCAACCGATCGCCAACCCCGAGGAGTGGGTGGAGCATCTGCGCTGGCTCGAGGAAGGGTTTAAGAGCGGCGCGCGCTGCTACGGCTCGTGCCTCTCGACCGTTGCCGGTGCGATCTTTGATCTGCAACGCGGGCTCAATGTGCCGCAGGACGAGGACATTACTCATCCCGAAGGCATCTTCCGCGGCATGCCGACCTGGGACAAGGTCATGGCCCTGCCCTATGAGGAGCGCATGCGCGCGTTCCGCGACCCCGAACTGCGCAAGGCCCTGTCGGCCGAGGCGGTCGAAGGGACGGTCGCCCAGGAAGGCGGCATGACCGACCGGCGCGGCCGCGCTCGCGGCTTCTTCAACCGGCGCTGGGACCTCGTCGAAGTGTTCATGACGACGAAGGGGCAGAACCGGCATCTCGAGGGCAAGAGCGTCGAACAGATCTCGAAGGAGCAGAACAAGGGCATCATGGACGCCTTCCTCGACCTGTCGCTCGACGAAGATCTGCAGACCTGCTTTATCGCGATCGACCGCAACAAGGATCCAAAGGCGCAAAAAGAGATCCTCGGTTCGCCGTTTACCGTGATCGGTACGAGCGACGGCGGCGGCCGGCCGCACACCGCCGACCGGCACGAGACCAGCACGAATCTGCTGGGCCACTGGGTGCGCGAACAGCAGGTGATGCCGCTCGAAGAGGCGGTCTATCGGCTGACCGGCAAGACAGCGCTGATGCACGACATTACCGATCGCGGCTTCATCGCCGCCGGCAAGGTCGCCGACATCACGATCTTCGATCCCGATACGATCGCATCGAAGCCGCGCGAGCCGGTCGCGACGCTGCCGGCGGGCGGCGTGCAGGTCAAGCGCGACGCGGTCGGTATCGACTACGTCGTGATCAACGGCAGCGTGCTGCTGGAAGGCGGCGAGCTCACCGATGCTCTGCCGGGTCAAATCATCCGAGGCCCGCTCTACCAGGCTTAGGATACACGGATGGCCGGGCTAGCCCGGCCATCCCGCCTCAGTGCAACCGAGAGCGGTTCTCAAGACCCGGATGGCCGGACCAAGTCCGGCCTCCGGGGTTGCCGCGGCGGTCTTGCGAAGGGGGCCTCGGCAACGTAAGTAATACTGCGATACCTCACGCAGGGCTGCGGGTGCTGCCGGCTGTCTTTCCGAGCAAGCGCCCGTTCCGGTGTCGGTGCTTCAGGCGCCGACTTCATCCTGCGGCGGCTCAACCGGAAACAAGGAATTACTTATGGCGATACCAACTGCCTCCATGCGCCAGCTGCTCGAAGCCGGCGTTCACTTCGGTCATCATACCCGCCGGTGGAACCCCAAGATGGCGCCGTACATTTTCGGCGTCCGCAACGGGATCCACATTATCGATCTCGAGCAGAGCGAACCGATGCTGCACCAGGGCTTGCAGGCGATCCGCGACGTCGTCGCGGGCGGCGGCCGCGTTCTCCTGGTCGGCACCAAGCGCCAGGCGCAGGAGCCGGTCGCCGACGCCGCCAAGCGCTGCGGCCAATATTACGTCAACTACCGCTGGCTCGGCGGCATGCTGACCAATTTTAAGACGATTTCCCAATCAATCAAGCGGCTGCGCGAGCTCGAGGAACGGATCTCCCAAGACCAGACCGGATTGACTAAGCGCGAACTCTTGGAGCTGACCCGCGACCGCGACAAGCTCGAACGGGCGCTGGGCGGCATCAAGGAGATGGGCGGGCTCCCCGACATCCTGTTCGTGATCGACACCAATAAGGAAGCAATCGCGGTTGCCGAGGCCAATACCCTACGCATACCGGTTGTCGCTATTCTCAATTCGAACTCCTCACCGGATGGCATCGCCTATCCCATCCCTGGAAACGACGATGCGATGCGGGCGATACACCTCTACTGCGACCTCGTCGCCGGGTCGGTTCTCGACGGATTGCAAGCCGAGCTCGCGGCCTCCGGGGTCGATATCGGCGCCCGGCCGGATCTCGCCGAACAGGCTTTTGTCGCGGAGGCTCCGGAGGAATTACCCGCCGAAGCCGCACTCGACGGTCTCCAAGGCGGATCGCAAGATGAGACGGCTGCGGCTGCAGCGAATTAGGGCTCCTTTTCGAAATACACGGTTTTACGCGAGGGTCGATGTTATGGCCGAGGTAACGGCGGTGCTGGTCAAGGAGTTGCGCGAGAAGACCGGCGCCGGGATGATGGATTGCAAAAGGGCGCTCGACGACAGTGCCGGCGACATCGAAGCGGCCGTCGATTGGCTGCGCAAGAAGGGGTTGTCCGCGGCCGCAAAAAAGGCGGGGCGGATGGCGGCCGAGGGCTTGATCGGGGTCGCGACCCGCGGTTGCGTGGGTGCTGTCGTCGAGGTCAACTCGGAGACCGATTTCGTGGCGCGCAACCAGGCCTTTCAAAGCTTTGTCCGTAGCGTGAGCGAATTGGCGCTCGACGGCGATGGGGAGCTCGAATCGCTGAAGGAAGCCGACTTCCCGGGAACGGGCCGGACCGTCGAGGACGAGCTGACACATCTGATCTCGACAATCGGCGAAAATCTGGTGCTGCGCCGCATCAAGCGCCTTTCGACCGACGAGGGCGCCGTTTTCTCTTATGTTCACAACGCGCTCGGCCCGGGCCTCGGCAAGATCGGCGTGCTCGTCACACTCGCCTCGACTGTTGCGAGCGACCAGCTGGCCGGGCTCGGCAAGCAGCTGGCGATGCATATCGCGGCGGCAAACCCGCTTTATCTCGATATCGCCTCGGTGCCGCAGGCCGCGCTCGACCGCGAACGCGACGTGCTGCGAGAACAGGCGCGCGCCACGGGCAAACCCGACTCGGTAGTCGACAGGATGGTCGAAGGGCGCCTGCGCAAATTCTACGAGGAGTTCGTCCTCCTGGAGCAGATCTTCGTCGTCGATCAGGAGACGAAGATCTCGAAGGTCGTCGAGCAGGCCAGTAAAACCGCGGGAGCGTCAATCAGCGTTGAAAGCTTTGCACGTTTCGCACTGGGCGAGGGGATTGAGCGGCAACGCACCGATTTCGCGGCCGAGGTTGCGGCGCAGCTAAAGAACTGAGCCGGTTCGCCCGGCTTTCACCCGGTCCTTTTGTTTGAGCAGAAGGCACTGACGCCCCTGACGCTGAAAGGTGCAACCGTCGGGTCGATTTGGTGGTATCGTGAGCCTGCCGGCTAGAGGGCTCGGCCAAGTCGGGTGAGCGTACGCCTCATGTCAGCCGATCTCAAATATCGCCGCGTTCTCTTGAAATTGTCCGGCGAAGCGCTGATGGGTGCGCGCGAGTACGGCCTCGATCCCGAGATGGTCGGACGCATCGCAAGCGAGATCCAATCGGTGCACGCGCTCGGAGTCGAAATCTGCCTGGTGATCGGTGGAGGCAACATCTTTCGCGGCGTGTCGGGCTCCGCGGTCGGCATGGAGCGCGCATCGGCCGATTACATGGGCATGCTCGCGACGGTAATTAACTCGCTCGCCATGCAGAACGAGCTGGAGCGCTGCGGAGTGACCACCCGCGTGCAGTCGGCGATCTCGATGCAAGCCATTTGCGAACCATATATCCGCCGGCGAGCCCTGCGGCATCTGGAGAAGGATCGCGTCGTAATTTTCGCCGCCGGGACCGGCAACCCGTTTTTTACGACGGATACGGCGGCGGCTCTGCGAGCATCCGAAATGGGTTGTGACGCGCTCCTGAAGGCTACCAAGGTGGACGGCGTTTACGATGCGGACCCCGAGCGTGAGCCTCGTGCCAGGCGCTTTGAAAAACTCGACTATTTGGAGGTCCTGTCCCGCGATCTGCGGGTGATGGACGCTTCGGCGATTTCGCTGGCGCGTGAGAACCACATTCCTATTCTGGTGTTCTCGATCTTCGAAAATGGTGGGTTCGCAGAGGTTCTGAGGGGGCGCGGACGGTACACGATCATTAACGGACAAAGCTGAACACGGGAGAAGGCATGTCGGAAGACACATTTTTGAAGGACCTCCGCCGCCGGATGGACGGGGCCGTAGAGGTCTTGCGCAAAGAATTTGGTGGCTTGCGGACCGGGCGGGCTTCGGCGAGCCTGCTAGAGCCGGTGACTGTCAGCGCCTATGGCGGAACCGTGCCACTCAACCAGCTGGCCAATGTCAACGTCCCCGAGCCGCGGATGATTACGGTCCAGGTATGGGACCGCGCCATGGTCAAGGCCGTCGACAAGGCGATCCGGGAAGCGGGGCTGGGGCTCAATCCGCAAACCGAGGGCCAAGTTATCCGAGTTCCGATTCCGGATTTGAATGAGGAACGGCGGCGCGAGCTGACGCGGGTCACGGCGAAATACGCCGAGCAGGCGCGCGTATCGGTCCGCAATATCCGCCGCGATGGCGTCGAACTGCTCAGGCGCCGTGAAAAGGACGCCGAGATCTCGCAAGACGAGCAACGCAAGCTGCAGCAGGAAGTGCAGCATCTGACCGACGAATACGTTAAGCGTATCGACGAGGCCCTGGCACAGAAGGATAGAGAGATCCTTCAGGTCTGATGAGCGCCGTCGCCACGCCGCGGCCTGTGCCGCGGCATATCGCGATCATCATGGACGGCAACGGACGCTGGGCGAAGGCTCGCGGCCTGCCGAGGATCGCCGGGCACCGGCGGGGTGCCGAGGCTGCCCGGCGCACCGTCATTGCCGCGGCCGAACTTGGGGTTCCCTACCTCACATTGTTTGGCTTCTCCTCGGAAAATTGGAAGCGGCCGTCGTCGGAAATCCGGGATCTGATGGGCCTGCTACGCCATTATCTGCGTGGCGAGATTGCTGAATTGCACCGCAACGGGGTTTGCCTGAAGGTGATTGGGGACCTCGCCACGCTCGACCCCGACATCATCAGTCTCATCGGCAATGCCGAAGCGATGACCCGCGACAACGGCCGGATCATCTTAACGATCGCATTGTCCTATGGCGGACGCGCCGAGATCGTCACGGCGGTTCGAGCGATTGCGCGGCAGGTGGCGTCCGGCAGCCTTGCGGTGGACGCGATCGACGAGGAATGTCTTGCGCACCACCTGTTTACCGCGCAGCTTCCCGACCCGGATTTGCTGATCCGGACGAGCGGTGAGCAGCGCATCAGCAACTTTCTGCTGTGGCAGAGCGCCTACTCCGAGTTCGTCTTTACCAAGACGCTGTGGCCGGATTTTTCAAAAAGCGACCTGCAACAGGCAATCGATGAGTTCTGCGGCCGCGAACGCCGTTACGGGGCCTCGGTTGGATCGCTCTGAATCCCGAACCTCCTGTTTCGTGGGTTTGCGAGGGTTGGCCGCCAACAATGCCCTGGGGCTGCGCGTTGTGTCGGCGCTGGTGCTGGCGCCTCTACCGATCGCCGCGATCTGGTTCGGTTGGCCCTGGCTTCCGCTGTTGACTGGCGCTGCCGCCGCCGTAATGGCGTGGGAATGGGGACGCCTGTGTCGCGGCGGCCATTTTGGCCGGACCGGAATCCTGCTGGTGGTGGTCGTTCTGGCGGCGGTCGTGACCGCATCGCTCCTCTCGACGGGGCTGGCTCTCGGGACCGCTCTGCTCGGCGCGGGGCTGGTTTTATGGGCGGCGCGCAAAACAAAAGATGTCGAGCCACAATGGACAGCCTTTGGCGCCATTTGGGTTGCTTTGCCTTGCGTCTGCCTCTTGTGGTTGGCGCGCGATGGACTCGCCGGCCGGGCGACGCTGCTATGGCTGCTTGGCGTCGTCTGGGCCACCGATATCGGGGCTTACTCGGTCGGGCGGATCTTTGGCGGGCCACGATTGGCACCTCGCTGGAGCCCGCGAAAAACCTGGGCCGGGCTGGCCGGAGGCACGGCTTGCGCGGCCCTGGTTGGGTGGGCCACCGCAGCATGGCTCGGGATCTCTCCGGCTGTGCCGCTGGCAGCCGTCAGCGCGGGCCTTGCGATTGTCGAGCAGTTCGGCGATCTTGCCGAGTCCGTGGCAAAGCGCAGGTTCGGCGTGAAGGACTCGAGCGGCCTCATACCCGGCCATGGCGGGCTCCTCGACAAACTCGATGGATTGCTCGCGGTGATCCCGGTGGTGGCCCTGCTGACCTTGATTGGCGGCCGCAGCCTGCTGGCGTGGCGATGAACTCGCCCGTCCCCCCCGGCTACCGCAGCGGCGGGATTCGACGCGTGACGGTTCTCGGGTCGACCGGCTCCGTCGGTCAAAGCACAGTCGATCTGCTGTCGCGTAATTCGGATGGCTTTGAGGTCGAGGCGCTCACTGCGAACCGGAACCCGGAGCGTCTGGCCGAGCAAGCGCTTGCTTTACGGGCACGATTCGCCGCGATTGCCGACCCTGACCACTACTCGGCTTTGAAAGAGGCCCTCGCGGGAACCGGAATCGAAGTGGCCTCGGGTGCCGATGCGCTTACCGAAGCGGCTCTGCGTCCAGCCGAATGGGTAATGGCGGGCATCGTTGGAGCAGCCGGGCTCGCGCCGACCTTGGCTGCAATCCGGCGGGGGGCCATCGTCGCCTTCGCCAACAAGGAGGTGCTCGTCTGCGCCGGCCGGCTAGTCATGCAGGAGGTCACCCGGTGCGGCGCGACGTTGCTGCCGGTCGACAGCGAGCATAATGCGATCTGGCAATGCTTCGACCTCGACCGTGCCGATACGATAGAACGGATCATCCTGACGGCGAGCGGCGGGCCCTTCCGCGAGCGGGCTTACGAGGAGATGCGCGCAGTCACGCCACAACAGGCCGTCGCCCACCCGAATTGGAGCATGGGGGCCAAGATCTCGGTCAATTCGGCGACGATGATGAACAAAGGGCTGGAGCTGATCGAGGCTCATCATCTCTTTCAGCTGCCGCCCGAGAGGGTCGATATTGTCGTTCATCCCCAATCGATCGTCCACGGTGCGGTCGTCTACCGCGATGGCTCGGTGCTGGCCCAGCTCGGTTCGCCCGATATGCGGACGCCGATCGCTTACGCGCTGGCTTGGCCCGGCCGCATCGAAACACCCGCTAAACGGCTAGATTTGGCGGCGATTGGACGCCTGACTTTCGAGCCCCCCGACGAGCGCCGTTTCCCGGCTCTGCGTGTCGCCCGCGAGGCGCTCACCCGCGGTGGTGGTTGTCCGACCGTGCTCAATGCGGCCAACGAGACGGCGGTCCACGCCTTTCTGGAAGGTCGCATCGGTTTTCTCGATATCGCCGAGACCGTCGAGCGCACCCTGGAGGCAATTCCGGAAGGCGCGCTTGAATCGCTCGACGATGTCTACAATTTCGACAAGACGGCGCGCGAGATTGCCGCTAGCTTTTCTAGCCTGCGCAATTCTACGCCGGCAACCGCACCAACGGATTTGTCATGATTGAATTTATCAAAGGCCTAACCCAGCTCCACAACTTGTTCTATTCGGTGCTGTGGTTCGTAGTGATCCTCACGGTGCTCGTGTTTGTCCACGAGTTCGGCCACTATATAATCGCGCGTTGGAATCGGGTGCGGATCGAAGTGTTTTCGATCGGTTTCGGACCCGAGCTGTTTGGCTGGTGGGATCGCGCGGGAACGCGCTGGAAATTTAGCGCGATCCCACTCGGCGGCTACGTAAAGATGTTCGGCGATAGCGACGTCAGCTCGGGCCTGCCGGCCCCTGGCCTTTCGCGCCTCAGCGAGGTCGAGAGAGGCGTCTCTTTTCACTATAAGCGACTGGGCCAGCGCGCTGCGATCGTCGCCGCCGGGCCGGCGGCGAACTTCATCTTCGCCATCGTTGCGTTAGCAGTTTTGTTCATGACCTACGGCCAGCCTTTCACGCCGGCCGAAGTTGGGCAGGTTCAGCCGGGGAGCGCCGCTGAGCTGGGCGGAATTCACCCGGGCGATGTAATTCTCCAGATAGATGGTCGGACCGTTCATCGTTTTGAGGACGTGCAACAGGCGGTACGCCTCAATCCGAATGTGCCGATGACGATCGTCGTGCGGCGCGACGGCCAGGAAGAGACGCTGCATGTAACGCCGAAACGGACGGAGCTTACCGACCGCTTCGGTAATCACTATGAGATCGGTCTGCTGGGCATCTCGCGAAGCGGGATGGAGTACGTGAAGCGCGATCCCGCAACCGCGATCGAGCAGGCCGGGGCAGAGACCTGGAACCTGACTGCCGGCACGCTGCAGGCGATGTGGCAGATCATCATAGGGACGCGCGCTACTGACGAACTCGGTGGGCCGCTACGCATTGCGCAAATGTCGGGAGAGGTTGCTCAAAGCGGTGTTGTCGCGGTGTTGTGGTTTATGGCGGTTCTGTCGGTCAATCTGGGGTTGATAAACCTGTTCCCGGTCCCGGTCCTTGACGGGGGGCATCTGCTGTTCTACGCGGCCGAAGCGCTTCGCGGAAAGCCGCTGGGCCAGCGGGCTCAGGAATACGGTTTTCGCATCGGCTTGGCCTTGGTGCTGACATTAATGGTGTTCGCCACCTGGAACGATCTCGTCCATCTCGGCATCGGGAATCTGTTCAAGGCCCTGTGATGTAGCGCGATCACCGATCAGGGGATAAATCTCGAGCCGCAGTGGGGGTGAGTTGCGTCGTATCGGTTTGGCTGCCATGTCGGCGGCGGTAGTCGGCGCTGCTCTGGCGGCGACCTGGGCTTTGCTCGAGCCAGCTATTGCCCAGCCGGTTCGCGGCCCATCGCTCGGCCAGATGGGCGGCACTGTCACCGATATTCGGATCGAAGGAGCGCAGCGGATCGAGCCGGAGACGATCCGCTCATATTTGCTGATCCAACCGGGCGAAGCCTGGGACGATGAGCTGGTGGACAAATCGCTAAAGGCACTCTTCGCGACCGGTCTTTTCGCCGACGTGAATCTGAGCCGAGTGGGCAATACTCTAGTCGTGAGGGTCGTAGAAAACCCGATCATCAACCGCATCGCGTTCGAGGGGAACAGTAAAATCGACGAGAAGGATCTCAATGCGGAGATCCAGCTGCGCCCGCGTGTCGTCTACACCCGCACGCGTGTGCAGAACGATGTGAAGCGCATCCTCGATCTATATCGTCGGCACGGCCGGTTCGGTGCGACGGTCGAGCCAAAGCTAATCCAGCTCTCGGAAAACCGGGTTGATCTTGTCTTCGAGATCAACGAGGGCGAGTTCACCGGGGTGCGGAGCATCAATTTCGTCGGCAATCGCCAGTATAGCGACGGCAAGCTGCGCGGGATCCTTCAGACGAAGGAAAGCCGATGGTATCGTTTCCTATCCAGCGACGATACCTATGATCCGGATAGATTGACATACGACCGGGAGTTGTTGCGCAGGTTTTACCTGACCGAGGGATATGCCGATTTCCGAGTGGTCTCGGCGGTTGCCGAACTGACACCCGACCGCAATGGGTTCATCATCACTTTCACGCTCGACGAAGGCGAACGGTACCGCTTCGGCAAAATCGACGTGAACATCAAACTCAAGGACCTGCCCGCCGAAGCGGTGCTGCCGCTGCTGACCGTTCACACCGGCGACTGGTACGATGCCGAAGCAGTCGAAAAATCGATTTCAGTGCTGACGGATGCCCTCGGCAATCGCGGTTACGCCTTCGTCGAAGTCAAGCCGAATGTCACGCGGAATAGGGAGGACCATACTGTCGACATTACCTTCGATGTCCAGGAAGGCCCGCAAGTCTATGTCGAGCGGGTCGACATTGTCGGCAATGTTCGCACTCTCGACAAGGTGATCCGCCGCGAGTTCCAGCTGGTCGAGGGTGACGCGTTCAACAGCACCAGGATGCAGCGCTCGCAACAGCGGATCAAAAATCTCGGCTTCTTCAAAAAAGTGGAGGTGACCAACAGCCCGGGATCGGCACCCGACAAGACCGTGGTGACGGCCGAGGTCGAGGAGCAATCGACGGGAGAGCTGTCGTTGGGTATCGGCTTCTCGACCACCGACGGTCCGTTGGCCGATATCAATATCCGTGAGCGGAATTTTCTTGGGCGGGGTCAGGACCTGCGGATCGGCACCGTGGTTTCGCTGCGCTCGCAACAGGTCGATCTGAGCTTCACCGAACCCTATTTTCTCGACCGCAACATCGCCGCGGGCTTCGATCTTTTCGAAATCAAGACTAGCCCTACGGCGAATTTCTTTAGTGGGGTGACCCCTCCGTACGAGCAATTCTCTTACGGCGGAGCGCTCCGCACCGGTTATCAGATCACCGAGAATCTGCGACAGACGCTCAAATATACCGCGCGGTCCGACAACATCACCGACCTTCAGTCAAACACGTCGTTGTTCATCGTACTTCAGTCGGGCCAGCATACAACCTCCGAAATCGGCCAGGTTTTACTTTACGATCGTCGGGACGATCGGCTGGATCCGAGCGGTGGCTATTATGCCTCGCTGGGCAATGACTTCGCCGGGGTCGGTTTTGGGGTCGATTATGTGCGCAACAAAGTAAATGCCGGCTACTATTATTCGGTATTCCCCGAGTGGGTGCTGAGCGTCACCGGCGAGGCCGGCTATATATTCGGTTGGAATGGACAGAACGTACTAATTCAGGATCGATTCTTTGTCGGTGGCGACAATTTGCGCGGTTTCCAGAGCGCCGGCATCGGGCCGCGCGATTCAGTGAGCGGCGATGCTCTTGGCGGCCAAAAGTACTATCTCGGTTCGGTGACCTTGGGGGTACCGCTCGGGCTACCGAAAGAATTTGGGATAAGCGGACGCGTTTTTACCGATTTTGGGACGCTTTACCAACTCGAGCCGACGAATATCGTGCTCACTCCCGCCCAATTGGCTTCGACGGGAGGAGTGGAGCCTATGGTGCAGCAGTCGCCGGCGATCCGCGCCAGCGCCGGGGTTGGCGTATCGTGGAAATCGCCAGTCGGTCCGATCCGGCTCGATGTCGCCTATCCGATAAAGAAGGAACCATTCGACAAGACCCAGTTTTTTCGGGTCAGCTTCGGCACGAGGTTTTGATGTTGGTTTGGTGTCTCAGACTTCAGACGCTTCTGCTTGCTTTAATTTGGGTTCTGGCCGGCGGCGCCTTGGCGCAAGCCCCGCCGGCAGCCCCCTCGCCTGCACCCGCTCCTGCTCCCCCACCGCCGGCGGCTTCCGCATCGCCGGCCACCGCTCCGATGCCGCTGACTGTTTTGGTGGTCGACGTGCAGGCGCTTTTGCAAAATTCGAAGGCGGCAAAGATGGTGCGTGGCCAAATCGAGCAAAAGCGCAACGAATACACCAAGGAAATCTCTCACCAGGAGGAGACGCTGCGCGGCGAACGGGATGCGTTACAGCGGCAGCAAGCATCAATGTCGGCAGATGCGCTCAACCAAAAGGGCCGTGAATTCCAGCAAAAGGTCAACGATCTCGAACGCAACGTCCAGGGGAAACGTCAAGCGTTGGAGAAGTCCAACGGCGAGGCGCTTTCCAAAATTCAAGAGCAAATGTTGAAGATCATCGCAGACATCGCGAGAGATCGTAAGGCAAATCTAGTATTTCAGAGAGCAGATTTGGTGCTTTTCGACCAAAGCTTCGATGTAACCGACGAGGTTCTGCAGAAGCTGGATGAACAGATGCCGACGCTCACGGTCAATTTCGCGGTGCCCACTCCTCCCCCTGCCGGCCCTGGCCCAGCCGCTACCGCGCCGCAGCCGGCTGCCACCACGGCGCAGCCAGCTGCGAGTGCTCCAGCCAAACCAAAGAAGAGATAGGGGCATTCGTCTGCCCGGACCCAGCCGAAATGACGGACCAACGGTTTTTTGATCGAGCCGGACCCTTTACGCTCGATGTGCTGAGCGCCTTGAGTGGAGCAAGACTGTTGCGGGCGGAGGACGGCGCCCGCCTCTTCCGCGATGTGGCGCCCCTCGAAACCGCGGGACCGGCAGAGGTCAGCTTTCTCGAAAATAGGAAGTACATCGAAGCATTTGTCCGCTCTCACGCCGGTGCCACCTTTGTCGATGAACGGGCCGCCGAACACGCGCCGCCCGGCATGGCCCTCCTCGTGAGCAACGAGCCCTACAAGGCATATGCGCTCGCTGCCCAGGCCTTCTACCCTGCGGCCGAGGTGGTCGCCCGCCGGGCGCCCTCCGCGATCGTCGATTTAACGGCCATCGTGCCCGAGGATTGCGACATCGGCCCGAATGTCGTTATCGAGTGCCGGGCGCGGCTCGGCCACCGCTGTCGCGTCGGCGCAAATACGGTGATCGCCGCCGGGGTCGAGATCGGTGACGACTGCCGGATCGCAGCCAATGTCACGCTCAGCCACTGCCTTATTGGATCGCGAGCCGTGCTGCACGCTGGGGTGCGAATTGGCCAGGCCGGCTTCGGGTTCGCGCCCGACCCGAAAGCGCCGATCAAAATCCCGCAGCTCGGGCGGGTGCTGATCGGCGACGATGTCGATATCGGCGCCAACACCACAATCGACCGGGGATCGGGACACGATACTGTGATCGGCTCGGGCTCGATGATTGATAATCTGGTGCAGATCGGGCACAACGTGGTACTCGGTCGGTGCTGCATACTCGCGGGTCAGGTCGGCATCTCGGGGAGCACAAGGCTCGACGACTTTGTCATGATCGGAGGGCAGGGCGGGCTCGCTGGCCACTTGCATATCGGGAGCGGCGCCCGTATTGCCGCCAAGAGCGGTCTTATGCGCGACGTCCCTGCGGGAGAAACGGTATGCGGCAGCCCGGCAGTCCCGCTGAGCGAGTTCATGAGGCAAACTGCGGTGCTGCATCGCCTCGCGCAGAAGAAAGGATCGTGACAGATCCGGCCTGCGCGGCCGATCCGGTAACCGAGATCGGCATGCAGCGGATCATGGAGATGATCCCGCATCGCCATCCGTTCCTGATGATCGACAAGGTCGTGGACGTCGTGGCCAACCAGCGGGCGACCGGGGTCAAGAATTTGTCAAAGAACGAATATTATTTTCAGGGTCATTTCCCGGCGCGGCCGGTGATGCCGGGGGTGCTGATCATCGAGGCCATGGCGCAGACCGCCGCCGTCCTCGTCGTCCACACGCTGGGCCCGGAGTTGGAGGGCAAGCTCGTCTATTTCATGAGTGTCGACAACGCCCGCTTTCGACGCCCGGTTTTCCCGCCGAGCAAGCTCGAGATCCACGTCGCCAAACAGCGCAATCGCGGGAACGTCTGGAAGTTCGAGGGTAGAGCCAAAGTCGGAGAAGATGTGATGGCCGAGGCTGTCTTCGCTGCGATGATCCTGGACGATTAGACGGGGCGCATCATGCCGCAGATTCACCCCACGGCCATCGTCGCGCCGGGGGCGAGGCTAGCAGAGGACGCAGTCGTCGGACCCTACTGCATCATAGGCGAGAATGTAATGCTCGGGCCACGGGTCTCGCTCGGCTCGCATATCGTAGTCGGTGGCAGTACCACTATCGGTGAGGGCACGCGCCTGTTCCCCTTCGCCTCGATCGGCCTCGAGCCGCAGGATCTCAAATATCGCGGCGAAAAATCGGAGCTGATCATAGGTCGCAACAATACGATCCGAGAATATGTGACGATGAACCCCGGGACCGAAGGCGGAGGTATGGTCACGCGGATCGGCGACGGCTGCCTCTTTATGGTTGGTGCCCACGTCGCTCACGATTGCCAGATCGGCGATCACGTCGTCATGGCGAACAACGCAACGCTCGCGGGCCATGTCGTGGTTGAGGATTTCGCCATTCTCGGCGGCCTCTGTGCCGTTCATCAATACGTCCGGATCGGTAGGCACGCCATGATCGGCGGGATGTCCGGAGTTGAACGCGACGTCATTCCCTACGGCCAGGTCTTGGGGGACCGGGCTCGGCTGTACGGCCTCAACATCATCGGAATGCAGCGCTGCGGCTTTAGTCGAGAGGACATCCAGGGGCTGCGCAACGCTTACCACTTCTTGTTCGCCGGGGATGGTACGCTGAGTGACCGGGTAAACGAGACGGCAGAGCGTTTCGGCCGTATCGGGCCGGTCAACGACGTCATCGAATTCATCCGAGCCGATTTGAGTCGGGCCATCTGTCAGCCGAAGGGGGCGAATGACGGGTAGGCTTGGGATCATCGCCGGATGTGGTGCGCTGCCGCGGCACCTCGTCGAATGTTGCCATGCCGTCGGCCGCGATGTCTTCGTCCTCGCTCTCGAAGAGGCGGCCGAGCCGGCAACGGTCGAGGGCGTGCCGCATGCCTGGTGCCGGCTTGGAGCCGCGGCGACCGGCCTTGCGCTGTTGCGCGAAAACCATGTAACCGAACTGGTGCTAGCCGGCGGCATCCGGCGGCCGTCGCTGACTTCTCTGCGGCCGGATTGGCGGGCGGCCAAGCTGTTTGCGCGTGTCGGCTATCGTGCGCTGGGCGATGACGGTCTCTTGTCGGCGGTGGTCAAAGAACTCGAACAGGAGGGTTTTCGGGTGCTCGGCGCCGATCAACTGCTCGACTGGGCGTCCGTGCCGGAAGGACCTCTCGGCCGGCTCCGCCCGGACCCGCAATCGCAAGCCGATATCGCGCGCGGGCTGCGCGTCGCCCGGACCTTGGGCGCGCTCGATGTCGGACAAGCCGTCATCGTGCAACAGGGGCTCGTGCTTGGCGTCGAGGCGATAGAGGGCACCGACGAGCTGCTGCGGCGCTGTGCAACGCTGCGCCGCGAAGGAGTGGGTGGCGTGCTCGTCAAGGTCGAGAAGCCCGGTCAGGAACCCCGCGCCGACCGACCGACGATCGGATTGCGCACGGTTCTGCTGGCGGCGGAAACCGGGTTGCGGGGGATCGCCGTCGAGGCCAACGCCACGATCGTGCTCGATCGCGGCGAGGTGATCCGTACAGCCGACCGCGCCGGGCTGTTCCTGGTCGGCGTCGGCGGATCGTGACTGCTGGCGACGCGACGTTCATTTTCTTTGTTACCGGAGAGCCGTCGGGGGATGCGCTCGGCGGTGCGTTGATTTCGGCGCTGCGGCAGCGCACCGGCGGGCGTCTGCGGGTCGCCGGGATCGGGGGCGAGCGCATGCGTGAGGAGGGGCTCGAGAGCCTCGTCGCGCTCGGCGATCTGGCGATCATGGGAGTGGCCGAGGTCTTGCCGCGCGCCCCAGTCATCTTGCGCCGTGTGCGCGAGACGGTCGCAGCGATCCGTGCTCTGCGCCCCGATGCCGTCGTGACGATCGACAGCTCCGGGTTCAGCTGGCGGGTGGCGCACGGGCTGCGCCGCCGCGGCGAGACCTTGCCGCTCATTCATTACGTCGCCCCGATGGTGTGGGCTTGGCGGGCTGGTCGGGCCCGGCGAATGGCGCGCTGGTACGATCATCTGATGACCTTGTTGCCGTTCGAGTCGCCTTATTTCGAGCGGGTCGGGCTGTCCTGCACCTTTGTCGGTCATCCGGTCCTGGAATGCGGTGCTGAACGCGGCGACGGCGGGCGCTTCCGGACAGCGCACGGTCTCGCCCCGGACGATCTGTTGATCACGGTATTGCCCGGCAGCCGCGGCGGCGAGGTCCGGCGCTTGCTGCCAATTTTCGGTTCGGCGTTGGAGCGCCTGGAAGGGCTGGTCGGACCATTCCGCGTCGTTGTGCCGACCGTCTCGACAGTCGCGGCAACGGTGGACGGTGCGGTCCGGACCTGGCCGGGAAACGCGATCGTCGTGCAGCACCCGCAAGAAAAATACGACGCCTTCGCTGCCAGCCGCGCCGCGCTCGCGGCGTCCGGATCGGTGGCGCTCGAATTGGCGTTGGCGCGACTGCCGATGGTGGTGGGTTACCGTCTCAACCCGCTGACCGAGGCATTCCTCAATCGCGTTCTGAAGGTACGTCAGGTCAATCTCGTCAATTTACTTCTCGGCCGGCCGCTGATTTGCGAGCTGCTCGGGCCCAATTGCACTCCGGAACGGCTTGCCGCATCGCTCGCCGAGCTTATCGCCGACGAACGGGTTCGCGCGGCGCATCGGCGAGGGTATGATGAGGCCGTCCGACGCCTCGCCGGCGATGGCGTGTCGCCGAGCCTGCGGGCTGCCGACCAGATCCTCGAACTGGTCGCCGCACGCCGGTGCGGCACTTCAGGTTCAACAGCACGCAGGAGTGCACAATGACGATGACCGATGTGGCCGAGACCTCCAAACCAGTGCCCGATGCCGACAAGTTCCGGCTGTTACACACAATGATCCGGGTGCGCGACCTCGACGCCTCGCTGAATTTCTACACCAGCCAGCTGGCCATGAAACTGCTGCGCAAGCGCGACTACCCGAGCGGAAAGTTCACCCTCGCCTTTGTCGGCTACGGGGACGAGACGAACAGTACCGTGATCGAACTGACCCACAATTGGGAGCAGGCCGAGCCATACAATCTGGGGAGTGCTTTTGGCCATCTGGCCATCGCGGTTCCCGATGTCTACGAGGCTTGCGAGCGTCTTGCCGCCGCCGGGGTAAAAATCCCGCGACCGGCCGGCCCGATGGCGCATGGCGGCTCGGTGATCGCGTTCATCGAAGACCCCGACGGCTATCGCATCGAACTCATCGAACGGTCGTAGTCCGCCCATTAGCGTCGCCGCCCAGTCGCGCGGGCTGGGTGGCTCCGCGGGGCATCCTATTGCCAGCGCGAAGTGATTGCGGCAACTTCGCAATAGGAGCGGCGCGATTGCCGCTGCCCGACAACAAAAATGTGTTTGGCCGCAGGGCCTCAGTATCGGAGCAGCCTAGGAGAACAGAATGTTGGAGCTGTTGGAGCGTCAGAAGAAGCTGACCGCGAACCAATGGAAGATTGCGGGTGCCGCAACGCTCGGCGACATGCTCGATTTCTTCGACTTCTTTCTGATCGGCTTTGTCTTGGCTTTCGTCGTGAAAGAATGGCATCTGACCTACGGGCAGTCGGGTGCTATCCTGCTCGCCTCGGGCGTCAGCGCGCCGTTCGGCTCGAACTTGTATGGATGGATGGCCGACAAGATCGGCCGGCGCCCGGCGCTGATTACCGCCGTGATGAACGTCTCGCTCGCGACCGGCGCGATGGCGCTGACGCCGGAAGGTGGATGGATCTACCTGGTCGTCTGCCGCTTTTTCGTCGGGTTCGGCGTGACCGGCCTGTATTCGGTCGACATCACCCTGATGCAAGAATTTTCTCCGGCCCATAAGCGCGGCTGGTTTACCGGGATCACCACGACGATGCTGCCGGCTGGCTCGTTGCTGGCCGGGTTGCTGGGGGCGTTTGCCGCGCCCTATATCGGCTGGCGCGGGATGGTCGCCGTCGGGTTGCTGCCCGCCTTTCTGTGCTTGTACATCCGCGCTTTCGTCCCTGAATCGCCGCACTGGCTGCTGCGTCGGGGCCGGGTGGAGGAGGCGCGGCAGGCGCTCGCCTGGGCGCTGAAAATGGATCCCGCGCAGATTACGTTGCCGGCGACGCTCCCTGCGATCGAGCACACGCGTTGGCTCGAGATCTTCAAATACCCGCGCAGCATCATCGCCGGGTGCCTCACCGGGCTCACCCAGACCGGCGGCGTCGGGCTTGCCCTGTGGCAGGTGACGCTGTTCGTCATGGTGCTGAAGATCACCCCGCCTGAAGCATCCAAATTGGTGATCTGGCTCAGCCTGTCGGCGATCGCCGGCCGGTTCTTCTGTTCGTGGATCTCGGACGCATGGGGACGCCGCGCCTCGGGCATCTTCGCCTGCTTGATCGCGGCGGTCTTCATGTTCATGGCCGGCTATCTGCACGACGTTTTCATCGGCGGCGTGTCGATGTTCTTCCTGATGATCCTGCTGCAAAGTTTCTTCGGCAGCGGCAACTACTCGATCGTCGGGCCGTATATGGGCGAGATGTGGCCCTCGCGGCTGCGCGGCAGCGGGATGGGCTTCGTCTATGGCATCGGCAATCTCGGCAAGTTCATCGGCCCGCTCGGGCTGGCGCTGATCGCCGGTTCGTCGAACTACGTCAAGCCGGAGGTAACCATGGACGCGCTGATCCCCGGTTTCGCCTATTTCGCCTTCTGGTATGTGCTGGGCGCGCTCGCCTTCTGGCTCATCGGCATGGAGACGCGCGGCCGCACGATCGACGAGATCGATGCCGAAATGAGCGCGCCAAGACGGGTAGCGGCGGCGCAGGCAGTGGGACGTGCCGCCGGGGATTGACCGGCACAACCAACCGATCGCTAGCGGTTCTGCGTCCAATCGTCGCGCCACAGGAAATCGGCGCCAAGCTGGTCGAGGCTCGCGCAGCCGATCTGGCCCATGACGAGGTCGATCTCGCTGCGGAAAATGTCGATCGCTTTCTTGACGCCCGGGAGCCCGCCGGCGACGGCGCCATAGAGCGTCGGGCGGCCGAAGAACACGAATTGGGCGCCGAGGCACAAGGCGATCAGGATATCGGCGCCGCGCCGCACGCCGCTGTCGAGCATCACGGTCACTTTGTCGCCGACCGCCGCCTTGATCGCCGGCAAGGCCTCGAGCGAGGCCGGCGCCTGGTCCAGCTGGCGGCCGCCATGGTTCGAGACGATGATGCCGTCAACCCCGATTTCCGCGGCGCGAACCGCGTCGGCCGGGTTCAGGATGCCTTTGACGATGAGTGGGCGCGGAAACAGGCGCCGATAGCGCTCCAGGTCGCGCCAGGTCTGCGCCGAGGCCGGGGTCTGACTGCGGCCTAGCGCAATCACGTCCGATGTGCTCGCCCCGTTGGGAGCATGCGGAGCCCAATTCCCGAGGGTCGGCGCGCCGCCGAGCCGCATATATTCGATGACCCAGGCGGGATGGGTCATCGCCTCCAACAGGATCGACGGCTTCAGCTTCAAGGACTCGAGCACGCCGCCGCCGCGGACTCGGGCAAAGCCGTTGCGGTAATTGCGCTCGCGCTTCGGGTGGACCGGCACATCGACGGTCAATACCAACGCGCCGGCGCCGCAGTCCCGCGCCCGCCCGATCAGCGCATCGGTGATGCTGGCGTCCTTGGCTGCGTAGAGCTGGAACCAGACATTGTTCGGCGCGACCCTGAGCGCTTCTTCCATCGAGGCGTTGCTGCCACCCGACATGATGTACGGGACGTTCGCCGCCGCTGCGGCTTCGGCCAGCATGACCTCGCCTTCCCGGCGGTAGAGCCCGACCCCGCCTGTCGGCGAGATGCCGAACGGGCTCGCATAGGTGCGGCCGAATACGGTAGCGGACTGATCACGCTTGGAGACGTCAACGAGGTAGCGCGGCAACAGACGGTGCTTGTGAAATGCGGCTTCGTTTCGACTGAGACCGCGCTCGTCCTCCACGCCGCCCTCGATGTAGTCGAAAATGATGCGCGGCAGCTTGCGCCTCGCGATCCGGTGCAGGTCTTCGATGTTGATCGCGCTATCGAGGTTCATCGCTTCGGCTCCAATTCCGTAGGTGCTATCCTCTCACACATTGCGCGACCGATCCTCGCGCCACAGGAAATCGGGGCCTAGCTCGTCGAGGCTCGGGCAGCCGATCTGGCCCATGACGAGATCGATCTCGTTGACGAAGATCTCGATCGCCTTTTTGACGCCGGGGAGCCCGCCGGCGGCAGCACCGTAGAGCGTCGGGCGCCCCATAAAGCAGAAATCGGCGCCGAGACACAGCGCGATCAGGATGTCGGCTCCGCGGCGAACCCCGCTGTCGAGGAGCAGGGTCAGCTTGTCGCCGACGGCGGCTTTGATTGCCGGTAATACGTCGAGCGAGCCCGGCGCCTGATCGAGCTGGCGCCCGCCATGGTTGGACACGAGGATCCCGTCGCAACCGACATCGAGCGCGCGCAGCGCGTCGGCTGGGCTCATAATGCCTTTTACGACGAGGGCGCGCGGGAACAGCTTGCGGTAGGTCTCCAGATCGCGCCAGGTCTGCTCATTGAACGGGCGCAGCAAGCTGGAGTGCTTGTAGACCGCCTCGGCGTCCGACCCGGCGGGCGCGTAAGGCTGCCAGTTGCCCAGCATCGGCGTGCCGCCGCCGCGTTTGAAATATTCGACGATCCAGCCGGGGTGGGTCAATGCCTCGGCAAGGATCGAGGGCTTAAGGCTCAGCGCCTGGAACAGCCCGCCGCGGATATTGGAAAAGCCGTTGCGGATGTTGCGCTCGCGCTTCGAGCTGACCGGGGTGTCGACGGTCAATACCAGCGCGCCGAGCCCGGCATCGGCGGTGCGCTTGATCAAATCGGCGTTGATCGCGGGATCGCGCGCTGCATAGAGCTGGTACCAGTGGTTTTTCGGCGCGATCTTGGCCGCCGCCTCGATCGTGTCGTTGCTGGCGCCCGACATGATGTAAGGGATATCCGCGTCGCGGGCGGCCTCGGCCAGGAGCAGGTCGCCATGGTGCCGAAAGAGCCCCGCTCCGCCGGTCGGCGCGATCCCGAACGGGCTTGCAAAGGTCTGGCCGAAGATCGTCTTTGTCTGGTCGCGCTTGGACACATCGACAAGGTAACGGGGCAACAATTTGTGCTTGTGAAAGGCCGAGGTGTTCGTTTCGAGGCCGCGCTCGTCCTCGAGCCCTCCTTCGATGAAATCGAACGCGATCTTCGGCAGCCGCCGCTTGGCCATCTGATGCAGATCTTCGATATTGACGGCTTGATCGATCCTCATCTTCGAGCGAACTCCCGTGGGCCCCGCAGCTTAAGTTGCGATGATGCAACAATCGCGTATTTTCGCACCACCCGACAATCCCTCTTGGAGCGGGGCTGCGCTGTGCGCGACGTACACCTCGAGACGGCGGAAACAGAGGCAGGTGACGATGGAATACGCAACGCTCGGCAACACCGGATTGCGCGTCGGCGTCGCCGGACTCGGTTGCGGCGGCTTCAGCCAGCTGGGCCTGGCGCAGGGCAAGAGCGAGGCCGACGCGATTGCCATCATTCGGCAGGCGATCGAGCTCGGGGTCAATCTGTTCGATACCGCGGCGGCTTACGGCACCGAGGAGGTGCTCGGCAAGGCGATCAAATCGGTGCGGCGCGAGGACGTCGTGATCTGCACCAAGGCGCCGTTCAGTTTCAGCAACCCCCACTCGACGCCGGAAGGCATCGTCGCCAGCCTCGACAAGTCGCTACGGCAGCTCGATACCGACTACATCGATGTTTATCAGCTGCACGGGGTGCCGCCGCGCGCTTATGACCATGCGCTGAACGACTTGGCGCCGGTGCTATTGAGGGAGAAGGCGAAAGGCAAGTTCCGCCATCTCGGCATCACAGAGACCGCGCCGCACGATCCCGAGCACGAGGTTCTGCACCGGGCGGCGCAGGACGGGGTTTGGGACGTGGTGATGCTCGGGTTTCACATGATGCATCAGAACGCCCGCGACCGCGTCTTTCCGCTGACCCGCGCCAACCGGGTCGGCACGTTGCTGATGTTCGCGGTGCGCAACATCTTTTCGCAACCCGAACGCCTGCGGACCACGATGCACGACCTGGCGGCAGCCGGGGAGGTCCCGCAATGGCTCGCCGAAACCCCGGATCCGTTGGGGTTTCTGATCCACGAAGGCGGCGCCAGCACGGTGCCGGATGCCGCTTATCGTTTCGTGCGCCACGAGCCCGGCGTCGATGTCGTGCTGTTCGGCACCGGCGACCCGGAGCATTTGCGCGCCAACATCGCCTCGATCCTCAAGCCGCCCTTGCCCGAGGCCGACCGTCGTCAGCTCACCACTCTATTCGGCCACCTGGTCGGGGTAGCGCTGGACGCACCGCATCTCGCCCGACCCCGCCGCTAGATTCCTCGCTCGCCCACGCTTGCCCCCACCCTTCCCTCCCCCGCGAGCGGGGGAGGGTTAGGGAGGGGGCTTCCCGGAGGGCGCTTCAGTTCGGGTAGACGATCGTGCGCAGCATGACGCGGCGCTCCTCGGGGTGGTAGTCGCCGGCGCCTCGGTGCATGGTCGCCCGCTCGTCCCATATCAACAGATCGCCGACCCGCCAGGAATGGTAATAGGTGAAGCGTTCCTGCGTGGCGTGCGCGGCGAGTTCCTCGATCAGCTGCCAAGCTTCGTCGCGGTCCATGCCCTCGAAGCCGTGCGTGTGCATCGGATTGACGAACAGGATCGGGCGGCCGGTCACCGGATGGCTGATCACCGCCGGGCGCGGCTGCTCGACATACTTCTTGTCGGTCCGCCGCATCTCCTCTTCCGGATCGTAGAGGCGGGCGCCGGCGGGTCCGTCGGTGCGGCCGTGCAGTCCGACCAGACCGGCTAGGCGATCCTTCATCGCCTGCGGCAGCGCATCGTAGGCGGCGCACATATCGGCGAACATCGTTCCGCCCTTGGTGGGCGGGATTTCCAACGCGTGCAGCATGGCGAGCAGCGGCGGCACCTCCTCATAAGTCGAGTCGGTGTGCCAGTCGGTCGCGCGCTTCACCCCATACCAGTCGATGTTGCCATCCGCATCGACATTGCGCAGCCACGACACTTCGGGATGCTCCTCGTGGCGGTAGCCGACGAGGGAGTGAATGCGCGGTGTGCCGAACCGGCGCCCGAAAGCGGCAATATCGCCGGCGCCGAGATGCTGGTTGCGGAAGACCAGCACCGGATTTTCCGCAAACGCCTGCCGGATCCAGGCGAACGTCGGATCATCGAGTTTCGACAGGTCGATGCCGACCGCTTCGGTGCCGAGCGCTTTGCCGAGCGGGCACAATTCCAGTGTGGCCATGGGATGATTCTCCGTCGCTTGTTGCTCGTAGTTTACGCGGCGGTCCGCCGCGCGTCTAATTGCGCATACTAGGAATGCCGGCGGAGCAGAGCCATGCAACCCCAAGACCACCTCTACAAGACGGCCGGGGTCGACACTGCCGCGGCACAATCCGGGCTCCAGAAAATCATTGCCAGCATCAAGCAGACTTGGCCGGCGGCGGGTGGTTTGGGGGCCGTCAAGCTGGATATCGGTTACTTCGCTAATGTGATCGACATCGGCGGCATCGGTCTCGCGATTTGCACCGATGGGGTCGGGTCGAAAACCATTATCGCGCAAATGACGGGCCGATACGACACGATCGGCATCGATTGCGTGGCGATGAACGTCAATGACGTGATCTGCGTCGGCGCGCGACCGATTTCGATGGTCGATTACATCGCCGTCGAAAATGCCGACGCCGAAATACTGGGTGCGATCGCGATCGGCCTCGCGGCCGGAGCAAAGCAGGCCGGGATTTCGATCTCCGGTGGCGAGATCTCCCAGCTCAAGGACGTGATCCGCGGGTTCGACCTGATCGGGATGGCGGTCGGGATCGTGCCGCTCGACCGGATCATCACCGGCCGTGACCTTGTGCCCGGCGACATTGTTATCGGCCTCGAAAGCAGCGGTATCCATAGTAACGGCTTGACTTTGGCGCGCCGCGCATTCTTCGAGCGCGCCAAATTGCCGGTCGACCATGTCTTCCCCGAACTCGGGATTTCTCTTGGGGAAGAGCTGCTTCGCCCGACTTTAATTTACGTCCCGGAAATTCTCGACATCATCGAACAGATGCCGACCGTAAAGGCGCTGATCAACATTACTGGAGATGGTTTGCTGAACCTCCCCCGTGTCAACGCGATAGTCGGATTTGAGATTGACAACTTGCCGCCACCGCCGCCGGTCTTTCGGCTCATTCAGCAATACGGGGCGGTCGGCAATGCCGAAATGTTCGAGGTGTACAATATGGGCGTTGGGTTTTGCGTTCTCGTCGCCGAAAGGGATCGCGCCGCAACACTCTCCATTCTCCAGCGCCATGGCCGGCGCGCACAGGTCATCGGCCGAGTGATCGAGGACGACAGCAAAGGGGTCTATCTGCCCGGCCAAAAGCTCGTCGGACACAGCAAGGAATTTCGTGAGCAGTAACAATTCGCTTTCCCGAAACGCCGGGATCCATGACTGCCGGGGTCAGGCTTCAGACTTCGCTTAGATCGCATCGCCACCCGTCCGGCTGTCATCGCGAACGGGGCGAAGCGATCTCAGGCCGCCGCACGCTTGCTTGGTCGAGATTGCGTCGCCGCGTGACGCGCTCCTCGCAATGAAACCAATCCAATCTCGTCGGCTTCTGTTCTAAGGTGTCGCGGGTTCCACCTGTTGGACGATTTCCAAAATCTCACGCCCCCGCGGCGCCCGCTTCCCCCAGGCCCGATCGAAATCGGCGACCAATGGCGCGATCTTCTCGGAAGCGGTCGCCGTTGTCGCCTCGGCGACATCGGCGAATTCATAATAGGCATAATGGACGGCCGCATTGGTGCGGCTCCAGCACCGCCATCCTCTACGTGCCCCGAAAACCCGGATCGCCCAAGGTAGGTGATCGGTCGCGTACCAATGATCGAACGCTGCCCGGTCAGCCGGATCGGGCACTTCGGCGCGGACCACGAGATAAGCCACACCCATCGGACCTCTCCTCCTGAAGTTAGATCAACCGAACGTTACCGCCCCAACAGCTCCTTGACTGCGCGGTCGATGAAATCGTCGTCCTCGGGGTTCTGCGTCGGGTTGCCGGCGCGGTGACCCCAGATCGACGGGATCGGGCGCAGCTCGGCGCGGCGCATATGCGCAACCTCCCGTTCGTTGTCGGCGACCGTGAAATAAAGGTCGGTCGTGCTCGGCATGATCAGCGCATCGGCCGAGATCGCACCGAGCGCCTTGGCAAGATCGCCGGCGTACAGCTCGTTGGCGCTGATGTCGGCGTGCTGCCAGGTCCAGATCATCGCCAATAGGTTATTCGCGTCGCGACGCAGATAATTGGCCTCCCAGCCGGCGATCAGAAAATCCTCGAGCGAGGAAAAGCCGATCGTGCGCCAGAGCTCGTCGCGGTAGAAGGCTTGGCTCAACGCCCAGCCGGCGTAGATCCGGCCCATCGCCCGCAATCCGCGCACCGGCGGCTCGCTGAAATAGCCGTCGCGCCATGCCGGGTCGGCCGTCAACGCGTATTTGATGCCTTCGAGGAAAACCAAATTGTGGGGCGCGGTTCGCGCGCTGCCGCAGACGACGGCGATCCGCTGCACCATTTCGGGATAGAGCGCCGCCCAGTGATAGGCTTGTTGGCCGCCCATCGACCAGCCATAGATGAGCGCGATGTGCTCGATACCGAGGCGCTCGGTCACGAGGCGGCGCTGCATACGCACATTGTCAGTCACCGTGACGCCGGGAAAGCGGCCGCGGTCGTGCGGCGGGCCGGCATTGCTCGGCGAGGACGACAGTCCGTTGCCAAACATGTTCGGGATGATAATGAAATACCGCTCTGGGTCGAGCGCACGGCCCGGACGGATCAGCCACTCGGTGTCGTAGTGTTGGGCGCCGTAGGAAGTCGGGTAGACGATCACATTGCCGCGCGCGGCATCGAGCCGGCCGTATGTCTTGTAGGCGAGCTGCGCACTCCGCAACGTCAGCCCGGATTGCAGCGCTACGTCGCCGAGCTCGAAGATTTGGTGATCGGGTAAAGTCATCCACACTTCCTGTTTCGCCCGCGAGCCCTGAGCGGTGATGATACGGCTTCCGCGGCGAAGAGGGGAGTGAACCGGAATGCGTGTCTTCACGATGCTGCCGATGAGGCATTGGCGCGACGCGGCGACATTCGGCGCGGCGGCGGAAGCCGCGGGGTTCGACGCGCTGATGACCGTCGAACTTGGACATGATGTCTTTACGCCGCTCGCCGTTGCCGCGCTCGCGACCGAGCGCGTCGAGCTCACCCCCTCGATCGCCGTCGCCTTCCCGCGCAGCCCGACGGTGATGGCGAGCCAAGCCTGGGACCTGCACGCCAATTCGAACGGCCGATTCGTGCTGGGGCTCGGCAGCCAGGTCAAAGGCCACAACGAACGCCGCTTCGGCATCCCGTGGAGCGTGCCCGCGCCGCGGTTGCGCGACTACGTCCGGGCGCTGCGTGCGGTGTGGCGCTGTTGGGAGACCGGCGGCAAGCTCGATTACCGGGGCGAGCATTACCAGCTGACCCTGATGACGCCGGATTTCTCGCCGGAACCGACAGGATTGGCGATGGTGCCGGTCACGATTGCCGCGGTCGGCGAGGCGATGCTGCGGGTCGCCGGCGAAGTGTGCGACGGGGTGCGGCTCCATCCGCTGTGCTCGCGCCGCTATCTCGAAGAAGTGGCACTGCCACGCCTTTTAGAGGGCATGGAGCGCAGCGGGAGAAGCCGAGGCAATTTCGATATCTTTGGCGGCGGGTTCGTGGTGACCGGGGGCGATGCGCAAACTGTCGCCGAAGGCGTGGAATGGGCGCGCCGACGCATCGCTATTTATTCCTCGACCCGCACCTATGCGCCGATCCTCGGCTTGCACGGTCTCGAGGAGGTCGGGGCGAAACTGCACGCGATGTCGGTCGCGGGCCGGTGGAGCGAGATGCCGGCGGAAATCACCGACGACGTCGTACGCATCTTCGCCGCCTGCGGGACCTTCGACGAGATCGCCGCGGCGATCGAAGCGCGGTACGGCGGGCTCGCCGATGCCATCGAGCTGAATTTCCCGGCCAGCACCCCCGCGGGGTTGCAGCGCGAGTTGCTGACCGACATCCGCCGCATTCCGCACCACTTCGAAGGCTTCGATACCAGCTGGTGAGAGCCTGACCCAGATGAATTATCGTCGCCCCCGCGGAAGCGCTAGGGCATGCACACATCTTCCGCCTTTCCGCCGTCATGCCCGCGAAAGCGGGCACCCAGGACCGTTGTCGGGCTATTCACCACGGGGCCCCTGGGTCCCCGCTTTCGCGGGGACGACGGATAACTTATTGAAAGTCCTTCTATTGTGGAGATGTGTGCATGCCCTAGCGCGGAAGCAGGGGTCCAGGGGCAACCGCAGTGGCGTCTCCAGCCCTGGATTCCCGCTTTCGCGGGAATGACGGGAAGTAGCGCCCGCCCCAGGCCCCTACCGGTCAGGCGGCCTTTGTGTCCTCGATGCGCAGTATCTCGACGCAGGGAGGCGAGGTTAGGATTTCACTGAAGGCGTGCATCCAGTCGCCGGTCTCTTGTGACGAGCCGACGCCGCGGCTGCGGAACTGGTCGAGCTGATCGAGATTCGTCAGCTCGACCTCGAATTGCAGGGCGGCTCCCTCCCCGTGACCGCGCGTCAGCGGCACGAGCAGCCGGGCATTCAGGCGGTTGGCGCGGGCCGCCTCGACCTCGCGGCGGATGAAGTCGATTGCGCGCTGGCGGTTGACCGGCAGCACGTCATAGCAAAACCGGGCCAGATACATAGCGATGCTCCTTTTCATATCGGGTCGACCGGGAGGCCGTCCCGCCTCCTTGGTCAACACGGCCGACCGCCGACCGCTGCATCAATCCGAGGAGTTTTCTTTGGCGGGTCAGCGGCTAGCGTGGCTTGCGCTCGCCCTTTAGCGCCTCTTGCACCGTCTCGAATTCGAGGCGCGTTCGCCGCCGGGGTGGCGTGGTGTCATAATCGCCTCGTTCGGCAGCGAGCTTCTTGCTCAGCCGAAGCCGCGGGCTCTGCGTGGCATGGCCGCAGACCCCGTGCTTGTGGCTCCCCATGCCCCCTCGACCCCGCTGCATGTCTTCCTCCGCCACCGCTTCGGCGCAAACGTAAGCTACATTTTGCGGCGATCCGAGGCGCCGCAATGCTGCCATATTGGATTGTTAGCCACGCCGGGCCGAGCATTTCCGGCCTGATGCCGACGGAGACCGGCGCGGAGATCGATGGCTGGCCATTCGCAGTTCAAGAACATCATGTACCGGAAGGGCGCGCAGGACAAAAAGCGCGCCAAGGTCTTCACCAAGATCATCCGGGAACTCACGACCGCCGCTCGCACCGGGCTGCCCGATCCGGCAGCCAACCCGCGGCTGCGCGCGGCTGTTCTTGCTGCCCGCCAAGCCAATATGCCGAAAGACACGGTCGAGCGCGCGATCAAACGGGGAGCGGGCGGTGGGGCCGACGACGCGTACGAGGAAGTGCGATACGAGGGTTATGGACCAGGTGGGGTCGCGGTCATCGTCGAGGCGCTGACCGACAATCGCAACCGCACGGCGAGCGAGGTGCGCGCCGCCTTTACCAAATCAGGGGGAGCTTTGGGGGAAACCAACAGCGTCAGCTTTCTGTTCGACCGGGTCGGCGAGATAACGTATCCGGCGGCCACGGCCAGCGCCGATGACATGTTCGAAGCCGCGATCGAATCAGGGGCAAGGGACATCGAGAGCGATGCCGAGCAGCATTCGGTGACCTGCGCGCCGGAGGATTTGAACACCGTGCGTGATGCGCTTGAGAACCGATTCGGCCCGGCCGGTTCGGCGCGCCTCGTCTGGCGTCCGAGGACCGCTTCGGAAATCGGCGAGGAGACGGCGACAGGCCTGTTCAAGCTGCTCGAGACGCTCGAGGACAGCGACGATGTCCAGAACGTCTACGCCAATTTTGAAGTGGCCGAAGACGTGATGGCGCGGCTCGGCGCCTGATCGCGCCGACACGGAACCCGAGATGCGGGTTTTGGGGCTCGATCCCGGGCTGCGGCACACCGGGTGGGGGGTCATCGATGTGGCCGGCAATCGCTTGATCCACGTTGCCGACGGCGTCATCCATGCCGCCACCGATCAGCCGCTGGCGGCGCGGCTCGTCTCACTGTTCCGGCAGATCACTGCCGTCGTCGAGCGCTTTCGCCCGGACGAGGCGGCGGTCGAGGAAACCTTTGTCAACCGCAACCCGTCTTCGACTTTGCGGCTCGGCGTGGCCCGTGGGGTTGTCCTGCTCGCCCCGGCCGAATGCGGGCTGCCGGTCGCCGAATATTCGGCGAACTTCATCAAAAAGGCGGTGGTCGGCGCTGGTCACGCCGAGAAGTTTCAGGTGCAATTGATGGTGCGCCGGCTGCTGCCTGGGTGCGACGGTGGCGCCCCTGACGCCGCCGACGCGCTCGCCGTGGCGATCTGCCATGCGCATCACGCCACGGCCCGGCGGCTCTTGGACGCGCAGCCATGATCGCCAAGCTCGCCGGCGTCGTCGAGCAGATCGAACCCGACGCGGCGGTCATCGACGTGGGCGGCGTCGGCTATCTGGCCTTCTGCTCGACGCGCACGATCGGCCGCCTGCCTCCGCCAGGCTCGCCGGCGCGTCTGCTGATCGAGACGCATGTCCGCGAGGACCACATCCACCTGTACGGGTTCATCGACGCCGCCGAACGCGATTGGTTTCGCCTGTTGACTACGGTGCAGGGTGTCGGCGCAAGACTGGCCCTCTCGCTCCTCTCCGCCGTTCCGCCGGAGAAGCTCGGGCTCGCGATTTTGGCTCAGGACAAGCCGGCCTTGGCGCAAGCCGAGGGGGTCGGGCCGCGGCTCGCCGCTCGTATCATCAACGAGTTGCGGGACAAGATCGCCAATATCGCCGCTCCGGTATCGTCGTCGTCGGCGCTGCTCGATGAGCCGGCAAACGGCCGGGGCGCAACCGCCGATGCAATCGCGGCGCTGGAGAATCTCGGGGTCGGCCGCAGCGAGGCGCTGGGCGCAATCGCCGCGGCGGCCCGTCGGCTCGGCAGCGAGGCGGGCGCCGATGTGCTGATCAAAGCGGGCCTGGAGGAGCTGGCGCGATGAACGATGCCGCGCCGCGGGTCGTCGCCCCGCAGCACGCTGAGCAAGACACAGCCGAAAGCTCGGTCCGGCCGGCCACCCTCGATGAATTCATCGGTCAGCATCAGCTGCGCGACAATCTGCGCGTCTTTATCGAAGCGGCGAAGACCCGCGGCGAGGCGCTCGACCATATCCTGTTCTTCGGTCCGCCGGGGCTCGGCAAGACGACGCTCGCACAGATCGTCGCCCGCGAAATGGGCGTCGACTTCCATGCCACCGCGGGCCCGGTAATTCAGCGCGCCGCCGATCTTGTCGCCATGCTGAGCAAGCTCGCCCCGCGCGAGGTGCTGTTCATCGACGAGATCCATCGTCTTCCGCCGGCGGCCGAGGAGTACCTCTACCCGGCGATGGAGGACTACCAGATCGATCTGATCATCGGTCAAGGGCCCGGAGCGCGATCGATTCGCTACCGTCTCGCGCCCTTCACCTTGATTGGCGCGACCACGCGCTCAGGCCTGATCACCAGGCCGCTGCGGGAGCGTTTCGGCATTCCGTTGCGTCTCGTCTTCTATGAGCCGGCGGAGCTCGGGACGATCGTCAGCCGAGCGGCACGTGTGCTCGGTATCGAACTGCTCCCCGACGGCGCTGCCGAGATAGCGCGCAGGTCGCGGGGCACCCCGCGCGTCGCCATACGCCTGCTGCGCCGCATCCGCGACTTTGCCGCGGTCATCGGTCTGACCAGCGTCGACGCGGTTGCCGCAGACGCGGCGTTGTTGCGGCTCGATGTCGATGCGCGGGGTCTAGACGGCATGGACCGGCGTTACCTGCGCTGCATTGCCGAAAACTATGCGGGAGGTCCGGTCGGGGTCGAGACGATCGCAGCGGCGCTCGGCGACGAGCGTGACGTCGTCGAAGAAGTCATCGAGCCGTACCTGCTGCAGGAAGGCTTCGTGCAGCGGACGCCGCGCGGCCGCATGCTGACGCGGAACGCGTTCCGCCATCTCGACCTGCCGGTGCCGGCCAGCATGCCCGCCCAGCTCGATCTTCTGACGCCGTTGCCATGCGAAACGGAGAATCCATGCTGACGCCACCAATCATCCAAAAGACGCCATAAAGGGCCGACATCAATGCAGCCTAACGCTATCGACACTTTGCCGCTCGCCGGTTCGATTTCGCATGACCTCTCGATCATCGGGCTGTTCTTGCAATCCGATGCCATTGTCAAAATGGTGATGCTTATCCTGTTGCTTGCCTCTTTCTGGTCGTGGGCCGTCATCTTCGACAAGGCGCTCCGGATCCGACGCTTGCGGCACGCCGCGTCGAACTTTGAGGAGACGTTCTGGTCGGGCGGTTCGCTCGACGACCTCTACGAACGGGTCGGTCAACGCCCGCCCGACCCGATGACCGCGGTGTTTTCCGCGGCGATGCGGGAGTGGCGGCGGAGTGCGGCGAAAAACCTGCTCGGCACGCCTGGCATGCGTGCCAGCCTGCAGCAGCGCATCGAGCGGGTGATGAGCGTCACGGTCGGCCGCGAGATGGAGCGGGTCGAGCGATTCATGGCCTTTCTCGCTACGGTCGGCTCGACCGCGCCCTTCGTCGGCCTGTTCGGCACGGTCTGGGGCATCATGGACAGCTTTCAATCGATTGCCGCCTCGAAGAACACCAGTCTGGCGGTTGTCGCGCCCGGCATTGCCGAATCGCTGTTCGCCACCGCGCTCGGGCTCGTCGCCGCCATACCGGCGGTCATCGCCTACAACAAGCTGGCCACCGATTTCGGGCGTTACGCCGGCCGGCTCGAGGCTTTTGCCAGCGAATTCAGCGCGATTCTGTCGCGCCAACTCGACGAGCGGCCCTGACGATGGCCGTCTTGGGTCTGAGCGGCAACGGCAACCGCCTGGCCGGGCGCTATCGGCCGATGTCGGAAATCAACGTGACGCCCTTGGTCGACGTCATGCTGGTCCTGCTCGTCGTCTTCATGGTGGCGGCGCCATTGTTGACGGTCGGAGTGCCGGTCGATCTGCCGCAGACCCAGGCACCGCCGATCACCGAACCGAAAGAACCCCTCGTCATCACGATCAATGGCGAAGGCCGCATCTTCATCCAGGAGACGGAAGTCCCAACCGATTCGCTGGTCCCCCGCCTGCAGGCGATTACCGGCAGCAACCCCGACGCGCTGCTCTATGTCCGCGGCGACCGGGCGATCAACTACGGCCGGGTCGTCGAAGTGATGAGCCTGGTCAGCACCGCCGGCTTCCGCAAGGTGTCGCTGATCGCCGAATCCCCAAAGGGAGCGTCCGGCAAGGCCGCCTCCGGCGCGACAACCCCTGACCGATCGGCGCGGACGGTCAGGCACTGAGTACGGCCGCGCCGCTTCCGCCGATGAGCCTGGCGCTCGCTGAACCGGGGCTGACCGGAGCCGCCGAGATCCCCGACGAGCTGCCGGATGGCATCGGCTCGCGCGGCATGGTGTTGTCGGCGGTGCTGCACCTGGTGCTTGGAAGCCTCTTGATCATTGGTCTGCCAAGGCTGTTCGACCCACCGCCGCTGGAAGAGACGCCGATAGCCGTCCAGCTCGTCACGATCGCGCCGGAGACCCGAGCCACCCACCCCAATCCGAACCTGCCGCAGCCGGATGCCAAACCAGAGGTGCCGGAAGTCGAGGCGCCCGCGCCGAAGCCGCAGCCCAAACCCGAGCCGCCGGAGCCCGCACCCGTCCCGCCTTCCGCTGCGGCCGTTTCACAGCCGGCCGATGAGCCGGCGCCGCCGGAAGCCAAACCACCGCCGCCCGCTCCGAAGCCTCCGGAGCCCAAGCCGGAGCCCAAGCCGGTCGAGAAAATCGAAGTACCCAAGCCCAGAGAAAAACCCGAGCCGCCGCGCCAATTGGCCAAGCTTGAACCAAAACCGGAAGAAAAAAAGCCGGAGGAGAAGAAGTACGATCCCCGCCAATTCGACGCGTTGCTGAAGAACCTGGCGCCCCTGCATGCGGCGGCGACCGCCGAGGCACCGCCGGACAACCCACGGCCCGCCGCAGCACGGGCATCCTCGCAGCCGAAGGCTCCACTGGGCAGCCAGCTCACCGCCAGCGAACTGGACATGGTCCGCCACCAGATCGCGCGTTGCTGGAACGTGCCGGCAGGTGCCCGTGACGCAAAGGATCTCGTCGTCGAGATCAAGGTCATTGTCGATCCCGACGGCACGGTCCGGCAGGCGACGATCGTCGATCAGGGTCGCCCGAGCAGCGATCCCTTCTATCGCGCCGCGGCCGAAAGCGCGCGCCGCGCCTTCTTCAACCCGCTATGCCGACCGCTGCACTTGCCCGCCGAGAAATACGCGATCTGGAAGGACCTTGTCGTCGACTTCAGCCCCAAGGACATCTTATGAGAAATCGGGGACATCTTATGAAGAGAAGCTGCCGAATACTGGCCGGTGCGATTTTTGCGGCACTGATCATGCTGTCGTGTTCCGGCCCGTCGGTGCGTGCCGAACTGCGCCTCGACATCACCAGCGGCAAGGTCGAGCCTATGCCGATCGCGATCCCCGCCTTTCCCGGCGGCGCCGCCACCGAAACCCAGGCCGGACGCGACATTGCCGGCGTGGTCTCGACCGATCTCGAGCGCTCCGGGCTGTTTCGCCCGATCGACCCGCGCAGCTTCATCCAAAATGTTTCGCTGGACGACTCACAACCGCGGTTCCCCGACTGGCGCCAGATAAATGCGCAAGCGCTGGTTACCGGCTCGGTCAAGACGCAGGGGGATGGGAGGCTCCGGGTCGAGTTCCGGCTTTGGGACGTGTTTGCCGAGCAGCAGCTGACCGGGTACGGCTACACGACCACTCAGCAGAACTGGCGGCGCATCGCTCACATCATCGCCGATGAGATCTATAAGCGGATCACCGGCGAAGAAGGCTATTTCGACACCCGAATCGTGTACGTCGCGGAATCGGGCCCGGCGGAGAAGCGGGTGAAACGCCTTGCTATCATGGACCAGGACGGGGCCAACAACCGCTTCCTGACGGACGGCCGGGCGCTGGTGCTGACGCCGCGCTTCTCGCCGACGGCGCAGGAGATTACCTACCTGTCCTACGGTAGCGGCGCGCCGCGCGTTTATCTGTTCAACATCGATACCGGGCAACAGGAGGCCGTTGGCGATTTTCCCGGAATGACCTTCGCACCGCGGTTTTCGCCCGACGGTAACCGGGTGGTCCTCAGCCGCGCCGAGAACGGCGTCAGCAATCTCTTTGCGCTCGACCTGAGGACTCGCCGACCCGTCCGGCTGACCGACAGCCAGGCAATCGACACCTCGCCGTGCTTCTCGCCGGACGGCGGGAAGATCGTGTTCAATTCCGATCGCGGCGGTTCCCAGCAGCTTTACGTGATGAATTCGGACGGCAGCGGCGTTAAACGCATCAGTTTCGGTTCGGGCAAATACGGCACGCCGGTCTGGTCGCCGCGCGGTGATCTGATCGCCTTCACCAAAATCGACGGTGGATCGTTCTACATCGGGGTAATGCGGCCGGACGGCTCGGGAGAACGCCTCCTGACGCGGGATTTCCTCGTTGAAGGCCCGACATGGGCGCCGAACGGCCGAGTGCTGATGTATTTCCGCCAAACGCCGACCGATTCACGGGGGTACGGTTCGACGCGCCTGTTTTCGATCGACTTGACCGGGTCAAATCAGCGCGAGGTAATGACCTCGGGAGATGCCTCAGATCCGGCTTGGTCGCCGCTGCTGCGCTGACTGGCCGGGACCGGGGGGCTTGCTCGACGGGGTGATATCGCTCGGGGGTGCGATCGTCGCGAGACGGACCGAAAACACCGACGCTCGCCGACGGTTATTGAGTTCGAAAATTGATCGAGGGGAAATTAGATGTGGACGAGAACTATCGGCATTTTTGGCGGGCTTGTGCTCCTGCTGGCCGCCTGCAGCAGCGCGCCGGAGACGCCGCCGGGCGGCCCGGGGGGGCCGGGAGGACCGGGGCTGGGGGGACCACCCGGTGGCATTGGCTCGAGAAACGCTCTGCCGGGATCGCAGCAGGATCTGGAGGCGAGTGCCGGTGACCGCGTGTTTTTCGCCTTCGACCGCTCCGATATCACGCCTGAATCGCAGCAGATCCTGGAGGGGCAAGCCGAGTGGCTGCGGCGCTATCCGAACGTGACGGTCACGATCGAAGGACACTGCGACGAGCGCGGCACGCGCGAATACAACCTCGCGCTCGGCGAACGCCGCGCTCAGGCGGTAAAGAATGTCCTGGTCGCGTTGGGCATTCCAGCATCCCGCATCTCGACGATCAGCTACGGCAAGGAGCGTCCCGCCGTTGTCGGGTCGACCGAAGAGGCCTATGCGCAGAACCGGCGTGCCGTAACCACCGTGAACTGAAGAACCGGCCCGCATCGAGCCGGCGCGATCGCCTTGGGCATCCCCGATACAACGGATCGGTCAGCAAGGGGCGCCCTTTTTTTGCCCCAAAAAGCCCCTAGTAGGGCTGCTTGCTCAACCCGCGCCGCTAGTGCCCTCGGGCGGCGCGGAGGCGAGTCGCCCCCCGGCTCACGTGCGGTTTCGAGAGGCTTCTTTATGATACGGCGTTTGACCCCGCGCCCTCCCCACTCGATCCTGTTCCTGGCGTTCATCGCAGTGGCCTTGCCGAACCCTGCGGCACGCGCGCAGGACCGGGGGATGCAGGACCGCTTGGATCGCCTGGAGCGGGACCTCAGCATGCTGCAGAGGCAGGTTTACCGCGGCGGCCCTCCCCAGGTAGCTAGCGCTGGGTCGGCGGAGGCAGTCGATACCGAGATTCGCATGGAGCGGTTGGAAGCCCAGATGCGCCAACTGACCGGACGCGTCGAGGACGCGGTGAACGGGGTCGAGCAACTGCGGAGCCGTCTCGAGCAGATCAACAGCGACATCGACCTGCGATTGAGCCAAGGCCAGGGGCAAGGGCAGGGATTGACCAGAAACTCGGCGCCGAGCGCGCACGCCTACGCCGGAGTAACCGATTCAGGTACCGCCGGAGAGTTCGCGATGCGAGGTCCCTCCCCGAACGCCGGGTCGGCTCGGCCGAGGCCAGCCGTCGATCCGATGCCACCCGGGACCTTGGTGCCGCCGCCAGCGGAGCGGATGGGCGGAGCGGGCACCTTGACTCCCCCGGGAACTCCCCCAGGCCCGACGCAACCCGTGCTGGACACACCAAATCTCGAGACCGCCGGGAATTTTCGGCCCCCATCGTCTCGCGGGTTGCCTTCCAGTTCTGCTTCAGAACAATACAACGCGGCCTTCGGTCTACTTAAGCAGGCAGAGTATCCTGCTGCCGAGGAGGCCTTGAAGTCGTTCGTTGCGCAACATCCCAAAGACCCGCTGGCCGGCAGCGCACAGTACTGGCTGGGCGAGACCTATTACGCGCGGGGACGGTACGCGGAGGCGGCCAGCGCCTTTGCCGAGGGCTACAAGAATTATCCGAAGGGGACCAAGGCGCCCGACGATCTGTTGAAACTCGGCATGTCGCTCGCGCGCGCTAACCAGAAGCAGAACGCATGCATCGCGTTCGCCCAGCTGGATCACGATTTCCCCAGCCAGGGAAGCTCGATCAAAGAGCATTCGGTCGCCGAGAAGAAGCGGCTGGGTTGCTGACACGCGGCTCGGCGGCCAGCCCTATCTCCCTTGGCGAGTTCGCAGCCTCACTCGCCTCGATCGCACAGTTCGAAAGCTCGCCGCTTCTCGCCGTTGCCGTCTCCGGCGGTTCCGACAGCTTGGCACTCGCCATTCTGGCGGACCGATGGGCCCGCGAGAGGGGCGGGGAAATCTGCGCGCTGACTGTGGATCACCGGCTGCGGCCGGAAAGCGGCGACGAAATCCGGCGGCTCGGAGTCTGGCTATCGGCCAGAGCCATACGCCACGAAGTACTTGTTTGGACGGGAGAAAAGCCGCGAACCGGGATCCAAGAAGCGGCCCGCTTCGCGCGCTATCGCCTGCTTGGCGGATGGTGCCGCGACAACGCTTGTCTGCACTTGCTGACCGGTCACCATCGAGATGATCAGATCGAGACCCACTTGATCCGCCGCCGAGCTCACAGCGGCCCGAACGGCCTCGCCGGAATGTCGGCGATTCGCGAGCTCGCAGACTGCCGATTGCTGCGTCCGCTGCTCGGTGTCGCAAGGGATCGGCTCGTCGCATTCCTCAAAGCTGAGCGACAGCCATTCGTAAGCGATCCGAGCAACTTCGACCCGGCTTTCGAGCGGACGCGCTTGCGTCAGGGCGACAGCGCGCCGGCCGGCGAGGTCGGCGCCTCCCGCCTGGTCGGCGAAATCCGCGCCTTCGGCCGTAGGCGGGCAGCCGACGAGCGCGTGCGGAAGACTCTCCTTGCCCGCTATGTCAGCGTGCATCCAACCGGTTTTGCGCTGCTCGATCCCGCGATGATGTCCGAAACGTCATCGGAGATGGCGGAGCGGCTGCTGTCCGCCATCACCGCTGCGATTGGCGGCGCCTCTTATCCGCCGCGGCGCGAGCGGATCGCTCGGCTGCGCGAGGCGCTCGGCGGCGCGGAGCGGCGCGGACATACTCTGGGCGGATGCCGATTTATTCGCTGGCGAGAGCGTATCCTGGTAACGCGCGAACTCGCCAGAGCGGCGCCGCCGGTCCGCCTCAACCCGGGTGAGCGAATTGTTTGGGATCAGCGCTTTGAAATTGTGACACCGAGGGCTGAAGGCGGCCCGTTTACGATCGGATATCTGGACCTAGCAGGAACCTCGCGCCTCGATCGCCACATCCTGCACCCGACGCAGGCGTGCTTGCCCCGGTTACTGTTACCGATTCTTCCGGCCGTGTGGGACGAGGAGGGCATCGCAGCCGTTCCTTATCTGGGGTATGGACGAGGGGGAGTGGCCGACTTGCCGCAGGTTGTGTTTCGACCCGTTACTCCATTGACGACGGCGGGCTTTGCCGTTGTTTAACACCGTTCGCGTCTTATCTGTAAATCGAGCGAAACATGTCGCGGCTTTGGTTCTAGAAGGTTAGTCTGAGCGACACGCGATGCCCAGCTCGCATGAAAGGCGTTCATCGTGAATAACTTCGGCAAGAATCTCGCCCTCTGGATCGTTATCGGGCTGCTTCTCGTCGCGCTGTTCAATCTGTTCCAGACCTCATCCAGCCGCGGACCGCAAGCCACCCTGGCATTCTCAGACTTCCTGAACGATGTCAATCGAGGGCAGGTTGCCGACGTCACGATCCAGGGCAACAACATCAGCGGCCACTTCACCGATAGCCGGGCATTCACGACCTACGCCCCGAATGATCCCAACCTGGTCAGCCGGTTGACCGACAAGGGCGTGCGCATCACCGCCGCCCCGGTCGATGAAAACGTGCCCTCACTTTTCGGCGTGCTGATTTCCTGGTTCCCGATGCTGCTGCTGATCGGCGTATGGATCTTTTTTATGCGCCAGATGCAGGGAGGCGGCGGCCGCGCAATGGGCTTCGGCAAAAGCCGGGCACGTCTGCTGACCGAGAAGGTCGGCCGCATCACGTTCGAGGACGTCGCCGGCATCGACGAAGCCAAGCAGGAACTTGAGGAGATCGTCGAATATTTGAAGGACCCGCAAAAATTTCAGAGACTCGGCGGCAAGATCCCGAAGGGCGTGCTGTTGGTGGGGTCGCCGGGCACAGGCAAGACCCTGTTGGCGCGCGCCATCGCCGGCGAGGCGAATGTGCCGTTCTTCACGATCTCGGGCTCCGATTTTGTTGAAATGTTCGTGGGCGTCGGCGCGAGCCGGGTGCGCGACATGTTCGAGCAGGGGAAGAAGAACGCGCCTTGCATCATCTTCATCGACGAGATCGATGCGGTGGGCCGGCATCGCGGGGCTGGCCTCGGCGGCGGCAATGATGAACGCGAGCAGACGCTGAACCAGCTGCTCGTCGAGATGGACGGCTTCGAGGCTAATGAGGGAGTCATCCTGATCGCGGCAACCAACCGCCCGGATGTGCTAGACCCCGCTCTGTTGCGCCCCGGAAGGTTCGATCGCCAAGTTGTTGTCCCCAACCCGGACGTCCTCGGTCGGGAGAAGATCCTCAAAGTGCACATGCGGAAAGTCCCGCTCGCCTCGGACGTCGATGCGAAAATCATTGCGCGCGGTACACCCGGGTTCTCCGGGGCCGACCTTGCCAATCTCGTCAACGAAGCAGCGCTAATGGCGGCGCGCAGAGGCAAGCGTTCGGTTGCGATGAGCGAATTCGAGCAAGCCAAGGACAAGGTCATGATGGGCGCCGAGCGGCGCTCCATGGTCATGACTGAGGACGAAAAGAAGCTGACCGCCTATCACGAGGCTGGTCATGCGCTCTGCATGCTCTACGCGGAGGGCCATGAGCCGCTCCATAAGGTGACGATAATTCCGCGCGGTCGGGCGCTCGGGGTGACGATGTTCCTGCCGGAGCGCGACAAATACAGTCAGTCGAAGATCGAGATCAAAGCCATGCTGGCGAGCTTGTTCGGGGGCCGTATCGCCGAAGAGCTGATTTTCGGTCCGGACAAGGTAACGACGGGGGCGGCCGACGACATTCGCCGCGCTACCGGACTTGCACGCCGCATGGTGACGGAGTTCGGGTTCAGCGAGAAGCTCGGACCGTTGCGCTACGCCGAAAACGAAGAAGAAGTGTTCCTTGGTCACTCGGTTACCCAGCGCAAGAATGTTTCCGAGGCGACCGCGAAGGTCATCGACGAGGAGATCCGTCGCATCATCGATGAAGGCGAGCAGACTGCAAGAGAGATTTTGACTTCTCACTTGGACGAGCTGCACGCGCTGGCGAAGGGGTTGCTCGAATACGAGACGCTGGCGGCCGACGAGATCCGGCGTATCATCAAGGGCGAGCGGATCGTGCGGGAAACCTCCACCGGTCCTGTGACCGACGAAGCGCGCCCGGGCAGGCGCAGCTCGGTGCCCCCTTCCGGCCGGCCGACCGGCCTCGAACCGGAGCCGCAGCCAGGCGGCTAAGCCGCGAAGAGGCTGGCCACGTTCCAGCTTAACGGGTTCGAGGCCAGTCCGCGGGTCTCGAACGTTGCGGCGTGCTCGGAAACTGCGAGGCGGGCCGCCGGTTTTTGTGACCCTTCTTTATTTCGTTCTTAATAATTTACACAGCATTCGTAAGGTGACGCGAGCACATGTTTGTTTGACTTGTGAGGGCATTTGCCGCGCGGTAGATTAGGGCTGCCTGATTACACTTTTAACGGGGGCGCCATGACGCGGAAGCTCTTCGGCACCGATGGGATCCGCGGGACTGCCAATAGTGAACCGATGACGCCGGAGACGGCGTTAAAGGTAGCAATGGCAGTCGGTGAATGCTTCCGGAACGGGGCCCACAAGCACCTCGTCGTCATCGGCAAGGATACTCGGCTCTCCGGTTACATGCTTGAACCCGCGCTGACCGCGGGCTTTGTGACGATGGGCATGGACGTCGTTCTGGTCGGCCCTCTCCCCACCCCGGCCATTGCCATGCTGACGCGCAGCTTGCGAGCCGATCTCGGCGTCGTGCTTTCGGCCTCGCATAACCCCTACGGGGATAACGGCATCAAGTTGTTCGGCCGCGATGGCTTCAAGCTATCGGACGAATTCGAGCAGAAGATCGAAACTTGCCTCGATAAAGGGCCGAGCCGGCGGGCGAACCCGGCAGAGCTGGGACGCGTGAAGCGGCTCGACGATGCGGGCGGCCGCTATATCGAATTCGTCAAACAGAGCTTTCCTCGCGGATTGCGGCTGGACGGACTACGCATCGTCGTCGATTGCGCACACGGCGCCGGCTACAAGGTCGCGCCGACGGTATTCTGGGAACTCGGCGCCGAGGTGTTCTCGCTCGGCGTCTCGCCTGACGGCCTCAACATAAACCGCGAATGCGGTGCGCTGGCTCCTGAACAGATGCGGCATGAGGTTTTGGCGCGGCGAGCCGATATCGGGATTGCACTCGACGGCGATGCCGATCGGCTGATTATCGCCGACGAGCGCGGCGTCATTCTCGACGGCGACCAGCTGATGGCGCTGATCGCGACCGGGCTGGCGCGGGGCGGACGCCTCGCAGGCGGCGCTCTGGTTGCCACAGTAATGTCCAATCTCGGCCTCGAACGCTTTCTCGCCGGCCACAGTATCGAGCTGCACCGCACCAAGGTCGGGGACCGCCATGTCGTCGAAAAAATGCGTGCGCTGGGCTGCAATCTCGGTGGCGAGCAGTCCGGCCACATCATCCTGTCCGATTACGCGACGACCGGCGACGGCTTGATTGCGGCCCTCCAGGTGCTGGCCTCGATTGTCGAGACGGGTCGGCGGGCGAGCGAGATCTGCCGTCTGTTCACCCCGGTGCCGCAGCGGCTGCGCAGTGTGCGATTTGCGGAAGGTGACCCCCTCGCGTCAATCCCGGTCAAACGTGCCATCGATGAAGGCAACGACCGGCTCGGCGCGACAGGCCGTCTGGTGATCCGCAAATCGGGCACCGAGCCGGTGATCCGGGTCATGGCCGAAGGTGAGGACGAGGAGCTCGTCGCCGCGGTAGTGGACGAGATCTGCGAGGCGATCCTGGGCGCTGCCGCCGGTATCGAAGATAATAGGCCGCGGATCGCGCGGCTCGGTTCGGCACAGGCGGCCGAATAGCCGTGCGCGGGCGGGTGCTGATCATTGCCGGTTCCGATTCCGGTGGTGGCGCCGGCATCCAAGCTGACATCAAGACCGTGTCGATGCTCGACGCCTATGCGGCCACCGCGATAACCGCGCTGACCGCGCAAAACACCGAGGGTGTATTCGGGGTTCTGCCGATCCCGCCGGATTTTGTTCGGCGGCAGATCGAGGTCGTGCTCGACGACATCGGCGCCGATGTGATCAAGACCGGCATGCTGCACGACTTGCCGGTGATCGAAACCATCGCCGCCGTGTTGCGCGAGCGCGCCGCCGGCGTCCCGCTCGTTGTCGATCCAGTGATGGTCGCCAAGGGCGGCGCCCGGCTGATCGATCCCGCGGCGATCGAGGGGCTGAAACACCTCTTGATCGCGCCGGCCGAAATCGTCACCCCGAATTTGCCCGAAGCCGAAATCCTTTGCGGCAGGGCGATCGGCAATGTCGACGACATGCGCGCCGCGGGCGAAAGCCTGCTGACGCTCGGTTGCCGGTCGGTGCTGGTCAAGGGTGGGCACCTCTCCGGGGGCACCATTTCGGATGTGCTCGTGACCAGCGCGGGCGCCCGAATCTGGGAGAGCCCGCGACTCTCGACCCGGCATACTCATGGCACCGGCTGCACTCTCGCTTCGGCAATTGCTGCGGGCCTGGCGCAAGGCCTGGAGGTTGAAACTGCGGTCGACCGCGCCCGCGCCTACGTCCGCCGTGCGATCGCCAGCGCGCCCGGCTTGGGACGCGGCCACGGGCCGCTCGACCACTCCCATCCGCTCCGCTCGACTTAACTCGGTAGGATGGGTTGAGCCGCAGCGAAACCCATCAATTTTAACCGGTCCGTGAAACGTCGGTGGGTTTCGCGGTTGCTCAACCCACCCTACGATTTTAGGATTCACGCGGTCGGAGGTGGCGCTGGAGGGATTTATCATGGCAAAGAACTATCGGATCGCGGTGATCGCCGGCGACGGCATCGGGCGCGAGGTGATGCCGGAGGGGATCGCCGCAATGGAGGCGGCGGCACGCGCCTACGGCTTTGGCTTCCAGTGGCACGAATTCGATTGGAGCTGCGAGCGCTACGTCAACATTGGCATGATGATGCCGGAGGACGGCATCGACCGGCTGCGGCTCTACGACGCCGTCTATCTCGGAGCGGTCGGTCACCCCGAGGTGCCGGACCACGTCTCGCTGTGGGGGTTGCTGATCCCACTGCGGCGCGGCTTCCACCAGTACGTCAACCTTCGTCCGGTGCGGCTCCTCGCCGGGGTCCAGTCGCCGCTGCGCGACCGCGCGCCGGGCGACATCGATTTTTATGTCGTGCGCGAGAACAACGAGGGCGAATACTCGGAAATCGGCGGCCGGCTCTACGGCGGCACCGAACACGAAATGGCGATGCAGGAGTCAGTGTTCACGCGGCGCGGCTGCGACCGGGTCATGCGTTATGCCTTCGAGCTTGCCCGCACGCGCAAGAAGCACGTCACCTCGGCGACCAAGTCGAACGGCATCATCCACACGATGCCGTTCTGGGACGAGCGCTTCGCGGCGGTCGCGCGCGACTACCCCGACGTCAAGACCGACCAGTACCACATCGACATCCTGACGGCGCATTTCGTGCGCCATCCCGACTGGTTCGACGTGGTCGTCGGGTCGAACCTGTTCGGCGATATTTTGTCCGATCTCGGGCCGGCGGTGGTCGGGTCGATCGGCATCGCGCCGTCCGGCAACATCAACCCCGAGCGCGAATACCCATCGATGTTCGAACCGGTGCACGGTTCGGCGCCGGACATCGCCGGCCGCGGCATCGCCAATCCGATCGGCCAGGTCTGGTCGGGCGCGATGATGCTCGAGCACCTGGGCGAGGGCGCCGCCGCTTCGGCCGTCGAGCGGGCCATCGCCGAGGTGCTCGCCGAAGGCGGGACTCGCACTCCCGACCTCGGTGGTAACGCCGGCACCAAGGATCTCGGCGCCGCGATCACCGCCGCGATCCGCTGAGCCAGCCTCCGGCACCGCTGGCTGTTTTTGCTGTTCTGCCGGGAAATTATCAGCCAGCTGCATCGCATCTCCCGCGGAAATCCTTGGCCGTCGAGGGTCCACTGACTGAGAGAACAGCCAATTCGCTCGTTGTTCTTTTGCTGTTGCTCGCATTCTTGCTACGCAGTCGACGCAATTGTGATCAGCTGAACTAGTTGAGGATTTAGTATGATATACACAAATGGGTAATTGGCAAATAGAAATTGCTAAAATGGCATTGACCCGCCGGCCGTGCTCCAATCGTGCGGATTCGTCGGCTAGCGATCCCTAGCCAGCGAGAAACGCGGGTCGGAGGCGAGGCATTCGGCTTCGGGAAGGCCGAGCTCCTTTCGGACGATGTTCGTGCCCAGCACCATCGCGACCATCTTGTAGGTTGCATGCCGGCGGCTCATGCCTTCGCGTCCCATGCCGCAATCCGACGAGATGATCAGCCGTTCGGGCGGGATATTTTTCAGCGCCTCGCGGATCAGATCCGCCACCTGATCCGGCCGTTCGACCTGCAATGTGTGATGGTCGATGACGCCGATCACGATCTTCTTGTCCTGGATGGTTTCCCCGATCGCCTGGAGGTCGCCGGTGCCGGAGGAGCAGGTCTCGAAGGTGATCGCGTCGGCGTCGACCTGGCTTAGCGCCGCCAATGTCGGCTGGTAGCTCTGGATATCCCGGAAGATCCGCTGCTGCGAGGGGTTGCCCCAGCAGGTATGGCACCAGACCTCGGTCTTGCCGCACAGACCCTTGACGGTGTTGTTGAAGAGTTTGACGAGATCGTTGGTATCGAGCTTGCCGAAGGGCTTGCCGCGGACTGGCACCATATGGATCTGGGGCTCTTCCAGCTGGATCACCGGGCAGCCGGCATCGGCCAATTCGCTGAGCTCACGGTTGAGCGCGTTGCTCAATGCCCACACCCGTTCGACCGGATCCTTGTAGTATTCGTCGGCGACCGAGGCGGCGAGCAATTCGGGCAGAATGGTCCCGAACTTGACCGGCTTCTTCGTTAGCCGCTGCGCCACCTTCCACATCGCGGTGTATTGCAGATTACCGGGACCGACCGGTCCGACGACCTTGGGCAGCACGCGCGCTTCGAGGAAATCGTGCAGGATATGCCCGCGCGGAGCGCTGCTGGCGAGCTGATAGGCGCTCGGCGCCGCCGTCGCCGAAAAGCCGGCCATGTGCGTCAGCGGATAACTCTGCCAGCTCATGCCGCTGATCTGCTCGTCGAAATGCGCGTCGCCGTCGGTGCAGATGTCGAGCCCGGCCGTCTCCTGGGCGCGCAAATAGACCGACACCGCGTCCTCGTACTGTTCGCGGTAGCGCAAATTCATCATCGCTTCGAGAAAGCTCTGCGAGCCGAGGCCCGCGGTGTACCAGCTCGGCCGTGGCAGCGAGCCGATGATCGAGGTCGGCAGGGTGACCCCGGCTGATGCTTTGTACATGACTCCTCCCTTTAAAACCCAGATCCCCGGAACCCGGGGCGGGGTGCCGGAATATTAGCGGTTACCCGGACGATAGCCCTGACCACGAAGGTGAAAACCTCCGAGCAGAGCGGTCCGCCCTTCCGACCCGTCGACGCCATGAGCTTGCTTATCGGTGCAGCCCAGGTCGCCAAAGCAGGTCAGCCCGCCCTTTGTTATTGAGATACCGTGCCAGAACAAACATGAGATCCGAGAGGCGGTTGATGTACCTGATTGCGGCTGGGTTGACTGGTTCCTGATAGGCGATTTCGGTCATGTATCGCTCTGCCCGGCGCACGACCGTGCGCGCATGGTGCAGATGAGCCGCCGCATGGCTGCCGCCGGGAAGAACAAAACTATCGAGCGGCGCCAACTCGGCGTTGAATGCATCGATTCTCTCTTCGATCCACGCGACTTGTCTTTCGCTGACCCGCAGCGGTTCCACCTTGCGGTGCTCCCGCTCCGGACGGCAAAGGTCACCGCCGAGGTCGAAAAGATCGTTCTGGATATGACTCAGAACCTCGCGAATATCGACATCGTCAACGTGCAGCAGGGCAATCCCAATGACGGAGTTCGCCTCGTCGACACTGCCGTAGGCTGCGACACGCACGTTAAACTTCGGCATTCGCGCCCCGTCACCAAGCGACGTGCGGCCATCGTCGCCGGAGCGCGTGTAGATCCGATCGAGTTTCATGGGGGTCGTCCGATGCGGCCGAGTGGACTGCCCGGTCCCGCTCGGCGAATCTGCCAAATCCCGGCGCGGCTTTCAAGCGATCTAAACGCAACGGATGATAGATCGGCTGCTCTCGATATTGACGTGCCGATTTGAACCCAGGCATTATCTTGCTTGATGGTTCCCTTCGGGGATCAAAAGGGAACACGGTGAGGCCGCTGCCTTCAAAAAGGTATGGGCCGATGCCGTGGCTGCCCCCGCAACTGTAAGCGGCGAGCCGCGCGCCAATCACGCCACTGGGCAACCGGGAAGGCGGCGCAAGGCAGGGACCCGCGAGCCAGGAGACCTGCCATCGGCCGTGGTCACGCACGAGCACGTCGGGCGGGGTGCACCGATGGAGACCAGGGGCCGCCGCTCAGCTGAGCCGGCATCTGGACTTTGGTTCGTGGTGACGTGTCACGTTGCCATGAGGTCCCACCGTGTCCCGTCCATCTACAATGTTCGCGAGCCGGATGCCGCTCGCCGTCCTTTCAATTCTCTTCGTTGTTCACACAGATTTAGCGAGCGCCGCGGATAGCGACGCGCTGGCGGAGCCGGTCGCCTTGCCGACCGTGGTCGTCACCCCGACCCGTCTGCCGACGCCGGAGAGCGAGGTCGGCAGCAGCATCACGGTCATCACCGAGGAGGAAATTCAACGCAAGCAGGAGCGGACCTTACCCGATGCTCTGAAAGACGTCCCGGGGCTCAACGTCGTCCAAACAGGTGGGCCAGGAGGAACCACTTCCGTCTTCATCCGTGGCGCAAATTCCAACCAGACCAAGGTCTTCATCGACGGCATCGACGCGACCGATCCGGCGACGGGTACGTTCAATTTCGAGCACATCCTGACTTGGGACATCGAGCGCGTCGAAGTGGTGCGCGGGCCGCAGAGCGGGCTCTACGGCGCCGACGCAATCGGCGGCGTCATCAACATCATCACGAAGAAAGGGTCGGGGCCAGCGCAGTTCGCGGGCAGCCTGGAGGGCGGCTCGTTCGGCACCCTCAACCAGAATGCCAGGGTCAGCGGGGCTGCCGACCGGTTCAATTACTATTTCGACTTCGCCCACTTCCATACGAGCGACACGCCCGTTACGCCGTCCGATCTGGTGCCGCCAGGACGGTCCATCCAGGGGGATGCCTACGATAACAAGACATACTCGGCGAGGTTCGGCGCCAATATTACTGACAATCTCGATCTCGGACTGGTGGCCCGCTACCTCGATACTTCCTTGCTCTTCACCGGCGATGACCTCCTCGGTCCCGAGAGCCTGAAGAGCACGGAGGATGATCAGCAGCTGTTCACCCGCGGTACGGCACATTTGGTGTCGTTCGACGGCGTCCTCGATCAAACCGTGGGGCTCGCATATACGAAATTTAATCAGCGCGATTTTGATCCAAATCCGCCGGCTCCCGAGCCGAGCTTTTTCAACGGCGATCGCCTCAAAGCCGACTGGCAGGGCAACATCAAGCTGATGGAAGGCCAGATTCTGACATTTCGCGCCGAACATCAACGCGACGAGATCAGCACTCCCGTAGCCGAGATCACGGACAACGCAGGTATGGTCCAGCTTCAATCGAGCATTGGAGAGCGGTTCTTCAACGCCGTCAGCGTCCGTTATGACAGCTACGACACGTTCGGCGCCAAACCGACCTTCCGCATCGCGCCGGCCCTGCTGATCCCGGAAACCGACACTAAACTCAAAGGCAGTGTCGGGACCGGCTTCAAGCCTCCGACCTTGGCGGAGCTGTTCCAGAACTTCCCGTCCTTCAATTTCTTTGGGAATCCCAATCTCAAGCCCGAGACCAGCGTCGGGTACGATTTGGGGTTCGAGCAAATGACGCTGGCGAAGCGGGTCCAGTTTGGCGCCACCTACTTCCACAATAACATCGACAACCTGATCACGATTAATGAGACCGCAACTTCCTATGAGAATGTCGGAAAGGCGACGACCTACGGCGTCGAAAGCTTTGCCGCCTACACGCCTTGGGAGCCGCTCACCCTGCGCGCCGATTACACCTTCCTGATCGCCAAGGATGACATCCTCGATCAGGAATTGCTGCGCCGACCCAAGAACAAGGCGAGCCTCAACATGGCGTGGCATGTGACGGAAGCAGCCGTGCTCTCGGCGACGCTCCTCTATGTCGGCCCCTGGGTCGATGTGAACCGCGCCGGCACGGTTTCCGACCTATTCGCCAACGGCTACACAATCGTCAACCTCGCCGGTTCCTATGACCTCGGCAATGGTTTGACGGCCTATGCGCGGATCGACAATCTGTTCGACCGGCACTATCAAGACCCGATCGGTTTTCTGCGTCCGGGGCTGGGCGTCTTCGTCGGATTGCGGATCGCCTTTGATGCCACAGACCCGGCGCAGTGAGTGATGGAGGCTGAATGACTGCCGATAGGCGCTCCCAACGTGTCACCGATCCCGATGGCGCAGCCGTCGAGATCCTTGCCCTGCCGATCGACGAAGGGAGCCTCGAAGAGCTGCTTCGCGACCTGTTCGAAAAGCATTGGGACAAAATCACCTTCGGCCCGCTGATCCAGGGCGCTGCCTGGGAGATACGTGCGCCGCACGCGCCGACGCATATCGGCATGCTGGACGGCTATCTCACGGTAGCCTTCGGCGCGTCGCACTTTCACCTCTGCATCGGCCCCCATAAGGGACCGCCGAGCAATCCGACGCCACAAGAGCTTGCGCGGCACCGCCAGACTGCACGCGCCGAGTTGTATCGGCGGCTCGACAAGTCGGGAGCGCCGGTTTCTTGGGGCTTGCGCCTCTTCAACGGTCACGACGAGCAGCAGGCGACAATCCTTCTCCCCAATCCCTTCCTCTCGCCTGATTCCGATAAGGTCCTGAAGACACCGGACTGGTCCCGGCTCGATCTGTGGGACCGTCTCCGGGCGCGGTGGCTCGGTTTGACCGAGCCCGACCCGCTTGATCGCTCCGGCCACGGGTTCAGTCACGGATAAACCATTATTTGAATAAGGAGAAACGCGATGCAACAACAAGGCCCTGCCAGACTCCATCATTCAAGTCGCGAACCGTCTAGCTCGCCGTCGGCGCTCGCAGGCTTGCGTCAACTACTCTGGTTGGCTTTGCTGATAGCAGCCAGCGTTGCCTTCAGCCTCGGGCTTACCTGTGCTACGCCCTTCGCGGCGTTCGGCGCAGCGGCAGCGTTGACGTTGTCGCGCCGGGACGCGCTGATTTTGATCCTCTCGGTGTGGTTGGCAAATCAGTTCGTCGGTTTCACGGTGCTCGGCTATCCCTGGACGGCAAGTACGTTTGCGTGGGGCGTAGCGCTGGGCGCAGTGGCCGTTTTTGCAACATTGGCCGGCCAGTGGACCATCCGGCGCTTGGCCAAAACAGCTCGGGCCGTCAGCTTCGCTGCAACTTTCTCGGTCACTTTTGTGGTTTACGAGGCGGTGTTGTTTGCGGTCGCCGTTGCATTGCTCGGAGGAACCGAAGATTTCACCGGGGAGATCCTCGGCCGGATCTTCGCCATCAATGCGGCGGCCTTCGTTGGCTTATTAACGCTGAACCGCCTCGGCGCATCTGCCGGGTTTGTCTCTGAGCCCCCGATCGCGCTCCGTATGACGGTAGCGCGGCGTGCGTAGGAGGACACACCCACCGCCGCTCGAATGAACACGAGATGGCCGGGTCGGGTATCGAGCTTGCCGAAGGGCTTGCCGCGGACCGGCACCATATGGATCTGCGACGGTCCCGGTAGTTTGGACAGCTTCCGGGGAGGAATAAGCTAAAGGCCGGTAGCCGGCTGCTGGTTTCACCATCCCCCGAAATCAAATTCATCCCGTCTTGTTGCGGGGTGCTGTGAAGCTTGTGGGCAGCCGCCGACCTGTGGGCAAGGCGGGGGAAACGCATTGCGTTTTCCCCGGCTTGTCCATAGGGGACCGCGCTTGCGCGGTCAGGCGGGGATCGGCGCAGCCGACTGTCCACAAATTCACAGCACCTGCTCGCCATGGCGTCAGGCGGCCAGTGCCGTCGCCGCCATTGATTGGCCGAGGTAAGCCTCGTCCGGTGTACGCCAGCTGAGCGCCTGATGCGGACGCCGCAGATTATACCAGTCGAAGAACTCGGCAAGGCTGCGCTTCTGTTCGATGCCGTTGGCTGCCGGGCGCAGGTAGACCCATTCGTGCTTCACGGTCCACCACAAGCGCTCGACGAAGATGTTGTCGTGGCAGCGCCCGCGTCCATCCATGCTGATCGCGATCCGGTGATCCCGCAGTACCTTGGTGAACTCCTCGCTGGTGAATTGCGCGCCCCCCGCTTTCGCGAGGGCAGGCTTTGATCGGTATTGAAGATGCCGGGCTTGCCGAACCGGGCGAGGGCCTCGCTCAGCGCCTCGACGCAGAACCCCGCCGTGAGCGTGTTCGACAGCCGCCAGGACAGCACTCGTCGGGTCGCCCAGTCGATGATCGCGACCTCACGCTCTCTTCGGTGACCAAAGCCACTCTATTCGGGATAATCTCATGGCGTTGTTGGGCGCAATCCGAGCATGGAATTGCTCGGCCGGGAACGGTGGCTCTCGCACTGGGCGGCGTTCGGCAAAGCAGCCCGAACTCCAAACACCGCCGGCCTGGTTGCAGGGGTCTGCTATCCACTCGAATGCTGACCACGGCCAAGTGGTGAGACATGTCTCTGCCTGACCCATTCCGGACACCGGCGGTGCGCGTCAGCTTTCTTTAGGGAGACGTCCCTCGGATGTACCAGAATGCCGCGATACTGGCCGCGTTCCTCCTCATCTACATCGCGGTCGCCGGACGTATCGAGCGCTCCTGGATCAGTGGCCCGATTGTGTTCGTCGGAGTTGGTTCTATTCTCGGCCCGGATGCCCTGGGCGTACTCCGCCTGAACATAACTGGCGAGGGGCTTCGACTTCTGGCGGAACTCGCATTGGCTATGGTTTTGTTCACCGACGCTGCCAATGCGGATTTCGGCGTCCTCAGGCGCAATCGGGGCCTTCCGGAGCGGCTGCTCTTGATAGGTCTGCCGCTGACGATCGTGCTCGGCTTTGTTCTCGCTGCGACCGTGTTCCCCTCACTCGGGACATTGGAGATAGCCTTGATGGCGGCGATGCTGGCGCCGACGGATGCGGCTCTTGGCAAGCCGGTCGTGACGGCATCGGGGCGGCAATTGGGCTCGCGTTGACCTGGCTCACCACCTTGACGCTGCGCTTTGCAGAGGGGCGAGGCTGGATTAGCGAGCACTGGGTGGAAATTCCTATCGTCGCCCTGGCGGCGGCATGCTTTGCGGCGGCGCAGGCTGCGGGCGGCAGCGGCTTCATCGCGTGTTTTGTCGGCGGGCTGTTGCTGAGCGGCCTCCGGGAGCGTCACAAGGAGGAGCTGCTGCGCGGCGCTGAATCCACTGGCGAAGCACTGGCGCTGCTGACATGGGTGGTGTTCGGGGGGATCGTGGTCGCCCGCTTGATCGACCGTGTCACCTGTCTTTCTGTGTCTCATTGGCACGCGGACGAGCACGGCCGACAAGCTCTTCATCGGCTGGTTCGGCCCGCGCGGGCTGGCCACGATCGTTTTCGCGGTTCTCGTCCTCGACGAAAAGCTGCCCGGTAACGATACGATAATGCGCGCGCCCGGCTGGACAGTGCTGCTCAGTGTCATCTCCCATGGCATAACCGCGAACCCGCTGGTGAAGAGGATGGCGCGGCGTTCGCTGGCCGAAGCAGAGGAAGGTGCTCGGGCTACCAAGTTAGGATGAAGCCGATGTCGCCGGGCATTCCTCCCGGATATTCGAGGACTTCAGCCCTGAGCCCGAAGCCGAGCGGCCTCAGGTGATCGCGCCAGAATTCGTAGCCGAGCTTGGGTCGGCCCTCTAAGGTCTTCTCCCATTCGGGCAGCGAGTTGTTGATCCTTCGGCCACCATCGCTGCACATGGTATTTGGAAAGCGATAGATCTGGACCTCGCTCTGTCCGCGCTCGGCGGCCCGGTCCACCAGCTGCATCAACATCTGCATCAGCTGGTCGGGCGTCCTGTCCGGAGGCTTGTGAAACTCCTCCATTACCGCCTTCTGCTTTTCTTCCTGCTCCTTCATATGGCGCATTTCCTCAGCGGACTTGGCCGCCTCGCGCTCGGCCATCCGGCGCCTGAGGTCGGCGGCGGAAAAATTGCCGCTCGTAGTGCTGCGATTTTCGGACATGGCTCCCTCTCTTCCCAACCCTTCAGCTTCCGACCAGCGCGCGGGCGTGGCGCGCGATCATCAGGTTCTCGTCGGTTTTTATCACATATGCAGCCACACGGCTGTTCGGCGTGCTTATTCGCGCCTTATGTTCCCGGTTGGCCCCTTCGTCCAAGTCCACCCCCAGCCAAGCGCAGGCGCGGCAGACGGCACTGCGCACCGGCGCAGCATTCTCTCCGACGCCGGCCGTAAAGACAATTCCGTCGAGGCCGCCGAGCGCCGCTGCGAGCGAGGCGATATGGCCGGCAGTGCGGTAGCAAAACACCTCGACCGCAAAGCGCGCACGGCGGTCGTCGCTAGCGAGGAGCTCGCGAAAATCGGACGAAATTCCAGAGAGCCCCAGCATACCCGAGCGTTTATAGAGGAGGTCGACCAGCTCTTCAGGCGACATCCGTTTCTGCTGGATGAGGTGCAGCACGACGCCGGCATCGAGTTCGCCGCAGCGGGTGCCCATCGGCAACCCATCGAGCGCGGTGAACCCCATTGTCGTTGCGAGCGAAACCCGGTTGCGCAGTGCGCAAGCCGAGCAGCCATTGCCGAGATGCGCGACGACAACGCGGCCATTGGCGATTTCGGGCGCCCGCTGCGGCAATACCGAAGCAATGTATTCGTAGGAGAGCCCGTGAAAGCCGTAGCGCCGGATGCCTTCCTCATAGAACGAATAGGGCAGGGCGAAGGCCTGCTCGACCTCCGGCGCGGTGCGGTGAAAGGCGGTATCGAAGCATGCCACCTGCGGCAATTCGGGATTGAGCCGCATTGCCATCTTGATGGGCGCGAGGTTGTGCGGCTCGTGGAGCGGCGCCAGCGGCACCAGCTTCTCCAACTCGGCGATCAATTCGGGCGTAACGCGGGCCGGCCGCGAGTAATGCAGGCCGCCGTGTACGACGCGATGGCCGAGCGCCGCCAGCCGCCGCTCGCCTAGCCACTCTCTGGCCCACGGCAATATCGCAGGGAGGACCTCGCTGGGCACGCTCGGCGGTTTCTGACCCAAATCCGGCGCTGCGAGCTTTTCGCCATCGGGCCCGACGGCGCTCGCCGAAGGACGCGCGCCGATCCCATCGACTTGCCCGCTCAGAATTCTACGCTCGCCTTCATAAAAGCTGAATTTGAGCGACGAGGAGCCGGCATTGATAACGCCGATCAGCGGCTCTGCCGTTGTTGTGTTCATGGCGAGTACCCTGTCAGCCGAGGATATGATAGCCGCCGTCGATATAGATCGTATCGCCCGTCATCGCGCCTGCGTATTGGCTTGCCAGAAACACGCACGCAGCGCCCACCTCCTCGATGGTCACCAAACGCCGGGCTGGCGCACGTTCCGCCACTCGCTCCATCAGCACGTCGAAATCGGGTATGCCGGAGGCGGCGCGGGTGGCCAATGGGCCGGGGCTGATGGCGTGCACGCGAATGCCCCTGGGTCCGAGCTCAGCTGCGAGATAGCGCACCGCTGATTCCAGCGCCGCCTTCACCGGGCCCATGATCCCGTAATTCTCGATGACCTCGTTGGCGCCATGATAGGTCATTGCGAAGATCGTGCCGCCTTCGGTCATCAGCTTTTCCGCGCGGCGCGTCAGATCCAAGAGCGACCAGCACGACACATCCATCGCGGTCAGAAAGCCGTCGCGGGGACAGTCGGTGACCCGCCCCTCTAGCGCCTGGCGCGGCGCGAAGGCGATCGAGTGAACGAGGATGTCGAGACGCCCCCACTTCGACTCGATCGCTTCGAACAGCCCAGCAACCTGGGCCGTGTCGCGGACCTCCAATGGCAGCAACAGCGAGGCCTCGACTGCCGCTGCCAGCGGCTCGACATAAGGCCGCGCCTTAACGTTGAGATAGGTCATCGCGATTTCGGCGCCGGCGCGGTGCATCGCCTCGGCGCATCCCCAGGCGATCGAACGGTCATTGGCGACGCCGACGATCAGCGCCTTTTGCCCTTTCAGGATAGAAGACCGGGCCAGTTCGGTCGGCATGCTGTTTGCCCTCGTCATCGGATCGCCGCCGCAGCGCTCTTGCGCCGAACGTCTGCCACGAGGCTCGCGACGGCACAGGAAGCGAGCCGGGTAATAACACTGTCGGCGCGGCTGGTCAGGATGATCGGCACCCGCGCGCCGAGGACGACGCCAGCGGCGGCCGCACCGGCGAGAAACGAGAGGCTCTTGGCCAGCATGTTTCCGGATTCCAAGTCCGGCACGACCAGCACATTCGCTCGCCCGGCCACTGGGGAGACGATGTGCTTGATCGCCGCCGCCTCCTCGTTGATTGCATTGTCGAGCGCCAGCGGGCCGTCGAGGATCCCGCCGGTGATCTGGCCGCGTTCCGCCATCTTGCACAGTGCGGCAGCTTCGATCGTCGACGGGATGGCGGGATTGACCGTTTCCATCGCCGACATGATCGCCACCCGCACTTCCGGAAATCCCAATGCATGACCAAGATCGATCGCGTTCTGCACGATGTCGACCTTGTCGGCGAGGCTCGGGGCGATGTTGACCGCGGCATCGGTGATGATCAGCGGGTCCTTGTGGCCGGGGACATCCATTACAAAGCAATGGCTGATCCGCCGCGCCGTGCGAATGCCGGTCTCGCGCGCGACCACGGCCCCCATCAGCTCATCGGTATGCAGGCTGCCCTTCATCAGGGCCTCGGCTTTTCCCTCCCGGACGAGCTCGACCGCTTTAGCGGCAGAGTCATGGCTGTGCGCCGACTCCTCGAGCGGAAAGCCGGAAATTTCGGCTTCGGCCTGCTTTGCCGCTTCGCAGATGCGAGCGGGCGGCCCGACCAGGATCGGCGCTATCAACCCGAGCCTAGCCGCCTCGACCACGCCCTCGATCGAGATCCGATCGCAGGGATGCGCAACCGCCGTCGTCACCGGCGGCAGTTGCTGCGCTGCGTGCACGAGCCGGTCGTATCGCTCACGTGGCCCGTCAGCTTTGGTTTCCATCGCTTGCCCCATTCCTCGCCGGCCTACGCCGCCTTATCCCGGCCAACCTCCGGGGGCGGACCGGCGAACATCGCCTCGATGCGCTCGAGCCTCAGGCTGCCCTCTTCAGGGAGGGCACCACGCGCCGCGAGCACGCGACGCACCAAGGCCAGCGCCTCCTCGCACTGCCGCCTATTGGCGGGCAGCAGCTTCGGAAGCGCGGCGATCGCCCGTTCCGCGTCCAGCAGCAGCATCAGGTATTGCTCTTTGACGATCTCCTTGAAGCGGACGAGACCGACGCGCTTGGCCGCCGGCAGCTCGGCGCTGATTTGCTTCAAGGCGGCAAATCCGCGCTCGTCGACCTTTCCCTCCGGAAGGCGTACATAAATCAGCGCCCGCACTGCGGCCTCGATCAGGCCGCCTTGATCGATGCGCTGCTCGAGATGGACGGCCGCCTCTTTGGCGGCGGCCTCTCGCGCCACGTCGCGTCCCATGCGGCGGCTCACGGAGGTGTTGTCGGTGCGCAGGCCGACCATCGCCTGGACAACCGGAGAACCGTAGGTGTTGAAGAAGAAGGCCTCAGTCGCCGCATCTCGCGCCTTGCCCCACATTTCGAGACCGCTGGTGATCATGTCCGATGCCATGTGCTCGAAAGCGAGGAACGGATTGTTCGGGCTAACCGGGCGGCGATTTTCGCGCACCGTCTCCGCCCAATCCGCAATCGGCCGCATAAACGGGTTCTCGTCGGCGAACATTTCAAAGCGCAGGCGGTTCGGATGAGTGCGCCGCATCAGCTCTGCGCTCCTTTCCGTCACCATGGCGCGCACTGCCGGCCGCATCAGAGCGCTGTACACGCCCTGGGTGACTTCCGAAACGCGGGCGGCCGTAGCGAAGGCAAGGTCGTCCTCGGGGCTGTTGCCGCCAATCTTGCGAATGTCGTCGAGCTTGCGGGTCTCCAGACTGAACAGGTAGTTGCCCTGCACCAGCTCGGGATTTTCGACCGTTTCGTCGACACCCGTGATCACCGCCTCGTAAAGCCCGGGCGGCATCAAGTCGATCATGTCCATGGCATTGGCAAATTCCTCGTGCTCCTTCGTCGCCACCTTTCCGGAGACGAAGATGCCGAGATGCCCAATGCTCTGATGCAGGCAATAGACGATCGTCTGCCCGGCTTTGACGATCTCGTCCTCGTGATCGTAGAGGTCGAGAATCCAGTCGAGCGCCTGCTGCGGCGGCGTGATGTCGTCGCCCCAGGAGCAGAACACGATGATCGGCGATTTGATGTTGCGCAGGTCGATACGCGTACCGGTTGAGCTGTGCAGTTCGCCCGAGACGAGTTTGTTGCCGACGAACAGCTTGTCGGCGATCGACTGCATCTCCTCGGCATTGAGCAGCACCGGGCTACCCCACCACTTCTCGAATTCGAGAAACCGCGGCGGCTCGGTGTCGACCTTTGAATAGACGTTGTAGATTTTCTTCCAGTACGTGTTGTCGGGGTGCAGTGACTCGAAATTCGCGACGAGATTGGCGCCGTCGAAGATGCCGTTGCCGAGGTCACCGGCCAGCGAGGTCAGCCAGGTCCCACCCAACAGCCCACCCAGATAGCGCATCGGATTCTTGCCGTGCACGCCGGCCCAGTAGGAAAGCGGCGACCCGGCGAGCATGAGCGGGCCGACCCGTTCCGGGTGGATCGCGGCCATCATCATGATCTGCCAGCCGGCCTGGCAGTTGCCGATCAGACAAGGCTTGCCCTCGGCGTTCGGGTGACGCTTGACGACCTCCTCGACAAAGCGGGCCTCCGCCTCGCACACATCCTCGATCGTCTGACCGGGCACCGGGTCAGGCAGAAAGCCGACGAAATAGCAGGGATGGCCGGCGGCGAGCGCGACGCCGATCTCGCTGTCGTGCTTCATGCCGCCGATCCCTGGGCCGTGGCCGGCGCGCGGGTCGAAGACGATGAACGGCCGCTTGTTCGGGTCGGTGGCGGTGCCCTGCAGGCGGGATGATCCGCACCAACCCGTAATTCACCGGCCGCGGCAGCGAGCGGCCATCGAGCACCAGCTCGGCTTCAAAGCTCAGCACATTCGGCGCCGTGCGAGCATTGTGCTCGATGCTGTTGTTGCCGCGCTGCCGCAGCACGTCGAGCAGCAGAATGGAGCGCTGCCAAGCGTCGACCCAGTAATCGAGCAGGTCGTTCGCCCCAGGCATCGGCCATGGCGATGGCAGGTTCGCGGCCTTCTCCGCCACTTGAGATCCAGGATTACCTTTCATGTCAGCCTCTCAGCTCATGAGCCGTAGTTGATAGAATTTGCAGTTTTATTTTACAGTTTTGTGAACTCGCCGCCCGTACAACGGGGAATAACGGGCTTGGCGCGGCAGGTCCTTGATCTAGATCAAAGGACGGACGACCGTTAAGCGAGCTTGTTGCGACGCACAAAAAACGCCTGCTGTTGCCGAGTCAACTGGAATTCCGCAACGCCTTCCGGCCCATACCAAATTTTCGCGGAACTCCGCCGCGCGGCTGTAAATAACCATGGTTGATCAGGCGGCCGACGACGCGGCCTGGGATGGCTTACCCGCTTCCAGGGCTCGGACGAACTCACCGGACCCGGCACCCCATTTCGTAAAAACCCTGAGCGCTGCGGTAAATGGCACATCCACAGGGTGCACTCGTTCGGGCGGTAGGATGTAGACCGCTCCAGCCATCGGCGTCGGCACCGAAGGCACCAGCACCGTAAAGGAACCGTTTTGCAGTTCCTCGACAATCAGTGCGGGAACCAGTGCCTCTTCGATCTCGGCGAGACAGGGCGCGAATGCCGGGTCGTCCGCCTCACCCATGACGCGCCCGGTGAGGCCGCGCAGCAGCGTGTAGCCGGGGAGCCTTTGTAGTACCCTCCGTTCAACGACATTCTTCGCTCGTAAACCCGCCCTGGTGCGGACGATCAAACCGGCGATGAAGCAAATGGCGGCGAGTATTAGAATCGCCAGGATCTCCTCAAACTTCACGGAACCGGGGATTGCAGCCGTGATCGGCTTCACCGCGGCCACAAGACCTTGTAGCGCCTTCAAGATCAAAAGCACCGCGATATAGACCGGCAGAACAATCAGCAATCCGCCGATCAGTGTGGTTTTGATGAAGTCAGCAATCGTTCTCATCTGGGTCTTGCTCCGAACAGCCTATTGGCGACGGCCCTTCTTCCACCACTCGTGATATAGTCTCACTTATGGTCGCACGAAACCTTCGCGATTATCTGACTATACCGTTCCTCGCATTTTTTTCGCGCAAGGCAACCAGCAAGGATGGCAGGAGCCCGTTGTGACGCTGGATGACCGGCAACAAGCTGCCCCGAACGCCGAGGGGGTGGCAAAGCGCCACACCCTGATAACGTTGATACGCCACGCGCGGCAGTGCCGCGACTAATTCTGGCGTCCCTGCTGTTTGCAGTTGCGCTTGTCCGCGCCGACGGCTCCATTCGCCCCACGGCAGTTCTGCCGGGTGTCCCGGCGCTCCTGGCCGTTGGTTTGGGCGATGGTGAACGAGCCATCAGTTGATGCCTCATCCATCACCTTGACAGTTTCTGCCACCTTGACAGTTTCTGCGTTCGTCGAGATGGACATGCCAACGACCATGCCGAAAATGATCATGGATGATCTAATGATCGTGAACGATCTAGAGGCGAATTCAGGTGTCACGTCTTGGTCCTCCTTTGGGGACGATGCCTGGCACTTAAGCCTAAACAGGGGGTTTGCCGGTGGCTATGCAGAAATAACGGATTTTACGGAGTAGCTAATCGCCTCCGAGCCGGGCTCAGCCCTTTATGTGCTGCTGCGTGGGTTGCGGCAAACACGCAGTTGCGCTGCGTGAAGCCGATCCGGAAGCGTAAACAAGGGTCAACAACGCATCGCCAGTGCTCCCGCCTCTGGGGCGGCCATTTCGAGGCGAATACGCGTTCTGAGCCGCAAATTTGTGGAAAATGCATAGGCGGCGCAATCAGCCGATGCTCTTCTCCGGCGGCTCGGGATTTTTTGGACAGCGGAAGAAAGCTAGAGGGTCGGCTGCAGGTCGGAGACCAATGCGACCACGGCAAATCAGGCGCATCTTCTTCGTAGAGTTCTTTCGGCTTGTTCGCGCGCTCTGGCCGATCCTCTCCGGGGTTCTTTTTGCAATGGTTGGACCTGGACTTCTGATCGGGTACATAGAGGGGTGGCGTATCGTTGACGCTCTTTATTTCACCTTTGTGACCGGTCTCACCATCGGTTACGGTGATCTGACGCCCCGACATGTCGTGTCGCGATTGCTCGCGGTAGTGATTGGTCTTGCCGGTATCATGCTGACCGGCCTCGTCGCGGCGGTTAGCGTGCAGGCCCTCCAGGTGACGGCCCGCGATGCTAAAGAGTGAAAAACGCGGTCGTATGGGAGGCGGCATGACCCTTGTTGAGCGCCGAGCTGCCTGCATCCTGGCGTCCGTCTTTCAGGAGGAGCAAGGGGGCAAGAAATGATCGACCCGAATGTGCCGAACGCTGATCACGAGCCTTCGCGCTCGACCATCCTGGATGTTGCGCTTCAAATCGGACTGGTAGGCTTTTTGATCTACGCCTGCAGCCGGTACATATCGCCTTTTAGCGACCTCCTGATCTGGTCTGCAATCCTGGCGGTGATGCTCTATCCGCTGCATCTCTGGCTGGCCGCCCGGCTCGGCAATCGCTGGTCGGCGCTGCTGATCGGGCTGGTCGGCGTCACGGTGATGTTGGTGGCGATGGTCACAGTGGTGACGTCGATTGCGTCTTCCCTGTATTCGCTAGTCACGGGCTTGCATAATCATAGCCTCACCGTCCCGCCGCCGCCGCGATGGCTTGCCGAGCTTCCGCTGGTGGGTCAGAAACTGACGGAGGCCTGGGTGCTCGTCGCCACGAACATGCCGGCGGCGGTTGCCAAATACGGCGGGGCGTTGAGCGAACCAGCGGCACGGCTCGTGTCGTCCGCCGGTGGCCTGGCCGCCGGCCAACTATCGTTCGTTCTTTCTTTTGGGATAGCCGCCGTCATCGTCGCCTACGGCAGGGGCGCCGCCGATTTCGCTCGGCGCCTCCTGGGACGTTTTACCGGCAGCGAGGAGCGGGGGGCCCATCTGGTTACGCTGACGGCTGCAACGATCCGTGGCGTGGCGGTAGGGGTTGTCGGCGTAGCGGTGATCCAGTCGCTTCTCCTCGCAGTCGGTTTCTTCGCCATTGGTCTTCCGGCCGCCGGGCTTTGGACGATCGTGTTGCTTTTGCTATGTATCGTGCAGGTGCCGGCGGTTCTGGTGACACTGCCGATCATAGCCTATGTCTTTGCAAAGGAAGCAACGCAGCCGGCTATCATCTTCGTGATCTGGACCCTCATCGCCGGGCTCAGCGACAATGTCCTAAAGCCATTGCTGCTCGGCCGCGGACTGGAGGTGCCGATGCCGGTAATTCTGATTGGCGTCATCGGCGGCATGATAGCCGACGGCCTTCTCGGCCTGTTTGTGGGGCCGGTGGTCCTGGCGGTCGGCTATGTGCTGCTCATTGAATGGATGCAACAGCGCCGCGCCCAGACCGCGGCGCAGACCGCCGATCGGACGCCGTAAGATGCGACTCTTGCCGTCGGCACGCCTCGGGCTCCAGGAAGCCTGCATCGGTGCTCGGGCTGCCAAGCGCGTGTTGCCTCGATGAGCACTGAGTTTGAAACCACCAACAAAATTGCGATGGAGGAGCGCATTCCTGCGACGCCTACTCCCGCGGACACCGACGCTGCGAACCCACTGCGCAGGGCGGCGCTCATTGTCGTCGCCGTGACCATCCTGCTGTTTGCCTTGTCGATCGTCATGGAGCGGCTCACACCTTCGTCATCCCAAGCGGTGGTACAAGCATATGTTGTCCGCATGGCTCCCGAAGTCGGGGGCCGTGTCATAAGCGTCGACGTCGCCGACAATGCTCGCGTCGACGCAGGGCAGGTCCTGTTCCGCATTGATCCGCGCCCCTTCGAAATTGCCGTGGCTGAGGCGCAGGCCCAGGTCGAGCAGATCGGTCAGACGCTGGGAGCCTCGACGGCCGCCGTGGACTCGGCACAGGCGAAGGTCGTGAAGGAGACCGCCGAACTCGAGAACGTTCACGCCCAGACGGAGCGGGTTTTCGAACTGGTCAAACGGGGTGTCTACCCTGCTTCCAAGGCCGATACAGCCCGCGCCGCACAGGACGCCGCACGGGCGGTGCTGACGGCCAGCCAGGCCGACCTCGCCAAGGCGCGGGAAGAGCTTGGCCCTAAGGGTGCTGACAATCCCCAGCTCAAGGCGGCGCTTGCGACGTTGGAGCGTGCCCGGCTCAATCTTCTTTACACGACGGTAAAGGCCCCTGCCGACGGCTTGGTCTCCAATCTCCAACTTGCGATCGGCCAGTTCATAGGGGCGGGGCAGGCCGCCCTTACCTTCATCGACTTGAGCACGGTCTGGGTTTCGGCGGACTTCAAGGAGAATAGCCTCGAATACATGTCTCCGTCCGATCGGGCCGAATTGGTATTCGACTCGTTGCCAGGCGCAATCTTCAAAGCCCACGTCGAGAGCATAGGCTGGGGCGTCTCCCAGAATAGCGTTGACCCCAACACCGGCCTGCCAACGATCAAAAACGCCACGGGCTGGGTGCGCGACCCGCAGCGTTTCCCGGTGCGTTTGATCGTCGACCAGACGCCGCCGCGGGGCAGCGTGCGGTTCGGTTCGCAGGTGAATGTCGTCGTATATGCCGGCAACAATCCAGTCACGGACGCTCTGGGTGCGGTATTTATTCGCCTCATCTCCATCCTGACCTATGCCAGCTGATGTTTCCGCTGCCGCGGTGGCCCTGTCACGCCAGCGCCGCATCGGGCTGCGGGTCGCGCTCGCGGTCGCTGCCGGGTTCACGTTGAACCTCGCCACGGGCGAGGTCGTACCGTTCTTTGGGCCGGTCCTCGCGGTGCAATTCCTGATTTTCGGGGCCGGGCCCTTGCCGCTGTCGAAGGCAGTCGCGTTCGTCGGGCTCGTGCTGGTCGTCGGACAGGCCTTCATTGTTCTTAACGGCATCTTTGGCGACCAGCCGATCCAGCTGCTGGCACTGCTCGGTCTATTCTATTTCGTATGCTTCTTCGTACAGGCGCGGGGACAGGGTGGCCCTGTAATCTTTCTCTGCTTGGTGATCGCGATCACGGTTACCCTGCTCGATCGCGTGCACGAGACGCTAGACTCGAGTATAATTGCAATATTGCTGCAGGCCTACCTGAGCGCCGTGGTCTTGTCGTGGCTCGCCCATGCGATTTTGCCAGGCCACGATGCGACCGAGGACGCGCCGCAGGCGGCCCCGGTCATCGACAGGCCTGCCATGCGGGCTCTCGCCAATGCGGCTATCCTGCTCGGCGCCATGGCGCTCTGCCTGACCAACGACGCGCTCTCCTTGGCGCTGGTCCTTCCGATCACCGTCGCTTCCGTGCTGCTTCAGTTCGACTTCGCAACCAGCGTCCGTTCCGCCTTTAGCCTTGTCGCCGTCAATCTGCTGAGCGGTGTGCTTGCCTCTCTGGCCTTTGCGTTCGTCGAGCTGCGCCCGTCGCTGCCCTTCCTGTTTCTGACCGTCTTTCTCGTCGGGCTGATCCTGGGCGGGCGGGCCGCGGCCGGCCTTGCCAAGATGTATGCCGGAGCGCTCACGACATTCCTCATTCTGTTAGGATCGGGAATATCGCCGTTGCCGACGACGACCGCAGAGTTGTTCTCGACCCGGATCAGCTACGTCCTGTTGGCGGTCGGGTACACTCTGTGCATGATGGCGCTACTCTGGCCGCGCGAACGATATGTTTCGAGACAACTCTCTCTGCGGCCATGAGGACACGCTGCGACTGGGCGAACGCGCTCTGAAATGGAGCGCTCTATCTGAGGGTTTGTCGATAAGCCTGCCTAAACGCCTCGACGGCCGGTCGGCCAGGATGCTCTGCGCAGTAGCTCTCCGCCGACTCCTCGGCGTCGGGGATCGCGGCCACATTGATGGATCTGCTACCGAAGCGCGCGGCCTGATAGCCGGTATAGAACAGCGATGCCGCGGCCCGATCGTCTGGTGACAACTCCAGCAGCCTTTCGCACGTCGCCCCCCGGATACTGACCCAACGGTCGCCGGGCGGCGGCTCGGCTGCCGGGGCTGGCGCAGGTGCCGGTGCCGCTGCCGCTGCCGGGGGCGGGGGCGGCGGCGGTGCGGCGGGGGCGGCGGCGTCCGGAGGCTGCACGCAGGCGCACAGCGAGCCCGACAACACACCCGATAACAGCACAAAGGCGGTCTTCCCATTCATCGCGTTGCTCCGGTGGCAAGAAAATTCTGTCTCCGCAGACATTGCCGTGGCTGCGGCATCGGAGGCCGTTTCAACATATTAGATGTAGAAATACCATAATCAGCCGATTTAATTGACATAGATGCGTCCGCGGGTCACCCTCGACAATCTCCCGCCGTACCGATCTGCGGGTATATTCTCGGTAAGGCTCCGGCCAGGTGTCGACGAAGCCCGACGCCCGCCTCACCCAGCCGCGAGCTGGACAGCAATTCGGAGCCAATACAGCGAGTGAGGCCACAGCGATGACGAAATGTCTGCTTTACATGGCGCCGATCGTCTTGATCGGATTGGTGGCTACCGAGGCGCCCGCCGCTACGGCTGCCCGGGCCGGCAGCATAGGTCGCAATATCATCGCCACCGCGGCGGAGGGGGGAGGTGTGCCGCTGGGCCTCGAGTGCCAGAGGGGGGGCCGAGGCGGCGGCGGTGCTCGCGCCGGTGGCGGCGGCGGTGCTCGCGCCGGTGGTGGCGGCGGTTATCGCGGCGGCGGTGCTCGCGCCGGTGGCGGCGGCGGTTCCTGGGCCGGTGCTGGCCGAGGCAACTTCAGTGGCGCCAATGCGAATCGCGGCAACTTAAGCGGCGCCAACGTGAACCGCGGCAACTTCAACAGCGCCAACGTCAACCGCGGCAACTTCAACAGCGCCAACGTGAACCGCGGCAACTTCAACAGTGCCAACGTGAACCGTGGCAACTACGGCAACGTCAACGTCAACCGCAACGTCAACGTCAGCGGAGGTGGCTACGGAGGCGCTTATTACGGGGGAGGTTGGGGCGGCGTAGCCGCCGGCGTCGCGGCGGGCGCCATCGTCGGCGGTGCCGTTGCCAGTACGGCCTATCCGGCCGCGGCATACCCGTACCCGAACCCGTATTGTCCATACCCAAATTACCCGAATTGCGGACTTTGAGCGAGTCCGGCGCGACGGCATTTTTGAAAGTCCGTTGCTGAGCCGTTGTACCCCGTCAAAGCGCAGCCGGGAAAGTGGATGGCTTGCGGGACCAAGTGTGATCCTGCTCGACGCCCGCCAACTGGACGATGCGCGATTGAGCGTGGGTCTGTCGGGGGTTCTTTTTGAGAGGCAAAATCGCCGATGCTCAGCCTAGCAGTAAGCCCCTGCTGCACAGCGACGCGAGGTCCGTCGCGCGACGCCGGCGGCACTCATCGGCGTCAAGGGCGGCCGACGACTGCCTCTGCGGTGGAGACGAAGCTCGGCAAGCCCGGAATTGCGAATTGTTCGCCGAGCTCCAGGCAAAAGGACCAGATGGTTACCGCCAGCAACAGAACACCGATGCGCTTGAACATGGTCACTTTGCTCCTTTCGCCTTGAAAAGGCTGGGAATGTCGTCGAAATCGGGGATTTGCCCGGGCGTCAATTTCTGGGCGCCTGGGGGAATCTCCAGTTTGAAACCATCAGGGGCGACCTCGCTACCTGCTTTCCATGCCCTGATATCGAGAGTGTATTGTGGCGACCCTTTGACCTTCTTGCTCGTGATGACGTAGCGGCAGGGATAGGGCTGGGCTCCTTGCGCAATCCAGATCTGCCAATCGACCTCTTTCGTCCTGAAGGCAAGGTGATCGCATTCGACACCGCGGATCACACCGCTTCCAAGGTCCTTCACGTCGGTGACCGGCGGCATCAGCTCCTTATAAGGATCCGACATCAACAGATCCGCCGCCGGAACGGGTCTGTGGTATTTGTCCCGCAACTCGTCGACCAAATGATCGATCGTGCCGGGTGCTTCGATCTGAGCGTACACGTTTGCGTTCTTGCCAAGCAGGCTCAGGGTCTTCCCATCGAAGACCATCTCGACATTCGCAAATCCGCCCGTGCGCGTCGCGCGAAGCTTGTCGGGGCGCTCGAGAGTCAGCGTGCCGGAACTTGCCAATCCTATTTTCTGTTGCTGGGTGCTGACGATTTCGAGATTGGCGTCGTACTCGAAGGATATTGCCTTCTGAGCGGCGAGATAGTCGGACATGGCCTTAAGCAAGCTTTTGGCTTGCGCTTCATCGGCGCGAGCGACCGACATGCTCGCCATTCCTGCCGCCGCGACTGCAAGAACGATTGCCGACATCCTTGCGCTTTTCATAGGTGGCTCCCGATTTGTAGCGGCGGCGGTCTAACGGCTCGGCACGCGCCAACAGTGGCTGGACGACTCATCTGAAAGAAGAGCGTCTCGGAGCGGTGTTGCCTATGCATTTTTCACGAAAATGCAGCGGCGCGAGTCAGACGAATATGCGACTTGCGATCACGCCTACCTCAGGCCGAAGAGTTGGCTGTGTATTTTTTGGTGTGGCGCTTGCGCTACGTTCCCGTGTCCGTATAGTCTGCGGACTCTTAAGTGACGATTGATCGAGATCAACCGTCCGCCTAGGCCGCGTGGTATTCTGCGCCTCTGGACCCCGATCACCCAAGGGGGTGGGGATGCCTTCCAGCGCCACTCGCACATTTACCGATCCCGATCTGTATTTTGCAGGGATTCGAAACCTGCAGATTGACGGGGTGATTACGAAGCACGGCGAATTTCGCGCTGGAGTTGACGCGCATCGACCTGCATCGCCTGTGGATGCATCGCATTGACGAGAGCCTGCCTCGGATCATGAGGATAACGCCGAGCGGGAAGCGGTCAGTGATCCTCTTCGCTACCAATCCCCTTCAGCCGGAGATGCAGGTCAGCGGGATCGAAGCATCGCAAGATCAAATCGCAATGTTCGGGTTGGATTGGCCGTATTACCTTCGATCCTCTGCGGCCTGCGGATGGGGTACCATGTCGCTGACGCCCGAGGACCTCGCCGCCGCTAGCGAGGCCATCATCGGGCGTCCACTGGCACCACCCTCATTCCCACGATTGGTCAGCCCCCTTGCACCTGTCGTGTCCCGGCTGTTGCGGCTGCACGAAGCGGCGGGCCATCTTGCGAGGACCGCGCCCGACATTCTCGCGAAGCCAGAAGTAGCGCGAGCGATCGAGGAGGCTTTGGTCGAAGCAATGATCTTGTGCCTGACCGAGGGCCATTCAGACGATGTGCGCAATGTCCATCGGCATCGCGCGAGGGTCATGCGGCGTCTGGAGGAGGTCCTGACGTCCACCCCCGATAGTCCTCTTTATATGCCGCAGCTCTGCGCAACGGTAGGCGCTTCCTATACAACGCTGCATGACTGTTGCCAGGAGTATCTCGGCATGAGCCCGAAGCGCTATTTATGGCTGCGACGCATGCAGCTGGTGCGCCGGGCTTTGCGGATCGCGGATGCGAAGAAGACAACCGTGACTGAGATCGCCACCGATTATGGCTTTTGGGAATTGGGCCGCTTTGCGGTGGCCTACCGGTCAGTATTCGGGGAAGCACCCTCGGCGGCACTGCGTCGACCCCCCGAAGACTTAAAACTGGCCGATATCATCGAGCCGGCATGGAAATTTGTTAAATCTGCATAGGCACTACGATCGGGCGAACTATCCTTATTTTTTGCCAAAATGCTCGGCCTGCATTGTGGCTCTTCGGTTTTGCAGAGAGATGAATGCCGGGAAGCGGCACGCGCACGTTCCTCGAACCCGACCACTACGAGGCGAGCCTGCGTCAGGCAAAAATCGAAATCCTCGTTACACTAAACCCCCAGTTCAAGGCGCGCCTAACTTGGGCGGAGCTGCACGATTTGGAGGTATTGCGGTGTGAGGAAGACTTTCCGCGGGTCGCCTATGTTTGCCTGGGCCCGCAGCTCTCTTTCGTGACGTTTCCGGCACATTCCGGGCCAGTGCCGGTATGGAGCGGGACGGAATTGCGCGCGGGCGAGATCGTGTTCCACGGCCGCGGCGAGCGGCTGCACCAATCAACGCCTGGCTCCTTCGCGTGGAATGTGATCGCACTGGACCCGTTGCAGCTCGAACGATATGGCCGGGCTCTTTCCGGAAAGCCTTTCAGTTTGCCATCGGAGGGAAAAATTCTGCGTCCCTCCCCGCGCAATGTGGCGCGCCTGCGGCGCCTGCACGCGCAAGTCTGCCGCCTTGCCGAGACGAAACCCAAATTATTGGCCCATACGGAGGTCGCGCGCGCCATCGAGCAAGGTTTGATCCAGACGCTGGTCGCCTGTCTTACCGCCCCCAACATACGAGCTGACGGCCCGATTAAACGTCGTCACGCCAGGATCATGATCAGGTTCGAGGAGGTGTTGGCGGAGCATCTCAGCAAGCCTCTGCACACGACCGAGTTGTGCGAGCTGATTGGGGTGACCGAGCGGACCCTGCGCTCGTGTTGCGCCGAATTCCTTGGCATGAGCCCCGTCCGGTATGTACTGTTGCGCCGGTTGAGCCGGGCACGTGTCGCATTGCGTGATGCCGATCCCGACGAGGCAAACCTCTCAGAGCTCGTCCGCGGCTTCGGTTTCGCGGAGCTGGGGCGTTTCGAGGTGGCATACCGGGCGGCCTTTAGAGAGACCCCGCTGACCACCCTGCAACGTGCTCCAGGAGCGCGGTTCATCAACCCATAAAATCCGTTATTTCTGCATAGCCGCCGGCGAACCCGCTGTTTAGGCTTCAAGTGCTGGCGAGCTTGGCTCGTCCGGCCCCAGATTATGAACCCAAGAGGAGAAAGATACATGAAGGGAGTAAACGCGATCCTGAGCGCGACGGCGTTGGTCTTAGCTCTTTCCCTGCCCAGCTGGGCGCAGGAGGTCAGACAGCTCCCGACGCAGACCGTCACCCTTTCGGGCACCGTGGCGACCATCGATCATGAAAAGCGCACCGTGAACATCAAGAAAGCCGATGGCAGTTTCGAGACGGTCGACGTGCCCGCAAGCGCGAAGCGGTTCGATGAGCTCAAGGTCGGGGACAAGGTATCGGTGACGTATAACAACAACGTCTCGGCGAGACTGAAGCCGCCGGGCGAGGCGCCTGTTAATACGCAGACCGGGACCTCCACTGCGGGGCAGGGGGAACGGCCTGGGGGCACGGCATCCGTGCAGAGAACGATGACCGCGACCGTCGACGCCATCGACAAGAACGCATCGTCGATCACCTTCGTTGGTCCGAACGGATGGAAATACAGCCGACATATCGTCGATCCGGCCGTGATCGATAAGCTTAAGGTTGGCGACAAGGTTGATATCACCTGGAACACCGACGTCACGGTTGCGGTGCAGTAACTCCATGGTCAAGGCAGTGTTGGAGCGGGATGATCGTCCGCAATTCCGCGGAACTCTGAGCAACCCGCTCCCACTGTTGCATCGGTCTGGTTCGGATCAGCGTCGTAAGCAAGTGCCGAACTAAGATTACCGGGTCCTTGAAAATCTAGGAGGTTGAACATGACTTCGAAAGTTGAATCGAGAATGGTCTCGCGTCGCAGGCTTTTGCCCCTTCTCGGACTAGGGGCCGCGGCGGGCCTCGTCCTTCGATCGACAGCCGCTGAGGCGCAAACCAATGGCATGGAGAGGCGTCAAGATCGGCGCGGAGAGCGCGTCGACAGGCGTTACGAGCGCCGCGGAGGCACGCCTGCAGCAAAACAGCCGGCACAAGGCCAGCCTGCGCAAGCCCAGCCGCCACAATAATAGTAGTTAACCTCCAAGGGAGGGAGCGATGAAAATCCCAGTCCTGGCGTGTATGTCGTTGTTCTCTGTCGTCGCCTGCACGGCCCAGCAGTCGTCGCCGACGTGGCTGGGTGCAGATCCGAATGCGGGTCCGGTCCACGTGGGTGGCTCAGCCGCCAATACGACTACTGCGTTCGACGGAACGTATCGGGGCATATCCAACAGTAGTGCCAGTGCCGCTTCCCACCTTACTGCCACTGGTACAGGAGCGAAGACCGTCGACGTAACAACTACGCCTTGCCATCAGTTTGACGAGCTACCGACCCTTACGGTCAAGAATGGCCTTGCCCAGTTCCAGGCGCTCGGGGCCACCTTTGCAGGATACGTGACGCCGCAAGGTCAGTTGACGTTGCACAGCGGCTACGGTGTAACCCTAACCGGACAGGCGCAACCCGTGGATGTCGACGAAAATTTCGACGGCATTATCGATTATCAGACCCATGTGCTGCGCGCAAAGGTATCGAGTGTCAATTGCACCTATAACGTCGCCTGGCAAAGGGTCACATAGGGACGGTTTGAGCCGGCATTCCCCACATTCCAGGTGCTTGTGAGCCCATGGTCGCTCTTTTTGGGCGGCTTGGAAAACGCTAATCGAGGAACGGGCGGTTGCGTATGCCCTCTCCGCCCTCGAAGGCGGAGAGTGCCAATTGGTATAATTCGATGAGCCAGATCAATGTGCTTGCGGGCGCCGCGCTAAACTTTAACGTGTTTAAAAGGAAAGGCAAACGGATGCGATCGTATCAACTTCGGGCCACTATATTGGCGCTGGCTTGCCTGACATCAGCCGGCCCAGCGCTGGCCCAGAACCCTTCGACCACCCCTACCGCACCCGCACAGGAAGTGCCGACGCCGCCCGCTGATAACCCAACCTTCCTGGATGGGTTGCGTAGGGTCGGCGTAATGGCGGGCCAAGTGGTCGAATGCTCGACCGACGCGGATAAGCAGAATGAGATCTCGCGAGCAATGGAATTGGCCAACCTGATCGCGATCCATTTTGGACTTAAGGCCGCCTTCACCTTTACGGGTGCCCTCGGCTACGGCTCCGGGCGTCCGTTCGACAAGGCCGGCTGCAACCAAGCGATCGATGGCTGGAAACAGATCCAAGCCAAGTACCTCAACAAGTGAGGCCTCCGGTCATGAGGAAGCTATTGATCTACGTCATGCCCCTCGCGTTGGTAGCCGCGCACGCATCGGCTGCCCCGCCATCCGGATGGGGCGGGATAGGGGCTTTCGATCCTGCTGCTGGGATCGGTGCCGGAAAGGACGGGCCTTTGGTGCTGGTGCAGCGTCGTGGCGGCGGCGGCGCCAACCGGGGCAATGTCAACCGGGGCAACGTTAACAGCGCCAACGTCAACCGGGGCAATTTCAACAGCGCCAATTTTCAGCGCGACGTATCGGCCAACCGTAACGTCTCGGCGAACCGCAACGTAAGCGGTAACGTTAATGTGAACCGGAACGTCTCGGTCAGCGGCAGTGGCTATAATTCTGGCCCCAACTGGGGCGGTGTTGCCGCCGGCGTCGCGGTCGGCGCTGGTGTGGCGGCGATGGCGAGCAGCGCCGCCGCCGCACCCCCTGCCTCTTATGCGCCGCCGCCCTATCAGTATTACCCATCCGGTTACTGATGGTTGACACCCCGGCTAATGCGTCTGGCCGTCAAGCCTCAAAGGTCCATGTCGAGATTTCGCGCGGCATCTCCTATGCTACACTCGTCCGTGAGCCAAACCAGATCGAGTGTTTTTTCTATGATGTGTGGAACAAGTCTTGCCGGGGAGCGCTCGACTCGTTTGCTGACCCTTGCGCTGGGAGCGGCTGGTGCTCTCATTTTGCTGTCGGCTTTGGCGGCCTGCCAGAAAGAGGAGAAGGCCGCGTCGCAGGCCGTCCGGCCCGTGCGCACAGTGGCGGTCGAGTTGCAGGAAGGGGGGGAGAAGGTATCGCTGACCGGCGAGATCCAGCCGCGCTACCAGGCCGATCTCGGCTTTCGCGTCAACGGCAAGATCCTCGAACGGCCCGTCGATGTCGGGACACAAGTGAAGAAAGACGATCTCCTCGCCCGGCTCGACCCGCAACAGTACCGGCAGGACCTCGAAGTCGCAAAATCCGAGATTGCCGTCGCGGAAGCCGAGGTGACGCGGAGCCAGGCTCAGGAGTACCGCCAGCGCGAGCTTCTGAAAAACGGCCACACGACGCAGGTGGCGTATGATCAGGCGCTGAAGACCTTCAAGACCGCGCAAGCCCGGCTCGACGCGGCGCGCGCCCGGCAGGTCCAGGCGAGTGAGAATCTGGGCTATACCGAGCTGAAGGCGGATAACGACGGGGTGATCACCGCGATCGGCGCGGACCCGGGACAGGTCGTCAGCGCTGGGCAGATGGTCGTTCGCCTGGCGCAGCCCGGGGAGCGCGAGGCGGTCTTCAACATCGCCGAGGGCGCCTTCAAGAGCCCGCCGAAGGACCCGACTGTTACGGTCCACCTCGTCAACAACCCAGAAATCGAGGCGGCGGGTAAGGTCCGCTACGTCTCGCCGCAGGCCGACCCCGCCACTCGCACCTACACCGTGCGCGTCTCGCTGCCCGATGCGCCGCCGCAGATGCGGCTCGGGGCCAATGTGGTTGGCACCGTGACGTTGGATCAGGGCCAGACCGTCTCGATACCGGGGAGTGCGCTCTTCCAAAAAGACGGAAAGCCGGCCGTCTGGCTCGTCGAGAAGGACAAGACGGTGCAGCTGAAACCGATCACCGTGCAGCGCTATCAGGGCGACTTGGTTGTCGTCGCCGACGGGCTCGCCCAAGGAGACGTCGTGGTGACCGCGGGAGTTCAGAAACTGCTGCCCGGTCAGAAGGTCGCCCTCACGGACGCGAGTGCCGTGCAATGAAGGGCTTCAATCTCTCCGAATGGGCGATCAACCATCGCCCCTTCGTGTGGTTTCTGATGATCCTCTTTGTCGCCGCGGGCGTCCTTTCCTACAAGCAGCTCGGGCGCGAGGAAGACCCGTCTTTTTCGATCAAGACGATGATCGTCCGAACCTATTGGCCGGGCGCGACGATCGACGACACGATGCTGCAGGTCACCGACCGGATCGAGAAGAAACTGCAGGAAACGCCGTCGCTCTACTACCTGAAAAGCGAAACCAAGCCCGGCGCCTCGACGATCTATGTCAATGTTCTCGACAGTACGCCGAAGGAGGCGATCCCGGACATCTGGTATCAGGTACGCAAGAAGGTCGCCGACATAAAATCGACATTGCCGCAAGGCATTTTGGGGCCGAGTTTCAATGACGAGTTCGGCGACGTCTTCGGCATTATCTACGCGTTCACGGCCGACGGGTTCACGCACCGCGAGTTGCGCGACTACGTCGAACGAATTCGCACGCAGATATTGACGATCAAGAATGCGACGAAAGCGCAACTGATCGGCGCCCAGGACCAGAAATTCTATCTCGAATTCGACACCCATCAGCTGGCCGGGCTGGGTGTCAGTCGTGACGACGTCATTTCGAGCTTGCAGGAGCAAAACGCGGTCACGCCGTCCGGCGTCGTTCAGACCGGTCTCGAGAAATACGCGATCCGCGTCTCCGGTGCATTCAATTCTGTCGACGATCTGAAGCGCATCAATCTCTATGCCAACGGCAAATTCTTCCGTCTCGCCGATGTCGCCTCGATAAGCAAAGGCTACTCGGATCCGCCGGAGCCGATGTTCCGATTCAACGGCGAGCCGGCGATCGGGCTGGCCATCTCGATGGCGCAGGGCGGCAACAACCTCGTCTTCGGCGAGGCCGTGGCGCACAAGATGGACCAGATCATCGCCAAATTGCCGATCGGCATCGAGGCGCATCTCGTCGCCGACCAGCCGGTGGTCGTCGAGGAGGCCGTTGGCGGCTTCACGAAGGCGCTGTGGGAAGCAATCGCAATCGTGCTTGCGGTCAGCTTTGTGAGTCTCGGTATGCGCGCCGGAGTGGTCGTCGCGTGCTCGATCCCGCTCGTGCTCGGAATGGTCTTTGCCTACATGGAGTATTCCGGCATCAGCCTGCAGCGCATCTCGCTCGGGGCGCTGATCATTTCGCATTGGGCCTCCTCGTCGATGACGCGATGATCACGATCGAGATGATGGTCAGTCAGCTCGAATCAGGGGTGGACCGAGAGCATGCCGCCACGCATGCCTGGGTCACGACGGCGTTTCCGATGTTGACCGGAACGCTCGTCACCGTCGCAGGATTTGTGCCGATAGGCTTCGCGAAGAGCGGCGCCGGCGAATACTGCTACTCGCTGTTCGCGGTCATTGCCGTAGCGCTCTTAGCTTCATGGATCGTCGCGGTAATGTTTGCGCCGGTAATCGGCGTTACGATCCTGCCAAAGACGATGAAGGCCCATGGCGGCGGCCATGGGGAACCTGGCCGTTTGATGCGGCTGTTCCGCGCTGCTCTTGTATTCTGCATGCGCGCCCGGTGGCTCGTTATCGCGGTCACCGTCGGGCTGTTTGCCGCTTCATTGTACGGCTACGGGTTCATCCAGCAGCAATTCTTCCCGGCCTCGGACCGGCCGGAGCTGGTTGTGGATCTAAGCCTGCCTCAGGATTCGTCGATATACGCGACCGAGCATGAAGTCGAGCGGTTCGAGGCGCTGCTGAAGGACGACCCGAACGTCGAGCACTACAGTCTCTATGTCGGGCAAGGGGCGGTCCGTTTTTATCTGCCGTTGAACGTGCAATTGTCCAACGATTATTTCGCGCAGGCCGTCATCGTGACCAAGGGCATTGCGGAGCGCGAAATCGTCCGGGCGCGTCTGCAAAAGGCACTGGATACAGAATTCGCCAGTCTCAATACCAGAATTTACCCGTTGGAACTGGGACCGCCGGTCGGCTGGCCATTGCAATACCGCGTCAGCGGCCAGACCCCAGGAGGCACCCGGGACGCGGCGTTCCTGGTTGCCCAAACGATTGGGCAAAACCCGAATACACGGCTCATCAATTTCGATTGGAACGAGCCGATGAAGAGCCTCCACCTGCAGGTCGATCAGGACCGGGTCCGCCAGCTCGGCGTCAGTTCCAAGTCGCTCGCTGAAGCCCTTAATGCCGTCACGAGCGGAATGGTCGTCACTCAGGTCCGCGATTCGATCTATCTGACCGACCTTACGGCTCGCGCGACGGAGCAGCAACGCGCCTCGGTGCAGACTTTAAAAAATCTGCAAGTCGCGCTGGACAACGGGCAAACGATCCCGCTGAGCCAAGTTGCAACCGTCCAATATGAGCTGGAACCGCCCGTGATTTGGCGGCGCAACCTCCTGCCGACGATCACCGTTCAGGCGGATGTCGTGCCCGGCATTGAGGCGAAGACCGTCAACACGCAGCTAGCGCCGGCGATCGCCCAGTTGTCGGAGAAATTGCCGGCGGGCTACACGATCGAAGCCGGCGGCACCATCGAGGAGAGCGCCAAAGGGCTCAACTCCATTGTAGCGGTCTTTCCGCTCATGATCATGCTGATGCTGATCATCCTTATGGTGCAACTGCAGAGCTTCCAAAAGATGTTCCTGGTGATCAGCGTCGCGCCTTTGGGTTTGATTGGTGTCGTCGCGGCACTGCTACCGACGGGCACACCGATGGGCTTTGTCGCGATCCTCGGCATCATCGCTTTAAGCGGGATGATCATTCGCAACTCTGTTATCCTGATCGACCAGATCGACATGGACATGGCCAAAGGCTTGCACCCTTGGGACGCCGTGATCGATGCGACGACGAACCGCTTGCGGCCGATCGTGCTGACCGCGGCCGCAGCCTCGCTCGGCATGATACCGATCGCCTCGGAAGTCTTCTGGGGACCGATGGCCTACGCGATCATCGGCGGCCTGTTCGTCGCGACCTTGCTGACCCTGTTGTTCCTGCCTGCACTCTACGTCGCCTGGTTCCGCATCAAGGAGCCGGCAAAGGAGCGGGAGGTGGGAATAAAGGAACCGGCACATGCTGTCGCCCTGTGATGCGACCTCCGCGATGGGAGTCCAGACGGGAAGCTGCGACTAACTGGTTGAATTTCAGCGGAACCATGGGAGGCGGCAATGGCGAACGCGCTATCTGACAATGAGCTGAGGTTGATGGATGCGTACTGGCGAGCAGCGAATTACCTGTCCGTCGGCCAGATCTATCTTTACGACAACCCGCTGCTAAAGCAAACCCTGACAAAGGAACACATCAAGCCGCGGTTGCTCGGCCATTGGGGGACGACCCCGGGTTTGAATTTCATCTACGTCCACCTGAACCGGCTGATCAAGAAACACGACCTCAACATGATCTACATCACCGGTCCGGGGCATGGCGGGCCCGGGTTGGTCGCGAACGCCTACCTCGAGGGGACATACAGCGAAGTATATCCGAACATTTCTCTCGACGAAGAGGGCATGAAGCGCCTCTTCACGCAGTTTTCGTTTCCCGGGGGCATCCCGAGCCATGTGGCACCGGAAACGCCCGGCTCCATTCACGAAGGGGGCGAGCTCGGCTATGCCGTCTCGCACGCCTACGGAGCAGCCTTCGACAACCCCGATTTGATTGTTGCCTGCGTCGTCGGCGACGGCGAGGCGGAGACCGGGGCGCTGGCGACCAGCTGGCATTCAAACAAATTCCTGAACCCGGCGACGGATGGAGTGGTTTTGCCGATCCTCCACCTCAACGGCTATAAAATCGCCAATCCCTGCATTCTCGCCCGGATCAGCCACGAGGAATTGGATCACTTGTTCCGCGGCTATGGCTACACGCCGCATTTCGTCGAGGGGGATGAGCCGCAAACCATGCACAAGCTGATGTCCGCCACCCTCGATACCGTCATCGGCGAGATCCGGCGCATCAAGGCCAATGCGCGCGAGAATGGTTTCACCGAACGCCCGCTCTGGCCGATGATCGTGCTTCGCACACCAAAGGGTTGGACCTGCCCGAAAGAGATCGACGGCCGGCGCACCGAGGGCTACTGGCGCGCGCATCAGGTGCCGATGGGAGAGATGCACGAGAACCCCGCTCATGTGCGGATCCTCGAAGATTGGATGAAGAGCTACCAGCCCACCGAACTGTTCGACGGCAACGGCAGCCTCCGAACCGAATTGGCCGAGCTCGCCCCGCAAGGCCCCCGCCGCATGAGTGCCAATCCGCACACCAACGGCGGCTTGCTGTTGCGCGAACTGCGGCTCCCGAACTTCCGTGATTACGCTGTCGACGTGACCGCACCCGGCGCCGTCACGGCCGAATCCACCCGCGTGATGGGCATGTTCCTGCGCGATGTCATGAAGCTCAACATGGGCTCCCGGAATTTCCGGCTGTTCAGTCCCGACGAGAGCAATTCAAATCGCTGGCAGGATGTACTCGAGGTCACCAACCGTGCCTGGGTCGCGGAGACCGAGCCATGGGACGACCATTTGGCGCCCGACGGGCGGCTCATGGAGATGCTGAGCGAGCACCAGTGCCAGGGTTGGCTGGAAGGGTATCTCCTAACCGGCCGCCACGGTTTCTTCTCCTGCTACGAGGCGTTCATCCACATCATCGATTCGATGTTCAACCAGCATGCCAAATGGCTGAAGGTCTGCAATGACATTCCTTGGCGGCGGCCCATTGGCTCACTGAATTACCTATTGTCCAGCCACGTCTGGCGGCAGGACCACAACGGCTTCAGCCATCAGGACCCGGGGTTCATCGATCACGTCCTGAACAAGAAGGCCGAGGTTGTCCGGGTCTATTTGCCGCCTGACGCCAACTGCTTGCTGTCCGTTACCGATCACTGCCTGCGCAGCCGGAACTACGTCAATGTCGTCGTCGCCGGCAAGCAGCCGGCCCCTCAATGGCTGACGATGGACGAGGCGCTCAAGCACTGCGAGGCCGGGCTCGGTATCTGGGAGTGGGCCAGCAATGACCGTGGCGCCGAGCCCGACGTGGTGATGGCCTGCTGCGGCGACGTGCCGACTCTGGAGACTCTGGCCGCAGTTGACCTGCTGCGCAAGCATGCGCCGGATTTGAAGATCCGGGTCATCAATGTCGTCAATCTGATGAAGCTGCAACCATCGAGCGAGCACCCGCACGGGCTCACTGACCACGAATTCGATGCGCTGTTCACCACGGACAAACCGATCATCTTCGCCTTCCACGGATACCCGTGGCTGATCCACCGGCTGACCTATCGGCGCACGGGCCACGACAACATCCACGTTCGCGGCTACAAGGAGGAGGGCACCACCACCACGCCCTTCGACATGTGCGTGCTGAACGACCTAGATCGCTTCCACCTGGTCAGCGATGCGATAGACCGCGTCCCGAAGCTCGGAGCCCGAGCCGCTTACGCCAAGCAGGCGATCCGCGATAAGCTCATCGACCACAGGCGATTCATCTCCCGCTACGGCGACGACATGCCCGAGATAACCGGCTGGAGGTGGGGACAGGAAGCGGCTTCCGCGGGCGTCCGTTCGACTGAGGCCGACAACGTTTGATCGTCGAGGAGACGAATGGTGAACGTCTTCGCGATCAGGCATGGGGAAACCGCGTGGAGCCTCAGCGGGCAGCACACCGGCACGACAGACATTCCCTTGACCGACAACGGGCGGCGGCTTGCCGAACAAATACGGCCGATGCTCGCCAAGGAGGCGTTCACGCTCGTACTCGTCAGCCCGATGCAGAGGGCGCGCGAGACCTGCGTATTGGCGGGGCTCGGCGATGTGGCCGTCATCGATCCCGACCTCGCCGAGTGGAATTACGGCGAGTATGAGGGACTGATGCCGAAGCAAATCCATGAGATGGCGGCTGGCTGGCTGATCTTCCGAGATGGATGCCCGGGCGGTGAGGTGCCAGAGCAAGTGGGTGCGCGGGTGGATCGGGTGATTGCGCGAGCCCGGAGTGCCGATGGCGACGTTGCGCTGTTTGCCCACGGACACGTGCTGCGCGCTCTAGTGGCACGGTGGATCGGGCTGCCCGCCGGCGCTGGCCAACATTTCTTGCTCGATACCGGCACCCTGTGCGTCCTAGGCTATTACCGCGACATACCCGCCGTGAGGGTTTGGAACGGGCCTCTCGTGGGTAGCATGCGAAGATCGACAGCCAAGTAGAGACGGGGAGGAGGAAACTATGAACGAAACAAATGAAGAGCGGTCGGCGCGGCAGTCCGAGAGCAAGCGTGCGATCACCCGCGACCGGTACGACGCCGTCCTGCTCGACCTCGACGGTGTGATCACCGACACCGCCAGCGTGCATGCCGCATGCTGGAAACAGATGTTCGACGAGTATCTTCAGAAGCGCGCGACGCAGCGAGGCGAAGCATTTCGTCCCTTCGATATCGCCACGGACTATCGACTCTACGTGGACGGGAAGCCGCGCTACGACGGGGTTCGCGACTTTCTCACATCGCGCGGTATCCGGCTCCCCGAGGGAAATCCCGATGACCCTCCGCAGGCCGAAACAGTTGACGGCCTCGGGAACCGTAAGAACGACCTGGTGAACAAAATCATTGAAGAAAAAGGGGTGGAGCCTTACGAGGGCAGCGTTGAACTCATCCATCAGCTCCGCCTTCGCGGGTTCAAAATTGCGGTCGTCACCTCGAGCCAGAACTGCACGGTCGTCTTGAAGGCTGCCAAGTTGGATCATTTCTTCGACGTGCAAGTCGACGGCAACACGATCCACGCCCAACACTTGGCTGGGAAACCTGCCCCGGACACTTACTTGATGGCGGCAAAACTGCTCGGGGTCGATCCCGCGCGGGCGGTTGTCATCGAGGATGCCCTCTCGGGAGTGGAGGCCGGATCTAACGGGAACTTCGGCCTTGTCATCGGCGTCGCGCGCAAGGGGAATGCAGATGAGCTTCGGCGCCATGGCGCGCATCTCGTGGTGAACGATCTGGGTGAACTCGTCGCCTGATCAACGCGCCACGCTGTCTTCGGAGAAACCGCCAGATGCTTGACGCCCTGCAGCCGACGCAAGACACGGACTGGGTCCTCAGCCACGAAGGCTACAACGTGTTGACCGAGAGCGCCGTTGAATCCCGGTTCGCGTTCGGCAACGGCTTCTTGGGCATGCGTGCCGCGCGCTCGGTCAGCCGGGGTCCGACCTGGGTAGGCTGGCTGGGATATGGCAGATGGGCCTCCTGGCCGCGCTGCTATGTCGCTGGCTTGTTTGACGTGCCCAACATCGAACCGCCGGTGCCAGCGCTGGTGCCTGTGGCCGACTGGTCCCGCGTGCGCATTCTGCTAGACGGAGAACCGCTGCTGGGGCGTGAGGGCGAAGTGCGCGTCGGCACCCGCAAGCTCGACCTGCGCCGCGGCTTGCTGCTGTCGGTCTGGACGCATCGCACTCCCGCCGGCATCACCTTCGAGGGGCATGAGCTGCGCCTTTTGTCCTTGGCAGACCGCGCGGCGGGCCTGCAACTCCTGCGGTTCTCGATAGACCGCGACGGCGTCGATGTGATGCTGGAGGCCAGTTTCGCGATGGCGGGCCTAGGCATGGAGCCGGTGCGGCTTGAGCATGACATCGGCGCCTGGCGCCTGGAAGGCACAGGCAAGGGTGTGGTAATGACTGGCGCTGCGACGTTGCTGCTCGGCGACGATCCGCTCGCCCCCGAGCGTCCGTTCCCGCTGCGATGGGCATGGCGCTGGCGAGCCGTGGCCGGGCAAGTGGCCGAATTCGACCGCCTCGTCGCGGTGGCGCGCGCCGACACGCTGGAGGATGATCCAGCCCCGCACGCCGTCGCCGCTCTGGCACGCAGCCGTGCGCTGGGCTGGCGCGCCATGCTCGCCGAGCACGAGGCCGCCTGGCATGCGCGCTGGACCACCGGCGACATAGTCATCGACGGCGATGAGGTATTGCAGCGAGCGGTGCGTTTTGCCGTCTACCATTTGACCAGCACGGCCAACCCCGAGGACGACCGCGTATCGATAGGGGCGCGCGCCCTTACTGGCGATGCCTATCTCGGCCACGTCTTCTGGGACACCGAGATCTATTTGCTGCCCTTCTACACCGCAGTCTGGCCGGAAGCGGCGCGGGCGCTGCTGATGTACCGCTTCCATACGCTCCCCGGAGCACGCGCAAAGGCTGCGCATTTCGGCTTTAAGGGTGCGCTCTATGCCTGGGAATCGGCCGACACCGGCGTAGAGACCACACCCGAGCGCGTTATCGGGGCCGACGGCACGCTGATCGAAATACTGACCGGCAGGATGGAGCATCACATCAGTGCCGACGTCGCGTATGCGGTGTGGCAATACTGGCGCTTCACCGGTGATGACGATTTTTTCCTTCGCGCCGGCGCAGAGATACTGCTCGATACCGCGCGCTTCTGGGCATCCCGCGCGGTCGCGGAGGCGGATGGCAAGCGCCACATCCGCCACGTAATCGGGCCGGACGAGTACCACGAAGACGTGGACGACAACGCTTTTACCAATGTGATGGCGCGCTGGAACATTGCCCGCGGGCTTGAGACGATGGACCTGCTGCGTGAGCGCTGGCCCAACCACGCCGCTGCGTTGCGGGAGAAACTGGCGCTGGACGACGAAGAGCTTGCGGACTGGCGCGATGCAATCGCGCGCATCGTGACCGGCTTCGATCCTGCGACCGGCATCTATGAGCAGTTTTCCGGGTTCCATGCGCTGCAACCGCTCGAGCTCACTGCCTACGCCGACCGGAAGGTGCCAATCGACGTGATAATCGGCCGCGAGTTGACGCAGCGCTCGCAGGTGGTGAAGCAGGCCGATGTCGTGGCGCTAATCGCATTATTGCCCAAAGAATTCCCCGGCACGACGGCGGAGACAAATTTCCGCCACTACGAGCCCCTCTGTGCCCACGGCAGTTCCCTCAGCACGGGAATGCACGCCGTGGTCGCCGCACGCCTGGGCGATGCAGAGATGGCGCTGCGCTATCTGCGTGCGACCGCAGCGACTGACCTCGACCTCGACCCGAACAGCGCCGGTGGCGTGCGCATTGCCGGGCTGGGTGCGGTGTGGCAGGCGATAATACTCGGATTCGCCGGCCTCGACCTGAAGGGGGAGACGCTCGGCGTCGACCCGCGGCTCCCGCCGCAGTGGCGCAGCCTGTCATTCCGCGTGAGCTGGAGGGGCCGTTCCGTGGCGATCCGCATCGCCGGCGACACCGTGCAGGCAACGCTGGTCGAGGGCGAGGGGATGGAGATGCGGATTGCAGCTGAGACGCGGAAACTGATCCCGGGCGCGATGCTGGAGGTCTCGGTGTAGGCTACCACCCCACCGTTTCGTTGCACACCGTCAAAAGATTCAACTTGCATCACCGTGGTCGAACATCTGGTGGTGAACGATCTGGGCGAACTGGTTGACTGACCATCGCCCCCGCGCCGTGTCGGGAGGACCAGTCCGATGATCCATCATGAACGCCTCAGGCCGCCATCCCATGATTACCCGGCCGACGAGTGGAACGTCATCGAAAAGGGGTTTCACCCCGAATTCCTGGCCCAGCTGGAAACAATGCTGGCGCTCGGCAACGGATATCTCGGTATGCGCGGGTGCCCGGAGGAGGGCGGCCCCAATGCCGAAAACACCACCCTCATCAACGGGTTCTATGAAACGAGACCGATCGTCTACCCGGAAGACGCTTATGGCTTCGCGAAAGTCGGCCAGACCATCTTAGGCGTGACCGACAGCAAGATAATCAAGCTTTTCGTCGACGACGAGCCCTTCTGGCTGCCCAATGCTAACCTCTTGAGCTACGACCGTCGGCTCAACATGAAGTCCGGGACGCTCGACCGGGAGATCCTCTGGGAGACGCCGGCCGGCAAACAGGTGTTGATCACATCCCGGCGTTTGGTCTCCTTCGCCAATCGGCACGTGGCCGCCATCTCCTACCAAGTGACGCTTCTTAACGCGTCGGCCTCCCTCGTGATCTCTTCGGAGATGGCAGTAAATGAACCGAGCACCGTCACTGACGCTAACGATCCGCGACAGACCCGGTTCTTTGCAGGACGGGTGCTCCATCCCCGCGCCAACTACACCAAAGACCAGCGGATTGTGCTGTGCCACGCGACGGAAAAGAGCCACTTGACCCTGGCGTGCGCCACTGACCATTCACTAGAGACCGCCTGCCCGCATGCCCATAACATTGCTCACACCGAGGATTTCGGCCAAGTCGCCTACACAATTGAAGCTCTGCCCGACAGTCCGATCCGCCTCACCAAATACATGGTCTATCACACATCGCAGACGGCTTCGGTTGAAGAACTTTGCGGTCGTGCCGAGTGGACCATGGACCGTATGATGACCCAGGGGTTCCAGGAACTGCTTGTCTCCCAAGAGCAGTACATGGACGATTTCTGGCGCCGCAGCGATGTCCGGGTGAGGGATATCAGAGAAGAACGCGCAAAGCGCAGCACCGTGGAGATCCAGCAAGCGGTCCGCTTCAACCTTTTTCACATCCTGCAGGCCTCAGCGCGCGCCGAAGACGCAGGTGTGCCGGCGAAAGGTCTGACCGGACAAGCGTATGAGGGGCATTATTTTTGGGACAGCGAAATCTATGTACTGCCGTTCCTGATCTATACTTCCCCGCGGATTGCAAAGAATCTGCTGACTTTCCGCTACAAGATGCTGCCGCAGGCAAGAGCCCGCGCTAGACTATTGGGCCATCGAGGCGCCATGTTCCCATGGCGCACTATCAGCGGGGAAGAAGCATCCGCATACTACGCTGCCGGCACCGCACAATACCACATCAACGCGGACATCATGTACGCGCTGCGTAAGTACGTGCAGGCGACGGGCGACGAGCCGTTCTTGCGGGACTGCGGCGCCGAGATGCTCGTGGAGACGGCACGCCTATGGCTGAGCCTAGGCTTTTACTCGGAGGCAAAAGAAGGGAAATTCTGCATCAACTCCGTCACCGGGCCGGACGAATACAACACCGTGGTGAACAACAACGCCTACACTAACTTGATGGCCCGCGAAAACCTGCGCTACGCTGCCGAGACCGTCCAGTGTCTGCAGACGACATACCCAGATTCATATAATGCGCTGGTACAAAAAACGGCGCTCGAATCCTCTGAGCTGGAGGCGTGGGTACGGGCCGCGGAGAGCATGTACGTGCCATATGACGAGAAGCTTCAGATAATCCCACAAGATGACAGTTTTCTGGATCGAGAGCCCTGGGATTTCCGGAACACGCCAAGCGACCGCTATCCGCTGCTGCTGTTTTACCATCCACTCAATATATACCGTAAGCAGGTGATCAAACAGGCAGACGTGGTACTGGCCATGTTCCTGCTGGGGAATGCGTTCTCCACGGAAGCAAAGAAACAGAACTTTGAGTTTTACGACCCTTTGACCACCGGCGACTCGTCGCTGTCGTCTTGCGTCGAAGCAATCATTGCAGCGGAGATCGGCGATATTGACAAATCAATTCGGTACGGGATGGCGGCACTACTGATGGACCTGGCCGACGTGGGCGGTAACGTGAAGGATGGCTGCCATATCGCTTCAATGGGCGGTACTTGGATGATGCTCACTTACGGGCTCGGCGGCATGCGAGACGATGACGGTACGTTGTCATTTTGCCCACGTCGCGCGCCAGAGGATAACGCCATACTTCGGTTTCCCATCGCCTACCGCGGCCAGATGCTCGAAGTCGAAATCGGTCTGGAGAAGGCGGAATACGCGCTCCGTGCAGGCGAATACCTTGTGATCCGCCATGAAACGGAAGAAATTCAGCTGACGCGAGAACAGCCGATGGCCGTTCGGCCGGTCAGCAGGTGGTAAAACGAAGTAATTGTGGTTTGATTCTGAACTATAACCACCGGGCTGGCGTTTGCGGCGGCACTTGGCGCATAGGCGTATTGGCGGGACGCGTTGGCGGCGAGGACGTGAAGGAGAGATGCATGCGACCCTGGTCACTACACTGCTTTTCGGCGGCGCTCGCGATATCCGTTCTTCTGCCCGCGGCGGCACAGGCCCAAGTCATCCCGTTCTCGGGAAACTTTGGCCAGGGTCTCGCGCCTTCTGATAACCAAATGATATTTGAGAGCGTGGCGCGGCTAAATGCGGTCGAGCCGAGCAAGGTCGGCCAGTCTGACTCGTGGAGTAATCCGGAAACGAAGAGCTCGGGCACCTCAACGATACTTCGGGTGTTCCACTCGGGTGGCATGGCTTGCCACCTAGTGCGCCATCAGATTGTCGCCGGAAGGCCACCGCCTCGCGACTACCGCCTCACTTGGTGCCGCACGTCGACCGGCGAATGGAAGATCAAGAGCTGACCCAGCCGCGCGGGGTCGCCGCTCTCTTTTCGGCGCGAGTACAGTCCGGAGCACAACAAATTGGTCTAAGTCAGTGCGTGCGGATGATCGTGAGTTCGTAGTGGTCAACGAATTAATTCGCCACCTATCGCGGCACCGGCCGCGACCTCGTCTGACCCTCAGATTCGGTTCTCGTGATGGGCCAATCTAATAAAATCACACTTGTTATCCTTTTCCTGAGCCTGATCACGCTCTACGGTTGCCAGGACCTGGTTCCACGCGACACGCAGAGTCTATTTTTTCCTGGGCTTCAACGGTCAGAGATCTTCGGCTTTCTGGCGGGTATGGGAACAACCTTTGCTGCAGTGCCGGATTTGGTCAGCATGCTCAAGCGTCGATCGCGCGCGGGTATGTACCCAATGATGGCGGCAATCATGGGCACTTTTCAGATCCTCTGGGTCTACTATGGGATTTTGATCGCTTCGCGACCAGTGATCGCATGGAACGTGGTAGCAGTTTTGATAAATTTTCTAACGGTAGGGGCCTACGGTTATTTCGGCCATAAAGAAAAGTTCAAATGAGTGGAAGTTGACAGACGGCAACAATCCCTTCTCATTGGTCGGCGCGTATGGCGACAATGAGCGCGGACTCCTACACGCCCCTATCGGCGATCGAGAACACCAGCATGATGATCCCACCGGTCCCATGCTGGCGCACGCCGCGACCACAAATGTCAGGACAGCGCGGCAGTCTTCTGGACATGATTTTATTAGTTCGTCCGCAACTCGAACACGCTGAAAATGCCAGGATGCGTGATCGATGAAGAAACCCTTATACCCGGTTCTGGTGTCGATGGCCTCTAGCCCGTTTTGGCCTAAGAACAACCGCGGTGCTCCCTGGTTGATTTGCGCTTGCCAAAGCCTGAGTTGAGAGCGAATTTGGTGCGTTGCTCAGGGGAAAACTCTCTTGGAGCTCGAGTAAGATTCGTTATGGAACGGCTGATTACACGGGAGGCGACTGTTGCCTAACCAGACTAGCCCAGAACGCGGGAATACGGTGGAGGAGCTGCGTCTCGACGAGGCGCGAGAGAGAGGAGTGCCGTGGAAGCAATGGGGCCCCTATCTCAGTGAGCGCCAATGGGGCACGGTTCGCGAGGACTACAGCGAAAACGGCGATGCGTGGAATTATTTCACGCACGACCAGGCACGGTCCCGCGCCTATCACTGGGGCGAAGACGGCCTTGCAGGGTTCAGCGACGAACATCAGCGGCTGTGCTTTGCCGTGGCGCTGTGGAACGGCAAGGACCCGATCCTCAAGGAGCGGCTGTTCGGCCTGACCAACAGCGAGGGTAACCACGGCGAGGACGTCAAGGAATACTACTTCTATCTCGACAGCACGCCGACCCACTCGTACATGAAGTACTTGTACAAGTATCCGCAAAACGCATATCCCTACGGCGACCTGATCGAGACGAACCGGCGGCGCGGTCGTAACGATTGGGAATACGAATTGCTGGACACCGGCGTATTCAATGATGACCGGTATTTCGATGTGTTTGTCGAGTACGCGAAAGCGACTCCGACCGATATCTTGATCCAGATCAGCCTATGCAATCGTGGGCCAGAAGCCGCCAGTCTCCGCGTGCTGCCGACATTGTGGTTTCGCAATACCTGGAGCTGGTGGCCTGAGCAGCCGAGGCCCGCCTTGCGACAAATGCCGGGTCAGAACACCGTCACGATCGAAACGACACATGCCGATCTCGGCAGCCTCCTGCTGCATTGCGACGGAAATCCGCAGCTGTTGTTCACCGAAAACGACACGAACAACGAGCGGCTGTTCGGCACATCCAATGCGACGCCCTATGTCAAGGATGGGATCAACAATTATGTCGTGTCGGGTAGAGAGGACGCCGTCAACCCCGACCAGACGGGGACCAAGGCTGCCTCGCACTATCAGGTGAACGTCGGCGCCGGCGAAACCGCTATCATCCGGCTGCGGCTGAGCAACGCTGCCTCCCGGGATCCCTTCGGCAGCCAATTCGATCAAATCATCACAGAGCGCCGGGCCGAGGCCGACGCTTTCTACCAGGCGATCACGCCGGCACGCGCTGGTGCGGATGCGGCCAATGTGATGCGGCAGGCATTGGCCGGGATGCTGTGGAGCAAGCAATACTTCTTTTACGATACCGATAGGTGGCTCGAGGAACACGGCTACGATGCGATGCGGCCGACGCCCCATCAGGTGCGCAACCGCGAGTGGTTCCACATGATCGGCGAGCATGTCATCTCGATGCCGGACAAGTGGGAATATCCCTGGTTTGCCGCCTGGGATCTGGCGTTTCACACGATCGCCCTGTCGACCGTCGACATCGATTTCGCCAAGCAGCAGCTCGATCTGCTGCTCCGCCAAGTTTACCTGCATCCGACGGGGCAAATCCCAGCCTATGAATGGAATTTCAGCGACGTAAATCCGCCAGTACAGGCCTGGGGGGCGATCTTCCTCTACCGAATGGAGCAGGCGCTGCGCGGCCAAACCGATCTCGATTTCCTGAAGCGGGTGTTCGGCAGGCTGACGGCGAATTTCGGTTGGTGGGTAAACCGCAAAGACCGCTTCGGCCGAAGCCTCTTCGAGGGCGGGTTTCTCGGCCTCGACAATATCGGAGTCTTCGACCGCAGCGCGCCGCTACCAACTGGCGGTCATCTGGAGCAGGCCGATGGCACGGCTTGGGTCGCTCTGTTCTGCCAGAATATGGTCGAGATTGCTTTCGAGCTCGCCGCGCACGACCCAACCTATGAGGAGCTGGCGTCGAACTACATGATGGAGTTCTTGTTAATCGCCCGCGCGATGAACGGGATCGGTCCGGGCGGTATGTGGGACGAGGAGGACGGCTTCTACTACGATGTCCTGCGCCTGCCTGATGGCAGCTCGACCCGGCTGAAGGTCCGCTCGATGGTCGGTCTCCTCCCGTTGTGTGCCGCCACGGCCGTGGAGAAGTGGCAGCGCGAGCGGGTGCCCAGATTGACGGCGGAATTCCTAGATCGCCTGCGGCGCATGCCGGCGCTTCGCGAGTTGATTCATGCAACCGGGCCAGGGCAATTGGGCGTGGCGGAGACTGGTCTCATTGCCCTTGTCAACCAGGACCGGCTGCGCCGGATCCTCACCCGCGTGCTCGACGAAAACGAATTCTTGAGCCCGTACGGCCTTCGGTCGCTGTCGCGCTACCATGCCGAGCATCCCTATGTCTTTTCGGTGCAAGGCCAGGAATACCGGGTGAGCTACCTGCCGGCGGAATCGGACAGCGGCATGTTCGGCGGAAACTCCAACTGGCGCGGGCCGATATGGATGCCGGTCAACGCGCTGATCATCCGCGCGTTGCTGCACTACTATGCGTATTACGGCGACAATTTCAAAATCGAATGCCCGACCGGCTCGGGTAACTTGATGAACTTGTTCGAGGTTGCCAGGGAAATCGCCAATCGGTTGACCCGCATCTTTCTGCGCGACGAAACCGGACGGCGGCCGGTGTTCGGCGGGGCCGAGAAATTTCAGCACGACCCCCACTGGCGGGACAATTTGCTGTTTTACGAGTACTTCCACGGCGACAACGGCGCCGGCATCGGCGCCAGTCATCAGACCGGGTGGTCCGGTGTTGTCGCCACCCTTATCGATTTTTTTGGCAAGGTCGATCCCGAGCATTGGGTTGGCGGCCGGCCGCCCCCGATCGCTCTCCAGAAAGAGAGAGCGTAGGGAGCAAGCCCTATGGCGGGATCGGTCCGGTATCCAACACTCTTTCAGATCAACACTCGGGTGTGGCTTCAGCGGCTGTTTCGCGAAACCGGCAAACGGGTCACCCTCGCCGACATTGACGGCGCCACGCTCGACGGCTTCGCGGAGCAGGGTTTCGACTGGATCTGGCTGCTCAGTGTCTGGCAGATCGGCGCGGCCGGGCGGGCAATTTCGCGCAGTAATCCGCAATGGCGCGCCGAATTTCAAACTGTTCTGCCCGACCTGACCGAGGAGGATATTGGCGGCTCCGGCTTCGCGATCACGGCGTACGCCGTCGGCGAGGCGCTGGGCGGCGACGCGGCGCTCGAGCAATTCCGCGAGAAGCTGGCGCGGCGCGACATCAAGTTGCTGCTCGATTTTGTGCCGAACCACACCGCGCCCGACCATCATTGGGTGAAGACCCATCCCGACTATTATGTCGAAGGCAGCGAGGAGGCGCTCGCGGGCGCGCCGGAGAATTACTTGCGGGTCGACACCAACCGAGGACCGAAGATTTTGGCCTATGGCCGCGACCCCAATTTTCCAGGTTGGCCAGACACTTTGCAGCTCAACTACGCCAATCCCGAATTGCAGCGGGCGCGCATCGACGAGCTGATCGCGATTGCCGGCAAGTGCGACGGCGTGCGTTGCGACATGGCGATGCTGCTGCTGCCCGAGATTTTCGAGCGCACCTGGGGGATAACGCCGGAACCGTTTTGGCCGAAGGCGACGGCGGCGGTACACGCTCAGTATCCTGCCTTCACCTTCATGGCCGAGGTCTACTGGGACCTCGAATGGACGTTGCAGCAACAAGGCTTTGACTATTGCTACGACAAGCGGCTCTACGACCGTTTGAGGGAGGGCAACGTCAGGCCGATCAGCGATCACCTGCTCGCCGGCCTCGACTACCAGGACAAACTCACCCGTTTTCTCGAAAACCATGACGAACCGCGGGCAGCGTCCGAGTTCGCTTGGCCGCAGCACCGGGCGGCGGCGGTCATTACCTATCTCGCTCCAGGCCTGCGCTTCTTCCATCAGGGTCAATTCGAGGGCGCGCAGGTGCGGGTACCGACCCATCTCGGCCGCGGCCCGATCGAGCCGGCGAATCCTGAGATTACCTGCTTTTACGCCAAGCTGTTAGAGGTCCTAAAGACCAGGGCCTTCCGCGACGGCACTTGGTCGCAGATCCAACCGCTGCCGGCCTGGTCCGGTAACTGGACTTCGGGCGGCTTTGTCGCCTACGCCTGGGCCGGCGAGGACGGCAGCCGCCATGTCGTCGTGGTTAATTACGCCGGAAACCAGGCGCAATGCCAATTACCGGTGCCTTTCCCAGAATTCCGCGGCAAGCAAGTCCGCTTGACCGATCTGATGGGGACCGAGGTTTACGATCGCGATGGCGCCGACGTCCTTGATAACGGCCTTTACATTGATCACGCCGCTTGGCACTTCAACGTGTTCGAGCTGCTAGCAATGTAGAATAGCTATGCCCCGAGGACTTGCCGCCGCTGTTTTGACATCCTTGGTAGCGGCGTGCACCAGCATCGGGCCGGGAACAGTGCCGCACGACAGGATCGACTATGCAAGCGCGATCGGTAATTCCTGGAAGGAGCAGACCCTCCTCAACATAGTCAAGCTGCGTTATGCGGATATGCCGATCTTTCTGGAGGTCGCTCAGGTGATTGCCGGCTACCAGCTCCAAAGCGCGATTGGCGGGAGCTTCACGGCAGGGAACTTCAATGCGGCCCTCGTCGGTCCTTTCACGGCAAGTGGCAGCGCGAACGCAGCAGGCACCTATACTGACCGACCTACAGTGATTTATTCACCGCTCACCGGGGTCGATTTCTTGAAGAGGCTGATGACGCCAGTGCCGCCGAGTTCGGTCCTGTTCATGCTCCAGTCGGGTTACTCTGCGGAGCGCATCATGCCGATAATGTTGGATTCGATCAATGGTCTCAACAACGAGTTCGAACCGGCTCCGGCGCCCGGCCGACCCAAAATTTACCCGTCTCGTCGAGCTCATGCGCGAGGGTCAGCTCGCCGGTGCCATCCAGATCCGCATCGAGCGTGCCAAGGACAGTGCCGAGAGTTCCGTGCTCATCTTCGGACCGAGCAAGGATCCGCAGCTCGCGGCGAGGGGTAGGGAATTAAAGAGTATCCTTGGGATAAAGCCCGACCTACGGGAACTCAAAGTCAATTACGGCGGCTACTCGGGGAGAGACGATGAGGTCGACATGATGACGCGTTCGATGCTGCAGATCATGCTCGAATTCGCCGCAATCGTGCGGGTGCCGGAGTCAGATGTCGTGCAAGGGAAGGCTACGCCAGGGCTGGTCGACGCTCAGGCGGCGGGAGCGCTGAGCGGCCCGCCTTTGCGGGTCCTGGTCACGGATACGTCGCCGCAAGATGCCTACGTTGCCGTGCAATACGACAGAAGATGGTTCTGGATCGCTGACACCGACATCCAATCCAAGAACACATTCGCGATCATCATGCTGCTGTTTTCGATCGCCGATACCGGAGTGAAGGGGTCGGCTCCCGTCGTCACGATACCCGCCCAGTGAGCGTCATACAGGACCAATCACATGAGGACAAAGCCCATCACATATAATGACGGCCGTCTGGCCGAGCCGACCGGGATTTCTGCCGGGATTGCGCGTCGGATCGGCGCCCGGCTTCTGCACGAGGTGCGGGAAGCGTTGCCGCCGACGATCTTCTTCTTTGTCGGCTTCAATTTTATCGTACTGACAACCAATCTGCTTGTCGCCCAATATCTCGTCGCCGTCAGCAACTTCATGCTCGCCACTGTGGCCGCACTAGTTGTCGGCAAAGCGGTGCTGGTCGCCAACAAGATCGCGTTACTGAGACGCTACGATCGGGCTCCGCTGATCCAACCCATCCTGTTCAAGACGGCGTTTTACTGGGTTGTTGTGTTTTTGGCGCGCCTGCTCGAGCGTTTCGTGCACTTCGCGCTCGAGGGCAATCCGCCGGGCGACTTCTTCGCTTATTTGATGACGACCTTCTCGTGGCACCGTTTTTCCGCCATCTCCCTGTGGATTCTCGCACTCTTCTTGATCTATGTGACGGCGTCGGAATTCAGCCATTTTTTCGGCCCGGGCGAAATGCGGCGGCTCCTCTTCACCCGCCGGCCGTCGGATCTGCAACTCAATCGGCGACAACGCCTGCGCGAGCTGTTGCGCCTGAGCCGGCTCACAGACGAGCACTCGGGAGCCGAATTGCGCGATCCGACCAGCGCCGCACACCGCGAGTTGATCGACATAGTGCAGCGCCTCGCGCGATAATTGCGAGGAAGGCAGCATCCAAGTGCGAAAATTGCATGCAAAAGAGGTGTCGCCGCCTCGCTTGGACTGAGGAGAAGAAACTCGTCACTGACACCAACCGGCCGGCCAAGCGTTGGCTTGGCGCCCTTTCGGCTGCGCCAAGCAGAGCCCGCGTTTTGCCACTGTAAAAACGTTCACTCAGGTCTTGCGCGTTCCAGAGATTGAGGTCGCCGACTTGCGGGCCCTCGACGCTCACAATGCGGAAGAAGTGCCCCGCCGGCACCTCGAATGCTTTGGCGTCCCGCGGCGGCACCGTGAGCTCGGCAACTTGGGAGAGCTCAGCTCGTTGTAAAACCGCGGCGTCGAAGGATGGCAATTGCTCGACCGAATACGTCAGCACTGGCGGTGCGCTGCGCCGCGCCGCCGCGTCCGGCGGTAACGTTGTATGTGCGGGCCTTGTCAATCGCTTGGTTCCTCCCTCTTAGCCCTTCACCTGCGGGATCAGCTTCGCCCAGCGGTCGAGGATCGGCAGGATTTCGTCCTCGTTGGCCGGCGGCAGACGCACTGTCATGCGGGCGACTCCGAGATCGCGGCTGCGCCGCAACACACGGAGGTCCTCCGGCGCGCCGCCCAACGTCACCGACAGCGATTGCGGATCGCGGCCCGCCTCCTCGGCCATTTGACGCAGGCGCGGCATGAACTCCTCGGGGCTGCCGGAACCGGCGCTCGGGGCTTGCGGGATCAGCCCGTCGCCATAGCGGATCGCCCGACGCGCCGCAAAACGGAACGCGCCGCCGACGATGACCGGGGGATGCGGTTTCTGCACCGGCTTCGGCCATGTCATCATTAGCGGGAAATTGACGATCTCACCGTGATATTCCGGTTTCTCCTTGGTCCAGATTTCCTTCATTGCCTCGATCTGCTCGCGCATCATCAATGTGCGCGTCTCATGGACGGTGCCATGGTCTTCCATCTCCTCGGCATTCCAGCCACAGCCGATGCCAAACAGAAAACGCCCTTTCGACACCTGGTCGAGCGAAGCGACGAGTTTCGCGGTCTGGATCGTGTCGCGCTGAATCACCAGACAGATACCAGTGGCGAGCTTGAGGCGCGTCGTGACGGCCGCGGCGGCGCTCAGGGTCACAAACGGGTCCATCACGTCGTAATACTGCTTCGTCAATTCCATGCCGCCCGGCAGGCTGAAGCGGCGGGTGACCGGGATATGCGAATGCTCGGCCACCCAGAGCGAGTCGAAGCCGCGCTCCTCCAGCGCCACCGCCAGCGCAGTCGGCTCCATCGAATAGTCGGTGAAGAAAATAGACGCGCCGATTTCCATGTCCGATCCTCTGCAGATGCTGCGCAGCTGGAGTTTACTCGGCCGCTTCGCGAGCGGGCGAGCCGACCGCCCGCTCGACCCGTGGTTTGACCTCCGTCATCATCAGTTCCATCGAGCGCATCGCCGCCTTGTGCGGGGTCGCACCGACTTTGAATGAGAAGCACATATGGACGGGATGGATCGCGCGGATCTCGCCGACCAGCTTTTCAGCAACCGTCTCGACATCGCCGATCAAGAGATCGTTGTATATCTGTTCGAGCGGTGGCTCGTCGGGGAACGGCTTATCGACCAGGACCGTACCCTGCATGACCTCCTGCCGCCGCCGCAAGCTCGAAGCTAGTCGGGATTGGTAGCGCGCGTTCTCCGCGAAGCGCAGCGCGTCTTCCTTGCTGTCAGTGATGTGGGCGAAGCGATTGACAGTAATGTGCGCGTTCTCCAGCGGCACGCCCTCGGCACGATAAGCGTCCTTGATGATTTGGTACTGCTCGGCCAGCAGCGCGGCGCCTCCGACCCTGCCCGACGACAACACCCGGTAGCCGTGCCGTGCGGCGGCGCGGAACATCGCTTCGGCGTGGCCCGCGACGTAGATCGGGTAGCGGTTTCTGCACCGGTCGAGCCGGGATGTGGGTCCGCGGGATCTGGTAGTGCTTGCCGTCGTAGCTGAAGAAGTCTTGCGAGAAAGCGCGGTCGAGGATGCCACAAAACTCCTCGGTCATCTCTAGGTTCGCTTTGATGTCGATGCCGAACCGCTCGAATTCATAAGGCCGGTAGCCGGCGCCGATGCCCAGCATCAGGCGCCCGTTGGACAGCGCGTCGGCAGTTTCGATCTCGGCAACGAGCCGCGCCGGATTATAGAGCGGCAAGACGACGACTGCAGTGCCGAGCCGGATCTTTTTCGTGATCGAGGCGCAGTGCGCGACCAGCATCAGCGGCGCCGCGCAGAGGCAATAGTTCGAGAAATGGTGCTCGGCGAACCAAGCGATCGCGTAACCGGGCTCGCCGGCGAGCCGCGTCTGCTCCGCGACCTCGGCAAAAACCTCCACCGTCGGCTTTGCGGGGTCGCGCGAGCCCATAAGATTGAAGATGCCGAATTCCATTTCCCGCTCCTTTGCTTTGCTTGGTTTACCGCGAGCGTGGCCGCGATACCCGGGGGCGTCAAGCTCCGAACCTCTCCCCGGAACTTGTGAAGAGATTCCACACCATGGTCATTCCGGGGAGTGGGCGCAGCCCGCGAGCCCGGAACTCATGCACACGGGCCGATGAATGCGGTGCTTGAGCCGGTGTTCATAGGTTCCGGGACTACCCCCGGATGCAATCCGGGGTATCCCGGAATGACGTTCTCCAGTCAGACCAAGATTCTTTCGGACGCTCAAATGTCGCTTTGGCTTGCCGGCGAAGCCGGATCGGAGGAAGCTCGGTTCGAAAATATTCTAAAACGGGAGGCGACCTAGACCATGCGGGGGAATGTGACGTGTGAGTTCCCGTTCGGCTATGACGGTACGACCGTTTTGAACCGGTTGGCGCAGGTGCTCGATCCCGAGCTCGACGAGCCGATCCTCGATTTAGGCTTTGTACGCTCATTCGAGCTGAGTTCCGGCCACGCCAGCGTCGAGCTCCGCCTGCCGACCAGCTGGTGCGCGGTGAATTTCGCTTATCTGATGGCGGAGGATATCCGGCGTGCACTGCTGACGGTAGAGGAGATCGACCGGGTAACCGTGAGTCTCGGCGACCACTGTGCCGCGGCAGAGATCGAGGCGGCTGTGAATGATGGGCTGTCCTTTGCGGAAGCCTTTCCCGGCGAAGCCCCTGAGAGCCTGGAGGCGCTCCGACGCACCTTCCTGCGCAAAGGGTTTCTCGCCCGCCAAGAGCGTTTTTTAAAAGGTCTGCGCGAAGCGGGGTGCTCGCCGGCGATGATCTGCACTCTGCGGCTCGGCGAGGTCTATACGCAAGACGACGCGATTATGATCCGACAACCCGGCTCGAAGCCGGTCGAGTGCGGATCGGCCGCGACCCTGCAACGTTACTTGGAGCGGCGCGATGAACTCGCTCTCGACTGCAGTCCCGCTGCGCCTCTTATCGTTGATCTCGAAGGGAAGCCGTTTTCTGCTGAGCGGCTGCAGGTCCACTACGAGGCGGCTCGCACCGTCCGCGTCGCGCTTGATGCCAACGGTTCGTTTTGTCGAGCATTACTGAGCCTGCGTCAGATCAATGCCGCCGAGCCAGCCGGGCCCGCAAGCATGGGAGGAAGACATGTACAATCATGACGGGCAGGACCTATTTGTCATCGACGGCCACATGCATTTTTGGGACGCCAACCCCGAGAATTGGCGGAACAAATACGGGGAGAGCTGGATCAAATGCTTTTACGCTTATCACAGTGCCCTCAGCCCTGCCGACGCCGTGTGGCCATTCGAGAAATTCTGTCGCTACGGCGAAGAGGCACTCGTCGATGACCTGTTCCGTAACGGCTATGTCGACATGGCCATTCTCAATTCGACCTACCTCTATGAGTTCTACAAGAACGGCTTCAACTCTCACGCCCAGAACAACGTTGTCAAAACCAAGCATCCGGACCGCCTTCTGCTGTGCGGCTCCTTCGACCCGCGCGAGGAAGAGTCAGGTCTCGATGCGTTTCGCCGGATGGTGGCGGAGTATCCGGTCAGTGGGCTCAAGCTCTACACGGCCGAGTGGCGCAATGGTTCACGCGGCTGGCGCCTCAACGACCCGTGGGCCTACAAGTATTTGACCCTGGCCCAGGAATTGGGGATCAAGAATATCCATGTGCACAAGGGGCCGACCGTCTACCCGTTGAGCGCCGACGCGTTCGATGTCCACGACGTCGATTATGCTGCCACCGACTTCCCCGAGCTCAACTTTATCGTCGAGCACGTCGGTTTGCCGAGGCTGGACGATTTCTGCTGGATCGCCGCGCAGGAATCGAACGTCTATGCCGGGCTGTCGGTAGCGATGGCCTTTGTCCATCTCCGCCCCCGATATTTTGCCGAGATCATGGCCAATTTGTTGTTCTGGCTCGGTCCGGACAAGCTGTGCTTTGGCAGCGACTACGCCATCTGGTCACCCAAATGGCTGATCGAGAAATTCATGGCGTTCGAGCTACCGGAGGATTTGAAACAGGAGTATCACGTCGATCTGACCTTTGAGATCAAGCGCAAGATCCTGGGCGAAAACACCGCCCGCCTCTATGGGATCGATATCGCGGCCCAGACGGCCAAGCTCAGCCGGGACGGGATAGGTCGCGGAAGGTGATCTGGTAGTGTGAGTTGTTCGGGGGCAAAAAACAGGCCAGTATCCAATTTCCGTGACCGCCAAATAGGCGAAGCACCCAAACTGGGAGAAGCGTCGTGGATCGACGTACTTCAACAACGGAGACGGAGCCTATTTGATTAGTGCATGAATCTCAGCACCGAGGCGCTCAACGGGCCGAATACAACAGTATGGCGGGGGTCGGTAGCAATGGAACCGGAAGTTCGATATAGACCGCAAAACCATTCGCGCAGGCCAACGGCCGCAGTAGAACCGGCTCCACTATTGGGAATCGCTTGAACCAGCTTGCACCTGTTGTTGTCATGCAGCACGCGCTGTCCAATAGCGCCGATCGGTGCATGCGCGGCCCGCCCGTGGGCTAATTCTGGGGATTATCCAGCGCCGGGTGGCGCGTGTGCCAGTCGGTGATCGACTGGAACGCGTGCCCAGCCCGAAGCAGCAGATCTTCCGACAAATGCTTTCCGACCAACTGAAAGCCGATCGGCGCGCCACGCTTGTCGAAGCCGCCGTTCATCGTAAGAGCCGGCATCCCGGCCAAAGTGAACGGTGCCAATGTAGCACAACGGACGCGCGATATCGCCCTTCGCCATCTCATTCCATTCCGCGGCGCTAGGCATCGGCGCATTTATCACCGGGATCAGCAAAACATCGATATCCTGGAAAACGTCTGCGACCTGACCGGTGAACTTGTCACGCAGCAACCTGTCAACCACGCCCGCAAGGACGCGCGATAGCTCTGCCAAAAAATCGGGAGGTGCGACACCGGTTAGCCGCGACAGATTGTTGACCGCTTCGGGGCGAGCGCCTGATGAAGCTGATCCGGCGCGATCGGCCGGTTCTGGCCGGATCCGATCCAGGAATTGATAATGTCGCCGTGCCCGCCTTGCTGAAAGCGCCGCAATAGGCCGCTCAGGCCACCGAGTAACCTGCCTTGCGTCTGATCCGGTGCATCGGTCGTAGGGACAGTAATAGGGTGCTTGCTGCGAAACCGACTGTGCCCTCATAAGTCCGAGGATCACCGAGAATTCGACGGCATCACGGTTCGTGACCGATCAGCGTGTTGGCCGTGCTAAACTCCGCGGCGAAAGACCAGGCGCAAATGATGTCAGACGATAGGGATGGATCACGTTAAGCCTCGCAGGCCACCATGCAACGCCGCAAGGGCGCGTCTCCCTTGGCGTGGGCTTGCGATGGCGCTGCTGCTCCTCCTCGGCGCAATGGCCTCGGCCCATGCACAGATCGGCGGCGGTCACGGCCGCCGGCAAAATAACCAGCAACAGACACCGCAACCGTCCCCGGCACCGACGACACCGTTCTTGCCCGAGATATGGCCACGGTTGGAAGAGGGCGCGCTCATATGCAAGTCGCGCGACGATCTCGTCAGATATCAGACGCAAATCGCCAATGGTTCGGGGGCTACAACACCAGGACAGGCGCCTGATTGCCACACTATCCGGAAGCAGACGGGCATCCAGATTCTGGCTCACGACGGTCCCTCGCGCACCCAAATCGTCACGACGGACGAGTCCAAAGAGACCTGGTGGACCAATAGCTACCTGCCGTCGACCCCGCCACCTTCTGTCGCCAAAGGCCCAGGCGCAGGGAAATGATGGACGGGCTCTAGGGTTTTCTGGGGAGCGGTTCCGCTGTGGAGGATGCTTGGTGATCGGCGTCCCGAAGTGCACCCTACACTTATGACGAGGCGGCGTCGAAAACGGTCGTCGGCGACAGGGATCGACCGGCCGCATTGTTACGGTCGGGAGCTAACGGCTATCGGGTAGGATGTGGCATGGGCCCGCTCTGCTACCGCCGCCATCGCTTCCCGCCTGATATCATCCAGCTCGCGATCTGGCTCTATCTCCGCTTCACTCTGAGCTATCGCGATGTCGAGGAGCTGTTGGCCGAACGAGGGCTCGACGTCTCCTAAGAAACGGTGCGGCGCTGGGTGCTGAAGTTCGGTCCGGGGATCGCGCAACGGCTGCGTCGGCGTCGCCCTCGGCCGAGCGATTCGCTGGCATCTCGACGAGATGGTGGTGCGGATCGCCGGCGAGCGAATGTATCTTTGGCGTGCCGTCGACCATGAGGGCGAGGTTCTCGACATGCTGGTTCAGCGTCGACGCGACACCCGGGCGGCGCTGCGGCTGATGCGCAAGCTGCTCAAGAAGCAAGGTTTCGCGCCGAAATCGCTGGTCACCGACAAGCTGCGCTCCTACGCCGCGGCGTTCCGGCGCCTGCGACTGACCTGCCCGCATGAGCAGGGGCTTCGGAAAAACAATAGGGCAGAGAATTCGCATCAGGCAGTCCCGACGACGCGAGCGCAAACTGCAGCGGTTCAAGTCGGCCCGATCCGCCCGGCGCTTCCTAAGCCTGCACGGTGCGGTTCACAACACCTTCAACTTTCAACGACACCTTATCTCCCGATCCACACTGCGGAACTTCCGAGCCGAAGCGGCCGCACAGTGGCAAGATGCCGTCGCAGCTTGGCAAGTCTCGGCTCTCAATGCGTGCTCTATAGAGTTGCCGTGATAAAGCCGCCGCGCCTTCACGGCCCGGGTTGTCGCCGCTTCCGCCACCCGCCGGGATCGAGCAGCTTGCCGCCGATAATAGGCCGCTGGGTGCGTTGGTATCTCTTCGGCCCAAGCCGGAAGAAGCGCTTCCTCCCATTCCATCTCATTTTTCCCTTGTAGCTCCGCCGTGGTCTCTGCCTTGGGGCGGGTGTTGCAACCGTACCATACAGCGTCGCTGCCCGCAAATTAACTAAAAGCCGCGCCTCTTGGCGCTGGACACGGTTTGGTTGGTTCTATGACGACCCTACGTCTGCTTCTCCCGCTGCTCGGCGTGCAGAACGGATGTGATTGGTTGGTTGCGAAAAAACCAAAACGTTGGAGTGGGTGCACAAAGGGATGCCATTGATACGTGTATAGACCGGCAAGCGTTTGAGGGTTAACGTTTGGCCGATTACGTGCCGCGGAGGGGATAGCTTCGATGCTCGCGTACATCTAAATTGGGATTGCTCTCTGCAGTGTTAGTGTATGTCTGGTATTTGGACTAACCTGGACTTATCTAGGCCATGAGATCAGACATAGCTCATTGTTACAGGAGGAATTTCGGACGGCAGTGAGGCGGTTGATCGGGACCATCGGCCTTTTTGCAATACCTGTTGGCGCATATTTCCTCAATGGTACAAAGCAATACGTAAACAACGCGGAGCCTGTTGCTTTCGCGTGGGGCGCCTGTTACGTCGTGAGTTTATTGATCTTGGTCCCGAGTTTAATCACTCTAATGCGGGATGCTAATTATGAAAAGAAGACCGGCTTCTACAGATTCAGGCGGAGATAGTTGAAGGGCCTTTTGGGAAGCGGGCGGTGTCCCACCTCGGAGTTTATTTATACAGCGCCCCAACGCGAAAACCTCCAAACCGCAGATCAGGGGGTTCAAGCGCCAGGCTGTTATCTTTGCGGCGATGACCTGTTCCAAGGTCCAAGGGCTTAGAAGGCCCAGCTTTCTCCAGGTGGGACAGTCCGCCCAGAGAACAAAAGGAGACACAGTCATGAAACTCGCGGACAAGGTCGCCATCATCTCCGGCGCGGCATCCGGCATGGGGACGGCCACGGCGCGCATGTTCGCGCGCGAAGGCGCCAAGGTGGTGGTCGCCGACGTGCTGGAGGACGAAGGCCGGCAGGTGGCCCAGGGTATCGGCGCCTCGGCACGGTTCGAACCGCTTGATGTGACCAAAGAGGAGGACTGGGGCGCCGTCGTGGCCGCCACCACCAGGCATTTCGGCAGGCTCGATGTGCTGGTCAACAATGCCGGCATCTCCGGCAGCGCCGAACAGGATTTTTACAGCACCGAAGCCTGGCATCGGATCATGGCGGTGAACGCGACCGGCGTGTTCTTCGGCATCAAGTACGCGATCCCGGCCATGGTTGCCAACGGCGGCGGGTCGATTGTCAATCTATCGTCGATTGCCGGCATCATCGGCAGCGAGCACGTTCACATGGCCTACAACGCCTCGAAGGCGGCGGTACGGTTGATGACCAAGTCGGTTGCGGTGCGGCATGCCAAGGACAAGATCCGCGCCAACTCGGTTCATCCCGGCATCATGCCGCCGATGCGCACATCCGGTCGCACCGCCGATCCCGCCGTGCGGAGAGAACGCATGCGCGTCATTCCGATGCGCCGGCCGGGAGAAGTTGACGAGGTGGCCTACGCCATTCTGTTCCTGGCTTCCGACGAGGCGTCCTACATCACAGGTTCGGAAATCCACGTGGACGGCGGAGCTATAGCCATATAGGCCTGCGCTGCGCTACCGCGTCGTTTCTGATGAGACCGTTTGAAAACGTCAAAACCCCCGCCAGCTTCTGCTGACGAGGGTTATTGGCTAGGCCGCTGTTACCTCTTCCGCGATAACCTGCGCCGTCGTCCTATGCTCCCGGAAAATCCAGGGCTCACCGACGACGACATCGCGAGCGGCGATTCCGATTTCGACTTTGCGCCAGGGGCCATGGGCCGGAAAACCGATCACGGCATCCCGAACCCGCGCGCAGGCGCCACAGCTCTTGCAGCTGGCATCGGAATAGGTGTTGCCGGGCAAATCGCTATTCGCCGTCCGGCAGGCGTGTACCGCGGCAACGAAGCCGTTCGATTACGCCACTCGCCGATCGTCTCGGCCCACTCATCGCGCCGTCTCTTGGACCGATGCCGAACTGCCTGTCGCGCGTAAGCTCGGGCGAGCACGGTCACGACGGGGGCGATCCCCAGTTCGGCGGGCCTGTCCGCATGTGCGGGGTTGTCGGCCGACAGGTTGATCGTGAAGCCGGCCTTGATGGCCGCAGCGATTAGGCACCCATTCTCGACAGCGACAGGATCGTCGCCGAGGACGGGCTTATGAGTGAAGGCGATGACGTTCTTGCCGGTGTTGGTAGCGACGAGCTCTTCGAGGAGCGTACCGTCGATCTGCGGATCATATCCGGGAAGGTCGCCTGCTTGCGCGTAACGCCAGAGACGGCCGGGCCGGAGCGCCGCAACCTTGGCGCAGAACTCCGACCAGGGCCACCAGGCAAGATCGCGGGACACGCGTTCCCAGTACATGGCGAGGGCACCGGATTGGCATAGTAGCCGTTCTCATACAAAACGCATCCCTTCCAACAAGACGCCCGCTCTATAATAGATGCGGGGATGGGGCCGGTTTTTGCGTTCTATGAAACAGCAATGAACTGTACTTGCATTTTACTTCTCCATCGAGGCGGAAAGTGCCGCAGCGTTTCAAGTATTCGAAATCGCGCGTGTCATAAACGTCAGCGATGACATACTCGGCTACGCCGCAGTTTCCGAAGTGCCGGGCCACCGGTTTGACTAAAACGGAGTGAGTGCTCGTCCAGCGGTCGATGGTCTGACCGTAGGTCTTGGAGCGCGGGTCTCCGTCCTTGCAGACCTGTTCGTGCTCGAAGTAGCGGACATTGCAGGCGGCTTCGAGAAAGGCGCAGGCATCGCGCGTGATATCCGTGAAGATTGGACTTGTGCGCCAATCCTTCTTCGGCTTGCGCTCCTCGACCGGCATCATGGGCGCCGTAGAGAGTTGAAAGCCGCGGGTCTTTCCAGCTCGGGATATCATTGTCCTCTGCGTAGTGGCCTTGGATCAGGACGCGCTTGCCGGCCCAGCGACCAATCAGCGGCGGCTGCGAACAGTCTGCCGGCATATTGCCACCGCGCGCGCAGACGAGTGCGATGATCGCATTGGGGGTGCTGGGCGGCTAGAACCTTGTTCACCTTCCTTGGCACCGCCGTCCATTGTGGCGGGGTTGAGCCCTTCTTCGGCTTCGTGCGCGGAGGGCTCTTCTGTTCATGAGAAAGAGCTTTCGGCCGATCTTAGTACCGGCCTCCTTTTGCGCATCGGTAGGGGCAGCGAGCAGTGCCATACGGCAGGTGTTGTCGCCGTCGAACGTGTCGAGATTGAGCAGGATTGCCCGTCGCGACTTTGGCCATGACATTGGTATTGACAATAAAGGCAGACATGGTTTTTCCTTTCAGGAGCGTGATTGCTCCTGACGTCTCGACCTCCACCGACTTCTGTTGGCAGAGGCGAGGCTCGGATTACGCTGCCAGTTTCAGCAGCTCACCTCCGGAACGTTCGACTTCGAGCCGTGCATCGGTGTTGTTGATCGAACGCGCGTGCGCGGTGGCGGCCACGGCGACGTCCCAAAGGGTCTCGATCGGCCGACCTTCTTCGGTCTCATGGATGGCCTTGATCGGCGCCACCATGCGTTTGCCGAAACGGTTGGCGAGGAACTGGTCGAGATTGGCTTCGACGTGCTTGTTGCGTGCGTCTTCGATCGCCTGGACCACCGGCTTGGCGCTCGCCTGCGAGTATTCCCGCAGCACGGGCGTGACCTCATCGAGCCACCGGTCCGGCGCGCCCTTGGTGTGGCGAATCCGGACCTCAGTATACTGGTCTGCGCCCCAGATGATCCGGTTGCAGCAGACGTAGTCGAAGAGGAAAAAGCCGGCGCCGAGCGTCGTCTTACCGACCTCGGAGTTCCACACGAAGAGGCCACGGGCGAACGACCCAAATCTGCCTGCACGGCGGTTCGGGAGCTCGATGCGATTATCTTCGTTGGCGGGAAACACGAACATGTCGCGATCGCTCGGAAACAGCGTCGTGTTGCCCTTTGTGACAGTCACCCGATTGCCGGACTCGCCCGACACGCGCCACTGCCCCGAGACGCCGTCGCCGAAGCGATCGACCAGGGTGTCGGCTATATCTGCATCGTAGATGCGTCCGTAATTGGGTCCGTTGACGGACATCGTGGTGATGGTCGACAGCTTTGGACCACGCAATCACGGCGAAATGTGCTCGCAACGGGGCTTCGATCGCGAGCTCTATCTGAAGCGGCCTCGCGACGCCTACGGAGCGCTGCCGTTCCTGCAGCCGCAGCCCTTTGTGCAAGCCGATCGCGTCGGGGTTATCAGTTGGTCACAAGGTGGCGGTGCAGTGCTATACGCCATCGCCGCCCGAAACATCGCGCGGCCTCCTCGGTTACCGCTAGGCGACTTCCGGGCAGCCGTGGCGTTCTGCCCGGCTTCGTGCGACGAGGGGCGACAACAGGGCTGGACCAGCCATATTCCCCTTTTGGGTGGATTGGTGAAAATAGCCCGAGTTTGGAGGGGAAAATACCGGCATTGCCGGTCTTCCTGCACAGTACATCGTACAGCAGATGGCCGACTTCAAAAGCGGCGCGCGGACGACCTCGGTCCCGCAACGAATCCCGCCGCAGCTGATGATCAAGACGGCGAAGGGGATTACCGATGCCGAAATCGAACAGGCGGCGGCCTATTTTTCCGGGTTGAAGCCGCGAGCGGTGATCAAAGTGGTAGAAACCGCCACCGTGCCCAAGGTCCGCGTCGCCGGGTGGTTTATGGCGGCGTTGCCGGGCGGCGAGACAGAGCCGGTCGACGGTCGCATCATCGAGGTTCCGGAGGATCTGGAGTGCTTTGAAATGCGCGACGCGCGATCGCACTTCATCGCATACGTGCCTCCCGGCAGCGTCGAACAGCCTGGGCCACGCCCGAACAGGATCACGCGTCATATTTGCCAAGTGAAGCTCGGCCGACTGCAGCCAGGTCTAGACGCCAGCCCGCGTTCTCTGCCACTACTGCGGCGTGATAGTCGGGAACCGTCTCGAAGGACTCGACTGACCACCCATCACAGCCGTGCAGCAACGCGGCCGGTTCGCCGGGCGCCAAGGACACAACGAAGCCGTCGAGCGGGAGCGATAACCCATCACCGCGCGCCTTGACGTACGCCTCTTTGCGGGTCCAGCAATTGAAGAAGCCTTGCACTTGCAAGGCGGGGGCAAGTGACTGCAGCATGCGCACCTCTAGCGGCGCGAAGAACCGCTCAGCAATCTGGTCGGTGGGAAGGTGCGGATCAAGTCGCTCGATATCACAGCCGACTTCCAATCCCTCGGTAATTGCGTAAAGCGCGATGGAATGCGAATGCGACAAGCTGAACCGAACGTTGCTTGCGTCGATCGACGGCTTGCCAAAGAAGTTGCGGCAGAAGCGGATCCGCGACGGAGCACACTCAAGACGGCGCGCTAGCAGTTCGCGCAGTCGACCTCGCCGGACAATAAAGCGCAGCCGGTCACGCGCGAAGCAGTATCGCCTGGCGCGGGCGCGCTCCTCGTCATCGAGGGTATCGAAGAAATGGCCTAGTGATGCGTCCTCCCTATCCATATCGATCCAAACGATCTCGATTACCACCCCCGCCATGGCCTCATTCCGCGGCCTCCCGCCAACCTCGCGCCACTCGCGCTCGGCTTAAACAGGCACGGATCGTGGCACCCAGAACCTGCACGTTCGGCTCCTCCAGCATCGAATTATGATCCCCCGGACAATCGAGGGCGCTGAACGCACCGGTGAGCAACTCCGTCCAGCCCGTTCGGTAGTCAACCCAACGTCGGGTTGGCTGCAGCAGCACCACCGGTCCCGCATATGGCTTCGGCTCATAGAGCAGCGCAGCGCGTTCGAGGACGTCGTGGAAACTAGGCATCAGGCCTGAGATCACCAGCCGACGCCGGAGCGCGATTGCGCGCAAACGGGCTAGCCTGTGGCGCAAACGGGCCAGTGCATAGCGCCGCCGGTCGGCGCCCCGGAGCTGCCGGAGCGATATCAAATGAAACTTGAGCTTGCAGAATATTCTGTTTAGCGAGCCCATCTGCCGAAAGTGTTTAGGATTGACGGCATCCAGTAGAATCACTAACCCAACCTCCTCACCTCCCGCCGTGAGCTGGGCTGCCACCTCGAGGGCCAAGATACCATATGTGCAGAAGCCCCCTATGCAGTAGGGGCCCGCCGGCTGAATGAAGCGGATCGCTCGCACGAAGCCGACTGCGATGTCGGCTAAACAAGGCAGATCGGCGAGCAGACCGAGCTCGTCCGGATCCATCCAAACACTGACAAACTGCTGATCTGGTCCCATTTCCTTCGCCAACGGCCAGAAATCCGTTTCAGCGTGCAGCCAGAGAAGGCCAGGCCGCGATTCTACCGGCTCCAGAGCGAGCGAACCGGTCGGCCCGCTCGGCGGTTCTATATCGGTGAGTACGGCAGCCATCTGCGCCAGCGTCGATGCATGATAGACCTGCCACATGGCCAGCATGGTACCGAATACCGTTTCGATCCTCCGCAGCAGCTTGGAGGCCAGCAGAGAATACCCCCCGAGACCGAAGAAGTCATCATGCCTGCCAATGGCGGCAATGCCGAGGAGCTCCTGCCAGATCTTTGCGAGCCGCTGTTCGTGCTCGCCCAGTGGCGCGACCAAGCCGACGGGCGGCGCGTCGGCGGGCGGCTCGGGCAGTCGGTTCCGGTCGACCTTTCCGTTCGGCGTCAGTGGCAGCGCGGGCAGATGAACGATGCGTGAGGGAACCATATAACTGGGCAGAATTTCCTCGAGGCGCTGCCGCAGCTCTGCCGTTTGCGGCACTGTCGCCCCGCTTACAACGACGTAGGCGACGAGGTTGCGCTCCCCGACGGCGTGCGGCCAGGGCTTCACCGCGGCAGCAGCAATATCAATAAAGCTTTCCAGCGCCGCTTCGATTTCCGCCAACCCAACCCGGAAACCGCGAATCTTGACCTGGGCGTCAGTCCGGCCGAGATACTCGATCAGGCCGTCGTCGAGAATGCGCGCAATGTCGCCGGTGCGGTAGAGGCGCTCGCCCGGCAGCTGGTCCCGGGTCACAAACCGCTCGCTCGTCAGGTCGGCGTGGTTGCGGTAGCCCCGGGCGAGGCCTTCGCCGGCAATGTGCAATTCACCGGCGACGCCGATCGGCACTGGATTGCCCCGCGAATCCAGGATGTACATGCGGGTATTGGCAATCGGACGTCCAATTGGCACGGGGGCGCCGACGCCCTGGACCCTATGGAGCGCGGACCAAATCGTCGTCTCGGTCGGTCCATACATATTCCAAAGGCTGGCGCCCCGGGTCAGCAGCTCTTCGGCCAAATCCGGCGGCAAAGCCTCGCCGCCGCAGAGGATCTTGAGGCCTGGCTCTCCGGACCAGCCTGCCTCAATCAGACTGCGCCAAGCCGAGGGTGTCGCCTGCATTGCCGTGCAGCGGGAGCGGCGAATCAGCGCGGCCAGCCGGACCGGGTCGGCCGCCTCCTCCCGGCTGCTGAGGATCACCTTGCCGCCACTGACCAGCGGCAGGAACAACTCGAGCGCCGCGATGTCGAACGAAAAGGTCGTCACTGCCAACAGCGCATCATCGGCACCGAAGCCGGGCTCGCGCTGCATCGAGGCCAGCAGATTTATTAATGCACGATGCGGAACCTCCACACCTTTCGGCTTCCCGGTCGAACCGGAGGTGTAAAGCACGTAGGCCAGCGACTCGATCCCCGCACCAGGATCAGCGCGGGGGGCCGCCTCGGTGACCTCCCCACCATCCTCGAGAAAGAGCAAGCGCGCATCCGAAGATGCCAATCTCGGCGCCAGCTTGCGTTGAGTCAGCAATACCGCGGGCTTCGCATCGTCGAGAATGAACGCCAGCCGCGCCGGTGGGAGTTCAGGGTCACACGGCAGGTAGGCGCCTTCTGCTTTGAGAATCGCCAGCAAGCCGGCCATCATGTCTGGCGAGCGCTCGGCGCAAATGCCCACTAGCGTTTCGCGCCGTACCCCAGCCGCGCCTAAGCGCGCTGCCAGCTGTTCTGCCCGACAGTCGAGCTCGCGATAAGTCCAGGCGCTCTCGCCGAAGGCAACCGCTATCGCATCGGGAGTCCGCCGCGCTTGGCTCGTAAACCATTCCTGCAAGGTAATGCTGCGGTAGTCCCTGTGCGTGTCACTCCACTCTACTAAAAGCTGACGCAACTCCCGTTTGCCGAGCAGCGGCAAATCGGCAAGCGTGCGGTCGGGAGTCGCCGTCACAGATTCGAGCAACCGTGTCCAATGTCCGATCATCCTGCGGATCGTCGCAGCATCAAACAAATCGGTGCTGTAGAGGAAGCGGCCGATGATGCCCTCGGGGCGTTCGTCGAGCTCGAGGTAGAGATCGAATTTCGCTGTCCCGACCGTTACCTCCATTTGCGTCAAGTCCCAGCCGTCGAGAAATGCGGTTGCTGGCGGCTCCATTGAGAACAAAATCTGAAAAATTGGGTGGCAGCTCGGGTCGCGCTTTGGACGCAGCTCCTGCACCACGCGATCGAACGGCACATCGCTCGCGGCGAGCGCTCCAAGGACCTCTGCCTCCACCAGCGTGAGATACTCGCAAAACGGCATGTCGCCGGTTGGGTAAGTCCGCAGCACGACGCTGTTCAGAAAATAACCGACGAGGCTTTCGAGCTCCGGACGCCGCCGTGTGTCAACAACGCCGCCGATCAGAATATCCTCCGATCCGCTGTAACGGTGCAGCAGAACTTTGAACGCAGCGAGCAGCGTCATATACAATGTCACATTCTCGTTGCGGCTCAGCTCTTTCAGGCTCTGGGTTAGCTCAGCCGACAGGCTGAAACGCTCCATTGACCCGCAATAACTGAGGCGGACTGGCCGCGCGCGATCGTAGGGAAGTTGCACCGTGGGCAGCTCGCCGGCCAGGTGGCGACGCCAATAATCCATCTGGGGCGCAATGTCGCCGGCAAGGCTCCGTTCCCGCCACAACGCGTAATCGCCATATTGCAGGACTGGCTTCGCCAGCTCCGGCCGCCTGCCGCGCGCAAGCGCCTCGTAAACCGAGATCAGCTCCGGGATGACGACACGATAGATCGAAACGCCGTCGAAGATGATATGATGCAAAGTCAGATAAAGTCGGTGCTGGTTCTTTGCCAGCTTGAACACTCGTGCGCGCAAAAGTGGGACGCAACTCAGATCGAACGGCGCGCGTGCATCCGCCGTGGCGAGGCACAGCGCCTCGGCTTCGCGTTCTGCCTCTGGCAGATGACTGAGATCTACCATTGGCATTGCGATGCGCAACTCGTCGTGCACTATCTGTCGGATCGCGCCATCCGCCAATACGAAGGCGGTGCGCCAAATCTCATGCCGGCTCAGAATATAGTTGAAACTTTCCTTGAGCAGCGCGAGGTTGAAAGAGCCATGGCGATGGATGGTGATCGGCTCATTGTAGAGGGGGAGATCCCCGGCCACCGAGGCGTGCAGCCAAACGTGCTCCTGCTCGGGCGAGATCGGGGACGGCATTCCCCGGCCGCGCGGCTTCACTCCGGCGATCTTCGGACCAGCCCGCTCGGCCTCCCCGCTCAGCATCCTTTCCAATAAGAGGCGCTTGACGGGCGACAGCTCTACCGCGTCAATCATAGTGCGACGGTTTTGCCCCCGGCGTCGTCCGATGAGCGCCTTTGCCAAACGACACGTGCAAGGCTTTCAGCCCGCGCAACCCGAGATTTTCCCGCCAAACCAATGGCTTCGGAATCAGGGCCAGATGGTCCAAGCGCCGGAGAAGTGTGGTGAAGGCGATCTGACCCTCCATGCGCGCGAGCGGCGCACCGAAACAAAAATGCGCCGCCCAGCCAAAGGCGAGGTGCCGATTGTCGGCTCGTGTGAGATCCAGACTGTCGGGATCGCAGAAGCGAGCTGGATCACGGTTGCCTGCCGCCATCACCGCCATGACGGCATCTCGCTTGCGCAGCTGCTTGCCGCCGAGGATCACATCCTCCGGCACGATACGGGCGGTGTGTTGGCTAGGGCTTTCATAGCGCAGCAGCTCCTCGACCCCCGGCTCGATAATCGATGGATCGTCGCGCAGCTGCGCCAATCGCTCGGGCTGGCGGAGGAGCGTGAGCAACCCATTGCCAATGAGATTCGTTGTCGTCTCCTGGCCACCGACCATCGTGACGATCGCGTTTGCGATCACCTCCTCCTCGGTCAGCCGCGCCCCGTCGACTTCCGCATGCATCAGGGCCTGGATCAGCCCTTCGCGCGGTTGACGCTCCTGCTGACGAATTGCGGCACCGAAATAGCCAGTCATTTGCTCGACCGTGCGCAAGACGCGAGCCGAGCGGTCCGGATTGTGCTGAAAATTCCCTAACATTTCGGCGAAATCCGCGGACCACGCCTTCAACTGTTCATGATCGGCGGTCGGGACGCCGAGCAGCTCCGCCGTGACGATTGCAGGCAACGGGCTGGCGAAATCGCCTATCACCTCCATGCTTCCGTCCGGGAGCACCCGGTCGACCAGGTGATCGGCAATGTCCTGGATGTGCGACCGCAACATGTCCAGCCGGCGCGAGGTGAACGCGGCCGAGCACAGGCGGCGCAGCCGCGAGTGCGCCAGTCCGTCCATGAACAGCATCTGCTTGATCATGACCTGGGCGATCGGCTCGAGGGCGGCGAGCCCCATCGCGTTCAACTGCTCCGGCGTCGGTGAGCGGTCGGCCGAGAATTTATACAGCACTGTCATCACTTCAGCGTATCCGGTGACCACCCATGCATGCAGGAATGGATCCCAATGGACCCGATCGTGTTCCCGCAGCGCCCGGTAAAGTGGGTATGGATCGGCGAGCACCTCCGGGTCCAAAAGGCGATAAAGACTGAGCGGGGTCTCGGACCCGGCGTTTACCGGAAGCGCAAGCAATTCCACCCCCACGCGACTTGTTCCCATACGTTAAACAGCCAGGCAGCGCTGCGCTTCTTCTTCGCTCATCGCGTCCAGCCTTTCGATCAGCAGCCGCTCAATCGTGGTGGCCAGCTTGGCCACCGTCTTCGCTTCGAATATATGAAACAGCGTCACGTCGACGCCAAACGCATCTCGAGCGCGCAAAACTACCTGGGTTGCGAGCAATGAATGCCCGCCCATAAGAAAGAAATTGTCGTCGCTGCCGATACGTGGCACGCCCAGCACCTCGGCCACGATCGAGCCCAAGCGCTCCTCGGCGGGTGTCTGCGCTCCACGATACCGCACTTGGCTTAGGGCGTTTTCCGGCGTGGGCTCGGGCAGCGCGCTCTTGTCCAGCTTTCCGCTGGCGGTGACTGGCAAAGAATCGAGATGCACAAAGTAGTTCGGAACCATATAGTCCGGGAGCAATTCTGCGAGGAACGCCCGGAGATCTTCGGCGGAGGGCTCGCCACCGCCGGCGGGTAGAATGTAGGCGACAAGCTGCTTGTCGCCTACGCCGTTATCCCGCGCCAGGACCGCACTCGCCGCCACCAGCGGGTGCCGACGGAGCACCCGGGTTATCTCTTCCGGTTCAATCCTATGGCCGCGGATATTTACCTGGTCGTCGATGCGGCCCTTGAACGCGATTTGGCCATCCGGCAGCAAGCAACCCAAATCGCCTGTACGGTACAGACGGCCTCCGGGCACTGGTGAGAACGTGTCCGGCACGAAGCGATCGGCAGTGAGCTGCGGGCGATTGCGGTAGCCGCGGCCGACACCGGCGCCGCCGATGTATATCTCCCCGGTCTCGCCCACCGACACCGGCGCGCCAGCTGGACTGAGAAGGTGAATCTGGACATTCGCGATCGGCCACCCGATCGGCGGCAATGCGTCGCTGTCCAACTGCATCTGAATTGCGCCCGAGGTGGCGACAACAGTGCATTCTGTCGGCCCATAATTATTCACCAGCGTATAAGGGGCCGTTAACGGCGGATAGCTGTGCAGCGTTTCCGCGCCTGTCAGCAGGTAGCGTAACCTGGTATCGGCCGGCCACTCCACCGTGATCATCGGCTCCGCGAGGACGGTCGGAACGAAGGCGATGCTGATCCTCTGATCGATCAACCAACGCTGGAGAAGCTCCGGCGAGGTACGCGCCGTCTCCGGTACGAGCGACACCGATGCGCCCGCACAGAGGTAAGGCCACACTTCCCACACTGCCGCGTCAAAACCGAGACCCGCGAGGTGGCTCGCGCAGTCGGCGATATTCACCTGGAAAGCTTCGTGATGCCAGTCGATCAGGTTGGCCAGGTTGCTATGGGTGATCTCGACGCCCTTTGGCTCGCCCGTCGATCCCGAGGTGTAGATGATGTAGGCGAGATGCTGCTGACGGTACTCCGCGGCTATGTCGTGCGGGTCGAATTGCGCTAACAACTCAGAATCTCGCCCCTGACACACGAAGATCCGGTCCGCGCCGGACAGAGTTTCGGCGGTATCCGGCATCGTCACGAGCACAGGTGATTGCGCATCGTCGAGGAACTGACGAATCCGTTCAATCGGCCAGGCCGGATCCAGCAATAGAAAGGCACCGCCCGCCTTCAACACTGCCAGAATGGCGACGATCTGGTCGAAGGAGCGGGGTAGGCAGATCCCGACAGGGGTCTCGGAAGCGACGCCCGATTGAAACAAATAACGGGCCAGCTGATTGGCGCGCGCATTCAGGGCGCCGTATGTCAAGCAGGCGGAGCCAGCTCTAATCGCGATAGCATTGGGCTGGGCCGCGGCGACTGCGGAGACCCTCTGCGGCACATATGGCCGCAGCGTGTGATTGAGATCAGGGGAATAGGTTTGATGCTGGGCACCCCGGGCCCGTTTTAAAAGCCCTTTCCAAATGCGCAACACCGAGTCAGGTTGTACGCGCATTCAAACTCCTCCAGCAAACCCGACCGTCTGGTTCCAGTCGAGCAAGTGTGAGTGTGCTTACCAACATGCCCAATGCGTCGACATCTGTGGCCCGGAAAGGTGAAGCCCGATGGAAAGCAAACCGATGCAGAAGGGTCCGCAAAAGAAGGGACCCGGCAGCGAGCCTATGAGGCGGCACGCATGTCGTCGCCGGACTGATTAATATAGCATGGCTTCCGCGTTCGGCTGAATTAACTAAGTAAGACAAAGCGACACTCCGGAGTAAATAAAGTTCGCTTAGACTACAGCTCGCTTCAAAAATTCTGTCAATTCGGTCAATATCGTTAACTAAATAGGTTGCCAAAAGCAATGGCTCTCCAATATCATTGATTTCCGAGCTAATCCGCTATTAATAGGGTTAATTTGGAAATCGGGCCGGGCAACCATCATTATTGTTGGCACGCGGCATTTTGACGCTGCCATCTCGACGACCGCACGACCAGGCGACTCACCCCCGGCAGAATCGGGTTCGCAGAAGACTCTTCCCTGGAGGAAGCAGGCTTCGAACCCTCGGTCCCGCTCTGATGTGATTCTGATGCTCGAGCTATCGATTATGCTTGCGTCCGGCAGGTCGCGACCGGCAGCTCCTAAAAGCCGCATTTCAGAGCTTACGCTGCTTAGAGGCTGACCGAAAATGAATTGAGTGATTTCAGTCGGTTGTGGCATGATGGTTGTGGTGTAGCAATCATCGAGGCACAAGATGTGGACCGAAATCACTCGGCAGAAGTATGAGCGAGAGGCACAGCGCTACGCAAGCGATCTAACGGATGCGGAATGGGCGCTGATCGAGCCACACCTGCCAGCGGCCAAGCGTTTGGGCCGGCCGCGCGCGACCGAGTTGCGCGCCGTACTGGACGCGATTTTGTATATCGCGCGGACCGGCTGTCAGTGGCGAATGCTGCCGAAGGACTTTCCGCCGTTCACCACCGTGCAAGGCTATTTCTACGACTGGCGCGACAACGGCTTGTTTGAGAACATCAATTTTCACCTGCTCGTGCAGGCGCGCGAAGCGGCGAGCCGCGAAGCGAGCCCGTCGGCCGGAGTGATCGACAGTCAATCGGTCAAGACGACCGAAAGCGGCGGGCCGCGCGGTGGAGCCTGTCCTCGGGCGCGGCAGAGCCGCGACCCGGGGGATGCGGCCAAGAAGATCAAAGAGCCTGCCCCAGCGAAGGCTGGGGGCGCAAGCGCCATATTGTGACCGATACTGGCGGTCTGCTGGTTGGGGCCGAGGTGCACCCCGCCGATATCCAAGATCGCGATGGTGCGGTTCTGGTCATCGAGGCGATCCACCAGCTATTTCCCTGGTTGCGCCACCTTTTCGCCGATAGCGTCTACAACGGCCCCAACCTGAGTGACGCCCTCGCCAAGTTCGGGAACTGGACCATTGAGATCGTCAAACGCGCGGCTGACGCGACTGGCTTTAAGCTGCTGCCACGCCGCTGGGTTGTCGAACGAACGCTCGCTTGGCTCAACCGAAATCGCCGCTTGGCAAAGGATTTCGAGGCGTCGATTGCGAGCGCCAAAACTTGGGTCTACATCGCCTCTGTGCAGTTGCTGATCAGAAGATTAGCCTGACCTTCGCTTTGCAATCTTGGAAAATCATAATACAACTTATACGATTAAGATTCAGACACTTAGTGAAATATGTAAATAAAAGATCTCGTGCATAATGATATTTACGTAATACGGGCTCTTTGATAACAGATTTTATCAATATTAAGATACAAGCCATGACCGACACTCAGCTCCCGACCAAAATCACCCCCGGCGAGCGGTTGCTTACCGCCGCCGAGTCGACCTCAGAAGAGGCCTGTGATCCGCCCGTCGGCATTTACCTCAATATTGTTCGCCGCGGGCACTCTCGGAAGGCCAGGCATCGTCATGATGTCGCCGCAGATCGCAACGACGAACTCCGCGCCGGCTGAGAGGCGCACCTCGCGCACGGTGACAACGTGACCGCTCGGCGCCCCCTTGGCGTTGGGGTCGGTCGTAAAGCTGAACTGTGTCTTGGCGATGCAGACCGGGAAGTGACCGAACCCTTGATCCTCCAATTGTGCGAACTGGTCGCGGACCGATTTGTCGGCCTCGATATCGCTGGCACCGTAGATGCGCTGAGCAATAGTACGGACCTTTTCCAACAGCGGCATCTCGTCCGGATAGAGAAAACGGAAGTTTGCCGTGCCGCTCTCGACGAGATCGACGACGGCACAGGCTAGTTCTACAGCCCCTTCTCCGCCCTGTGCCCAATGGTCGGCGATGACCGCCTTAACACCCTCTGCCGCGCACAGCTTCTGCAGCCAGCCGAGTTCCGCGGCGGTATCGGCGCTGAACCGGTTGACTGACACCACCGCTGGCACGCCGAACTGGCGGATGTTGGCGAGATGGCGGGAGAGATTGGCGAACCCCTTTTCGAGTGCGGCGACGTTTTCCTCGCGCAACGCATCGCGTCCAACCCCCCCATGCATCTTGAGCGCCCGGACTGTCGTCACCACCACAACTGCGTCGGGCGAGATCCCGGCTTTACGGCATTTGATGTCGAAGAACTTCTCGGCGCCGAGATCGGCGCCGAAGCCGGCCTCCGTTACGACGTAACCAGCGAGCTTCAAAGCCGATGTGGTCGCGATCACCGAATTACAGCCGTGGGCGATGTTGGCGAACGGACCACCATGGATGAAAACCGGGTTGTGTTCGATCGTCTGCACCAGATTGGGGGCGAGCGTGTCCTTCAATAGCGCGGTCATTGACCCTGCCGCCTTGACCTCGCCGGCTGTCACCGGCTTGCGCTCGCGCGTCTGGCCGACGACCATGTTGCCGAGCCGCCGCTGCAGGTCCTGGAGGTCAGTCGCGAGACAGAAGGTCGCCATGACCTGCGAAGCGGCGGTGATGTCGAACCCATCCTCGCGCGGGTAGCCATTGGCTACCCCGCCCAGTGAAGAGACGATCGAGCGCAGCGCCCGGTCGTTCATGTCGATCGCGCGGCGCCAGCTGACCCGGCGTGGATCGATGCGCGGTTCGAGTCCATAGTAAACGTGGTTGTCGACCATCGCTGCGAGCAGGTTATTGGCGGCACCAATGGCGTGAATGTCTCCGGTGAAGTGGAGGTTGATATCTTCCATCGGCACGGCCTGGGCGTAACCGCCGCCCGCCGCACCTCCTTTGACACCAAAGCAAGGGCCGAGACTCGCCTCGCGCAGGCACAGCATCGCCTTTTTGCCGATCAGGTTTAGCGCGTCGCCGAGCCCGACCGTTGTAGTCGTTTTGCCTTCGCCGGCTGGGGTGGGAGTGATCGCGGTGACCAAGATCAGCTTGGCGTGCGGCTGGTCGGGAAGCGAGCGGATGTAGTCGAGCGCGATCTTCGCCTTGTACTTCCCATAGGGCGACACCGCCTCGTCGGGAATACGGAGTTTTTCCGCGGCGATCTGGCCGATCGGCTGCATCACCGCTTCTTGGGCGATCTCGATGTTGGATTTCGGGTTTCTGTGTTGCTCGTCGCCACGCGCCACGCCGGTTCTCCCTTGCTAGGTGATGCTGGGGTCTTAGCCCCTCCGGGCGGACCGGCGCAACCTTCCTCGACGTCGAGCCTAGTTCAAGGTCGCTCGAGTTCACGCCCTGCTGAGCCGCATGGGTCCGGTAAGCACGTTTTAGTTGCAGCGGTTCCAGGGCCGCGGGGCCACATCACCCGCCAGGATAGCAGACCCCTGCAACCAGGCCGGCGGTGTTTGGAATTGGGGCCTGCTTTGCCGAACGCCGCCCAGTGCGAGAGCCACAGTTTCCGGCCGAGCAATGCCATGCTCGGATTGCGCCCAACAACGCCATGAGATTATCCCGAATAGAGCGGCTTTGGTCACCGAAGAGAGCGTGAGTGGGTCACCGGCGCGACCGCGCCGGGTCAATCAGGAGGACCCACCCATGCGCATCTACATCATTGGCAATGACGGAGTCACGCTGTGCCGGGAGCCGCCAGCCACCGTGGATAAAGGCGAGATTGCCGTCGCCTCGAGGGAGGAGTTGCACGCCGCCCGCCTCAGCGGCAAGCGGCTGGTGGCGCTGTGGAACGCGCTCCCCGGTGTCGAGAAGCAGACGAAGGTTGCTGACCGCGCGACGTTGATCGATCGGCTGTGGTCGGCGATCGAAGCCTTGCCCGACCCGGACCAACAGTCCGACGCGAAGCGCCCGTCAAAGCAGGACGTGGTGATCTCGATGCTGCAGCGACCCGAGGGCGCAACAGTCGACGAAGTGGCGAGCGCAATGGGCTGGCAGCGGCACACGGTCCGCGGGCTCTTCTCGGGAACCCTGAAGAAGAAGCTCGGTCTGAACTCTTGCCTCGGCCACGGAGGAGCGCGGCCGGGTCTACCGCATCGCCACGCCGGAGCAGGCATGAGCCGCGGGGCCCAGGATGCTTCGGCTTGCCGGGAGGCGCTCGCGCGCCTCCCAGAACTCGACCTCGGCGAGCTTCGTCAGCAGTGGCGCGCCCTCTACAAAGTGGACGCACCGCCGCATCTCAGCCGCGAGCTGCTGGTACGAGCTGTCGCATACCGGATGCAGGAAATGGCTCTCGGCGGCCTCCGCCCGGAGCGGCAACGTCAGCTCCGCCAAATTGCACAGGAGTTCAACGAGACCGGTAAGATCAGGAGGCGCGCTCGTCCCGAGCTGAAATCGGGAACTCGGCTGGTTCGGGAATGGCAGGGTCGAACCTATGAGGTGGCGGTGGTCGATGACGGCTTCTCGTGGCAGGGCACGCATTACCGCTCGCTTTCCGCCCTCGCGAGGAAGATCACTGGCACAGCGTGGTCGGGACCGCTTTTCTTCGGGTTGAAGACGACCCGCTCCGCGACAGTCGGGTCCTCGCAGGGACCAGGTCTAGCGAGAGAGAACTGCGATGCCGCCGGCTGACGCGAGCCGCAGGAGTTGCGCGATCTACACCCGCAAATCCTCCGAGGATGGGCTGGAGCAGGAATTCAACTCGCTCGCGGCGCAGCGCGAAGCCTGCGAGGCCTATATCCGCAGCCAGCAGCACGAGGGCTGGGTGTTGGTGAGATCTCGCTATGACGATAGCGCGTTCTCAGGCGGCAATCTGGAGCGGCCGGCGCTGCAACGCCTGCTTGCCGATATCCGGACCGGCCGTATTGACATCGTGGTCGTCTACAAGGTCGACCGGCTCACGCGATCGCTCGCTGATTTTACTCGGCTGGTCGTGATCTTTGACGCGCAGGATGTGTCATTCGTTTCCGTGACGCAGCAATTCAACACGACGAGCTCGATGGGGCGCTTGACCCTTAATGTCCTGTTGTCCTTTGCTCAGTTCGAGCGGGAGGTCACCAGCGAACGCATCCGCGACAAGATCGCCGCCTCAAAGAAGAAGGGCATGTGGATGGGCGGCAACGTGCCCCTCGGCTATGACGCGGAGGAGCGCGCGCTCGTCATCAACCTTGCCGAGGCCGAGAGCATCCGCCGGATCTTCGGGCTATATCTTCAGCTCGGCTGCGTGCGCCGGGTCAAAGAAGAGGCCGACCGGCTCGGACTGAGGACAAAGCGCCGCACGGCGGCGAAAGGTGCCGAGCGCGGCGGGACACCATTCTCGCGCGGACACATCTACCAGCTGCTCTCGAACCCGATTTACACCGGTCGGATTGCGCACAATGGTCAGCACTACCCGGGCCAGCATCCGGCGCTGATCGACGATGAGACGTGGACCGCTGTTCGAAATCAGCTCGCGGGCAACGCCGCCGACCACCGGCGCAGAGCGAGAGCCGCCGAGCCGAGTCTACTGGCCGGCTTGATAGTCGATGCTCACGGAGAACGTCACACGCCATCACACGCCGTCAAAAAAGGCCGACGCTATCGCTATTACGTCTCTGCTGCATTAATCACCGAGCCAGCAAAGGAGGAGATGCAAAGCTGGCGGCTCGCCGCTCACAAGATCGAAGATTGCGTGATCAGTATCCTGGTCGACGCGCTGAGCAGCCCGGCGAGCTTGGTCAAACGGCTCGGCAGTCCTGGTATGCCCAGCGACCAGATTCGGAGAGCGCTCAGCCGTGCTGCCCGTCTTGCAGCAAGGCTCCGCAGCCCACCAGGGGAACGAGCCAAGATCGTACGAGAGCTGGTCGAGCAGGCGATCGTCGACGACAAAAGGATCATGATCAAGATGCGGCGTGCCGCGCTGTTGGGCACACAAGGCTCGCTATGTGCGTCTGACGAGCCAAGCGGCAGCACGATCGAGCTGACGGCCGTCGTCGGTTTCAAGCGGCGCGGCGGCGAAACCACGCTGGTGCTGCCAGGCTTGGCGCAGCAGAACCATGCCTCGCGATGTGATCCGGCGCTGATCAAGGCGATCGCGCGCGGGCGCGCATGGTTTGAGGAGCTGGCTACCGGCCGCGCCCGATCGCTGCAGAATTTGGCTAATCGCGATGGCATCACGCGCCGCTACATCCGTCGCCTGGTGGACCTTGCCTTCTTGAGCCCGCAGCTGGTTGAAGCGATCCTGCCGGGCCGGCAATCCGTCGCGCTCACCGCGACGCAACTGACCGAACTCGATCTGCCGCTCGACTGGACCGAGCAGCACAGTCTCTTCGCAAACTGAACGGCTCAACCGGACAGGCATACGCAGTCGGGGCCCCACCGCGGCCGGGACGCAGTGTTGGAACGCTCTGAGCCTTCGAGGTGGGACTGCGTGGATGCCCGTCAGAGAAAAAGGGCAAAGTGGCGCTGCGTTGCGCCCGGGCGTCCCTTCTCACGTCCGCGTGCATGCGCACAGCGCCGCGAAACCGCGGGGCTGTCCGCCTAGCTAGAGCCCTGGAACTCACTGCAGAGACAGACTCGCCGCTGGAGGAGGCAGTCTCGAGCGAACTCGTCTCTGAAGCCAAATTCCCTGCTAGCTGGGAAAATACAGGGAATTTTGTTCGTGTGAGCCTTTGGGTGCAGCTGTTGGCCCGCCATTTAGAAAGGAATTCAATGGCTTGCCATGCAATTCCCTACGCATCGGAACAGGGAATTTATTTCGGCCTAGCAGGGAATTAAATCGGGGACATTAGGGAATTTATTCGCTTCATCAGGGAATCCTTGTGCCTTGGCCCGCACCGAGCATCCGCTTCCATGCCCTAGTTTCGCCTCCCGAACTGGTTATTGCAGAGCATCTCGTCCGCCGTGGGACGTGACCCGAAGCCACTTTGCCATTGACATTTCCGCCTATCGACTGTAAAATAGCGCAATAAATGCAGAATGAGGAAGTGCGACCGCCTGACGCCTCGGGCGGTTTTTTTGCGTTTAGCGAGCGGCTGAGTAGCCGCCGCAGCCCGAAGCACTCCTTTGCCCGTCCTGGCGCGGGGACGCTAATGGACGGCGACCCTCCGACCTAATAGGGGCGAATTACCCTCCCTGATCCAAGGCCGCTCTTTAGCGGCCTTGCGTGTCTTCGGCCCCCTTATGGGGCAGTCGAGCAGCCCAACCTGTCCCTTCACCTATCCTGCAGCGAGAAGCTGGCCTCGGTCGGTTCAAGGCCCGTTCGCCTGAACCTCGCGCAACTCGTTGCCGGCGGTTTCCATGAGCTATTCCAACCGCAAAAAAAGAGACCGGCAATGATGAAAGAACTTCGCCGCCGCGAAGCGGCCGACCGCGCGCCTCGGATGTCGATCGTCTATCGGGCAGTCGACCAACTCAAACTGGATCCGGCTAACGCGCGGCGTCACAGCAAGAAGCAGATCCGGCAGATCGCCGAGAGTATCAAGACCTTCGGCTTTAATGTCCCGATTCTGATCGATCACGACGGCAAGGTTGTCGCCGGGCACGGTAGGTTGCTCGCATGCCGCCTGCTCGGAATGACCGAGGTGCCGACACTGTGCCTCGATCATCTGACGGCGGCCCAGGCCCGCGCGTTCATGATCGCCGACAATCGGCTAACCGAGATTGCCACTTGGGACGATCGGCTGCTCGCTCAACAGCTCAAGGAGCTCTCGCTCAGCGGACTTGACTTCAATATCGAGGTCACCGGCTTCGAGATGGGCGAGATCGATCTGCGGATCTCATCCCTCGACGACCCGATCGAGGCCAGCGATGACCCGGCAGATAGGGTGCCCGACCCTCCGACCGTGCCACCGCTCAGCAAAGTCGGAGATTTATGGCTTCTCGGTCCCCACCACCTCTTGTGCGGCGACGCCCGAGATCCCGCAGCCTTCGCCGCCTTGATGGGCGAGGAGCGTGCCGCAATGGTCTTCACCGACCCGCCCTACAACGTGCCGATTGACGGCCATGTCAGCGGCCTCGGCGCGATCCACCATCGCCCGTTCCCGATGGCATCGGGCGAGATGGATCGGCCCGGATTTACCGCCTTTCTCAGTCAGGTTTGCCGGAATCTTGCAGCATTCAGCGTTGCCGGCTCGATCCACTTCATTTGCATGGATTGGCGCCATGCCGAAGAACTCCTGACCGCCGGTCGCGGCGTCTATGGCGAGCTGAAAAACCTCTGTGTTTGGGTCAAGGACAATGGCGGCATGGGTTCGCTCTACCGCAGCCAGCACGAGCTTGTCTTCGTGTTCAAACACGGCTGCAACGGGCACCGCAACAACGTCCAGCTTGGTCGGTTCGGGCGCAACCGCAGCAACGTGTGGCGGTACCCTGGGGCCAACTCCTTCGCCCGCTGCGGCGGAGAGGGCAATCTGTCGGCGCTGCACCCGACGGTGAAGCCGGTCGCGATGGTCGCCGATGCGATCCTCGACTGCTCGGCGCGCGGCGACATCGTACTCGACGGTTTTGTCGGCAGTGGCACGACGGTGATCGCCGCCGGGCGCACCGGCCGGCGCTGCTACGGGCTGGAGCTCGACCCCGCCTATGTCGATACGATCGTCCGCCGCTGGCAGGCGCTGACCGGCGGCAGCGCTCGTCATTCGGCGAGCGGCCGCAGCTTTGATGACCTCGCCTGCGAGGCGGAGGCCGCCAATGCTGACTGACAAGGAACACGATTACGAGGTGGGCTATGGCAAGCCGCCACGGCACACCCGTTTCATCAAAGGTCAGTCCGGCAATCCTCGCGGCCGGCCGCCCGGCGCCAAGAACCTGAAGACGCTGCTCAGCGAGGCGCTGAACGAAACGGTGATCGTCACCGAGAACGGCGGGCGTCGCAAGGTCACCAAGCGTCAGGCGATCATCACCCAACTCGTCAACCGCTCCGCCACCGCAGATTTTCGTGCCATCAAAATTCTCCTCGACATGCTGCGAGAGATCGAAAGTCAGACCGAGCCGGCACCCCCCGAGACCTCCGCCTTCAGCGAGGCGGACGAGGAGGTTCTCGATCAGCTCAGGGCGCGGTTCTCGCTTCGGAATTCCAAGCAATGAAGAACCTGACCCGGGCGCAGTACAACTTCCTGCTGCGGCACGACTTCACTACCTTTGCCGGGCGCTGCTTCAAGGACCTTAACCCGCAGACCAGACTGGCGACGAACTGGCACCTCGAAGTTATCGCCGCCGCGCTGACCGCGGTACGGGAGGGCAAGATCCGGCGGCTGATCATCAACCTGCCGCCCCGCCACCTCAAATCGCTGATGGCCTCGATCGCTTTTCCGGCCTGGTGTCTCGGGCACGACCCCTCGGCGCAGATCCTCTGCGTCAGCTATGCCCAGGAGCTCGCCGATAAGCTCGCCCGCGATTGCCGCGGCATCGTGATGAGCCCGTGGTATCGTCAGCTCTTTCCAACCCGCCTGGCGCCGCACCGCCAGGCGGTGCAGGAGTTCATCACTACCCGCCAAGGCTACCGGCTCGCCACCTCGACCGGTGGTGTGCTCACCGGTCGCGGCGCCGACATAATCCTGATTGACGATCCGCTGAAGCCGGACGAGGCGCTCTCGGACGCACAACGGCAAGCCTGCAACCAATGGTTCGTCCATACTCTCTACAGCCAACTCAACGACAAGCGGCACGGCGCCATCGTCATCATCATGCAGCGGCTGCACGAGGACGACCTGGTCGGCCATGTTCTCGCGCAGGAGCAATGGGAAGTCCTGAGCTTTCCGGCAATCGCCGAAGTGGACGAGGTACACGAGATCGAGATGATCCTGGGACCGCGGCGCTTCATACGTCGTCAGGGCGAGGCCTTGCATCCAGACCGCGAGCCGCTTGAGGTGCTCGACCGCATCCGGCGGACGATCGGTGAATACAATTTCGCCGGCCAGTATCAGCAATCGCCAGCCCCCTTAGGCGGTGGGCTGGTCAAGGCCGAATGGTTCAAACGCTACCGCGAGAACGAACTGCCAGAGCGGTTCGACCGCATCGTGCAGAGCTGGGACACCGCCAACAAAGCCACCGAGCTCAGCGATTTCTCGGTGTGCACAACCTGGGGCGTGAGTGGCAAGAACCTCTTCCTCCTCAGTGTGTTCCGCCGGCGGCTCGAGTATCCGGCGCTGAAGCGCGCCGTGCGCGAGCAGCAGAGCCTGTTCGGTGCGACCGTTGTATTGATCGAGGACAAGGCCTCGGGCACCCAGCTGATCCAGGAGCTGATCACCGAGGGCTGCTATGGCGCCACGCGCTACCAGCCGACCGGCGACAAGACCATGCGCCTGAACGCGCAGACCGCGGTCATCGAGAGCGGCTTTGTCCACATCCCCGAGACCGCGCCGTGGCTCGCCGAATACCTCCACGAGCTGACGGTCTTCCCAAACGGCAAGCATGACGACCAGGCCAATTCGACCGCGCAGTTCCTGGACTGGTGCAAAAAGCCTTTCCCAGGTCAGGGCCTCTACGAGTACTACCGCCAGTGTGCGCAAGAAATCGAGGAGCACCGCAAACCGCAACCCACCAAACCCCTATGGGCTCCCGGCTCCATGGAATGGCAAGCCGAGCAGGACAAAGCGGGCCGAACTGCGGCGTCCGCTCTGGAGCCCCTATCCCTCGCAGGCGACCCAGCGGCAGGGCGCGACAACTGAGCTCGCGTGCCCGGGAACCGATAGTTCGAATCCATCTCCGTCCAGCGCAGAGTCAGTTGCGAACCTGACGCCAGCAGCCGCGGGTGCCATCTTCCGCGCCGCGCTGATGGATTAGTGGTAACCGGTGCCCTGATGGGAACTGGGTGGCCGATCAATCCCGACACGACTTCGAGCACTTCGGCGCGGTTCCATGGAGTGGCAGGCCGAGCAGGAGAAGCTGAAGAAAGCCGGCTGAATGCGGCACGTTGACGTGTACCTCCCCGACATCGCGGCGAGCTACCCACTCGCGATCAGGGTGGGACCGATGGTTCGAATCCGGCTTCCTCCAGCAGGCAGTCTGTCTCAGCGGCGAACCCCGAGGCTGTCAGCGAAAAGTCCCTCACTTCGGCGGCGGTCTGCGGGTGGCTGGGGACGTGAGAAGGGACGGGCAGGCTGCGAACCGGGACTCCTTCGCCCTTTCTCTCTGACGGGCATTGATGCAGTCCCACCTCCCGAAAGTTTCTGACCGTTTGCAAATGACGCGCGGCCGCGGTGGGATCGCGGCCCGGGGCACATCTGTCCGGAGTTGCGGTTTAGCTTGCGAGCAGTTTGTGCTGCTCGGTCCAGTCCAGTGGCAGATCGAGTTCGGTCAGCCGCGTCGCGGTGAGCTCGGCGGGTTGCCGGCCCTGCAGGATCGCCTCGACCAGGTGCGGGCTCAAGAAGGCGAGGCCAATGAGACGGCGAATGTAGCGCCGGGAAATGCCGTCACGCTTGGCCAACTCCTGGAGCGACCGGGCACGGCCCGTGGCGAGCTCCTCAAACCACGCGCGCCCGCGCGCAATCGCCTTGATCAGCGCCGGATCACATCTCGAGCTGTGGTTCTGCTGCGTTAATCCCGGCAGAACCAATTTGGTTTCGGCACCACACCGCTTGAAGGCGACTGCCGCCGTCAGTTCGACAGAGCTATCACTCGCGGCCTCCGATGCGGATGACGGGACGTCCGCGCCCAACAGAAGGCCGCGCCGCAGCTTGATGGTGATCGTCTTCTCATCGACGATGATCTTCTCGATGAGCTCTCGAACGGTCTTCGCTCGTTCCCCCGGTGAGCCACCGAGCGCTGCTGCCATACCGGCCGCCCGACTGAGCAGTTTGCGAACCTGGTCGCTCGGCATGCCGGCTGCGCCAAACCGCTCGACCAAGCTCGCCGGGCTGGTCAGCGCGTCGGCCAGGATCCTGATCACGGCGTCTTCGATCTCCCTGGCGGCGAGCCGCCAGCCTTGCGCGCGATCCGTTCCGGCATCGGTGATCAGGGCAGCCGAGACGTAGTAGCGATAGCGTCGGCCCTTCTTGACGGCGTGTGATGGCGTGAACCGCTCCCCCCGAGCATCGACCAGCAGGCCGGCCAGCAAGCTCGGCTCGGCGGCTTTAGCCCTGCGCCGATGGTTGCTCGTATTGGCTGCGAGCTGGTCCCGAACAGTGGACCAGCTCTCATCGTCGATCAGGGCCACCTGCTGACCGGGGTGGAGTTCACCCTTATGAGCTATGTGGCCGGTGTAAATTGGGTTCGAGAGCAGTGTGTAGAGATGACCGCGCGAGAAGGGTTTGCCGCCGCGCTCGGCGCCATTCGCCGTTGTGCGGCATTTCGTCCGAAGCCCGAGACGATCGGCCTCCTCCTTGACCCGGCGCACGCAGCCGAGCTCACGATAGAGAGCGAAGATGCGGCGCACGGTCTCGGCCTCGCCAGGGTTGATCACGAGCGTGCGCTCGCTCGCTTCATAGCCCAGCGGCACATTGCCGCCCATCCACATGCCCTTCTTCTTCGAGGCGGCGATCTTGTCGCGGATGCGTTCACCGGTGACCTCCCGCTCGAACTGGGCAAAGGACAACAGCACATTGAGGGTCAGCCGCCCCATCGAGCTCGTCGTGTTGAATTGCTGCGTCACTGACACGAACGATACAGCCTCGGCGTCGAAGAGTTCGACCAGCCGGGCAAAATCGGCGAGCGAGCGGGTCAGCCGGTCGACCTTGTAGACGACCACGATGTCGATCCGGCCGGCTCGGATATCGGCGACCAGGTGTTGCAAGGCGGGTCGCTCCAGATTGCCCCCCGAGAACCCGCCATCGTCATAGCGGGTTCTGACCAATACCCAGCCCTCGTCGCGCTGGCTGCGGATGAAGGCCTCGCAGGCTTCGCGCTGCGCTGCGAGCGAGTTGAATTCCTGCTCGAGTCCTTCCTCGGAAGATTTGCGGGTGTAGATGGCACAGCGCTTTCGGCTCGCCTCAGCCCGCGTCATTGCTGATTCCATTGGCTCAGCGGCTGGCCCCGGTAATCGCGGAGAGGAAGAGTGGCGGACCGGTTCGGCTTCAATCCGAAAAAGAGCGGTCCCGACCACGCTGTGCCGGTAATCTTTCGAGCGAGGGCGGAAAGCGAGCGGTAACTCATGCCCTGCCAGGAGAAGCCGCCATCGAGCACCAGCACCTCATAGGTTCGACCCTGCCATTCTCGAACCAGCCGAGTTCCGGGCTTCAGCTCGGGACGAGGACGTATCTGCCCCTCTTGGCTCTCGTTGAGCTGCTGAGCAAATTGACGAAGCTGACGCTGCCGCTCCGGGCGGAGGCCGCCGAGAGCGACCTCCTGCATTCGGTATGCGACAGCTCGCAGCAGCAGTTCGCGGCTGAGGTACGGCGACGCCTCCGGTTTGTAGAGAACGCGCCACTGCTGCCGAAGCTCGCCGAGGCCGAGCTTGGGGAGGCGCGCGAGCGCCTCCCGGCAAGCCGTTGCATCGTGGATCGCGCGGCTCATGCCGGCTCCGGCGCGGCAATGCGGTAGATTCGCCCACGTTCTTCTTGGGCCCACGCGAGGGTCAGCCCGAGCTTCTTCTTTAGAGTTCCGGAAAAGAGGCCGCGCACCGTGTGCCGCTGCCAACCCATGGCGCTCGCGATTTCGTCGACGGTTGCGCCCTCGGGTCGCTGCAGCATCGCGATCACCGCATCCTGCTTCGACGGAGGCTTCGTGTTGGACTGTTGATCGGGGTCCGGCAAGGCCTCTATCGCCGACCACAGCTGATCGATCAGCGCCTCGCGGTCACCGACTTTCTTTCGCTTCTCGATATCGGGCAGAGCGTTCCACAGCGCCAGCAACCGCTTGCCGCTGAACTGGGCTGCGTGCAATTCCTCGTTCGAGGCGACGACAATCTCGCCTTCATTCACCGCGGCCGGCGGCTCGCGGCAGAGGGTGATTCCGTCATTGCCAATGATGTAGATGCGCATGGGTGGGGCCTCCTGTTTGCGCCGGCCCAGTGCCGACGGTGACCACACTCACGCTCTCGCTGCGGCGCAAAGCCACTCTTTTCCGGATAATCTTGTGGCGTTGTTTGGCCGGATCCGAGCAGTTGCGAACCTGACGCCAGCAGCCGCCCGTGCCACCTTCCTCCCCGCGCTAATGGATTAGTGGTAACCAATACCCTGATAAAAACTAAATCGCCATCAATCCCACACCACTTCGAGCACTTCGGCGCGGTTCCATGGAGTGGCAGGCCGAGCAGGAGAAGCTCAAGAAAGCCGGCTGAATGCGGCACGTTCACCTGTACCTCCCCGACATCGCGGCGAGCTACCCACTCGCGATCAGGGTGGGACCGATGGTTCGAATCCGGCTTCCTCCAGCAGGCAGTCTGTCTCAGCGGCGAACCCCGAGGCTGTCAGCGAAAAGTCCCTCACTTCGGCGGCGGTCTGCGGGTGGCTGGGGACGTGAGAAGGGACGGGCAGGCTGCGAACCGGGACTCCTTCGCCCTTTCTCTCTGACGGGCATTGATGCAGTCCCACCTCCCGAAAGTTTCTGACCGTTTGCAAATGACGCGCGGCCGCGGTGGGATCGCGGCCCGGGGCACATCTGTCCGGAGTTGCGGTTTAGCTTGCGAGCAGTTTGTGCTGCTCGGTCCAGTCCAGTGGCAGATCGAGTTCGGTCAGCCGCGTCGCGGTGAGCTCGGCGGGTTGCCGGCCCTGCAGGATCGCCTCGACCAGGTGCGGGCTCAAGAAGGCGAGGCCAATGAGACGGCGAATGTAGCGCCGGGAAATGCCGTCACGCTTGGCCAACTCCTGGAGCGACCGGGCACGGCCCGTGGCGAGCTCCTCAAACCACGCGCGCCCGCGCGCAATCGCCTTGATCAGCGCCGGATCACATCTCGAGCTGTGGTTCTGCTGCGTTAATCCCGGCAGAACCAATTTGGTTTCGGCACCACACCGCTTGAAGGCGACTGCCGCCGTCAGTTCGACAGAGCTATCACTCGCGGCCTCCGATGCGGATGACGGGACGTCCGCGCCCAACAGAAGGCCGCGCCGCAGCTTGATGGTGATCGTCTTCTCATCGACGATGATCTTCTCGATGAGCTCTCGAACGGTCTTCGCTCGTTCCCCCGGTGAGCCACCGAGCGCTGCTGCCATACCGGCCGCCCGACTGAGCAGTTTGCGAACCTGGTCGCTCGGCATGCCGGCTGCGCCAAACCGCTCGACCAAGCTCGCCGGGCTGGTCAGCGCGTCGGCCAGGATCCTGATCACGGCGTCTTCGATCTCCCTGGCGGCGAGCCGCCAGCCTTGCGCGCGATCCGTTCCGGCATCGGTGATCAGGGCAGCCGAGACGTAGTAGCGATAGCGTCGGCCCTTCTTGACGGCGTGTGATGGCGTGAACCGCTCCCCCCGAGCATCGACCAGCAGGCCGGCCAGCAAGCTCGGCTCGGCGGCTTTAGCCCTGCGCCGATGGTTGCTCGTATTGGCTGCGAGCTGGTCCCGAACAGTGGACCAGCTCTCATCGTCGATCAGGGCCACCTGCTGACCGGGGTGGAGTTCACCCTTATGAGCTATGTGGCCGGTGTAAATTGGGTTCGAGAGCAGTGTGTAGAGATGACCGCGCGAGAAGGGTTTGCCGCCGCGCTCGGCGCCATTCGCCGTTGTGCGGCATTTCGTCCGAAGCCCGAGACGATCGGCCTCCTCCTTGACCCGGCGCACGCAGCCGAGCTCACGATAGAGAGCGAAGATGCGGCGCACGGTCTCGGCCTCGCCAGGGTTGATCACGAGCGTGCGCTCGCTCGCTTCATAGCCCAGCGGCACATTGCCGCCCATCCACATGCCCTTCTTCTTCGAGGCGGCGATCTTGTCGCGGATGCGTTCACCGGTGACCTCCCGCTCGAACTGGGCAAAGGACAACAGCACATTGAGGGTCAGCCGCCCCATCGAGCTCGTCGTGTTGAATTGCTGCGTCACTGACACGAACGATACAGCCTCGGCGTCGAAGAGTTCGACCAGCCGGGCAAAATCGGCGAGCGAGCGGGTCAGCCGGTCGACCTTGTAGACGACCACGATGTCGATCCGGCCGGCTCGGATATCGGCGACCAGGTGTTGCAGGGCGGGTCGCTCCAGATTGCCCCCCGAGAACCCGCCATCGTCATAGCGGGTTCTGACCAATACCCAGCCCTCGTCGCGCTGGCTGCGGATGAAGGCCTCGCAGGCTTCGCGCTGCGCTGCGAGCGAGTTGAATTCCTGCTCGAGTCCTTCCTCGGAAGATTTGCGGGTGTAGATGGCACAGCGCTTTCGGCTCGCCTCAGCCCGCGTCATTGCTGATTCCATTGGCTCAGCGGCTGGCCCCGGTAATCGCGGAGAGGAAGAGTGGCGGACCGGTTCGGCTTCAATCCGAAAAAGAGCGGTCCCGACCACGCTGTGCCGGTAATCTTTCGAGCGAGGGCGGAAAGCGAGCGGTAACTCATGCCCTGCCAGGAGAAGCCGCCATCGAGCACCAGCACCTCATAGGTTCGACCCTGCCATTCTCGAACCAGCCGAGTTCCGGGCTTCAGCTCGGGACGAGGACGTATCTGCCCCTCTTGGCTCTCGTTGAGCTGCTGAGCAAATTGACGAAGCTGACGCTGCCGCTCCGGGCGGAGGCCGCCGAGAGCGACCTCCTGCATTCGGTATGCGACAGCTCGCAGCAGCAGTTCGCGGCTGAGGTACGGCGACGCCTCCGGTTTGTAGAGAACGCGCCACTGCTGCCGAAGCTCGCCGAGGCCGAGCTTGGGGAGGCGCGCGAGCGCCTCCCGGCAAGCCGTTGCATCGTGGATCGCGCGGCTCATGCCGGCTCCGGCGCGGCAATGCGGTAGATTCGCCCACGTTCTTCTTGGGCCCACGCGAGGGTCAGCCCGAGCTTCTTCTTTAGAGTTCCGGAAAAGAGGCCGCGCACCGTGTGCCGCTGCCAACCCATGGCGCTCGCGATTTCGTCGACGGTTGCGCCCTCGGGTCGCTGCAGCATCGCGATCACCGCATCCTGCTTCGACGGAGGCTTCGTGTTGGACTGTTGATCGGGGTCCGGCAAGGCCTCTATCGCCGACCACAGCTGATCGATCAGCGCCTCGCGGTCACCGACTTTCTTTCGCTTCTCGATATCGGGCAGAGCGTTCCACAGCGCCAGCAACCGCTTGCCGCTGAACTGGGCTGCGTGCAATTCCTCGTTCGAGGCGACGACAATCTCGCCTTCATTCACCGCGGCCGGCGGCTCGCGGCAGAGGGTGATTCCGTCATTGCCAATGATGTAGATGCGCATGGGTGGGGCCTCCTGTTTGCGCCGGCCCAGTGCCGACGGTGACCACACTCACGCTCTCGCTGCGGCGCAAAGCCACTCTTTTCCGGATAATCTTGTGGCGTTGTTTGGCCGGATCCGAGCATGGAATTATACGGGTTTCCGGAAATTTCTGGACGCGAGTGTGACTTCTGTCTCGGGCCCTGGTTCGAAAGCGCGCCACCTACTGAGTGGGCGAATCCGCAGCCCAGGCGACCGCACAGAGTGAGCGGATCAGACCATGGTCGGTGGCGAACCGGTTCCACGCCATCTCGCAGGCATCCATGATGTCCGCCAGGCTACGAAATACCGAGTTGGCGAGCCAATGGCTGCGCAGATAGTGCCAAACCCGCTCGACCGGATTGAGTTCCGGGCTGTAAGGCGGCAGCTCCAATAATGTGATGTTGCCGGGCACTACGAGTCCTTGGCTCCGGTGCCAGCCGGCACGATCGAGGATCACCGCGGCATGGGCATCAGCGGCGACTTGGCTGCTGATTTCGCTGAGATGATGGTTCATGGCGGCGGTATTGCAGATCGGCATGATCAGCGCCGCCGCTTTGCCGCCGTGCAGCGGGTCCTGAAAGGGTCAACTGAGCAGGTCTAACACGTTGTCGTCCGGCCGGCGGGTGACGGATCGCCAGGTAGGCTCGCTCGGTTTCGTGGGCGGGGGTCCGCTTATTGGGGTTGACCTGCCACGCCGCTGCCGGGCCGGCACAGCCGGAAATGTCGAGTCGCCCGAAGGAATTTCACCCCCGGGCGCTCCCGGAACCGTGCATGACCGCGTGGGCAGCGGGTTCAGCGTGTTCTCACCGGGACGCCGGCCGAGACACGCCGGTATATCTCCTAGATCTTTGCCGCCCATCAGATCGGCGGCGCGCTCGCCGGTTTTGGCGCCAGTGCGGGCGCGCAGCTTTGGCGGAGACTACCTCCTAGCGTTTCTGATGAGGGGCCTCGCTTGCCTGTCGGCGCTGTTGGTGCTGCGGATCAGGCGCCTCGCGCCTGCGATAGTGCCCGCGGTCTGACGCGCCGGCTCACCAGCCGGGTCACGAACCACAATTCGAGCGGCATATCGGGCGAACCGAGCTGCAACGGGGTCAGGCCGATGTGATGGTGACCGTTGACAAATCCCGGCAATACCACATGGCGCCCGGTGCCGATCACCGAGACGTCGGGATGGCGCGCAGTGAGCTCGGCGAAGGGACCAATCTCGGCAATGACGCCGTCGCGCTGCAAGACCGCGCCGTCATCGATCTGCCGCCAATGACGCCGGTCGGCCGGTTCGGTCATTACGGCGAGGCCGCGGATTATGCTGGAGGGCGCGTTGCTTCTCCTGGGGGCAAGTGCGGAATTGCACCGAGAAGGACGGATCGTGTCGGATACTACACGTCAAGCGTGTGCTCGCGCTCCCATTCGGTCAGATGGCCCGTATACTCGTTCCACTGTGCCATCCGCAATTTGACGTAGGCGTCGACGAAATCCGAACCCAATGCCTCGCGCAGCAGCGTCGAATCTTGGAAGGCACGCAGCGAGTCAAGCAGGTTGGGCGGCAATCGCGGAATGCTGGCAGGAGCGGCGCCGGGTTCGTACATGTTGACGTCGAGCCGCTTGCCTGGATCGAGCCGGCGGGCGATCCCGTCGAGACCACCGGCGAGGATGCCGGCTTGCATCAGGTATGGGTTTGCCGCACCATCCATCAGGCGCAATTCAAAGCGGCCGGGCTCGGGAATCCGCACCATATGGGTGCGGTTGTTGGCGCCGTAGCTGATCGCGTTAGGCGACCAGGTTGCGCCAGACACGGTCGGCGCCGCGTTGATCCGTTTGAAGCTGTTGACGGTCGGCGTAAACAGAGCGGTCAAGGGCTCGGCATGGGCCAGGATGCCGCCTAAAAAGCGATAAGCGAGAGCAGAGAGGCCGAGTTCACCCGCGGGATCGTGGAACAGATTGGTCTCGCCCTGGCGGTCCCACAGCGAGACATGAGCGTGGCAGCCATTCCCGGTCAGATGCATAAAGGGCTTCGGCATAAAAGTGGCGCGCAGCCCGTGCTGCCCGGCCAGCTCTTTGACCATGAATTTGAAGAACACGTGCCGGTCGGCGGTGACGAGCGCATCGTCATAAGTCCAGTTCATCTCGAACTGGCCGTTGGCGTCCTCGTGGTCGCTCTGATAGGGGTTCCAGCCGAGCTCCAGCATCGCGTCACTGATCGCGCGGATCGGCTCGTAGTGTCGCATGAGCGCTGTCTGGTCGTAGCACGGCTTTGCCTGCCGGTCGCGGTCGTCGCCAATTGCCCGCCCGTCCGGGCGCAGCATGAAGAATTCCGCCTCGACACCGGTCTTCGGCCGATACCCGGCCGCCTCGGCCGCGGCGAGCTGGCGCTTCAACACTCGACGCGGGGCATGCTCGATCGGCTTGCCATTGAGGTGTAAATCGGCGGCGAGCCAGCCGATCTCCGGCTTCCAAGGGATCTGGATCAAGCTCGCCGGGTCGGGCATCGCAAACATGTCGGGGTCGGCGGGGGTCAGGTCGAGATGTGTCGCAAAGCCGGCGAACGCGGCGCCGTCACGCTGCATCTGTTCAATTGCCGCCGACGGCACCAGCTTTGCCCGCAACACGCCGAACAGGTCGACAAAGCTGATCAGGAAATAGCGGATCCCGCGATCCGCCGCCTCTTTTGCCAGATCCTGCGACATCAATGTCCCTCTTTTAGCCGTTTCAGTAACGGTTCTTTCCCGGGGATCCAGTCGGTGCCGGCAAGCGGGACACCGGCCATTGCGGCGGCTTCGATGCTGAGCGCGGCAAGATCTTCGGGCTCGAGGTTGTGAAGATGCGACTTGCCGCAGGCGCGGGCCAGGGTCTGGGCCTCCATCGTCAGCACCGTCAGGAAATTGCGGATCCGCCGGGCACCCTCCTCGACATCGAGCCGGCTTTCGAGCACCGGGTCCTGCGTCGTGATGCCGACCGGACAGCGCCCGGTATGGCAATGATGACAGGCGCCCGGCTTGGTGCCGAGCGCGTAATAATCCTCGATATGGACACTGCCGTTGCAGCCGAGCGCGATCAGTGCGGCGGTGCCAATCGAGACCGCGTCGGCGCCCATCGCCAGCGCCTTGGCAACATCGGCCCCGCTGCGGATGCCGCCAGAGATGATCAGCTGCACTTTCCGATGCTGCCCCAGCTCCTGGAGCGCCTCGACCGCCTGGCGCAACGCCGGCAAGGTCGGAATGCCGGCATGCTCAATAAATACCTCCTGGGTGGCGCCGGTCCCGCCTTGCATGCCATCGAGGACGACGACGTCGGCCCCCGCCTTGACCGCGAGCTGAACATCGTAGTGCGGACGCGCCGAACCGATCTTGATAAAGACTGGCTTTTCCCAATCCGTGAGCTCGCGCAGCTCCTGAATCTTGATCGCCAGATCGTCGGGGCCAGTCCAGTCCGGATGGCGGCAGGCGCTACGCTGATCAATGCCGGCAGGTAGGGTCCGCATCTGGGCGACCCGCTCGGTAATCTTCTGCCCGAGCAGCATGCCGCCGCCGCCAGGCTTGGCGCCCTGGCCGACCACGATTTCGATTGCCTCGCAGGCGCGTAAATGATCAGGATCGAATCCATAGCGCGAGGGCAACACCTGATAGACAAGGATTTTCGACTCACTGCGCTCTTCCTCGCTCATGCCGCCATCGCCTGTCGTCGTGCTCGTGCCAACTGCACTGGCGCCGCGGCCGAGCGCTCGTTTGGCGTTGACGCCGAGCGCGCCAAAGCTCATCCCGGCGATCGTGATCGGGATGTTCAGTTCGATCGGCTTTTTGGCAAAGCGGGTACCGAGCGTCACGTCGGTCGCGCAGTGCTCGCGATAGCCTTCGAGCGGATAGCGCGAGATCGAGGCGCCGAGCAATACCAGATCGTCGAAGCTCGGCAACGGACGCAGTGTGCCGAAGCCGCGGATCTTGTAGAGGCCCTCGTTGGCAGCACGCTCGATCTCAGCAATGGTTTCGGGAGAAAAAGTGGCAGACTGCGGTAACGAAGAGGCGCTCATCATCAATATTCGCTGGCATGGTCGATATGGAAGTTGTAAAGCCGCCGCGCCGAGCCGTAATGCCGAAAGCGGTTCGCGTTGGCGGTGATGCCAGCACGATCGAGCAGGGCGGCAACGTGCTCGACGGCGTCCTGCGTCATCTCCTTCTCTATGCAATCAGCGCCGAGGCTGGCAACAGTGCCGGCGACAAAGATCTCCGCTTCGTAAAGCGAGTCACCGAGATCATGGCCGGCCTCGCCGCAGACGATCAGCGTGCCGGCCTGGCCCATAAACGCGCTCATATGCCCGACCGAACCGCCAACGACGATGGCGACGCCCTTCATCGAGATACCGCAGCGCGCGCCCGCACTTCCCTCAATGACAACGAACCCGCCGCGGCCCGAAGCCGCCGCAGATTGCGAGGCGTTGCCGCGCACGCGCACGAGCCCGCTCATTATGTTCTCGGCGAGCCCGGTGCCGGCATGGCCGTCCACGACCACCGTGGCCGCCGCGTTCATGCCAGCGCAATAGTAACCGACATGGCCTTTGATCTCGACATCGACCCGCTGGGTGATGCCGACAGCGATATTGTGGGCGCCAGCGGGGTTCAGCACCCGCCAATGAAGCTCGTTTGCCCGGGGAGTGAGATGGTGCAGTCTTTCGTTCAGAGTGCGGACCGAGCTCCGCGCCAAATCGACCTCGATCAATGGCGCTCCCAGGAGTAGACGGTCGCCGGGCGCGGCTCCCAGATCTCGGCAGTTGACGCGTTGGGAAGGGTTGCGATCGCACGGTATTCGGTTGCCATCGCAACCCAGTCGTCGGTTTCGGCAAGGACCGCGGGCTTGCAGGCGATGGGGTCACGCAGGATCGCAAAGCCGTCCTTGGTACCGACAGCAAAGGTATAAAACCCGTCGAGCTCCGCAAGTGCGGCTTCGAGCGCCTCCTTCAAGCTCATTCCCTGGCCCAAGCGCCACGTCAGGTAGCCGGCCGCGACCTCCGTGTCGTTGTCGGTCACGAAGCGAATGCCCTCGCGGCGCAGCGATTGGCGCACCCAATTGTGGTTCGACAGCGAGCCGTTATGCACGAGACAAAGATCGAGGCCGGTCGAAAACGGATGGGAGTGTTCGGTGGTTACCGCACTTTCCGTCGCCATTCGCGTGTGGCCGAGCGCGTGCGTTCCAGAGCGGTGCTCCAGGCCGAATTGCTTCGCAACCGCGTCCGGCAGCCCAACATCCTTGAACACCTCGATCCGCTCACCAAAGCCGAATGTTACGAGCTCGGGGTGGTGACAGGTAAGCCAAGAAAAGAACTGCCACCGGTCCGCGCCGATCGTGTAGATGGCTTGACTGCCGTAATACCTGGCCGGGTAGGCTGATGGGAACGTAGCACTGAGCTCGGCTTCGAACGCTGCCCAATCATATTCGGCATGGGGCGAATGCAACGTCGCCTTGAACGTGCCTTGGGGCGCTGCGTCGCCATAAAGAGCAAACCCGGTGCTGTCCGGACCGCGCTCAGCCATCTGCGACAGCATGCGGGCCAGGAGCTGCCCGAGGCTCGGCACCGCCAAGCCGCGTTTGAAGAACAATCCGACGATCCCGCACATCAAGGCGCTCCGCGAGGCGAACGCCTCAGACTAGCTCTTGGCCTGGCGCGCCGCAACGGCCGTCGCTTTAGTGGTGCTCAGTGTGGAGCGGGCAATCCGCGGCCTCAGCAGTAGAAATGCCCAATGAGCTATTCTGTGGAGGCCCCCTCGCGTCAGTGCCGGGGTAAAAGCCACGCCCTGTGCCCGTCGCCTCGTCCTCACGGCGGAGTTCCTCCGGGGAAACGCAAAGGCCAGAGTCGGGGACGCCCGAGGAGGGGCTCAGCCGCGGGTACACTTACGGTCGCATCGAGGACGCCCATTACGCGCGCAACGTCGAGATCAGATCCCGCAACAACAGAAGTTCGGATCAGACGATCGGCTGCAGCACAGTCGATGAGTTCGTGCGGTTGACGCTTGACCTCCGAGGTCGACAACATCGCGCGTGGGCAACGCCCCTGCCGAACGCTCAGGAACAGTGTGGCGCGATGGATGCTGTGGTGCCGTCGCGATTTGTGTTGGAATTTGATTGGCGCGGTCTCCAGTAGGGTGAGGATACTGGGTCAGGCAGCAAGGTCAATCGGCTTATCGGCGAGTTTCTGGGTGAGCGTGTGCCATCCGTCGACTTTGCGCATGGTGATCTGACCCGAGGCGAGCAGTGCCCAGAACAACATGGCTGCGGTCTCGGCCGAGGGCAGCACCGTCTGGGTCTTGATCCGGCGCTTGAACTCCTCGTGGAGCCGTTCGATCGCGTTGGTGGTGCGAGCGCTCTTCCATTGGCTGGGCGGCAGCCGGGTGAAGGTGAAGAGCCGATCACCGGCTTCCTCGAGGCTGTCGGCTACCGCCTTGCATTTGAGCCGCCATTTGCGCAGGAAGGTGCGGCGGCGCTCCTCGATCTCGGCGGCCGAGGTGGCGTAGATCATGTCGTTGTAGTCGGCTGAGACCTCGTCGTGCAGCCGCTGGGGCGCGTGGGCCAGTAGGTTGCGGTGCTTGTGGACGGTGCAGCGCTGGGTTGGCACATCGCCCCACAGCGCGGCCAGCGCCTGCTCCAGCCCGGTTCCGCCGTCGACCATCAGGAACTCTGGCCGGCGCAGCCCGCGCTTGCCAAGGTCGTCGAGCACGGCGCGCCAAGCCTCGCTGGTTTCGCCGCCCATGTTCTTGACGGCCAACAGCACCTTCTGGCCATCCTCACGCACGCCGAGCACGACCAGCAGCACGATCGAGGTCGCCTTGCGGTCGAGCCGGACCCGCACCACCGTGCCATCGAGGATCAAGCGGACGATCGGTTCCTCGGCCAGCGAGCGGCCATTCCAGGCATCCCAATCGCTTTTCACCTTCCGCCACACCCGGCTCACCGTGTCCTTGCTGACCGCCCCGCCAAAGACGGCGGCGAGCGCCCGGCGCACCCGACGCGTGTTGGTGCCCGAAAGATAGGCGCCCACGATCAGCGAATCGGCCTGCCTGGTTCGCCGCTGGTAAGCCCGCAGCGCCGTGCTCTTCCATTCCGTCGTCTTGCCCTCCGCGGTGTCGAGCCTGGCCCGCGGCACCGCGATTTCCACCCGGCCAAAGGTCCCCAGCAGCGAGCGCGATCGGTGACCGTGCCGGTGGCCAGTGACACTGCCCGCGCCATCATTCTCGGGATCCGCCTCGGGCTGGCGAGCATAGCGCGGGCGTGAGAGCACTGCCTCGAGCTCACTCTCGATCATCGTCTGGATCAGTTCGCGCACCCGGTCGCGCAAACCGGCCTCGATCGGATCAAACCAATCGTCGAGAAGATGGACCGCCGTCTCGGCTTCTGAACCCAGAACCGGCGACTTCGTGCTATTGTCGGGCATGGCGTGGTCTCCACCGGCGCACAACGCCGGCATCGTTGGGTTTTCAGCACCCGGAGACTACGCCACCTTTAATTCCAACCACACTCCGGACGGCACCGATGCTGTATATGGATAATCCATACCTAGAAGTCATTTCTTACACGATCTTCAGGCCGTCGGCGTCACGCTTCGTCGGCTCGAGCGCTTTTGGATCCGCGCCGCCGACTTAGTGCAGCGACCGCAGCCGCTGGCACCGGGTTCTTCGTCCCCGGCTCAGCCGCTTTTCGCCTGATGCACGATCTCCGACTTGGTGGTTAATGGGTAAGGGATAGAGCTCGTTTCCCTCCGTGAAAAATGCTCCCCTGTCGGGGACCGAGAGACGCTATGGGGCGGGCGGCAAGGAATGGCAACTTCGTCGCTGCATCTAATCGATGGGGTGCCAGCGATGCCCCAGCCGAACGACTTGAGCAGGTCCCTCGTCGCCCTGGACCAGAATAGCATGATCATAGCCGTCATCGAGATGAGCCAGTCGAGCTGGCTCGTCGCCGGCATGCTTCCCGGGATTGAGCGTCAGCCGCGCAAGAAGCTGGAGCCGAGCCCAGAACGGCTGCTTGCCCTGCTGCAACGCTGGCAGGATGAAGCGGTCAAGGCCGGGCGCACAATCACGCGGATTGCGCTTGCCTTCGAAGCCGGCCGCGACGGCTTCTGGCTGGCGCGCTGGCTTGAGGCGCGTGGATTCGAGGCTCACGTGATCCATGCCTCGAGTATCGCGGTATCGCGGGAGCATCGCCGGGCAAAGACCGACCGGCTGGACACCGAGTTGCTCAAGCGCGGGTTCCTGGGGTGGCTGCGTGGGGAACGGGGCCATTGCAGCATGGCGCGCGTGCCGACGATTGCCGAAGAGGACGCCAAGCGGCCGAACCGCGAGCGCGACTGCCTGGTGGGGGAACGCACGCGGATTGTGAACCGGATAAAGTCCACCCTGGCCCGGCTGGGCATTCGCAACTTCAAACCAACCCTGCGCAAGGCGGCCGAGCGTCTTGCAACCGTGCACACCCCGGAGGGCGTACCGCTGCCGCCGAACACCTTGGCCGAGCTG
>CAVTQA010000011.1:0-14943 GCA_963736715.1 uncultured Alphaproteobacteria bacterium | reverse complement strand
GCCGGTAATCGCGGCCTACACCCCGAGATGGCGGTGCAGCAGCTCCGGGTGATCGCGCGCTGCCTGCGCCGTGGTCTCTTCGACGACATGGCCGTTGTTGATGATGTAGATGCGGTCGGCGAGGCTCAGCGCGGCAGAGATGTTCTGCTCCACTACGACGATCGTCTGGCCGGCCTCGGCAAGCGCTCGGCAGGTGGCGAGCAGGTCGCGCACGATGATCGGCGCCAGTCCCTCGAACGGCTCGTCGAGCAGCACAATCTTCGGAGCGCGGACCAGCGCGCGGGCGATCGCGAGCATCTGCTGCTCGCCGCCGGAAAGATCGGTGCCGCGGCTGCGCCGGCGCTCGCGCAGGCGAGGGAAAATCAGCCAGACCCGCTCCAGCGGCCATCGCGATTTTGCCGTGAGTCCGGCCAGCACCAGGTTTTCCTCGACGGTCAGGCTGCCGAAGATGCGCCGCTCCTCCGGCACCAGTTGCAGTCCGAGTGCGGCGATCGCATGCGGTGGCAGCCCACATATTGCCATACCGTCGAGCACGACCTGGCCGGAGCGCGGTCGAACCGCACCCATCAAACTCTTCAACGTCGTGCTCTTGCCCGCCCCATTGCGGCCGAGCAGTGCAACGACTTCGCTCCGGTCGACCCGCAGCGACAGGTCGAACAGAATGTGGCTATCGCCATAGAAGGAGTTGATGCGCTCGACTTCCAAGAGCGCGCTCATGCCGCCGCGACCCCGCCGAGATAGGCTTCCTGCACGAGGCTGCTGCGCTGGATCTCCGTCGGCGTGCCGTCGGCGAGCAGCACGCCTTCGTGCAGCACGGTGATGCGCTCGGCCAGCTCGAAGACTGCGTCCATGTCGTGATCGACCACCACCAAGGTGCGGCCGCGTCGGATGTTCTTCAGCAGCTGGACGGTCTCGACCCGCTCGCGCGGGCTCATACCGGCGAGCGGCTCGTCGAGCAGCAGCAGAGACGGCGAAGCGGCGAGCGCCAGCGCGATCTCGAGCCGCCGCTTCTCGCCATAGGCGAGTTCGGCGACCGGCACATCGGCGCGCGCGCCTAGACCGACAAAGGCCAACGTACTCTCTACCTGCGTGGCGAGCCCGGGCACGCGGTCGAGGCGGCGTAACAGGTCGAGCGCGAACGTGCCGCGGCGCTCGGCAAGAGCGGCGATGACGACATTCTCGCGCAGGGTGAGGCGGGCGAAGAGCTGGTTGACCTGATAGCTCTTGGTCAGGCCGAGCTGGCACACCTCGGCCACATCCATGCCGGTGATGTCGCGGCCGTGAAAGAAGATCCGTCCGGCGGTTGGCGGCATCTCGCAGGTTAGCATCTTGAAGAACGTGCTTTTGCCGGCACCGTTGGGGCCGATGATGGCACGCAGCTCGCCCTGCTCGACGGCGAAGTCGATGTTGCGGTTGGCAGCAAGCCCACCGAACATCTTTGTCAGGCCGCGCGCTTCCAGCACCGGGCCGGTGAACGGCGTTTCCTGGCGGCGCCGTGACGGGCCGACGCTTGCCAGCGGCGGCGCGAAGGTAAGCTCCGGCGCCCCTTCCGGCGCGGGCGGGTGGACGCGACGGAAGAATAATTCGGCGAGATCCCGCAACCCGCCGATCAAGCCGCGGCGCAGGAAGCACACCAGCAGCACAAAGACCACGCCAAGCACGAGCTTCCAGCTCGCCCCCAGCCCGAGCGCGCCCTGCAGGAAGTCACGCAGAAAGAGCCACACGGCGGCGCCGAGCAATGGCCCGAACAAGGTACCGATGCCGCCGATCGCGGTCTGCATGACGAGCTGGCCCGAGGTGTCGAACGTAAACGCGTCGGGCGGCATGAACCCCTGCAGGACGCCAAGCAGCCCGCCGGCGAACCCGGCATAGGTGGCGGCGATCACGAAGGCGGTCAGTTTATAGCGGCCGACGGCGTGGCCGACCGCGCGCGCCCGCAGCGGGTTGTCGCGGATCGCGCTGAAGATTGCACCGACCGGCGAGCGCACGATGCGCAGTGCGACGACGATGCCCACGAAGTAGCAAACGGCGAGAAAGCCGTACATCGACCAGTCATTGCCGATTTTGTACGAAAAACCGAGAAAGGCGAATTTGGGAGTCGGAACGCCGGGAAGGCCGTTTTCCCCGCCGGTCCACGCCGCCAGCGGCGAGAACTCGACAAAGTAGAACATCTCGGCAATCGCAACGGTGATCATCGCGAAATAGATGCCAGTGCGGCGCAGCGCAATCGCGCCGACGACAACGCCCGCGAGGGTTGCCCCAACCGTACCGATCACCAATGCACCGATGACACTCGTCATCAGATTGTTGGTCAGCAGATATGCGGCGACGAAGCCGCCTGTCCCGTAAAACGCGGACTGGCCGAACGACAAGAGGCCGGTATAGCCGAACAGAATATCGAAGCCGATGCCGAACATGCCCCAGACCACGATCTGGTTTACGGTGTTCGGGGCAAAGCCGAGCGGCGGCAGGACGAACGGCACGGCGATCAGGCCGAGGGCTGTCAGGGCCTCGATCAACAGCGGGCGTCGGCGGAGCATCGAACGCTCGCGCCTACTCGCGGCTCGGCACGCCGAGCAGACCCTGCGGGCGCAGCAGCAGCACTAAGGTCATCGCGGCGAACAGCATGACGCCCGAATAGGCTGGGTTGACCATCGAAGTCAGGCTGAGGATCTCGCCGGCAACTAATCCGCCAAGGATCGCCCCTGGGAACGAGCCGACTCCGCCGATGACGACGACGACGAAGGTCTGCACCAGGATCGATTCGCCCATATCCGGAGTCAGCGACACGACCGGGGCATTGACAATACCGGCAAACCCGGCCGCCATCGCGCCGATGCCAAACACCACCATGAACACGCGATAGACGTTGATGCCCAGCATCCCGACCATGCGCGAATCCTCGATCCCGGCACGCACGATCATGCCCAGCCGGGTGCGGTACAGGGCGACATAAAGAATCCCTAGCGCGACGGCGGCAATCGCCAGCACGACGAGGCGGTAGGTCGGATAGACGAAGAAGCCCATCGGCGTTACGCCAGTGGCCCACGGCGGTGGTGGCAAAGTCTTCGTCAGACTACCAAAAGCGAAACGCACGAGCTCGACGATGACGATGCCGACGCCGAACGTGACCAGCAGCTGGTCTTCCGGCGGGCGGTCGTAAAAGTGGCGAATTATCACCAGTTCGAGCAGCCCGCCAACCACCACCAGGAACAAGGCGCCGGCGATCACCGCGACGACGAAGGACCCGGTCGCCTGGAACGCGACATAGCCGGCATACCCCCCGAGCATGAACATTGCGCCATGCGCGAGGTTCAAGACGCCGAGGGTGCCGTAGATGATGGTCAGGCCCGAGCTGATCAGCGCCAACAGCGCGCCTGACGCCAGCCCGTTGAACAATTGCGATACGAAATTAGGCCAGGTGATCATCTGGGAAAGCGGGCGCGGAACATGGCGAACGGAAATCGGGGTCCGAGGCGCGGGCGGCGACGGCTGCCCGCGGGCCGCACGCCGCTTCCCCTATGTGTAATCGCCGAGCTGGCAACCGAATGCGTCGGGCGGCTGCATCAGCCCCGCCCCGGGCACGATTTCCGTCACTTCCCAGAAATCTTCCGGATTCTTCATCGCCGCGGGCGCCTTCCCGCGCACGATGATTACGGGGCGCACCAGCTGGTGGTCAGCGGCACGAAAATAGACGTCGCCAACCGTGGAATTGTTGTGATTGCCCGCTTCATATGCCTTGATTACATCCGGCGGGTAGAAGCTGCCGGCGCGCTCGCAGGCATCGGCCCAGAGGGCGAACTGCATATACGCGTTTTCGGCGCCCCATTCCGGCCGGTAGCTGTATTTCTTCTGAAACGCGTCGACGAACATCTTTGCGACCGGGAATTTGTCCTCGAGCGTCCACCAGAAATCGGTGGCCGCATAGACTCCTTCCATGACTTTGGCCCCCACTTCTTTCGAGAGGAAAGGAATCTGGTAGGGGATCACCAATTTCATCTTGTTGAAGATGCCAAATTGCTCGGCCTGCTGGATCGACAAGACCGCGTCGTGGCCCCAGTTGATGTTGAGTAGGTAATCGGCGCCCGAATTGCTCACATTGAGCAAGTATGAGCTGTAATCGGATGCACCGAGGGGCGCGACTTGGTTGGTAACCGTGCTCCAGCCGCCGTTCTTGCTAAGATAATCCTCCATCGATTTCTGGACAGTGTGGCCATAAGTGTAGTCCGGCGTCAGATATGCGGCCTTCTTGTTCTTGCCATAGGCATTGAGCATCACCGGGCCGATCGCGGCGGCGGCAGTCTGGCCGTAAAAGCACTGGCGGAAGCCATAACGCACGCAATCCTTGCCGGTGGTGTCGTTGGAGCCGGAGATGCCGCAGACGTAGAGGACCTTATCGCGCTGCGCCAGTTTGTTGAGCGCCACCGCAACCGCGCTCGAAGTCGAACCCGTCATCAAGATGGCCCTGTTCTCGCTGATGAAGCGCGACTGCTCTTGCACCGCAGTATTCGGCTTGGCTTCGGAATTGGCGACGCCGTATTTGACCTCCTTGCCGAGAACGCCCTTCGACGTCTTCGGTGAGATCTTCTTGATCAGCGGGTCACCGCTGTTGATGTGTTCGACCGCCAGCATATAGCCCTTGAGTTCATCCTCGCCCTGAACGGCGTAGGTGCCGGTGCGCGGCACCGTGATGCCGATGAATACTGAAGCGCCGACCGAGCCTTCCGGGTAGGTGCCCAGCGCGGGATGGGTCTCGGCGGCGCGGGCAAAGCGCGGAAGCGCCGACCCGGCGCATAGTGCGCCTCCGGCCCGGAGCAAGCTGCGCCGGGTCCACCTGGCCGTCGGGTAAGAGCTCATGGTTGCTTTCCTCCCTGTCGGCCTGTCACCACCGCCGTCCAGGTGCGTCGTGTCCGGCTGGTCTGCCTTACGGCCGATTGTGGCGTCGTTTTAAATGGGTCGCTGCAAGCCCACAATACTTTCCCGGTGCGGGGGCGGCGGAATCAGCGCTTTTGCCGCCATGATCGGAGCGAAATAAGCCGGGCTCCGACTAGTTCAGGTCAGGATGCCGGTCAGGGGCGCAAATAAGTGCCGGCGCAAAGATCAGCCAAAGGACAGATGAATTCGCCGCCGCCAATTCGCAGCGCGTTTCCCGGCACGTATCCGCTACACCTCGATGTCGCTTCCTTATCACGTCGGCAACGGCGTCTTTGGCGGGCTGGTCCCCGCCGCCGGGGCCTCGATCGCCGCGATTACCGGCATCCCCTTGAGCGATCAGCCTTAGGTCCGGGACGTTGGAACGCGTGGGTCAGTCGGCCGACCCCGCGCGGAACAGCGCCCGCATTTGTTCCGGCACCGGTTCGTCGAGAACGTGATCGTAAAGTGCGTGGAGAAGCTCTTCCCCATCCGTTCTGCCGTCGAGAAAGTCTAGGAGCTGTTCTCCGACCGTGCCGGTTTCCTCCACCGGGGGAACGCCACAACAGAGAATTGCCGGCGAAGGCAACCTGGTTTCCAACTGCATAGTCTTACACCGTGCCACAATTGATCCAGTCCGCTGATGATCGATAACGTTCCGTGTCTCACCGATTCACGAGGGTAACGGATCGTAACAGCCCTCCGTTCCGGTTGGCGGCGCATAAGCGGCATGCAAAAACGCGTGGAACGAAGTGCGTATACCGCGGCCGATCAGGCCCGCAGTGTCTCGCCTTCGCTCAGCGCCTTCATTCGACGGTAGCTCAGCGCCTCGGCGATGTGGCGGCGGGCGACGATCGGCGCCCCTTCAAGATCGGCCAGAGTGCGGGCGACGCGCAATACCCGGTGGTAGCCGCGCGCCGACAGACGCAGCCGCTCGGCCGCCCGGGCGAGCAGCGCGCGGCCGGCGGGCTCGGGGGTCGCGATCTCGTCGAGCAATGCCCCGTCCGCCTCGGCATTGGTGCGGATGCCGCGCTCGGCGGGCAGCCCCGCATAGCGCTTGGCTTGCCGGGCGCGGGCCGCCGCGACCCGGCCGGCGACCGCCGCGCTGCCCTCGGCGGCGGGCGGCAGCGCGAGATCCGCCGGCGATACCGCGCGGACGTCGATGTGCAGGTCGATGCGGTCGAGCAGCGGGCCCGACAGCCGGCCCTGGTAATCCTCCGCGCAGCGCGGCGCCCGCCCGCAGGCGAGTTCGGCAAAATGGCCGCAGCGGCACGGGTTCATCGCTGCGATCAGCTGAAAGCGCGCCGGATAGGTGACGTGCCCCTGAGCGCGGGCGATGCTGACGCGGCCGGTCTCGAGCGGCTGGCGCAGCGCTTCGAGCGCGGCGCGGTTGAACTCGGCCAGCTCATCGAGGAACAGGACACCCTGATGCGCCAGCGAGATCTCGCCCGGCCGGGGGCGCGGCCCGCCGCCGACCAATGCCGCAAGCGAGGCCGAATGATGCGGGTCGCGGAACGGCCGCTCGCGCGACAACCCGCCGCTGCGCAATCCGCCCGCCACCGACTGGATCATGCCCAGCTCCAGCGCCTCGGCCGGTTCGAGCGGCGGCAGGATGCCGGGCAGCCGCGCCGCCAGCATCGATTTGCCTGCGCCCGGCGGGCCGACCATCAGCAAATTGTGTCCGCCCGCCGCGGCGATTTCGAGCGCGCGCTTGGCGCTCTCCTGGCCCTTCACATCGGCGAGGTCGAGCCCGGCCGAGCGCGACGGCGCGAGCCGCGGCTCGGGCGGCGGCAACAGCTGGGTCCCCTTGAAATGATTGACGATCGCCAAGAGGCTCGGCGCGGCGATGACCTCCACCTCGCCCGCCCAGGCCGCCTCGCCGCCGCATTCGGCCGGGCAGATGACGCCGCTGCCGCGGCTCGCCGCCGCCAAGGCCGCGAGCAGCACGCCGGCGACGCTCGTCAAGGAGCCGTCGAGCGCCACCTCGCCGAGCGCCATGTAACCGCCGAGCTCGTCGGCCGGCAGCGCCTCCATCGCCGCCAGCAGAGCAAGCGCGATCGGCAGGTCGAAATGGCTGCCCTCCTTGAGCACGTCGGCCGGGGCGAGGTTGACGGTGATCCGTCGCGGCGGCAACCCGAGGCCCAGCGAGGCGAGCGCCGCGCGGACCCGCTCGCGCGACTCGGCGACCGCCTTGTCCGGCAATCCGACGACGGTAAAGGCCGGCAGCCCGGAGGCGATCGTCACCTGGGTCTCGACCTCGATGACCTCGACCCCGTGAAACGCAACGGTCCGCACCTTCGCGACCATACCCTACCCTATTGCAAGCGGCGGTTGAGTATAGCGCCGCCAAGTCAACAACACCAGCCTGGCAAACGACCCCGACCGGGCAGACGGTGCCCGACGACGCATCCGTCGCCCCTAGCTGTTTTTGCTGTTTTTTGCAGCGAAAGTAGAGCGATCGGCTTCGCTCCGCCGCGGAAATCCTGGGTCGGAGTGCGGCGACGGGGCGCAGTAACAACGGCAATTCCGCTGTCGGTTTGCTGTTTTCTGGTGTATCGGGAGTGTGGCTCAATCTCAGGTCCTAGTGTCTGACCGAAAATGATCCGAGGCCACCAAGTAATAGACTTGTCGTCACCCCCGCGAAAGCGGGGGTCCAGGGCCTGCGCTGGGATCTCGGCTCCCTGGATTCCCGCTTTCGCGGGAATGACGGTTTGTGTGTGGGCGCCCATGGGAATTTTCGGTCAGACACTTAGCGGGGCGTATACCCATAGGGATCTGGACGGCGTGCTGACTGCGCGTCCTCCAATTGCCGCAAGCGATTGTCGAAATCGCTCGCGTCGATTGCCCGCAGGAAGCTTTCGATCATCTGCGACAGCGCGAAGCCTTCGGCAGGGGTGATGCCGCCGCGCCCGACCGCGTCGGCGACCGCCTTTATCGCGCCAAGGATATCGGCCGCGCTGTTGATCGGCGGCAGAGGGAGCTCGACGGACCGGTCGCGCCGCGGCGCGACGGTGCGGTCGAGACAGAGCCGCAATGCCGTCGGATCGCCGGCGAGGGCGAGTTCGACCGCCTTGCGGCTCAGCGCCGTCGCTTCGCCATCGAGCAACAGCTGCGCCGCCCGAGTAGACCGGTTGATCGAGCCGCGAGGCCGCCCGCCCGGATTTCCGGACTGCCCCTTCGCAAACGGTCGACCTCGAATCCTTTTTACGGTCGTTGCTGTTTCCTGCAGAGAAATATCAGTCATCGCTCCACCTCGGTTCGGTAACCTTGCGCCGGCCCTCGGCGCTTCCCCGAACGACATGAAACGCGAACATTATGGCAATTTTATCGTTGCTATTACCACGATGCGCTATTGAACATAAGGAATTTAGCCACGGAGCGCGATGTCTCTCACCCAATCTATCATTTCCCGGCAGTTTGCCGCACCATGAAGGGATTAATGGGCTCCTCTCGCACTCCTTGGGCCTTCAGCAAGGGCAACCATTACAGGTGCTTCGCCGCTTCGCTGCTTCTCGCCTCCGACGATGCCGCCTTCATGACCGGCGCCGGGCTCGTCGTCGACGGCGGGCTGACCGCACAATGATGGGCGCAGGCTGTAGAATTGCGGTCGTCGCGTGCTCCGCTCAATCCGAAGGTCGAAGTGTCCGATGTCGATGGATGGGCGTGTAGTTTAGTAAGCTGTCACCGTAACTCCGTAACTCCGTAACTCCAGGCTTATGATGGTTACCACCACGGAAACAGCTTTGCGTGTAACGGTGGTAGATCCAAAGTAGAGGTGACTTGGACTGTAATGTAGACGGTACAAAATAATGAATATACGGTAAAGATGTTCATCATCAGCGGCAGCCATAAAAAAGTGTGGCGCAACGCGTTCTCCGGTATTTGGACCCCATCCCGCGAATCCCTATAGTAGTAGTCCGAAATAAAATATAAACTCCAAGAGGCTATTGCATTAAACGCCGCTGTGGCATGCCACAGCGGAAGCTGATCTGGCACAACAAATGCACGGACAGCCTCTAGAACTGCGGGCGATACGAAGGTGCTTTGTAGCTCGCTCGATCTTATCCATAGATACATCTTGCCGATGAATGCCAGTGCTACGAATGCCGAATAAATTCTAGATGCTTTGTAAATAGCCCTCGTCATTATGCGGTTCATTGCTACCTTAATATCTGCGGGGTTCGATACTGGCCTCACTGCCCAGAGGATCGGAACTCCAAATCAGCGCCGTAGATTTGACGGCATACCTATAGGCAAGACCTGGAAGTACTATCAATAGTGCGGCAAAAAACATAGGGATGGAAAGTAACATTATTAATAACGGCAAGGCTAAATACGCTAAGAGCAAACTATGGACTTTCGATGCCGAGAAAAGTGCGTCGGTGATTATTACTTTTACCGATAGAATTATTTGAGATGTTTTTAAATCAGTTAACGCACTATTTTTAGAGACTTCTTCAATTGTCGGAATTAACTCAGGGATTGCACCTAAGTCAGTGCAAAGTACGACACGTTGCCAATTGCGAGGGATTTCTCTAACGCTCTCTAAAGGATGAGCAATGAAACAAAAAAGTGTAGAAGCAAATTTAATTAGTACTATCACCAATGGAATAGAGACGGTCAATAACCAGTTTAATACTCCTCGGCCCCAGGAAGGAATAGCCCCTTCACCTTCATTTTCAGACGAAAACCTGTACACCGTATCAGCTATACGCAGTGATACTCTAGTAATCCTGGATGTTCGTAGCAACAACAAAGGTGCCAAACAAGCAGCCACACCAATATGCCAGAGTTCGTTCGTCCACCGATAAAACAGATATGCAAGAGCGCCAGCTACTACTGTCTCTATAATGGCGAGTACGGAGATTTCGCCATCTTCGGCGGAACGTCGATCTGACATCCAGCGCATTTAACGAACCGAAATCGTCCGTGAGACCTAGCGGGATTCAGGACGAAAGCGTCTTCCGCAAGCTCTTGAGCAGGGCTTCGGCGTCACCGATCCGTTTGAGCACCGCCTCGTTGCCCTTCGCTTCCTCTAACGTCGTCCATGGTACGCGTCTCCACGCGTCTATAGCGGCTTCGAGATCTGCTATAAGCCCGGCTGGCCCGCCTTCCTGAACCGGTGTTATCCGCAGCAGCGCCGAGTTCAATGTCGCCTTCGTCGCTAAGAAAATGCGCTTTTGCAACGGGATCGCGCAGTATCTGGCGGAGTTTTCGTAAGTCTTTTGAATTCGTGATTTGTTTCTGGTTCACTTTTTTGATCACGGCGTCCGTTGCCGATGGACTGAAGAGTTTTTTACTGACGCCCATCAATTCTCTCGCCCAGGTTATAGCCGCGCCGGGTTCGCGGAGGTTTTCAAATTGCTTTGAAAGCTGAAAGACATCTACCAGCTTATCTACTTCCCGGACGGTGATTCCTAATATGTTCGCAGCACTCGCGCGGCCCACCAGATCCACGAGGCTGAATGCGACCATTTCTTTTTCTCTTGCGTCCCATTCCTTTCGTTGCCTATGGATGTAGATCCATACGCGAAATCGCTCTTCATCTGAGAGAGAACGGTCAGTTATTTCTACAGGAATTGTGCGATACTGTTCCTTCCCTCGCTTTACGAGAATGTCGGAATTAGTCCAGCGCCGGTCACCGTCGATGATGCGGTATTTGCCGCTAATATCGGGATGCGGGTCCACCAGCAGCGGTTCGAAGATACCTTCGTTAGCCTCTATCTGTCGCTGTAACTCCTCATCCTCCTTCGGGCCGAGGCGGGGTTGCCGCTCATTTGGAACGACCTCTTCGATGTCAACCTTGGCCCGATACGTGCGCAGGACAGTCCGTCCGAGCCGTCGCTCTTGGAAGCTGATCGTGCCTGTATCGTCCATATTCGCCGTTAAAAAAAATTCCTAGGTTCCGATCATATAATTCGAACTTAATTCACTTTCAAATCGGTCCTAATTGGAGCGAAAGCCATCTGATCACCCTGGAGGTTCGCTTGCTCCGTACGGAAGGAAATCGCACGCGGATGCGCGAAAAAAGTTGAATCCGCGCACCAAGGCCGCTTGACACCGGCAAAAAATAGGATAAAAAAGGACCTAATCTAATTGGAGGATCACGATGGCTTCGATTCCCTTGATGGCTGAAACCGCAACCCTACGGCACACCCATGTTGGAGACGAACTGCTATGTCCGACGTGTGATCAACCCGTCTCGCCTGAGAAGTTCGACGAAATCCAGGCACGCGAACGCGAACATGCGGCCATCGTCGAGCGCGAGCTAGAGGACCGATTTGCCCGCGCCGTGGCCGAGGTGTAAGCGCCGGAGCAAAAATCCCTCATTGAAGCGGCCGGTCAGTCCGGTTGCGCCGGAGTAAAACTCCGGCAGCAGGTAGCCCTTTGGCGTAACTGCCGAGGGCGGGGGATGAAGGTGGTTGAGCTTTATGGGCGGGTTCGCTACGCGGTACAGATCGAGGGTCTGAGCCGCCGAGAAGCGGCGCGGCAGTTTGGCATTGACCCGCGGACAGTAGCCAAGATGCTGGCGTTTTCGGTACCGCCCGGGTATCGGCGGAGCCGACCGCCGGCGCGTCCCAAGCTCGACCCGTTCACCGGGATCATCGACGGTATCCTGACGGCGGATGAGGGCCGGCCGAGGAAGCAGCGGCATACTTCGAAGCGAATTTTCGATCGGCTTCGCGACGAGCACGGCTACTCTGGCGGGATCACCATTGTTAAGGACTACGTTCTGGCGCGCCGTCTGCGGCATCGCGAAGTATTCGTGCCGCTTCGGCACGATCCCGGCCATGCTCAGGTGGATTTTGGCGAGGCGCTGGTGGAGATCGCCGGGGTCGAGCGCAAAATCCACTTCTTTGCAATGGACCTGCCGCACAGCGACGCTTGTTTTGTGCAGGCCTATCCGGCGGAGACCGCCGAAGCGTTCTGTGACGGGCACAACGCCGCATTCACGTTCTTCGGCAAGGTGCCGCGCTCGGTCCTGTACGACAACACGACGCTGGCGGTGGCGCGCATCCTGGGCGGTGGAGTGCGACAGCGCACGCGCGTGTTCAGCGAGCTGCAATCCCATTACGTGTTTGAAGATCGGTTCGGGCGGCCCGGCAAAGGCAACGATAAAGGCAAAGTCGAAGGGCTGATCGGCTGGATCCGCCGGAACTTGCTGGTGCCGGTACCGCGGGCGGTCAGCTTGATGGCGCTGAACGAGCAGCTGCTCGAGGGTTGTCGGCGCCGGTTCGAGGATCGGCCGCGCGGTCATGACCAGACGATCAGCGAACGGCTGGTGCGGGATCTGGAGGCGTTCCACGCCTTGCCGCCAGCGCCCTATGACGCCTGCGAGAAGAAGGCGGGCCGGGTCAGTTCGCAATTGCTGGTGCGCTATCGCGGCACCGACTACTCGGTGCCGACCGCCTACGGGCACCGCGAGGTTCTGATCCGCGGCTATGTCCACGAGGTAGTGATCTCCTGCGGGGCGGAGGTAATCGCCCGTCATCCGCGCTCCTACGAACGCGAGGACTTTGTCTTCGACCCGCTGCATTACCTGCCGTTGCTCGAACAGAAGATTGGCGCTCTCGACCAGGCAGCACCGCTGGTCGGCTGGGACCTGCCCGAGGAATTTGCCACGCTGCGTCGCCTGATCGAGGCCCGCATGGCCAAGCGCGGCAAACGCGAGTTCGTCCAGGTACTGCGGTTGCTGGAGGTATTCCACCGCGAGGACGTGCTGGCCGGTGTCAGGGAGGCCATCGCGCGGGGCGCGATTGGCTTTGACGCGGTCAAGCACCTGGTGCTGTGCCGGATCGAGCGCCGGCCGCCGCGGCTCGACCTGACGGTCTATCCCTACCTGCCGCGGGCGAGCGTGGCGATGACCTCGGCCAAGGCCTATCTCGACCTTCTCACCGGCGCCTCGCCATGAGCGACGCGCCCCAGCTTCTGCTCGCCCATCACCTCAAGGCGCTCAAGCTGCCAACCTTCCTGCGCGAATACGACAAGCTCGCCCAGCAATGCGCCGCCGAGGGCGTCGACCATCCCCGCTATTTACTGCGCCTGGCCGAACTCGAACTGATCGACCGGGAACGGCGCATGGTCGAGCGCCGCATCAAGGAGGCGCGGTTCCCGACAGTGAAGAGCCTGGACAGCTTTGACTTCACGGCGATCCCTTCTCTCAATAAGCCATTGGTCCTGGAGCTCGCTCGCTGTGAATACGTCACCCGCCGCGACAACGTGATCGCGGTCGGCAACAGCGGCACCGGCAAGACGCACATTGCTCTCGGATTGGGGCTGGCGGCCTGCCAGAAGGGCTTGTCGGTCGGCTTCACCACCGCGGCCGCTATGGTCCACGGGCTGATCGAGGCCAGGGACGAGAAGCGACTGCTGCGCCTGCAGCGCCAGCTGGCCGGTTACAAACTGCTGATCGTCGATGAACTCGGCTATGTACCCCTTTCGACGACCGGCGCCGAGCTCTTGTTTGAGGTCTTCAGCCAGCGCTATGAGCGCGGCTCCACCATCGTCACCAGCAATCTGCCATTCGACGAGTGGACCGGCGTCTTCGGGTCGGAGCGGCTGACCGGTGCGCTGCTCGACCGACTAACTCACCACGTCCACATCCTCGAATTGAACGGCGACAGCTATCGTCTCAAACAGAGCAAGCGACGCCAGCGCCAACCACAAGCCGCTGAGCCGAGCGACAACAAACCCCAGGCTTGATACCGAAATAAAGCCTGGTAGCGCGGCAACCTGGATAGGAAGAATGCTGCCCAAAGCTGACCCCTACTGCCTCATCTGATTTGTTCCGGCCGATTTTCCTCGGCGCGGCCAATCGACAAGGCGGATCTGCATGACGCGTTGACGAAGTGCGTAAGCGGCGGCGCTACTGCCAGCAAAAGCCCTGTGGATTTGCCGCTGCGCTTGGACGACGCCAGCGCGTCGCCCACAACTCCACAGGGCCAACATCACTAAGCACTGATTTAGGATTCAGAAGGGGACTGGGGCCGGCCGCCGGATTGATTGAGGCAACGGGAGTACGCTTGGCGAGGCAACGCTCGACGTCTCGGGAACATTCGCCGATGAAGCAATCCGCTTCTCATCCTGTTTGTCGTGCAGCAAAAAGCCTCCCGGTGGGGCATTTGGCACCCCTCGGTGATGCAGTTTTACTCCGGCCCGCTGATACATTTTTTCTCCGGCGTTGACACTTCCTGGTAGTCCCGGCTGGCGACGATGCTGTCCCGTAGTGATGTTCGCGGGCCGCATCAGGGTGCTACGTGAGCTTGTGCTCGACATCAATCAAGGTCTGGACGCTGAATTTGATTGCCCGCAGATGACCTGCTAGAAAGGGCAATTATCCTTGTCGTGGACCAGGGGATGCGTTTGGTCTCTGTATCTGTCGGTAGTTCGGGCACCATATACCAAGTCTTCTGGCAACTCAGTCTTGAGTTCAAAAAAGGTGATCTGACAAGGCTTGTCGATTAATGGAGTTAATTGATCCTAAACGGCCCGTGATTTATCATTTCAAGAATGATAAGGGCCGCTTCATCCCGGCTGAACCCACGGCGCAGTTTGATGCATACTGAGTCCAACTCTCGCATACGTGCTCCGTCCCTCAACCAAAGCGATCATATTCTTAGGTACTCTTATGCTTTCATACGTCATAGCGAGAATGAAACCCTCTGGTTCTAGAACGAAATGTTCCATATTCCCGAGCGCGTCTTTTCTCTTAATTCTTTAGTGGCCCAAATCCCGCCAGGTAGCCCGGCTAACCCATTTGCTACGGACACAGTTAAACTTCCGGAGCCTTTTAGTCTAGTAAAACTCAAGCCGAGTTCTAGATCGATCGATGCCTCTCCCCTATTTACGATCCTCTAGCGGCGGTTCGAATGCTATTTCTCCACTATCCACGGCAGAACGAAGGTTCACCTGAGAAGGATCATATTCCCTCCATTTACGCATGGGGACGACTCGTACGTGAGAATTGGCCCAATCGGTTTTCAAATGTGCCAAGCCAGTGGTCAGCAATACGAAACGAACCAGTAGAGGCAC
>CAVTQA010000010.1:0-548542 GCA_963736715.1 uncultured Alphaproteobacteria bacterium | reverse complement strand
GCGGGCGAGGGGATTCGAACCCCCGACCCCAACCTTGGCAAGGTTGTGCTCTACCCCTGAGCTACACCCGCAACGCGTTGGAGGAGTCTGCGGCCTTTATCGCCGATATATGATAGCGGGCGAGCAAGGGTTTGCAAGCCTTGTCTTCCGGGCAGCCTTGTCTTCCGGGCAGCCTTGCTTTCCGGGCGGGCGGATCGCATCGTGCCCGACATGCCGCCGCCGTTGATGACCCCGGAAGAGCTGTTTGCGCGTTTCGATGAACTCGGGATCGCGCACCGGACCTTTTCGCATCCGCCGGTCTCCACCGTCGCGGAAGCGGCAGCGTTGCGCGGCACCCTTCCGGGAGCGCACTGCAAGAGCCTTTTCCTCAAGGACAAGAAGGGCGGGTTCTGGCTGGCGGTGATGCTCGAGGAACGCCGGATCCACCTCAAAAAGCTGGCGGCGCGACTGTTGGCGCCGCGGTTTTCATTTGGCGGCGCCGCCGACCTCCATCGGCTTCTGGGAGTGCGGCCGGGGAGCGTCACGCCTTTCGCCCTCCTTAATGATGTCCGGCATCTCGTCACTCCCGTGCTCGACGCCGCGATGCTGGAATACGACCCGCTGAATTATCACCCGCTGGAAAACGATCGCACCACGGCGATCTCGGCCGCCGATCTGCTGCGCTTGATCGCCGCCTCGGGGCACGTGCCGAGGATTGTCGATCTGGCCGATCTCGAGCGCGAGCCGGACCTCCCGGAGAGCTGAGTACATCGAACGGCTTGCGCTTGTGTTACCTCGATTGCGCCGCCATGTTGTCGGATAAAACCGGAGAGAACAGCAATGCCGAGCGAAGCTTTGATCGGCGGCGCGGCTGCCGCCCCTGTAAAGGACGTCACTACCGCCAATTTCATGGCCGAAGTCGTCGACGGCTCGTTCGACGCGCCGGTCATCGTCGATTTCTGGGCGCCTTGGTGCGGTCCCTGCAAGCAGCTCGGGCCGATCCTCGAAAAGACCGTGCGCGCCACCAACGGCGCGGTTCGAATGGTCAAGCTCAATATCGACGAGAATCCCGAAATAGCGCAGCAGATGCGCATACAGTCGATCCCGGCGGTTTACGCGTTCAAGGACGGGCGGCCGGTCGACGGATTTGTCGGCGCCTTGCCCGAGAGCCAGGTCAAGCAGTTCGTCCAGCGCCTGGGCGGCGGAAAGGGTGGTCCCTCGCCGGTCGAGGAGGCGCTGGCCATGGCCAAAGAGGCGGTGCAGGGGGGCGATCACGCCAGCGCCGGCGCGCTTTACTCGCAGATCCTGCAGCGCGAGCCCACGAATATCGAGGCGCTCGCCGGGCTGGCGCGGGCGATGATCGCGCGCGGCGAGCTCGCCAAAGCGAAACAACATCTCGATCGCGTTCCGAAGGAGAGCGCTGGCAACGCCGAGATCACCGCCGCGCGCGCCGCCCTCGACCTCGCCGAGCAGGCGCAGAAGGCGATGGGTTCGGCCGGCAAGCTGCGCGCCCGGCTGTCGCAGAACCCGGACGACCATGAGGCGCGCCTGGAGCTCGCAACCGGGCTGTTCGGAAGCGGCGACCGGGAGGCTGCGATAGACGAGCTGTTGGCCCTGTTCAAACGCGATCGCGAATGGAACGAGCAGGCCGCTCGCAAGCAGCTCCTCAAATTCTTCGAGGTGATGGGTCCGACCGACCCGCTGACCCTGAGCGGCCGGCGCCGGCTTTCCTCTGTCATGTTTTCCTGAAGGGAGAGCGTGATGAGCGAGCGGCGCGGTGGAGCGGCGCTCCCCGCCATTCTCCCGATTTTTCCGCTGACCGGCGTCCTGCTGCTCCCCCGCGGCCGGCTGCCCCTGAACGTCTTCGAGCCGCGCTATCTCGCGATGACGCGCGACGCGCTCGCTGGGGAGCGCCTGATCGGCATGGTCCAGCCCACTGACCCGGGAACCTCGGGCAGCAACCCACCGGTCTATCCGACGGGCTGCGCCGGCCGCATCACCTCGTTTTCCGAGACCGAGGACGGACGTTTTCTGATCACCTTGACTGGCACCTCTCGTTTCCGGATCCGTGAAGAGCTGCCATTGCTAGAGGGCTATCGCCGCGTCGTCCCGGATTGGCACGAGTTTGCCCGGGATGTCGAGGGAGAGGAGGCCCCCGAGTTTGACCGCGAGCGGCTGATGCGCGGGCTGAGGGCCTATTTTCAGCAGCACCAGATCTCGGCCGATTGGGATTCGATCACCCCGGTAGCGGGCGAGCGGCTCGTCAGCTCGATTGCGATGATCTGCCCCTTCGATCCGAGCGAGAAGCAGGCACTGCTCGAAGCCCCCGATCTCGCCGAACGCGCGCGCCTGCTGACCGCGATTGTCGAGATGGCGGTAATGCAGCGCCCGAGCGAGGGCACTGGCGCCCGCCACTAGGTTTTGGCTGATAACGAGGGAACGGATGGAAGGAACACCGGAAATCGACCCGAAGCTGCTGGAGATTCTCGTCTGCCCATTGACCAAAGCCCCGTTGCGCTACGATCGCGATGCCCAGGAGCTGATCAGCGAGGAGGCGGGGCTGGCCTACCCGATCCGCGACGGGATCCCGATCATGCTCGTCGACGAGGCGCGCCCGCTGCGCGACGACGAGACCGCGACCAAGCGCCTGCCATCGCCCTGAGGTTCGAGTGAGCGCGAGCGGGACAGCGCGCTGGCCGCTTGAGCTGCGGTTGAAACGAGCGGAAAAGCTGCTCGAGGTCGCGTTCGACGACGGCAGCCGATTTTCGCTTCCCGCCGAATACCTGCGCGTCGAGAGCCCCTCCGCGGAGGTTCAAGGCCACGGTGCGGGACAAAAGACATTGGTCCATGGCCGCGCCCATGTCGGCATCATGGCGCTGGAACCGGTCGGCAATTACGCCGTCCGGATTAAATTCGACGATTTGCACGATACCGGCATTTATTCGTGGAATTACCTCTACCAACTCGGTGTCGAGCACGAAAAGCGCTGGCGCGAGTATCTCGACGCTCTGGCTGCGAACGGGCTCCGCCGGGAACCCTGACGTCCGGCCGGCCTAGAGCGGTTCGCCGCGGACGAGGCGCGGTAGGTCCCCGACGATCCCCATCGCGTCACGCATCAAGAGGCGTTTGAGCGGCGGGAAACGATTGACCGCGGCGAGGCCGACATCGCGAGCGAGCTGGATCGGCGGGAGCGAATTCGAGAACAGCCGGTTGAGGCCGTCGGTGACCATGGCGAGCGCCAGCGCATCGAAGCGGCGCCATTGCTGGTAACGCAGCAGCACTGACTCGTTTCCGATGTCGAGACCCAGGCGCCGCGCGTCGATTACCAGCTCGGCGAGCGCGGCGACGTCGCGTATCCCGAGATTGAGCCCCTGGCCGGCGATCGGGTGGATCGTATGAGCCGCCTCGCCGACGAGAGCCAGCCGGGTTGCGGCATAGCTTTCGGCCAGCAGCAGTGTGAGGGGGTAGGTCCAGCGCGGCCCGATCGGCTCAACGGCCCCGAGGAAATCGCCGAAGCGCGCCGCCAGTTCCGCCGTAAAAGCCGCATCGGAGAGGTTGACGAGGCGCGGCGCAAGCGCCGCCCGTTCCGTCCAGACGATCGAGGACCGGTTGCCGGTCATCGGCAGAATGGCGAACGGGCCCGCGGACATGAAATGCTCGACGGCAATGCCATGGTGCGGGCGCTGGTGCCGCAGGGTCGTCACGATGCCGGCCTGGGGATATCGCCATTCGACCGTTTGGATTCCCGCGGCGCGCCGTAGCGGAGATTCTCGGCCATCGGCGGCCGCGACCAGCCGGGCTCGGATTTGCCGCCCGTCCGAAAGCGCTGCGGTCGTGCCGAATGCCGTGGTCGACACCGAGCCCACGGCTAGCGGCGCCAGAAACAGCAGATTCGGGATCGATCTGGCGCGATCGGTCAGGACGCGCCTGAGAATGCGGTTTTCGACGATGTAACCGAGCGGGGCGCCGGTGCCGAGTTCGCGATGGTCGTAATGAAGGAATAGCGGCGACTCACCGTCGGCGACCCGGATCTCGAGTATCGGCTCGGCCTCGGAAGCAATTTCCGGCCACAGCCCGATCGCGTCCAAGACCTTTTGTGAACCGTAGCCGATCGCCGAGCTGCGGCCGTCAAAATCATCGGCGAGCAACGCTGCGGGATCCTGCCGATCGACAATCGAGACCGCGAGCCCTGCCCCAGCGCAGGCAGCCCCGAGCAGCAGCCCGGTAAGCCCACCGCCGGCGATCAGGAGCTCGACGTCATCACTCACGGCTAACCCTGGGCAAGGAGCACCTTGTCGCCGACGGTGACCGGCTTTGCCGCGATCAGCACGAAAGCGATCACGCAAGGCTCGGTTCCGCGATTGACCCAATTGTGGATCGTGCCGCGCTGTACAAGCACGTCGCCGGCCTTAAGGCGGACTGTCCTATCGTCGAGCTCCATGTCGACCTCCCCCGACATCACGACGGCGTAGTCTATCGAGTCGGTGCGATGGTTGCGCGGCGTGACCCCCGGCGCTAGTTCGAGAATGCGAAAGACGGTCCCGTTGTCGAGCGTCGTACCGGTTTTGCGCAGCCCGGCGTCCTCCTCGCCGGTGTTGTCTACCGGAAAGCCCTCGGTCGTCCACACGACGCAAGCTGTGGCGCCCGGACGGGACGAGACGAGGTTTTTCGCAATCTCGTCGATCTTTACGACGGCTCGCCCGGATGCGTCGTGGCCGGTTACCACACGGCGGATCTGCAGTGCCATCAATCGCCTCCTCGGCTGAGTTCCTCACGGTCGGCACGATCTTTCCCTAAGACCGGCAAAATCTGCAACACTCCCTGGCCATGCAGCTACGCGTCCGGTCGATCACCTATCTCGCCGAAGCCATCAACGGCTATGAGCTGGTCGACCCTCGCGGCCGCGACCTGCCGCGCTTTGCGCCCGGCGCCCATGTCGAGCTGCGGGCCGGCGGTTTTTTGCGGCAGTATTCGTTGTGGAACGACCCTGCCGAGCGGCGGCGCTATTGTATCGCGGTGTTGCGCGAAAGCGCGAGCCGCGGCGGCTCGCGCCATCTGCACGAGCATGTCCGCGCCGGCGGCATCGTCGAGGTCTCGCACCCACGCAACAGCTTCCCGCTCGACCCGGCAGGCGAACGGCACCTGTTGATCGCGGGCGGCATCGGCATCGCGCCGATCATGTCGATGGTTACGGAATTGCGGCGGCGCCGCGCCGAATTCATGGTCCATTACTGCACCCGCGCGCCTCAGCGAACCGCGTTCCGCCGCGAGCTGGCCCCGCTCGCCGCCGAAGGGAGCCTGCGCTTCCACCACGATGGCGGCGATCCGGCGCAGGGTCTCGACATCGAGGCAACCTTGCGCGAGTGGCGTCCGGGAACTCATCTCTATTTGTGCGGACCCGCGCCGTTAATGGCAGCGGCGACGGCGGCGGCGCGCGACTGGCCGGCCGGCACCGTGCATTGCGAGTACTTTACAGGCGTGCCGGAGCCCCGGGCCGCCGAGGACCGCCCGTTTCGCGTCCAATTGGCAAAGACCGGCGGCGATTACGAAGTCCGCGCCGGTGAGACGATCGCCGAGGTTCTACAGCGCCATGGCATCGCCGTCAGAACCTCGTGCGAACTCGGCTACTGCGGTACCTGCTTGACTCCCTATCTCGCCGGCGAGCCCGACCACCGTGACCAGGTTCTCGAAGAAAACGGGCGTCGACGCTACGTCTTGATCTGCTGCTCGCGGGCGAAGACCCCGGTCCTCGTTTTGGATTTATAGGAGCAAATCAGTTTGGTCGTTCGAGCACCGCATTGAACAACCTGACCCTGTCCTCCTGGTAATTCCGCGCCGAGTTGCGCGCGATCGCAGCCCAATCGGGTCCGACCAGCAAATGTATCCCGAGCGGCGGCGGCGCGCCCTCGGCCGCGCGCCTCCAGGATTGCGAGGATGTTTGCGTGGTGTCCTGCCAGGTGACGACGCGAAAGCCGGCGGCTTCGAGCTTGGCGCGCGTGGCCTCCGCGGTCAGCAGAAAGCTGATGCTCGCCTCTGCCGCCCAGGGCACCGGGTAATGCGGCTCGCCGCCGGGGCCGGCCGCCACTTCCTGCAGCGCGAGCCGGCCTCCGGGTTCGAGGACCCGGTGCATCTCGGAATAGAGCCGATCGCGATCGGCGATGTTCATCGAGGCGTTCTGCGACCACACGACGTCAAAGCTCGTGTCTTCGAACGGTAGATCCAGCGCATTGCCCTGGCGATAGTCGACCTTGTCCGTCAATCCGGTCAGGCGGGTCAGCATCTCGGCCACGCGGCAGAATTCTGCGGTCAGATCGATGCCGGTGACCCTGCAGCCGTAGCGGCTGGCGAGAAACCGCGACGGCCCGCCAATTCCGGAACCGATGTCGACCACCCGCTCGCCTCCCCGGAAGCCGAGGAGATCTGCCAGCCTGATTGTCGCCTGCCGTTGCCCGCCATGAAACTCGTCGACCGGAGCGAGATCGTCAGGCGTCAGATGGTCGATATCCTTCCCGGCCTGTCGGAGCGCCGCAAGGATGAGGTTGCCGAGGTCCTGACGGGTATAGTGGGTTTCGACGGGATTCTCGGACAATTGTTCCTCCATTCGAGAGCCGCAGGAGCGCGGGGTTGCCCTACAGGGCTGCATTTAGTATGCATCTACATTCATCGGGCACCCTCAAAAAGGTCCCGCGGGCGTCCGCTGTATTTGCTAATAACACACTGAACAACAGCCAGGGAGCCCGTTTCAGGCGGAGAAACCCTCACTTCTTCAAATTCTGTTCGCTGTTATCGCTGGCTGTTCGTTCGCTGTTTCCTGGCTGTTTTTCGCCAGGCGCTTAAGATGCATACAGATGATTCAGTGCAATGCGCCTGTCCTCGTCTTCCCGGCGAAGGCCGGGACCCATTTCTGCCATCGGCACCGGCCTTCGCCGGTGTGACAGGATTATGATGTGAGCCTTGTTCCGCGCTTGCTGAGCGAATTTTCCGTATGGGTCTGAACACTAGTCTTAACAGCAATCAAAATAGATCATCGCAACCCCGCGCTGTAGATTTCACTCGGACTGATACTCTGTAATTGTGTCGATTTTGGGTGCCTCCCCGATTTCCCGCCACTGAGCGCCCTGAGAGGGATTGCGGACAAGCCTGGACGGTCCGTTGTAGGGTGGGTAGAACGAAGCACAACCCACCATGCCTTCCAGGGCCCTTCCGGCGGGTTACCCTTCCGCTCCACCTGCCCCACGCTCCCGTGACGTTCGTGCGAAGCAGCCTCCGACTACCTCAGGCGCCCGTCGGCACCTCGACGGCCACGCCGAGCTCCCTTCCGGCCGCCGCCATTCGTCGATCAAGTGTGACCAGCGTGACATCGAGACGCCGCGCGATCGCGAGGTGCAGCGCGTCCGGGGTACGCAGCGCGAGATCGAATCGCCGAACATACACGCCCGCGAGGCGAACATCCACGGCATGGATTTCCGCTGCTCTGGTCATTGCTGCTAGCCATACGTCAAAATCGGACAGGCTGGCCGCCCCGTCGGTCGCCTCGAGGCGCCCAGTGCGAACCAGCCGCGACACCGCCGAGGCCACTTCCGCGGCGGCGAAATCGCTGACCCACAGCTCCTGCTGAACAGTCGACATGAACGCGTCGACCGTCGCGCTCGCCGGCTCTTTAATCAGGATCGGAAGCATGACGCTGGCGTCGAGATAACGGGTCAAAGATCGTCGGTCTCGTAGAGCAGATCCAAAATCTCGACCGAAGTCAGACCGACACCCGGACGGGCGTCGCGGCGCGATCGTAGCCAAGCGTAAGTCCCGGCGGGCGCGGGGGGCTGCCGCCTCAGCGGCTTGAGCTCGGCAACCGGTCTGCCATGCCGTGTGATGACCACCTCTTCACCCTGCAAGGCACGGTCGATCAGTTTGGGAAGCGTATTTTTTGCCTCTGCGACACTGTAGGCGGTCATGTGAGCATCCCTCCGGAGATATGGCTATTGGTATATCCATAATTGCGACTCGCGTCCAGAAGCGGCATAAATGCTGGAACCATGGAGATCCAGAAATGCGTCTGCTGATCGCGATGATGAAGCACGAGACCAATACCTTCTCGCCGGTGCCGACGCGGCTGGCGCGGTTCGGCAATGGTCCGGGGCCGCTCTATGGCGAGGCGGCGATCGGCGCCTTTCGCGGCACCGGGACGGGTCTCGGCGCCTATCTCGACCTCGCCGAGCGGGAGCGGGCCGAAATTGTTCTGCCGATTGCTGCCGGAGCGCCGCCGAGCCGTCCCGTCGAGGACGCCGCCTACGCGCACATCACCGAGAGGATCTGCAAGGCGGCGGCGCGCGGCGGCTTCGACGGCATCATGCTCGACCTGCACGGCGCGATGGTCACCGAGAGCCTCGAGGACGGCGAGGGCCAGTTCCTGAAACGGCTGCGCGCGATCGACCCGAAGACCCCGATCGCCGTATCTCTCGACATGCACGCCAACCTCTATGACGAGATTGTCGCCAATGCGACCGTCGTGACCGGCTATCGCACCTATCCGCACATCGACACCTACGAGACCGCCAGGCTCGCCGGCGAGATCCTGTTGCGTACGATCCGCGGCGAGGTGAGGCCGGTGATGGCCTGGGGCAATGTGCCGATGCTGCCGCATGTCATGCGGCAGGGCACCGACGATCATCCGAACAAGGAATTGCAGCACCGCTGTGCCGCAATGACCGCCGACGGCGCGCTCGCGGCGAGCCTCTTCACCGGCTTTCCGCATGCCGACATCGCGAATGCCGGGTTGAGTGCCGTCGTCGTGACCGACGGCGACCGCAAGCTCGCCGAAGACCTCCGCGACGAGCTGCTGGACCGGGCCTGGGTCGAGCGCGACGCTTTTGTCTATCAGATCGAGCCATTGCAGCAATCGGTCGCGCGCGCCAAAGCGATGCCGCCGGGCGATGGTCCAGTGGTGTTGCTCGACCATTACGACAATTGCGCCTCCGGCGGCACGATGGACACGACTGTCGTGCTGGCGGAGATCCTGCGGCAAGACCTCGAGGATGTCGCCGCCTTTGCGATCTATGATCCGGAGGCGGTACAACAGGCAATCGCCGCCGGCATTGGCGCCGAGGTCACATTGTCGATCGGCGGTAAGATCGCGATGCCGGCGATCCCCGCCGAGAGTCCGCCTTTGATCGTGACCGGCACGGTCAAGACGATCTCGAATGGCCGCTACCGCAACCGCGGCCCGATGGCGCGCGGCATGGGGATGGACATGGGCCCGGCTGTCGTGCTCGACACCGGGCCGGTCGAGATCGTGGTGATCTCACACCATGTCGAGCCCTCCGACCTCAATTGCCTGGTGAGCCTCGGCATCGACCCCATGCAGAAACGCTATGTCATGCTGAAGAGCCGCATTCACTGGCGCGCCGGGCTCGGGGCGATGGCCAAAGCCGTCGTCGACTGCGCCGGGGTGGGCGTCTGCACCTCCGACTACACGCAGCTGCAATTCAAAAAAGTCCGCCGCCCGATCTACCCGCTCGATCTGCCGAACCGCTGAACGGCGGAATGCGCTGCGCTTTTCCGCCCTACGCTGCTACAAATCGCAAACAAATCGTAGGGCGGAAAAGCATAGCGCATTCCGCCGATCTGGCGGAGAGGAGGCAACATGGACGGCACCACCCAGCTGCTCGAAGCCGACCGGCGCTATCTGGTTCACCCGTTGCACCATCCCGATGACCACCAGCAGCCGCTGGTTGTCGTCGAGGGGCATGGGGCCATGCTGCGCGCCGCGGACGGCCGCGAATACATCGACGGGCTTTCGGGTCTGTGGAATGTCAATGTCGGTCATGGGCGCGGCGAGTTGGCCGATGCGGCGGCAGCGCAAATGCGCCGCATCGCTTTTGCCTCGGCTTATATCGGCGCCACCAACGAGCCGGCGGTGCGCCTCGCCGAGAAGATCGTCGGCCACGCCTACCCGAGTTCCGCCGCCGTCTATTTCACGACCGCAGGCGCCGAGTTCGAACGAATCCTCGTTCAAATTCGCGCGGTATTACTGGAAGGTCAAAGACCGGCCGCTGAAGACCAAGATCATCTCGCGCTTCCACGCCTATCACGGCGTGACAATGGCGGCGATGAGCGCCACCGGCATGGCGGCCTATCACAAGATGTTCGGGCCGCTCGTCCCCGGTTTCATCCAGGTTGCGCCGCCTTATGCCTATCGCTGGACCGGCAACGAGGAGCCGGGGGTCGCCGCCGCCGATGCGGTCGAGAAGGCGATCCTCGCGGAGGGGCCCGATACTGTGGCCGCGGTCATTGCCGAGCCGGTTATGGGGGCCGGCGGGGTTATTGTGCCGCCGCCCAGCTACTTCCCGCGGCTGCGTGAAATCTGCGACCGGCACAATGTGCTGTTGATCGCCGACGAGGTGATCACCGGTTTTGGCCGCACCGGCAAATGGTTCGCGCTCGGCCATTGGGGCGTCGAGCCGGATCTGGTCTCCTTCGCCAAGGGAGTGACCAGCGGCTATCTGCCGTTGGGTGGCGTGATCGCATCGAAGCGCGTGCACGAGGCGATCGAGGGCGCGCCCGCCGACCGCAAATTCATGCATGCCGCGACCTATTCCGGCCATCCGGTCTGTTGTGCGGTCGGATTGCGCAATGTCGAGATCATCGAAAGCGAGGGGCTCGTCGAGCGCGCGGCGGTAATGGGCCGAAGGCTGCTCGCCGGGCTCGAGGAGTTGCGTGACCTGCCCGTCGTCGGCGATGTGCGCGGGCTCGGCATGATGTGCGGCGTCGAGCTGGTGACCGACCGCAGCACCAAGGCCCCAGCAATCGGTCTCGGCGCCCGCTTCACGCGCGAGGCGCTGGCTCGCGGGCTCCTCCCGCGCATTCGCGCCGGCAGCGCCGATCCGCCGATCGGCGACACGATCTGCCTCGCCCCACCGCTGATGACCCCACCCGAGGTGCTCGACCGCATCCCGCAGATCTTGCGCGAGGCAATTGCCGCAGCGACGCGCTGATGCCGGGAGCCCCTCGAGAAATCTCCGAGATTATGCCACCCGGTCGCCTTTCTTGATCTCGACGGTACGGTTGTCGACGGCGGGGAGCATTCGCGCGGGATCGCGGGTGACGACGACGTCGAGCACGGTAGGGCGGGCGCGCTCGGCGAGGCCCGTCGCGCAGCGCCGCGGCGAGCCGGTCCGGATCCTCGACACGGATGCCGTTGCAGCCCATCGCGCGGGCGATCGCTGCATAATCCATCTCGACCAGGTCGGAAGATTGATAGCGCCCGCGGAACATCGCGTGCTGCAACGCCTTGACGTAACCCGAGGCGGCATTGTTGACGACGACGATCGTCAGCCCGATGCCGGCACGCCGGGCGGTCTCCAATTCGCCGAGCATCATGTTGAACCCGCCGTCGCCGGTAATCGCGACGGCCGGGGTGGATGGAGCGGCCAAGAGCCGCCCCGATCCCACCTGGCAGCCCATAGCCGATCGAGGCCAGGCCGCGATCCGGGATGAAGTGCCGCCCCGGCGATTTCGTATCGTAGAGCAGCCCAGTCCAGTGGCCGGCAAACCCGCCGTCGGCGACGAGGATGCTGTCCACCGGCAATGCCTTGTTGAGCTCGCTGCACAGCCGAGCCATGTGGATCGGCCGCTCCTCCGAATGAAGGCGCGCCGCCGCCTCGTCGCGCCATGACGCCATCCGCGAAGGGATCTCGGCGACATAATCGGCCCGCGTCGCCCGCGCGCTCTTCGCCTCGCCGGCCAGCGCCTCGGCGAGATCCTCCAGCCCGGCCCTGGCGTCGCCCCACAGCGCCACATCTGCCGTTCGGCAACGGCCGATCTCCTCAGCGACAATGTCGAGATGGATCAGTGGGATCGATTCCGGCGGCAACGCATAGCGCTTCGTTGCAATCTCGCCGAGCTTGCAGCCGATGACGACGAGGCAGTCGGAAGCCTCGATCAATTCGTTGGCGATGCGCGAATAACGGCCGAAGAGCCCGACCGAAAGCGGATGGGTACAGGCGATGCCGCCCTTGCCGCTCATCGTATGCGCGACCGGGATCGACTGTGTCTCGGCAAAACCGAGCAGTGCTTCGTATCCCACCGAGAGGTGAATGCCGCCGCCGACGAGGAGCAGCGGCCGCTTGGCACGCGCGATCAGCGCGGCGGCACGGGCAACCTCCGCCCGATCCGGCCGGATGCGCCGCGCCGGCACGCTCAATGTCGACGGATCGATCGCAAAATCTTCGGGCGCGAAGTCGTGCTCGCCGTGGCAGACATCCTCGGGAACGTCGAGCAGCACGGGGCCCGGCCGGCCGGAGGTCGCCACCGCAAAAGCGCGGCGCAGCAGCTCGGGGACGCGGCTCGTCATCTCGACCCGGATCAGCTCTTTGACCGCCGGCCGCAAGATCTCGGCCTGCCGGCATTCCTGCGTCATGTTTTTCCAGGAATGCGCGCGGTTGGTGTCGCCGGCCAGCGCAATGATCGGCACGCCGGCGTTGAGGCTCTCGATGAGGCCGGTGACCAGATTGGTAGCTCCGGGGCCGAGCGTGCCGTCGCAAACGCCGGGGCGGTTCGTGACGCGAGCATAGGCGTCCGCGGCGAACGCGCCGCAACGCTCGTCGTTGATCAGAAAATGCCGCATGCCGAGCTGCGCCAAGGCGTCGTAAAATGGCAAAAGCTGAAAACCGCCCATCCCGAACATCGGCCCGACCTCGGCGAGCCGCAGCATCTCGGCTAGCGCGCGGCCACCGTTCATGCGGCCTGACGGCCGGTTGCTGACGGGCGCTGCGTCTGTCATCCTTTCCTCCACGTTTATGCCGCAGCGCGGCGGACGATCTCGACAAACTCGCGGGCGGTCATACCCGGCCCGATCCCCAATGCCGCGCCACTCCGGTTTACCCGCGTCAGAATACCGTCTTCATAGGTCGAACGGGCGTCGCCGATCCGGGCGCTCGACGCGGCGACCGTACCAGCGGCGATGCCGCGACTGTCGAGCGCCGGCAACCTCGTGGCGCCGGCCTCGTCGATCCCGATCCCCGCGTCGTTGAACAGCGCGGCGAGCGCAGGGGCCTTGAGCGCGGTGTCCGGCCGGCCGCCGAGGAGCCCGCCATGCGAGCCGGTCACGACAACCGCCCCGACATGATCGGCCCCGACCAGAGAGGCCGAGTCCAGCGCCCACACGGCGGGGGGCTCGGGGATCAGCAGAAAGGCGGCTTCGAGCGCCGGGGGAGGCTCGCGCGCGCTGGGCGAGGCTCGTTGCAAGGCAGCGGCGGCGTCTCGGCAGGCCATGCCCGGGTGGCAGCCGAGCGCGGCCGCGGGCGCGTTCGTATAAGTGATGCCGCCGCGCGCCATCATGTCGGACCCGTCTCCGATACGCGCGGTACCATGCCCGACGGCGGCAGCGGGGATGCCGAGCCCGGCCAGGTAATCGAGCCCGGCAATGCCGGCCTGGTCCCGTCCGACCCCGGCATCGTTGAAGACAGCTGCCGCAACGCGCAGCTTTGCCGCGGCATAGGCGGCATAAATGCCGCCATGCGAACCGTTGACGACAACCGCTCCTGCCGCCTCTGCTCCAACCCGGGTGATGCTGTCGGCGGTCAGCACCGGCGCAAGCTGTGTGAGAGGCAAGGCTCTCCTCCCCGAACGAGTTACCTGTCGATCATGCCGCGGGGACCAGGCGAAGAACAATGATCACGAAAGGAGGCGCCGGTTGGCGCATTCACCGTCACTGCTCGTTAGCCTTCAGGATTAGCTCCGCATGAGAGATTGCGATGACGGATGGGTATGCACGCGTCCCAGTGGGTCACGGCGAGCGGCCGCGCGTCGTGGTCGTCGGGGCCGGCTTTGGCGGGCTCGAAGCGGCGCGCAAGCTGGCGCGCTCACCGGTCGATGTGACGGTGATCGACCGCCGCAATTACCATCTGTTCCAACCGCTGCTCTACCAGGTAGCGACAGCGGCACTGTCTCCGGCAGACATTGCGCAGCCGATCCGGGCGGTTTTGCGCGATCAGCGAATGCTGCGGTATTGCTCGACGAGGTGATCGGCGTAGATGTGGCGGCGCGGCGGGCCGAGACACGCTTTGGAGCGGACCAGAGCTACGACTATCTGGTCCTGGCGACTGGCTCGCAATACGCCTATTTCGGCCATGATGACTGGCCGCGACTGGCCCCGAGCCTCAAATCGATCGACGATGCCACATTGATCCGCCGCCGCGTGCTGTTCGCCTTCGAAGCGGCGGAAAACATGACAGACCCCGAGATACGCCAGCGCTTGCTGACCTTTGTCCTGGTCGGCGCCGGCCCGACCGGCGTCGAGATGGCCGGAGCGCTCGTCGAACTCGCCCATGCGACGTTGTCCCGCGACTTTCGCCACATCAATCCCCACACCGCGCACATCCTGCTGGTCGAGGCTGGCCCGCGCGTGCTGTCGGGCTTCCCTGAGAGGCTCGCCGATTTCGCCCGGCACTCGCTCGAGCAGATGGGGGTCGAAGTGCTGCTCGACACGCCAATTGAGGCGATCGACGGAGATGGCGTCGTAGCTAGGGGCAAGCGCATCGAAGCGGCGAACGTCATCTGGTGTGCCGGTGTCGAGGCCTCCCCGGTGGCGCGATGGCTCGGCGTACCCGCCGGCCCAGGCGGCCGCGTCAGGGTCGCTCCCGACCTCTCAGTGCCGGGTCACGCGGAGATCTTCGTCATCGGTGACGCCGCCTTTGTCACCGGGCCACAGGGCGAGCCGCTGCCCGGTCTCGCGCCGGTCGCCAAACAGCAGGGCCAATATGTCGGAGAGGCGATCGCCCGGCTCGTGCGCGGCGAGCCGGCAATGCCGCCGTTCCGTTACCGTGACGAGGGCGCGCTCGCCACGATCGGCCGCCATTCGGCGATCGCCGACCTCGGCTGGATCAGGCTGACCGGCTGGGTCGCCTGGATCCTCTGGGGCATCGTCCACATCTTTTTCCTGATCGGCTTCCGCAACCGGTTGGCGGTCTTCCTCAACTGGATTTGGGCCTGGCTGACCTACGGCCGCGGCGCGCGGCTGATCACCGGCGACACAACCCCGCTCGCGGCGGCGGCAAAACCCGTCCCTCGCGCAACGCCTGGCAACCCAGACCCGAACGTGAGGCTCGCCCCAACTCGGAATGCCACTCAAACCATGCCGCTGCCGGACCACGACGCATGATTGCGGTTTGCTGCCGCGATAAATCCAATACCTCGCTCCCGCCTCAACTGAGGCGACGCGTCGAACTGCCGCACTGCCTGCGTTGCGGCTCAACATCATGAATATGTCCAAATCCGGCGTTAGACGAAGGCCCCAGGAAAAACCCTGGTGCCGACACAGTGTACGCTTCGAAGATTATTCTTTTCGGCTTTGCCTGCCCGGCCGGCGACCTTCGGAGGCGGCAGCGAGGTTTTACGCTGCTCGAACTTCTGGTCGTGCTGGCTATCTTGGGGCTCCTGATCGGCCTTGTCGCGCCTGCCGCGCTGCGGCAGCTCGGCTCCGCCAAGGAGAAGATCGCGCACCAATCGATCGAGCGCCTCGGCGGGGTGCTCGACATCTACAAGCTGGATGTCGGCACCTATCCTTCGACGGATCAGGGTCTGCAGGCGCTGATTACCCGGCCATCGGGGATCACTCGCTGGAACGGGCCTTACCTGAAGGGCGAGAAGCTGCCCGAGGACCCGTGGGGCCGACCATTCGTCTACCGCAGCCCGAGCCAGCGCCCCGGGCACGAATACGACCTGTTGTCGCTCGGCCCGACAGGCCAACCGGGCGGCTCGGGCGAGTCCGCGGCCATCTTCAACGAGTGAACGACGGCTGAGGCGAGCCGAGAGGCGCGTCCGAATTGAGGCTGTTGCCCCAGGCGAGCACAGCGTATCCCTGCGGCAGCGTCTCTCCGGTGCGGACCACCGCAGTCCGGGTTACACGTGCATTGCGTGGTCCCGAGGCGATCGCGGTGACCCGCATTGTCAACGTATCTTGCGCCGTCTGGGTCGGTGGAACCGCTGGCTGGCCAGTTGGGGACGACCCAACCGTCGATGTTAGGGCGAGCGCGGCCGCCACGACCGGATCGGTGGTGGCCGGGGTCGGCTCGGGCGGCCCGAACAATGTCAAATGTGGGCGGATCGCCATCAGCACGGCGGGGGTCATGCCGAGCACGCGGCCGAGTTCGCCAAGCGTCTCGATCGGTGCGCTCGGCGGACTATAATCGAGCCCGGCGGCGCGATAGTCCGCAACGACCGCCGCTTGCGGCCGTGGGGTTGTTGCGGAACCCACCCATTCGCTTACCGCGGCCGCGATGCGGCCGGCGGAGTTGGGATCGCTGCCGGTCACCCGCAACAGTGCTTCGAGGAGGACAGGCGAAGCCGTGCTCGGGTTGACCCACGATGCCTCGTCCTCGACGCGCAGGATGACCCGGCTGCTGCCGACCACAATTTGACGCGGCATGCCGTCGACCGGCCAGCGCTGTTCCGGCCGCGGATCCGAAAGGTTGAAGATGGCCTCGAAGATGGCGCCGTCGGCGGCGGCTTGCGAGGCCGAGTTCGCCACGAGATTGCCGGCTATGCGGATCTCCGTCCGCCCGCTCGCCGTTAGATGCGCGACGATAAAGCCGATCAGCACCAACGTCCACAGCACGACGATCAGCGCGAACCCGCCGTTCCGACGGCATTTCGCCGATCCTGGCGGAAACCGGCGCCGCACCGACTAAAGTCCGTTGGGGTTCGCCAGCCCGGGCGAGGCCTTGCGCTGCAGCTGCTGCGGGACGAGGCCGGCGTTGATCAGCTGATTGCGCAGATCCTCGGTCAACGCGCGGGCATCGCGCTGATCGTGCACAACGTGGGGCGTGATCAGAACGAGCAATTCCGTGCGCATTCGCGTGTTGCTTTGGGTCGAAACCAGCGTACCGAGGATCGGGATGTCTTTGAGAAAGGGTATGCCGCCGTTATCATTCGAGGCATTGTCGCGGATCAGACCGGCCATCCCGACGGTTTGGCCATCCTGCACAGCCACCCGCGTACGGAATGTCTGATCGTCGAAGGTCGGCGAGCCTTGGATCGTGTTCGTCGCTGCCGCGGCAACATCGCTGACTTCCTGGGCGATATCGAGGGAAACGAGCCCGCCGGAGTTGACGCGCGGCGTCACCTGCATGATGACGCCCGTCGAATGGTAGTCGACGCTGTTGACGACCGGCGCCCCGGCCGCGATCGTGCTCGTCGCCGTTCCGGTCAGCACCGGCACCTGCTGCCCGACCTGAATACGTGCCGGCTGGTTGTCGAGGACCATGACCTGAGGCGCGGAGAGCACCTTGACCTTGGTCACTGAGGCGAGCGCCGAGAGCGCGAAATTGGGAGATTTGCTCAGGGTGAAAAATGGGACAGTCGAGGGAAAAGTCAGGGCGCCGAGCTGGGGAAGGCCCGAAAGCGGGCCCAGGGTATTGGCGATGTGGTCGGCTTTGAAGAAGAATTGGGTACCATATTGCAGCGAATCATTGAGGTCCACCTCGGCGATCGTCGCCTCGATCAGCACCTGGAGCGGGATGATGTCGATCTTGCGCAGCATCCCCTCCACCACCGAGTATTCGCTCGGCGTAGCATAGATCAAGAGAGCATTGTTTACCCGGTTGGCGAGGATGCGCATGCGGTTCTCGGGTGCAGCTCCCCCACCGGCGCCGGTCTCGGTCGACAACGGCTCGGTCGCGGGAGGCGCTGCCTCGGCCGTTGCCGTCGGCTGGGGAATCCCGACACCCAGGCCACCCGCGGCCCCGGCACCTCCGGCCGCGCCCGGCAGACCCGTAGTGACGCCGGCCCCTCCGCCGGCCCCCCCAAGGCCTGCCGTGGAGCCTTGCCCACCGAAACCCGTTGTGCCGCCTCCCGGTTGGCGTCCGCCGCCGATCGTCAGCTGCTCGGCGCCGGGCGCAGTGCTACCCGGCGGACCCGGCGTCGGGGAGACATTGCGCGGCGTGAACGCCCGCTGGAGGAGGTTCTCGAGATCGGCGCTTTGGCCGTTCTGCACGTAATAAACATGCCAGGTCCGCGCGGTCGCGTCCTCAAGCTGGTTTGTAAGCCTGAAAAATCGCCTTGCCGCGTCGATGTAGCGGGGCTGCGACGACACTACGAGAACAGCATTGACTCGATCCATCGGGACGACGCGCACGATACCGCCGAGCGCGCCTTCGGCTTGCGCCTGCAACACCCGCTCGAACTCGCTGGCCCGTTTTGCCGGGTCGCTATCGCCCACCGGAAAGAGGGCATAGGACTGACCGGCCAGGATGTCGATGTCGAAAGCGCGGATGAGACCGACCAGAGTCTGGCGGACCGCGCCGTCGCCGGAGACGATTATCGCGTTGGGTGCTGGGTCGGCGGTAATTTTCCCGCCCTCTGCAACATAGGGTTCGAGGACCTTGGCAAGATCCTTGGCCGAGGCGTAGCGCAGCGGCACGACCTGGGTACCGGCGCCTATTGCATTCGCGCCGGATACAAGGTTGTGGGTCGCACCCGCCGGCAACGGGACGACAGCATAGACCCCATTCCGTTCGATCAATGTCGCACCGTTCGCGTTGAGCAAGGTTTCGAGCGTTGGTAGCAACGCGGAACGCTGCATCGGGGTGCTAGTCTCGATCGACCCGGTGCCGCGCACATTAGGGTCGATCGTGTAGTTCAGGTTGAGTGTGGTCCCGAGGATGGCGCGTGCGATCTCTCGGATGTCGGTGTCGACGAAATTCAAGGTTACATCGCCGGCCTGAGTGGTGCTTACGCCCGGACCCGGCGGCGGAACCACGGGCGCTGCCTCGGCGCTGGACGCGACAAAGGGACGTTGCCGGCTGCGATCGGTGGGGATCGCACTATTTATTCGAGGCTCCGCGGCTTGCAAGCTGCTCGGCTGCTCCAACGGCTCCAAACCCGGCTGTGCCGGCTGCTGACAATTAGCCAGCACGAGGAGCGCTACGGCACCGGCGAGAGGCCGAGTCGAATATCGAGGCGTCGACATTACCGCTGCTGGCGCAGCCGCGCTGCCTGCGGCAGCGAGCCGGCGGGAACACCAGGCATACCTGGAGGCGGTTGCCCGGCGGCCGGGGGCATGCCCGGCGCAGGCATGCGCGGCCTGACCGCAGCCGGCGGGGTTGGCACTCGCCCGCCAGGTTGACCGACCGGCGGTAGCCCAGCCGGTGGGGCTAAATTTGGATCGAGTTTTGGCTGCAAGGTCTTGGTTCCGCTCGGGCCGCTCAACGAGACTTCGCGGGGCGTGATGCTCTCGATCCGCCAGCCGCTTACGGCGTCGCCTTCCGCGACCTTCAGCGGTTTGTCGCCGCTGACCGCAAAGATTGCGAGGCGATGGCGTGGCGTCGTAACGATCCCGGTCAGCCTGGCATCGGTGAGATCGTCAGCCGCGGCGCCGCTGGGAGCGTCTTGAGGAGGCCGCCGCGCGCTGCTGAAAAGCGGCCGGGCGAGGATCGTGGCAACCAGCTCCTCGGGTCTCGGGTTCTGCATCCGGGTTATTGGGCGCGCCGCGTCGGATTGCGCCGCCTTGGCGACCACCGGATCCTCTGCCCCGGCGGGAGCGAACTCCATGATTAGGATCGCGCCGAACAGCACGCATCCCCCAACCAGCAGCAGCAGCACGAGGCGATCAATCATGGCTTGGCCGCTACCGATTTATCGCCATCACGGTAGGCGTAGACATCGAGTCCGGCGTCGAGCCCTGCAGCCGCCGGCGTGCCTGGCCGCCTCAGTACCCCGTGGATATGGAGATTGTCGATCACCAGCGGCGGTGTGGCAGATTGGAGCTTGGCGAGAAATTTGACCAGCGTCTCGTAGGACCCGCTGAGGACATAGCGCAGTCCGATGCGGCGGTAGCCCGAGCGAGCTTCGGCCGGAAGGCTTTCGGTGCTGCCGATCGTTGCGCCGCTGGCGGAGGCGAGTTCCTCTATCCGGCTTTGCAAAGTAGCCGCAGCGATCGCATCGCTGGCGCCCTCCAACGTGATCTTGCGCGTGCCGGCAGCCGCACGCAGCTGCTCGACCCGGGCGCGCAGAGCCGGCAGCTCATCAGCGGCAGCGCGGAGTTGCGGCACCAGCATGCGCCGGTTCTCCAGCACCGCAGCCCGCTCGGCGTAGAGCCCGAACAAAGGCGAGACGACCAAAAGATAGACGCCTCCCAACGCGACGAACAACAAGCTCAGCGCTAAAATCCGGCCCCGCGGGCCGGTTGGCAAGGCGGCAAACAAGGCTACGGCGGGACCTCCGCGTTAATCGTGAAAAGCTCGGCCCGGAGGGCCTCGAGCCGGGTGACGGGAGCTGAAAAGCCGGGGTTTCGGAACTCCGGATCGGCGGCAAGCGCTCCGATCAACCGGGCAGCTCCGGCAGAGCGGCCGCTTAGCGTCAGTTTACGTTGCCGCAGCTCCATCTCGGTCAAGTAGGTATCGTCCGGCAGAACGCGGGTCGTGGCCGCCAGCACGATTAGGGGGCGTCCGGCCTTGTCGCGTTCGCTTTCGATAAACCCGGCACTGCCCGACAGGCGATCGATATCCTGGCGCAGGGTGTCGGCCTCTGCGGCGGCGGCTCGAGTTGCCGCGATTTGATCGTTGAGAGACGCCAAGGTCAGCTCCTGGCGTATGAAGGGCGTTACCACGGCAGCCACTGCGAGAGCCGCGCAGCAGGCGGTGGCCGGCCACAGCAGGCGATGCGAGGCGCGATTCTTGCGAGTTCCGTCCCCGTTGAGCGGCAGGTAGGTCCCTTTGTCCGCACCGTCGGCTATCTCCACCCACCTCGGCCGAATTCCGACTGCAGCGAGATCGGTGAGTAGCGGGTCGAGGTTCGTTTTGGGGACGAGCGAGAGGCGCACCGATAAACGCCCGTTTTGCCGGTCGGCTCCGACGACTCGATGGTTCCAGTAGAGTTCCTCCGCCGTGAACGGGGTCTCGCGGTCCATTTCGAAAGCGAGCGCTTGCTCGAGCTCCTGTTCGGCAGCAAGCGGCAGGCTGACGGTCTTTCCCAGCACGTCGGCCTCACCGAGGCGAAGTACCGTGGCCGTGCCCGCCGTACGAGGCAGGTCGGCCATACCGATCGCTCCGAGAGCAAAATGGCCGAGCGGGCTCTCCTTGCCGTTATGGCGCTGATCGACGGCAACGGCTTCGACGCCCCGCCCCAGGGGACCGATCGGAGTGATCACCAGCGCATCGCCGGCGCCCAGCGCAGACCGGCGCAATTCCTGCGGTAGCAAGTCCGCAAGCTGTGCGCACCACCAGGAAAAGAACTCGCGTAACATGATCCGAGACGAAGCCGATCTAAATCCAGCCCGCACTGCCGCCGCTGTCGCCCCTGAAGGCGGCAGCGGTACAGAAAGGCTCTCCACCCTCAGCTTGCCGCACAGAAAGTTTGCCTAATATGGCTCGATCAAGGCAAGTTCGCCGCAGAGTGCTGGTTGTGCCGCGGCACATAAGAGGCGAGGCGCGGTAACGAAGGCGCGCGCTAAATGCCATAACGCGAATCGATGGCAGATCTCACGACTGAGGAGCAGCAATCAAATCCGGAAAACGGCGTCGGTCGTTCTTGCCGAATACGAGCCGGACACGGATCAGTTCCGGAATCGCCGGGCCGTCCCACTGTGATTGCCACCCCGTTTCCTGCCCGGAAGAAGATGTACCCCAGTAAGCGAGATCAAGGTGCTCGACATTGCCGACTAATTCGGTTTCGGTGGGTGGCGTGGCCGCGGCGGTGGACACCTCGTGGCGATGCGGCGTCCAACGCAAGATGAGCCGGCTTCGGCTCAACTCAAGCGTGAGGTCGGCGCGCTGGGTGGTTCCGAGCCCGGTGGGCAGATCGCCGACGAAGGCCAGGCTTGAGGGGCTGCCCTTTAGCTCCACGCTACCCGTGGCGCCGACGGCGAGAGACGGTGGGGGCGCGATCCCGCTCAGCAAGGAGCGCAGAATGCGCGCCGCCGCATCGAGCTCGGAGGTTTCGCCCACCCGCCGAGATTGCGCCTCCCATAGTGTGAGCCCGGTGCGCACGCCTTGCGTCAAGCCGATTATCAGGAAGCCGAGCACCGTCACGACAACGAGGATTTCAAGCAGAGTGAACCCGCCCTGCCGGGCGAAGGAGCGGCCGTTTGCCGGCGGGCTCACCGGCTCGTCCCTGCAGTGCCGAGGCGCAATGTTCTCAGCACCACCGACCGGTCGCCCTGATGTCCGGGCCACGAAATTGCAACTTCGACATTGAACAAGGTGCTGGTTGCCGAGGATACGCCGTCTTGCGCCAAGGACTGCCGCGCGGTCAGCGGCGAGACGCGAAGCGCCCAGCGATAGCCGCCGCCGTCATCTCCGGTGAATTCGCCCTCGACCAATGCGGCGTCGCGCCCGACCGCCGCGAGGTGCGACTGGGCGCGCTGAACGGCCTCCTCGGCCCGCGCCGCGGTGTCTACAGCAAAGAGCCCGCCGCTTCCCGCGCGGAACAGCCCCACCAAGGCCAACCCGGCAATTGCCAAAGCGACGACCACCTCGAGCAGGGTGAAGCCGCCTTCCCGGATCGCGCGATCAGCGCACATCGGCGACGCTCACCCTCCCGGTCAGCCAATCGACACCGACCGCCGTGCGGCGCTGGCCCTCGGCGAGAACGATCCTACCCCCAGTTGAGCTGCCGTCAGGGTTGAAGCGGATGTCGCCGATACTGGCCCCACGGCCTTCGCCGGCGATGGTCATAAGCTCGATCGAGAGGTCGGCTGGCAGGCGGCGTTCCGCGCCCTTGCCGACGCGGTAGAGGTGATGGGTTACATCGAGATCGAAGGCCACCGGCCGATTACTCGTTATCGCCTCCGACCGCGCCAGGCGTAATCCCGAGGCCAGCTCGGAGGCCGTGCCCTTGAGCCCGAGCCCGCTGCTCCATGGAGGTTTGTAACCGGCAACGAGAACCAGCGCGAAACCGAGAATAGCAAGGGTGACGATGACCTCGATCAGAGTAAAGCCGCTACAACGCTCCAGATCGGGCCGGGAGGTTCTACACCGCCAAATCATTGAGGCTCAGCATTGCTGTCAGCAGAGCACTGACAATCCCGGCGACGGCGAGACCCATCGCAATCGTGATCATCGGCACTGCGAGCGCGACGAGCCGCTGCATCATCAAGCGCGCTTGCTCGTCGTGGATATCGGCGGCCTTGAGCGCCATCGAGGAGAGCTGAGCGGCTTCCTCACCGAGCTGCAGCAGGTGGATGGTCCGAGCCGGGAACACGCCGGCGGCGGCTAGCGGCCGGGCAAGGCCGCCGCCGCCCTTTGCACCAAGCGCGGCCGCTTCGACCGCAGCGGCAGCTGCGAGATTGCCAAGCGCATCCTTGGCGATACCGAGGGCAGAGATCAGCGGTACGCCGTTCTGCAACAGGCTGCCGAGCGTGCGGGTGAGCCGGGCTGCAAGGGTCTCGCGCAACAATCCGCCGGCCACCGGCAGATGCAGCAGCACGCGATCGAACTTCAGGCGGTAGACGGGCCGCGTCAACAGCTGCCGGGCGATCAGCCCGCCGGCTAAAAGCGCCACGAACAGCCACGGGGCTAGGGCACCGACCACCGTCCCGAGGGTCATCAGCATGCGCGTCGCAGCAGGCAGCTCGGCACCGGCCTGCTCGAAAATCGGCGTGAACTGCGGCAGCACGTAATCGAGCAGCAGCACGATCGACCCGATCGCTGCGACGATCAGCAGAGCCGGATAGATCAGCGCCGAACGCAGGTTGGCGCTGAGGCTGCGCTCGCGCTCGAGGAGGGTCGCCAGGCGGTCGAGCGTCGCGGACAGGGTGCCGCCCGCCTCTCCAGCTCGCACCAGGCCGACATAGAGTTTGGAGAAGCTGCGCGGTTCGGCAGCGAGCGCCGCGGCGAGTGAGCTGCCGGAACGCACCTTGTCACGCACATTGCCGAGAATTGTCCGGGCCCGGGCATTGCGGGTGTTTTCCACGACGAAACGCAGCGCGCGATCGAGATCCTGCCCCGCCCCTAGCATGATCGACAGCTCGCGGGTGAGCTCGCCAAGCGCGGCCTTGTCGAGGCCGCGACCGCGGCCGAGCTCGACCTGCAAGAAGTCGGCCCAGCCCCCCCGCCCCGACGTCAAGTCGGCGCGCAGCACGATCTGCCCCTGCCGCTGCAGCCGCTCGACGACGGCCGCACGGTCAGGCGCCTCCATGACGCCGCGGGCGACATCACCGCCGGGATTTACCGCCGACCAGCGGAAGGACGGCATGTTACGCCTCACTCCGGATGCAGCGCACGACCTCCTCGATCGTGGTGTCGCCCTCGATCACCGCGATCAGGCCGTTGTCGAAGATCGGGCGCATGCCTTGTTCGACCGCGACGCGCTCGATAGCGGCGTCGTCGGCGCCCTCGAAGATTAAACGGTCGATCGCCCTGTTCGGCACCAGGAGCTCGGCGATGGCCCGCCGGCCGCTATAGCCGGTGCCGCGGCAGGCGGGGCAGCCTCTTGGGTGAAACAGGGTGATCGCTTCGGTCGCAGCGAGGCGTTCGAGACCGAACCGTTCGATCAGAGCCGACGGCGCCGGATCGGGCGTCTTGCACATTGGACACAGCCGGCGGACGAGCCGCTGCGCCAAGACCGCCTTTAGCGTCGCCGTCATCAGGTAATCCTCGAGCCCCATGTCGCGCAGCCGCGTCATGGTCGCCGCCGCCGAATTCGTATGGATGGTCGAGAGCACGAGATGGCCGGTCAGCGCCGCCTGTACGGCGATCTGCACGGTTTCCAGATCGCGGATCTCGCCTATCATGATGACGTCGGGGTCCTGCCGCAGGATCGAGCGCAACAGGCTGGCGAAATTGAGCCCGATCTGCGGCTTGACTTGGATTTGATTGATGCCGGTCAGCTGATATTCGATCGGGTCTTCGACGGTTACGACGTTGCGCGCCACCGTGTTCAGCTTCATGAGGCCGGTATAGAGCGTCGTCGTCTTGCCGCTGCCCGTCGGCCCCGTTACCAGCACCATGCCGTTCGGCAGATCGAGCGCGCGTTCGATCCCTTGCCGAATGTCTGCGGGCAAGCCGAGCTTTGCGTAGTCGAACTCGACGGCGGTGCGGTCGAGGATCCGCAAGACGACCTTCTCGCCGTGCAGCGATGGGATCGACGAAACCCGAAAGTCGATCTCGTGGCCGCGCACCGTCAGCTTGATGCGGCCGTCCTGCGGCAGCCGGCGCTCGGCAATGTCGAGCCGCGCCATGATCTTGATGCGCGAGATGACCGCGGCTTGCAGCCGCGATGGCGGCGGCTCGACTTCGTGCAGCACGCCGTCGTAGCGATAGCGTATCCGTAAGCGGTCCGGAAACGGCTCGAGATGAACGTCCGAGGCGTGCGTCTCGACGGCCCGCGCGATCAGCTGATTGACGAGCCGTATGACCGGCGCCTCGCTGGCGAGGTCCTTGAGCCGCTCTGCATCCTCTTCCGCCGGCTCGGTGTCGGCGACCATGTCGTCGAGCATCTCCTCGGCATCGCCGCCCTCGCCGAGTTCGGCATAGAGCCGATCGAGCGCGGCTTCGAGCTCGATCGGCACGGCGACCGCAATCGCGACCGATCGGCCAAGCGCCGCCGCGACGGCGTTACGGGTGAAGACGTCGAGCGGATCGGCCATCGCAAGGGTCGCCCGATCATCGTTCGCCGCGATCGGCAATGCGCGAACCCGGCGCAGGAATTTCGGTTTTAGCCGATCGTGAAACAGCGGCGCGTCGGGATAATCGGCAGCCCCGACCAGCGGGGCCGCAATGAGCTGCGCGAAGGCTTCGGCGAGCCCGCGGTCGCTGACGAGGCCAAGTTGGGTCAGCACCTGGTCGAGCCGGGCCCCCGTCTCGGCTGCGACGCGGCGTGCGCGGTCCAGGGTGCGCCGGTCGATTGCTCCGCTATCGACAAGGCACCCGCCGAGCTTGGCGACCAATTCTCCGGCGTCCTGATTGCCGGGAGAAGCGATAGGCTCGAAAGTCATGACGGCGTTATATCACGAGCGGGCGCTACTGCGCGTCGAGAGAATAGCTCAAGGAAGGGTTGCGGGCGAGTGCAAGCGTACGGGACGGAGTTGCTCGACCGACTGACCGAAGCCGGCACGACGGAATGGAGCCTCGTGCTGGTTGCGCCCTTCATTGGCAGCTTTCTCGGTTTGCTCATTCGGCGTCTGCCGGACGGCTCGCCGATCGCTCGGGGGCGGTCGCGTTGCGACATTTGCGGCGCCACGCTGCGCGCGCGCGACCTCGTGCCGATCCTCAGCTGGCTCGCCGCCGGTGGACGATGCCGTTATTGCCGGCAACGCCGTCGGCTGGTTCTACCCGGGGGTGGAGCTGGCTGCGTTGGCCGTTGCCCTTGCCGCTGTGCTGATCGATCGCGGGCAGGGCGCCTGGCTCGATTGTCTCCTCGGCTGGTGGCTTCTCGTTCTCGGGTGGATCGACCTGCGCTGCTGGCTATTGCCCGACGCTCTGACTTTGCCGCTGATCATCGCCGGCCTTGCCGCCGCCTTCCTGTTCAATCCCGATCAGCTTACGGACCGCGCTCTGGGCGCGGCGCTCGGCTATCTGAGTTTGGTGGCAATCGCGGCGCTGTACCGAGCATTGCGCGGCCGCGAGGGGCTGGGCGGGGGCGACGCCAAGCTGCTGGCCGCATCCGGCGCGTGGCTCGGCGCCGCCGCCTTGCCGCAGGTGATCCTGCTCGCGGCATTGTCGGCGCTCGCCGCGGCCGGGTTTCTGCGCCTCGCCGGCATCCGACTCGGCATCCATTCGGCGTTGCCTTTCGGCCCGTTCCTGGCGCTCGCCACCTGGGTCTTGTGGCTATTCGGCCCGTTCGGTTGATCGCTGCGTTCGCGCCGGTTCGACGGCTCCCGCGTTGCCTTTAAAGGCCTGCAGTGAATAGAGAAGAAAAGACTCGATAAATATCGAACGCTCGGCGACAAGCTGCGCCTGGAAACCCGCTCTCGTGATAAACGCGCTGAACAGATCGAGGTCGGAATCCGACGAAACCATCACATATAACCGGCCTCCTGGTTTTAGGCGCTCGCGAGACTGGTCGAATAAAGCTGCTATGTCGCAATACTGTGGGCCGGCATGCCAGCCGCGATCAGCGAGATCACGCGGCTTGCCCGCATGCTTAGGGGGACTCGATAGAATCACGTCGAATAGCGGCCGCGGCGCAAGTGCCGATAGCAGGTTGGAGCACAGTGCGCTCACGCAATCACCGACACCATTGGCGCGCGCGTTTTCTGCGGCAGTCAGCGCGGCGTTCGGATTGATATCGGCGGCTATCACGTTTTCGGAGCCGGCGCGTGCCGCCGCAAGCGCGAGGATCCCTGATCCGGTTCCGACATCGACCACGCGCTTGCCCCTCAGGTCGAGGTGACTGATGAATTCCGCAAAGTATTCGCTGCTAAGGAAATAGCGCGGATGAAATACTGTAGGGTGCACGACAAGACAAAAGCCGCCGGCCCGCGTAACCCGGCTCCGCCGCCGCGCGAGAATTAGATGATAGGCGAAGAAGTGAATCAGACGACGCAGGCAGCGGCGGAAGGGACCGTGCGGGGTACCTCGGCGGCCAAGGACGACCACAGCCCCGCGAGCATCGGTAACCTCCAGAGTATCGTCCACACGAGCAAATCGATCCATAAATGAATGCTTCCGGGGCGAGGCGGCTACATTACAAAACGTTACGCTCTTCCTCTAGAGGATGCCCGATTCGTCCCCGAGATCGGGCGCTTCGCATGAACAGGATGTGCAAGCAATGCCATAGCGAGCGGCTATGGGCGGGTCTCACATGGATATGGCCGTCCTGTGCGCACGGCGCGGTCAGCAGTCCGCGCAACTTGATCATCTCCCATGCGAAGGGGCTCCAGTCCCGCCAAGCTTGTTGGGCCTCATGCAGCAGGACCCCGCTGACGACCTCGGGCGCCGCGCCAAAAATCTCGGGTATGCGATCCGACAGGCCGTCATCACGCAGAACATTCCACTTCGAGAGGCCGCCCATAACCGGAGAGGCGAGGGCATAAACCACGCGGCTGACCCAAGCCTCGCGTATGCAATAGGCGCACATCGCGCATGGCTCGATATTGCTGTAAAGCGTGTAGCGGCGGAGCCGCTCCCGACCGACCGTCCTCTGCGCATGCGAAAGGGCGATGATCTCCGCGTGACGGGTCACGTCGCCGTCTCGTATGCAGCTGTTGATGGCTTCCGCCACGACTTGCCCGTCCAGCGCGATCACCGTGCCAAAAGGATATTCGCCCTTGCTCACCGCGATCCGCGACAGTTCGATGCAACGCGCCATCATTGCTTCGTCTGTTGCGTCGCATGACATTCTTTGCAATGCCCCGTTGCTCGCGCATAGTCGACCCATGGACCGGCCAGTCCCGATCACAGGGCATACCGACGAATGCTCTTCGGCCTCATGGTAGCCGTGAAGCCGGTTTCAGATGAGATGGAGATAGGGGGCCGAATGTCCGTTCGACGTGTTCGACGGCCTTGTTCATAGCCCTCCTCGCGCTATGCACCCTAACGAACTGCGCGCCGATTAGTTCATTTGGTTCCAGGCTAAGAACCGGTTACGTCAGGGCGCGGCTGCGGCGTGCTCGACGAGATAGAGCGCGTCGGCGCGTGTTTTTTCGATGTCATAGGCGAGGTAGTTATGAGGAGATTGGGGCTCGTTGTCGGGGCCGGGGCGCTGGCAATCGTTCTTTTGTTCGGGTTATGGGTCTTTAGCCGGCCCGAGCGCGGCACGACCGGGTCCGTCAGCACCCGGTTCCACCTGCTCGGGCCGAATGACAAGATCGTCGTCGACGGATTCGACGACCCGAAGGTCGAGGGGGTCGCCTGCCATATCAGCCGGGCGCAGACCGGGGGATTGAAGGGCGGGTTGGGCGTCGCGGAGGATACCAGCGACGCCAGCATCGCCTGTCGCCAGGTCGGGCCGATCAAAATCGCCGGCGAATTGAAGGACGGGGAGCGGGTTTTCGACGAGCGCCGCAGTCTCATCTTCAAGACACTGCAGGTCGTTCGCTTCTTCGACCGCGAGCGCAACGTGCTGGTATACGTGGCCTATAGCGACCGCGTCATCGAAGGCAGCCCGAAAAACAGCATAAGCAGCGTCCCGATCATGAATTGGCCGGGGACACAGACCTCGGCCATTCCTCGAGAACGGTGACGCCGACAACCCGCCGTAGCGGAACTCTGCGCGATATCCAAGGTTCTAATTGCAGTCGGGGAGGATGACCCGCCGCGGCGACGAGCTGAAGCGAGCTCGTCGAACAACAAGCGATCAAAGACCAGCCACCTCTCGCATGGACCAAGCGCATGAGCAGCAGTGATGTGCCTACGGATGTCCCGATCGGGCGGGCGGAACACACGCCCTTGTGGGCCGTTGCGTTTTCCGCGCTCTTGCTCGCCGTAACTTTCGGCCAGCGCCGGGCCGCCGGGGAAACACCGCGGACCGAAGATCGCGAGAAAGCGCGGACCGAAGATCGCGTGGCGCCGGAAGCCGGCCGCGGCCGATCCGCGGATACGCCCTCGGAGATCCCGCCCAAGGGGTGGAAGGACATCCTCCTGCGCGTCTATCACGGTATTTCGGAAGACCGCATCCTGTTGGTCGCCGCCGGAGTGACCTTTTATCTCCTGCTGTCCATTTTCCCCGGGATAGCGGCTCTGTTCTCGATATATGGGCTGTTTGCCAATCCCGCGGACATTGCCGGTCACCTCGACGCGCTGGCCAACGTCGCGCCGGGGGGTGCCATCGACTTGCTTCGTGAGGACATGACCCGGCTCGCCTCGAATGGCGGAACGACCCTCGGTGTCGGCTTTCTCGTGAGTCTTGCCGTCTCGTTGTGGACCACCAATTCCGGCGTCAGCGCAATTTTCGATGCTTTGAACATTGTGTATGGAGAAAAAGAGAAGCGTAGCGTGGTCAAATTTTATTTGACCACGCTAACCTTTACGCTGGCGTCTATCGTGTTCATCCTATTGGCAATCGCAGTAGTCGTGCTTCTGCCGGTGGTGTTGAACTTTATCCCGCTGCCGGGCGGAACGGACCTGCTCGTCAAAATCGCGCGGTGGCCAATACTTTTCGTACTAACCGCGTTGGCGCTGGCCGCGCTCTACAGGTACGGCCCGAGCCGCAATGAAGCGCGCTGGCGTTGGATCACTTGGGGCAGTGCCTTCGCCACGGTGATGTGGGTTGCCGCTTCAGTTCTCTTCTCGTGGTACGTGGCAAATTTCGGCAGCTACAACAAGACCTATGGGTCGCTCGGCGCGATCATCGGCTTCATGACATGGATCTGGATCTCGATCATCGTCGTTCTGGTCGGCGCCAAACTCGATGCCGAGATGGAACATCAGACCGCGCGCGAAACAACCACCGGTAAGCCCAAGCCGCTCGGAATGCGCGGCGCGCGGATGGCCGACACGGTCGGTCCGGCCCAAGGATAATCAATCCCAAGCCGGCCCGATCTCAATACCAGCACGCGAGGATCGTCTCGCTACTGGCGGTCTCGATCTGCTGACTGAAACGGTTGCGACAAAGAGTAAGCAACGCATCGTGCGTGGCGTCCGACGAACTGCACAGCGCGTCCGTCGCAAGTATGACGCGGTAGCCGAGGTCGACAGCATCGAGAACGGCGGCGAGAACGCAGACGTCGGTCTCGGCTCCGGTGATGACGAGGCTGTCGATTCCACGCCGGCGCAACAGGTCGCCCAATTGCGGTTCGGAAAATGGTGAATACAGCCTCTTGTCGATCACCTCGGCGGGAGGGGCGAGCGCCGCCAATGGCGGGACCAGCTCGATCAGCCGCGGGTCGATCCGCTCCAAGATCAGCTCTCTCCAACGCTCGTAATAGCGTTGCCAGCTGCCCGGCATCGCATCGGGCCGCCGGGGCGGGACGAAGCGGGTGAAGACCGTCCGTGATGGGTGACGATCGGCAATGCGTGCTACGACCGGAAGTACCCGCGCCATCCAGGGCGTATGCCAGGGTGTTTCCTCGGCGAATACATTCTGCATGTCGATGCAGATATGGGCGTGCGGTCCGTCAGGGGACCGAAAGGCAATGTTTCCAACCCGTCCGGCCCCTAGCTTTGCTGGCCGAGCACGGTTTTGACGACATCGGTGACCGCCGCCAGCTTGAACGGTTTGCGCAGGAACGCGGCGTACATGCCGCGCGCGGCTTCGGCGACGGCGCTTTCGGGAAGTGAACTCATCACCACCGCGGGAACTTTGCGGTAGGCCGGATCTTGCTTCATGGCCTTCAGCATGGCCGGCCCGTCCATTATCGGCATCATGAAATCGAGCAAGACCAGATCGGGTGACCTTTTGCCGAGGAGCTCCAACCCTTGCCGGCCATTGACTGCCGTCACCACTTCGTGGCCGGCGTCGGCCAATACGGATTGGAGGACCTCGGCAACGCTGAATTCGTCCTCGACCACCAAGATGAGCGCCACCCTAATCCTCGCTGCCATGCCCGGTGGCTGGCGCCCTGGCCGGGCCCCGATACCCGTCTTGCCTCACCACCTGCGCCAGAATCTCCTCTGCCGCAGTCGAATCCGGCTCGATGACTATGCCATTCCCGGAGATCGTGAACCTGTGCAACGCCGAGTTGATTTCTGCGTCCCGGACCTTCAGTACCGAAATCATCCGGTGCAGCTGCGAGCGCAGCTCGACGTAGCGCATCACCAGGATGATTTCCGCTATGCACGAGACGCCTCGAAGCGATAGGCCGCTAAAGGGCAGACCCAGCACGGGCCCGATCAAATCGGCTTCCGACGTAAAGAGAGTGCTGATGCCACGCCCGCGGAGTTCGCTGCTGAAGGCCGAAAAAATGTGGCTGAGGCGCTCCGGCTCGGGAGCCAGCCTTTCGAACCCCTGGAGGCCGTCGATGAACAGCCGGCGGACGCCGCGGCGTCCGATTTCCGCAACGAGCCGATCGCAGGTTTGATCGAGCAACCCTTCGGTCGTGGGCTGCCAGACGACCTCGACGTGACCCTCGGCGATCAGCCGATCAAGCGGCAGCCCCAGTACTTTCGCCTTGTCGCGGATCGCTGCCGGCGTCTCATAAAACCCGAAGAACAGGCCCGGATTGTCGCGACTGCATTCGCTGAGAAAATGCAGGCCGAGCGTCGTCTTGCCGATGCCCGGCGGGCCAACCAGCAGAGCGGTCGAGTGCTGCGGGAAACCCCCGCCCATTATCCGGTCGAGTTGAGCAACACCCGTCGAAATCGGCGGCCCGGTCACCTTGTCCGGAACCGAAGGGTGCACCAGCAATGCCTCGGTACGCGGATAGACGACAATTCCTTTATCGGTGATGCGAAACGAATGCTCGCCCCGCAGGTAACCGCTGCCCCGCAGCTTATGAACCTGCAGTAGACGTTCCGCATGTCTGCCGTACAGTTTTGTCCGAAGCTCGATGACACCATCCACTAATGTGTGCTCGGCTGAAATTTGACTTCCGCCGGTCAGAAGCAGCATCGCGCAATCCGCGATCGCAGCTTGAGCCTGCAATTCGTGAATGAATTTCTTGAACTCACGGCGGGAGTCCGCGGTCTCCTCGATGGCCGACAACCCGTCGAGAACCAGAAGGCTCGCCCCGCGCGCCTGCACTTCGCGGCGCAGCAGATTCAGGACCGCCGGGAGGCCTTCCTGTTCGAGCACCCGAAAGGCGCTGATGTAGTAGAGGCGGTCCGGGATGATCGCTTCTTCAAAAAAGCCGAGCTGCCCGATATGCAGCAGCATCCGCGCATGATTCTCAGCCAGCAATGTCACATAGAGCGCGCGGCACCCCTTGGCGGCATGATGGAAGCAGATCTGGTTGCCGAGAATGGTTTTCCCCGCCCCGGGCGAGCCTTGGATAATAAAGATGCCGCCGCGCAGAAAGCCGCCGCGCAAAACCGTATCCAGCCCCGGCACTCCGGTCGGGATGCGTTTGAGCAGCGGCCGGCCGGATTCGTCAGTCGGCATGTTCTGCGCCACCCTGCCGCAGCGGCAATCTGACGGTGAACGCCGACCCGGCACCCCGGCGGCTCGAAACGTTGATCTCTCCCCGCATAGCGCGCACCAGCTGGCGCGTTACCCACAGGCCGATCCCGAACCCCCCATTGGGCATCGCTCGACGGGAGCGGTGGAAGCGCTCGAAAATCAACGCCTGGTCGCAATCCGATATTCCGATGCCCTCGTCGCGGACCGACAGCCGGGCCACTTCGCCATCCCCCGCAAACGAGACCTCCACGGGCCGTCCCGGTCCGAAACGAATGGCATTGGAAAGCAGATTTTCCAGGATCTGCTCGATCGCCATTGGATCGCATATTGCGTTCACCCCGTCTTCGACGGTAAGTCGAACTTGGCAGCCGGCACTCTCGGCCAAGGGCAGCATGTTCGACGTGACCTGCCGGACCAGCGTCGAAAGATCGACCTCGGCGGCTTGCAGGTTCAGTTTCCCGGAACTGGCGCGCGCCACCTCCAGTAGAGTCGTCGCCCGCCGGAGATACGCATTGACCAGCCCTTCGAGTAGTTCGAGGCCGTGCACCAGTCCGGCCGGCACGCCTCCCGACATGTGACGCGCCTTCGCCAACAGCAGCTCCAGCCGGGCGCTGATCGGCGTCATCGGGTTGCGCAGTTCGTGGGCTGCGATCGCCAGGAAATCGTCGCGCGCCCGCAACTCGGCCTCTAGCTCGGCGACGCGCGCCGCCAACGCCGCTTCCCGAACCGTCGGACAGTTCGTGGGGGCCATTCTGCCGACCGCTGTTCGATCTTGTCGCTTTTGCCGAATTTTCATGACAACCCCTGGCAAGGCCGCTCGGGCTTTCCAGCCCCAACCCTCGCACTCCGCCCGCAGCAGCGCCGGCAAGTCTTGAAACAAGGGGGAGCCAGATCGCGTTCCGCCGCTCCGGCGGAATGCGGACGCTCGCTCGAATGGGTGTTGTCGCATCCCGGCAACCCGGGACCCCGAGGCGACCACTTGAGCCCGCTACCGTCCTACATGCGGGTGGCAGAACGGTTTAAGGCACCGGTCTTGAGATTCGATCTCCGCCATCCGGACGAACATCGACACGCTTAAGACGCCCGGATCGTCTAGTGCAGTGGGACGGTGCCGGTGCTGTGGCCGGGGTTGTGCGCAAAACCAGGCCTTCGCCTTAGGGGCTTACGACAAAAATGTTTGGTCTACCTAAGCCGGCGAAGCCGGAACCAAACAGGCTAAAATAGAGGCAGGAGACGCGGGGAGCAGGAGGGGAGGTTGAGTTAGCCGCTGACGGAGCGTTACCGCGAGCGCCTCGCCGGGGTGCTCTCCTGCTATGACCGGATCATCGTCACCGGCACGCTGCCGGGAGCCTGTTACGCCAAGGGAATGACGGGATTTCTTTCTGCGCGGCAGATCCGGATCTTCGACTATCCGCGATTTGCCGAACCGCTACGCGATCGAGTGCGCGAGCGCGCCCTACCACTGGAGTTTCATGCAGGTCGAATACGCCACTGATCCGGTGTTCCGCACGCCAGCCATCCTCAAACCCCTCTATCAACAGCTTTCCCGGCAAGCCATCCTGACCGTCAAAGCCGAACACGTCGCCACCTTTCTCGGCCACAAGGTCACTGCCCAACTCGCCCAAGAGATCGGCAGCCAATTCACGACGCGGATCGAGGGCACCTGCGTCAAGCATCGTTTCAGTAAGTCCTCGATCAAGATCTACGACAAATTCGGCCTCGTCCTGCGTATCGAGACCACCACCAACGACGTCTCCGCTTTCAAGCACTACCGCAAGAGCCTGCCCCCGCGAAGGCGGGGGTGGAACATCGGCAAGGCCCGGCAACCCGCGCCCTCGCCCCCGTCAGAAAGACTATCTACAGCCTCAAGGACTTGCGTGAGATCTTGCTAAGCTGCAATCGCCGTTACCTCGAATACTTCTCCAGTCTGGACGACTTCTCGGCTGGCATCCGGGCGCTCGACCGTCTCACCCAACCCCGCCCGGTCAAAGGCCGAAACCTCAAGGGCCTCAACTTTTTCAGCCGCGCCGAACAGACCCTGCTCGCCGCCCTCCAGCGTCCCGGCTTCAATATCGCTGGTCTCCGTCGCGCCGACCTACTGCCGCTCCTTGGCCAATCCTCTCCCGCCACCCTATCCCGACAACTCGCCCGTCTGCGCCATCTCGGCGTCATCAAACGCGTCCTCGGCACCTATCGCTACTATCTCACCCGCGCTGGCCGCGCCGCCATCGCTGCCGGCCGCCGCCTTACCGAACACACCATCATTCCTGCTCTCGCCTGACAAATCTGCTCACAAAATGCAAACACTCAGGTCGTAAGCGACTAAACGCAGGCAACAGCCGAACCCGAAAAGGACAGGTTTGGCCGTTACCCAGCTATGCGGCATCGAATGCTGCAGTTGACCCATAGTGGTGCTGCGCATCCGCAGCGGCGATGTCCGGGTTTACTGACGCGGAGCCGGGTGACCCACTTCCACTGCCGGCGTAGGCCCTGTCACAGCAGTAATCCAGAACCGGTCTTACAGTGGTCGCGCAAATTCCTTCCGCGCCGAATCTTCACTTCCGCACTCAATAGCGTTGGCAATGTCCTCTAATTCGGCGGCCCACAAGCGGAGCTGAATTCTAAGTTCCGGTTCAACCGGACTATCGAGAAGTTCACGACAACGCTTTGCCCCTTCCCGATATTTCAGTGGCGTTTTCATGGCTCTCCCACATTTCTTGCTTCCTCCGCTCGTTGGCGCAAAGCAGTCGGTGCCCGGATCCTATTTTTGCTCGGCGCGGCTGCCGAAATCGCTCGTGCCGGCGGAATTTGTCAGGGATCCAGCTCCTGCACCCTTTGGCATGCTGGATCCCGCGCCCACGCCGCTGTTGCTGATTAAGGCGTCCGCAGTCTGTTGATCAAGCGTCGCCGTCCGCGCAAGATCGTTGCTCTTTTGGAATCCCAAAAGCGCCCGCTTTGTCTCCGGGCCTACGACGCCGTCGAGCGAGCCATTGTAGAGCCCGATCATGTGAAGCTCTACTTGTGCCCACCGAATGTCGTCTTTCGACGGATTCGCGGCATTCAGCCAATGCTGAGAAGTTCCGAGGGCCGAGGGCATGTTCCCTACCGCATTCGAAACGCTATCAGCGTCCGCCGAAAAATCCAGAGCGGCGCCGCCGATCCCCAAAGCCAATACCGAAGCTGTGCCAAGGATCAATTTTCGGATCATAGTCATCTCCCGTGTTTCGCACGTTGGTAAATCGTCGAGCTACTATTCAGAACAATCTGGCCGCAAATCGCGTTCCTCGTAGGCAGCTGTGTCAGATTTGGGACAAGGGGCACGGGTCCAGACATTGCTGAGCAAACCCAAACCGCATTCGCAGCCGCGCAGCGCGCCCTGCCGCCGAACATCGAAACTTCGAAACGCAGTCGGAGTCCGCGGATGCTCAATGTCGAAACCAGCGATATGACGATGACGCCTAGGCGATAGCGGCACCGTCGCGGCCGATTTCGGCGGCGGTGGCGCGGGCGCGGGCGGCGGCGTCGCGGGCCATTTCGGCGCACAGGCCGGTGTAGGCGGTCGGGTCGAGCAAGGCGGCGATCTGCTTGGCATCCAGATGCGCGGTCACGCGCGGATCGGCGGCCAACAGTTCGGCGAAGGAGCGGCCTTCGACAAAGGCCGACTGCGCGGCGTCGTAGACGACGTCGTGGGCGTGTTGGCGGCCGATTTGGGCGCCGAGATCGAGCATGACGGCTTCGGCCATGATGAGGCCGCCGCCGAGATCGAGGTTGCGCCGCATGCGCTCCGGGTCGAGGCGCAGACCCCGCATCACCTCGACGAGGCGGCTCAATGCGTCGCCCAGCGCGATCGAGGCGCGCGCCTCGGCGGCGTCCATGATCAGGCTCGTCGTGCGGTCGGCCTCGTGCTCGGTCTGCATCGCTTCCAGGGCCAAGGGCACGCTGGCGCGAACCTCGGCCGCTGCAGCGATGATGTCCTGGCAGAGCTTGGGGTTGCGCTTCTGCGGCATCGTCGAGCTGCCGACCGTGCCGGGCGGCACAGGTTCTTCGACCTCGCCGAATTCGGTCTTCATCAACGTGTAGATCTCGCGCGCGATCTTGCTGCAGGTCGCGGCGAGGAGGCCGAATAGGCAGATGTTCTCTGCGAGATGGTCGCCGATCGTGCGCGACGGCACCCGCATCGGCTCCATGCCGAGATGCGTGCCCATCGCCGCCTGCACTGCCGGTCCCTGCGTGCCGAGCGAAGCAAAGGTGCCGGCGCCGCCGCCGAGCATCGCGACAAAGAGGCGGGGCGCCGCTTGCCGCAGCCGCTCGACATGGCGGATCATTTCGTCGATCCACACCGCCGGCTTGTAGCCGAAAGTCGCCGGCAACGCGTGCTGGCCGTGCGTGCGCCCGGCGATCGGCATATCGGCGCCGCGCTCGGCCAGTGCCCACAGCGCTTCGTCAATCAGCCGCGGACGATTCGGTGCGCCTGACGCGCCAGTCTACGCGATGCTCCGCGTCGGAGCGCCCAATCCATTGAGCGCTTCCTGGCCAAAAATAAACTGATAGTAAACCGATTTGACTTACACCAACCGACCACCCAAACCCGGCACCTGGATCGTACTTTTCTCGACCGCGATCCGGAGTGCGGGGATAGCGCACAGAATTGGAGCCCGGGCATATGAGGTTCGTTCACTCCTCCGACCTCCAAATCGGGAAGAAATTTGGTGTTCTCGAACCTAAGGTCGCAACCGTACTGCAAAACGAACGTCACGAAGTGCTCAACCGTCTCGGCGAAATCGCGGTCAAACAGGACGCTCCCATCGTGCTTTTGGCTGGAGACATATTCGACAAAGAGCAGCTCACGAACGTTACGATCAGAAAGCCGATCGAGATAATGCGGCGCTGGTCGAGGATTACTTGGCACCTAATGCCCGGGAATCATGACCTTTTGCGTGACAATGGACTCTGGGACCGGCTAGCCCGGATGGGAATTCCAGATAACGTGAAGCTGCACACCGCGGCTAATGCCATCAAGATCGCAGACGACGTGCCAGCATATCTCCTCCCGGCCCCGCTGCGATACATTTCGAGCGCAGACGATCTGACCAGCTACATGGATAAGAAGCCGACGCCCGCATACGTATCGGGATGGCGCACGGCTCGGTCCGCGGCTTCGGGTCGGAGGGGGAGGCGTCAAACTTGATCTCACCCGACCGCGCGCAGACCGCCGGGCTCGCACACCTGGCACTCGGCGACTGGCATCGCCAGATCAAGATCGGCGAGCGCGTCTGGTATTCGGGAACGCCGGAGCCCGATTCGTTCAAACTGCCGCCTAATAGTTCAGGCAGCTTGTGCAACGGCGGTTCGGCGCTGGTTGTCGAGATCGCCGGTCCGCACGCCATTCCGGTTGTACGATCGGTAGAAACCGGACGGTATCGCTGGCACTGTATAACCAAAATGCTGACCGACGAGGGACAGATCGAGCAGTTCGAAGCAGCATTGAGGTCATTGGATAAGGATCTCGGCAAAATCGTTCTCTACCTTAGGGTCAACGGCGCCTTGTCCCTCGCTGCGCGGGAGCGGTTCGCCGACCGAATTGCCGAGGGCATCGGCGCCGCGGTTTGCGGGATGCGGCTCGACGATGAAATCATGCTCGACCCTACCGAGGCCGATCTCGATGAAATTGGCCGGTTGGGCTTTGTCCGCGACGCGGCGGACCGGCTGGAAAGTCCTCGCGTATGACCAGAACAACCCTGGCGCTGAAATAGCCGCCCTCGCCCTGAAGCGCCTTTATATCGAGAACATCAGGCAGGGGCGCCAGTAATGAAAATCCGCTGGGTCGAGGCGACAAATTTCCGCAAATTCGTCGGCACCGTTCGTGTCGAAGGGATTGGCGACGGCCTCAACGTGCTGGTCGGCCCCAACGAGATGGGAAAGTCGACCCTAATGGAGGCGATCAACGGCGTAGTGTTCCAAAAGTCCAACTCACAGAGCAAAGAGGTCAAAAGCTTCAACCACTTGTTCAATAGGACGTACCCGAGGTCTCGCTTGGCTTCGATCTCGACGGCGAAAGCTGGACCCTTAGGAAGCGCTTTGCAGGCGCGGCCGGGAAGGCCTGGCTGCAGAGTTCGGATGGCCGCCGCTACGAGGGCGAGGCGGCCGAAGCGGAATTACAGCGCCTGCTCGGCTTCGCGATCGGGGGCGCATCATCGAGCCAGGCATCTGGGGTACGCTCTGGGTGCGGCAGAGCCGCTCCTTCGGCGACCCGGCTCTCGACGAGCACGCGCGCCGGACACTGCACGACTGTCTCGAATCGCAGGTAGGCGCAGTCACCGGCGGGGTGCGAGGCCAACGGATCCCGATGGCCATCGAAGCCGCGCTCGACGCCCTCGTCAGCGCGAGGGGTCCACGAGGGAAGTATAAAGTGGTTTGCGAGGAGCTTGAGAAGGCGAGTCTCCGGATCAAGGAGCTGGAGGCCAAGCGGACCAAGCTGTTCGAAGAAATGGAGCGCCTCGCAGGCTTGAAAAGGGATCTGCGCAACCTCAACGAGGATTGGAACGAGGGGGAGAATGCGCTGCAAATTGCAACCGCCCGGCAAAAACGCGCAGAAGCGGAAAGGAGAGCCGAGGAGATCAAGGCAGCCCGCAGCGCTGCGGAGCTTGCGATGGACAAGGCGAATAATGCCGGGCTGAGAGCAGGAAGCGGACCGATCTCGCCGCCGAGATAGAGCGGATCGAGGGGGCAGTTGCGGAGCTGCGGCTGCGCGAAGATACGGCAGAGCAGCAGAAGGTCCAGGCTGCCGGTGCGCTGGCGGCAAAAGAGCAGGCGATACGCGACCTTTTCGAGCGCCAGCGAACGATGGCCGAGGCGGAGCGCCGTCTGCACAGCCTTCGAAGCTTGATATCGCTGGCGGCCGAGATTGATCGCCATCAGGCGATCGTCCGCCAGGTGCAAGAAACCCAGAAAGAAGCAGAGGAGCTCTCCGAAGAGATCGGGCGCATCACGGCGACCGGTCCGGTAATCACCCGCATTGAACAGGCCGAGCTGGAGCTGGCAACGGCGAGGGCGGCGCTCGATGCGCTCGCCACGAATATCGCGTTCGCGATCGAACCGCGCGCCGTCGAGCGTGTCACCGTCAACGGAAAGCCGCTCGATGCCGCCGACGCGAGGCGCAGTGTTGTCGATGATCTTGTGATCGGCATCGGCGACGTCGGCGAGATTTCAATCCGGCCGCAAGTCAAGGACCGAGAGGCCATTCTCCATCGGGTTGCGGATGCCGAACGAGCTCTAAAACAAGCGCTGGCCGAGGCCGGCGCCAATACGCCTGCAAACGCTCGCGTGGCAGCCGGCGCGAGCTGGAGCCTCGGCTCGAGGCCCTGCGCAAGGCGAGCGGCCGGCTGACGCCTGGCGACAAAAAGAGCGGGCTGCGCCCGGGCTCGACGCGCTCAAGATCAGGATCAAAGAGCTGCGCGGCCGCTGTGACGAGGAGATCAGGCTTCTTTCGCTGGATGCGCTGCCGGAGCCTGCAGCATTGGAAAGTGAGTTGAGCGAGATTGCTGCAGAAGGCGCGCGGTTGGCAGCCGATATCGATGCTGCAAACGCCGATCAGCTAGTCCTAAGCTCGGCTGCCGAGCAGACCAGAAGCGCATTCGAAATCGTGCAGCGCGAGCTTGCCGCCGAAGACCGGGATCTGCAAACCAAGACCGCAGCACTGACAGAGGGTCGCAGGCGGGCAAGTGATGATTTGCTCGCAGCGGAGGCCCACGCACTGGAGCGTGCCGCTACGCAACGCCAGGACGGCCTCAACCAGCTCGAACAAAACGTCGGCGAGACGATCGAGGACATCGACGCTCAGATGAAGCGGCTGGAGAATGCCGCGCGTACTCATCAAGACGAGGCAAATAGGATCTGCACGGAAATTGCCAAGAGTTCCGCCACGATTACGGCAAGCGAGGGGGACGGGGTCGAAGAGGAGCTGGAGAATGTACGCGCCGAAGAATCGCGCCTCGACAGCGATGTCAAGAACTTCGAACGCGAGGTCAATGTCCTTCGGCTGTTGAGCGGAGAGTTGCGAAAGGCCGAAAGCGAAGCGAAGGCGCGTTACCTGGGACCGGTGCTCACACGGGTCCAGCCCTATCTCAGGGTCCTGCTCCCTGGAGCCGATCTGATGCTAGACGAGGACCTTCATATCGCCAGTCTCAAGCGTCACGGAATGGCAGAGGAATTTGCCAAGCTGAGCGAGGGCACGCAGGAGCAGATCGCGGTGCTGACCCGCCTCGCCTTCGCCGAGCTGTTGCTCGACCAAGGGCGGCCGGCGACAGTAATCCTCGATGACGCGCTGGTATTCTCGGATGATGATCGCATCGAACGCATGTTCGACATTATGACGCGCGCTGCCGAACAAGTGCAGATAATCGTGCTGACCTGCCGCAGGCGACTTTTCACCAGGCTCGGCGCCCGCATGCTCAACGTAGAAAGCAGCGATATGACGATCGCCGCCTAGGCCACTGCGGCACCGTTGCCCCCGATCTCCGCGGCTATAGCCCGGGCGCGGTTGGCGGCGTCGCGGGCCATTTCGGCGCACAGGCCGGTATAGGCGGTCGGGTCGAGCAAGGCGGAGATTTGCTTGGCATCGAGATGCGCGGTCACGCGCGGGTCGGCCGCCAGCAGCTCGGCGAAAGACCGGCCTTCGACGAAGGCTGACTGCGCGGCGTCGTAGACGACGTCATGAGCGTGTTGGCGGCCGATTTGGGCGCCGAGATCGAGCATGACGGCTTCGGCCATGATGAGGCCGCCGCCGAGATCGAGGTTGCGCCGCATGCGCTCCGGGTCGAGGCGCAGACCCCGCATCACCTCGACGAGGCGGCTCAATGCGTCGCCCAGCGCGATCGAGGCGCGCGCCTCGGCGGCGTCCATGATCAGGCTCGTCGTGCGGTCGGCCTCGTGCTCGGTCTGCATCGCTTCCAGGGCCAAGGGCACGCTGGCGCGAACCTCGGCCGCGGCAGCGATGATGTCCTGGCAGAGCTTGGGGTTGCGCTTCTGCGGCATCGTCGAGCTGCCGACCGTGCCGGGCGGCACAGGTTCTTCGACCTCGCCGAATTCGGTCTTCATCAACGTGTAGATCTCGCGCGCGATCTTGCTGCAGGTCGCGGCGAGGAGGCCGAATAGGCAGATGTTCTCTGCGAGATGGTCGCCGATCGTGCGCGACGGCACCCGCATCGGCTCCATGGCGAGATGCGTGCCCATCGCCGCTTGCACTGCCGGTCCCTGCTTGCCGAGCGAAGCGAAAGTGCCGGCGCCGCCGCCGAGCATCGCGACAAAGAGGCGGGGCGCCGCCTGCCGCAGCCGCTCGACATGGCGGATCATTTCGTCGATCCACACCGCTGGTTTGTAGCCGAAAGTCGCCGGCAACGCGTGCTGGCCGTGCGTGCGCCCCGCGATCGGCATGTCGGCGCCGCGCTCGGCCAGATCGGCCATCGCCGAGAGCGCCTCGCCGATCAGCCCCAAAACGATCCGGTGCGCCTGGCGCAATACCAGCAGATCGCCGGTCTGCGTGATGTTCTGCGTCGTGGCGCCCCAATGCACCCAGCCGCCATAGGGCTCGCCGGTGACCCGGCTCAGTTCCCAAACCAGCGGCACGATGGTATGGCCGGTACGGGCGAACCCCTCGTCGATCCGCGCGCGGTCGAGCAATTCGAGGCGCGCGGCGCGCCCGATCGCGTCCGCTGCGCCCTTGGGGATGATCCCCAGCTCCTCCTGCGCCTTGGCGAGCGCCGCCTCGACGTCGAGCCAGGCCTGCCAGCGGTTCTCCAGCCGATAGAGGGCGCGAAGACCCGGATCCGACACGCGGGCGGCGGTCGGAAGTTCGTCGGTCATGGCTCTTTCCTCCGGATTACTCAGCCGATCTTACCCGAACTCGCGGTTCGCAGGTCATACGGTGATCACCAAACGAGCGTTTGGTTCGGTCTTGACGCGCACTCTGCTCCCGGTCAGTCTGCGACATCGCCGTCACGGAGGAAGTCGAGCCATGAAGCTGATGTGGTTCCACCTGATGCCCTATACCGAATTGCCGGACGACTTCCGAGAGAAGCATCCCTCGGTATGGGTCGACATCCACTCCTCGCTGTTCGACCCGCGGCGGGCCCATCGCATGTACAACGACTTCATGGACGAGCTGGAATTCGCCGCCGAGTGTGGGTTCGACGCGGTCTGCGTTAACGAGCACCATTCGAACGGCTATGGGCTGATGCCGTCCCCCAACCTGATCGCCTCGGCCTTGGCGCGGCGCACTACCGACACGGCGCTCTGCGTCATGGGGAACTCCTTGGCGCTCTACAACCCGCCGACCCGGGTCGCCGAAGAATTCGCGATGATCGACGTCATCTCGGGCGGGCGGCTGATCGCCGGTTTCCCGGTCGGGACGCCGATGGACACCTGCTTCGCGTATGGCCAGAACCCGAGCATGCTGCGTGAGCGGTATTACGAGGCGCATGATCTCGTGATGCGGGCCTGGACCGAACAGGACACCTTTGCGTTCAACGGCCGCTTCAACCAGCAGCGTTACGTCAACATCTGGCCGCGGCCGGTGCAAAAACCCCATCCGCCGATCTGGATCCCGGGCGGCGGCTCGGTCGAGACCTGGCGGTGGTGCGCCGAGACCGACCACGTCTACGCCTATCTGTCCTATTTTGGCTACTTGGCGGGGCAGGTGACGATGGACGGCTTCTGGAAAGAGATGGACCGTCTCGGCAAAGACCGGAACCCATACCGCGCCGGCTTTCTGCAATTCGTCGGCGTCGCCGAGACCCGCGAAGAAGCGTACCAACTCTATCGGGAACCTGCAGAATACTTCTATGGCCGCTGCCTGCATGTCGACCCGCGCTTCGCCGCCGCGCCCGGCTATACCAGCGAGGCGACGCAGCGGGCCGGTGTGGTCGGCCAGGTCGCCCAGGTGGCGAGGATGCGCCGGTTCGACACCTTGGCGCGCGAGATGGACGCGATCGTCGAGAAGGGTTACGTGATCATCGGCTCCCCGGACGAGGTCGCCGCGCAATTGCGCCGAGTGGCGACCGATCTCAATGTCGGCCACTTGATGCTGCTGATGCAGTTCGGCAACATGGGCAAGGAGCTGGCGATGTATAATACCAAGCTGTTCGCCGAGAAGGTCATGCCGCAGCTGACCGACCTGTTCTCCGAATGGGAGGATCGCTGGTGGCCGCAGCCGATGGCGCGCGATGCGAGGGCGCGCACTGACCCCGTTCCGGCAACCCGCGATGGCCGCCGAGTGAGGTTAGGAGGTGGTCGTGGGCGAACCGGAGGAGCTGTCTGTCGAAATCAACGGCTTTTCGTGCCGGGTGTGGCGAAAAGGACGGGGGCCTAAGCTCGGCTTTCTCGCCGGCTTTGGCGGATTGCCGCGATGGATTCCGTTCCTCGACGCATTGGCGCGCGACCGCACGGTCATCGTGCCGTCGCTCCCGGGTTTCCCGGGCGGCGAGCGCGGCCATACGGTGCTCGACAGCCATCTCGACTGGGTGCTGGCGGTCCGTCAGCTGCTGCTGAAGGCCGGGCTCGACGGCGCCGATCTCGCCGCCAGCTCGGTCGGCGGCTCGTTTGCCGCCGAGCTGGCGGCGATCTGGCCCGCTGCGGTGCGGCGCTTGGCGCTGATCGCGCCCTGGGGTCTCTTCGACGAGAAGGACCCGATGACCGACCCATGGGCGCAGCGGGCGCCCGAGGTGCCGGCGCTGCTCTGCGCCGACCCCGAGCGCTGGAACCAGCTCAAAGCGGAGCCGGAAGGTGCCAACTCGCCGGAATGGCCGATAGAGCAGGTACGCGCCAACGAGGCCGCGGCGCGCGCCTTCTGGCCGCTCGGCAATACGCGTCTCGAAAAGCGCCTGCCGCTGATCGAGGCGCCGACCTTGCTGATCTGGGGCGAACAGGACCGCATCATGCCGCGCGGCTACGCCGACCGCTTCGCCAGCGCGATTGCCGGGCGCACCGAAATCACCACGATCCCCGGCGCCGGTCATCTGGCGGAGCTCGACAAACCCGACGAGGTCGCCGCGGCAATCCTGCGCTGGACGACCTGAGAAGCCCTCACCCACCAGCCCTTGCGGGCTGGTCCCCCCTCTCCCGCATTGCGGGAGAGGGGCTCTGAGTTGGATGCCTGATAGCCCCTCTCCTGCACCGCGGGAGAGGGTGCCGAGTGCAGCGAGGCGGGTAAGGGTACCGACACGGCAGGAGAAGCGACGATGAAATTCGGACTCTTCTACGAGCATCAGCTGCCGCAGCCCTGGAACGAGGATTCAGAGCTGCGGCTTTATCAGCAGGCGCTCGACCAGGTCGAGCTCGCCGACCGTCTCGGCATCGACTATGTCTGGGAAGTCGAGCACCATTTCCTGGAAGAGTATTCGCATTCCTCGGCGCCCGAGGTGTTCCTCGCAGCTTGCTCGCAGCGCACCAAGCGGATCCGGCTCGGTCACGGCATCACCTTAATGCCGCCAAACTACAACCATCCGGCGCGGGTCGCCGAACGCATAGCCACCCTCGACCTGGTGTCGAACGGCCGCGTGGAATGGGGCACCGGCGAGTCGGCGACGGCGGTCGAGATGGGCGGCTTCGGCGTCGATCCGCAGGAGAAGGAGGCAATGTGGCAGGAGGCGACCGAGCAGGCCGCCAACATGCTCGCGATGCGGCCCTATCCGGGTTTTGCGGGACGCTGGTTCGACATGCCGTGCCGCAACCTGGTGCCGAAACCGGTGCAGAAGCCGCACCCGCCGATGTGGGTGGCGTGCTCGCGGCGCGAGACGATCCACCGCGCCGCCAGGGCCGGGCTCGGCGCGCTGGCCTTCGCCTTTCTCGAACCCGAGCAGGCCGCGAGGTGGGTCGAGGAATATTACGGAATAATCAAATCGCCGGATTGCGTGCCGATCGGCCACAATGTCAATCCGAACCTCGCGATCGTCACCGGCATGTCATGTCACCCTGACGAGGCCGAAGCGGTCCGCCGCGGCCTCGACGGCTTTCGGTTCTTTGGCTATTCGCTCGGCTATTACGCGGTTTTTGGCGAGCACCGGCCGGGACGGCCCGATCTCTGGCAGCGCTTTCTACAGGTCAAGGACCAGTTGCCGGAGAACGCCGGGCGCGGCGGCATCGGCACCCCGGCGCAATTGCGCGATCATCTGAGCCGCTATGAGAAGGCCGGCATCGACCAGGTCATGTTCGTCCAACAGAGCGGCGCCAATCGGCACGAGCACATCTGCGAGTTGCTCGAAACCTTCGCCGCGCAGGTGATGCCGGAGTTCAAAGAGCGCGAGGAGGTCCGCGCGGCCGAAAAGCGACGCGAGCTGGCTCCCTATATCGAGGCTGCACTGGCGCGCAAACCGCGCATGCCGCCGGTCGAAGATGGCGCGATCCCGCGCATCGAGGCCTTCGGGCGCAAGGCGCCATCACCGATCGTCGGCTCTGACCGCGGCGGCGCTATTTCAATACCGACCCAGGATCCGCTCGCCGCTCGCGAAGCTGGACGGCCTTAAAGTTCTACTGACGGTCTACTGAGGGACCCACCAGGCGTGGGATACCGACGGCCACCGGCTGCCGCGTTTTTCGAGTTGAATGTGTGTAGACCCTCTCCCGCCATTGCGGGAGAGGGTGGGGAGCGCAGCGAGGCGGGTGAGGGCATTGCGCCCGGGTTATTTTTCATAACAGGGCGAGGTTTTAAACAAATACGCTGCAACCAAGGAGCGGCCCAACTTGAATGCGCGCCTCCTTCGGTGTTAAAGAAGTTTTGCTTGATAAAGTTCGACTCGATCTGTCGAGCCCCGAGCCAAGGGGCGCGTCGGGCGCAGTGGCCGACCGATCTGCTTTCGAATACCCAGACGCGGGCGGCCCGGCTGTGGGAGTGAAAAATTTGCGGACCCTGAGGGGCTGCATTGCAGCAATCGTCCTGTTCGCGACCTTTCTGTCGGGGATCGTCGCGGCATTCGCCGCGGCTGCGGACCGCTCGCCCGCCGCAAGCGAAGAAGCAACACCGCCGCAAATCCAGCAATTACTGACGCTGCTCGCCGACCCGAAGGTTGAAACCTGGCTGAAGCAGCAGAACGAGGCGAAGGCCGCTGCGGCATCGATGCGAGACAAAAAGGCCGAGTTGGTTTCGCACGCCCTCGATTCCCGTCTAGGCGCGATCCGCGAGCACATTGTTGCTGTCGCCGATACGATCCCCGATGTGCCGAACCAGTTCGAGCGAGGCGCAGCCCGCGTCAGCGCGGAACTCGGCGAACACGGCCGGGCCAAGGTCCTGCTGCTGCTGGCGGTTTTTGTCGGTCTGGGAACGGGTGTCGAGTGGCTGTTCGGCAAGGCGACGGAGAGGAGCCGCCGCCATCTTGATGCTCTTCCCCTGCAAACCGTCGCGAGCCGCGTGCATCTCGTCGCCATTCGCTTTGCGTTTGCGGTCGGCATGGTCGTCGCCTTTGCTCTCGGCAGCGTCGGCCCCTTCCTCGCACACGATTGGCCGCCGCTGCTGCGCGAGATGCTGTTCGGTTTGCTGATCGCCTTTCTCGCGGTGCGTATTGCGATCGTTATCGGCCGCTTCCTGCTGGCCCCGCGTCACGAGCGGTTCCGCATCATTCCGATGAGTGCGGTGGCCGCCCGCTTCTGGTACCGGCGGCTCGTCATGTTTGTCGGCTGGTTCGCCTTCGGCTGGGTGTGGGTCGGGCTGCTCGGCACCCTCGGTTGGTCGTTGGAAGGACACCAGCTCGTTGCCTATGTGCTCGGCCTCGGCCTCCTCGCGATCGCGCTGGAAGCGGTGTGGCGCCGGCCCGCCCCGCTCGACGGGAGCACCGCAGCGTCGTCGCCCGTGACCCGTCGCTTCGGCCACGGCGCGCGCAACGCGGCGCTGACGGTCGGCATCGTGTTGCTGTGGGTGTTCTGGGTAGCCCACGCCATGGCGAGCTTTTGGCTGCTGCTGGTCATCATCACCCTGCCGCTCGCGATTGGCGTCACGCGCCGTGCAGTCGAGCATCTGCTTCGGCCTCCGGGGTCACCGCAAATTGCCGATGGTGCCCCGAGCGTGCTCGCCGTTTTTATCGAGCGCGGTATCCGGGCGGCCCTGATCCTAGGTGCGGTCGCGGTCCTGGCCTGGGGCTGGGGTATCGATCTCGCCCATCTCCACGGGGAGGAGACATTATTCGGCCGCCTGGCCGATGGCGTGTTGAGCGCCGTCGTCATCCTGCTGATCGCCGACCTGCTGTGGCACGCCATGAAGACGGCGATCGATCGCAAGCTCGCCGAATGCGCCGATCTTGGCCAGCCGAACACCGAAGAGGCCCGGCGGCGGGCGCGGCTGCGCACCTTGCTGCCGATCTTTCGCAACATCCTGTTCGTCGTCGTTATCGTATTTTCGGCGATGATGGCGCTTGCGGCGTTGGGCGTCCAGATCGGACCGCTGATCGCCGGTCTGGGCGTCTTAGGCGTCGCGATCGGCTTCGGCGCGCAGTCCCTCGTTCGCGACGTCATCGCCGGGATCTTCTATCTGCTCGACGACGCCTTCCGGGTCGGCGAATACATCCAGAGCGGCAACTATAAGGGCACTGTCGAAGGTTTCAGCTTTCGCTCGGTCAGGCTGCGGCATCAGCGCGGCGCGGTCTACACGGTTCCGTTCAGCCTGTTGGGAGCCGTGCAGAACCAGAGCCGCGACTGGGTCATCGACAAACTTACGGTCGGCATCACCTATGACAGCGACATCGACAAGGCCAGAAAGCTGATCAAGCAGATCGGGCTGGAACTTGCCGAGGAGCCCGAATTCAAACCGCTGATCCTCGAGCCGCTGAAGATGCAGGGCGTCGACGCGTTCGGCGATTACGCGGTCCAGATCCGGATGAAGATGATGACGTTACCCGGGGAGAATTTCGTCATCCGGCGACAGGCTCTCGCCAGGATCAAAAAGGCGTTCGACGCCAATGGCATTAAATTCGCCTTCCCGACTGTACAGCTTGCGGGCGACGGCGACGCCCCGACGGCGGCGATCGCCCAGCAGGCTCTGGAGCTCACCCGACCCCAGGCGGCGGCAGCGGAGTAGTCATCCGTAGTGATCGATGTAGCGCCGGACGTAAGTTTCCCAGGTAATCTGCTCGCCGCCGTAGAGATATTTGGTGTTTTCTGTGGCCCAGGTGACGCCGAGCGCCTGCGCTACTTTCGGATGCACCGGCACCTGCAACCGCCTCAAATGGTCGAGAGTGGAGTTTGGCCGATAGCCTTGATCCATCCCTAATTTTCGCAACAGATACTGCATCAGCATCCCGATGATTTGTCCGTTCGGGTGGTTTGTCGTGTAAAATAATCTTCGTCTCTGGAAGTTACCCAAGATGAACTGGCCGACGTTGCAGCCGAATTGCTTGTCCATCGCGGTGAGGCGCCGTTTTTCGAAATCGTGCAGTCGGGTGAAATTGATGATGCCGTCGACCGACAGCGTGCGATAGGCGAGCAGGCGTTGTTCCCGGTCGGGAATTTCCTTGCGCAGCCGGGCCAGCAGCCCGTCGTGATAGAGGAACGTCAGGTTCGGCCACTCGCGTTCATAGGCCTCCTTGTCGCCTGGCCCGTTGTAATGATCGAACGGCCACAACGAGGCGAAATGCAACAGCGGAAATTTGATGATCCGGACGCCGTCCTGAATATAACGGCGAAGAGGATAATTCTCCCAATCCCTGATGTCTTGTACCAGCAGGACGTCGCTGCCTTCCAGCTCGGCTCTGCCGGCCTCATGCAAATTTTGTTGCAGCGCGACAAAATGATATTTCACATCCAGGCGGTCATCGAACTCGCCCGATCGCGCCAGTGCTTCATGAACCGTTTGGGCCTGGCAATTGCCGACAATGAGGACCCTCGTTCTTTGCCGCGAGACCGGGGAGACCGATGCAGTGGCCGGTAGGTCCTCTCCGCCGATCTCGTGCAGGTTGACAGCGCTGACGGTTAGGTCGGCATTGCCCAAATGCAGGAATCTGAACTCGAACCCGAGCTCGTTCCGGCTTTCGCAGCTCAACTCCGGTGGCACATCGAAATCGAGCGAGGCCCACTCCGCCGCCAGCGCCTCTGCGGTGAACTCGCACCGTGCCTGCAGCCTCGCCGCCTCTCCGGTTCTTGCGGGGAAGGGGAGGAGAGGGGCGAGGTTCAGGGCGGGCATGCGAAAGGCACGATTCCGCGCGATCACCTCCACCCCGAGGACCGGATGCGAGGCCATTCGTGGCTGCCCGGCCCGGCAGCAAAAGCTTAGCCGGTATCGCCCAGTGGGGAGCCGTAACCTCGGCCGGCCGCCGTAGAGGAAACGGCCCGCCGGGTTGGAATGCGAGACCGTCACGCAGTCGGCTTTACGAGCTCCGATCCGGCCCTTTGCGAGACGGCCGAGCAGCCGCCATACCCGCGGCGAAAGCGCGGCCTCGGCCTCTGTTATCTGCTTTACGTTGACGGCCTTTATGGTCAGATCGGCGTTGCCCAGGCGGTGGAGGCGGAGGCCGATGACGATGTCCTGGCCGCCTTCGAGCGCCAGCTCCGTCGGTACATCGAAGTCGAACGACGCCGCTCCGCCACTCAATTCTGCGGAGGTAAGATCACACCACGCCAGCTGGACCCCGCCCGACGGCGGCAGGCCGAGCAGGGAATTCCAGCTCCACCAGCGGCCGTCTTGCCAACGGCGCCGGGCGGTGATTTCGACCCCCAGCAAGGGCTGGGCTGCCATTCGCGGGGGGCGGGCGTCGCAGCGGATTTCGAAGCGGTAATACCCCGCCGGTAGCTGCAGAAAGGACCGGCCGCCGTCGACCCGCCCGAGCATCCGCCACATCCTCGGCGGGGCCGGACGCGTCTCCGTGTTCTCGGCACCTTGCAGATCGACCGCGGTGATCGTCAGATCGGCATTGCCCAAGTGGAAGAAGCGGAACTCGAGGCGCGCTTCGTCGCCCGCTCCGAGACCCAGTATGGGCGGCACCGTGAAATCGAGTGAGGCCGCTTCGCCCCGCAGCTCGGCGGCGGTCAGATCGCGCCAGGCGAGCTGAACCCGGTTCATCGCGATGACTTCGACCCCGAGCACGGGCTCGCCCGGCAGCCGCGGTTTTCCCGGCCGGCAGCGAAAGCTCAACCGATAGGTGCTGGCGCGCAGCTGCCAATAGGGCCCAAAGAGGAGGCAGCCGGCCGGCTCCCGGCGGCGCACCGAGGTGACCCCGCCGGCGCCGCGCACTCCGATCGCGGTCTTTTCGAGACGCGCGAGCACATGCCACAGTGGCGGCGGCTCCTCCTCTGAAGCGATTGTGCCGACAGGGGCCTCGGCAACTACAGACGACATTTACCTTCGTATGATCGTGGGAGGCAGGGCCGATAAAGAGCATTCTGCCGGCGCCGTGCCAATATCTTCCGCATGGAGATCGTCGCGGCGACACCCTTCCCCCCGGCGCCGCCGCTGCGTGCGGCAATCCGCGCCAGCTGCCGGATCGACGAAAGCGAGGCGGTTGCGAGCATTCTGGCCGCGGTAGCGCTGCCGGCGGAGATGCGCGACCGCATTGCCGACCGGGCGCGGGCGCTCGTCGCCGCGATGCGGCGCGAACGCCTAGGCAAAGGCGGCATCGACGTATTTCTGCACGAATATGCGCTGTCCTCGCCCGAGGGGGTCGCCCTCTTATGCCTCGCCGAGGCCCTGTTGCGCGTGCCCGATGCGGAGACGATCGATCGGCTGATCCGCGATAAGATCGGCGAGGCGAATTGGGAAAGCCACCTCGGCCGGTCCGAATCGATCTTTGTCAACGCCTCGACCTGGGCGTTGATGCTGACCGGTCGCCTGCTGCATACCGAACCGGCGGAACACGATTTGCGCGGCGCTCTGCGCCGTCTTGTCGCCCGCTCGGGCGAGCCGGTGGTGCGCCAGGCGGTGACCGCGGCGATGCGCATCCTCGGCCGCCAGTTCGTCATCGGACGCACGATCGAAGAGGCGATCGGGCATGCCCGCGAGGCCGAGCGGCACGGCTTCAGGCACTCTTACGACATGCTGGGTGAGGCGGCGCGCACCGCGGCCGATGCCGCGCGCTACTTCGCGGCTTATGATCATGCAATCGCGGCGATCGGCCTTTCGGCTGGGAGCCGGGACATCGCCGAGGCTCCGGGCATCTCGATAAAACTGTCGGCCTTGCACCCGCGTTACGAGATGGCGCAGCGCGACCGGGTATTGCGCGAATTGGCTCCGCGCCTGCTCGAACTGGCACGTCACGCGCGGAAGGCCGGCATCGGCTTTACGATCGATGCGGAAGAAGCGGACCGCCTCGAACTCTCGCTGGACCTCGTCGAGGGGTTGGTGCGCGCGCCGGACCTCGCCGGCTGGGATAGCCTCGGCCTCGCCGTCCAGGCTTATCAGAAGCGGGCCTTGCCCGTCATCGATTGGCTCGCCGATCTTGCCGGGCGCGGCGGGCGGCGGCTGATGGTGCGCCTGGTCAAAGGCGCCTATTGGGACAGCGAGATCAAGCGCGCCCAGGAGCGCGGGCTGGACGGTTATCCGGTCTACACCCGCAAGGTCGCGACCGACGTCTCCTATCTCGCCTGCGCGAGCCGGCTGCTCGCCCATGGAGCTGAGCTTTATCCGCAATTCGCGACGCACAACGCGCATACCGTGGCGGCGGTTCTCGAAATGGCCGGCAATCGCAGGGATTGGGAGTTTCAGCGCCTGCACGGCATGGGGGAGGCGCTCTACGAGCAGATCGTCGGACCCGAGCATCTCGCCCCCGGGCATCTCGACCGGCCATGCCGGATCTACGCGCCGGTCGGCAGTCACGAGGATCTGTTGCCGTATCTCGTGCGGCGGCTGCTCGAAAACGGCGCCAACACCTCTTTCGTCAATCGCATCGTCGACGAGAGGCAGCCGATCGACGAAATCATCGCCGACCCGGTCGCGCGTCTCGCCCGATTGCCGGTGAAGCCGCATCCCAGCATCCCGCTGCCGCGCGACCTTTACGCGCCGGAGCGCAGGAATGCGGCCGGGCTCGATCTGAACGATCCGACGACATTGACCGCATTGCGCGAAGACCTCGCCGCTGCACTGAAGCGGCCGTGGCGCGCCGCGCCGATCATCGCCGGCGTCGAGCAGACCGGCCCCGCAGAGCCGGTGCTCGACCCGAGCGACCGCCGACGGTGGGTGGGCGAAGTGGTCGCCGCCGGGCCGGCGGAAGTCGAGCGTGCATTGGCGCGCGCGGTCCGCAGCGCGCCGCTGTGGGACCGTACGCCGGCAGCTGAGCGGGCCGCGAAGCTCGAAGACGCGGCCGATCTCTACGAGGGCCGCATGGCGGAGCTGATCGCGCTGATCGTCGCGGGAAGGCGGCCGCACGATCCCGGACGCGCTCTCGGAGGTTCGCGAGGCCATCGACTACCTGCGCTATTACGCGGTGCGCGCGCGGGCGGATTTTGCCGGGCCTGTGCGTCTGCCCGGCCCGGCCGGCGAGCGCAACGAGATCGAATTGCACGGGCGCGGCGTCTTCGCCTGCATCTCGCCGTGGAATTTCCCACTGGCGATCTTCACCGGCCAGATTGCCGCGGCGCTCGCCGCCGGCAACGCCGTCATTGCCAAACCCGCCGAGCAGACCCCGCTGATTGCCGCCGCCGCGGTCCGGCTGTTGCTCGAGGCAGGGATCCCCGGCGAGGTTCTGCATCTGCTGCCGGGGACGGGCGAGGCGGTCGGCGCGCCGCTCGTCGCCGACCCGCGCATCGCCGGGATCGCCTTTACCGGATCGACCGAGACGGCGCGTCGCATCAACCTCGAACTGGCGCGGCGTCCCGGGCCGATCGTGCCTTTCATCGCCGAGACCGGCGGGCAGAATGCGATGATCGTCGATTCGTCGGCGCTCGCCGAGCAGGTCGTCTCCGATGTCCTCGCGTCGGCGTTCGACAGTGCCGGGCAGCGCTGCTCGGCCGCCCGCCTGCTTTATGTGCAGGCCGATATCGCCGACCGGCTGTTGGCGATGCTGGCGGGGGCGATGGCGGAGCTGGTAATCGGTGACCCGGCCTTGATCGCCACCGATGTCGGCCCGGTCATCGATGCCGTAGCAAAAGAGGCGCTGGAGCAGCACGCGGCGCGTATGGAGCGCGAGGGCCGGCTGATCTATCGCTGCGCGCTGCCGCCCGGCACCGAGCACGGCACTTATTTCGCGCCGCAAGCCTCCGAGATCGACAGCGCGGCGCGGCTTTCGGGCGAGGTCTTCGGACCGATATTGCACGTCGTGCGCTGGCATGCCGACCGGCTCGATACGGTGCTCGACGAGATCGCCGCGACCGGTTATGGCCTCACCCTCGGCATCCACAGCCGCATCGACGAGACCGTGCGCCACATCCTCGGGCGCCTGCGGGTCGGCAACAGCTACGTCAACCGCAGCATGATCGGCGCCGTCGTCGGCGTGCAGCCGTTTGGCGGCGAGGGCCTCTCCGGCACCGGCCCCAAAGCCGGCGGCCCGCATTACCTGCACCGCTTCGCGACCGAGCGCACCGTCTCTATCGACACCACCGCCGCCGGCGGCAACGCCACGCCTCTTGTCGTTGCAGGAAGAAAACGACGTTGTGGCCTCGTAGCTTTCTCGCGCCGATCATCCTTCCCGAAGCAACCAGCGACAAGATTGCAGCCTTCGTCCGCAGCTTACCCGCCGGGGAGCTCACCGTCAGCCATTGGGCCCGGGTCAAGTTTTCCTCGCTGATTGCTCTCGGCAGGTTTGCCTTGGCGGGACTGAACGTACAGGCGGCCGCTCGTGCCAACGCCCGGTTTGAGGCGATGGTGGACGAGCCTTCTTTGTCCTTCTGGCCAACGCCGACGATTTCGCTCTCGCCAATCGGTATCTCAGTCGGTTCGAAACCGGATTACGGGCCGGAGACGCTCCCCACCTGGCCATCACCAACAATCATGTGCCCGGGTGGTTTACAGCCTTGTTGAAAGGCTGGGAAGATTCTCGACCTGCCGGTGAAGATGGGAATACGGGTGAGTAGCTGACCGGCCCCCTCACCGCGGCGGTGCTGGTGGCCCGTAATAATAGCCCGGCAGTGCGTAATAGCCCGGCGGGGGATAATAGGCGGGCGGCGGTGCGTAATAGGGCGGGCCGACGATTGCCCGCACCGGCGCGGTCGCAATCGCGGCGGCGCCGGCGACGACCGCCCCGGCGGCAATGAACGGCAAGGCGAGCAGGCCCGGACCGCATCGCCATCCCCATCCATTGTGCCAGCACCGCGCCGATGCCTCGGATGACGGCAGGACTATCGCGCTCGCCACTAACAGGCCGACCGCCGCAATGTGTCCATAACGCATTGTTCGAACTCCCCAATTGCCGGCTGTTTCATGCGAACGCCACAACCCTTCTCATATACGCAGCGGACCGGAAAAGCATGCCCGCCCCGGTGTGTTGTCGGCGGGTTTCGGCTTGGACACCCCGGAGGGACAGCCGGGGGGAGACCGCCCGAGCTGCGCGCGTCGTTTGGGGAGGGCTGGGGCAATCCCCCATCCCCTGTCGGACGTCTTACCGCAGAAAGTGCGCTCCTGCTCGCGTAGAACAGCGACATGCGATATCCGCCTCCGACCCGCGCGTCGAGTTCGTGGATCTCGCCGGTCATCTTCGCCGGCGGGAGCCAGTCGGCGAGAGCGGTCGGGTCCAGGAAGGCCGCGTAGAGCTCCTCGCGCGGGGCCCTGATGACCCTGGACGTGCGGGTTGAGACGCCTGCGTGCTCTTTGCTCATGTGGTGGCTCTCCCGATTGCCGGTGCGAAATTCCTGACATCTGCCCATCGGACGCGAATGGCGTTTCGGAGTGAGCATCCCCTTTTGGACCGATCCCAGCCAGCCGGAAGGGTGCCCGGGCGCCACGATCTTGTCTCGCCGCCCAGCCTTCGCTATATCTCGGCCCCTTGGTCGGCGGAGTGTAGCTCAGCCTGGTAGAGCACTGCTTTCGGGAGGCAGGGGCCGGAGGTTCAAATCCTCTCACTCCGACCATTGAATCAATTATTTATAGCGTGAGCACGGCGATTCGCTGGGCGCAGCGGTCGCGTGCGGAGGGCCGCACCCAGGCCCGCAGAATGGAGGCGATCGCCGCTCGCGTTTGGTCGAGCACCGCGCGGCGTTATTGGAGCTGGTGGCGCAGGAGCCGGACCTGACCTTGCAGGAGATCCGCGGCGCGATGGCGGCGAGGCATGGGATCGCTGTCGGGTTGATCAGTTTGTGGCGGTTTCTGCGGAGGCAGAAGATCACGCTCAAAAAAGAGCTTGCATGCCGCCGAGCAGGATCGCCCCGACGTAGCCGAAGCGCGCCGAGCGTTTATCCGGCGCCAGCCGGCGCGCCGGCTATGGCCGGACCGCCCGTGGCTTGCGGCTCCTGGCACCAGTGCCGCACGGGCATTCGAAGCTAACCATACTGGTGGCCGGGTTGCGCTGCAGCGGGATCACCGCACCCCGCGTCTTCGACGGCGCGATCAACGGCGAGCGCTTCCGCGCTTATATCGAACATATGCTGGCGCCAACTTTGCGGCCGGACGACGTCGTCTTGCTCGACAATTTTGAGCAGCCACAAGGCGGCCGGCGTGTCGAAGCGATCACCGCGCAAGGCGCGCGGCTCGTCTACCTCCCGCCTTACAGCCCCGATCTCAATCCTATCGAGCAGGTTTTCGCCAAGTTCAAAGCGGCGCTGCGCCGCGCGGCAGAACGCACCCGCGACGGTCTGTGGCAGGCGATCGGCCGTATCCTCGAACGCTACCAACCGCAGGAGTGCCGAAACTTCTTCAAAAACGCCGGCTATGCAATCTGATCGGCAACCGGTCTAGCGGAGGTGGCCGCTCTGGCCTTACCTCCTCGGCATGATCCGGCAGATTTCGGCGGTACCGTCATGCGGCGACATCTGGCACCTCCCCACCGAGGCGGCCAATCAGCACGTCGTTGAAATAGGTGTCGGGCTCAGGTGCAAACGCGTCCCAGAATCATCACCGTCGCGTGCTTCTGCTTCCAGCATTCTCCGATATTCGGGCAGCCGGCCTCCTCGCACACCGTGTTCAGCGCCAGATCGCGCATGAGCTGTCGCGTCGCCTGGTACTCGGGCGAAACCGGCGCCTTTACGCGGAGCCGATCAGGCTTGCATGGGATCAGATTGTTGGGACGGCGGGCCTTTTCGGGGTAGCGCAGCGGAACTGCTATTCCGCTCTCTCCCTCATGCCCGGGCTTGATCCACGGCTGTCCGGTTGAGTTTTGCTGGACAGGGGGCATGGCATTGATTCCACTCGGTCTGGGACGTTTGCCGACGGTCCGGACACGAGACGGGAGAGCAATGCCATGCGCCATCAGAATAGCGTTTTTCATGGGGTATTGAAGCACATACCGTGGGATGTGTTTGACCGCGAACACGGGGCCGATTTGCGGGTTCGTCGGCTCAACACGAAAAGCCAGTTTGCGGCCTTGCTGTACGGCCAGCTTTCGGGCGCGGCGAGCTTGCGCGAAATCGTCACCGGTTTGGCCAGCCACGCGGCCCGGCTCTATCATCTGGGGGTGCGGCCGGTGCAGCGTTCCACCCTGGCCGATGCCAATGCCCGACGGTCCAGCGCCATGTTTGCCGACCTGTTTGCGGAACTGGTGAAGCGGGCGCATCGCGGTTTGCGCCGGGCGCTCGGCGAGAGCGTCTATCTGATCGATTCCACCGGTCTGCGGCTGAGCGAAGCCAGCGCCGCATGGGCGCGCTTTTCGAGCGGGGTTTGCGGCGCCAAGGTGCACGTGATTTACGACCCCGATGCCGATCATCCGATCTATGCCGTGGTCAGCGCGGCCAAGGTCAACAGCCTGCCCTCGGGCTTGACCCGGGGGACATCACGGCGGCTCAGGAAATGCCGATCGAGGCCGGCGCGACTTACGTCTTCGACCTCGGCTATTACGACTACCGCTGGTGGGCCAAGCTGGATGCGGCGGGCTGCCGGATTGTGACCCGCTTCAAATCCAATACCCCGCTCAAAGGGGCCCGTGACTGTGCGGTTGCGGAAGGCAGCAGCGTGCTGTCCGATCGGGTCGGCCGTCTGCCGGCCCGCCAGGTCAACCCCAAGGCCCGGCGCAATCCGTTCAGCAAGCCGGTCCGCGAGGTTCGGGTCAAGCTCGACAGCGGCAAGGTTCTGCGCATCCTGAGCAACGATCTGGAGGCGCCGGCGCACCAGATCGCCGATCTCTACAAGCGCCGCTGGGCGATCGAACTGTTCTTCCGCTGGGTCAAGCAAACCCTGAAGATCCGCCATTTCCTCGGAACCGGAGAAAACGCCGTCCGCATCCAGGTCGCCGTGGCGCTGATCGCTTTCCTGCTGCTGCGTCTCGCCCAGGCCACTCAGTCGGCGGTGCAAGCGCCGCTCGCTTTCGCCCGACTGGTGCGCGCCAACCTGATGCACCGAAGACGCATCGACCGCCTGCTGAGCCTTGCACCCGATCTACAACCGGATACGACACAATTGGTTCTGCAATGGACTTGATGTCACATCGCAGAACCGGGAAGCATGACAAGCGTGACGTCTTTAAGTTGTACACGGGAGCCGGACAGCTGTGGGCTTGATCCGGGCATCCACGGGCGCTGGGTGAGGAGCTTGCCCTGAATACGTAGATGGCCGGATACGTAGATGGCCGGGTCGAGCCCGGCCATGACGAAGAGGGGGTGGACATACCTGACCGCGTTTAGTGCCGCGCCTAGAACTGGATGGCCCCCGCATACCCGTCACGCGTGCCCCGGCAGGTTTGTATGCCCCCAGGCAGGGCGCCGTCCTCCCGCTACCCGCCCGGTCGGCGCATCGGCACGGCGAGGTAGCAGCCGAATTCTTTTGCGAAATCGACCGATACGCGCGCATGGACGCGGCCCTGCCGGTCCAGTAACTCCGCGTGGTCGTCGAGTGGGACGACTGCGCCATGCCAGATGTTCGGATGGATGTAGAGCCCGCAGCTGCCGTCGCACCAGAACGTGACGAACTGCTCCGGTGTCACATCGTCCCCCGGTATCGCAAGCGGCACGACGAAACTCTCGCCATGCAATGGATAGAACAGCTGGCCGCCGTCAGGGTGATAATTCGCGCGCCAGACCAGCGCTTTCTGCCGTAGTTTTGCTGGCCCGCCGGTTGCCGCCTCCTCTGGCCAGTTGCTCCAGGCGAAAAGGTAGCTGTCGCCGACGGCGTTGTTGCGGGCGTAGAGGGTCTCGCCTTTCCACCAGAATTCAAAAACACCTTCAGCGACGCCGCCCTGATCGCCCGAATTTTCGTCGATCGGACGCCAGCCTTGCGCCGGCCATCGGACGATCTCTATGGGGAAGCTCTCCGGCGCGTCGACGAGGCATCCATAGCCCTTCAGGTTTTCGTCGGTGGCGGCGACGAGCGGCGTCTCGTGTGCCCTCCGCACGCCGGTTGTCGGCACATAGGCGATCTCGGTTGCGTCAAAATCCGTCATAGCGCTCTCACTTCGGTTGACCACAGGCCTCTATTTACCCGAGACGGGCGCGGAGCAGCGCGGAAAGGCGTTCGGCGGCAATCACGATAACAAAGGTGACGATCAGCAAAAGCGAAACGGTTTGGTACTGAAAGAGGCTCATCGCCGATAGCAGCTCGAAGCCGATACCGCCGGCGCCGACAAAGCCGAGCACCAGCGACGACCGGATATTCTCGTCGAGCCGGTAGAGCGCGATCCCGAGGAGCGAGGGCAGGATCGACGGGATGATCCCGTGGGTGAAGACCTGCACGCGGCGGGCGCCGGTCAAAGTCAGCGCATCGATCGGCGCCATGTCCATGTGCTCGATCGTCTCGGCGAAGAGGCGGCCGAGCATTCCGATCGAGTGAACGGAAAGCGCGAGGGCGCCCGGAAAGGGGCCGAGCCCGACGGCGGTGACGAACAGCAACGGCCAGACGAGGTCGGGTACGGCGCGTGCGAAGCCGATCACGCCGCGCGCGGCGTAGTAGAGGAAGCGCGACGGCGTTACATTGGCGGCGGCGAGAATGGCCAGCGGCAGAGCCAAGATCACGCCGCCGAGGGTGCCGAAAATGCCGAGGTCGATGGTTTCGAGCGCCGGCCACCACACCATGTCGATCTTGCTGAAATCGGGCGGCATCGCGCGCCTGATGATGTCGGCCATGCCGTAGGCGCCGGTAATCAAATCCTGCGGCCGGGCGCGGACCACGATCGCTGCCTGCACAACGATTGCCAGGAGCGCCAGCACCAACACGAAGCGCAGCGCCAATCTGACCGCTCCGGCCCAGCTGCGCTCGGCGAGTTGCGGGGCCGCCGCGTCGAGACTTAAGCGGCCTCGCTGAGATAGAGCTGGCGCACCGCATCGCGCGACAGCTCGGCGCAAGGCCGATCGAACGCGATCCTGCCGTCGCGAATGCCGACGACGCGGTCGGCATAGGCATAGGCCAGCTCGACCTGATGCAACACGCACAACACCGCGAGATGCTCATGCGTCGCGAGGTGGCGCAGCAGGCGCATGATGTCGTCGGCTGCTTCGGGGTCGAGGCTCGCCACCGGCTCGTCGGCCAGCAGCACCTGCGGGCGCTGCGCGAGGGCGCGGGCAATTGCAACGCGCTGCGCCTGCCCGCCAGACAGCGTGCCGGCGCGCTGTCCGGCCAGCGCGGCGAGGCCAACCGCGTTCAGATAATCATAGGCTGCGCGGCGTTCGACCGCGGGCAGGCCGCCGAGCGCCGTCCACAGCCCGCCATAACGGCCGAGGGCACCGCAGGCGACATTGGCCAGCACGCTGCGTCGCCGCACCAGGCTGGCATGCTGCCAGATCATCGCCAGCGGCAGGCGCGCCTGACGCAGCTTTTCGCCCGAAAGGGCGGCCAGATTGGTGTCGTTGAGCCAGATTTCGCCCTCGGTCGGCCTGAGCATGCGGGAGACGCACCGCAACATCGTCGTCTTACCGCTGCCATTGCCGCCCAGCACGACGACAAGCTCGGTAGCCTCGATGCCCAGATCGAAGCCGGCAAGCGCCAGCTTGCCGTCGGGGTAGCGCATCGTCAGGCCGCGAACCCGCAGCATGACGCCCTCCAGGTGACCGATCGGCGTCAGCTCAGCTTTTCGAGGTCGATGTTTAGCGTCTTGACGAGGTCGCGAATGCCGTCATAGGCGCCATCGGTCTGCGGCACAAGCCCAGTTATGCCCGCGCCGACCATGATCTTGCGGTCCGCCGGGTCGAGCGTAGACAAATCGAGATTTTGCAGCACCTCGATCACCCGCTTCTTGAATTCCGGCGGCAGATCGCCGCGCACGGCAAACGGGTCGGTCGGGATAGGCTCCGACTTCCACAGAAAGACCAGGTCGCCATCCTTGTAGTGGCCGCGCTGCTTGGCGGATTCGAGCTGCTCGCTGTTGAGCTCGCCGGCATCGACTTTGTGGTTGTAGAGCGCCTCGAACGACGAGGTATGGCTGCCGGCATAGATCGCGCGCACATCCTTGTCGGGGTCGAGCCCGGCCTTGCGCAGCCCGTAGGCCGGGAACAGGTGGCCCGAAGTCGAAGCCGGGCCGGAGAATGCGAAGCTGTGTCCCTTGATCTCGGCAACGGTCTTTATGCCCGACCCCGGGTAGGTGACGATGCTGGCCCAATAGGTGTCGGGCTTGCCATCCGCGGTGCCGAAGGCGGCGACCGCTTCGGCCTTCGCCACCTGATGGGCGAGCACATAGCCGAGCGGTCCGAATTCGCCGATTTCGAGCTTGCCGTTGCGCATCGCTTCGATCTCGGCGTTGTAGCTGGTCGCGACAAAGACCTCGACCTTGCAGCCGAGCTTCTCGCCGATCAGCTCGCCGACCTTCTTATAGATCGGGACCAGACGCGCCGCCGTATCGTAGGGCTCGACGCCGAAGCGCACCGTACCGCCATTGGGGCAGTCGTTCGCCTCCGCCGCCATTGCGCAAGGGCCACTCGCCAATGCGAGTGCAATCACGCCGGCCATGATCCAAGAATTCCGCTGCATTCGTCTCTCCGCTCGGGATCGGATATGCGACGGAAGTTAAGGTCGGTAAACAGCCTTTTGATGAAGGATATGTGACGCTTCGGTTACAGTTCAGATGCGCAAAGAAAATACCTGCTGCTCGTCCCTATGCGAGCTTCTTAGCGGCCGATCAGGCCTTCGATGTCACGGCGGCCTTGTAGCACGAGGAGAATGAGCGCATCCGCGCCGTCGATGGGGTAGATGATCACGTACTCGCCGGCAGGATAGCTGCGCAATCCAGGACGCAGATCGTCGCGGGCGCGACCCAGACGGGGATATTGGCCGAGAAGGTGGAACCGGTCGGTGATGGAATCGATCACGCAGTCCGCGATGGCGGCGTTTCCGCTCTCACGAGTGATGTAATCCCAAATGTCGTCCAGTTCGGCGCGGGCCTGAGGGGCGAGGCGATGCGCCATCACCTCGTCGTGGTTGGATGCTCGGCCGCAAGGCGAGCACGGCCCCGGCGTTTCACGTCCTCGGCCAGCTCCCGCGCAAATCCCGGATTTACGCCTGGCTCTCCAGCGGCAGCAAATCCGCAGCCTTTCCGGTGGGCGGGGCAGCGGCCTCGGCGCGAGGAAGAACAATGCGGGCAATCAGCCCGGGTTTGGCGTCCTCCAAATAGAGCTTTCCCCAATGAAGGGAAGCGATCGCGGTCACGATCGACAGACCGAGCCCGTTGCCGGGCAGGCTCCGGCTCCGGTCGAGACGGTAGAACCGATCGACGACCCGGGATCGCTCGGCGGAGGGAATTCCGGGGCCATCGTCTTGAACCACGATCGAAACGGTATCCGCCTCCTGGGCCGAACGAACGCGAACCGTTGCTCCGTTCCCCGCGTATTTCAGCGCATTGTCGATTAGATTCACTAACGCGCTCGCCAGCAGGTTCCGATCGCCGAGTGTCACCGGGTTGCTCTCGATCTCGCTGACGAGAGTGATTCCTTCCGCCTCCGCGGTCGCGTCGTAGAGTTCAACGACATCACATATCACAGAGCCGAGCGGCACCGATGTGAAGGAGGCACGCCGAGCGCCGGCTTCGGCCTCGGCGATCTGCAGCAGCCTGTCCAGCATCTGGATCAGATCGTCGACTTGCTGAATTGCGAAGCGGGCGGTTGCGGCGAGCTGCCGAGTGTTGTTGCCAGGGCGGAGCGCCTCTTCGAGGCGGCTGCGGATGCGCCCCAACGGGGTTCTCAGATCATGAGCGATCGCGTTGGAGACGTGTCGCACGCCATCCATCAGATGCTCGATGCGATCGAGCATGCTGTTGATGTCGCGGTTGAGCCGTGCGAACTCATCCTCCACCCCGGAGACCGGGATTCGCCGCGTGAGGTCGCCCGCTTCTATTTCGCGAGCGGTGCGCCGGATTGCACTGACGCGATGCTCGATCTGCCGGCGAAACACCAGAGCGCCGCCGATTGCGAGCAACAGCGCCACCGCTCCGCCCGCCAAAAGGGCATGCCATACCAGCTGCTCGATCTCGCGCTGGTCCTGCATGTCGCGCCCGACGACGAGAATCGAGCCGTCCGGCAAAACTCGCGGCAGGAGACGGCTGAGCGAAGGCCGGTCATTGCGCAGCACCTTCAGGTCCGTCAGCCGGTCGAGCGGCGCGGCCGTAGCCGTCCAGCCTGCAATGTTTCCGACGACCTCTCGTCCGTCCGGTGCGATAAGGAGATAGACCTCGGTGTCCTGCTCGATGCCGTCCACCAGAAGCTGCTCTATTTCCTGCCGCAGTGCGTCACCGCCGCGGGTCTCAAAATGCGCGGCCAGCTTATTTGAGCTGGAGAGCAGCTTAGCGTCTGTACTACGCGCCAACACACCGACAGTGCCCAGATAGAATGCCGCCGAGATCACCGACATCGAGCCAATCGCGAGCAGTCCGTAGCTGAGCGCCAGGCGAAACGCGACGGTGCTCCAGAACCTAGTCATCGGCAGCTATCATATAGCCGATGCCACGAACCGTATGGAGCAACTGCGAAGCGAAATCCTTGTCGATTTTCCGGCGCAGCCGGCTGATTTGGACATCGATCACATTGGTCTGCGGATCAAAATAATAATCCCAAACCGCCTCGAGCAGCATCGTCCGGGTAATAACCTGGCCTTGGTGCCGCACCAGGTATTCGAGAAGGCGGAATTCGCGCGGCTGAAGGGCAATAGGCGTGCCAGCGCGCTCGGCGCGCCGCGTCCGCAAATCCAGTCGCAAATCAGCGATCCACAATTCCTGACTATCCTGTCGCGTCGTGCTGCGGCGGAGCAATGCTTCAGCGCGTGCAAGAAGCTCGGAAAAAGCAAAAGGCTTGGCCAGGTAGTCATCGCCGCCGCCACGCAGACCGCGCACTCGCTCGTCGAGGCTGGCCAGCGCGCTCAGTATCAGCACTGGCGTGGTCTTACCGAGTTTTCGGATCGCGGCAATGATCGACAATCCATCCACATCGCCCGGCAGCATGCGATCGAGAATGATGATGTCCCACCGCTCGTTCGTGGCGAGGTCAAGGCCGTTGGCGCCATCACGAACCAAAGTGGTGGTATGGCCAGCCTCCTTGAGCCCGTTGCATATATAGCGGGCGGCGTCCGCTTCATCCTCTACGACCAGACAGTGCATCCCGCGTCCACCCCGCCGATTTGGCTTATTCGGCCGGCGCGGGCTGCGGCTCAGGCTCCTCGGCCGGCTGGCGGCGTCGGGAGAACACGTCGATCAGCACCGGCAGCACCAACAGAATTAAGAGCGGCGCCAACAAGCTGCCGCCGACGACGACTGTGGCAAGCGGCTTTTGCACCTGCGAGCCGATCCCGGTCGACAAGGCCGCAGGCAAGAGGCCGACGCAGGCGACAATGCAGGTCATCGCCACCGGGCGCATCTGAACAGCGCAGGTGCGCAAGATGGCCGAGCTGCGTTCGAGGCCTGCCTCGATTTGACGGTTGAAATAGCCGATGACGATGATCCCATCCATCGCCGAGATGCCGAACAGCGCGACAAAGCCGATTGCCGCCGACACGCTGAACGGAATGCCGGTCAGAAACAGTGCGAAGATGCCGCCGATCAGAGACATCGGTATCGCCGCCGCGGCGAGCATCATGTCGCTCACCGAGCCGAAATTGAGGAACAGCAGCATGCAAATCAGCACCAGGCTCAATGGCACCGCAACGGCCAGGCGCCCGATCGCCTCTTGTAGTTCGCCAAATTCGCCGACCCATTCGAGCCGGTATCCAGCAGGCAATTGCACTTGTTCGGCGATCTTTTGCTGGGCCTCGATCACGGCGCTGCCGAGGTCGCGCCCGCGTACGCTGAACTTGATCGGGATGTAGCGCTCCTGGTTTTCGCGATAAATAAAAGACGCGCCCGAAACGAGCTGAACGGTAGCAACATCGGTCAGCGGAATCGGTACGACGCCGCTGCCGCTCGGGTTCGGCGCGCCGATCGTGATGCGGCGGATAGCGTCGAGGCTCTGGCGGTAATTCGGCGCGAGACGCACGATCATCGGAAAGTTGCGGTCGCTGCCCTCCTCGTAGAGATTGCCGGCCGCCTGTCCGCCGATCGCCGCGGCGATCGTCGAATTGATGTCGCCGGGAGCGAGACCGTAGCGCGCCGCACGGGCGCGGTCGATGTCGATCCGGACCGTTGGCTGGCCAAGCGAGTTGAACACCGCGAGATCGGTGATGCCCGGCACTGTGCCCATCACCTCCTTGATCTTGGCAGCCGTCTTCTCGAGCGAAGCGAGGTCGTTGCCGAATAGCTTGACCGAGTTCTCGCCCTTTACCCCCGATGCCGCCTCTTCGACATTATCCTCGATATACTGTGAAAAATTGAACTCCACGCCTGGGAATTGAGATTCCAGCGCCGCATTGACTTGCTGGGTCAGCTTTTCCTTATCGACACCGCTGGGCCAAGTGTCGAACGGCTTCAACGGCACGAAGAATTCGGCATTGAAGAAGCCGGTGGCATCGGTGCCGTCGTCGGGCCGTCCGTTCTGCGACACGACCGTGACGGTCTCCGGGAAGCTCTTGATTACCCGCCGCATCCGGTTGACGTAACCGTTCGCCTCCTCGAGCGAAATCGAGGGCGGGAGCGTCGCGCGTATCCACAAATTGCCTTCCTCGAGCTTGGGTAGGAACTCGAGACCGAGCGAGGGTAGCGCGATCGCCACCAGAGCGAGCAGCAAGGCGGCGCCACCGAGCGTGACGATGCGGTTGGCGAGGGCAAATTCGAGAAGGGGGCGGTAGACCCGGTGCAGGCCGCGGACCAGAAAAGTTTCCACCTCGCTGACCCGGTCCGGCAGCAACATCGCGCTCAAGGCCGGCGAGATGGTAAACGTCGCGATCAGGCCGCCGGCGATCGCGTAAGCGTAGGTCTTGGCCATTGGCGCGAAAATGTGGCCCTCGACCCCCGACATCGTAAACAGCGGGACAAAGCCGGCGATGATGATCGCCGCCGAGAAGAAGATCGCTGTGTTGACCTCGCTCGCCGAGGCATAGATCTCGACGAGCTTCCCGGAGAGGCGGCTCGCCCGCCGCGCGCTCTGCAGCGTGCGTTGCCGCAATGCAGTCGGCGGCTCGGCCAGATGCCGGAAGATGTTCTCGACCATAATCACGGTCGCATCGACGACCAGGCCGAAATCGATCGCACCCACCGAAAGCAAATTCGCCGATTTACCGCGCAGCACCAGCATCGTTATCGCGAAGAACAGCGCGAACGGGATCGTCGTCGCGACGATCAAAGCGCTGCGAAGATTGCCGAGAAACAACCACTGCACGAAGAAGATCAGCGCGATGCCGAACAGCATGTTGTGCAGCACCGTGCGCGTCGTGACGTTGATCAGGTCGCTGCGATCATAGATGCGCTCAATCCGCACGCCCGGCGGCAGAATGTTTGAACTGTTGATCTTCGCGACTTCCGCCTCGACGCGTTGGATCGTCGGCATGCTCTGTTCGACGCGCCGCATTAGCACGATTCCCTGGACGATGTCGTCATCGTCATCCTGGCCGGCGATGCCGAGGCGCGGCTGATGGCCGACGGTGACGGTGGCGACGTCGCCGATGCGCACCGGGACGCCGTTGATCGCGGTTATCATCGTGTCGCGGATCTGATCCATCGAGTGGATCAGGCCGACGCCGCGGACGATCGCGGCCTGCGGCCCGAAATTGACGGTTTGGCCGCCGACATTGATGTTGCTGTTGTTGAGCGCCTGCAGCATCTGCGGCAAGGTGATCCCCTGCGACAGCAGACGATCGAGATCAACGGTGATCTCGTAGGTCTTGGTCTTGCCGCCCCACCCGGTGACGTCGATGACCCCCGGCACCGCCTTGAACCGGCGCTCGAGTATCCAATCCTGGATGGTCTTGAGATCGGTCACGCTGAAGCCCGGCGGGCCCACCACGCGATAACGATAGATCTCGCCGATCGGGCTTTCCGGCGAGATCTGCGGAGTGGCGCCGTTGGGTAGCGGCGACAACTGCGACAACCGATTGATGACCCATTGCTGCGCTTCGTCATAGGTGAAGGCATAGGTAAACTGCACTTTGACGTCGGACAGCCCGAATAATGAAATTGTTCTTACCGCTGTAACATTCGGGATCCCGGCCATCTGGATCTCGATCGGAATCGTGATGTAGCGCTCGATTTCCTCGGCCGACTGCCCCGGGTTTTGCGTGACGACGTCGACGAGCGGCGGCACCGGATCAGGATAGGCCTCGATGTTGAGCTTGACGAAGCTCGAGATCCCGACCCCGAACACAAAGAGCAGCAGCAGCACCATCAGCACCCGCTGCCGCAAAGCAAAGGCAATGACGGTGTTCATCCGGCTTCTATCCGCTCAGTCGTTGTTGGCGGCGCGGTCGATAAACAGCGCGCCGCTGGTTACGACCTTCTCACCGGGGGTGAGGCCGTCGAGGATCTCGACCATGCCGTCGGTGATGCGCCCCGTGCGAATTGAATGCGCGGCGATCGTTCCGTCATCCGCCGCCACCCAGACGCGAGCAGTATCGCCCTCGTAGATAATCGCACGCTGCGTAACGGCCGGAGCGGTCGCAGCCTCGCCGGTGATGATGCTGAAATTGGCGAACATCCCCGGCTTCAGTTCGCCTCTAGGATTTTCGACGTCTGCCCGGACGGAGAGGCGGTGCGTGTTAGGGTCGATCGACGGGGCAACCCACGAAATCCTCGCCTTGAAGACGCGGCCGGGAAAGGCCAGCACGTGCACCTCGACGGGCTCGCCGACATGCATCAATGGCGCGTCGGCCTCGCGGACATTGGCGATCAGCCAAACCGTCGACAGATCGCTGATCGTGAAGACCGGGTTCGTGGCGCCGTTGGCCTCGCTGTTGATGTACTGCCCGACCCCAATCTGGCGCTGAGTGACGGTGCCGGCGATGGGCGCCGTCACCGTCGCCACCGGGTTGAGCTTTTGCGTCGGTTCGGCTTCGAGCGAAGCGATCTCTTGGTCGGTCTTGCCAAGAATGCGCAGCCGGCTGCGCACGGCATGCAAGGCGATCTCATCCGCGCGGACGGTGTTTTGCGTGGTGATCAGATCGGTCTGCGCCTGCTGCCAGTCCTTGAGGGCGCCGCCTTGCGCCAGATAGAGCTCATGGGCACGTTTTTCTGTCATCTGCGCCATAGACAGTTGAGAGCGCGCCGTTTGCAGGTTGGCAAGCGCGGTGATGAGGTCGTTCTGCGCCTGCACGAACTCGCTGGCGTGTATCACAAATAGCGGGGCGCCGGGCTCGACGACGTCGCCGAGCATGGCAATTACTTTGATGACGCGCCCTGAATAATGCGAAAATACCGGCGTTGTGAGATTGTCATCGACCGCGATATTGCCTTCGGTAACCTGTTCCGGGCGGAAGCTCAATAGGCGAACCGGCTCGATTTTGAACCCGGCCCACTGCTCTTTGGTCGGCCTGAAGGTCCCGCGCGCCGCTTCCGACGGTGCCGGTTGGGCACGTCCGGCCGGGTCTGCTACATTTTTTCCGATGACCGGCCACACAAGAATTGAAACACCGACGAAGAGGGCCAGCATTGCAATCGTGAGGAACTGGGTGAGTGGCGACAGATGCCGGCGCAGAAGCGACACCTGCCGGGGATCCTGTGTCATCAAGTGCTCTCGAACGCCTCTACTTGCTTCCGTAAATTAGGGCTTCCGGCCCCTATCATGCAGCCAATCACTGATATTTACCGCGTCCCAGAGAATGCTTTTTACCCGAAGACAACGTGCATCGCCAGCATACCTAGTCTACCCTGGGGTCCGGGAAAAAACGAGGGAGACCTCGCACAAAGCATCGCGCGCCGCTGGGCTCTGAGTTCTCTGAGTTTGCCAGCGGTCGGTGGTACGGTTAACCTTGCCATGCTCGGGAGATGGAGACAGCGATGCCCAACCCGGTGGTTTTCGTTCATGGTTATTCGGATAAGGGCGCCTCTTGGGCGGCCTGGCGTGAGATTCTGCGTCGCCGGCTCGGGCTCAACGACGCCGATATACGCACCTGCACCTACGTCTCGTTGAACAACGAGGTCACGATCAAGGATCTGGCCGAGGCTTTCGACCGTGCCCTGGCCACCCAAGGGGGCCTCGATCCCGATGCGCCGTTCGACGCTGTGGTGCATTCCACCGGCATGCTGGTCGTGCGCTCGTGGCTCGCCGCCGATCCGCTGCGCGGCAAGCGTCTGAAGCGGTTGATCGCGCTGGCGCCGGCGACCTTCGGCTCGCCGCTCGCGAAAAAGGGGCGGAGCTGGCTCGGCTCGGTCTTCAAGGGCAACAAGCAGCTCGGCCCCGATTTTCTGGAGGCCGGAGACCGCATTCTCGATAATCTCGAACTCGCCAGCTCGTTTACCTGGAGGCTCGCCGAGGAGGACGTGTTTACCGCGCCTCCGCGTTACGACGGCGGTCCCGAGACGCCCTATGTTTTCGTGTTCTGCGGGACCGGCACCTATTCGGGGCTGCGCAAGCTCGTCGACAAACCCGGCACCGACGGAACCGTGCGGCGCGCCGGCTGCGGCCTGAACGTGCGGGCCATCGAGCTCGACATGACCGAAAAGGGGATGGTGGCGCGCCGAACGGCGACGGACCCGGTCGGGGCCGAGGATCCGCGGCCGCACCGGGTCGTCGCCGATAAATGGCTCGACGTTCTGATCCCGGTCCACCTCGTCGGTGATCCTGCCGGACCGGACGAGGTGAACCACGCGACAATCCTCAGCAATCCGCCCGCCGAGCTGCAGGACCTCGTCATCGCCGCTTTCGAGATGACCGCGGCGGATCGCGACGCCGACGCCGGCTACCGTGCGTGGCTCGAGAAGGCCGACGCCGAAAGCCGCTTCAAGCGGATCCCGGAACAGTACCAGCAAATCATCATCCATGCCGTAGACGAGCGCGGCGATCCGATTACAGACTACAATCTGCAACTGTTCCGCGGAGATGGAGGAGAGGCGCAGATTGCCGAATTCGACGCCGAGGTCGACGTCTACAGCAGCGATCCGAGCTATCGATGTTTCCATGTCGATGTCGCCGATCTGGTCCCTCGGCAGGGACGGCCGTCACCAGGCCTGACAGTCCGTATCATCGCCTCGTCCGGCACTCCCTATGTCGGCTACATCGGTCATGGGTATGAAGAACAGATCGAGCCGGGGTCGTGGGACGCCTCATTGCATTTCGACGGGACCGCGCTGGACCAGATCGCATTCTTCCGCCCCTACACGACGACGTTGATTCAACTCTATCTCGAACGTCAGGTTTTGCCGCCGGATCGCACGATGCCTTGCGCTCTACTGACGTGGGACTCCCTGGCCTAAGTGCCTTTGCCAGCCGCGAGGGAGGAGGAAAGTTGTGGCAGACCACAATGATCCCAATGCCGTAAATTCAATTTTCTCGGATATCGAGGTCAGCGCCGCCGACCTCTATGACATTTTCGGATTTCCGAGCCACAGTGCGCCTGATGAAAAAGTCGTCATTGCTCTGACCTTTGCCGCAGTGCCGAAGGCGGGCGTATTGGATTCGGACATGCTCTACCGGATCCTGATCGCGCCCGACCGCCGGATCGTGCGATCCGCGGCTGGGGATACGAGTCTCGACGGGTTTCTGACGTATCTGGAGGCGGTCAAAGACAAATATCTGAGCGTATTGAGACCATCCGAAGTTCGCGTGACCGTGGATCGCAATGAACGAGCCCATATCCGCTTTTTGAATTTTCCAGGCGGAAGTTTTTGCGCGGCTATCCCAACCAATCAAAGCGTGACATTGCAGTCGCCTGGTGGCCAGCCGATCAAAGTTTTCATCGGCGGCAGAGACGATGCCTTCTTCAATGATCTGCCGGGGTTCTTCCGGTCGATCAACTATGCCCCGCAATTTTATCACGTGCCGCATACGATGCCCGATCTGCGGGAGCTCAAGATTCCAAAGACGTTTCTCGAACTCGAGGGCAACGACCTATTCAACTATGATCCGAGCCAGCCCGATTGGGGTCATCGCGTCAAGCGAGATCTGCCGCCGGGTCCGCTGACCTGGAACGGCGACCGCTTCAAAAAGGACGAAAACGGCAACTTTCGTTTCGTCTACTCGGGCGAGGACGCGAGAGCGGGCCAGAATTGCAATGCAATTATTCTCGAATTGCCGCTGACCTTTCTCACCGATACACCGGCCGACCATCGCATAGTCAACACCTGGGGTGAGAGCTGGGTGCTGAAGGCATCGAGCAAGGTCGAGACGATCCCGGATAATCCTTTGTGGATCGAGCATCCGCATGTATTGCTGGACGCGTTCACGCTCGACGACGAATTAAGAAAATATAAGTTGGTCGATACCGATGGCCAGGCTTTCGCCGACGCGGCGCTGAGCGAGCGCGAGGACAACCGCCAACTGGGCGCGAATAATTTCTGGCTCGCGCCGCATTTCATCAAGCGCCTGGGCCATCTCGGATGGGGGTTCGGCCCGTCGATCACGGCGCTGGGGCTGGCCTCTGCCTTCGACCACGACCATTCCCCGGTCTCCGTCCATCGAACCTACACCCATGTCGTGGATGCCTTCCCGCGCGTCAAAAAGATCCTGTTTCAGGAGCTCAACATGCCCGACGATTCCTGGAACCCGAAAGGATTGCAGATCCCCTTGCGGCGACCCATCGACATCTTCATCCCCAATGTGAACTCGATCGACATGGATACCACTGGCACATGGCCGTTCGGGCGTCGGTTGGAGGACCAGGTAGCGACGCGGTTCCTGTCGACCTTTTTGGACATGAGCGCAAGCCTCAACGGCAAGCGGTACCACGTCGAGGTATTGAATGACCCGGCTCTGTGGAACAGCGCCCCGATCGAACCGAAGACGCCGCCCAATCCGGTGAAAAACGACAAGGAATTTCTGCGCGACTTCCCCTATCTGGCGGGGCCGTGGTGACTGTCTGCCGTATTTCCTCGTCATCGCCGGACTTGTTCCGGCCATCCACGTATCTGCCGTACTCAGGGCGTGGATCACCGGGTCAAGCCCGGTGATGACGAATTTACGTCTGCGCTAGGCACCCGCGATGCCGGGCTTGGGATACCGGACCGAACTGCAATGCATAGAGCGTGACATTGCCGAGCTGAGCATCGCCGACCTGTTCGCGGTGCCGACCAACCCGGAACGGTTGACCCGCTACGTTTACTTGATGTACCAGCGTGCCTCGATCGTCGGCGATCTCGCGCAATTGAGTGCAATCGAGCGGGCAATCGAGCACGCCGTGCCGTTGCTGAGGCATCCGGGCGATCTTTATCTGCTGAAGGCGAATGTCGCGTTCAAGCTTCACAGGCTAGCCGATGTCGAAGCAGCTCTTCTCGCGATACCGACCGCCGGAAACTGCATAGAAGCGTCCTTACTGCGCGCCGATCTCGATTTTCAACACGGACGCTACCCCGAGGCCGAGGCAGGGTACATTGGGGCAATGGAGGCCGAGCGGTCGTGGAGCGGTCTTGCACGCCTGGCCTATTTTCGCGGCAAGATGGGCGATCTCGAAGGTGCCGACCAGCTCTATCGAGAGGCCGAAGACGAACTGACCGCCAAAGAAATGCGATCCTACGCCTGGCTCGAAGTGCAGCGGGGTTTTCTTGCGTTCTCGCAAGGCGCTTACCCGAACGCGCGATTTTATTATGATAGAGCCGAGGCGGCATATCCGGGATACTGGCTGGTCGATGAATACAAGGCCGAATTGCTCGGTGCCGAGGGCAGGTACGCCGAGGCCATAGAGCTGTTTCAGTGGCTCGCCGCCGCCAATGACCGCCCCGACTTGCTGCAAGCGGTTGCTGAACTGTGTGAGATTTCCGCGCAACCGGAGGCGGCGCGCTATTGGCAAGGCAGGGCGCTTGCCGGCTATCTGCGATCCGCGCAGCGCGGCGAGATGCATTATTTTCACCACCTCGCGGACTACTACGCCGATGTGGCGCGGGACGGAGCCGCAGCGGTCGCCTGGGCGCGGGCGGATCTGCAGCTGAGAGAGAACTTCGCGACGCAGGCGGCGCTAGCCTGGGCACTCTACCGCAATGCCGAGTTTGACGAAGCGCGCCGCTGGATCGACCGGGCGCTCGCCTCAGGCATTGTCGATGCGCACCTGTTGTTCCGCGCTGCCAAGATATATGCGGGGGCGGGTCGGCATTTCCTGGAGCGCGCGAAGCAGCTCAACCCGTTTGTCGAACGGTTCCACCTGCATCATTGAACCGCCGCATCACGAGGCGAGGATCACGTCTGCCGCTTTCTCGGCGATCATGTAGACGGCGCTGACGATGAAAAACCCGGGAATGCGCGGGAACACCGACGCGTCGACGACGCGCAGCCCTTGGGTGCCGTGCACCCGGAATTCGCCATCGACTACGCCGCCACTGTCGCGCGACCCGATCGGGCAGCTGCAAGACGCGTGGTGACCCCACGCTGTGGTGCGCACATACCCCTTCAGCTCCTCGTCGCTTTGGCGCGCCTCGCCTGGCTGTTCCTCTTCGGCAATCTCGCCGTCGGCTTTGAGTTTGGCGGTCAGCTTTCGCACAAAGCGGATGCCGGCGACGACCGAGTCGAGGTCTTCGCCCGCCTTGTCGCTGCCCTCCTCGAAATAATGGAAGTTGATCAGCGGCGTATCGCGCGGGTCTGCGCTGCGCAGCACGACTTCGCCGGCACAGTTTTCGGTATGCGCCTTCAGGATCGCCCAGGTCAGGTAATTGGGCTTGGTGACGGCGAGTGAGGAGTAGCCGGGGAAATACCCGCCGAACAGCCCCACCAGCGCAAAGCAGAACAGATCCGGGAGCGGGCGCTCGGCCTGCGATTTGAGGATCGCCGCCAGGACCGCGCCATTGCTGGTGTAGAGGCCCTCGCGCTTATCGGCCCAATCGCGATAGGCGGGGTCGCCGCGGCTGAAAGTGACGCCTTCGAGGACGTTCCAGCGTTCGAAATTCATGCGGTTGACGACGCCGACCTCGTACCGGTCCTGCAAATTCTTGCCGACCCCGGGCAGCTCCACCTTCACCGGAATGCCGAGCGGCTCCAATACGTCGCGGCGCCCAATCCCCGACAACATCAGGAGTTGCGGCGTATTGAACGCGCCGCCGCAGAGGATGACCTCGCGCGCCGCCTGCGCCTCGCGGAGCACACCCTCTAAGGTCGCGGGCTGGCCATGAGCACGGTAGAGCCGCTCGCCCTTCAGGTATTCGACGCCGGTTGCGCGGTTGTTTTCGTCGAGCAGCACCCGGGTGACGAGCGCGTCGAGTTCGATCCTCAGGCGGTCCGGGTATTTCTCCGCTGTCTCCAATACCCGCTCGCGCGCACCCATCCGCGCGTGACCACGCGTCGCCAGCGGCGTGTACCGCACGCCCACCGCGTTCTCTGTCAGCAGCCGCCAGTCGTTCGGATCGGCCTTGGCCTCGGCCAGGTCCAGAAGGCTTTCGATCGGCTGCCCGATATCGTCGAACGCCTCATGCGCCGAATTGAGCAAAACCTGCACCAGCCCGAAATCGCGTATTGCGGCCTTTGGGATTGCGATTTCTGACTGCAGCCAGCCATGCCAACCGTGCCGCGACGGGTTCGGGCCCACCGCCGCCAGCGCGCGCTCGAGCGGCCGGTACTGACAGTTCTCCAAACGGATGAAATACTGCCGCATATTCTCCGCACTCCAGGATTGGTCGCCGGTCAGACGGGCGATTCCCTCCCAATCCGCATTGTGCGGGTAGACAAGGATCATCGCGTTGTGGGCCGTGCAACCGCCCAATGTGCCGGAGCGTGGATAGAGCACTCCGTCCACCGGCGCACCGCGATACTCCTTCCGGTACTTCGGGTCCTTCTGCTGCATCTCGTCAGACGCATAGTGCCGGACGAAAAAGTCCCACCGCATTGCGTCGTTTTCGCTGGCAAACCCGTGCCACGACGGCACGTCGTAATCGTCGGGCAGACGGTTTATGCCGGGCTGATCGTCATTGGTGCCCGAGAGCTGCCGCGGATCGCCGCCGGCCTCCAGCAGAAGCACCGAGCGCCCGCCCTCAGCCAGCCGCGCGGCGAGCGTTCCGCCTCCGGCACCGGAGCCGACCACGATGTAATCGAACGGGCTGCCGTCGTTCATTGGATCTCTCCGGCCGCTGTGTCACGCGGCAATGATGAGAGTACGCTGGCTTTGGTGGCCTTACATACTTCGCACAGTGTCCATCCCCCGTCCGACAGCCTATCCTCAGAACGTCTTGAGGAAGGCGATCAGCGCCTTCTTGTCGGCGTCGCCGAGGTTGGAGCCGAAGTAATGGCCGCGGTTGACGACGTAATCCGGGCATTTGCTGAGCGCAAAGAGCTGCGCGCCGGCATTCGAGAATACCTGGCGCGCCTGTTCGTCGGTAGCGCCCGGAGGCAATGCCTTCAGGTCGCGCACAAGCTGCCCCACCACCTTCACCACCGCCTTGTCGTGCGCCAGACGTTCGCGAAAATTTGTCGACTGCGGCAGCGGGTCGAAATTGGCCAGCAGATCGATCGGGGTCCCGGCCGGGATCGGCCCGATCTCGAGCCCGCCCTGATCGAAGAGCTTGGGCGCGATCAACTGTAACACATCCTGAGCGTCCTTGAGCACATCCGGCAGATAGCCAGTCGGGACACGCAGCCAGCTCGTCGCGGTGGTGCGGTCGATCACGCCCGGTATCTTGTCGCCCAGCACGGCGTCCTTTTCGCGCTTTTCCGGCCACAGCATCTTGGTGATCGAATTGTTGAAGGAAGCGATGCGGGCTTCGACCGAGGGGCTAGGGTTGAAGGTGCCGACGCTGTTGTTGAGGAGGAAAGGTGCGGTCGACCACAGGCTGATCAATGAAGGCACGCGGGTGTAGCCGCGCCCGCCCGCCGGCATCTGATATTGCTGGGGCGCTCCGGTGAACGGGTTGTATACGGTGATCGTCCCGACCGACGGCAGATCCTTGTACGAGGCCGAGGAGAAATTGTCCCAGATGTTGCCGGCGATTGCATTGGTGGCGAGCGGGGCTGCAGGCATTGGTCTGCACCAAGGTCACCGGCACGCGAATGTCGTTCGACATATAATTGTTGTCGAGGAAATCGTCGGCATTGACGATCTGCCGCATTTGCTGCTTGAAATCGCTGGTCCGAGTCCATTCCCAATAGCGGTTCCAGCAGTCGAGATAGCCGGAGCCGATGCACGCCGCCGGGTTGGTCGCGGCCGGCGCCTGCGGCGCCTTGCTGGAATGGCAGGCCGCGCAATTTTCGGCAAACACGGTCTTGCCCTGGTTGACCATATCGGGCGGGTCGTTCAAATAGGCGGCACCGCCCGGCGCATTCTTCAGCTTGTGCGGATATGACGCCTTCAGTAGGAACAGCGCCATGGCCGGGGTCTGCAATTCGGTCGCATCCCAATACGCCGAGTTGGCGCCTGCCGTCGTGATCGCGATCGGAGTAACCGGCTTGCCGCCGAGGATCGGATTGAAGTGGCGCAGCCATTCCTCGCTGAATAGGCCGATGTTTAGATAGACCCGGTTCAACGCGCCGAGCGCGCCCACCGAGTCGGCGCCGTCCTTCAGCACATGCGGCGTCCACACCATGTTTGGCGGCTGGAAAAACTGCGTCAGCGGCCCCTGGCTGATGAAATCATTGAACTGCTTGTTCGCGAGATTGTCCGGCCCCAAGGTCTCGCGGCCCCAGCGCTTGGCCGCCTCCAGTCGCGCCTGCAGATCGTATACCGCGTTCATTGTGCGCGGATTGTTGATGTTGTCGCTCGATATCAGCGACGTATCCAGCGAGCCGGGCCGCGCCGTGTGTAGGATCTGGAAGTAGAAGGTCGACGGATCCGGATTCCAGGCGAATATGCGATCGACCCAGAAATATTGCGCGCCGACAGTCGAGCTTAAATTATCCCATTGGGGCGCCTCGGGGTTCGCCGGCGGCTTTTCGGGGTTCGGACTGACGTGACAGAAACCGCAGGACATTCCGACACGGTACGGTCTGACGAGCTCTTTCGATAGATAATAACCCGGGTCATTGTAAAAGCGCTCGGCATTCCATTCTTTTGCCGCGGCTTCGTCGAAGTCGGGGTTGGGGAAGAGCCGCAGTCCGACGATCCCGGACGGGTATCCGTAATAGGACCCGGCCGGGATGTTCTTGCCGCGCGCGCCGACCGCGACCCCAGGGTATTTTTCCGCATTCTCGAAAGGGTCGGCTGGGCAATTGGGATCGCGCACATCGAGCCACAGACCGTAGCGCTGCGGGTTCGGCCCGGTGGCCTTCGTAAAACACGGCTCGTTGACCAGCCCGAAATAATTCCAGCGATTGTCGCGGCTGTATTTCAGCCCGGGATATGAGGACAGGATCTTCAGGAGATCGAAGTTCCCGAAAGTGATGTTGGTGAGATCGTTCCACAGCCGGTCGTCGCCGCCGGTCCAGACGATCCACATATTGCGGCCCTTGACCTCGTCGGGGGTGAGCGCAATGCCGCCGTCCATCCCCCGGAAATAATCCTCGTCGGCCGCCGGGAACGACTGGGCCGACCGCCCCGCCTGCCGCGCCTCGTCCACGACCGCCTGCGCCCACGCCTCCTCGACGAGCCAAATCCCCACCGACAAGAGCGCGATCGCCAGCAACAGTCGCGTTCCCCAGAACTGGCGATTTGCCATTCGGCTCCCCCTTCCGTAGCTGATCCGCCATGCTGCAGCTCGGCATCGGGGCAACTCTTAACCATAGGCGTGGCACCCGCAAGCGCCAATTTTGGGTCAATGACCACGACTAGTGGATAGAATCTGACGCTTGGTACTTCACCGGGGTCGCCTCGGGGTGGATTCCTGCCCTTCAGGTCTGATGAGGCAACGGCGGGGTAGCGCCGATTCCGGCCGTTCGGCGACAGTCGGGCATTTTGTCGGGTTCAAGTCCGCCGACCGATTTTTCGGGCAGCCTGAGGTTTATGCCTCGACGAGCGCGGCAATCACCGCATCGGTCGTCAGAATGGCGTGTGCGAAGGTCGGTCCATTGATTTCGTGCGCTGCATGCATCGCCTCGGCGCTGAATGCTGCGGTTGCATCCCGCACGAGCGTGACGTGATAGCCGAGCTCGGCGCCACAACGGGCCGTCGCCTCGACGCACGTGTTCGCCATCATTCCTGCCACGATTATCCTTTCAATGCTGCGTTGCTTGAGTTGGAGGTCGAGGTCGCTGTTGGCAAATCCGTTTTGGCCCCAGTGCTCCCGGATCACGACGTCGCCCGGCTGGGGCGCGAGTTCGGGATGCCAATCGGCGCCCCACATGCCCTCTGCGAAGATGGTTTCGCGATCGGTCAAGCTCTGCCAAGGGCCAGGATGACGCCATCCGTCAAAATCGCCTTCACGCCACCGCCGGTGCGGAACGTAGAACACCGCGGTGCCCGCGCGGCGTGCCGCCTCGACGAGCGCACGCAGATGGGTCAGCAGGTTGACGGCCTCGGCCACTGCTTTCGCTTGGGGCCATAGCTTGCCCCCGTCGCTCAATAGGTCATTGTAAGGGTCGACGAGGAGCAGTCCGGTCCGGTTCGAGGCATAGTTGTACAGCGCCAAAACTTTCTCCCAACGTCATGTCATAAAGGCCAGAGCTCGCCTGCGGTTCTTGGTTGAAGACGACCGCCTGCCCGAGCCCCGGTTTTCGTGATCGGTTTGCGTGCCGCGTGATAATGACGATCATGATACCGCGATAATGTGGCGGATCTCGCTGCCGCCCGAATTAAGAGTTGTGAATCTCTGTTACGTCTGACCAAAGTAGGCGCTTATCGCGGGAGATCAGAGATCGCGAGCGGGCACCGGCGGCGAGGTCTTGAAGTACATGGGCAATGGCGTACTCGCTCTCTTTCATCGAGCGACACGCGCAAAACCCGCCATGCTGCAAACCACTTCGTGAACGCGAATTTTGGAGGGGCTAACTCAACTGCGCTAGCAGGTCCCTAGCCGAAAGAAGATCGGTGGTCTCGAAGCCCTCGGTGAACCTGTCGTAAACCGAAGCGAGAATTCGTTTTCCTTCGTCCTGCCGATCCTGTTTTGTCCGCATACGGGCGAGGCTGAACACCGCCCGCAATTCCCACAAAAGGGCGTCCTGCTCGCGCGCCAGTGCGATCGCACCGAAGAAACAACCTTCGGCCGCCGACATCGAATTGTTTGCGGTCAGCCGGAGGAGCACCTCGCCCTTGATGCGGAGGAGCTCGGGAATAGAGAAGCGCTCTCCACTATGTTCGACCGTCGCCAGCGCTTTCTCTACCGTGGCGAGCGCCGCATCGAATTGTCCAGACCCGGCCAGACCTCGCGCCAGAACACCAAGGAACTCGGCATTGCAAATATGCCAGCCGGTTTGATCGCAGGTATCGAGCACTCTGCGCAACAGCGCGGATCCCCGCGCGAACTCGCGGCGCTCGACCATCGCCTTTCCTTCCCAGTAACTCGCAAGGATTCTCCAAAGAGCCGCGTCGAGCCGCATTGCGACATCGCTCATCGCCGCCACACCCTGATCGGCGCCGGCGATATCGCCCGTCAACAGGGCGATCGGACACACGGCATGGTGCAGGACCCAGCAAAGCGTGAACCCGGGATCGGCGGCCTCTGCCTCTTCGAAACTTATCCGGGACTGCTCTTTGGCCTGATCCATATGACCTTGCAGACAAAGCACACGTGCCAATCTCGCCCGGGCGAGCACGCGCTGGTCGTATTGAAACAAGATTTTGTGCCGCCCGTTCGCCGGCGGAACGTAGTGTTCAACCACGCGTTCGAGGCAATCCCGCGCCCGGCGCAGTTTACCATCGAATAGCAGCTCCGTTCCGACAAAATGCTCGGCGAGAACAATGAAGGCATGGTCGCCAGTACGCTGCGCGACCTCTAAGAACCGGTCTGCCGTTGATTGGGCCGCACGGTATTCTCCAAGTATATTTTCCATAGACCACTGCGCCCACAACATACGCAATTCAGCCTCGACGTCGTCCACGCTTTCGGCGAGTTGCCGCGCTTTGGCCAAAATCGTCCTGGTCCTTTCGACCGGTCCCATGGTCAGGGTGAGCGCGATGCCTAGCGAAATGTGCAGCCGTCGTTCGAGCGGCGCTGCCAGATTGAAATCGGGTGAAAGAATGTCCAGCGCGCGCTGCACGCGCTCACGGCATTCCACTACAAGCAATAAATGCAGCCACACGGGCGCAAACGCGGCCGTCAGGGCAACGCCGATCGCCGCATCTCCGGTCGGGGAAAACGACCAGTCGAGTGCGGCGCGAACATTGTCGATCTCTCGCCCAAAGCGGGCCACATCGTCGACGGAAATTCGTAACACTGAGCTCTTCGTCGCAGGCACGATGAGGTCTCGGAAGAACTCAGCATGTCGGCGTGCGGTTTCATTGACTTCGTCCCGTTCGGCCAGTTTTTCGAGCGCATAGGCCCGGATCGTCTCGAGCAACCGCCATCGACCCGCTGGGACGGATCCGTCCCGGCTCAAAAGCGACTTGGCGACGAGGCTTGCGATGCCCTCGCCGATGTCGGCGGGGGCATCGTCGCTCTCGCTCATAAGAGCCGCCGCAGCCTCTAACTCAAAGCCTGCCGGAAAAATTGCCAAACGACACAACAAGCGTCGCTCCGACTCGGGCAGTAGTTCATAGCTCCAATCAATCGTCGCGCGGAGGGTTTGTTGCCGCGGCAGCGCCGTACGGCGCCCCCTCGTCAGCACCGCGAAGCGGTCATCGAGCCGCGCGGCAAGACCCTTGACACCGAACACGTCGACTTGCGCCGCCGCCAGTTCGATAGCCAGCGGCACGCCGTCGAGTCTGCGGCATATCTCGAGCGCAATGGGGATATCGGCATCGGCAAGGTCGAAACCGTCGAGCGTCGCCACCGCCCGTTCGTGAAACAACTCGACCGCGGGAAAGCTCAGCGCTTCGGCCGCTGTGAGACCACTACTCTCCGGCGGAACCTCTAGCGACGGCAGCCGCATCAGCCATTCGCCTTCGGCTCGCAACGGCTCCCGACTGGTTGCCAGAATGGCGACTTGGGGCGCTGCCTTCAGCATCGCCTCGGCAGTTACCGCTGCAGCGCTGACGACGTGCTCGCAGTTGTCGATGATTATCAATGCGCGTTTGTCGCGCAGCCAGACCACCAGACTACTCAGCGGATCTCCGACGCCCGGCGGGCTGCCCAGGACCGCGCTGACCGCACTCGGTACAAGCGCAGGATCTTGCAACGATGCCAGGCTGACAAACCAAACGCCGTCGGCATACGAGGCGCTCAACATCTCGGCGGCTGCAACCGCGACGGTTGTTTTTCCTATACCGCCCGGGCCGACGATCGTCAGGAAGCGTTGCTGAGCAACGCGCGCCACCATAGCGGCGATGATTTCGCCGCGGCCTATAATGCGCCTCAACTGTGGGGTTAGATTGCTGCCAAGGGCGGGCCGGTTCGGCGGCGCACCATTGTCCTGCCATTGCTCGCGCGTCACCGGGGCGACAAACGTGTAACCTCGGCCCGGGTTGTTGGCGATGTAGCGCTTGCCCGCACGGCCGTCGCCAAGAGCCCTGCGCAGCGCCGTGATGTGGACCCGAAGCGCACCCTCGTCGACAACCGTGTCGGGCCAGGTGCGGGCGATCAGTTGATCCTTGTGGATCGTCTCGCCAGCCCTTTCGACAAGCATGACGAGAATGTCCAAGGCCCGGTTGCCGAGGGGCAGCGGTTTCCCGTCATCGAACAGCATCCGCCGGGCGGGGATCAAGCGGAACGATCCGAAGGCGAAGGTTTCATCCACCGGCAATCGTCCTCCCGGTCCGACCCATTCATAGAAGCCGCGGGAATTTTTTGCAAACGCGACAGCAACGACCTAGCCGGGCGGACGGCCGTATCGATCCGGACATCTGCAAAAAGCTGCAAAGGCGGCTATTGCACGATTTCACAAGTGTTAACGAGACAAGCGGACATCGCCGCGACAAATTGCAGTCCATAAATCGACGGAGCGCCACAATGAAGATGAGTGCCCACACCGAGCCCGTCCTCTGCAGTGAAAATTCGCGGCTGAATAATGCAAGCCGGTCGAGCAGCGGAAGCGGCGTTCGAAACATTGCGGCAGCTGTCGCGCCGATTTCGAAAACACGCTGGAGCAAGACAACGGCCGAAGCGGTAGAAATTCCCGTCCGTCGCTTAGCCGCCGTCCTGGCCGCCGATGTAGCAGGATACTCGCGGCTGATGGGCAGGAACGAGGAGGGAACACTCGAACGACTAATGGCGCATCGCCGCGTCCTTGTCGATCCCAATATCGCCGAGCACCACGGCCGAATCGTCAAGACCACCGGCGACGGGATCCTGGCGGAATTTGCGAGCGTCGTCGATGCGGTGCGCTGCGCAGTCGAGATGCAGCGCGGCATGGCGGAGCGCAATTCGGGTGTCCCGATCGGCGAGCGGCTCGAGTTTCGGGTCGGGATCAACCTTAGCGACGTCATCGTCGAGGGTGACGACATCTACGGCGACGGCGTCAATGTCGCGGCGCGGGTCGAAGCCTTGGCCGACGCCGGCGGGGTCTTCGTCTCCAGTACGGTCCATGATCACGTGCGCGACCGGCTGCCCTTTGTCTTCGAGGATCTGGGCGAGCAGCAGGTCAAGAACATCGCCCGCCCCGTGCGGGTCTACCGCATTCCGATCACTGAAAATGCGCCGGCGAAAGCTCCGCTGCGGGCGGTCGATCAATCGTCACTCGCGGTACTGCCGTTTAACAATAGGTGCGACGGCCCAGAGCTTATCTCGGTCGCGGCGCAGACCCTCCGCTCTCCACGCTCGTGGCCGTCAGGCTCGGCCACGGCGGCGTCCTGCTTATTTTGGCAGGAGCACACCATTGCCGAGGCACCAGCCACGGTCACTGTAATCGACGACGACCTAAGCGTCCGGGAGGCGTTGGGAAGTCTGCTCCGATCGGTGGGCTTGCAAACCAATTTGTATGGCTCGGTGCCGGAGTTCCTGAAAGCAGGCCTGCTCGACGGCCCGACCTGTCTTGTCCTTGATGTCAGATTACCCGGTCAAAGCGGTCTCGATTTTCAGCGAGAGCTCTCGGCGGTGAACATTCGGGTGCCGATCATTTTCATCACCGGGTACGGCGACATCCCGATGTCGGTCCGGGCGATAAAGGGTGGAGCGATCGAGTTCCTGACCAAGCCGTTCCGCGATCAAGACCTGCTGGACGCCATTCAGCAGGGCCTGGCGCGGGACCGCGCATGGCTAGAGAACCAAAAGGCAAGTGCCACGCTACGTGCGCGCTTCGAGATCCTCACCCCCAGCGAGCGCGAGGTAATGGCCTTGGTGGTGACCGGCCGCCTCAACAAGCAGATCGCCTACGACATCGGCATCAGCGAGATCACTGTGAAAGCACGTCGCAGCCAAGTCATGCGAAAGATGCAGGCGGCGTCACTCCGTGACTTGGCTCGAATGGCTGGCAAGCTAAACCTAACGGAGGAAAGTCCCAGCGCTCTTAAACCAGCATGGGAGTTCGGCCTACCCCTCGGGGTTTATCCCGCGGCCGATTTCCTCCCTCCGGTAGCGGCCCATCACGGCCGCCGTGAGGCGAGCTTTCTTAGACCGTCCTAAACCAAGGTATAATGAGAATGATTCTCAGGCGACATTCGAGCAGCCGCAGGTGCAATAGCACGGCCCCAACCGCTCCTGATAGCGTCAATCCACCGTTCTACTGGAGGAACCTCGACATGAGCAAAGCGATGCCCGCGAAGACACTGGTATGGAAAGGCGCAGCCTTCATCGCTGGGCTCGGCCTCAGCATACTCTCCGGCCCCGCGCATGCCGCGCCGTCGAGCGGCGGCGATACCGTGCATGGCCTCTATGACGCTCTCCTCAGCACGATGAAGAACGGCCGGACACTCGGTCAAAGCGGCCGGTTCACACAACTGGCGCCGGTGATTAGCCGCACCTTCGATATCGCCTCGATGGCGCGGCTGTCGGTCGGCCCGTCCTGGGCCGGTTTGAGCGAGGCGCAGCGGCAGCAGATGACCGAGAGCTTCGGGCGCTACATCTCGGCGATTTATGCCGACCGCTTCGACAGCTATGCCGGGCAGAAGCTCGAGGTGACCGGCGAACAGCCCGCCCCGTCCGGAGTGATGGTGAAGAGCCAGATCATCAAGGCCAATGGTGAGCCGGTCAAGATCGACTACATGATGCGCCGCAATGGCGAAGGATGGCTGATCTCCGACATCTATCTCGACGGCGCGATCAGCGAGGTGGCGACCCGCCGCTCCGAATTCGCCACCATCCTGAAGAATGACGGCATCGACGGTCTGATCGCGGCGCTCAACCGCAAGGCCGATATCCTGACCGCCGCAACGGCGAGGGCCTTCTAGAGTCAGAGCGCTGGAGCCGAATGTCGGGGACCGGGCGTTGTGACGGGCTGTTTCTACAAGCGCTCAATGATTTCAAAACAAGCGCACGCGCCAGCGCGGTGATGGCGCCGCTCGTGGCCGATCTCAGTGACGCAGACAAGCGCGATCTCGCCGCGTACTACGCTTATTTACCGCGTGCGTCCGACCATCTCCCCACCACCGACATGCCGCCCCGCATCGTTGCGAACGGCGCGCCGATGCGCGGGATCGTGCCCTGTGAGGCCTGTCGCGGCGACGTCGACACCAAGGCCGGCGAGGCGTGGCTCGGTGGGCAGCCCGCGGTCTATTTGCGCGCGCAGCTCCCGGCCTTCGCTTCGGGCGGACGACGCAACGATACCGGCGATCAGATGCGCAACGTCGCGTGCCAAATGACACCGGAGGAAATCGATTCCGCAAGCCGGTTCTACGCGGACCGTCCGTAAGCCGGCAAGACTCGCAATCACGATGGACCGAGAGGTAAGGAACTCCAAGGGTTGCTGCAAATAGACGTGACGGGGCGGACCCGGCGACTACGACCTCAATACTTTCCTGATCTCGCCGATCCGATCGGCGGGGCCGAGGGGCTCCGGCCCGAGATGACGGTCTGGTTGCACCGGCAATAGCTGCGGCGTCAAAACGAAACGGCGCAGGAGCGGTTGTCGGCGCCGACATCGGGCCGGTCACGCGTTGCCAGCAAGGTCCGGAAATGGCACACGTCGGGCGAAACTGGCAGGGGGGAACCGAACGACAGCTTTCCACCCGAAAGGCGACCAGAGGAGACGGCCGCGACGGGGGAGAGGAATGACCCCTGTGGGGCAGGAAGAGCCGTTCCGAATGCGAAGCTGAGTGACCGAGAAGGGTCGAGAGGCGCCGTCCGAACCGGGTACGAAGCGGATGATTGTGCCACTAGCGGGAGAAGCGTCGGAGGATCTGGCCAGGGAAGTTGAACGCAGGTCGGCTTCAATGCGGAAATAGCCATAATTGCGTGGTACTGTCGGATGCTGGTCCTGGCGAACGGAAATTGATCGAATGACATTGCAATGGAGAAAACGGGGACGAAGCGGGCCCGTTATCAGCCAGTATCAGCGAATATCAGCCGGCTTTCTCGCTGTTATGGTCGTCCCTCAGTCGTGAGAAACCGGGGATTACTGCGGCAGACGTCGATAGCTTCGCTGTTCTTTCGCCGTATTAACAGCGAGATCGGCCGGCGCCTCTGACAAAGTGGCTTGCTGTCCAAGCGCGATATCGTGGTCATGCCGGGCTGCCGGCGAACGATAAGGGGAACGATCATATCCTTTGCGATCCAACACGTGCGTGTAAAAACCAAGGATCCCAAGCAGACGATGCAGTTCTACATCGACAATCTCGGCGCGACCTATGTGGCCGAGATTCCCGGCCGCGGGCATCGGGTGAATCTGGACGGGCTGACGCTCAACATCACGACACTGATCCCGACGCAAAATCACGAGCAGCATTAGGGCATCGAGCACATTGCCCTCGATACCGACGATTATTCCGGGGCGATGGCGAAGCTGCGGGAAAATGGGGTCCGCGTCCTCGAGGAGTTGCCGCCGAACAATGGCCGCCGCGTATGCTTCCTCGAAGCGCCAGACGGGGCCGAGATCGAGTTGATCGAGAAGGTCAAGCCCGCGTAGTCGGCGGAGAGAGGGCGCGCCGCATGGCCTTGAAAGACAAGATCGCGCTTGGTGTGGCGCTGCCGCACCACTCGCCCAACTCCAGCAAAACAGCGGCGGGAGTAGCCGTCCGGCAGTCCTTCGGGAATGCCACGGAACCGCTGATCTGGCGACGTCGCCGCCGCGCCGTCAGTTATCTCATCTGGTCCGACTTCGGCTGAACCAGCACTCAATGCTTAATGATTTGCACCTTGCCTCCGTCGCGAGCCTTTGCGTCCTTCTTCTTCTGTTTTGGCTTTTTTTTGGCTTCCCGGCTCGACCGCTTCTGCTCCTTGTTGGCCATGAGAACCTCCCTCGCTTCAGTTCCGGTTTACCCACCTCTTGGCGACAACGGAAGCATCGACAGGGCGGGCGATCTTGTCGAGGCACCCGCTCAGTTCCGGGCTCGGCCAAACGGAACCGGCGGCTTCTTCATAGGCCCGACAGGCCTGCAGCACACCGAGATCATCATATAGGGGGCCGGTCACCATTAACCCGATCGGCAGCCCATCGGCAAAACCGCAGGGAATCGAGCAAGACGGGTTCTTGGTCAGGTTGAACACATAGGTATACGTCACCCAGCTCCACGCATTGCTCCGGTTCGGCAACTCGTCGGTGCGCGGGTCGGCATAGGCCGCCGGGATCGGCATCGTCGGCGACAGCAGCAGATCGTAACGATCGAAGAACAGCCGCAGCCTTTGGCCCAGCGCCACGCGTTGCGCCACCGCCTCGACATATTGCTCCTGGGTCACGGCCTCGCCGCGCCGGCACATTTCGACTAGACCCGGGTCCATCAGCGACACGGCTTCGGGCTTCTGCGCCCGCAACAACGCCCAGAAGCCGCCGAGCGCGAGCGTCTGGAAAATCGGCATCGGCGACTGCGAGAACGGGTCCGCCTCTTCGACGACAGCACCCAATTCTGCAAAGACGTCGGCGGCGTGCTCGACCGCCGCGCGGACCGCCGGCGCGGGCTCGGCGTAGCCGAGGGTCGGTGACAGCGCGACAAGCTTGCCCTTGATCGAGCCTTCACGGACGCGCTCGCGATAAGCGATCCCGTCATCGGGCAGGCTGTGCCAGTCGCGCGAGTCGGGCCCCTTCATCGCGTCGAGCATCAACGCCGCATCGCCCACGGTGCGCGTCATTGGCCCGACATGCGCGACATCGCCAAAGGCCGAGGGCGGATACGCTGCCACTCGCCCAAAGGTCGGCTTATGGCCGACAATACCGCAGAACGCGGCCGGGATGCGGATCGAGCCGCCGGCGTCGGTGCCGATCGCAAGAGGACCGATGCCGGCCAGCACCGCGGCGGCGCTGCCCCCGCTGCTGCCGCCTGGGGTTCGCTCCAGGTTCCACGGGTTGCGGGTGACGCCGCTGAGCGGCGAGTTGGTCACCCCTTTCCAGCCGAATTCGGGGGTCGTCGTCTTGCCGAAGAACACCGCACCGTTGGTCCGCAGCCGACCGGGCACCGGCGCGTCCTCGTCCCAGGCCTGGTTGGGATCGATCGTGCGCGAACCCAACAGACGTGGCCAGCCCCGGGTCAGCAGCGTGTCCTTCACCGCGACCGGCACACCATCGAGGAGGCCCTGCGGCTCGCCCTTGTGCCAGCGCGCTTCGGACGCCCGAGCCATTGCCAACGCCGTTTCGGGGTCATAGAGGACGAAGGCGTTGATCGCACCTTCATAAGTCTCGAGCCGCCGCAATGTGTGCTCGATGACCTCGACGGGCGACAACTGCCCGCCACGGTAAAGGGCGAGCAGGCGAGTCGCCGGTATAAAAGCGATATCGTCGGCCATGCAGTGCGCCCCTCAAGTCGTGACCACGATGTTCTGCAGCGGCTCGCCGCGGACGAAGCGGTTGATGTTTTCCGCCACTTCGGCCCAGCGCCGCGCCACCATGCCTTCGGTCCAGCCAGAGCAATGCGGCGTCATGATGACGTTCGGTAATTCGTGGAACGCATAACGCGACGGGCGGCGTTGCGGATCGGCCGTATTCGGGTATTGCCACCACACATCGAGCGCCGCTCCGCCGATCGCGCGGTCACGCAGCGCGGTATAGATCGCGCCTTCGTCGACGACCGCGCCGCGAGCAATGTTGACCAGAAATGCCGAAGGCTTCATCAGCGAGAGCCGGCGCGCGTCGATCAGGCCCTCGGTCTCCGGGCCGAGGGCGGTGCACAGCACGACATAATCGCATTCCGGGAGCATATGGTCGAGCTCGCTGAGCGGGAAGACTTGCTCGACCGCCCCGCCCGGCTCTCGCGCGCTGCGGTTCGCCGCTAAGATGCGGCAGCCGAACGCGGCGGCGCGGCGCGCGACCTCGTGCCCGACCCGGCCGAGCCCGACGATGCCGACCGTGCTGCCCAGGATCTCGCCATGCGGTGCCCCGCTCTGCACCCAGCTGGGTTGCCATGAGGAGCGGGTGCGAAAGTCGCCCTCGATATCCCTGAAACGGTGGCTCCATACCAGCATGACCATCAGGATGTATTCGGCGATCGCCGTTTCGTGGCCGAAGGCGTTGCAGACGGTAACCCGGCGCGGCAAGGCGGCGAGGTCGATCAGCTCGATGCCGGTGGCGACCGATTGCACCAGTTTCACAGCGGGCGCCGGCGGGTATTCGGCGCGCCAGTAATTGGTGACGAGGATATCGGCATCCGCTGCAGCCTCGGGCGATTGCGTCAGCTGCTGCGGGTCGGCAAGGATCTCGACGCTCAGACCGGGTGGCAATCGGTCTCTGATGCCGTTTGCGGTGTCGGCCGCGACGTTGCCGAGGAACAGCGCCTTCATTTTACGGTATGCGCGGCGAGGAAATCCTCGCGCACGGTTATGCCGAGGCCGGGGCGGTCGGGAATTTCGATCTCCCCATCCTGGACGGGGAACGACTCTTCGACGAGGTCGTGCAGCAGCGGGTTGGCGCCCAGGGAATACTCGACGATGAACCCGGCGGGCGACGCGGCGGCAACGTGCAGCCCGGCCGCGAAGGCCGGAGCCCCGGCCCAAAGGTGCGGCGCCAGTTTCAGATTATGGGCGCTGGCAAGGGCGGAAATTCGCATCGCCTCGGTAATACCGCCGCAGATCGCCAGATCAGGCTGGAAAATGTCGACCGCCGCCAGCATCGCCAGATCGCGGAAATCGTGCCGCGTAAATTCACTCTCGCCGGCGGCGATCGGGATGTCGGTCGCGGCGCGTACCTGGGCGCACCCGGCCTTGTCGTCGGCGGTCACCGGCTCCTCGAACCAGGCGAGGTTGCAATCCTCGACGAGGCGGCAGAAGCGCTTGGCCTCGGCCACCGAGAAGGTACCGTGCGCATCGCACATCAGCCCGCAGTCGGGGCCGAGCGCCGCCCGGGCCGCGGCGACCCGGCGCGCCGAGTGGCACGGATCGCCGTCGATGATCCCGACCCGCATCTTGACGGCGCGGAACCCGCCGGCCTCAACATATCCCAAGAGCTGCTCGCCGATCTTGTCCGGTCCTGCCCAGCCCCCGGAGGCGTAAGCCGGCATCGTCGGGGACCGGCGGCCGCCGAGCAGGCGCCACACCGGCACCCCGAGCGATTTGCCGAGAATATCCCACAACGCACAATCGACGCCGCTCAAAGCCGAGATTGTGATGCCGCGCCGCCCCAGAACCGGGAACACTCTCCCTTCCCGCAGCGCGTAATGGGCGCGGCTCCCGTTGTATAGGGTTTCCCACAATCGGGTAATGTCGCCGGGGTCTTCGCCGACCAGTAGCGGCGCGAACTCCTCGTTGATCATCGCGGTCAGCGCCTGGTTGGCCGCCATGCTGCCGACTTGCGCCTTGGCCTCGCCCCACCCGGTATAGCCGCATTCGGTGTCGATGCGCACCAGCGTCGCATCGAAGGAGGTGGTCCGCCCGAAATCGCTGGTGTGCTGTTTCTCGGACGGGATCGGGATGTGCACCCAATACGCGTCGACCGATCGGATCTTCATGGCTGCAATTCGATTGCCGGAGTTCGGATTGGTCCCGGCAGCTTAGCCGGCCCTTTGGTTATGGGCCAGAACCAGATCGCTCCCGAGCGCACCGTTATCGTCTATTGTTCGATGAAGGGAGTTTGCACGTCTCCGCCCAGCTGCCAGCGGATCTGACCGAATGTCGTCGTCTCGCGCGAGTAGACGAGACCAGTTGGGCAGTTGAGGTAGGGAGAGGTCCAGGTGTTGTTCGTGGTGCGCGGCGACATGTCGGAGATGCATATCGGCGAGGCCTCGAGGTCGAGACCTTCGAACGTGTTGGCAAAGATATAGCCCGCCCCGAGCGTGATCGCCGTTCCCGCGGTCGCCGAGGCAGCGCCGCGAAGGGTGCTAAATTGCAGCTGCTCGAGATCGAGCCCGGATCCGCCGCCGGCGGAAACGCAAGCAGCGTTGATGTCCCAATTGAGGACATAATTGAACTGACAGCCAGTCGCGTTAGCGCCGGCGTTTCGATTGTTGACTATTAGATGGTCGAGCTTCCCGGAGTTGTGAGCGTCGGAAAAATCGGCTTTGCCGAACACCAGCGCTGGGCCGTCGGTGTCGGCGTTGACGAACAGCGTCCCCTCCTGGTGAAAGTAGAAGCAATCCGCCGCGCATTCGATGATGAGGGCCGGCCCGCCCACGGCCGTCCCGTCGATCGTCGCGCCGCGGGAGATCAGTTCGAACCCAGTATCAGCATGGCGCGAATAGTCGATAACGAGCGGCGCTGTGATCTGGTAGGTGCCGCGCGGCAAGACCAAGGGGAGATCGGCGGCGAGTGCCGCATCGATGGCGGCCTGTAGGGTTGGGTAGCACTTGGCGTTCGCTTCGTCTGCGCCTGCTCCGCAATCGGCCGCCAGCGCCGAGGTTGACGTCAATGCCACGACCGTGAAAAACGTGGCGCGAACAGCAAGGTAACCCATATGCATCTCCCACACTCGGCATGGTTAGGCATTACGTGCTCGTTCTGTTCTATCGCTTACGGATTAACTCGCAGTGAACGTACAGGGTACATGGCAAGACGGCCGCTGATTCTGCCCGCACGCCGCTTTGACGGCCCTTGTGCCCTAACAATATGTGTCGGATCGGCCTCGGAATATGGCTGGGCAGCATGGCGCTCGAGGAATACAGACGCAAACGGGATTTCCGCAAGACGCCGGAGCCGGCGGGCGTCGCGGCCCCTGATGAGAAAACCGGCGCCGGGCTCTCCTTTGTCATCCAGAAGCACGCGGCGCGGCGGTTGCATTATGATTTTCGCCTGGAGCTCGACGGCGTCCTCAAAAGCTGGGCGGTGCCGAAGGGGCCGAGCCTCGATCCCGGGGAAAAGCGGCTGGCCGTCCATGTCGAAGACCATCCGCTCGATTACGGCGCGTTCGAAGGCGTTATTCCGGAGGGCGAATACGGCGGCGGTACCGTGCTGCTGTGGGATCGAGGCATTTGGGTCCCGCTCAACTCGGACCCGGAGGCCGCGTACCGCAAGGGATCGCTCAAATTCACCCTCAAGGGCGAGAAACTGCACGGCAATTGGGCCTTGGTTCGAATGGGCGGCAAGGCCGCCAACGAGCGCCATGAGAACTGGCTACTGATCAAGGAGCGGGACGAGGCGGCGGTGCCGCAGAGCGGCGACGCGGTCGTCGCCGACAATCCGCTCAGTGTTGCCAGCAGCCGGTCATTGGACGCGATCGCTGCAGACCGCGACTGGGTGTGGCATTCGAACCGGGACGACAACGAAAAGGCGCCGGTGCAGACCATCGCGGTGCAAGACATTCCCGGTGCTCGTAAACGCCGGATGCCCGACAAGCTGCAGCCGCAGCTCGCCAGTATCGCAAACCAGGCGCCGGACGGACCCGAATGGCTGCACGAAATCAAGTACGACGGATACCGCCTGCTCGCCCGGATCGATGACGGTGAGGTCCGGCTGATCACTCGCGGCGGTCTCGATTGGACTGCCAAATTCCCGACGCTCGCGCAGCGCCTCGGCGAACTGCCGCTCGACTCGGCATTGGTCGACGGCGAGCTCGTTCATTTGGAGCCGAAAGGCACGACGAGTTTTTCGGGGCTGCAGGACGCGATCTCCAGCGGGAGGACAGACACACTGAATTTTTTTGCGTTCGATCTGTTGTATCGCGACGGCTGGGACGTGACCGGCGCAGCACTCGAGGACCGCAAGGGTGCGCTTGCCGAGATCATTCCGCCAAACCAGCAAGGGATGCTCCGCTACAGCGATCATCAAGTCGGTCGCGGACCGGCGTTTCTCAGTCAGGCGTGCAATTTTGCGCTCGAAGGGATCGTCTCGAAGCGGCGGACCGAGCCTTACCGACCGGGGAGGAGCCGCAGCTGGCTCAAATCCAAATGCCGCAATCGCGAGGAGTTCGTGATCATCGGCTATACGGATCCCGAAGGGAGCCGGGAGGGCTTCGGGGCGCTGCTCGTGGGCTACTATGACCCTCAGGGAAAGTTGCGCTACGCGGGCCGCGTTGGCACCGGCTTCGACACTGGCCAGTTGATCCAGCTGCACCGACGGCTCGAATCTCTGACGCGACCGGATCCGACCGTCGCGCTGCCCAAAGGGGTCTCGCGCAAGGGCGTGCATTGGGTCGAGCCGCGCCTTGTCGCCGAAGTCGAATTCGCGACCTGGACTGCGGATGCCATCCTGCGGCAGGCCTCGTTCCAGGGTCTACGCGAGGACAAGGACGCCAGCGACGTGGTTTATGATCCGAAAACTCGAACCACTGTGAAACCCGCAGCCAAGCCCAAAAAGGACCCGGCGCGGCCCAAGCAAGCCGCTTCAAAGGAGGCGGAAACTGATGAACCGCCGCGCGCTCGCGATGGAAGCCTGATATTCGAGGGGGTCCGGCTGACCCATCCCGATCGTATCCTCTATCCCGGCACCAGCCTCACCAAGCTCGATGTCGCGCGGTACTACGCGGCAGTGAGCGACTGGGCTTTGCCGCAACTGGCGGACCGCCTCCTGACGTTGGTGCGCTCGCCGGCGGCCGGCATGAAAACGTTTTATCAAAAACATATCGGCGCCGAAGCGCCGGAGGCGATCAAGCGGTTCAATATCGACGACCAAGAGGAGCCGGAGATCTATCCTTACATCGAGGACCTGCCCGGCCTCATCGGACTGGTACAGATGGGCGTGCTGGAAATTCATCCCTGGGGCTCGCGCGTGGATAAGCTCGAAACGCCCGACCGGGTTACAATGGATCTCGACCCCGATGAGGGGCTGCCGTGGCAGCGGGTGACCGAAGCTGCCATCGATGTGCGCGACGCGCTCGCCGGGATCGGCCTCAAGAGCTTTGCGAAAACCACCGGCGGCAAGGGCTTGCATGTGCTCATCCCACTGACGCCAAAGCTCGACTGGGACCAGGTAAAGGCTTTTGCAAAATGGCTTGCCGACAGCTTCGTCGCGCAGCGCCCGGAAGCCTTTACCGCGAACATGGCCAAGAGGGCGCGGCACGATCGGATCTACATCGACTATCTACGCAATGGCCGCGGCGCCACTGCGGTTGGAGCCTATAGTCCGCGCGCGCGGCCACGTGCCCCGGTCTCGAACCCAGTCTCCTGGGCGGAGGTCGAACAGGGCGTAAGGCCCGACGAGTTCACAGTCGAGACTGTGCCGCAACAACTCGCGGCACTCCCCTCCGACCCCTGGGCAGAGATCGGAAAGACCCGCCAATCGATCAGCGCTGCGGTGCGTCGGCAAGTCGGGATATGATGTTTAAGATTGCGGCGGTCGGCGCGATATGGCTTGGTTGAGATTCGTTTGAGGAGTGCGTCATGCCACGAGCCAGCTGGAGCGGGTTTCTCCGCCTATCCCTCGTCAGCTGCCCGGTTGCTCTCGTCCCCGCGACGACCGAAGCAAAACGGGTCCGGTTCAATCAGCTCAACAGCGAGACCGGCAACCGCGTGCAGCAGCAGCTCATCGACTCGCAGACCGGCGAGGTCGTCGACCGCGACCAGATCGTGAAAGGCTACGAGTACGAGCGCGGCCGCTATGTGACGATCGACGACGATGAACTGAAGACATTGCAGATCGAGTTGTCGAAGATCATCGACCTTGAGCGCTTTGTCGATCGCGACGAAGTCGATCCGGTCTATCTCGACACGCCCTATTACGTGTATCCCGATGGTGAGCTCGCCGCCGAAACCTTCCGAGTGATCGGCGAGGCGATGGAGCACAAGAACAAGGTTGGACTGGGCCGAGTGACGATGTCGGGGCGCGAGCGGCTCGTGCTCGTCGAGCCGCGCGACGGCGGTCTCGTCATGTCGACGGTCCGCAGCGCCGACGAAGTCCGCCCCGCCGAGTTCGGCGCCCCGGCAAAGGGTGAGATTGATCCCGACATGGTCGGGATCGCCGAGACGATCATCGACCGCCGGTCCGGCCACTTCGAACCGGCGAGCTTCCGCGACAGCTACCAGGATGCTCTGCGCGAGCTCGTGGCGCAAAAGACCAAGGGGCAGGGTGTGGCGCCGCGTGAGGTCGCCGAGCCGCCCAAGGTCATCAACCTGATGGAGGCGCTGAAGCGCAGCTTGGCGCAGGAAGAAAAGGAGCCGGCGCCGGCAAAGGAAGCCGCCGCCAAACCGGCCCGCGCACCGGCTGCGTCCGACCGACGTCAGCGGGCGCTGCTGCTGCCCGTATCGGGCGGACGCAAAAAGAAGGAAGAGCCTGCGGCGGAACCCGCAGCCCCAGCTGCATCGCGGCGCCGAAAGGCTTGAGCCAGCGCTAACCCGTGGCGAGCACAGGGCGCAAGCCGCTCTATTCTCACCTCTATTTCCAGGTCGTCTGCGCGATCCTGATCGGGATCCTGCTCGGCCATTTCTACCCGGCGCTGGCGGTCAAGATGCAGCCGCTCGGCGAGGCCTTCATCAAGGCCATCAAGATGCTGATCGCGCCGATCATCTTCTGTACGGTCGTGCACGGCATCGCCAGCATGAACGACATGAAGAAAGTCGGGCGGGTCGGTCTGAAGGCGATCGTCTATTTCGAGGTGGTCACGACCCTGGCGCTGATCGTCGGGCTTGTCATCGTCAATCTCTGGCAACCCGGCGGCGGGATGAACGTCGACCCGAGCGCCATCGACACCAAATCGATTCAGAGTTATGCGACGCAAGCCAAGTCGCAGAACACCGTCGACTATCTGCTGCACATCATCCCGGCAACCGTCGTCGGCGCCTTTTCCGAGGGCGAGATCCTCCAGGTCCTGTTCATCTCGATACTGTTCGCTTTCGCGCTCCACATGGCCGGCGAACGCGGCAAGCCGGTTCTGTCCGTGATCGAAAGTGCCGCACAGGTTTTCTTCGGCATTGTCGGGATCGTCATGCGGGCGGCCCCGCTCGGCGCCTTTGGCGCAATGGCCTTCACGATCGGGAAATACGGCATCGGCTCGCTGGCCTCGCTCGCCGAGCTGATGGCGGCGTTCTACACGACGTGCCTGATCTTTGTTTTCGGCGTGCTGGGGACGATCGCCCGGCTGACCGGGTTCAGCATTCTGCGCTTCATCCGCTACATCAAAGAAGAGCTCCTGATCGTGCTCGGCACCTCCTCCTCCGAGGCGGTGTTGCCGCGGATGATCGCCAAGATGGAGATTTTGGGGTGTGACGAGTTCGGTTGTTGGCCTCGTGATCCCGACCGGCTATTCGTTCAACCTCGACGGCACCTGCATCTATTTGACGATGGCGACCTTGTTCCTCGCCCAGGCGACCAACACCGATCTGTCGCTGGCGCAGCAGATCGGCATTCTCGCGATATTGTTGCTGACCTCGAAGGGGGCGGCGGGCGTCACCGGCAGCGGCTTTATCGTCCTCGCCGCCACCTTGTCGAGCGTCGGCACGATCCCGGTCGCCAGCATCGCGCTGATCCTCGGCATCGACCGCTTCATGTCCGAAGCGCGGGCCTTGACCAATCTGGTCGGCAACGGCGTTGCGACGGTGGTGGTCGCCAAATGGGAAAACGCGCTCGACATGGCGCGGCTGCAACGCCATCTCGCCCGCACCAGCGGCGCCGAAGCAGACGCGCCCGAGAAGGCTTTGGCCTGAGAGCTTGCTGGAATCACCCTGGCAGCATTGGCGGCACAGCCTTCGGCCCGGCGAAATACTCGCAGTGCACCGTCCCGGGCGGCCAATGCCGTGAGGCCGCTTCCGCCGCCCTCATCATGCCGGCTGGGCCGCAATAATAAAGGTGCGTGCCGGAGCGGTATTCGCGCAATGTCACGGCGAGATCGAGCCCCTTTGCCGGGTCGCCGCCGTCGTGATGGAACTGCACCCGCCCTTGCGCGGCGAGGATCGCGAGATCGTCGAGGAACGCCGTCTCCTCGGGCGAGCGCGTGCAGTAGTGCAGACGGAAATCGGCGCGACGGCGGCGCAATTCCGCGATCATCGACATGATCGGGGTGATCCCGATGCCGCCGGCGATCAGCAGGTGATGGTCCGCCTCCCCGGCCAGCGGGAAGTTGTTGCGTGGCATCGAAGCCTCGACGATTTCGCCGACGCGCACCTGCTCATGCCACTCGCGAGATCCCTGCCCCTCCGGCTCCCGCAGCACGCCGATGCAATAGCGCGCGCGTTCGGCCGGATCGTTGTGCAGCGAGAAGTCGCGCACCGGCCCGTCGCGGAGCCGCACCGAGACATGCGCCCCGGCCGTGAACCCGGGCAGATCGCACTCGTCCGGGTCCACTAGCTCATAGCCGTTGATCCGCCGGGCCAGATAGGTAATGGAGCGGACGCGGAGCAGCATGCCCCGATGACTCAGCGCGCAACCTCGCCCCAGGCGACATAGCGCCGGCGCGTCTGGCGCTCCCTGCCCTCCTCGACCATGCGATCAGCCTGCGCTTCGACGAGGTCGAGCACGGGGTCGCTGCCGACGTTCCCGAGGCCGTGCGCGCGGAGCAGAGCCTCGATCTCCTCGCGCGGGCGGCCGCCCAGGAACGGCAACCGGTCGCCGATTGCGGCGTACTCGTTGCTGGTTCGGGCATTTTCGTTTTGGTGGACCGCAAAGGCGGGGTCGAACTGCCCGTCGATGACGGCGAGCCGCCCGCCGGGTCGCAGTACCCGAATCCATTCGTCGATCGCCGCCTCGGGGTGCGGCAAGGTCCACAGCACGTGGCGGCTGACGACGAGATCGAAGCTCCAGGCCGCAAAAGGAAGCTGTTCTGCGTCAGCCTCCTCGAAGCGAACCGCCGTGCCCTGCTCCGCCGCCTTACGGCGCGCCTCGACCAGCATCTCGGGCGCAAAATCGACACCGGTCACCCGGTGCCCGCGAGAGGCGAGCTCGAGCGTCAGAAACCCGGTGCCGCATCCCGCATCGAGCACGTCAAGCCTGCTCCGGCCGTCCAGAACGAGATCGAAAATGCGGTCCCAGGCGGCTCGCTCCGCGGCAGTGCGGATGCTGTGCCCGAAATCCTCATCGAAATGCGCCGCCCGCCGGCCCCAATGGGCGGCCACCTGCTGTTTCACCGGGTCGGATTGAACTGAAGTCATGCGTTGCCCTTCTTGACGGCTCGATGTCTTCGTCATTCCCGCGCAAAGCGACAAAAAGGGTCGCTAACCCAGGCCTGTCACCTCGGCCAATGCCCCCACCTGCTCCTCATATCGGGCGACCGGGTTGAGGAGAAGGTGGTTGGCGCCGGCGGCGACCAGCTCCTCGAGACGTTCCCGGACCTGCTCCGGCGTGCCATAAATGCCGGAGGCATCGGTCCCCTCGGGGTTGCGATAGACGACCGTGAACCAGCGGTGCAGCTCGGCGCGGGCGACCTCCGGACGCTCGTCGACGGACAGAAACACGCGCTTCGAGATCGGGAAGGTCGCCGGATCGCGCCCTGCCTTCTCCAACTCCTCGCGCAAAACCGGGACGGATCGAATAAAAGCCGCGTTGCTGGATCCGCCCGAGCCCATCCAGCCGTCCGCGATCGCCGCGGTACGGCGCAAAGCATCCGGGTGTCCGACACCCATCCAGATCGGAGGACGCGGTTTCTGCACCGGCTTTGGCGCCATCGTGCCGTTCGCGAGCTGAAACATCCGTCCCCGGTAGTCGACCCGCTGCTCGGTCCACAGCGCCTTGATCAGCTCCACGCCCTCGCGGAAGCGCCGCACCCGGCCCTCGCGCGGGGTCTGGAACTGCTCGTAATGATGATCCCGGCCGAGCCCCACGCCGAGGATGGCGCGGCCATTGCTGACGTAATCAAGGCTAGCCCATTGGTGCGCCACATGGATCGGGTTGTGCACCGGAAGCACAACAACCGACGCGCCAAGGCGGACCCTCGTCGTGACCACGGCGGCGTAGGTCAGCACTACCACCGGGTCGAAACAGAACACGTGGTCGAGGCTGTTTTCGGTCACCCACAAATCGCAGAACCCGAGTGCTTCGGCGCGCTGCGCGACTTGTCGCACCGCCGCCATGTCGATCGGCTCGGGCGCGCGGTGCGGCAACGCCACACCAAGCGCGATCTTGTCTTTCAAGGCCATGCAGCGCGCCTCTCCGCCGACTACGCGGGCTTGACCTTCTCGATCAACTCGATCTGGGTACCGTCCGGCGCTTCAAGGAAGCAGACGCGGCGGCCATTGTTTAGCGGCAACTCCTCGAGGACGCGTACGCCGTTGTCCCGCAGCTTCGCCATAGCTCCGGAATAATCGTCGGTGTCGAGGGCAATGTGCTCGATGCCGTAATGCTGCTCGTGATTTTGCGTCGAGATCAGGGTCGTGATGTTGAGCGTCAGCCCATGCAGGTTCAGCCGATGGCCGCGGCCCGGGATCTCGGCCACGTAGGTCGCGCCGAGATTGTCGATGTAGAACTGCATCGTCTGCTTGGGATCCTTGGTTTTTACATGCACGTGTTGGATCGCAAAGGACATGATCGTTCCCCTTATCGTTAGCCGGCAGCCCGGCATGACACGATATCGCGCTTGGCGTTGGACAGCGAGCTTCTTTGTCGAAGGCGTCGACTGACCTCGCTGTAAATGCAACGAAAAAACAGCGAACGGACCTGCACCGCACCCCATGGGGGAGACGGAAAAATGAGGACCGGTTGACCGGCATCGATTGTGCCAGGATGGTCGCCGGACGTACACTGGCGCGGCCGGCAAGCGGAAGCGGGCTGTGCTGGGGAGCAACCCGGTGCCTGGATCATGCCACCATCAAACGGCTGTCTGACCGTCGTCGCGCATCCCCTGGTTCAGCACAAATTGTCGCTGATGCGCGACCGGAATACCTCGACCGCGGAGTTCCGCCGACTGCTGCGCGAGATTAGTTTGCTGCTGGCTTACGAGGCGACGCGCGAGCTGCCTCTGGAGGACGCCGAGATCGAAACACCGCTCGAGAGCGGGGCTTTTCCGCTGCTCGCCGGGAAAAAGCTGTGTCTCGTCTCGATCCTGCGGGCCGGCAACGGCATTCTCGACGGGATGCTCGACCTCTTACCGTCGGCGCGGGTTGGGCATATCGGGATTTACCGTGACCCGCGGACCCTGCAGGCGATCGAGTATTACCTGAAACTGCCGGAGGATCTCGCGGAGCGCGACGTGGTCCTCTGCGATCCGATGCTCGCCACCGGCAACTCCGCAATAGCCGCGATCTCGCGGCTGAAGGAACTGGCGGCGCGCTCGATCAAATTCGTCTGCCTCGTGGCCGCTCCGGAAGGCGTCGACAAGGTATCCTCGATCTTCCCAGATGTGCCGATCGTCGCGGCGGCGCTCGACCGCTGCCTCGACGAGACCGGCTACATCCGGCCGGGCCTCGGCGACGCCGGCGACCGTCTCTTCGGCACGAAATAACCCAGTCCAGTGGGAATCGGATAGCACTGGGTTCGTCAATCACGAAACCTGTGTTCGCCTAATACTGCTTTTCAGCGGGTTTCGACGTCCCCACCCTTCGCCGGGTCGAAGACGGCCTGAACGCGGTCGGTCTCGTGCCCCACATGATCTTCCTAGTCGACTTTGTCGCGCGCGGACTCGGCCGAGGCCTCGTCACCGGCGCACAATATTGGGTGGTGTTCGGAAATCGGGGCGACGCTCGGGCCACTGGCCAGGGGTCGGATCGCCGACCGAATTGGGTTCGCAGCGGCGTTGCGCTGCGCGTTTGCTTTGCAAACCGGGCTCGTCGCACTCCTGGTGTTCAGCGCGGCGCCGATATCATTGAGCATTTCCAGCATCTTTGTCGGCGCGATGGTGCCCGGGGTCGTGCCTCTTGTGCTGGGCCGCGTGCATGAGCTGATCCCGCGCGAGGCCGACCAGCAAAGCAAAGCCTGGGGCTTGTGCACAACCGCCTTCACGCTCGGGCAAGCAGCCGCCGCCTACGGCTTCTCCTACATCTTTGCCCCACCCCGGGGGCGCCTATCGGGTGCTGTTCGCGCTGGGCGCGGCGGCCCTCGCCCACGGCCCTCGTGATCGACGTGTCGATGGCCCGGCTGCCTACCAAGCCGCGTCAAGCAGGGTGCGAATGACCGCCGGCCCGTCGATCTTGCGGGGGTTCGTGTGCACCCAGCGGTCGTGCATCGAGTTCTCGGCGATCAAGTCGAGCTGCTCCGGTTTGACCCCGACGTCGCGCAGCCGCGTCGGCAAACCGAGCCCGGCGATCAATCCGGCGACGATTTCGGCTCCCGGTTCGCCGGGATGACCGAGCGCCTCGCTGACCCGCGCCTGTCTTTCCGCGTTGACCGAGTGGTTGAAGCGCAGCACGTGGGGCAGCATGACGCAGGAGGTGTAGCCGTGCGGAACCCCGGCGGTGCCGCCGAGCACGTGCCCGATCCCGTGGCTGGCCCCTTTGCTCACGCCGCTCTGGGAGCCGACCATCGACATCCAGGCCCCGATCTGGCAGTCGAGCCGCGCCTCGCGGTCGGCCGGGTTCGCCTTCACTGCCGGCAGACCGCAGCCGAGCAGTCGCAACGCGTGGTAAGCCGCGCCCTCCGAGAGCGGCTGGCCATCGACCGAGCACATGTCTTCGACGGCATGGTCGACCGCACGGATGCCGGTCGACAGAAACAGCCACTCGGGCGTGTGGACACTCGCGGCCGGGTCGAGGATGACCATGCGAGGGATCATCTGGGGATGGTTGAAGCTTTCCTTGACGTGGCGCTCGGTGTCGGTACAGCCGGCACCGGCCGAAAACTCGCCCGCCGACAAGGTGGTTGGGATCGCGATCATGCGGACGGCAGGCGGCTTGACCGAGGGGCGCTGGATCGTGCCATCGGCGGCGATGCGGGCGCGGTAGCCGTCGAGCTGCTCGGGCGTCGTGACGTCATTGCCGAGGCACAGACCGACCATCTTTGCCGCATCGGTAACCGAGCCGCCGCCCAGGGTGACGATCAGGTCGGCGCCGGAGTCGCGCGCCGAATTGGCGGCCGCGACGACGTCGTTACGCGGCGTATGAGCGCCAATTTTGGCGCAGAGCCCGGCAAAGCGGTTGCCGAGCGTTTGCCGCAGCCGCTCTACGAGATCCGTCTCGCGCGACAAGGTGCCGCTCGCCAGGACGAAGACGGCGCGGGCGTCGAGCCGATCGACCTCCTGCGCCAGCGCTTCGGAAAACGGTTTGCCAAACACGACGCTTTCCATCTGCGGAAAGCGATAGACCCCGCTCAGCATCGCCATACTCCTTCTTCGCAGAACCGCATCGCCCCCACCCTGACCCTCCCCCGCTCGCGGGGGGAGGGAAAGTAGAGGGCGAGCGGGGAGAGGGAGGAAGCCGAGCTTCAGGCTGGGTGGAAGACGAGCGTGCGGACCTCGATGCTTTCACGCGGACGCGCGTCGGGCGGTGTCGTCGGATCGGTGAACGAGGTGTGCGGCATGAAGCGCGCCGGGATGTCGGTCCTGGTGTCGGCGATCTTCAACAGCAGCGCCTCGTCGCGCCGCATTTCCGGCACGTAATACCATTGGTGCGCCGGGTTGTAGCGCACCGAGTAGGTCTCGCCGACCCGTTCCTTGTAGACCAGGTCCGAGGGGACAAGGTCTTCGGCTGCCACGGTGCGGGAGTTGCACACCGCGAGCGGCGCGTCCTGCAACGGGCTAAAGAGCGGGCGCCAAAAATTGATCACCTGGACGCGGCCCTTCAGCAATTCCTCGGCCTCGTCGGGCAACAGGTCGCGAACCCGCTGCGGACCCGATTTCGCGGTGTGGTCGACATGCACGCGGGTCGCCGGCTGGCGCGGTCCGCCGGGCGCGCGGTCCTGCAGCCCGGTCACGCGGCGGCGCTGCAGATGGTCGAAGATGAAGACGCGGCTGGCGCCGGTCACTTGTTTGATGACGCGCTCGGCCTCCGGGTAATAGACCCGGCGGACTTCGTCGTCGTCCCAGAAATCCTGCACTGCGCTGCGCTGCTCGACGAGCGCGAAGCCCTGCGTGTCAGATCGACACGTCGGACGAGATCGGCCGCATGTCGTGGATGCGCATCCTGTGCGGATCGTAGGTCATGTTCGAGCGCTCGCCGATCTCATAGGCGTAATAGCGCGGCCGCTCGGTCATCGGGCCGAGATAGTTCAGCTCGCCCTCGACGTAGGGCAGGTTGTCGATTTTGCTCATGTTCGGTCCTCCTTGGTGGTCGGTGGGGTCGAGCAAGGCTCAGAAGATGGGAAATTTGTAAAACTCAGGCGGGACGTCGTTCTTCGAGCGCGGCGCCGGTTGCGTGAGCGCCAGTATAGCGCGGCGCCACCATGCGCCGATAGTGCTGCCCGCAATTGCCAACAAGATCATTACTCCCTCCAGAACGGCTTGTTGCTGAGGAATTCGGCATCCGCCCGGGTGAGCCCGATGTCCTTGAGCATTCTGTCGTCGAGCGCGGCGAGCTCCGCGCGCTCGCGGCTGCGCCGGCTCCAATCGCGGAGAGTCATGACAAAGTGGTTGCCGGCATCGCTCAACGCGTGAAGAGCGTGGTGCCGACTGGGGCGATATTGAGGCTGATGCCAATGAATGGCCGCCATATGAGATCTCCTAACATCTGCGAGCATCGATTGCGCGCTCGCCTGGACTTCACATTGGCGAAAATAGGAGCCATATGCCGAGTTAACAAACGAGAGTTTCTCAGTGCCGGGTTAGTTTTACTCATCAATAAATGAACAACCATCTACCTCCGCTGAGTGCGCTGCGAGCGTTTGAAGCGGCGGCGCGGCACATGAGCTTCAGCAAGGCCGCCGACGAGCTGCATGTGACGCCGGCCGCGATCAGCCACCAGATCCATGCCTTGGAGGAGGATCTCGGGGTCAGACTGTTTCACCGCATGAACCGCTCGATCGAGCTGACGGCCTCCGCGCGGATCCTCTTGCCCGGCCTCGCGGAAGCCTTTGCCGGCATCCAATCCTCGGTCCGGCGGCTGCGCGCGCACAACGATACCGGGACCTTGACCGTTACCGCCTCACCGTCGATCGCCGGCAAGTGGCTGGTGCTGCGTCTGCACCGGTTTCAGGAGCAACACCCCGAGGTAGATGTGCGGATCTCCGCGACCGATGAGGTCGTCGATCTGACGAGGGGCGATTTCGATATCGCGATCCGTTACGGCCGCGGCATTTACCCTGGGCTCGATGTCGACCTGTTGTTCACGAACGAGGTCTTCCCGGCCTGCAGTCCGAAATTGCTTACTGCCGGGCCGCCGCTGCGCACCCCCGACGATCTCCCCCGCCATACCCTCATTCACGATCAGGCTGCGGAGCGCGATCCGTTGGTGCCGACTTGGCCGATGTGGCTCAAGGCCGCGGGAGTAAAGACCGTTCCGATAACCGCGGGCCTCACCTTCAACAGCATGTCGCTGGCGCTCGATGCCGCGATTGCCGGCCAGGGTATCGTGCTGGCCTACAGCACCATCGCCGCGGCCGACCTCGCCGCCGGACGCCTCGTCCGGCTGTTCTCGCTCGCGTTGCCGGACCAGTTCGCCTATTACATCGTCACCGCGCCCGGCGCGCTCGAGCGCCCCAAAGTCCGGGCCTTCCGCAATTGGCTCCGGCAAGAGGCTGACCGGTAGCCACACCACTTGCGCCCTGCTAGCGTAGCACCAGATGGATCCTTTGCCTGGAGGGACACAGATGCAGTTTGGCTTTGGCGCGCCAATCAGTGGACCGCTCTCGACACCGGACAATCTCGCGCACATCGTGGTCGAAGGCGAGGCGATGGGCTACGACTACGCGACGATCAGCGACCATGTCGTGATCCCGCGCGATATCGAAGCCAAGTACCCCTACAGCGATACCGGAGAGTTCCCAAGCCGGTCCCGCGGCGACCGGCACGAGCAGCTGACCGCGGTGGCGTTTATCGCCGGCAAGACCTCGCGGCTGCGGCTTGTCACCTCGGTCACCGTAGTGCCACACCGCCCGGCGGTGTTGCAGGCCAAGATGCTGGCGACGATCGACGTGTTGTCGAACGGCCGGCTGACCTTTGGCATCGGCGCGGGCTGGATGAAAGAAGAGTTCCACGCGCTGGGCGTCCCGCCCTTTCCCGAGCGCGGTGCGGTCACCGACGAATACCTCGACGCGTTCCGCGAGTTGTGGACCAAGGACGATCCGCGCTTCGAGGGCCGTCACGTCAAATTCGCCGACATTCTGTTCGAGCCGAAGCCGGTACAGAAGCCCCACCCGCCGATTTGGGTCGGCGGTGAGAGCGGCCCCGCCCTGCGCCGCACTGCGCGGATCGGCGACGCGTGGTATCCGATCGGCACCAATCCCGCAGCATCGGCTCGACTCGATGAAGCGCTTCCAGGCCGGTGTCGAGCGGTTGCGACGCCTCACTCGCGAGACGGGACGAGACCCGTCGAAAATGGGCCTCGCCTACCGCATCACGAGCTGGGGCAAGTCTCTGCCCGACCGCGCGGATGACGGCGAGCGGCGGCTGTTCTCCGGCGAAACGGCGGATGTCATCGCCGATCTGAGAGCATTCCGCGACTTCGGCGTCGGCTATGTCGATTTGAATTTCGACGGCGCGACAGCCGACGCAATGCTCTCCAATATGCGGCTTTTCCGCGAGGATGTTCTGGCGAGGTTGTAGCTTTCTCAAAGGAGCGGCAGTTGCTGAAATTCGGATACAAGGCGTCGGCCGAACAATTCGGACCGCGCGAGCTGCTGGAGTTTTCCTGCCTCGCCGAGGATGTCGGGTTCGAACTCGGTGTTTGTCAGCGACCACTTCCAGCCCTGGAAGCACACCGGCGGGCACGCGCCGTTCTCGTTTGCCTGGCTGGCGGCGCTCGGCGCCAAGACCCGGCGCGCACAAATCGGCACTAGTGTCGCGACGCCGACCTTCCGCTATCATCCTTCGGTCGTCGCCCAGGCCTTCGGCACTCTCGGGGCCATGTGTCCCGAACGTGTCGTGCTCGGTGTCGGGACCGGCGAGTCACTCAACGAAGTGCCGGCGACCGGCATGAAATGGCCGGGCTTCAAGGAGCGGCAGGGCCGGCTGCGCGAGTTGATCGCCTTGATCCGGCGGCTGTGGACCGAGGAACGCGTCACGTTCGAGGGCCAGTATTACCGAACCCTGTCGGCGACGATTTACGACCGCCCGGAAAAGCCGGTGCCGATCTGGATCGCCGCATCGGGTCCGACCGCGGCAGCCATGGCCGGTGAGATTGGGGACGGCTTCATCTGCACCAGCGGCAAGGGAGATGCGCTCTATCGCGAGACACTGCTTCCGAAAGTCGAGGAGGGTCTCAGGCGGGCTGGGCGGCCGGGCGGCAATATCGAACGCATGATCGAAGTGAAGGTCTCGTTCGACACCGACCCGAAGCGGGCGATGGAGGATACCCGGCATTGGGCGGCGCTCGCCCTGACCCCGGAAGAGAAGATGAGCGTCGAGGACCCGCGCGAGATGGAGCGGCTGGCCGACGCCTTGCCGATCGAGCGAGCGGCCAGCCGCTGGATCGTGTCTTCCGACCCCGAGGAGCAGCTGGCCCAGATCCGACCCTATGTCGAGCTCGGCTTCACCCACCTCGTCTTCCACGCCCCCGGCCCCGACCAGCCTCGGTTCCTTAAGCTCTATACCGAACAGGTCCTGCCCTTACTGAAGTCGAAGCTCGGATAATGCTGCAGTGGCCGACACACGTCACCCCCGCGAAAGCGCTAGGGCATGCACACATCTCCACAATAGAAGGACTTTCAATAAGTTATCCGTCGTCCCCGCGAAAGCGGGGACCCAGGGGCCCCGTGGTGAATAGCCCGACAACGGTCCTGGGTGCCCGCTTTCGCGGGCATGACGGCGGATAGGCGGAAGATGTGTGCATGCCCTAGCGCTTTCGCGGGGGTGACGGATCAGCGGGTGTCGGTGACAGAGCATGTACCGAGCGAGCGGAAATATGCCTCGCGGTAGGGTGACGTTGACGCCGCTCCGCGGCATAAAGCTGGTCGAGCCGGGGGACGATCTCGGTGCGATCGCCGTTGCCGCTTTTGCGGCAAACGGGATCGTTCCGGAAACCGGTGATGTGCTGGTTGTGGCGCAGAAGATCGTATCCAAGGCCGAGGGGCGTTATGTCGACGTGACGACAGTGGAGCCCTCGCAACGAGCAATTGCACTCGCCGCCGAGGTCGACAAGGACCCGCGGTTTGTCGAGGTGGTGCTCTCCGAATCGAAACGCGTTGTGCGTCACCGCCCGGGCTTGCTGATCGTGGAGCACCGGCTCGGTTTCGTGATGGCCAATGCCGGCATCGACCACTCGAACCTGCCGGCGCAGGCCGGCGGCGAACGGGTACTGCTGTTGCCCGAAGACCCGGACGGCTCGGCGCGCGCCTTGCGAAAAGAGCTCGCTAAAGTTTTTGGGGCCGACATCGCTGTGATTATCAGCGACAGCTTTGGCCGGGCGTGGCGCAAGGGGACGGTCGGCGTCGCGCTGGGATCCGCAGGACTGCCGGCGTTGATCGACATGCGCGGTCATCCCGATCTTTTCGGGCGGGAATTGCTGGTGACGGAAACCGGCTTTGCCGACGAAATCGCCGCCGCCGCCGGGTTGCTGATGGGCCAGGCTGACGAAGCGGTGCCGATGGTGCTGGTCCGCGGGCTCGGCTGGTCCGCTCCGGAGGTGCCCGCCGCTGCTTTGATCCGGCGCGCCGAGCACGACCTCTTCCGATGAGCGTGCTGGCGCTGTCGGGCGGGATCGGCGGCGCCAAGCTGGCTCTCGGCTTATACCGCGTTTTGCCGCCAGGGAAGCTGACCGTCGTCGCTAACACCGGCGACGATTTCGAGCATCTCGGTCTGTCGATTTCCCCGGATATTGACACGCTCCTCTACACGCTCGCCGGCATCGACAACCCCGAACTCGGATGGGGAAGGCGTAACGAGACTTGGACCTTCATGACGGCGCTCGGAGCGCTCGGGGGCGACACCTGGTTCAAGCTCGGCGACGGCGATCTCGCAACCCATGTCGAGCGCACGCGCCGTCTCGCCGCGGGCGAGACCCTGTCGCAAATAACCGACGATTTCCGCCGCCGCCTCGGGATCTCGGCGCGGCTATTGCCGATGAGCGACGACAGCGTCCGCACGTGCCCGAGAACCCCGGAGGGCTGGCTCGACTTCCAGAACTATTTCGTCCGGCTTCGCGCGTCGCCGGTCGTGCGTGAAATCGCCTACGCAGGGGCCTCGGAGGCGCGCGCCAACCCCGATTTTCTCGCCGCGCTGGCCGACGATCTTGAACTGGTCGTGATCTGCCCGTCGAACCCGTTTCTCAGCATCGACCCGATCCTCAGCCTACCCGGTGTCCGCGATGCGCTGCGCGCGTGCCGGGCACCGGTTGTCGCGGTTTCGCCAATCATTGGCGGCAAGGCGGTTAAGGGCCCGACCGCCAAGATCATGGCCGAACTCGGTCTCCCGGTCGGCGCTGCTGCTGTCGCGCGGCACTACGAGGACATCCTCGACGTCTTCATCGCCGAAGAGTTGGATGCGAGTGAGGTTGAAGACCTCGGTATTCCCGTGAGATTGGCGCGCACGTTGATGTCGACGATTGAGGATCGTGAAGCCTTGGCGAGGGCGGTGCTCGCAGTGGCGCCCCGCGGTGTTTGAAATGGGCATGTGGGCGGTCGTTCCGGTCAAGGAGTTGGATCGGGCCAAGGAACGGCTGGCGCAGGTGCTGCCGCCCGACCGGCGACGGGCGCTGATGCTGGCGATGCTCGAGGATGTATTGACGGCCCTCGCCGCGACGCCGGGTCTCGGCGGCCTGGCGGTCGTGACGGTCGACGCGGCGGCGCGCCGTCTGGCGGCGCGCTATGGCGCGCGCATCATCGAGATAGGCGCCCGGGACGGGCACAGCAGAGCGGTCGCGGCGGCGGCAAGCCTCCTCGCCGCGGAGGGGTGTCCCGGCATGCTGACAGTGCCCGGCGACATTCCGCTCGTCACTCCTGCCGAGATCACGCGGCTGCTCGCCGCGCATCGACCGGCGCCCGCGTTCACGATCGCCCCGTCGCGCGACGAGCGAGGATCGAATGCGATCATCTGCTCGCCGCCCGATGCCGTGCCCTTGCGCTTTGGCGAGGACAGCTTCTTCCCCCATTTGCGGGCGGCCGAGGCATGCGGCATCCGCCCGACCGTGCTGCGCCTCCCGGGCATTGCGCTCGACGTCGATACACCGGAGGATCTGGCCGCTTTAACGCTTGTGCCGTCGGCGACGCGGGCGCATGCAATGCTGGAGCTGCACGAGCGCGCCGCGACAGCCATGGGAGACCCTTGGGGATGACCACCGACGAGATCTTGTCGAGCGTCGAGGACGGGCGGCGTCTGTCGACGGCCGAGGCGCTGGGGCTCTCCGATAACTCTGATCTGCAGTCGCTGATGAGGGTTGCAGCAGCGCTGCGCAACAAGGCGCATGGCGACCTCGTATCGTATTCGCGCAAGGTATTCATCCCGCTGACCCAGCTGTGCCGGGACGTCTGCCACTACTGCACCTTCGCCCATCCGCCGCGCGTCGGCGAGCCCGCCTATTTGAACGCCGACCAGGTGCTGGAGATCGCCCGCGCCGGGGCCCGTGCGGGCTGCCGCGAGGCATTGTTCACATTGGGCGACAAGCCCGAGTTGCGCTATGCGGCGGCGCGCGACGCGCTGGCGCAACTCGGCCACGAGACCACACTGTCCTATCTGGCGGAGATGGCGGAGCTGGTCCTGCGTGAGACGGGGCTGTTGCCGCATCTCAACCCCGGCATCATGACCCGCGCGGACATTGACCGGCTGCGTCAGGTCTCGGTCTCCCAGGGGATCATGCTGGAGAGCGCGGCCGAGCGGTTACGCCGCCGCGGAGGACCGCATTTCGGCTCTCCGGACAAGGACCCGGCGCTGCGTCTCGAAACCATCCACGCCGCCGGCGAGGCGGCGGTGCCGTTCACCTCCGGCATACTGATCGGCATCGGCGAGACCCGGCGCGAGCGTATTGAGTTGCTTCTGGCGTTGCGCGACCTGCACGAGCGCTACGGCCACCTGCAGGAGATCATCATCCAGAACTTCCGTGCCAAGCCCGGTACCCGCATGGCGCATGCGCTGGAGCCTGATCTCTACGACCATCTCTGGGCGATCGCCGTCGCGCGGCTGATCTTCGGGCCTGAGATGAACATCCAGGCGCCGCCCAATCTGAACCCGGGCGCGCTCGCCGAGATGATCGCCGCCGGAATCAACGATTGGGGCGGCGTCTCGCCGGTCACCCCAGATCACGTTAACCCCGAGCGGCCGTGGCCGGCGCTCGACCGGCTGACCGAGCAGACTGCCGCAGCCGGCAAATTGCTGGTCGAGCGGCTGGCGATCTACCCGGCTTACGCGCGCGCTCCCGAGCGCTGGCTCGACCCGGCGCTGCGCCCGGCGGTGTTGCGCTCCATCGACGCTGAGGGCCTTGCCCGCACCGACGATTGGGTTCCCGGCGCCGGTATCGAGCCGCCAATCCTCACCCACCCAGCCCTGCGGGCTGGCTCCCCCCTCTCCCGCATTGCGGGAGAGGGGGCCGAGCGGAGCGAGGCGGGTGAGGGCAAGCTCGTAGCGATATTGGAGCGGGCATTGGCAGGAGAGGTGCTCAGCGAACCTGACATCGTGCGGCTCTTCGCGGCGCGCGGTGGGGAATTCGATGCGGTGTGCCGCACCGCCGACGAGCTGCGGCAAAGGGTCAACGGCGACGTGGTCAGCTATGTCGTCACCCGGAATATAAACTACACGAACGTCTGCTACTTCCGCTGCCAGTTCTGCGCGTTCTCAAAGGGGAAGCTCAGCGAAAATCTGCGCGGCCGGCCCTATGACCTCGACCTTCCGGAGATCCAGCGGCGGGTCGAGGAAGCCTGGGACCGCGGCGCGACCGAAGTCTGCATGCAGGGCGGCATCCATCCGGAATACACCGGCGCCACCTATCTCGCGGTCTGCCGGGCAATCAAAGAAGCGGTGCCCGATATCCACATCCATGCCTTCTCGCCGCTCGAAATCTGGCAAGGCGCCAAAACTCTCGGCCGCACGCTCGCCGATTTCCTGCGCGAGCTGAAGATGGCAGGACTGAGTTCTCTGCCCGGCACTGCGGCCGAAATTCTCGACGACGAAGTCCGCGCCGTGATCTGCCCCGACAAGATCAACACCGGCCAATGGCTCGAAGTCATGGCGGCCGCGCACGCCGTCGGGCTGCGCAGCACCGTCACGATCATGTATGGCCATGTCGACCGCTACGAGCACTGGGCTAGGCACTTGTTGCGCATCCGCGCGTTGCAGGCCCGGACCGGCGGCTTCACCGAATTCGTGCCATTGCCCTTTGTGCCGATGGAGACCCCAATTTATCTGAAAGGCCGCGCTCGCCGGGGCCCGACCTACCGCGAGGCGGTGCTGATGCACGCCGTCGCGCGTCTCGTGCTGCACCCGGTCATCACTAACATTCAGACCTCCTGGGTCAAGATGGGCACGGATGGCGCGGCTACGTGCTCTGAGGGCAGGCGCAAACGATCTCGGCGGCACCCTGATGAACGAGAGCATCACCCGCGCTGCCGGCGCGGTGCACGGCCAGGAGATGCCGCCCGAGCAGCATGGAGGCACTGATCCGCTCGTTGGGGCGCAGAGCCGCGTCAGCGCACGACACTTTACGCCAATGCGCCCGCCAGCCGCAAAGCCGCTTCCTTCGGCGCCGCCCCGCTCATGGAGCCGATCAATACGCCGGCTCGGCGCTATGAGCGGCAGCCGCAGAGCGCCGCCGCCGATTGAATTATTGTAGGGGAGGATGAGGCATGGAAATAGAAGCTGCGGTCTTTCGCAAGGTACACGAGCCGCTCACGATAGAAGCGGTGGAAATCGACAACCAACGGGGCGCGAGGTGCTGGTGCGCACCGCGGCGACCGGCGTCTGCCACAGCGATTTGCACGTCGTCGATGGGGTCGGAAGGTTCCCGCTCGACCGGCCGATTGTGCTCGGCCATGAAGGCGCAGGCATCGTCGAGGCGGTCGGCGCCGATGTGAGCGCGGTCAAACCTGGCGATCACGTCGTTGCTTGCCTTTCAGGTTTTTGCGGGACTTGCCCGCAGTGCCTTTCGGGGCATCCGAATTTGTGTACTGGCGGGGTCGTCACGCGTCCCGACAATGCGGCCCCGCGGCTCTCGCAGAAGGGAGAGCCCTTCCGGCAGTTCATCGGCATTTCGAGCTATGCCGAGAAGATGCTGCTGCACGAGAATTCGCTGGTGAAGATCGACCCCGAACTGCCGCTCGACCAGCGCCGCGCTGGTCGGCTGCGGCGTGTTGACCGGCGTTGGTGCGGCGTTGCGCACCTCGGGGTTGGAGGCAGGACAAACCGTCGCGGTATTCGGCTGCGGCGGGGTTGGGCTGTCGATCGTTCAGGGCGCGCGCATCGGCGGGGCGCGCCAGATCATCGCGGTCGATCATGTTCGGCACAAAGCGCGAGATGGCGATGCGGGCCGGCGCGACTCGATTTCGTCAACAGCGGTGACGACGACCCGGTGAAGGCGGTGCGCGCATTGACCGGCGGCGCCGGCGTCGATCACGCGTTCGAGGCTGTCGGCAATGCCAGACTCGTACGCCAGGCGATTGAGAGCCTGGCGATCCGCGGCACCGCGACGATCGTCGGCGTGTTGCCTCCCGATGCGATGATCGAGTTTCCCTGGATGGCGATCCGCCCGGAATGCAAGGTGCAGACCTCGCGCATGGGCTCGAACCGCTTCCGCTATGACATCCCGCTCTATCTCGACTTCTACCGCCAGGGCCGGCTCGATCTCGACTCGATGGTCACCAAGCGTGGCCGCCTAGGCGATATCAACGAAGCCTTCCGAGCGATGAAAGCCGGCGAAGTCGCCCGCACCGTCCTGACCTTCGATTAAGCGATCACGGGACGCGCCAGCCGGCTTTGGCGGCAAAGCTCTCGAAGAAGTCGAGCTCGTAGGCGCGCTCCGGGGACTGCCGGACCAATTCATCGATTTGGTGCGCGTCCTCGCCGACCAGGATGCGCCATTTGTCGGCCTTGACCCCGTCGAGGATGATTGTCGCCGCCTCGGCCGCGCTCGTCGGCGCGTCCTCGCGAAAGCGGCGCTCGCGCTCGGCTACCGACTTCCGAATCTCGTCATCCGAAAGGCTGGAAACATCTCGGCCCATCGAGGCGATGCGCGCCCGCGCTTGCGCGATCTGCCTCGCATCGATCTCGTCAGACAAGTTGCCGCTTTGAATCTTGCGCGAGTTGAGCGGGATCGACGTGCCGATATGGCCGGGCATGACGACCGAGCATTTGATGTGCGGCGCGTTGATCCGCAGATCAGTGATCAGCGCCTCGGTGAAGCCTTTCACTGCGAACTTTGCCGCCGAATAGGCGCTGTGCGGAATGCGCGGCCCGACCGAGGCCCAGAAGCCGTTAACGCTGCTCGTATTGACGATGTGGCCTTCCTCCGCCCTCACCAGCATCGGCAGGAATGCGCGAGTGCAGTGGTAGACCCCGCCCCAGCACACATTGAACGTCTTCTCCCACTCCTCGCGGCTATGCGCGAACATGCTGCCGCCGCCGCCAATGCCGGCGTTATTGAAGAGGAGATGGATCTTATCGGTGCCGTGACGCTGCGCGACCTCGTCGCGAAATCGCTCGACCTGCGCCTCGTCGGACACGTCGGCGAGATGCGCCGTGACGCGCAGCCCTTGCGGTAGCCCCGCCGCCTCGCACCGCCGCTGGGTTTCCGCCATCCCCTCTTCGGAGACATCACACATTGCGACATTGCAGGCCTCCGCGGCCAGCTGGCGAACGAGCTCTCGCCCCATTCCCGAGCCGCCGCCGGTAACGACCGCGATCTTCCCTGCGAAATCCTTCATAGGCCCCGACTCCCGTCTTTTGTACTATCGTCGCTCCCGAGAAAGGGGGTGTAACCCAATCCCGGCGAAAATTGATAATTTGCGGTCATCACTAGCGCACTGAATCAAACGGATGGTACAGGGCAGCGGTCGGCCCGAGGGCAGGCGCCAAGCCCGACGATGTCGGTGAGCTTGGCAGCAAAGCCGGGATCGCGCGAGCGCTTGAACGTGCGCAGCCGGTGCGGCTGAAGTTTGTGCGCCCGCCAGATGCGCTGCACCGAACCCAGCGAGATGCCGTTGGCTTTGGCCATCGCTCGCCCGGTCCAGTGGGTCGCCTGGTGCGGCGGGGCGGTGCACGTCAATGCCACCACCTGCGCCGTGGTTTCCGCCGCGAGCGGCGCCTTGCCGGGCTTGCGGGTCTTGTCGCGCAGCAGACCCTCGACCCCGCTCTCGGCAAAGCGCAGTTGCCACCGCCAAACCGTCGGCCGGCTGACGCCGATGCCTTGCGCCACCTGCTGCGCCGAGTGCCGATCAGCCGAGGCAAGCACGATGCGCGCCCGCTCCACATGTTTGCGCGGCCGGTTGCGGTCGGCCACGATCGCCGCCAACTGCTCGCGCTCCGCAGCGCTCAAAACCACGCATACTTGTTGTCCCATGGGTCCATCCCCCCAAGCCATCACCCAGTATCGCATATCCCAATGCGTTTGTGAATCCTCTGAATGACTCTAAGCACTAGTGTCTAATTTGCGTGAGTTGACGATAGTATTACGCAATTTGGCACCCTTGGCCTCGCGCTTGCGCCAGACGAGGGGCGCGGCGTTCCGGTTGTAGGCTTCGGTCCGGTTGTAGGCTTCGGTCCGGTTGTAGGCTTCGGTGAAGTCGCGGGTTGCCTGGACCAGTTGCGCGGCGCTGGCAAAGCTGGCTGCGGCCAGGGCCTTTCGGCTGAAGATGCCGAACCAGATTTCCACCTGGTTGAGCCAGCTTGCCGAGGTTGGGGTGAAGTGGAAAGTAACGTTCGGGTGTGCCGCCAACCAGGCGTCGTTCTTTTGGTGGGTGGAGAGGTGGTCGAGGATGACATGGATTTCCCGATCGGGCGGTTGCTCGGCGATCCGGTCGGTCATGAAGGCCTGGAAATCGACGCGTTTCTTGGTCTGCGTGGTCTTTCCCCGAATAACGCCGGTGGCCACTTCGAGCGCGGCGAAAAGGTTGACCGTGCCGTGCCGTTTGTAGGTGCTTTTCAAGCCGTGAACAATCTTGCCGCTGCTGGTCAGGACATATCCGCTCGCGCGCTCCAGCGCCTGGATCGTCGGCTTCTCGTCGACGCTCAAGACCAGCGCGTTTTTCCGGCGGGTTCAGGTAGAGGCCGATAATATCGGCGGCCCCCTGTTCGGGCCAGGGGCAGGCTTGGCGGCAAATTGTGGGTCGGCGCTGACGCACCAGGAGCGCCGCCGGCGCAATTGGACGCCTTCCCTGCGCAGCAGGCGCCAGACCGCATTGTCCGAGGCGCCCAACGCTGCGGCCAGTGAAGCCCCATCCCAACTGGCCAACCCCTTGGGCGGCGGCAATTCCAATTGGCGCAGAACCCATAGGCGCAAATCCGCGCCAAATTTGGCGGTCTTGCCCGGCCGCGCCCGATCCCGCAGCCCGGCCAGCCCAGCTGCCGCAAACCGCTTGCGCCACAGACCCACCGTATTCGGCCGCACGCCAAACCGCGTCGTTCCGTTTGCCCTGCAGGCAAGCCAAAACAATCTTGGCCCGTTCCAGCCAAGCGAGCCTCCTCCGTCCGACTTCGAGCCAGGGCCAGCAGTTCACCTCTCTGCTCGGCGGTGCAGATCTCGGCGGTGCAGGTCAGGGCTACCGCGACCCGTGCCATCTGACACCTCAGCTGGTATGCTCAACTGATGCATCCTACTTAATATCGTATATTAACGCCAAGACGAACGCCGAGCAGGAAGCCGAGAAGGGCGAACCAAGGGTCTCGGTCAGCGACCCCGAGGCGCGCTCGATGCGGCTGGCCGATGGCGCGGTGGCGCCGGCGTGGAACGTGCAGAGCCTGCCCCGGCGCAGGTGTTGTGTCCCGCGAGTTTAGCGAGGAGCTCGGCAGGAGCGTGGTAGTCGAGACATCGCAAACGGGTGCGATTGTAGTCGGCGACGAAGGTGTGGAGGTAGGCATCGCGTTCGGCATGGCTGAGAAAGCGGCGGTGGTGGGCGGCGCGGTTTTGCGGCATCCGGGCAAGATGCTCGCCGAGGCGGCGGTTGAAACGCTCGACCATGCCCCCCGCCTTCGCGGGGGCAGGCTGTTGGTTTGCGGCCGGAAGGGCTGGGTGAGGCGGTGGGTGATGGCGCGCGCCGCGCAGGTGGGGTCGAAGAGGTGGTCGCCCGAGGGTCTGTCCTGGGGTTTTGCCTTCTTGTCGACGGCGAAGCGGTCGGTGAACTCGGAGCCGTTGTCGGTCAGGATGGTGTGGACCGGGAGCGGAAAGCGGTCGAGAAAGCGCTCCAGGAAGGCCGCCGCGGTGGCGGCCCGGCGATCGGGGAGAATTTCGAGGTAGACAAAGCGGGTGGCGCGGTCGATCGCGACCCCAGCCTTCGCTGGGGCAGGCTATAGGCGTAACTGCGCCGGCGGCTCAGCGGCGGCAGGTATTTGACGTCGATATGGGTGAACCCGGCCGGGGTCTCGGTCCGGAAGGCGGCGGCCGGCGCCGGTTGCGGGGTCGCACGGGCGGACAGGCCGTGGCGCTTGAGGCAGCGGTGCACGGCGCTGCGCGACAGCTGCGGGTTGAGGCAGCGCCGCATCGCTTCGACGATGTCGTCGAGCGGCAGTTCAAGGCTGCGGCGCCGCTCGAGGATCAGCGCTTCTTCCCATTGGCTGATCGCGGTGGCCAGCCGATGCGGGCGGGTCGACCGGTCGGCGACATCGGGACGGGCTTTCCAGCGCGCCACGGTGCGCGGATGGATGCCGAGCTCGCGCGCCAGCGCGGCAGGGGAGGCGGTGCTCTTCTGGATATAGGCGCGGGTGCGCGGGGTCACGCTGGGGAGTGTCCGGATCTCTGTGTAAGAGGAGCCGTATCTCATCGTTTTGAGCCTTCAGCGCGCTGAAGGCTCAAAACGATCGCCGAACAGAATGGCAAATTGCCCTATCGCGGCGGTCCATTCAATCGGCCGACGCCAATGGAGGCCGGCATTGCGGATCGCCAGAAACAGCAGCTTCAACGCCGCCTCGTCGGTCGGGAAGCTGCCGCCGGTCTTGATGATCTTGCGCAGGCTGCGATTGAGGCTTTCCACTGCGTTCGTCGTATAGATCATCTTGCGGATCGCCGGCGGGAAGGCGAACAGCGGCACCACATGCTGCCAGGCGCGCCGCCACGCCTGGCCGATTGCCGGGTATCGCTTGCCCCATTCGGCCTCGAAGGCGTCGAGTTCGGCGGCGGCCGCCTCGGCTGTCTCCGCCCGGCAGATCGCCTTCAGATCGGGCATGATCAGCTTGCGGTCCTTCCACAGCCTGCCCCCGCGAAGGCGGGGGACACAAAAGCCAGCGAGTTACGGATCAGATGGATGATGCAGAGCCTGCCCCGGACCCCGATCCGGGGTCTGCACCGTGGTCAGCGGAAAGACCGTGCCGATCGCCTCGGGGAAGCCCCCCGCCTTCGCGAGGGCATGCTTTGAGCCCGTCGACCACTGCGATCAGGACGTCGTTGACGCCGCGGGTCTTGAGCTCGTTCATCACCTTCAACCAGAACTTGGCGCCCTCGGTCTGCTCGATCCACAGCCCGAGTACTTCCTTCTCGCCTTCGCTGTTGAGGGCGAGGGCGACATAGACCGCTTTGTTGCGCACCAAGACCCTCGTCGCGGATCTTGACCCGCAGCGCGTCGAAGAAGATGACCGGGTAGACCGGGTCGAGCGGCCGGTTCTGCCATTCCCCAACCTCCTCGAGCACGGCGTCCGTGACCCGGCTGATCAGATCGGGGGAGACCTCGACCCCGTAAAGCTCCTGCCGGTGAGCCTGGATCTCGCGAACCGACAGACCTCGGGCATAAAGGCTGATGATCCGATCGTCGAACCCGTCGAGCCGGGTCTGCCCCAGCCTTCGCTGGGGCAGGCTCTTTCGCGACGATCTGCGGCTCGAAGCTGCCGTTGCGGTCGCGCGGCACCGCGATCTCGATCGCCCCGTCATCGCCGATCACGGTCTTGCTCGAATACCCGTTGCGGCTGTTGCCGCCGCCGCGGCCGGCCGGGTCGCCCTTCTCGTATCCCAGATGCTCGCTCAGCTCGGCGCCGAGCGCACGTTCCAGCAGGCGCTTCTTCAGTTCCTTGAACAGCCCTTCTTCGCCGAGAAGATCCTGCGGCGAGCTGTCGCCTTGAAGCAGCTCCTCAATGAGCTCGTCCCTGATCGCTTGTGCCATAATCCGTGATCCCTCTACAACATAGAGTGTATCACGCCTCTTACTTACACAAAATAGCTGACACCCTTTCCTTGGGTGCTGCTCTACATCGAGCGCTGGCTGAAGGCCCCAGTGCAAATGGAGGACGGCAATGTCGTGTCGCGCACGGCGAGAACGCCGCAGGGCGGAGTGATCACTCCCCGAACGCAAAAGGTAACTTCTGCTTTGATCGCCTGATTGCGCTCGATCGTTCTCGTTGCGTGCTTGATTTGCGCCTCAAAAGGTAATATACATATGACAGATGGCGCGATCGACCGATGCGCAGAAGGCGGAACGTCTCAATGCGGCCCACAGGTTGCTCGCGCGGGGGCAGAGCGTGGGGGAGGCTGCCTTGTCGTTGTCGCGCCAGTTCACAATGTCGCGCCGTCAGGCCTATCGATACATCGAGGAAGCCCAGTTGATCGGCCGACCGGTGCCGGTTGTCGAAACGGCGACGGCAGTGACGTTCAAGCTGCCGCCCAGCCTGGTGGACGCGGTCCGAGCGCGGGCGGCGGCCGAAGGAACGACGATCAGCGACATGGTGAGCCGGGCGCTGCGGGCGTTTCTCGGCGAAGCCGGCGGCAATGGCTGAACGGCGTGGCCATGATCGCAGCGTCCAATTCGAGCATGCGTTTGACCGTCTCCTCGCCGTCAAGCTGGAGCAGGTCTACGGAATCCTGGTCCCAGAATGGGTTCGTGCCATTGGCGTCGATCAGAGCGTGAGGGGGAAGCGCGATGAGGGCTGCGGCGATCTACGCCAGAGTATCCTCCGAGCAGCAGAAGGAGGAGAACACGATCGCCAGTCAGACGGCGGCGCTGATCGACTTCGCACGCGAGCAGGGCTACAGCGTACCCGATGACTGGGTGATCGAGGACGCAGGCTTTAGCGGCGCCAGTCTTTTGCGACCAGGGCTGGAGCGACTGCGCGATCTCGCTGCCGAGGGTCACATTCAGGCGGTTCTGATCCATTCACCCGACCGCTTGAGCAGAAAATATGCCTATCAAGTCCTGCTGACCGAAGAGTTCGCCCGCCACGGAGCCGAGACGATCTTTCTGAAGGCGCCGCATTCCGGCACGCCCGAAGATCAACTGATGCTGCAGTTCCAGGGCATGATTGCCGAATACGAACGGGCGCAGATTCTCGAACGGTCCCGCCGCGGCAAGCGCCATCGCGCCAAGGCCGGGGAAGTCTCGGTGCTGGGTGGTGCACCCTATGGCTACCGATACATCCGCAAGACCAGCGAGGCACCGGCACGCTACGAGATCGATGCCGCCGAAGCCGAAGTCGTACGGCTGATCTACGACAAGTATACAGTGGGCGGCCTGAGCATCGGCGCGATTGCCCGGCTGCTACGCGGGATGGGGGTCCCCACCCGTCGGCAGGTTCGCTGGGAACGATCGGTCGTCTGGGCAATCCTGCGCAATCCGGCCTATAAAGGAACGGCCTGCTTTAACAAGACGCAGACCGGCCCGAGGCAAAAGGTGACAAAGCCGTTCCGCTTGTCAGGGCGGGCGGTCCATGGGGACAAGAGCAGCAGTCACGAACGGCCCCGTGACCAATGGATTGAGATACCGGTCCCGGCGATGGTCAGCGAAGAGACCTTCGCTATGGCGGCGGAGCGTCTGGCTGACAACAAGCGCTTCGCGCCCCGCCGGACCATCGAGCCCAGTCTCGTCCAGGGGTTGGTATCCTGCCGCAAATGCGGCTATGCGCTGTCGCGGACGTCGGCCCGCACCTCCGCGCGAAAAATCCATTATTACCGCTGCCTCGGCTCCGACGCTTGGCGCCATCTCGGCGGGCCGGTGTGCGATAGCCGGCCGATCCGTCAAGACCTGCTCGACCAGATCGTATGGCAGGAAGTTATTCACCTGATCGAGGACCCAACGCTCATTCGGGCCGAACTCGATCGGCGCCTTGACGCAGCCCGCGTGGCGGAACCGACAAAGCGAAGGCGAGAAGCCCTCGAGCGAGAGCTGACACGGATCAGGAAAAGCATGGAACGGTTGCTGACGGCTTATCAGGAAGATCTCCTGTCGCTTGACGAACTGCGCCATCGGGTGCCGGAACTGCGCGCCCGCGAGCAGTCCATGCGGGCGGAACGGCAGGCGATCCTCGATCAGGCCGCCGACCAAATATCGTTCCTCCGACTGGCCGAAACCCTGACCGCGTTCCTTCAGCGGCTACGCCAGTCGGCGGAAACGCTGGAAATCGCTGAGCGGCAGAAAGTTGTCCGCCTCCTGGTCAGGGAAGTCTTGGTCGACAATGACACCATCACGATCCGGCACTCGATCCCGGCCCAAGCACCAACACCGCCCGCCGGCGGCGCGCCGCTACCCTCAAACGGCAAACTCCGGGTCCGCGATGAAAGTTACCTTTTGCGTTCGGGGAGTGATCTCGCCCCTGGTAGCGAACCTGTTCCTGCATTACGCGTTCGACGCGTGGATGGCGCGGACGTTTGCGCACATCCCGTTCGAACGGTACGCGGACGACATCATTTGTCATTGCAAGAGCGCCGAGGAGGCGCGGACACTCTGGAGCGCGATTGCCGACCGCTTGGCGGCCTGCAAGCTGGTGCTGCATCCTGAGAAGACGAAGATCGTCTACGGCAAGGATGTCAACCGGCGCGGCGACTTTCCCAATATCTACGTTAACTTTCTCGGCTTCCAGTTTCGAGCCCGAAAGATAATGTGGGTGAAGGCGGACAGGCGCATCTTCGCGCACAGTTTCCAGCCCGCCGTCAGCGCGAAGGCATTGACGCGCATCAGCCGAGATATCCGCAGCTGGGCGCTTCATCATCGCAGCGACAAGTCCCTGCAGGACCTGGCCGAGATGCACAACCCGTGCATCCGCGGCTGGATCATCTACTACAGCCACTTCTACAAGACGCAGTTGCGTCCGACCCTGAAGCGGATCGATGCCTATGTCATCCGGTGGGTACGCCGCAAGTTCAAGCGGATGCGCCACCAGACCAAAGGCGCGAGAGATTGGTTCGACCGGCTACGCCGGGCCAACCCAACACTCTTTGCTCATTGGACGTTATGTCATGGCAACGGCCGAGCATCGGGAGCCGTGTGACTCGAGAGGGTCATGCACGGTTCTGGGAGCGCCCGGAGGTGAAATTCCTCCGGGCGACTCGACAATCGCGTCGGATTGACGATGTCCGAGACGTGTCCGCTTCACCTTCGACAGCGGCCGAACGGTACATCACGGCCGAATGGACAAGATATGCCCCAACCGGAGATTCTGTGCCGATTGCCGAGATGGTGGCTCTTACCGATGGACGGCCCGCCGTGATTGACAAGGGCAGAATTCAATCCAAGCCACTAACAGGTTGCGGAAAAAGGTCGAGATTGTGGCCAAGATATTGTTTAAGATGAGTCCCGCGTGACGAGATGTTGGGGGACGTCCGAGGCGCGGTGGGGACGCGAAGACAGAAGCGCTGTTCAGCTGTGTGAGCTGCGAAGCGCGGGTGCCAGAGGATCATCCGTTGCGGGCGATCCGCGAGATTGTGAACGAGGCACTGGCGGCGCTGTCGCCGGCGTTTGAGAAACTCTATGCCAAGTCGGGCCGGCCATCGATCCGCCGGAGAAACTGCTGCGTGCGCTGTTGCTGCAGGCGTTCTATTCGGTGCGCTCGGAGCGCCGGCTAACGGAACCGCTCGACGACAATCTGTTGTTCCGATGGTTTGTCGGGCTGTCGCGGGACGCGGTAGTGTGGGACGTGACCGTCTTCACCAAGAACCGCGAGCGGCTGATCGCCGGCGACATCGCCGGGCAATTTATGGCGGCGGTGCTGAACCAGGAGCGGGTCAAGGCGCTGCTGTCGGACGAGCATTTCTCGGTGGACGGTACGCTGATCGAAGCCTGGGCCAGCATGAAGAGCTTTCGCCCGAAGGACGGCAGCGGCGAGCCGCCGGAGCCGGGTCGCAACGGGGAGCGGGACTTTCACGGCGAGAAGCGCCGCAACCAGACGCACGCCTCGACCCCTGATCGCGATGCCCGATTGTACCGCAAAGGACCGGGCCAGCCGGCCAGGCTGGCCTATCTGGGGCACGTTTTGATGGAGAACCGGCACGCTCTGGTGGTCGACACGCGGCTGACCCTGGCGACCGGCACGGCCGAACGCGAGGCCACGCTCGACATGGTGGCGGCCCGTCCGGGCAATCACCGGATCACATTGGGGGCCGACAAGGCCTACGATGTCGCCGGCTTTGTTGCCGACCTGCGGGAGCGCAACGTGACGCCGCACGTGGCGCAGAACACCACCAATCGGCGATCGGCAATCGATGCTCGGACGACCCGCCATTCCGGTTACGCGGTCAGTGGGCGGATGCGCAAGCGCATTGAGGACGTGTTTGGCTGGAGCACAGCAGCCGCCGGCTTTCGCAAGACCCGTCATCGGGGCCTCGCCCGCGTCGGCTGGATGTTCACCCTGACGGCCACTGCCGACAACCTCGTCCGGCTGCCCAAGCTGGTCGGGGCAGTGGCATAGCCACGCCCCAACCAGCTTGGGATTGCGCCCAGACAATGACATTCACCCCGATCAGTGTCATCCACGAGCGTCGCAGTCCGGAAGCTCCTGCAATCTGGACGAGCTTTCTCATCCACAGTTTTGCTGAATACGTTACAACAGCGGCTTTTTCCGCACCCTGCTAAAGGAAGACACTGAGGTTTTTGTCGAGCAGAACGTTGGCGTCGAGGACGATCGTGCGCCTGGCTACTTTCCACGCGCCGCTCACGTTGCGCAGCACATCCTCGCGGCAGCCGGAGAGGAGCTGGTGATCGGTCTCCAGGTGCGAGCGGTACACCAGAAACGCGGTCCGGGCCTCGACCTCGCCGTTCTCCAGCGGCGCCGCCTCGAGGTTGCCGATCAGGTGACGCGTGCGCGACGGGGGATCCTCGGCCCAGGCCATGCCGGTGTCGAGCCGAGCCACCCGCATTTCGAGATAGCGCTTGTCTTCCTCGAGGATCGCCAGATCGCCGAGCGGCGTCAGCTCGCGGTGCGCCTCCCGGCGCGGGACGTTTTTGCGGCGAGGCATGAAGTAGAGGACATCGTCGGTGAAGAGATCGAGCCACTCCTTGAGGTTGCGCTCGTCGAGCAGCCAGGCCTCGCGGATGTAGAATTGCATCAGCTCGAGCCATAGCGCCTGTTGCGGCGTCAGCGCCACCGAAGGGGCCGCGGCCTCGTGCGCGCGTTTCGTCTTCACCGGATCGCCGCCCGCCAGAGTCGGGTTCGCCGAGATTGCTTCGCTGCGCTAGCAATGACGCAGAAAAAGGATGTCATTGCGAGGAGCGCAGCGACGAAGCAATCTCGACCGGTCTGGCGCAACATCAGCGGAACCTACGCTAGCCACGCATGGTCGCGGTGCCGTCGAAACGGGCGGTGATCGGGTCGAGCGGGATGTCGGCCCAGCTCTTCGCGTTCATGAACTCTTCCCAGCGCCGATAAAACAGGCGCTGGTTGTTCTCCGAGATGTAGCGCTCGGAAACCAGCCCCGGATAATCCGGATGCGGCCCCGCATGCCCCAGGCCCATCGACAGATCCTGCGGGTGCCGGCGCCCGAAGCGGCTGGTACTCGCGGCGGTCACCTGACGCCAGTTGTCGACGTCGTCCTGCTCGAACATGCCGGCCGCGCCGTTGTTGGCTTGGCTGCCGATGCGGATCGCGCGCTTGATCTCCTCGGGCGCGTCCCGGTCCAGCAATACGAAGTGCCAGAACTCGGTCTTGAGCGGACCGCGCGGCAGGGCGAGCCGGAGCCCCAAGATCCCGTTCGGGAAGATCGAATGGTTGCCGAGCTGCACCCGGCGCGCGCGCAATGTGCCGAGCCGCCGCTCGACCTCGGGCATCGTCGCGTCGTGGTACTCCTGGAACAGCCGTAACGTGTCTTTCGACATGCCGTGCACGAAGCGGGGGACGCCGTCATCCGCGTCGCGGAAGGTGAGCGCGTGCCCGTTGACAAAGGCGTGCCGGTTGGGGCTCGCGAACTGGTCCTCGTGCGACAGCGGCGGGCGGCCGAGATAGCGGGTCTGGACCCGGGCGCTCGAGAGATGGCTGGTCGGGACGTGGTAGTTGTCCGAGCAGTTGTCGACCAGCGTCTTCCAGTTGACGGGCTCCAGCCATTTCATCGGGCCGAGCGCCTGCATGCCGCCCTCGCGCCGATTGAACACGGTGTCGAGATACCAGCGCGCGTCGCCCAGATAGGCCTCGAGGCTCGGGGCGTCCTTGGCCCAGGTAGCGAAGACGATGCCCGCGTAGGTCTCGACGCGCGCCTCGATCAGACCGAGGGACGGCCTGTCGAGCGCGTCGTAATAGGCTTGCGACTCGCCGGGGACGTATTCGAGTGCGCCGTCGTTGCGGTAGGTCCAGCCGTGATAGGTGCACATGAAGCGTTTGGCGTTGCCGTCGTCGCAGCGCACGACGCGATTGCCGCGGTGGCGGCACATGTTGAGGAGCGCGTGGAGCCGGCCCTCTCCGTCGCGGGTCAGGATGACCGGGTCTTCGCCCATATAGGTGTGGAAGAAATCGTCGGGCCGGGGCACCAGGCTCTCATGCCCGATCATCAGCCAAGCGCGCCCGAAGACCTTCTCCATCTCCTCGTCATAGATGGCCTGCTCGCTGAAGATGCGGCGGTCGAGTTTGCCGGTGTCGGGGTCGATGACGGCGTATTTCCGAGCGGCCATACCCGGATCCTCCCTTTCGCAGTCATCATAGCAGGACCCGGTGCGGGGCGCACCGCGCGGGCGAAGCAAAAGAGATCAGGACCAAGTCATTGAAAATACCGAATTCTGGGATCGTGAAACAGGTGAAAACAGGAGGTGAAGACGGATCGGCAACTTTCCGGCATCAGTGGGGCTCCGCAACGAACGAGGCCGACATATCAGTTCATGGTACGTTCTCTTCAAGAGAGCCGGAGTTCGGCACCCCCGCTGGATCCATCGGAGCGAAAATACAAGATCTAGTAAAGCCCTTTTTCCGGCTGTTATCTGAGAACAATGAACCGTCAGGAAATCCTAGCCAAGCTGCGGGAGAGTGAAGCCGCTTTGCGCGCGCGGCGTCAGTCACGCGGCGTTGTTCGGTTCGCGCGCACGCGGCGACCCGCGCCCCGACAGTGACATCGACATCATGGTGGAATTTGATCCGGCGGCGCATGTCACGGTTTTCAACTACGCCGGCTTAAAGGACTACATCGCTGGTTTGTTCGACGGCCCGGTCGATGTTGTCAGCCGCGAGGGGTTGAAGCCTTACCTTCGCCCCGCCGTAATAACCGATGCGATTTATGCGTTCTGATGGCGCGATTGCTGCGCTGCGCGACATGCGCATTCCCCCACCCCTCCCTCCCCCGCAGGCGGGGGAGGGTTAGGGAGGGGGCGCCTTGAGCTTTACAGCGGGTTTCGACTACGAAGCACTCGTGGCCGACCCGCGCACGGTCTATGCCGTGATGCGCTGTCTTGAGATCATCTCCGAAGCCTCGCGGCGCTTGCCCGACGATTTGAAGGCGCGCCACCCGTCAATCGCGTGGAGGGACATGGCCGGCGCAGGCAACACTTATCGCCACGACTATGAGGATGTGGCCGCGCAGCAGGTTTGGGACGCGGTGCAAATCGATTTGCCGCCGCTGCGCGCGGTGATCGCTGAGGAGCTTGCCGCACTCGATCCGCCGCCAGCAACGGGTTTGCAAGTCGGGGATTAGCTCCCGCGATCCGTGGTCCCATATCGCGATGGCGGGCTACGCCGTCGGCTAACTCGCTCTGCCGCTCCGTTCGGGCAACGCCGCGCTGGGAGCTGGCCCCAAGGTTGGTCGAAGCTACCAGAGAGGTGCCGAAGCCATCGGCACCGGCTGCTCCTCAGGAAGTTTGTCCGCGCAACGCGCGTGCGCTTTCTAAGAACTATAATTAACGCAATTGATCCGAATATAAATTAACCAATACTACTGCCAAATATTATTTTGAATTGACTTAACTCAATTCCCTGTATACGAACAAATCATGAATTCGCTCACCCCCTTGCAACCACGATCCGCTGTCTGGAATCCTGGCGCGAGGCAAGTGCTGACGTTGCTGCGCCGATCAGGTGCGGTCTGGACGTCGGTCCAACGCGAGCCGAGCACGCTCGTCGCGCTACCTCCCGTACTGGGGACAGCAAATCGATGGATCGCCTGGACGAGGCGCAGCGCAGTCAACTCATGTCGCGGATCGGACCCCGCGACACTGCGCCAGAAATGCGCGTCAGAAAGATGCTCTATGGGCTGGGATATCGCTACCGGCTGCACGTACGCGGGTTACCTGGAAAACCAGATATCGTATTTCCGTCGCGTCGCTGCATACTGTTCGTCCATGGCTGCTATTGGCATAGACATTCAGGGTGCCGCGAGCGTTTGTCCCTGCCTCCCGCGCTGATTTCTGGGAACGCAAGTTCGCGGCGACGCAAGCGCGCGATTCGCGGGTTCTGCGCGAACTTGCGGAGGTAGGGTGGCGCGTAATGGTAATTTGGGAATGCGAGACCCGGCGGCTGGACGAGCTTCTTTATAAGATCACCCCCTTTCTCGGGTCGCCCTCAACTTTTTCCCGGAATAAGCATAAAGATGCTTAAAGAGAGGGGAAGTTCCGCGCGAGGAACCGATGCGCCTTGGTATCGAGGATGGGATCTGACCGAGACCCAACGCGCAATATTCCGGGCAACAACTCTCGAATCCCAAGCCGCAAAGAAACGAGCAATCAACGGTCAATGCACTCGACCAAAGCACGCAATTAATCTTCCGCGTTTAGACCCGTCCGCGCTGATGCCGCAATTGCCGCAAAATGGCCTGCGTGCACTATCCTTTTGCAGCGGGGGAGGCGGCCTCGACATCGGTTTCGAGCGGGTCGGCTTCGCGCACGTGGCCTCGTTTGATATTCTCGAAGACGCAGCGGCTGTTCTCCGCAATGCCCGACCTCGGCGGCGCGTTTTCGACGGCGAGGAAGGCGATGTTACGCGCGTAGACTGGCGCACATATCGCAATAGTATAGATGTGCTGCACGGCGGCCCTCCGTGTCAGCCGTTTAGTCACGCTGGTCGAAGGAACGGCCCTGAGGATGTCCGCGATCTTATACCGGAATTTGTACGTGCGGCTTCAGAAATTCAGCCAAGAGCCTTCGTATTTGAAAATGTTCTGGGACTGAGAGCTACCCAGTTTTCAGAATACATTCGTAAAACTCTAATAGATCCACTACACAAATCTTACTGGTTGGAACGTTTTATCTTGATGATGCCGATTATGGATTGCCACAGCGTCGCCGCCGCATTTTCTTCGTTGGGTTTAGGGACCCGTCTGTTGCGCAAATCTTCTCAGCCCCAGCACCCACTCATTGCCACGCGGAATTGGTCGGCGGCAAAAGAGATTGGAGGCTCTCCAGAACGATGGGGGTAAGAGAGGCGCTTGGTCTGCCGGACATTGGGTTCGACACATTGGCACCCACGCTGCGGAGCGGCCTTACCGGGCCGCGCCACACCACCAGCATTCTCAATTCCGTTTCGGCATTGAAAGTCTGGAACCAATTACAGATATGGCCGAATGGAGTCGCGCGATCCCGAGAACTCGCGAGCGCTTACGTCGCCAAAAACAATCATTTTCGACTTTCCGTGGCCGATTGCATGCTAATCCAGGGGTTTCCAGTCAATTGGCCTTTCGGACCTCCAGTCTATGTCGCGCTAGGGCTTATCGGGAACGCCGTGGCACCCCCGATGGCATATCATCTTGCACTGGAGGTTAGCGTGGCGCTGAGGTTAGCCAGTTCCTGACCATCGTGCGCAAGGTTGAAGCGTGGTCGGTCTGGATTGTCGCCCAATTTCCAAAGTAAGCGACAGGTATATGAGGATTGTTGAGGGTTGCACCACCTCCATTATATATTTTGCCCGATCTCTAACTATCTCTAGCATCCGCGCTGAACTTTATGCATTCGGTTGGTCCATGAGTACCTGATAACGTTTCTGATCGTATTGATTCTTGTGAAGGCGTCTTGCGTCTTCAATCGTATACAGTTCCTTTTGTCCTATAATTCTGAACATTACCTCTTCCGTTATAAGCTCAGGAATGAGGCCAGCCATTTCGAAGTCCAGTCGAATGTACTCCCAAATCCTGTTTATCCAAGGTCTCATGTCGTCGGGAGATCCGTATTTGCTCCACAAGAGGTCAAGTTCATCATAGAAAGCCACAATCCAATGCTTCTCCTGCCACTTCGCAATATGATCAGGGCCGAGATCCCGTACAGTACTTACGCTCCCACCAGTGGTGGTCACGGATTTGAGCTCGAATTCTATAATGTAATCGTCTATTGTTAATATCGCGTCCGTGCCGCTTCTGGATCGGTTTAGTGGTCGCGTAAGGTTGAAGATGTCGATGAGGCGATTTTCTCGCACATCATCCTGCGCGACCCTACGAGACCGCGGCACGATCAAATCCCTCCTTTAACCAGAGATCTCGTCAGCGTTTGGCGCTTCAGAGACGTACGCCTCGGATTGAGTCAACTCCTCAATTCCCAACAAACTTCGATGCCCAGTGAGACGACAGCCACTTCACAACGAACATCATAAAAAAAGCAATCCATTGGTTAAGACCGGCCGTTGGGGCGCCAAGCCTCTTGTGGCACGCGCTGAACTCTCAGGGGAGGAGCGGTGGGTACCGGTGTGAGGCAGGCCTTCAGTAAGGCCTGCCAACCCCACGAGCAACCAATCCTGTAAACCAATGTGGTGCAGGATCAGATCGGCCGGTTGTCGTCCGCGTCGCGGAAGGTGATGGAGTGCCCGTTGACGAAGGCCTGCCTGTTGGGGCTGGCGAACTGGTCCTCGTGCGACAGAGGCGGGCGGCCGAGATAGCGGGTCTGGACCCGGGCGCTGGAGAGATGGCTGGTCGGGACGTGGTAGTTGTCGGAGCAATTGTCGACTAGGGTCTTCCAGTTGACGGGGCTCGAGCCATTTCATCGGGCCGAGGGCCTGCATGCCGCCGTCCCGCCGATTGAACACGGTCTCGAGATACCAGCGCGCGTCGCCAAGATAGGCATCGAGGCTCGGGGCGTCCGCCGCCCAGGTCGCGAAGACGATCCCCGCGTAGGTCTGGACGCAGGTCTCGTGAGACTGAGAGACGGTTTGTCGAGCGCGTCGTAATAGGCTTGCGCCTCGCCGGGGACGTATTCGAGGGCGCCGTCGTTGCGGTAGGTCCAGCCGTGGTAGGTGCACATGAAGCGCTTGGCGTTGCCGTCGTCGCAGCGCACGACGCGGTTGCCGCGGTGGCGGCACATGTTTAGGAGCGCATGCAGCCGGCCCTCCCCGTCGCGGGTCAGGATGACCGGGTCTTCACCCATGTAGGTGTGGAAGAAATCATCGGCCGCGGGCACTAGGCTCTCGTGCCGATCATCAGCCAGGCGCCCGAAGATCTTTTCCATCTCGTCGTCATAGACCGCCCGCTCGCTGAAGACACGGCGGTCGAGTTTGCCGCTGGCGGGGTCGATGACGGCGTATTTCCGAGCGGCGCCCTGCGGTCCTATCGGCGCCGGGCGAGGCGGAAGAGCGGCGGGTGGTCAGGCTGGGTGGTAACGATCGCGACCGGCAGGACGGGTTCCGTATCGGCGCGCTCGATATGAAAAGCCCGGATCATGGCCGCGAGGACCAAACTCGCTTCGGTCTGCGCGAACTGGGCGCCGATGCAGACGCGCGGGCCCATGCCGAAGGGCAGATATGCGCAGCGTTCGGGCGGCGGTGCGCCAGGCAGAAACCTCGCCGGTTCGAACTTCTCCGGCTGGTCCCACAGGCGCCGATGGCGATGCAAGACCCAGGGGGCGATCATCACGACCGCGCGCGCCGGGATCGCGATCCCGCCGGCGGTATCGGCACGGCGCGCCTGGCGCACCAGGGTGTAGGCTGGGGGATAGAGCCGCAACGCCTCCTGCACGACCGCGCGGGTATAGACGAGTTTCGACAACGCCTCGGCGGCCCCGTCCGGGCCGAGGTCGAGCGGCGCGGCTTCCGCGGCGATGCGCGCCTCGACCTCGGGCGCCGCCGCGACGAGGTAGAACGCCCAAAACAATGCCACCGCCGTCGTCTCGTGCCCGGCCGTGATCAAGGTCGCGAACTGGTCGGCCAGTCGGTCCGGATCCCTCTCCTCGGCCGACAAAAGGTCGAACAAATCGCCCGGTGAGCATTGAGATGCCCTCTCGCGGCGTTCAGCGATCAGCTGCCCGATCAGCGCCATCCAGCGGCGACGAAAGCCCCGCCGTGCAAAATCGCGCGGGCTGGGGATCGGCAAGGGCAGCAGAAAATCGAGGAAGCTCGGGCGGCCGAGATGCTCGGCATAACCGGTGACGAGTTCGCGCAACTCCGCCGCATGCCGATCCATTGCCAGCGAAAACATCGACCGGCCGGCGATCTCGAGGGTGAGGAATTGCATCTCGGTGAGGAGATCCACCGGGCGCGCGCCGCACTCCACGAGCCGATCGATCAGAGCGCCGGTCTCTTGCGCGATGTGACGCGCCAGCATCGGGATCGTCCGCGGCGTGAATGCCGGCGCTACGGTCTGCCGCTGATGCCGCCAATCCTCGCCTTCGCTGAGCAAAAGGCCCGTACCGAGCAATGGGCGCAGCATGCGGATCGTTGGGCCGGTGCGGCGGTAGTTCGCCGGGTTGTCGACGAGGATGTGGTGGATGCTCGCGGGCCGGCTGAGGATGACCTGCCGCCGGCCCAAGAAGCTGCGGACCACCACCTCTTCCTCGAAGGCCTCGGGCGGGAAGGCCAACAGCGCATTCTCCCCCAGCGCCCGCGCTATGCCGCGGCCCGAGGACAACTCGGCCGGAGCACGAGCCGCCGGCGGGAACATCGCGCGCCCTTCGCTGACCGCTCGCATCCGCACCTCGCCCAACCGACCTCACAGAGATCGGCATCGCCGCGTTTTATCCAAGCACCTATTCACCATCTGGTGTTCTCGGTCTGGCTGGCATCCGTGGCCGAAGGGACCAAGAATGTTGCCTTTTTGGACGACGCTGCCAGTCTGTCGACCGCCAACCGAGTGATGTGGATGCGTCTGCCAGCCAAGCTGCATTATGCCTGGGTCGTAGCGGCGGTCACCTTCGTCGTGCTGCTATTGACTGCGGGAGTACGCGCCGCGCCGGGCATTCTGATCGTGCCGCTCGAAAACGAGTTTCACTGGGCGCGTTCGACAATCTCCTTTGCGGTCGGGGTCAACCTTTTGCTCTACGGGCTGATCGGTCCTTTCGCCGCGGCGCTGATCGATCGCTTTGGCGTCAGGCGCACAATGGCCGTGGCGCTCGCGGTGACCGCGGCCGGTGTCGCGCTGACGCCGACGATGCGGCAATCCTGGGAACTCATACTGCTGTGGGGTGTGGTAGTCGGCGCGAGCTGCGGGGTCATCGGCAACTTCCTCGCCGCGTTCATTGCCGCGCGCTGGTTCCGGATCCGCCAAGGGCTCGTCGTGGGCGTATTGACGGCGGCCAACGCGGCGGGTCAGCTGATCTTTCTCCCGACCATGGCAAGCCTAGCGACCGGTGCCGGTTGGCGCGTGATGTCGCTGCTGCTCGCGGCTTCGGTCGCGGCCTTTGTACCGCTGATTGCGCTCTTGATGCGCGACCGCCCCGAAGATCTCGGTTTGGCGCCTTACGGCGCCAGTCGCGGCTTCCGACCCGCGCCGGCGCTCGACGGCAATCCGCTGACCCTTGCCTATCGCGCGCTCAGTGACAACGCGCGCTCGCGCGACTTCTGGCTAATCGCCGGCAGCTATTTTGTCTGCGGCGCCTCGACCAACGGTCTGATCGGCACGCATCTGATCCCGGCCTGCGTCGACCATGGTTTGGCCGAGGTCACCGGGGCGGGTCTTCTCGCGGCGACCGGTGTCTTCAGCTTTCTTGGCGGAACGCTTTCCGGCTGGCTCAGCGACCGGGTGGACAACCGGCTGCTGCTTGCCTGGTATTACGGACTGCGCGGCCTTTCCCTGCTCTATCTGCCCTTCGCTTTTGACATGTCGTTTTACGGCTTGTCCCTGTTCTCGGTGTTTTATGGGCTCGATTGGATCGCCGGGGTCCCGCCGACCGTTCGGCTGTTGAGCCGGGTCGCCGGAACCGAGAGAACCGGGATCATGGTCGCGTGGATCACGGTGATCCATCAAATTGGCGGGGCCTCGGCTGCCTATCTGGGTGGAGTTCTGAGGATCTCGTTCGGCACCTATCTCGAGGCGTTCCTGTTTGCCGGGCTGCTGTGCTTCGGGGCGGCAGCAATGGCGCTGTCGATCGGGGCCGGCGGACGGCGCGCCGAACCGGCGCAGGAAGCTGTTCCGGCGAGCTGACGCGAAAATGCCTTTCTGGCTGCCGACGCTCTCAGTGATTTTGGTGACTGCGCTGGCCCTGACCGTGGCAGCGTCGCCGTCCGCAGCTCCCAGCGGCCGGCGATTGTGGATGGCCAGCATACTCGTCTTCGGATGCCTCGCGATTACCACCACGGTTGGGCTCGGGCGACGGGAAGCAGAGGAAACCTCGGCGCTCGCCGGAACCAGCGCGATGCCGCAAGCCCCACCCGCCGTGTTGAATGGGCCGAGCGCCGCCGATCTGACCCGACGGATAAAGACGCTGGAGGATCACGTCAAAGAACTCGAGGCGGGCAGACGCGCCCGCTCGATCCCGCAATCTGCCGCGGATGACCTGGCGTCATATCTGAAGCAGTTCGAGAGCCGCCGAGTCATCGTTTCCTGTATCCCCGACGATGTAGAGGCGTATCGATACGCCAATCAGCTGGTAAACATTTTGAAGGCCGCCAATTGGGAGGTCCAAGGTCCTCAAGTAACCAAAATATTCGGTGATGTCCGCGCGCCGGGGATAAATCTCTACGTGAACGGTGACAACAATTCCAACACAGTCAAAATACTGTTGGACGGATTTGCCAAATTCAATATTCCCTACCAGAGCCGGGTCACGCCGAGCGGGGCGATCCCGGACACCGAAACCGTCGAACTCTTTATCGGGACCCAGCAATCGCAGCGAGTAAACGCCGGCGCCGATTAATTGATCGACGCAAGGTCAGGCCTCTGCCGCAGCGAACATGCCGGCAACATGCCGGAAAACCCAAAAGGAGTTCTCCAGGGAGGTTCCCAGGCCGAATAACCGGCAAAAACCGGAACCGAATTCCCCGAAGGCACACAGCGTTTTTGCTGCTCCGGACCAACGGTAACCCCGATCTGGCGGGGTGGCGTCTAGTTTATTAGGTAGCCTTCCGCAGGGGCCGATCATGCCCGAGGCGGCTGGTGATGGAGCAGTTCAATGGTTAACCAGGGCTCGCGGGACCTTGTTTCCGACAAGGATTGCGCAACCGAGGTGGCCGAGTTCATCCGCACGAAAGGCGTAACGAGGTGCCCGACCGCCTGCGTCCTGCCGACCCAGGCTTCGGTTGCCGCCGCGGATCGCGAGGCGCTCGGCGAGTATGCAGCGCGCCGCGCCGAGCGTCGGCGTGCGAGAGTGGCTGCGCACGCACAACAGTTCTTGAACATCGAGGTGGTGCCTTCGGTGCACCGATAGCGCCGGCGGGTCGGACGCGACGCCGCACAGCAAATCTGCCACTTCTGAGGGCGGGTGTGCTATGTTGCGCACCATGAACCAGCCCTCAGACTTGCCGCCGCAGCCGGCGGAGTATTACCGGCGCAAGGCAGCGCGCGCCCGCCAAGTTGCCGAGGGGGTCACGACCCGAGCAATCAAACTGCGGTTGCTTGAATTGGCTCTCGAATATGACAAGCTCGCCGATGGCACCGAGAGCGCTACGCGACCGCCGACTGATCTATCCGACATCTGATCATTCAGCCATCTGATCATTCAGCGTGCGCTCGGCGCCCTATCGCCGGTTGCGCCACTTTCTCCAGCAAGGCCAGCCATTTCCCGGCCCGTTTGCGGTTCTTTCCGAAATCATAATGGCCATACCGAGAACGGCTGTAAATCGCAATGCTCGAACAATTCGGTCCAAGTGGAACGAACTCGACGCTGATGATGTCTGGAAAGCGGAATGTCGGCGAATGTTGAATGTAAACAAACCGCCGCTCGTCGGGATCGGCGACGATTGTCTCGACCCGCTTCTCGCCCGATATCACTTCTGTCCAATATTCGCGCAATCGTTCCCATGGCATCGGGAAGGCCGGGCTGGCGATCGCTTCGGCCGCCGGGCAATATCCTGGTGGACAGAATAGAACCCCAGGTTTAGGAAGCGGCGAATGTAGCTCGACGAGGCGGATCGCCTCGCTCGGAGCCAGGCGATTTTCGGCTTCGCGGCCCATATAGATCCGCACCGCGAGCCCCAAAGCCGCCACCCCCAGCACAATCACGACCAGCAGGGTCAGGACTAGGCGCACCTTTCCTCCGGAGCCGCTAGAGGGCCGATCTTCACTATGCCATAAGAGGCCTCTCGGCAAAGGGGTGGATCGGAGTGGATCAGCAATCAACCCAGTGCGCCGCAGGGGCTGCGCGCCGCGAATGCGAGCCAGAGGCGATTTACGCGCCGCATGGTCTCGCCGAGGGCATTTCGGCCCTCGCAGCCGATCCGATCTTTGCCGCGATATTGGGAACCGCCGGCCCGCCGCGGTTCCGCCGGCGCCGGAACGGGTTTGGCACCCTGCTGCACATCATTCTCGAGCAGCAGGTCTCTATCGACGCCGCAGCAAAGATGTACCACAGACTGGTCGGGTTGTCCTGTCCGCTGGCGCCGGCTACCTTCCTCGCGCTCGACGACGCAACTTTGCGGTCGTGCGGCTTCAGCCGTCAGAAAATGGGGTATGCGCGCGATCTCGCCGCGGCGGTGGAACAGGGTAGTTTCGATTTTGCCCGGCTCGCGGCGGCTGAGGACGAAACCGCGCTGGCGGATCTGCTGGCAATCAGAGGCATCGGCCGGTGGAGCGCCGAAATCTATCTGCTCTTTGCATTGGGTCGGCCGGACATCTGGCCCGCCGCCGATCTCGGTCTGCAGCTTGCGATGGCCGAACAGCTGGGTCTCGGGTCAAGGCCTGGAGAGGCCGATTTGCGGCTCCGCGGCGAAGCCTGGCGACCCTGGCGGTCGATTGCGGCCTGCCTTTTCTGGCAATCCTATCTGCATGCACGCGGACGGGTCGCACCGCGCCTGCCGCCGGAGCTCTATGCCTGATCGCCCAGCAGATTGCCGGCCCGGAGGCGTGTCCGGTGTTTGCGCAACAGAAACCGGCCCGACATGACCGCCGCGGCGGCGAAGAGAAGGAGCGCAGGCACGCCCCCCTGCGTCAGAACGCCAATCAAGATCTCGACCACGACGGCGAGCAGGAATGCGAATACCGGGCTCAGCAAAATTCCGCCTACGATCGTCCACCAAGCCCAGTTCGGAACACGGTCCATTTCTGCTGAGGCTCCTCAATATCCCGCAAATCTCGAAACGAACGGGTGGGAGAGTTGTGTCGCAGATAATGGTTGGCGAGTTGTTAGCGGCGAGAGCAGCGGGTTCCAACCGGCTCGGCGCCAATTGACCTGGCGGGAAACGAGAGGGACATCATGACGGAACGCTTCCCCGACGGGTTCCTATGGGGCGCCTCGACCTCGGCTTACCAGATCGAGGGCGCGGTCCGGGTGGATGGACGCGAGCCATCGATCTGGGACACTTTCACCCATCAGCCCGGCAACATCCTCGGTGAGGATACGGGCGATATCGCCTGCGATCATTATCACCGCTGGCCCGAGGACGTCGCGTTGATGCGCGAACTCGGCATCGGCGGCTACCGGCTGTCGACCGCCTGGCCGCGCATCCTGCCGGAAGGCCGTGGCAGGCCGAACCCCAAAGGCCTCGAATTCTATGACCGGCTGATCGATGCGGTGATGGTGGAAAACATCGAGCCGTGGGTCTGCCTCTACCACTGGGATTTGCCGCAGGCCCTCGAATACCGCGGCGGTTGGCAAGACCGCGACACCGCTTCCTGGTTCGCCGAATACGCGGCCATCACGGTGCGGCGGCTCGGCGACCGGGTCAAGCACTGGGCGACCTTCAACGAATCAAACGCTGCGAGCGTCTTGGGCTATTGCGAAGGCAAGCACGCCCCGGGCATTCGCGGCCGGGAGAGCGCGCTCAAAGCCATCCACGTCATGAACCTTGCTCATGGGTTGGGCATTGGGGCGATGCGCTCGGAGCGAGCCGACCTGCTGATCGGCAACATCTACAACTTCCACCCCCGTGAGCCGGCCAGCGAGCGTGAGGAAGACGAGGTCGCGGCGGTCATGCTCGATGCGCTATGGAACCGCTCCTTCCCCGACCCGCAGATTCACGGTACCTATCCCGAGCCGCTCGCCGGCGAAATGGAGTCGCTGGTGCAGCCTGGCGATCTCGATATCGTCAAGCAAAGGCTCGATTACTTCGCGTTCAATCATTACACGCGATCGCGAGTGCATCGTGATCCGGACCACCCGTTCGAAGTCGGCACGGTACCGCCCGAACCGCGAACCCCAGTCACCGAAATGGGCTGGGAGATCGCGCCTGATGCGTTCCGCCAAGTGATCATTGAAGCAAAGGAGCGCTACGCCCGCGACCTGCCGATTTATATCCTCGAAAACGGCGCTGCTTTTCCCGACCGGATCGACGCGGACGGACGGATCCGCGACGAACAACGGATTGCCTATCTGCGCGGTTATCTAGGTGCGGTGCTCGATGCGATCGAAGCAGGCGTGCCGGTCCGCGGTTACTTCGTGTGGTCGCTGCTCGACAATTTCGAGTGGGCGTTCGGCTACAGCCGAAGGTTCGGTCTCGTCCACGTCGATTTCGGCACGCTCGAACGGCGGGTCAAAAACTCCTTCCATTTTTATGCCGAGCTCGCCCACGGCGCCCCGCTCGAGCGGGAGTGAAATGCAGGGCTTGCTCAACCCCGATTCGTCGCTCGACCTGGTCGCCCATGTCATCCAGGTGGCGCTGACGCCGATCTTCCTGCTATCGGGCATAGCAACCCTGCTCAACGTGTTCGCGACACGCCTGGCGCGGGTTGCCGATCTCGTGGCGCAGATCACCAAATCGATGGAACAGGCCGATCCCGACGAGAGCGCGGATCTCGCTCGACAACTCTTGGCTCTGCGCCGCCGCTCGATTGCGCTCGACGCCGCGATAGTGCTCGGCGCGATCGCGGCAGCTGCCACTTGTGCGTCGGTCTTCACACTGTTTGTCGGGGCGCTGCGCAATTCGACGGTAGCCTCGGTGTTGTTCACCACCTTCGGGCTCGCGATCGTCTGCACGATCAGCGCAATCGCGGCTTTCACCACGGAAATGATGATGGCCGGCAGCGGAGTGCGGGCCGAAGTGGCACGCCAGCGGTCCTCCGAGCAGGTCTGAGGTCCTCACGCGAGAAACTCGGCGCATCGCCTCACGAGATCTTCATGCGACGCGAAGAAATCCTCGGCGAGATCGAGGGCCTCCGCCGGCCGTTTCGTCTCGAAACGGACGCTATGTTGCCGCGCGATATCGGCAAGCCGACGGGCGACATCCGGGCGGCCGGTGAAGATGATGCCTTCCACTTCCGCTCGGATCGCCGCCAGCGCAGCGCCAACATTGTCGCCGCAATCGAGGAGGGTGGAGCTCCGGGCATCGGGGACGGCCTCACGTGCCGCGGCCACCAGCGCCTTGAACCAGCCCGGACCCAAATAGCCGCCGGCATTTGGCGCGCTGGTCGAGCACACCGGCCGGCCGGTCGACGCCGCAGCGCTCAGCGCAGCGATTGCTTGGGCGAGCGTGTGGAAAATGATGGTGGCGATAGCGTCAGGTTGCTTCGGCCGCTCGCTGGCGCCGAGGTGTCATCGCGAGGAGTGCCGGTTTCGAAGCATCGCACCCGACTTCAGGCGAGCCCGCCGAAATAAGCGGCAATCTCAACCATTCGGTTCGAGAAACCCCACTCGTTGTCGTACCACGACAGAACGCGAACGAACCGCTTGTCGAGAACCTGGGTCTGCGTCACATCGAATGTCGAGCTGTGCGGGTCGTGATTGAAGTCGACCGAGACGGTCGGCGCCTTGCTGATGCCGAGGATACCGCGCAGCCGGTTCGATTTTGCCGCTTCCTCCATTAGGGAATTGACCTCGTCTCCGGAGGTTTCGCGCGCGGCGTCGAATGTAAGGTCGATCAGCGAGACGTTCGCGGTCGGTACGCGGATCGCGGTGCCGTCGAGCTTGCCCTTCAAGGCCGGCAATACGAGGCCGATCGCCCGCGCCGCGCCGGTCGAGGTCGGGATCATCGACTGCGCGGCAGCGCGGGCCCGGCGCAGGTCATTGTGCAGTGTGTCCTGCAAGCTCTGGTCGCCGGTGTAGGCGTGGATCGTCGTCATAAAGCCGCGCTCTATGCCAATCCCCTGGTGCAGCACATAGGCGACCGGCGCGAGGCAGTTGGTGGTGCACGAGCCGTTCGAGATGACCTTGTGCTCGGGCTTCAACTCCTCTTGGTTCACGCCCATCACGACGGTCATGTCGGCACCGTCGGCGGGGGCCGAGACGATGACCCGCTTGGCGCCCGCTTCGAGATGCTTCGCGGCGGCCTCGCGCTTGGTAAAAATGCCCGTGCATTCGAGCGCGACATCGACGCCGAGCTCGCGCCACGGGAGTTTTGCGGGATCACGCTCGGCGGTCACGCGGATCTTGCCGCGCCCGATATCCATCCAGTTGTCGCCGGTCGTGACTTCGCCCGGAAAACGGCCGTGCACACTGTCGTACCGCAGCAGGTGCGCATTGGTTTCGACCGGGCCCAGGTCGTTGATCCCGACGACTTCGATCTCGGTATGCTTGTGCTCATACGCCGCCCGCAAGACCAGCCGGCCGATGCGCCCGAAGCCGTTGATCGCAACCCGTACCGCCATGGCTCATCCTCCCAAAGCTCTCGCCGATCTATAGAAGCGAGCGGGCCGCTTCTGCAACCTTTTCGGGCGTGATGCCGAAATGCGGGAACAGCGCCTCGCCGGGAGCCGAGGCGCCGAAACCCTTCATGCCGATGAAGGCGCCGCGGGTTCCCAACCAGCGATCCCAACCGAACTCCACGGCGGCCTCGACGGCAACGCGCGGCGCCGAGCCGAGCGCCGCGTTCTGATATTCCTTCGAACAGCGTCCCCGAGGCCTGTCCTGTCGCGATGTTCGCATTTGCCTGGCGGAAATCATGGCAGATCTTAGCGATCGCTTGATCGAGGCTGGGCGGCAACTCTCTACGCTGGCGCCTCAGGAATTCGGCGCTGCGCTCGCCGGCAAGGGAATTGAGCGGGGCTTCCCAGGCGCGGCGGACAGGTTCGCCGCGCGAGCCTGCCGCTCGCCATTCTGCACCAATGTCCTCCGGGACCACGAAGGGCGCATCGCTCCACCCGAGCCGTTGGCGCGCGCCGGCGATCTCGGCGGCGCCGAGCGGCGAGCCATGCGCCGCCGCTGTTCCGGCCTTGGTTGGCGCCCCAAAGGCAATCGTCGTGCGGCAGGCAATAAGGTTCGGACGGTCGCGGTTCTGCGCCCGCCGGATAGCCTCGGCGATGGCCGCCTGATCGTGGCCGTCGATCCGTTCGGCCGCCCAGCCGTAGCCCCGGAATCGCAACAGCGGATCGTCGGAGAATGCCAGCTCCGTCGGGCCGTCGATCGAAATCGAATTGTCGTCGTAGAACACGATTAGCTTGTTGAGGCCGAGATGATCGGCAAGAGAGGCCGCCTCGTGGCTGACCCCTTCCATCAGGTCGCCGTCGCTGGCGATGACGTAAGTGTTGTGATTAACGATCTCTTCGCCGAACTCGGCCGCCAGCATCCGCTCGGCGAGCGCCATGCCGACCGAATTGCCGATCCCCTGCCCAAGCGGCCCGGTCGTGGTCTCGATTCCGGCCGCGTGCCCCCGCTCCGGATGCCCGGCAGTGCGGCTGCCGAGCTGCCGGAAGCGCTTGAGCTCGTCGACTGTCATGTCGGCATAGCCGGTCAAGTGCAGCAGCGCATAAAGGAGCATCGAGCCGTGTCCGGCCGACAGCACGAAGCGGTCGCGGTCGGGCCAGTCCGGCGTCTGCGGATCGAACCGCAGAAATTGAGTGAACAGGACGGTCGCGACATCGGCCATCCCCATCGGCATGCCCGGGTGTCCCGACTTCGCTCGCTCGACCGCATCCATGGCGAGCGCTCGAATCGCATTCGCCATGCGGCGGAGTTTCGGTTCCCTTGGCGCGGGAAGCGGAGAGGCCGTAGCGGCGGAGGGGGTGGCGGTGCTCATCACGGCAATAGTTACCGCGGGCGCGAGAGCAAGCGTGCAGGAGGTTAGGGCGGGGGACCTGAGCCCGAGACAGTATCCTCGATCATGGGATTACCAATCGATTGCGGCTATTGTGCGGGCGCGCTTACGCCGGCCCGATCCACCAGCAAGCGGAGGGAAGAATGCTCACCATCCTCGATCTCAACGCGGAGTTCGCCAAGCTGAAGATGTTGCGCGGACGCACCCCGGAGACGCCCGAATCCGAGCGGGAGGGCGCGTTCGCGCGATTGGCTCCCTACCGCGACAGCGCCATCAACGTCGCCAAATTTTCCGGCGAAGGCCCGTGGGAGCGCCATCCGAACGGCGACGAGATCGTGCAGATCGTCGACGGTACGGTGACCTTTCACATCATGACCGAGGATGGGCCGCAATCCCACGCGCTGAAGGCGGGGATGGTGGTGATCGTTCCGCAAGGGGCGTGGCACCGCTTTGAGGCGCCGGACGGGGTGAGCCTGATGACCGCGACCCCTCAGCCGACCCAGCATCTCACATTCGCCATCGACGATCCGCGGACCCTGGAATGACGATTAGCGGGCTATGTCATAAGGGGAGGCCCGGTTTAATCGCCGCGACGATGCACCTTCGATCGTGAGCGCCGATCGGGCGCCGGCCCAACCTGGCAAATGTCGCCATTGATGGTTTGCCTGAGGTTGGCATGCCGACTGCATAGTTACTGCAGGAGAGCAGGGGACGTGTCGAGGGGAAAGAAATGAGCACTCGATTTTTCTTGCAGATTGGCGGCTGCGGGAAACACCCCGGCAGAGGCTCGTAATATCGGGATTATGAAGCACATCGCGGTCCTTACCAGCGGTGGCGATGCCCCCGGCATGAATGCGGCCATACGCGCCGTTACGCGCAGTGCGCTCGACCTGGGCATGACGGTCTATGGAGTGCGCCAGGGTTGGCAGGGCCTGGTCGAGGGGCAGTTCCGACAGCTCAGCGCACGCGACGTGGGCGGCATCATTCAGGTCGGCGGCACGTTTCTCGGCAGTGCTCGATCTGCGGAATTCCGCGAGGAGAGCGGCCGGTCCAAAGCGCTTCGCAACCTCGCCCAATGGGGCATCGACGGTGTTGTGGTAATTGGCGGCAACGGATCTCAAACGGGCTCGCACATGCTCAGCCAGCTGGGGGTTCACGTGGTCGGCATCGCATCAACCATCGACAACGACTTGTTCGGAACTGATATTACGATCGGGTGCGACACCGCCATCAACGTGACGCTTGGCGCGATCGATTATTTACGCACCACCGGTTCCTCCCACAATCGCGCTTTTTTGGTTGAAACCATGGGAAGAGACTGCGGCTATCTGGCGATGATGGCGGGTCTCGCGGGCGGCGCAGAAGTCATCTCGATTCCTGAATTCGAGGTGTCGGCAACCGAGATCGCGCAGCGGCTGCGCGCCGCATTCGAACGCGGCAAGACGCATGCCATCGTGGTGATTGCCGAAGGCGTCAAAGAAAACGCCGCCAAGATCCTCGCTTATTTCGACGCTGACAAGCAGAGGACAAGTTTTGAGCTGCGCGCCACCACGCTTGGGCACGTCGTGCGCGGCGCTCCGCCCAGCGCCTTCGATCGCCTGTTGGCGACCCGGTTGGGCGTCAATGCCGTCAAGTCCTTGAGCAATGGTGAAACGGGCGTATTGGTCGGCTACCAGAAAAACGAGGTCACGCGAACGCCGCTCGAAGAGATCGTCGGGCGCACGAAACCGGTGGATACAGAACTGGTCGAGCTTGCGCGCATCCTGGCAAAGTGATTGCGCAAAGTGTTTGCCAACGGCTTTCTCAGAGCCGACTGGTTACCGTGTACACCAGATAGACGAATAAAATGGTTCCCAGCAGAAGAAGCAGCGCTACGAGTGTGATATCCAGCCGCGCACCGGGGCCCGGCCGTACCTCCGTGGCGTCGATATCGAGCGTGGTCTTGCGGAAGCGGACCGCGGCGAGCGCCATCATTACGCCGCCCAGTACGATCAGCAGCAGACCGGCAACGTTTCCGACGATCTGACTGCCCGCCGCCAGGGATCGCGAGGCGAGGGACGAGGCCGCGATCCGGAGGAACAGGTCGAACTTCTGGACCAGAAAACCGAACGCCATGATGGCGATCGCCGTGCGCACCCAGGCAAGGAACGTCCGTTCATTCGCTGCGTGGTCGCTGTACCGCTCGATCATCCTAAATGAGCTTTATTAATTCTACAGCCGGCGACCTGCCCATCTATGTCCTCGAGAACGGCGCCGCATTTCCAGATCAATTCGATCCGGGCGGTCGGATCCGCGACAAAAAGCGGATCGCCTATCTGCGCGGCTATCTTGGGGCGGTGCTCGATGCGATCGAGGCGGGCGTGCCGGTCCGCGGTTATTTCGTGTGGTCGCTGCTCGACAATTTCGAGTGGGAGTTCGGCTATAGACGAAGGTTCGGTCTCGTCCACGTCGATTTCGACACACTCGAACGGCGGGTCAAAGACTCGTTCCATTTTTATGCCGAGCTCGCCCACGGCGGCCCGCTCGAGCGGGAGTAAGATGCCCGGCTCGCTCAGTCAGGAGGCGTCACTCGACCTGGTCGCCCATGTCATCCAGGTGGCGCTGACGCCGATCTTCCTGCTCTCGGGCATAGCAACCCTGCTCAACGTGTTCGCGACACGCCTGGCGCGGGTCGCCGATCTCGTGGCGCAGATCACCAAGTCGATGGAACAGGCCGATCCCGACGAGAGCGCGGATCTCGCTCGACAACTCTTGGCTCTGCGCCGCCGCTCGATTGCGCTCGACGCCGCGATAGTGCTCGGCGCAATCGCGGCAGCTGCCACTTGTGCGTCGGTCTTCACGCTGTTTGTCGGGGCGCTGCGCAATTCGACGGTAGCCTCCGTGTTGTTCACCACCTTCGGGCTCGCGATCGTCTGCACGATCAGCGCAATCATAGCGTTTCACCACGGAAATGATGATGGCCGGCAGCGGGGTGCGGGCGGAAGTAGCACGCCAGCGATCCTCCGAGCAGGTCTGAGGTCCTCAGGCGAGAAACTCGGCGCATCGCCTCACGAGATCTTCATGCGACGCGAAGAAATCCTCGGCGAGATCGAGGGCCTCCGCCGGCCGTTTCGTCTCGAAACGGACGCTATGTTGCCGCGCGATATCGGCAAGCCGACGGGCGGCATCCGGGCGGCCGCTGAAGATGATGCCTTCCACTTCCGCTCGGATCGCCGCCAGCGCAGCGCCAACATTGTCGCCGCAATCGAGGAGGGTGGAGCTCCGGGCATCGGGGACGGCCTCACGTGCCGCGGCCACCAGCGCCTTGAACCAGCCCGGACCCAAATAGCCGCCGGCATTTGGCGCGCTGGCGAGCAGCACCGGACGGTCGGCGCACGCCGCAGCGCTCAGCGCAGCGATTGCTTGGGCGAGCGTGTGGAAAATGATGGTGGCGATAGCGTCAGGGTTCGGCCGCTGCTGGGCGGCGAGGGATTCGAGAGTGCCGGTTTCGGGCATCGCACCCGACTTCAGGCGAGCCCGCCGAAATAAGAGGCAATCTCAACCATTCGGTTCGAGAAACCCCACTCGTTGTCGTACCACGACAGAACGCGAACGAACCGCTTGTCGAGAAGCTGGGTCTGCGTCACATCGAATGTCGAGCTGTGCGGGTCGTGATTGAAGTCGACCGAGACGGTCGGCGCCTTGCTGATGCCGAGGATACCGCGCAGCCGGTTCGATTTTGCCGCTTCCTCCATTAGGGAATTGACCTCGTCTCCGGAGGTTTCGCGCGCGGCGTCGAATGTAAGGTCGATCAGCGAGACGTTCGCGGTCGGTACGCGGATCGCGGTGCCGTCGAGCTTGCCCTTCAAGGCCGGCAATACGAGGCCGATCGCCCGCGCCGCGCCGGTCGAGGTCGGGATCATCGACTGCGCGGCAGCGCGGGCCCGGCGCAGGTCATTGTGCAGTGTGTCCTGCAAGCTCTGGTCGCCGGTGTAGGCGTGGATCGTCGTCATAAAGCCGCGCTCTATGCCAATCCCCTGGTGCAGCACATAGGCGACCGGCGCGAGGCAGTTGGTGGTGCACGAGCCGTTCGAGATGACCTTGTGCTCGGGCTTCAACTCCTCTTGGTTCACGCCCATCACGACGGTCATGTCGGCACCGTCGGCGGGGGCCGAGACGATGACCCGCTTGGCGCCCGCTTCGAGATGCTTCGCGGCGGCCTCGCGCTTGGTAAAAATGCCCGTGCATTCGAGCGCGACATCGACGCCGAGCTCGCGCCACGGGAGTTTTGCGGGATCACGCTCGGCGGTCACGCGGATCTTGCCGCGCCCGATATCCATCCAGTTGTCGCCGGTCGTGACTTCGCCCGGAAAACGGCCGTGCACACTGTCGTACCGCAGCAGGTGCGCATTGGTTTCGACCGGGCCCAGGTCGTTGATCCCGACGACTTCGATCTCGGTATGCTTGTGCTCATACGCCGCCCGCAAGACCAGCCGGCCGATGCGCCCGAAGCCGTTGATCGCAACCCGTACCGCCATGGCTCATCCTCCCAAAGCTCTCGCCGATCTATAGAAGCGAGCGGGCCGCTTCTGCAACCTTTTCGGGCGTGATGCCGAAATGCGGGAACAGCGCCTCGCCGGGAGCCGAGGCGCCGAAACCCTTCATGCCGATGAAGGCGCCGCGGGTTCCCAACCAGCGATCCCAACCGAACTCCACGGCGGCCTCGACGGCAACGCGCGGCGCCGAGCCGAGCGCCGCGTTCTGATATTCCTTCGAACAGCGTCCCCGAGGCCTGTCCTGTCGCGATGTTCGCATTTGCCTGGCGGAAATCATGGCAGATCTTAGCGATCGCTTGATCGAGGCTGGGCGGCAACTCTCTACGCTGGCGCCTCAGGAATTCGGCGCTGCGCTCGCCGGCAAGGGAATTGAGCGGGGCTTCCCAGGCGCGGCGGACAGGTTCGCCGCGCGAGCCTGCCGCTCGCCATTCTGCACCAATGTCCTCCGGGACCACGAAGGGCGCATCGCTCCACCCGAGCCGTTGGCGCGCGCCGGCGATCTCGGCGGCGCCGAGCGGCGAGCCATGCGCCGCCGCTGTTCCGGCCTTGGTTGGCGCCCCAAAGGCAATCGTCGTGCGGCAGGCAATAAGGTTCGGACGGTCGCGGTTCTGCGCCCGCCGGATAGCCTCGGCGATGGCCGCCTGATCGTGGCCGTCGATCCGTTCGGCCGCCCAGCCGTAGCCCCGGAATCGCAACAGCGGATCGTCGGAGAATGCCAGCTCCGTCGGGCCGTCGATCGAAATCGAATTGTCGTCGTAGAACACGATTAGCTTGTTGAGGCCGAGATGATCGGCAAGAGAGGCCGCCTCGTGGCTGACCCCTTCCATCAGGTCGCCGTCGCTGGCGATGACGTAAGTGTTGTGATTAACGATCTCTTCGCCGAACTCGGCCGCCAGCATCCGCTCGGCGAGCGCCATGCCGACCGAATTGCCGATCCCCTGCCCAAGCGGCCCGGTCGTGGTCTCGATTCCGGCCGCGTGCCCCCGCTCCGGATGCCCGGCAGTGCGGCTGCCGAGCTGCCGGAAGCGCTTGAGCTCGTCGACTGTCATGTCGGCATAGCCGGTCAAGTGCAGCAGCGCATAAAGGAGCATCGAGCCGTGTCCGGCCGACAGCACGAAGCGGTCGCGGTCGGGCCAGTCCGGCGTCTGCGGATCGAACCGCAGAAATTGAGTGAACAGGACGGTCGCGACATCGGCCATCCCCATCGGCATGCCCGGGTGTCCCGACTTCGCTCGCTCGACCGCATCCATGGCGAGCGCTCGAATTGCATTCGCCATGCGGCGGAGTTTCGGTTCCCTTGGCGCGGGAAGCGGAGAGGCCGTAGCGGCGGAGGGGGTGGCGGTGCTCATCACGGCAAGATAGTTACCGCGGGCGCGAGAGCAAGCGTGCAGGAGGTTAGGGCGGGGGACCTGAGCCCGAGACAGTAACCTCGATCATGGGATTACCAATCGATTGCGGCTATTGTGCGGGCGCGCTTACGCCGGCCCGATCCACCAGCAAGCGGAGGGAAGAATGCTCACCATCCTCGATCTCAACGCGGAGTTCGCCAAGCTGAAGATGTTGCGCGGACGCACCCCGGAGACGCCCGAATCCGAGCGGGAGGGCGCGTTCGCGCGATTGGCTCCCTACCGCGACAGCGCCATCAACGTCGCCAAATTTTCCGGCGAAGGCCCGTGGGAGCGCCATCCGAACGGCGACGAGATCGTGCAGATCGTCGACGGTACGGTGACCTTTCACATCATGACCGAGGATGGGCCGCAATCCCACGCGCTGAAGGCGGGGATGGTGGTGATCGTTCCGCAAGGGGCGTGGCACCGCTTTGAGGCGCCGGACGGGGTGAGCCTGATGACCGCGACCCCTCAGCCGACCCAGCATCTCACATTCGCCATCGACGATCCGCGGACCCTGGAATGACGATTAGCGGGCTATGTCATAAGGGGAGGCCCGGTTTAATCGCCGCGACGATGCACCTTCGATCGTGAGCGCCGATCGGGCGCCGGCCCAACCTGGCAAATGTCGCCATTGATGGTTTGCCTGAGGTTGGCATGCCGACTGCATAGTTACTGCAGGAGAGCAGGGGACGTGTCGAGGGGAAAGAAATGAGCACTCGATTTTTCTTGCAGATTGGCGGCTGCGGGAAACACCCCGGCAGAGGCTCGTAATATCGGGATTATGAAGCACATCGCGGTCCTTACCAGCGGTGGCGATGCCCCCGGCATGAATGCGGCCATACGCGCCGTCACGCGCAGTGCGCTCGACCTGGGCATGACGGTCTATGGAGTGCGCCAGGGTTGGCAGGGCCTGGTCGAGGGGCAGTTCCGACAGCTCAGCGCACGCGACGTGGGCGGCATCATTCAGGTTGGCGGCACGTTTCTCGGCAGTGCTCGATCTGCGGAATTCCGCGAGGAGAGCGGCCGGTCCAAAGCGCTTCGCAACCTCGCCCAATGGGGCATCGACGGTGTTGTGGTAATTGGCGGCAACGGATCTCAAACGGGCTCGCACATGCTCAGCCAGCTGGGGGTTCACGTGGTCGGCATCGCATCAACCATCGACAACGACCTGTTCGGAACTGATATTACGATCGGGTGCGACACCGCCATCAACGTGACGCTTGGCGCGATCGATTATTTACGCACAACCGGTTCCTCCCACAATCGCGCTTTTTTGGTTGAAACCATGGGAAGAGACTGCGGCTATCTGGCGATGATGGCGGGTCTCGCTGGCGGCGCGGAAGTCATCTCGATTCCTGAATTCGAGGTGTCGGCAACCGAGATCGCACAGCGGCTGCGCGCCGCATTCGAACGCGGCAAGACGCATGCCATCGTGGTGATTGCCGAAGGCGTCAAAGAAAACGCCGCCAAGATCCTCGCTTATTTCGACGCTGATAAGCAGAGGACAAGTTTTGAGCTGCGCGCCACCACGCTTGGGCACGTCGTGCGCGGCGCTCCGCCCAGCGCCTTCGATCGCCTGTTGGCGACCCGGTTGGGCGTCAATGCCGTCAAGTCCTTGAGCAATGGTGAAACGGGCGTATTGGTCGGCTACCAGAAAAACGAGGTCACGCGAACGCCGCTCGAAGAGATCGTCGGACGCACGAAACCGGTAGATACAGAACTGGTCGAGCTTGCGCGCATCCTGGCAAAGTGATTGCGCAAAGTGTTTGCCAACGGCTTTCTCAGAGCCGACTGGTTACCGTGTACACCAGATAGACGAATAAAATGGTTCCCAGCAGAAGAAGCAGCGCTACGAGTGTGATATCCAGCCGCGCACCGGGGCCCGGCCGTACCTCCGTGGCGTCGATATCGAGCGTGGTCTTGCGGAAGCGGACCGCGGCGAGCGCCATCATTACGCCGCCCAGTACGATCAGCAGCAGACCGGCAACGTTTCCGACGATCTGACTGCCCGCCGCCAGGGATCGCGAGGCGAGGGACGAGGCCGCGATCCGGAGGAACAGGTCGAACTTCTGGACCAGAAAACCGAACGCCATGATGGCGATCGCCGTGCGCACCCAGGCAAGGAACGTCCGTTCATTCGCTGCGTGGTCGCTATACCGCTCGATCATCCTAAATGAGCTTTATTAATTCTGTTAGGAGCGTTGGGCAGTGGCGCACCGGACGGCAAAGCACGTCGGATAGATCTGAGCAAGCGCGGGAGCGTCGGCACCACCCCAACGGCAATCACGAACAGAGCAATGATTTTGCTGAACACTTTCGTTCATCCCGTGGCTCGCTCAATGATATCCTGCGGCGGTGATTACTCGGCGCGAGGGTGAATTGTATGCGTTCGCTATTCCTTCTAGGACATGGCAAAACGGTTCGGCTGCTGGTGTCCATGATCACCGCGTGGACGGCATTGGGCGCCCTGCCCGGGCAAGCTGCAAACATGGTGATCGATCTCACCTATGATTCGGTGATGGATATGGTGCGGCCGGAGGTTCACCCCGGCATCGCCGTGCACCACAACCTGCAGGTCACGGTGTCGGGGGGCGGCAATCTTTCCGAGGGCCGCAACCGCAGCGCCGGTCCCTACCAGGATCGAAATGCGACGATGCAGGTGCTGAGCAGCTCCGGTGACGACGCGGCATATGCGTCTTGGCGGACGGCGCCGGACGGCCGGCTCGTGCGCATCCAGAATGATCCGCAAAGCACGCGGACGATGACGGTGACCTTGTTGCCGGGCAACACCTGCCGCCTCGAGGTCGTCGACCAGCTGAAGCCCGGTTTCAGCGAATATGCGTTCCTGCGCATTTCAACCCACACGATCGGGTATTTCTCGACTTACCGCGTCACCCGAACCTCCTGCACGATCCATTGATTGCGGGCCCCGATTGTCGCTGCGAGATACGGAACAGGGGTGCGCGCCGTGCGCCATTACGTGTCGGCCGGATCAGTTCGATTTCGCCGACTTGCTCGAGGCCGCAGCGCAATAAAATCTTTTGCGAAGCCAGGTTGCTCGGGTCGGTGTAGGCGCGGATAGTTTCCATGCCGAGGGTGCGCAGCCCGTACTCGATCACGGCGGCGACGGCTTCTCGCGCATACCCGTTGCCCCAATGCGGCTGGCCCAGCCAATAGCCGAGCGCCGGCTCTTCGCTTTCATCGCCGGTGCTGCCGTCCAATCCGACGCCGCCGATCAGGCGGTCGCTCTCCTTCAATGCAATGGCGAAGCGGCGCGGCCGGCCGGTTGCGTGGTCCTGCTGCACTCGCGCGATCCACTCCCGGCCGTCGGCTTCGGCGTAGGGGTGCGGCACAGAGGAAACCCAACGCGCGATCTCCCAGTTATTGATTAAGGCGACCAAGTCGGTGAGATCATCACCGCGCAGCGCTCGCATACGGAGCCGATCGGTTTCGATCACGACGCCGTGCTCTCCGGGCCACCTTGTTGGCCACGGGTTTTCGAGGGTCAGGCGGCGGCTTTTCGATTGGCCGCGAGCCTCTCGTCGATGAGGGCGACGGTCCGGTCGACAACGGTATTGCCCATGCCGTATTGCGCGCCGATAAGCTGCACGAGCCGGTCCGTCCGCTCGATATTGGGGGCGCCGTTGTCGAGGGCCCGGGCGGCCGAGGATGGCCGCACCAGGTCGTTTGCGGCGGCAGCGTATTTCTCGAACGGCACCAGGTCGTCAGGCGATGCGCCGAGCCGCTCGCATATGCCGCACACCCATTCATAGACCGACCTCGATGCGCCTAAGTCGTTGTGGACGGCGTCCTTGATGTCGATCGCGCCATCCTTGGTGACGCAGCGGTAGTTGCCGGTCAGCAGCATCGCCCATTTGGCGAGCGGCACAAAGATCGAGTCGTGGACCTTCAACTTGACGGGCAGCTGGATCGGTCCGTCGCCCGGATCGTACCGTGCCGCCTCGATGTCCGCCTCCATTTCGCGCAGCATCGCGGTGGATTTGTCGGAGTCGAACCGGGCCACCTTAAAATTGGTCGGCAAGGTGACCTGCAGGACGTTGATCTTCTCGCCGGGCGGCCGGATGGCCTGCGGGTCCGGGCTGCACAAGGTCAGGTGACCCGGCTCGAAATTGTCCCAGACGCTCGCATCGGTGTACGCGGGCTTGAGCGCGTCAGTCTGCAGCCCGGCGATGCGCTTCAGATAAGGCAAGGGCGGCATATTCATGATCGACATGCACGGCACCCGCGAACGCGCCACCGCGTCGAGCAATTCGCGAACCCCGGGGGAGCGATATTGCGGCTCCTGCATCGCCAGGGCGACGAGATCAAAGTCCCTCGGGTTGACGTCGCCGGGGCTGGCCGCGGCGAGCTTGCCCGGCAATTTCCGCGAGTTCGAGCTCGATCGGCTCCTTCCGGCCTCTGATCGGCAGCCGCACCCGGGCGCCATCGTTGTTGAAAGCCTCCACTTCGGCCGGGAGACATACCATCGTTATCTTGTGGCCGCCGAACAGCAGCTTCGTTGCCAAGAGCGAGCCGTAGGAAGCGCCCATTGTCAAGACGTTGTAAGTCGTCATACCGCCGTTTCCTCCTAAAGCCGGATGGATCTTCTAATCCGACGATGCCGGATGCCGAGTCTTTGGGCAAGCCTCGTCGGCGAGGATGGCAGCCAAGCCGCTCCGGTAGTCCGGATACTGCAACGTCACACCGAGTTCGCTCTTGATCAGCCGGTTCGATACCCGCTTGTTGTCGTCGTAGAAGCTGCGCGCCATCGGCGAAAGCCCGGCGGCTTCGAATGGGACGAGCGGTGGCGGCGGCATGCCGAGCAACCCCGCGGCATGAGCGACGACAGCCTCTGGCGCCGCGGGGTCATCGTCGCAGATGTTATAGACGGCGCCGGGCCGTGGCCGGCAGATCGAGGCAGCGAGCACCGCCGCCAGGTCCTCGACATGAATGCGCGAGAATACCTGGCCCGGCTTGTCGATGCGTTTCGCCGTACCGGCGCGGAGTGCTTCGAAGGGACTGCGGCCGGGGCCGTATATGCCGGCGAGGCGGAAGATGTGCACCGGCACGCCGCGACAACGCCAGAGGTCGAGCCAGCCCGCTTCGGCGGCGACCCGCCGGCACCCGCGCTCGCCGCTCGGCGACACCTCGGCGCTCTCGTCGACCCAGCCACCGCCGCGGTCGCCGTAGACACCCGTCGTCGAAAGATAACCGAGCCAACGCAGGCGCTTGATGGCCGCGATGTCCTCGCCATGCATCGCCAGCACGGGGTCGCCGGCGGCATCCGGGGGAACCGACACGAGAAGATGCGTGACCCCGTCCAACGCTTCCCGCGGCAACGGGTGGTCGCGGTCGAAGACTTCGACGAGAAAACCCGCCGTATGCAGCGCTGTGGCCTTGTCTTCGGTTCGGCAGGTGCCGCGGACGGTCCAGCCCTCGGCGGCGAGCCGAAGGGCCAACACCCTCGCCGTGTAGCCAAGACCAAAGCAGAACAGATGTGGGACCGTCATGATCGGGTCCCGGCCGCCGCCGGCAGTGGATTAGCCGGCAACGCACCGGGGTCGGTTTCGAGCGTCTCGGCGATGCGCGTTTGCTTGAATTGGGCCCACACCCAAAAGCCGCAGGAGACGAGCGCGCCGACGGCGAGCGGCAGCCGCAGGCCGAAATGCCCGCTGAGCGAGCCCATCAGCACCGCTCCGACCGCCGGGCCGGCGCGGAAGATCATCCCGTAGAGCGCCATGATCCGGCCGCGCATCCGAATGTCGACCGCCGCTTGGATCAGGGTCTGCGCGCCGACCCCGGTGATCGTCATCGCGGCGCCGGCGACGAAGACGCAGGGAAGCGCCAGGTAGAACTGGTTCGTCAGGGTAAAGGCGAGGATCGCCAGCGATATGATCAGGGTGTTGCCGAGCACGAGGCGGGTCAGCCCGGTGATGGCCGGGCGCAGCAACATCCAGCCGGCCCCGAAGATCGCGCCGAGCCCGACCGTCGAGGTCAGGGTCGCCAGTCCTTCCGGCCCACGCCCAAAGACACTGTCGGCAAACCCGGGAAACAGCTCGACAAAACCGCGCGTCCCGACCGTCGTGATCGTGAACAGCAGCAGCATCGGCGCGATGCCGGGATGATGGCTGGCATAGCCATAGGCCTCGGCCGAGGCCTTGAGGACGCTCTGCGTCGCGGCGACCGGCAAGGCCGGGATCCCGCGCAGATTGGCCATCGCGACGAGAAACACGATGTAGGTTGCGGCATTGACCGCAAAGGCGGCGCCAACGCTGACCTTGGCGATGACGATGCCCGCGACCGCCGGCCCGAGAAAGCGGGCGGAATTGAAGATGATGGCATTGATGGCCAGCCCCGAAGGCAATGCCGCCCGATCGACCAGGGTCGGGATCAATGCCAGACGCGACGGCTGCGCCACCGCGTTGAAGACGCCGAGAAGCAAGGTCAACGCGAACAACAGCTCGATCGTGATGGCGCCGGTGTAGACGAGAACCGCGAGCAGGGTTGCTTCGATGCTGCCGGCGATCTGCGTGACCCGGATGATGCCGACGCGGTCGCGGCGGTCGGCGAGAGCGCCGGCGAGCGGGCTCAAAAACACCACCGGAAAGAATTCGGCCATCGACATTATGCCGAGCCAGGCGCCGGAATGGGTCAAGGTCCAGGCGAGCCAGCCGACGGCGACGCGCTGCATCCATACGCCGATCAACGAGATGGCGTTCCCGCTCGCATAGATCCGATAATTCCTGTGGGCAAAAGCCTGGGTGACATTGCCAAGCCCAGCGGGAAACAGGCGATCGCGGAGCAGGGACAGGGCTGGCAGCTCGAATTCTCAGCGCTGCGGCAGGTGAGGGGCGAGACGGCCGCCGATGCGGATCGGCTCGACCGACAGGGCCAGACCGGTTTTGCCGTCGGTCTCGAGCAGGATGCCGCACAATGTCGCTTCGCCTTCGGCGACTTGCGGGCGCTCGCCCGGCATCTTGGTGACGAACTTGAGGACCGCCGGGCCTTTCTGCATGCCGATCACGGAATCGTAATCGCCGCACATCCCGGCATCGGTCTGGTAGGCGGTGCCGCCCGGAAAGATCTGCTGATCGGCGGTCGGCACGTGGCAGTGCGACCCGAACACGGCCGAGACGCGGCCATCGGCGAAATGACCGAGCGCCATCTTCTCGCTCGACGCTTCGGCGTGAAAATCGACGAGGATCGCCGCAGCGTCGACGTCGAGCCGGAATTCGCCGAGAAGCTCTTCGAGCCGGGCGAAGGGATCGTCGAGCGCATCCATGAAGAGCCGGCCCATCAGGTTGACGACGAGGACGCTCTGCCCTCCGACAGGATGGAGCCGCCACCCGGCGCCGGGGGTTCCCTTCGGGAAGTTCGCCGGGCGCAGGACCCGTGGATCGCGGTCGAGATACGGGATGATCTCCCGCTGGTCCCAGACGTGATTGCCGGTGGTCAAGACATCGACTTCGGCATCGTAAAATTCGCCGCACAGGCGTTCGGTCAGGCCGCGCCCCGCGGCCGCGTTCTCCGCATTGACGACAACCAGGTCGATCGCGAATTGACGGCGCAAGGCCGGCACGTGCTTTTTGACAGCCTCGCGGCCCGGCCGTCCGACGACGTCTCCACAAAACAGGATGTTCACGCGGCGCCCCAGGCGGGAAATGGCTTGCGGGGTGGAGCCGGCTCGGCCGTCGGCGTGCAACTCCTCCGTGGCCCGCCGTAGCAGGTGGGCGACCATGTGTCGAAGCCACGACTTCGACAGAGACGGCCCCCAAGAGGTAGGTATCGGCCCCGGGGCATCATGCGGCCTAACGCACCGCCCAGCCCCACCCCGCAACGGGGAAGCTAGGGTGTCTGCAGCCCTGCCGCAATAGCCGCGACCCGCCCGGCCGTTTCGTCTCTTCCATTTGACGCGTTTTCGGCGCGGTTGCGCTCCCGCTCGAGCGCGTCGTTGGCGTCCGAGAGTTCGTCGGCGATGACCAGTGCGGCGAGCAGCAACAGCCGGGCTTCTCCGACCTGACCCACGCTTCCGACGAACTCGGCCACCTTTGCGTCGACATATTGCGCAAGACGCCGGATGCGGGTCTCCTGCCCGTCGTCACAGGTGATCGCGTAGGCGCGGCCGTTCACCGGCACACTGACCTGGCCCACGTCTCCCCTCCCCCGTTAAAGACCTCCCAAGATCAGTGGACTTTCTCGAATTTGCGGAAGCAGCGCAAATTCTCGGGCCTCGGTTCACCCGGGAAGGCCCCTGGCCACAAGGTCCACGCGACCTCGCCGACATAGAGGTCGCCATGGGAATCGGCGCACATGCCGTGCGGGCCGATGAACCCGGTCGGCGCCAGGCTCGCATGCGGATCGCCGAACCGGCTCAATAGCTTACCCTCGTGGTCGACGATGCTGACCCTGGGGCCGAGGTTCGGGCTCTTCAGGTTGACCGCCATCGACGGGCCGAGCTCGCCGATATAGCAGACCGGGTGGCGGGCATAATCCATATAGAGGCCGCATGGGCGGTGCAGATTGTTCCACTGCGTTTCGTATTTGCCGTTGCCGTCGAACACCTGGACGCGGTGGTTCTCACGGTCGGCGACATAGACCCAACCCTCCGCGTCGGTGCAGATATTATGGACGATATTGAACTCGCCTGGACCGGTGCCGGGCTCGCCCCACGCCATCAGCCATCTGCCGTCCGGCGAGTATTTATGCACCTTGGCGTTGCCGTAGCCATCGGAGACATAAATCTCGCCTTTCGGCGAGAGGGCAGTATGGGTGCAACGGTGAAAGGGCTCGCCGCTCATATAGGGGGCCGGCTTGCCGGGGACGCCGATCTCCAGCAACACCTTGCCGTCGAGCGAGCATTTGCGCACGAAATGGCCGCCATCGTCGGTCAGATAGATCGCATCGTCAGGCCCCATATGGACGCCGTGCGCTCGCGGGTATTGGCCTTCCCCCCAGGAGCGCAGGAAGTTTCCGTCGCGGTCGAACACCATGACCGGGTGCTCGCCGCGGTTGAAGGCATAGACATTGTCCTTGCCGTCGACGCCGACCGCGGCGACTTCCTTGAAGGACCAGCCGTCGGGCAGCTTCACCCAGTTCTCGACGAGGCGGTACTTGAAGTCGCCGGTGCCAACGATCTCAGCCATTGCGGTCCTCCTCAGACTTTCGTCACCCCCGCGAAAGCGGGGGTCCAGAGCCCTGCAGCCTGGCACCTCTGGATTCCCGCTTTCGCGGGAATGACGAGAAAAGCGTAAACCCCGCTCAATGCACGCGCTCGTATTTCTGCAGTGAGCGGATGTAAGCCGGCCGCGGCGTGTCGGGGTAGAATTGCGGCCATTGCGTCCACGACACCTCGCCGACATAGAGGTCGCCCCGCGAGTCGACGCTGAGCCCATGCGGGCCGAGAAACGCGGTCGGCGCGGTGCCGGCGTGCATGTCGCCAAAGCGCGACAACAGCTTGCCCTGGTTGTCGACGATGCTGACCCGCGGGCCGAGGTTCGGGCTGTTGCGGTTGACCGGCTGGACCGGGCCGAGCTCGCCGATATAGCAGACCGGGTGGCGCGTATAGTCCATGTATAGCCCGCAGGGCCGGTGCAGATTATTCCATTGCGTCTCGTATTTGCCGTTGCCGTTGAAGACTTGGACGCGGTGGTTCTCGCGGTCGGCGACATAGACCCAGCCATCGGCGTCGGTGCAGATGTTGTGCACGATGTTGAACTCGCCGGGGTTGGTGCCGGGGCCGCCCCACGACATCAGCAATTTGCCGTCGGGCGAATATTTGTGGACCTTGGCGTTGCCGTAGCCGTCGGAGACGTAAATTTCGCCCTTCGGCGAGAGAGCAGTGTGGGTGCAGCGATGGAACGGCTCGCCGCTCATATAGGGCGCGGGCTTGCCGGGCACGCCGAGCTCGAGCAACACCTTGCCGTCGAGCGAGCATTTACGCACGAAATGGCCGCCATCGTCGGTCAGATAGATCGAATCGTCCGGACCCATATGGACGCCATGCGCCCGCGGAAAGTGGCCCTCACCCCAGGAACGCAGAAAATTGCCCTCGCGATCGAACACCATGACCGGGTGTTCGCCGCGGTTGAAGACGTAGACGTTGTCTTTATTGTCGACGCCGACCGCCCCGACTTCCTTGAACGACCACCCGTCCGGCAGCTTCGCCCAATCCTCGACGATGCGGTATTTGAAATCGCCGGTGCCAACAATTGTCGCCATGGTGGGCTCTCCCTGATCTGCCGAGCCGCAGGTTATCGAAGCCGCCAGCTTGAAACAATCCTCCTCCAGGCTGCAGCTCGCTACGATCCAAATCGCGCAGCAACGGGGCCGTCTCGTGGGATGAACCAGAAGTCGCCGTCGAGCGGGGCATCCACCGGAAGGAGTTCTCCGTTCGGCGTCAGCTCGCACGCGGCATAGCCGCGCGCGGCGAGAAAGTCGAAGGCGGCCTCGATCTGGTCGCCGGCGCGTGCCAGATGTTCCTGCGAAAGCTCGATCAATATGGCCGGCCGGAAGCGCCGCAAGGTTTTCTCGGCGCCGCGCAGCAAGGCGAGTTCCCAGCCCTCGATGTCGGCCTTGATGAAATCGACGCGGTCGATGCAAAGCGCGGCGACGACCGCGTCGAGCGTCGTCACCGCCACCAGCTCCTGCTCGACCGCCCCCCAGCGGTCTTGCGGCCGGCCCAGATGTGACAGGCCGAACCCGTAGCTGCCATGTGCCTTGACCGGCACGCTCAGCGTGTCGAGCCCATCGACCGCGCCGAGCGCCATCGGCAGCACCGACACATTGCCGAGCCGGTGCAGCCACACCACCGTCCGCAGGATCGAGCGCGCATAGCTGGCGGGTTCTACGGCATAAACCCGCCCAGCCGATGCGGCGCGCGCGAACAGTTTTGTGTACTGGCCGGCATGCGCCCCGACATCGAAGACCACCGCTTCGGCAGGCACGAACCGCGCGATCGTCGCCGCCAATGCCCGATGGTGCTGCTGCGCCGTCGCCTTGAACAGATGAGCGAGGAAGCTGCCCGTCAGCCGCCAGCGATAGGGGACGGCATGCACGGTTTGGTGCCGCCGTCCGCCGCCCGCGAAAACCGGCTTTGCCGAAGGGATAGCGTGACGCGAACGCATGAGCCTACTAGGATTGGGCGAACACGGCGAGCGATGCCGGCAACCCTGATATGGGAGAAGACGTTATGGCGAAAAAGAAGATAGCGATCGTCGGCGCGGGAGCGGTCGGCTGCTATGCCGGGGCTCATATGGTCCAGGCCGGGGAGGATGTGACCTACATCGATCCTTGGCCAGAAAATGTCGAGGCCATCCGCAACGATGGTCTGCGGGTCACTCATATCCGCGACGTCGAGCCGTTCACCGTCAAGCCTCGCGCGCTGCATCTCACCGAGGCGCAGCAGCTCAATAAGGAGGCGCCGATCGACATCGCCTTTGTCTGCATGAAATCCTACGACACCGCCTGGGCGACGGCGATGATCAAGCAGTATCTCGCGCCCGGCGGGTACGTCGTGTCGTTGCAGAACTGCATGAACGAGGAGACCATCGCCGGCATTGTCGGCTGGGGCAAAACCCTGGGCTCGATCGCCAGCTCGATTACCGTCGAATTGCACGCCCCCGGTCAGGTGCGCCGTGCCGCCGGTAAATCAGGCTCGCGCCATACCGTCTTCCGCGTCGGCGAAGTCCATGGCCGCATCACCGAGCGCGCCAAGGAGGTTTGCAAGCTGGTCGGATATGCCGACAGCGCGATGGTGACGGAAAACCTGTGGGGCGAGCGCTGGTCGAAGCTCGTCACCAACGTCATGGGCAACGGGCTCTCCGCGTGCACCGGCATGATCACGCGCGACATGATCAAGAATGACGCGATCCGTCATTTCTCGAACCGGCTCGGCAGCGAGGCGATCCGCGTCGGACAGGCGCTCGGCTACACGTTCGACGAAGTCAGCCACATGGACCCGGAAACCCTGGCTCGTGCCGGCGAGGGCGATCCGGCGGCGCAACGAGAAATCGACGAGCATCGTCTCGGCGAGGCCAACCGGCCCGGTGGCGGCGAGCATCGCCCGTCGATGGGCCAGGACATGGTCAAGGGCCGCCGCACCGAAATCCAGTTTCTCAACGGCTTTGTCGTGCGTGAAGGCGAGAAGGTCGGCATTCCCGCGCCAACCAATGCGATCCTGACCGACATCGTCACCCGGGTCGAGCGCGGCGAACTGAAGCCCGACCCGAGACATATCACCGATCTGCGGCTGAACTGAAGTCGATGCGGTAAGGCCCCTCACCCACCATCGCTAGCGCGATGGTTCCCCCTCTCCCGCATTGCGGGAGAGGGTGCTGAGCGCAGCGAAGCGGGTGAGGGTCAGCCGCGGGGAGATGAGCAATGCTGGCCGTAGTCAACACCCCCAACGGCCCCGCACCCGTAGAGACCCGCGAGGTACCGGAGCCGGAGCCGGGGCCGAACGAGGCGCTGGTCGAGGTGCGGGCGTTTTCGCTCAACCGCGGCGAATTGCGGCTCTTGCAGATCCGCCCCGAAGGCTGGCGGGCGGGCCAGGACGTCAGCGGGGTGGTGGTGCAAGCCGCCGCGGACGGCAGCAGCCCCGAGGCCGGGGCGCGGGTCGTCGCGCTGACCGATAATGCCGGCTGGGCACAATACGTCGCCGTGCCCGCCCACCGAATGGCGGTGCTGCCGGACAATGTCCGCTTCGAGGATGCCGCGGCGTTGCCGGTCGCCGGCCTGACGGCGCTGCGGACGTTGCGGCACGGCGCGCCGCTGCTCGGCAAGCGGGTGCTGATCACCGGTGCGGCAGGCGGTGTCGGGCATCTCGCGACCCAGCTTGCGGCGCGATCGGGGGCGCGCGTGACCGCCGTGGTCGGCAGCCCGGAACGCGGACGGCACTTGCGCGGCGCCGAAGAGATCGTCGAAGGCATCGACAAGGCGCAAGGCAATTTCGCGCTGATCCTGGAATCCGCGGGTGGGCCCTCGCTCGCCGCCGCGATCGCGCATATCGAGGCAAAGGGAACGATCGTCGTGTTCGGCAACTCGTCGGGCGAGCCGACGCCGTTCAGCTTTCGCGATCTGGCTGAGCACCCGAATGCGCGTATTCAAGGCTTCTCCTACTTCACGTCCGAAGCCGAGGAGCGCTTTGCGCCCGATCTGGCATTATTGGTCTCGCTCGTCGCCGATGGTTCATTAAAGCCGCATCTCGTCGAGCACAGCTGGCGCGAGCTCGCTCAGATCGGTCCGCAACTGCGCAACCGGCAAATCCGCGGCAAAGCCGTATTCCACATCGATTGAACGGAGGACAGCTCAATGACGATTAAGGTAGGAGACAAGATGCCGTCGGTCACGTTGCGCTATCTAACCCCGGAAGGCGTGAAGGCCGTCAGCTCGGACGAATTCTTCGCTGGCAAGAAGGTCGCTTTGTTCGCGGTCCCGGGCGCCTATACGCGGACCTGCTCGCAGCGGCATCTGCCGGGCTACGTCACCAATGCCGCCGAGATCAAGGCTAAAGGGGTCGAGACGGTCGCCTGCATCGCGGTCAACGACCCGTTTGTCATGGGCGCCTGGGGCAAGGAGCACAATTGCGGAGACAACATCGTCATGCTGGGCGACGGCAGCGGCGAGTTCACTCGCGCCATCGGCCTGGAGCTCGACCGCAGGAAGGAAGGCATGGGGATGCGCTCGCAACGCTATTCGATGTTGGTCGACAACGGCATCGTCAGGGCGTTGCACGTCGAGGAGCCGGGTGTATTCGACGTTTCCAGTGCCGAGGCTATGCTGAAGGCGCTCTGACGCGCAATGCAGTACGGCGCCCTCGCTGCCGCTCTCGTGGCAGGGCTTGCCGCGATGCCTGCAGTGGCACAGCAGCTGTGGGCGCCCTTGCCGCATCCGACAGATAGCGGCAAGCCGGTCATTTTCGACCCGCAATTCGCGGCTAAGGCGGAGAACGACCAGCGCCTCGGCTGTGCGCCCGGATCGCAGTGCCGGTGGCAGCTATTGGGTGTGATACAGAACAACGGGGCCGTCGAGCTGCGGGCTACTGCCTTGACGTGGTGAGTTTCGCAGCAGTGACGAAGCGGTATACCTTGTCGAGATCTTTGCCATTGCCGTCGGCTCGGTCCGTCTTGGTCTTCGAATCGACGCCTGCCGGCCGCACTGCGGCAATCGCTGCGGCGACGTTATCGGCGTCGAGACCGCCGGCAAGGATGGCAGGCACGCCGACTTCGTCGACAATGCGTCGGCTGATGCTCCAGTCGTGCACGCGTCCGCGGGCGCCGATCTGGTTGTCGCCGGGATCGTGGCTGTCGAGCAGCAGGAAGTCGGCGACACCCCGATAATCCCTCGCGCACTCGATGCTCGCTTCGTCGACGATCGGGATCGCCCGCATGATGCGGACTTTGGGGAACGCGGCCTTGAGCACCTGCGCGTCTTGGACGGAAAACAGCTCGACCGCCGCCCCGATGTGGATGATGTCGGGCCGGGTTTGCTCGACAATCCGTGCAATCTCATTGCGATCCGGCGAAAGCGACAACGCCACCCGCTTCGTTTCCGGCGGCAGTGCGGCGTATATCGCGCTCGCGCGGTCCGCCGGCAGCTCGCGCGGAAACGCGCCCTCTCCAACCAGCAGCCCGATGTGGTCGACCCCGATTTGCGCCAGGGCAACGGCTTCCTCGGGCGTCTGAACTTCGTAAATCTGCACCAGCATCGCGCCGAGCCTAGTACTCAGTGACATTCATTTGAGTGCACAAACCAAGCGGAGGGTGCCTCTCGCCGGATGGGCGGCCGGCTGTTTCTGCTGTTTTTGCAGCGAATTATCAGCCATGGACACCCCTCGGTTCCCGCAGAAATCCTGGCCGGCGACGGCTCGACAATGGAAAATAACAGCCAGGCCCTGGCTGTTCTGCTGCTGTTTCCGCCGTTTTTGGGAAACGAATAAGAGTCCGCAAAGCTGGCCCTATGCCCGGTGTTGAGATGTGCATGTCCCGCACGGTATCACAATGTCCGGTCAGTTGTCAATTTAACAAATATCATCTTCCAATGTCTTATATGGCAATTGCGTGCCCGTTCTCTGCGACTCGACTAACCTCGGTGGGGATATTGTAGTGTGCCCGCCGATCCCGTCACTGCTTTGAGGCCGACATGCCAGATGACGACATCAATGCCTTTGTGCCCGGCCCGCGGGTCCATGTGGAGGGGCGGCCGGGCGGGCCGCTTTCCGGTCTGACCTTTGCGGCCAAGGACTTGTTTGATGTGGCCGGGCATCCGACCGGCGGCGGCAACCCCGACTGGGCGCGCTCGAACCCGGTGCCGGCGCGGCATGCCTGGGCCGTGCAGCGGCTGCTCGACGCCGGCGCGACATTGATCGGCAAGACGATCACCGACGAGGTCTCACTCGGCATTGTCGGCGAAAATGCGTTTTACGGCACGCCAGTCAACCCGCGGGCGCCCGGCCGAGTGCCCGGCGGCTCTTCATCGGGCTCGGCCGCTGCGGTCGCCGCCGGGATTTGCGACACCGCACTCGGCACCGATACGGGCGGCTCGGTCCGCGTTCCAGCGAGTTTCTGCGGGCTTTATGGGATTCGGCCGACGCATGGCCGGCTTCCCGTCGCTGGAATGATGCCGCAGGCGCCGAGCTCCGACACGACGGGCTGGTTCGCGCGCGATGCCGCCACCTTCGCCAAAGTGGCGAGCGTCATGCTCGACGAGCCGATCCCGTCGGCATTACCGGACAGGCTGATCGTCGCAGTCGATGCCTTCGCGTTTGCCGATCCGGAAGTCGGCGTCGCCTTGCAGCCAACGGTCGAGCGGCTGCAAGAGATGGTCGGCGAGGCGCGCGAGGAGGTCATGGCGCCGGCCGGCATTGTGCAGTGGGCGCGGGCGCAGCGCACTCTGCAGCCCTCCGAGGCCTGGCTGACCTTCAAGGATTGGATCGAACGGGACAACCCGCGCTTCGCCTACAGCGTCGCGCGAAATTTGTTTACGGGATCGCAGATTCCCGAGAGCGAGCGCCAATGGGCCCAGCTGGTGCGGCACGAGGCGCGCGGCCGGATGCGCCATCTGTTGCCGCCCGGCACAATCCTCTGCCTCCCGACGACGCCGTTCCCGGCGCCCAAGCGCGGCGAGCCGCTCTCGGCCGCAAGCGCGCAGCGCGACCGGATCCTCTGCCTGTGCGCCCATGGCGGGCTGACCGGCGTGCCGCAAGTGAGCATTCCGGGCGGCGAGGTCGATGGCTTACCGGTTGGCTTATCGATCGTCGGCGGTCCCGGCACGGACGCGGCGCTCGTCGCGGTCGCCGCCACGCTCACGAAAACGTGATCGACCGGATCGCAGCAGCCGGAACCTTTTCCAATTTGATCGTTGCTCGCCCGTCGAGGTTTCCGATAATAGTTAAAATACTACCGTAGGGAGGCAGGACCATGAGGCGTTCTTTTCGCGTTCTCTCGGTTGTCCTGGTCGGGTTTGGGCTGTCAGCAGCGATGGCCGATGCGACTCCGATCACCGGCTATTCTCAGACCAACCTCGTCTCGGATTTGCCTGGGATTGCCGCCGTCCAGGATCCGAATTTGCAGAACCCTTGGGGTGTTTCGGAGAGCGCGACGAGCCCTCTCTGGATCTCGAATCAAAATGCTGGTGTCGCCACCCTTTACACGGTGAACGGGGCTGAGCGCGACCCCGGCGGGCGGGCCCCTCGTGGTCACCGTGCCGACACCCACCGGCCAGGTCAACAATTCAATCGGCGGTGTTGCCACGACGTCCTTCGTGACAAATCAATCCGGTACCTCCGTCGCCGCGCATTTCATCTTTGCCAGTCTCAACGGCAACATTTATGCCTGGGCCGCAGCGCCCAACCCGGCTGCGCTGGCAGCGACGGGCCCGGCGGGAGCCTCTTATACCGGTCTGGCCATAGGGGGTACCACCGCGGCGCCGCTCCTCTACGCTGCCAACAACGCTGCGGGCACGGTCGACGTGTTCAACGGCTCCTTCCAGCTTGTGGCCAGATATTCCGATCCTAACCTGCCCGCCAACCTCGTCCCGTTCAATGTGCAGAACATCGGCGGCACGATCTATGTGACTTACGCACCGGCCGGGCATTCAGCCGAGACCACGGCTACGGTCGGAGCTGTGGCGATTCTCAACCCCAACGGGACCTTCACCACATTCAGCACAAGCAGCCAGCTCGCCTCGCCATGGGGCATCGCTCTAGCCCCGGCCGGTTTCGGCCAGTTCAGCGGCGACCTGCTGATCGGCAACTTTGCCTATGGCAACCTCAGCCCCCTCGGCGGCGAAATCAACGCCTACGACCCGACTGACGGAAACTTCCTCGCGACGCTCGACAGCAACTCGGCCTGGCAAGGGCTTTGGGCCTTAACCTTCGGGAATGGCGGCAGCGGCGGCAGCCCCGACATTCTCTATTTTACCACCGGTCTCAATGCCGAGACCGATGGTCTGTTCGCCGCTCTTTCCGTTCCAGAGCCGAGCACAATAGCCATACTTGGGGTGGGCCTACTAAGTCTTTGTGCCTTGCGCCGCCGGCGTCCCCTCCGCCTCCGGGACGAAGCTGCCGGGTAGTTCCGGATAACCAGCTCTTACGTTCACCGGAAACGTTATCCGATCAGAAATATACGCCGTCCCTCGACACCGTTGCTGCGGCGCTGTAATGTTTCGAACGAAACATGAACAGAGGGCGCGGGCATGACACGAGCATCGATCCAAGCGCGTCAGCACGCTGAACGGCGGTTTCCGGTGCGAGTCCGGATCGCCGTGCCGCCCGAGGGACTGGGCCGTCAGATCGAGATCATGCATGCTTGGCTCGACGAGACCTGCGGTGCCGAGGGCTGGGCGAAGGCCCCGGCCGGGTTGGCCGGCGTCCTCAACGATGCGATCGCGTTTTATTTCGACGACGCCGCTTTCGCGCATGCGTTTGTCGCCCGCTTTTGTTGCGGCTATCGGATCGAAACGGTCGAAGGCGCCTTTGCCCTGCGCAACGACGCGCCACCGCTGCGGCGAGGCGCCTCGATTCATAAGACGCCGTAGGGAACCCACACCGGCCAGGCCGGGCGGCCCGTTTCGGGGCAGTCGACCCGGAACCCCATAGCTCGATGTGATGACCCTGTTTGGCTGGGCCGGACTGGCTGGGACGACCTTTGCCGCGGCACTTCTGCAGGCGGTAAGCGGGTTTGGTTTTGCCGTGCTCGCGGTTCCGCTCTTCCTGCTGTTGGTCGATCCGGCGCAGGCTGTTCAACTCGCCATTATTCTCTCGACGGCGCTCTCGCTTGCGGTGGTTTCGAGATTGCGGCGCACCGTCGCTCCGGCGCTGTTGCTGCGCCTGAGTGTTGGCAGTCTCGCGGGGTTGCCGATCGGGCTGTATTCATTCCGCTACGCCGACCCGGTGCTGGTCCGGCTCGGGGTCGGAGCCATGATCCTTGCGTTTGCGGTGATGATGGCAGGGTTCCGGCGTCGCGCGGGCCAACCCTGGGCGCCTTTCGGGAGGACACAAGCTCGCGACCTCGCCGCCGGGGCCGTCGCGGGGGTTGCGACCGCGCTGGTTGGGATGGCCGGTCCGCCGGTGCTGATCTATCTGTTGCTGGCCGGGACGGCGGCGCAAACCGTGCGCGCGACGCTTCTCGCATTCTTTGCGCTGTCATACGGGGCGACAGTCGCATCCCATGCCGCGACCGTCGGCATCCCTGGCCCCACCTGGGTGGCGGCCGGCATCTTGGCGCCCTTTGCCTTACTCGGCGGCCTTGCCGGGAGGCCGATCGGCGATCGTCTCGGCAGCGACAGCTTTGCCATTCTGGCGATCGCGCTGCTCACCGTGGCCGGGCTTTATACGGTGGCCGCCGCGAGCGTCGGTCTCGTCACTCGCCAACCATGAAAATCTCGGCGGCCGACAGAGATCGTCAAATGACCATGCAGAGCCGTGACGCGATCGCTAAAAATGAGTATGATCGGTGGTCGTATGCGAGGCTTCTATCCTACTGTCTCGCCCGTTTTGCGGGATAGCACGGCTGGCTTTCGCGAACGACGTCAACGAAGACTGTAAAAGCGTGGGTGAGATTATGATCGGCCCTCCGGGTTTGCCGAAATATGGACGCCGGGTCTTTGCGTTTGCTGCACCGAAACGGAGCCGATCGCGGCAGCATCAGCACGCATGGAAATGGGTTACCGGCATTTACCTTGCCGGAGCACTGGCGCATTTCAGTCACCACATGGTCGGCTTGCCAAACGGCAGCAACCCGTCGAGCGAGGCGTTGACGAGCGCTCCGCTGAGCCTGGTCTGGCCGGCCGACCTGATGAAAACCTTGATCGAACTCGGCTAACCGAACTCTGCCGCTAGGGGACGAGCCGGTTTCATCGTTGTTAACTCTACTTCCTTCCTAGTCGGCTGCCGAGTATAAGCGAGAGCTTTGCGACAGGGGGAAGACTACAATGCAAACAACGATCAGAGTTGCGATCGGGTTGGCACTCGCCTGGGCCGTTTTCCCGGCGGAGGCGGCGACCAGAGCGCCGGGCAAGGCGGCCCCCGCTTGCTCTGCAATCAGTTTTCGCCCGCTCCCACAGGGCATGCCTGATGGCGAGCAGCAGGCCGGTATGTACAAATCACGCAATGGGCGACTCGAGTTGCGCGCCGAGGTCAAGCAAGGAAATCCATCCGACTATTACGTAACCTCTGCCGGCAAGCGGATCGCTGCCGCCCCGTCGAGCCTGCCGGAAGCCGCCATGACCTGCGCCGCGGCGAAGAAGATGCCAAAACCGGAAACCCCCGCCTCGTCCTGTACCGGCCAACGGTTTAAGGTCGTCGTCGCCCATTCCGGGGATCAACGCCTGGCACTGCTTTACGGCGAGGACGGCGGTAGCTGGCATTTCTGTTCCGCCGGCACATTCTAGCCGAGCACCAAGCGGCCAGCTCAGGTCGGCGCGGAAAGCGCGGGCTCATCGCGCCGCTAGCAGCGACATCGCGATCAGGTCGACTGGCCAGAACACCGCTGCCGAGAAGGCGACCAGGACTTCCGAGACTCCGATTGCCTGTTTGCCGGTATGCAGATGTTCGATCAGGTGATAGGCGAAGTCGCCGCTGGCCGCGAGCGCGTAGAGCAGGAGCGCCGCCAGCCATGCCGAGCGATGCGCACCTGGTGCGTCAGGCGACGCGGATGTTCTTGAACTGCCACGGGTCATCGCGGTCCAGATCTTCCGGGAACAAGCCGCTCGCGGCCGTCGAGCGGGGTCCAATCGCCATAGACACCGGCGATATCCCCAAGATACGGCCTCGCGATTTGGAGGACGCGCGCGAAATCCATCTCTTCGGGCTCGACGATCCCCTGCCGCGGCCGCTCGATCGCCCAGATCATTCCCCCCAGCACCGCCGCGGTGACCTGTAAAGAAGTGGCATTATTGTGCGGCGCCACGCGCCGCGCTTCGGCGATCGACAGGCGCGAGCCGTACCAATAGACACCCTTGGCCTGCCCCATCAGGAGCACCCCGAGTTCGTCGATCCCCTCGGCGATTTCCTCCATCATCAGCCGCTTGCGCGACTGCAGCTGAAAATTCTTTCCGGCGAACTCATGCAGGCTCAGCACCGCGTCGTCGCAGGGATGATAGGCATAGTGACAGGTCGGCCGGTGGCGGACCGTGCCGCCCTCCCGGACGGTCAGATAATCGGCAATCGAGATCGATTCGCCATGGGTGATCAGAAATCCGTGATAGGGCCCCTCGAGGGGGGTCCAGCTGCGCACGCGGGTTACCGCTCCCGGCCGCAGCAGGTATATCGCTGCGCCCGAACCAAAGTCGTGGCGGCGGCCGTCCGATGGAAAATGCCGCTCGTGTGTCCCCCAGCCGAGCTCGGCTGGCTGTGAGCCTTCACTGACGAACCCGTCGATCGACCAGGTATTGACGAATTCACCCGGCTGCTTGGGCATCGTGGAGAGTTGCGTATCGCGCTCGGCGATATGTATCGCCTTGACGCCGAGCGTCTCGGCAAGGTGGGCCCACTCAGCGCGGGTAGCCGGGACCGCGTCCTGCAAACCGGCATTCCCCGCAAGATCAATCAGGGCCTGTTTCACAAAATGCGATACCAGACCTGGGTTGGCGCCGTGGGTCAGCACCGCAGTCGGGCCACGGGGATAACGGACACGAAGTGCCAATGCGCTCTCGCGCAGGGCATAATTAGAGCGCGCCGAAGGCGGCAGGCTTGGATCGGTGTACCCGCCCGGCCACGGCTCGATGCAGGTGTCGAGATAGAGAGCACCGAGTTCCTGGCATAATTCGATCAGCGCCACGCTGGACACGTCGACCGAGACGTTGAGGAGAAAATCGTCTTTGCCGAGCTGCGGTTGGAGTAGCGCGCGGTAGTTGCTGCGGGTCAGCGCGGTTTCGATAAAACGGATCCCGTACTCGGCTGCGACATCGTGTCCGCGTGGCTCGGCGGTGATTATCGTGATCCGGTCTGCGGCGATTTCGAGATGCCGCAGCAACAGCGGCAAGACGCCTTGCCCTATGCTCCCGAAGCCGACGATGACGAGGCGGCCGGGGAAGGCAACGTGCTTATTGTCGAGCATGGCAGTCGAGGCTGATAGGGACATATGAGCCGCTAACGTCGTCGATCGGTGAGAGCATTGCAACCGCCCGCACCTGGGCTAATGTGCGGCCGCTCATGCGGAGATTGGGGCGAATGCGGAAGGTGGTAACGGCGCTCGTCGTGGCCGCGCTGCTTGCGGCGGGTCCGGCACTGTCGCAGGCGAAAAGCGGCAAGGGGGGCGGCTACGAGCAGCTGAACCTGTTCAGTGAAGTCTATGACCGCATCCGCCAGGATGCGGTCGAACCGGTTGGTGAAGGAAAGCTGATCGGTGCCGCGATTGCCGGGATGTTGTCCGGGCTCGATGCCCGCTCGGCCTACATCAGCGAAGCTGCGTACCGGGCGATGCAGACGCCGGCCAATGACGACCAGCCGAGCCTCGGGCTGGTAGTAACGATCGAAAACGGGCAGCTAAAGGTGATCGCCCCCCAGGACGGCTCGCCGGCGGCGCACGCCGGGATCAAGCCGGGCGACTTGATCTACGCGATCGACAAGGATCCGACTTACGACCTGACACTCGGCGAGGCCGAGCAGAAGCTGCGGGGCCCGGCTGGCAGCGAAGTCGAACTAAGCCTACGGCGCGACAATGACGGGCCCATCGATGTCACGGCCAAGCGCGAGCACTACAAGCTCCAAACGGTGACCGGTCGCATTGAGGCAGGAAATATCCTCTATCTCCGGGTCGCCGGCTTCGACCCCGCAACCCCCGCGGCGATCACCAATACGGTGGAGAATTTGCGGCAACAGGTCGGCAACAGGGTGATCGGCTTTATCCTCGATCTGCGAAACAATCCCGGCGGCGCCTTCGAGGCCGCTGTCGCGGTAGCCGATACGTTCCTCGACAAAGGCGACATTGCTGTCGTCAAGGGCCGCAAACCCGGCAGCCTCAAGCGGATCAGCGCCACCCCCGGCGATATTGCTCAAGGGGTGCCGATCGTCGCCCTGATCAATGGGGGTACTGCGAGGGAAGCGGAGCTTGTCGCCGCCGCCCTTCAGGACAATCGGCGAGCGGTGCTGGTCGGTACGAGGAGCTTTGGCGAGGCCTCGATCGAAAGCCTGATCCCGCTCCAGGGAAACGGCGCCATCCGGCTCACCACCGCCCGGTTCATGACGCCGAGCGGCCAAAGAATTCAGGGCAAGGGTCTCACTCCCGATCTCACGGTAATGCCGGTGAAGCTGGCGAAACTTCCCCAGGCAGACCGCCTGCACGAGGCCGATCTGCGCGGCGCTCTGAAGAATACCGACCCGGGGCCGGCGGGCGCCAAGGATCCCGTTGGCAAAGCAGCTCCGGGGTCAAGCGATGCAATGGCATCGCAACCCGCTCCCTCGCTCGCGACCGCCGACATTGGATCGGCTGCTGACGAGCAGCTCAGCGAAGCCGCAGACGTGCTGCGCGGATTGGCGCTGGTCAGCGGCCGGGCGGGGTAGCGGGCGTGAGCCTCGCCGGGGTAAGCCTAGCCGGGCCGCGCTTTCTGGTGCTCGGGGCTGGCGCGGTTGGCGGTTATTTTGGCGGCCGTCTCGCGGCAGCCGATGCGGATGTGACGTTTCTCGTGCGTCCTGCCCGCGCCGCGGCACTCAGCGAGCGCGGGCTCGTCATCGAAAGCCCCGTGGGGGATCTGCGGCTGTCTGTGAAGGCCACGACTGCCGATACCCTCAACGGGGTCTTCGACACCGTGCTGTTGACGGCAAAGGCCTATGATCTCGGGGAAGCGATCGCAAGCATCCGGCCGGCAGTGGGGCCCGGAACGGCAATATTGCCAGTGCTCAACGGCCTGCGGCATCTCGACGGGCTCGATGCAGCTTTCGGCCCCGAGCGCGTCCTGGGCGGCGTCGCCTACATCGCGGCGACCTTGAGCGCGGAGGGGACGATTCGCCATCTGAACCGCGTGCATGGCATCGCATTCGGCGAGCGCTCGGGCGCAGTCAGCCGCCGGGTCGAGGCGATCGCCGGAGCCTTTGCCGCGACGCCGGTCAACGCATCGATAAGCGACAACATCTTGCTCGATATGTGGGAGAAGTTCGTCATGATCAGCTCCCTGGCGGGCATGAACTGCCTGATGCGCGGGTCCGTCGGCGACATCCTGGCCGCCGACGAGGGTGAGAGCCTGATGCTCGAGCTGCTGGCGGAATGCGAGGCGGTAGCAACTGCCTCCGGTTTCCCGCCGCGCAAGCGACATCGAGAACAATATCGCGCGATGTTGACCGAGCGGGGCAGCAATTTCAGCGCGTCGATGCGGCGTGACCTCGATGCCGGTTTGCGCACCGAGGGTGATCAGGTTCTTGGCGACATGTTGCGCCGTGCCCACGCCGACAGAATTGACGCACCGCTGCTGCGGACCGCGGTTTGCCATCTCCAGGTCCACGAACGCCGGCTTGCCGCGCGACACTAAAGGCTCGGCCGGAACCTGTCTCATGGACAGCCTCGATTGCCCTGCCTGCCGGGCAGTTTTTGGACGGGCGGTTTGCCACAGCAACCGTGACCCTCTCGCCGCCACCGCCGCGGCGCGCCATATCCAGCGCGCCGAGGGGTTCCTTGTACCGAGTTGCCACTGATGACGAGTTTGTAGAACGTGCTTCAATCATTATTGGACGCCCAAGCTCGCGGGCGGGCGAGAATTGACAACCGCGCCGGCATTCGACCGCAATCCATTGGGCCTGGGGACGGCCTCTCGGTTCGAGTCGTGACCTACAATATTCATACCTGCGTCGGGGTCGACCGGCGCTATGACCCCGGGCGAGTGGCCGCCGTGCTGCGTGAAATCGACGCGGACATCGCCTGCCTTCAGGAAGTCGATGCCCGACGCGGCACCGGACGGCATGCCGATCAATGGGCTTATCTCGGTGAGGCGACTGGGTGTCAGGTCGTCCTCGGAGGCGGCGTCCGTGACCAGTGCGGGCGTTTCGGGAACGCCATTCTCAGCCGTTTTCCGGTGCTGACCGCCCGCTCGATCGATCTCACTGTCGGCGGCTGGGAACCCCGCGGCGCAATCGATGCGGATCTCTTGTTCGGCGATCGGGTGCTGCGCGTCATCGCGACGCATTTCGGTCTGCGTGCCGCGGAGCGGCGGCTACAGGCAAATCGGTTGGTGAGTGCGCTCGCCGGAAGCTTGCCGCCGCACCGGCGCGAGGCGGAGGCGGTGCTGCTGATGGGGGATTTGAACGAGTGGCGCGGCCGAAGCGGCGCCATCCGGGCCTTCGACCGACAGCTCGGCCCGAGCGCCGCCGAGCGCACCTTCCCCTCCTGGATGCCGGTGCTGGCGCTCGACCGGATTTATGCCGACGGGCCGGCGGTGCTCCGCGACGTCGAGGTTTACCGCAGCCCACTTGCCCGCCTCGCTTCCGACCACCTGCCGCTCGTCGGCAGTTTGTGCTGGGACGGCCACGCGGCATGGCGGCGCGAACGGTCCGGCTTGTCGCGGCGCCGGTCGAGGGTGGTCAACAAGGAAAAGGCACAGATCCGGCTGTCCTGACCCCGGCCCGCCGCGGCTCCTATTGCTCTTGGCGTTGCATCGGCCAAAGGCTGGGTCTAATCAACCCGCATGCCGCCCAAGAGAAACCCGCTCGGCCTCAACGCCCTGCAGCTCAAGACGCTGGCTCTGCTTCAGGAGCTGGCGCATCTGCCCGCCTACTCCCGGCCGGCGGAAGAATTGGGCATCATCGTGCGTCCGCCCGATCCGCATGGCGATCATTTTCACCTCGGCGACGCCGTGGTTGCAACCCGCGACGCCAGCGGGTTGCGCAATCCCGCCGTCTGGGTGGCGCTGGAGCGTAAAGGCTTGATCCGCTCGATGTACCCGCATGGAGCGGTTGTGACCCCGCTAGGTCTCGACTACGCAACAGGGCTGCGGGAGACAATATTTCACAAAAGCGGTCACTGAAGTTCCGCTACCAGCAGAGGCTCCAGGCAACACCGACCGGATCATACCCGCTCTCGCGCAGGGCGGCTTCGACGCGCCGGAGATTGGGCGTTCGCTCTCCCGTTGTGCCCAATTCTTCGGCATGGATGCCGCCGGCGATCAGCAGGCTGTCAATCGCCGCTCCGGCCGCGCCGGCAATGTCGGTGCGCAGACTGTCGCCGACGGCGAGGATGCGCGTGCGGTCCTCGATGCCGAGAAGGCGGAGGCAGGCATCGTAGACCGAACGAAACGGCTTGCCGTGCCAGCGAACGCGACCTCCCGCCTCCTCATACCATTTGGCCAATGCGCCGGCGCACAGGTGAAGGGTGCTGCCGCGCAAGACGACGAGATCGGGATTGGCGCACACCATCGGCAGAGCGCGGCTCAGCGCGTTGCATAGCAGTGGCTCGTAGTCCTCGATTCGGTCGTCCCACCCCGCCGGCCCGGTATTGAGGATGAACTGAGCTTCCTCGGGGGCATCGACATATTCAAGATCCAGTCCCTCCCGGATCTCCAGGTCGCGCTCGGAGCCGATATGCAGGCATCGCCGGCCCAGCGCGGCATAAAACGGATCGCCGCGCCGCTTGAGGCACTGCCACGCTTCCTCGCCCGACGACATGACGTGATGGTACAACCCCGACGGAATACCGAGCGCAGTGATGCGCCGGACGACGTCATCGGCCCGTCTCGGCGCATTGGACAGCAGCACGATTCGCTTCCCGGCATAGATCAGCGACTCCAGGCAGTCGATGGCTCCGGGGATCGGGCTGACCCCGTCATGGATCACCCCCCAAAGGTCGAGAATGAAGCCGTCGTAGCGCGGCGTCAGCTCGCGCAGGCCGGCGATCAGGTGAACCGACATGTGCTCCACAACTCGGAAATTACCAATACCGGCCGATCATGTCTCGACCGGTAACACTAACATCGGATGCGAGAAAATTTACTGGGAGCATACTTCAAAGGTCTACTGTTTACTGATTGTTTCCGAACTTAACGGAACATGCCTCGGGGGTGCACGTTCTATCGGCAGACGTCCCAGTGAACCGGCTCGGGCCATCAGAGCCATACAGGAATGGTCCGGGGCTAGCCCCCGCCTCGGCAGGTCGGAAAGTGGACGCTTGTTTTGATAGGAATTCATACGTGAGGCTCGGCACGAAGATTGCTGGGCTTGATGCGCTTAAAAGGAGCAGTGATCGAGATGGTACTGTTGATCGGACCGTTGCTCGAGCGAAATGGGGGGTATAGCTACGATACCTTCACTCGGGCAGAGGGGTTGAGGCGTTCGTTTCGGTATCCGCGCGTCGACGCAGCGAGGTACGACCAGCGCGCTCTGGCGGCCGAAGCGCGGCGCGACCCGCGTTGCACGGTGCGCATTTGTGAGACGCAAAGCGAGTTCGAGCAGCTCGTCGATGCGGTGACCGCTGAGAACGCGGCAGCAGCAGAGCCCGGAAAGGACGCTTAGGACGGCGCGTGCGCCACGCCGACGCGTTCCGAGGAACCGGGAGAGTGCGCCGCACGCGCGCCGACCGCCTCTGCGACACTGCTAAAACCGTCGGCGCGAAGCAGTTCGGCGACACCCTTCTTTATGTCGGTCACGAGACTAGGTCCCGCAAATACGAGAGCCGTATAGAGCTGAACGAGACAAGCGCCCGCGCGAATCTTCTGGTACGCCTCCGAGGCGCTCGCCACACCGCCGACGCCGATCAGCGCCAATCTGCTTCGTGTCAACCGGTACATGTCGGCCAGGAGGGCGGTCGAAGCCGCAAAGAGCGGGCGCCCACTGAGCCCGCCTGATTTTACCGCATAGGGGCTGACGAGGCCGACCGGCCGATCCACCGTCGTATTGGACACGATCAGGCCATCGATGCCGGTACTGATAGCAACCAAGGCAAGGTCCTCCCGTTCCTGCGGGGTGAGGTCGGGCGCAATCTTGACCAGCAACGGCACCTGGCGACGGCTTTCGTCGCGGGTTCGCAGCAGCGGAACCAGCAACCCTTGAAGGCTCGCGCGGCGTTGTAGATCGCGCAAACCCGGGGTATTCGGCGAAGAGACGTTGACCACGAGGTAATCGGCCACCGAAGCCGCTTGGCGAATACCCTCCGCGTAATCGGCGACGGCGTCGCCGGAATCGCGGTTCTTGCCTAAATTGACCCCCACGATCCCGGTATGGCGCCGACGATGGAGGCGATAGATTGCGCCATCGAGCCCGCCGCTGTTGAACCCCATGCGATTGATAATCGCCTGATCCTCTTCGAGGCGAAACAGACGGGGTTTTGGATTGCCGCGTTGCGGCCGAGGGGTGACGGTACCGATCTCGACAAACCCGAACCCGAAGCCGCGCAGCGCTTCCGGCGCTCGGGCATCCTTGTCGAAGCCGGCGGCAAGCCCGACGGGGTTCGGAAAGTCCAGCCCCCAAAGGCGCTGCGCGAGGATCGGCGGGTCGGGCTGTCGCGCAGCTCGGTCGGTCATGAACCGGCCCAGTCCCGCCTCAAGGGCTCGCACGGTGAGGGCGTGTGCGGCTTCGGGCGCCAGCCGGCGCAGCACCGGCCGGATCAGCGGATAGAGATTGGGCATGGCAACTGCCGCATCCTGTATACCGAACCGCGGCCAAATGCCAGGTGAGCGGGCCCCCAAACCCCCGGGCCTAGTGGATAAAATCTGACGTTTGATACCCTGCGCCGGGGGTCGGTTTAGGGTGGAAACGCGACATTCCCAATTTGCCCGGCCGGTGATGCCCGAGCTTCAAAAGCGGTCATTTGCTGCCTGGAGCCACGACACCCGACACTGCGCCTATTTCAGCGCTGCCGCTGGTAGCTCGAAGGGCAGAGGGATATCGTCATCCATGAGGGGCTGCCGCTCCTCGGAGCCGAGGATCACCGCATGGATGTAGCGGCGTGGCTGCGCGGGTTGGGGCTTGAACAATACGCGCCTGCATTCCGCGACAACGATGTCGATGGCGAAGTGCTGCCGGAGCTGACGGCCGACGACCTGATCAGCATCGGCGTAACCTCGGTCGGCCATCGCCGCAAGCTGCTGGCCGCGATCGCCGCGCTCGGGGCGGAGCTGACGCGTGACTTAGCCCAACCGGCGGTGAACGCGACATCTGCTCCCATCTCCCCTCTGACCAGCGATGCAGAGCGCCGGCAGCTGACGGTGATGTTCTGCGATCTGGTCGGCTCGACGGCACTCTCGGCGCGGCTCGATCCCGAGGATTTGCGCGAGGTCATCGGCGCGTATCACCGCTGCTGCGCCGATCTCATCGGCGAGGCCGGCGGGTTCGTCGCCAAGTACATGGGCGACGGGGTGCTGGCCTATTTCGGCTACCCGCTGGCCCACGAGCATGACGCCGAGCACGCTGTACGGGCCGGGCTTGCCCTGGTCGAGGGGGCGCCGAAGCTCACGACCGCCGCCGGCGTTCCGTTGCAGGTGCGGGTCGGCATCGCCACCGGGCTTGTCGTGGTCGGCGACCTGATCGGCGCGGGGGCTGCACAAGAGCAGGCGGTCGTCGGCGAGACGCCAAACCTCGCGGCGCGCCTGCAGGCTCTGGCCGAGCCTGGTGCCGTCGTCATCGCCGACAGCACGCGACGGCTGCTCGGCAATCTCTTCGAGCTGAAGGACCTCGGGGCCAGGGACCTCAAGGGGATCGCCGGCCCGGCGCGGGCCTGGGCGGCACTGCGGGCGAGTTCCGTGGGGAGCCGCTTTGACGCCCTGCACACGACCGGCCTGACCGCCCTCGTCGGGCGGGAAGAAGAATCCGAATTGCTGCTTCGGCGTTGGTCCCGGGCAAAGACGGGTGAAGGCCAGGTCGTGCTGCTCTCCGGCGAGGCAGGTATCGGCAAATCGCGGCTCACGGCGGCACTTCTGGAACGCCTCGCCGCCGAACCGCACACGCGCTTGCGCTATTTCTGCTCGCCGCAGCGCACGGACAGCGCGTTCCACCCGATCATCGGCCAGATCGAACACGCCGCCGGACTGGCGTACGACGACAAACCGCCGGCGAAGCTCGACAAGCTCGATGCGCTGCTCGCACAGACCTCGACCTCGCCCGAGGATGCCGCACTCTTCGCCGAAATGCTGTCGCTTCCGAACGATGGACGCTATCCCGCGCTCGACCTGGCCCCGGACCAGCGCCGGCAGAGAGCGCTGGAAGCGCTGATGTCGCAACTCGCGGGGTTGGCGCGCCGGCAACCGGTGCTGATGATCTTCGAGGATTTGCACTGGATCGACCCGACGAGCCTGGAGGTGCTCGGCCGGATCGTGGACCTGATTAAAACGCTTCCGGCGCTGCTCATCGTGACGTTCCGCCCCGAGTTCAACGCGCCGTGGGTGGGACAGCCGCATGTGACGAGCCTGACGCTCAACCGGCTTGGCGAGCGCGAGGCGGCCGCCATCATCGCGGGTCTGGTCGGGAACCAGGCGTTGCTGGCGGATGTGATGGCGGAGATCGTCGAGCGCACCGACGGCATTCCGCTCTTCGTCGAGGAGATGACGAAGGCGGTGCTGGAGGCGGAGAGCGAGGGTGCCGCCCGGCGCACGGTTGCGGCGGTTCCGTCGCCGGCCCTGGCGGTCCCGGCAAGCTTGCACGCCTCGCTGATGGCGCGGCTCGACCGGCTCGGCCCCGCCAAGGAGGTGGCGCAGATCGGCTCGGCGATCGGGCGGGAGTTCTCGCATGCCCTGCTGGCATTGGTGGCGCGCAAGCCCGAGGCGGAGCTGGGATCGGCGCTCGACCGTCTCGTTCAGGCTGACTTGCTGTCCCGCCAGGGCGTCCCGCCGCAGGCGAGCTACCTGTTCAAGCATGCCCTGGTGCAGGACGCGGCCTATGGCACGCTGCTGCGCGAGCCGCGACGCGCGCTTCACGCCCGGATCGCCGAAACCTTCGAAAGCCGATTCGCTGAGACTGCCGAGAGCCAGCCCGAGATCCTGGCGCATCACTGCACCGAAGCGGGGCTGATCGAGAAGGCCGCGCGTCTGTGGGGCAAGGCGGGTCAGCGGTCACTGGCGCGCTCGGCGCTGGTCGAAGCCGCGGCCCAGCTCACTCGGGCCATCGAGCAGATCGCGACCCTGCCCGGCACGCCGGCATTGCGTCGCGAGCAGATCAAGCTTCAGGTCGCGCTCATGACCCCACTCATGCATGTCAAAGGCTATGCCGCCGCCGAAACCAGGGCGGCTGTGGAGCAGGCACGCTCGTTGATCGAGCAAGCCGAAGCTCTGGGAGAGCCTCCCGAAGATCCGCTGCTGCTGTTCTCGGTCCTCTGGGCCTTCTTGGTAGCGAACTTTGTGGCATTCAATGGCGATGCCTGTCGCGATCTCGCGGCGCAGTTCCTGGCGCTGGCGGAGAAGCAAAGGGCGACAGTCCCGCTCATGCTTGGGCATCGCCTCATGGGAATGTCCTTACTGTGTACGGGGGACATCGCGGAAGGCCGGGGGCACTTGGATCAGGCGCTCGCGCTTTACGATCCTGCCGAGCATCGTCCGCTGGCGACGCGGTTTGGGCTAGACGCGGCAGTGGTTATCTTGGCCATGCGGTCGTGGGCTTTGTGGTCGCTTGGCTATCCCGAGGCCGCGCTCGGAGACTCCGACGACGCGCTCAGGAATGCGCGAGAGATCGGTCAAGCCGCCACGCTGATGTACGCTTTATTCCATGCCTCGATACCGTATACCCTTTGCGGCAACCGCGCCGCGGCAGCCGCGCAAGCCCAAGAGCTTGTCGCTCTGGCCGAAGAAAAAGGTTCCCTGTTTTGGAAGGCCCACGGAATGATGAGCCAAGGTTGCGTACTGGCCCTGACCGGCAGGGCTTCGGACGCGACCGAAATGTTGATCTCCGGGATCGCTGCCTATCGGACAACGGGAGCGAGGGTTTACTTGCCATTCTTTTTGCCGCAATTGGCCCGCGCCCATGCGGAACTCGGGCAATTCGAGGCGGCTTGGCGCTGCATCGGCGAAGCGATGACAGCGGCGGAGACAACCAAGGAAACCTGGTGCGAGGCGGAGATCCACCGAACCGCCGGCGAAATCGCGCTGATGTCGCCCGAGCCCGACGCGGCGAAAGCGCGGGCGCATTTCGAGCGCGCCATCGCCATCGCCCGCGCGCAGAAGGCAAAGTCCTGGGAGCTGCGCGCGGCGACGAGCCTGGCCCGGCTGTGGCGCGATCACGGCGAACGGCAGCAGGCCCGCGATCTCCTCGCCCCGGTCTACGGCTGGTTCACCGAGGGCTTCGACACCGCCGATCTGAAAGAAGCCAAGGCATTGCTCGACGAGCTGACTGAGCCGGCGATTGCCGCAGAGGGGTGAGTAATTACAAATCACGGGCCCACGGGCGTATTCCACAACAACTCTGCACCGCCGCGACTACGGTGTAGAAGTCCGGTGTGAATGTCCGCTTCACAGCTGACCCGACCAGCCGCTGGCGTGGTGATGAAGGTCTGGAGTGGGTCGAGAACCGTCCTCGGAACCGGGTACCAAGTGTCAGATTTTCAACACTAGGGCTCGTTCGCGAGCGCGGGTCGGGGAGAGGGCCGACCCAGCGAGGCGGGTGAGGACGGAGCTGCGGATGTGGTAGATCATATCTCATGTCCCGACCCACCGATCGATTGCCGCGGCGGGTGCTGGTGCCGCATGCGCCGGTTCTCGTCGCCGGTTTCCGGGAAGTGTTGTGGCTCGACCCCGACGGGGAGATCGAAGCGCTTGCCCCGGCCGACGCGCGCAGTCGCGTGGAGCGCGAAACGCCGATGCTGTGCCACGGCCCGGCCACCGCACGGCGGCTCGATATTCCCGGGTTCCCCGCGCTCGATTTGCTCGAGCTCTTCGCATTCGTTCATCCGGCGCGGTTCTGCGTGCCGACGCCGCGCGGTCTTGCCGAAGTCCTCGGCCTGCCGCCGCCGCGCAGCTTCGCCGGAGGCTTGCGTCACTCTCGCCACCGCAGCACGTGCCTTACTGGAGAAGCTCGCAGAAGAGGTCGATCCCGAGGTTCGTGCGATCGCCGAGGTGATGGAGCGCGCGGGTTGGTTGTGGGGCCCCGCGGTGCTCGCTGCGCTAGCCGGCTGCCGAGCCCGGCGCATCGCGGAAAGCAGCCGGGCTGCGCGTGTGGATCGGGCTCGACGAGTGGTCGGAGCCGGCCCCGGCGCCGCCGCCCGGCAACGAGCCGGTAAGCCCCGAGGAGGCTCGCTCGCGGCTCGTCGAGCTGCTCGGCGCCGGCGCCGAGCAGCGGCCGCAGCAAAGCGACTACGCCGCGGCAGTTACCCCCGCCTTTGCCCCGCGCGACCAGCCTGACCAACCCCGAGCGGTTCTTGCCGAAGCCGGGACCGGTGTCGGGAAGACGCTCGGCTACATCGCGGCCGCCAGCCTCTGGGCGGAGAAGAACCGGGGCTCGGTGTGGATCTCGACCTACACCCGCAACCTGCAGACCCAAATCGCCAGCGAGCTCGATCGCCTCTATCCCGATCCCGCGCGCAAACGCCGCAACGTCGTGATCCGCAAGGGCCGTGAGAATTTTCTCTGCCTGCTGAATTACGAGGACGCGCTCGGCGCCGCGATGGGCCGGCCGGGAAGGCCGGCCGGGCATCTCGGGCTGATCGCCCGGTGGATCGCTGCAACCGCGGCCGGGGACTTGGTGGCGGGAGATTTCCCGGGCTGGCTCGCCGAACTCATCGGTCGCGGCCGGGTTGGTTGGCTGGCCGATCGCCGCGGCGAGTGCATTCACTCGGCCTGCCCTCATTTTCGCCGCTGTTTCGTCGAGAAGAACATCCGTCAGGCGCGGCAGGCGCGCATCGTTGTCGCCAATCACGCATTGGTCATGGCGCAGGCCGCTCTCGGCGGGCTCGATGATGCAACCGTTCCGACCCGCTATGTCTTCGACGAAGGCCACCACCTGTTGGATGCCGCCGACAGCGCCTTTTCGGTGCGCCTTTCTGGCCAGGAAGGGCGGGAATTGCGGCGCTGGATCGTCGGCGCCGAAGCCGGCGGACGCTCGCGTGCCAGAGGCCTGCGGCGCCGGATCGGCGATCTCGTCGAAGGCGATGACGATGGCGCCAAAGCATTGCTCGACGTCCTCGCCGCCGCTCGCGTTCTCCCCGGCAACGGCTGGACGCAGCGCGTCGCCGAAGCGCGCGGACACCAGGGATTCGAGAAATTTCTGGTTCTGGTTCGCCAGCAGGTGCTGGCGCGCGCCGTGCTGGCCGATAGCGGCTATGGCCTGCAGGCGGAGGCGCGGCCGCCGATCGAGGGGCTGGTCGAGGCGGCTCTGTCGCTGGCCGAAAGCCTCGAACGGCTCGCTGCCGCGATGCTGAGGGTGTCGGAAGCGCTGCGAGCCCGGCTCGAGAACCCCGACGACCCGCCCGAGCCCGGTTTGCGGCAGCGCCTCGACGCGTCGATCCGCAGCCTCGAACGCCGCGCCGGGCTGCAGCTCGCGGCCTGGAGCCGGTTGCTTCGCGATCTCGTCGAAGGTCCCCGGGCCGATACGATCGAGTGGTTCGCCCTCGACCGGATCGAGGGTTTGGAAAGCGACGTCGCGGTCAACCGCAACTGGGTCGATCCCGGCATCCCGTTTGTCGCGCTGGTAGCACAGCCGGCGCACGGCCTCGTCGTCACCTCGGCCACCCTAACCGATGATGCGGCCGATCCCGAGGTGGCATGGCGCGACGCCGAGGCCGGCACCGGTTTGCGGCACTTGCCGGTGAGCCCGGCCGCCGCCCGGATCGCCTCGCCGTTCGATTATCCGGCGCAGACCCGGATCTTTATGATCACCGATGTTCCACGCGACGACATCGGGCAGCTGGCCGCGGCTTATGCATCGCTGTTCGTTGCGGCGCGCGGCGGAGCACTCGGCCTGTTCACCGCGATTGCGCGGTTGCGCGCCGTGCACCAGCGCATTGCCCCCGCCCTCGAGGCGCGCGGCCTGACGCTTCTTGCCCAGCATGTCGATGCGATGTCGACGGCAACCCTGGTCGACATCTTTCGGGCGGAAGAGGATTCATGCCTGCTCGGCACGGACGCGGTACGCGACGGCGTCGATGTCCCGGGTCGCGCGCTGCGCCTCATCGTTTTCGATCGCGTGCCATGGCCGCGCCCCGATGTCCTGCATCGCGCCCGCAAGCCGGTCTTCGGCGGCGCGCAGTACGCCGATCGCATCGCCCGACTGCGGCTGCGGCAGGCCTATGGCCGGCTGATCCGCCGCGCCGACGATCGCGGCGTCTTCGTCATGCTCGATCGCGCCGTGCCTTCGCGCCTGCTGTCGGCCTTTCCCGAGGGGGTCGGCATTGCCCGCTTGCCTCTGGCGGAGGCGGCCGAGGCAACGGCCCGGTTTTTGCGCGCCGCGGCGGATACGCCTTGACAGCCGCCGCCCGCCTCCTGATCTGTGGAAAGGCCGAACCGCAACAGGAGACCGCATGCTCGACCACCACCGCGCGCTGATCTACACGATGGTCATCGTGTCGGCGGCCGACAGCGATCTGCCCGATGCGGAGCTGCGCATCATCGACGACATCGTCAAGGACTTCCCGGTGTTCCGCAATTTCGATCGGCGCGATCTGTCTCAGGCGCTGAACGACTGCACCGAGCTGATGGGCCGGGAGCATGGGCTCGAAGAGACGTTGAAGGCGATCAAGGCGGCTCTGCCGGCAAAGTTGCGGGAAACCGCCTATGCGATCGCCTGCGATCTCGCCGCTGCCGACGGCGAGGCGTCCCAGGAGGAACTGCGCATCCTCGAGCTGATCCGCGACCGCCTCAATATCGACCGATTGATCGCGGCCGCTATCGAACGGAGCGCCCGAGCGCGGTTTCAGACGCTGTAAGTCCGTCTTGAGCGAAGATCAACGGGACGTCATCGCCTTTCTGAGGGATCCGTCCTCCTACGGGCCAGGCGTGGATCGCGTCGAGGTCGTCGAAACGCATGCTTCATTGATCTTCATCGCGGGCGAGCGCGTCTTCAAACTGAAGCGCGCAGTAGCGTACCCCTATCTTGATTTTTCCACCGCGGATCTGCGTCGGCGGGCCTGCGAGGCGGAGCTGATCCTCAACCGGCGCACCGCTCCGGTGCTTTACGAAGAGGTTCGGGGCCTGTTCCGAGGGGCTGATGGCGCCGTCAGCTTTTCGCCGAATGGCGAGGCTCTCGATTGGGTCGTCGTGATGCGGCGTTTCGATCAGGCCTTATTATTTGATGCACTCGCCGAGACGGGTGGCCTCGACCGGCAGACAATGGATCAGCTTGCCGACCATATTGCCCAATTTCACTCTTCCGCCCAGCGGCACTTTGACCATGGCGGCGCAGCGGAAATGGCCGAACTTGCCGAGGTGCAATATCGCTGCCTCGCAGCACCGAGCCGTGCCGGCTTCAGCTTGGATCGAGTGGAGAGCGTTCGGACGAAATGGCAAGAACGGGTTGCGGTTTTGGCGGAGCTGCTCGACCGTCGGCGTGCAGCCGGCAAGGTGCGCCATTGTCACGGCGATCTGCACCTCCGCAATATCTGTCTTTTTGACAGCAAACCGACCCTGTTTGATTGTCTCGAGTTCGACGAGGCCCTCGCCAGCATCGACGTGCTCTACGACCTCGCGTTTCTGCTGATGGATCTGGAACATCGCGGGCTCGGGCATTTTGCCAATCGCGTGTTCAATCGCTACCTCGACCGCAGTGAGGAGGATGGCGGGCTCGCAGCGATGCCACTTTTCCTGTCGTTGCGCGCGGCGATCCGTGCGCATGTTACCGCAACTGCGCTGGAGCACGCTGCCAGTGCTGTTGCAGGCGCGAAGATGGCCTGCGAAGCCCGCCGCTATCTCGCTCTGGCAGACCGATTTCTCCAGCCGCAGCCGTGCCGTCTCATCGCGATCGGAGGGCTCAGCGGCACCGGCAAATCGACACTCGCGGGGGGCCTTGCTCCCGAACTCGGTTTGCGCTCGGGCGCACGCCTGCTGCGCAGCGATGTGACGCGCAAGCTTCTGATGGGCGTAGATCCGGAGGAACGCCTGCCGGCCACCGCCTATACCCGCGAGACCTCGGCCCGTGTCTATGACGCGCTGTGCCGGAAGGCAGCGGTGGGGCTTGCCGCCGGATATACGGTGATTATCGACGCGGTGGCGCTGACGGCGGAGGAACGCAACTCCTTTGCCGAAGTCGCTCGTGCCGCCGCCGTCCCGTTTTCCGGGCTCTGGCTCGAAGCGGGGCCGGAAGCGATGGCAAACCGCATTCGCGGACGTGTTCGCGACGCATCCGACGCATCGCCGGAAATTCTCGCCGAACAGCTGCGTCACGACACGGGGGAGATCGACTGGGTGCGCATCGACGCCGGCGGCCGGGTGGAGGATTGTCTCGCCGCCGCCCGGCGCGCGATTGCTGCGGGATAGAAGCAAACCAGCTTCCGCCTGACCTCAGCCCCACAAACGCGAGGTGGCGATGCGCGCGCCTTCGGCCAGCGCCGACAGCTTTGCCCAGACGACGGACGGGGCGACGGCGTTGTTGACGAATGCGAAAGTCGCAAAGCCGCAATCGGCGCCGGCGATTACTCGCTCGCGCCCGACAATGTCGGCGTATTGGCAGATCCGCTGCGCGACAAGCCGGGGATGCTCGACGAAATTGGTCGTCGAGTCGATGACGCCGGGGATCAGGATCTTGTCGTCGGGGATTTTCGCACTGCGCAAATCCTCCCATTCATGCGCATGGCGCGGATTGGCCGCCTCGAACGACAATCCGGCCGGCCGCGCCCGCATGCAGACGTCGAGGATCTTTCCCAGCGGGATGTCGTGGGTGTGTGGGCCTTCGTAGTTGCCCCAGCACAGATGCATGCGCATCGCTTGCGGCGGGATGTTGGCGGTCGCCTGGTTGAGCGCGGCGATGTTGCGCTCCGCAATGCGCAGGAACTCGCCGTCCGACAGGTGCTGATACTGGTTGTGCCGGGCCGAACCGAGATCGGGCGCATCGATCTGCAGGATGAACCCCGCCCCGGTGATCGCCTCGTATTCCTCCTTCAGTGCATTGGCCAGCGCATCGACGTAGGCGTCTTCGTCCCGGTAATAGCGGTCCGGCACAAATTTTGTCAGCACCCCGGGGGAGGCGGCGTTCATGAAGGCTTCGGCCGGCTTTACCGCGGCGCAGGCCGCCGCGAGATTTTGCAGGTCGGTTTCCAGTGGCGCCCGGTTCGTGTAGGCGACCGGGCCGGTGCAGCACGGCACCGCCTCGCGGCTGAACCATGCGGTGCCGCCGCGCGCCTGGTTGAGACGCTGCATGAAGTCTGGGTGGTCGAGAAGGTCGCGATGCGCCGCGGTCTGTGGCGGCCTCTCGGCCTCGCTGCCGCGGAACGCCGTAATGCCGGACAGGCGGTGGCGGACATAGAAGGTGTACGAAATCTTGCCGAGCTCGCCGTCACAGACGCTGTCGATTCCGGCCGCGACCTGCTTTTCGACGATCTCGCGCACCGCCCCGGTGAGACAAGCATCAAACGCTGCTTGCTCGAACGGCCTCCCGGTTTCGCGCGCTTCCAGAAACTCCAGCAGTTCGGGCGGTCGCGGCAGGCTTCCGACATGAGTAGTGAGAATCCGCTCGGCGCTCGTCTTCATCCCAGCAATCTCCTGTGCGCAATCTCGACTCAAAACTAGCTGCCTCAGTGTCGATCGAGGGTGATGCCGGTCGTAAGATAGCACTCGTTGTCAGAATTGATCTCGGTACTTGAGCGCGATCGCCGGTAAGGCACATTTCCTGCAAAGAATCCGCCGACGACGGCGATCGAGAGGGGAGGCGCATGCAGACCAGCCCGGCAATTGAGACCGAAGACAAGGACCTGCCTCTTCGCGAAGATATCCGCCTGCTCGGCCGCATTCTGGGCGACACGATACGCGAGCAGGGCGGAGAAGCAGTTTTCGAGACCGTCGAGGACATTCGGCAAAACTCGGTCCGCTTCCGCCGAGACGAGGATCTGACGGCCCGTCGGGAACTCGAAGCGACGCTGAACGGTCTGATGCCAAAGGAGGCGCTTCAGATTATTCGTGCCTTCGGCTTCTTTTCCCACCTCGCCAACATCGCCGAGGATCAGCACCATATCCGCCGGACCCGCGCCCATTCCCTAAGCGCCGCGACACCGCGCGAAGGCACGTTGGCGCATTCCCTCGCCCGAGCCCGTGAGGCGGGCATCCCGCCGGCGCGCCTCGGCGCCTTCTTTTCCGGCGCCATGGTCGTTCCTGTATTGACCGCGCATCCGACCGAAGTGCGGCGCAAAAGCACGATCGACCGCGAAATGGAAGTCGCCGAGTTGATCGCTGAGCGCGATCGGTCTGCTCCGACCACGACTGAAATCGCTGCGAACGAGGCGGAGTTGCGCCGCGCCGTGCTGACCTTGTGGCAGACAAATCCGCTGCGCGGCACCCGCCTGCGTGTCATCGACGAGGTGGCCAACGGCCTTTCCTACTACGATCATACCTTTCTCGCCGGGCTGCCGCGGTTTTACGCCGATCTGGAAGAGGAGCTTGCCGGCGCGGGCGTGACCATCGCGCAGGGTCTGCCTTCCTTTCTGCGGCTGGGCAGCTGGATCGGCGGGGATCGCGACGGCAATCCCTTTGTGACCGAGAGCGTATTGCGCGCGGCATTGCGGGCCCAAAGCAGTCGCGCCCTGAACTACTACCTGGACGAGTTGCACAGACTAGGCGGCGAGCTGTCTCTCGATGGCCGCTTGGTGGGCATTTCGGATGCGCTCGCGGAGCTCGCCGGACGATTGCCGGATCGGTCCGCCAACCGAGAACACGAGCCCTACCGCCGCGCCATCACCGGGATCTACGCGCGGCTGGCGGCGACGGCGCGTGTGCTTGATGACCTCGCAGCGCCGCAGCATACCGCCAGCGACGCGCCGCCTTATCGCGACAGCCGGGAATTGCTGGCCGATCTTTCAACCCTCGACAGCTCACTCGTCGCCAATGGCTCCGAGATCCTGGCCGAGGGTCGCTTGAAAAGCTTGCGCCGTGCCGTCGACGTCTTCGGCTTTCATCTAGCCGCGCTCGATTTGCGTCAGAACGCCGACGTGCACGAGCGTACGGTCGGCGAGATGCTCGGCCTCGTGCAACCGGGTCTCGATTACCCCACTCTTGCCGAGCCTGAGCGCACGCGTTTGCTGCTGACGGAGCTGACGACCGCGCGCCCGCTGTCTTCCCCCTTTTTTTCCTATTCGGCCGAGACCGAGAGCGAAGTTGCAATTCTAGGCGCGACTGCCGATGCGCATCGCCGCTACGGGCCGGCATCGGTTCCGCATTACGTGATTTCCAAAACGACCGGTATCTCCGACATTCTCGAAACCGCTGTGCTTCTGAAAGAATCAGGTCTCTTGCGGCCGCGCGACGGCGCGCTCGATCTCGACATTGTTCCATTGTTCGAGACGATCGAGGATCTGCGCAATTGCAGCGCCGTCATGGACGAACTGCTGGGTCTCCCCGAATATGCGCGCCTGCTCGAAAGCCGCGGCGGGGTGCAAGAGGTCATGCTCGGTTATTCGGACAGCAACAAGGATGGCGGTTTTCTGACTTCCGGCTGGGAGCTCTATAAGGCGGAGATCGCGCTGGTCGAGGTGTTTCGCCGTCACGACGTCAAGCTGCGCCTGTTCCATGGCCGCGGCGGCTCGGTCGGCCGCGGCGGCGGGCCGAGCTACCAGGCGATCCTCGCACAGCCCGCCGGCGCCGTTCAGGGCGCAATCCGCATCACCGAGCAGGGTGAGGTCATCGCCAGCAAGTATTCGAACCCCGAGCTTGCCCGCCGCAATCTGGAAATCCTTGCCGCGGCGACGCTCGAGGCCACCTTGCTGCAGCCCGAGACAGCCGAGCCGCCAGTCAAATATCTGGCGGCGATGGACTACCTCTCCTCCCAGGCTTATCGGGCTTATCGCAGCCTCGTCTACGAAACCGACGGCTTCGACCGCTTCTTCCGCGAGTTGACGGTGATCGGCGAGATCGCGAACCTGAACATCGGCAGCCGGCCATCCTCGCGAAAATCTTCGGAACGCATCGAAGATCTGCGCGCCATCCCTTGGGTCTTCAGCTGGGCGCAATGCCGCCTGATGCTCCCAGGCTGGTACGGTTTCGGCAGCGCGGTGAAGGCATGGCTCGAATTGCAGCCGAACGGCGGCATGCAGATGCTGCAAGCGATGTATCGCGAGTGGCCGTTCTTTCAGATGCTGCTGTCAAACATGGACATGCTGCTGGCAAAGAGCGACATCGCAATCGCCTCCCGTTATGCCGAACTGGTTTCCGACACGGAGTTACGCGACAGTGTCTTTTCCCGATTGCGGGCAGAGTGGCAGAGCACGGTCGACGCATTGCTGACTGATCATGGACCAACAGAGCCTGCTCGAAACCAACCCGCTGCTGGCGCGCTCGATCCGCAATCGCTTCCCCTATCTCGATCCGCTCAATCACATGCAGATCGAGCTGTTGAAGCGCTATCGCGCCGGCGATACCGACGAGAATGTCGTTACCGGGATTCACCTGACGATCAACGGCATTGCTGCGGGTCTGCGCAACAGCGGATGAAGCCAGCGGTTCTACCGCGCTTCGAATGGAGTGGGCTCACTCTTGCGGTCGCCAAGGATGTCCTCGACGTAGATCATTCGGACCAGGACGAGCACGGCGGCAACGAGTGGCGTCGCAAACAGCAGACCGATAAATCCGGCGAGAAAGCCGAGGATAACCTGCGCCGACAAGGTCAGCGCCGGCGGCAGGTGCACGGCCCGGCGCTGCACCAGCGGGACCAGAAGGTAGCCCTCGACAACGTGCACCCCGAGATAGAGCGCAATCACATAAACGGCGAGCGTCAGGTTTATCGAGGCGGCGATGATAACGCCGGGAATTGCCGAAACGATGCTGCCGATATACGGGACGAAGGTCATGATGCCGGCAAGGAAGCCAAGAGCCACCGGCAATGGCACTCCGAGAAGCCACAGCCCGAGCGCGGTCACGACTCCGAGCACAGTCATCGAGAAAAGCCGGCCCAACATCCAGTACCACACCGCGCTCGCCGTCTCGTGCAGGATCTCGGCGGCTCGCGCACGGCGGGGTGGCGGCACCAGCCGCACCAGCCCTCCGGCATACAGGCCGGCCTCGGCTGCAAAATACACGGCGAGGAAGATGAGCACGACAATGCTTGCCACGACCTCCACTACGTTAGCCGCGACACCAAAAAAACTTTGCAGAAGGGTGGTTGGAGACGTCTGGACGCTGGTGGTATCGACGTGCTGGCTCAGAATTTTGCCAATGGCCGACTGGCTGATCATGTTCCCGACTTTTGCGGCTGCCGCCGGCAGTTGTTGCGAAAGTTCGGCGATCTGGCCGGCAATCGCCTGCGAGAAAAACCATCCAATAGCGGAGAAAAAGGCGATTATCAGCAGCACGACCGCCAGCAGGGACCAGCCGACCGGCAGCCTCGTCAGGCGGCTCAGCGCCTCGGCGGCGCGCCGCAGGCCGATCGCGAACAACACGCCGCCGAAAATCACGAGATCCACCTGCAGCGTCAGCCATAGAAACAAGACCGCAAGCCCGGCCAGCGCCAGGTAGGCGAGCGCGCGCGGGATCGTCACCCCCGCTTGCAATCTCTGTATATTGACCCGGAATGGCCGAGATCGCGTCTCTGCGGCGGTCGAGCCAGGAGCTGACACACGCGGCATGATCACCTCGACGAAAACTGTTTGCGCGGCACAGTTTTCTAACGTTGGCGCGACGCATGAGTTGCTGCCGCAGATCCATCGCCGGCCTGCCGGAACAATAGAAAGGAGCAGGTGTTGTAGTCTCGATCCTGAGAAACCGCGGGGCGGCAGAGCGGACGTGCCACCAAGCGAATTATTTCGACGAATGACAGAGGCGAGAGCGCGCGGTCAGCATCTTTCTCGCGTGTCGGCCATTGCCGATCGCGATGCGGAACTCTACCCGCAGCTCGCTCAGCTGGGCGTCGTCGGCGACCGCCGGACCGCGGTGGTCATCAGCGCGGACGGGATCGTTCGGTGGCTCTGCTTACCCGATTACGACGGCCTTCCGGTATTCGGTAATCTTCTCGATGCCGAGCGCGGCGGTTATTGGCGCCTGGGCCCGGCGAGCGGCGCTGCCGGCCACCAATGCTACGCTGACGACAGCAACGTTTTGGTCACGACGTGGCAAAGCGCCGATGGCGAGCTCGAGCTGACCGATGCGATGCTCTCGCCCGATGCTTCGCGGCCATCGGGCGAGGAAGGGCGACGGACATTGCTGCGCCGGCTCCGCTGCAAGCATGGTTCCGTTACTTGCGCAATGGAGGTGATGCCGCGAGATGATTTTGTCGCCCCGCCTCATTTCCTCGCGGGTGCCGGGCGGTCTGGAGCTGAGGGTCGCGGGGTTTGCTCTCGGGCTGTGGACCTCACGACCAGTCGACCCGGCCCCGGACGGCGTGTGCGCCGGCTTTGCGCTCAGCGCAGGAGAAGAGTTCTGGGCGATCCTGGGTCTAGCCAATGATCCGGCGGCGTGGAACCCCCAAGCAGCTGACGGGGCGTTGCAGGCCACATTGCGCCATTGGCGGGAGTTGAGCGGGCGCTACAACTATCGAGGCCCGCGGCGGGATCGCGTCATCCGTTCCGCGCTGGCAATCGAACTGCTCTCTTTCGCGCCGACCGGAGCGCTCGCCGCGGCGGCCACGAGCTCGCTCCCGGAGCGGATCGGCGGCGACCGCAACTACGACTACCGGTACGCGTGGATACGCGACGCCTCGATGGCGATCGCGACCTTGTCCGTGCTGGGAGACGTCGAGAGCGCCGAGCGGTATCTGAGCTGGCTGTCGCGGCTCGGTTCGTCTACCGAGATGCCCCTTCAGGTGCTGTACCGGGTCGACGGCGGCACTGACATTGAAGAGCAGTCGCGGGACGATCTCACCGGCTATTGTCATTCGTCCCCGGTGCGCTTCGGCAATCACGCTTACCGCCAGCGTCAGATAGACTGTTACGGCTATCTCGCCGACTGCGCCGTCATTTATCTGGACCAGGGCGGACGATGGGCGCCGGAGTATTGGCGGCTGATCCGAAAAATTGCGGAATACACGGTCAAAAACTGGCGCAAGCCGAGCAACGGGATCTGGGAGCGGGATCGGCGGCGGCACTTTGTCAGCAGCAAAGTCATGAGTTGGACGACCTTGAACCGTGCGCTCGAATTTGCCGACCGGACCGGGGGGAACGCCAACTTTCGGCAGTGGCGAATGGCGATGACCGAAATTCACGCCGATGTCATGGAGCGCGGTTGGAGCGACGAATTGCAATCGTTTCGCCAGCACTATGACGCGGACACGCTCGACGCATCGACATTGCTGATCCCGCTCATGGGGTTTTTGCCGCCGACCGACGGGCGCGTTGCCGCGACGGTCCAGCGGATCGAAGCAGAACTGATGATCGACGGGCTCGTCCATCGGTTCCGGCCGGAGAACAGCGATTTGCCGATGGGCCGGTTCGAAGGCGCTTTTCTACCCTGCTGCTTCTGGCTGGCTGCGGTTTATGCGCTGATGGGTCGGCGCGACGACGGCAAAGCCATGCTGCAGCGGGTCGAGCAGTTGACAGGTGATGCCGGGCTATTTTCGGAAGAGGCCGACAGCTACTCGCGGCTGCTGCTCGGCAATATACCGATGATCTTTTCGCATGCCGAATATGCCCGCGCGGTCCTTCAACTCGCCAATGTCTGGCCGCGTGGCCTCTGACCGTGCGTAATGACCTTTAACTCACGAGGGCGCGACGCCAGTTCGGAGCGACGCGCCCTCGTGCGAGTCAACTCCGGCTGGGCATCAGGTCGGCGACCAGTTCCTTGGCGGTCTCCTTGATGATTCGCCACTCGCTGGGATCGCCCTTGATCAGGGTGGAGGCGAACGCCTGGGCCTGCTTCAATGTGATATGGGGCGGCAGCGGCGGCACGTCCGGATCGGTGAAGGCCTCGAGCACAACCGGCCGATCAGCCGCGAAGGCATCCGCCCACGCCTGGGCGAGCTGATCGGGCCGGTCGACGAAAATGCCTTTGAACCCGAGCTGCTCAGCGTATTTGGAGTAGCGGAAGTCGGGGATGTCCTGCGACGCTTCGAATTTCGGGTCGCCGGCCTGCGCCCGCATCTCCCAAGTCACTTGGTTGAGATCTCGGTTGTTGAGGGCCAGCACGACGAACCGGGGGTCGCTCCATTTTTGCCAGTATTTCGCTACTGTGATCAGCTCGTTCATGCCGTTCATCTGCAGCGCGCCATCGCCGACGAGCGCCAATACCGGGCGGTCGGGATAGGCGAATTTCGCTGCGATGGCGTAGGGCATGCCGGGACCCATTGTCGCCAATGTGCCCGACACAGAGGCCATCATGCCGCGGCGGATCTTGACGTCGCGCGCATACCAGTTGGTACCCGAGCCGGTGTCGCAGGCGATGATGCACTTCTCCGGCAGCTTGGGCGACAATTCCCAGAAGACGCGCTGCGGGTTGAGCGGATTGGCGTCGTGCATTGCCCGGTTCTGCAGGAGCTCCCACCAGCTCTTGACATTTTTCTCGATCGTCTCGCGCCAGGAGCGGTCCGGCTTCCTATCGAGCAGCGGCAGCAATTTGCGCAACGTGGCCGCGCTGTCGCCGATCAGATTGACCTCCATCGGATAGCGCATGCTGACCATCCGCGGATCGAGATCGATCTGGACGCCCCGCGCCTGACCCTCCTCGGGAAGGAATTCGGTATAAGGAAAACGCGAGCCGATCATGAAAAATGTGTCGCAGGCGATCATCATCTCATAGCTCGGCCGCGTGCCGAGCAGGCCGATCGAGCCGGTCACGAAAGGCAGATCGTCGGGCAGGGCGGCCTTGCCGAGCAACGCCTTGGCGACGCCGGCGCCGAGCTTGTCGGCGGTCTCGATGACCTCGTCCGTCGCGTGCAGCGCCCCCGCCCCGACCAATATCGCCACCTTTTTTCCCTCGTTGAGCACCCGGGCGGCACGTTCGAGATCTTTCGTTGCCGGTGTGACTTCGGGTGCCTCGTATCCAATGCCGGTGAGGATGGCGCCGTGCTTTTGCGGCGGCGACTCGACAGCGTCCATCTCCTGCAGGTCGTTCGGCATGATTATGCAGGTGACACAGCGCTCGGCCTTGGCGATGCGCACAGCGCGGTCGATCAGCTGACGGACTTGCGCCGGCTCTGTCGCCATATGGACGTATTCGCCGGCAACATCCTTGAATAGGGAGAGCAGATCGACTTCTTGCTGATAATGACCACCGAGTGCGGTGCGCGCCTGCTGTCCGACAATCGCCAACACCGGCTGATGATCCATCTGCGCGTCGTAAAGGCCATTGAGGAAGTGGATCGCGCCGGGTCCCGAGGTGGCCAGGCATACGCCGAGATCGCCGGTGAATTTGGCGTGACCGCACGCCATGAAGGCGGCCATCTCCTCATGCCGCACCTGGACGAAATCGAACTTGTCGCCGGCGCGGGCGAGCGCGCCGACGAGGCCGTTGATCCCGTCGCCGGGGAACCCAAAGATGCGCTTTACGCCCCAGGCGGAGAGCCGTTCCCAGAAAAAATCGCTTACTGTTTTAGCCATGTTGCCACCTCGTTCTATGCGGTTCCAGGTCTATGCCGGCAGCTCGTTCCGCAGCCGGTCGGTCTCCGGGTTTTGCACCTGGGCCGTCGAGTACCTCTCCTAATTTCGCTGTCGCGCTTGCGACTTACCTGTCTAACGTCGTTAAAACTGGCCTGTTCCCGAATGCTGTCTCTGGCATCGGCGCCTCAGACTTGATCCAGTGAAATGCGATAAATTACGCTGAGGTTGCGGTGGCGGCGGCGGGCGAGAGCGAGCTGGCGCGGGCGCAGCGGCGGGTCGCCGAGGCGCCGGCCGCCGGTTGGCATTGACGCCGCGCTAAAGCTAAACTTCGGCCGTCTGCCGGCGCAATCGCCGGCGCCCCGAACGACCGTTGGGAGGAACCATCGATGCTCGTCATGGACGTAATTGCCGAAATCCTGAAACGGGAAGGCATCTCTACCCTCTTCTGCTTTCCGACTACCCCGATCATCGAGGCCGCCGCGGCGGTCGGGATCAAGCCCGTGATCTGCCGCCAGGAGCGGGTCGGCGTCCATATGGCCGACGGGTTCGCCCGCGTCTCCAATGGCCGGCCGCCGGGGGTGTTCGCAATGCAATACGGGCCGGGCGCGGAGAACGCCTTCGCCGGCGTCGCGACGGCTTTTTCGGATTCGAGCCCGGTCGTGTTTCTGCCGCTCGGCCACCCGCGCGAGACCGCGCAACTGTTCCCGATGTTCAAATCGAGCCGCTCCTACGCCGCGATCACCAAATCGGTCGAAGAAGTGATCCTGCCCGAGCAGATCGCGAACGTTATGCGGCGCGCCTTTGCCCAAGTGAAGAACGGGCGGCAGGGCCCGGTGATGGTGGAAGTGCCGGCCGATGTCCACAGCCTCGACGTGAGTGTCGATCCGAGCGAGTACCGGCAGGTTCCGATTACCCGCTCGGCCGGCGATGAGCGCGACATCGATGAGGCGGCGCGCATGCTGCTCGACGCCTCCTGCCCGATGATCCTCGCAGGGCAGGGCGTTTTCTACGCCGAGGCCACCCAGGAATTGCGGCGATTGGCCGAGCTGCTGCAGGCGCCGGTCATGACGACCTTCGATGGCAAGAGCGCCTTTCCGGAGGACCACGCATTGGCGCTCGGGCCCGGCGGCGGCACCTTTACCGGGCACGGCCGGCATTTCCTGCACAAATCGGATCTGGTGCTCGGCGTCGGCTGCAGCTTTACCAAGCATGGCATTGCCACCCCCGCGTTGCCGCCCGGCAAAAAGATCATTCACGCGACCAACGACACGCGCGACCTGCACAAGGCCTTTGCCGCCGATCTCGGGATCCTCGGCGACGCCAAGCTCGTTCTCGGCCAATTGATCGAGGCCGTAAGCGATCGGTTGAACGGCAAGGCGCGCCCGGACGCGGTCGCTCGGGAAATCGCCGGCAAGCGCGAGGAGTGGCTGGCCCGCTGGCAAGGAAAGCTGCGTTCCGACGAACGCCCGATCAACCCGTACCGGGTGATCTCGGAGTTCATACGCGTCGTCGACCCGGCGGAGGCGATCGTCACGCATGATTCCGGCAGCCCGCGCGAGCAGCTCAATCCGTTCTACCGGGCGACCCGGCCGCGCGGCTATATCGGCTGGGGCAAGTCGCACCAGCTCGGCACCGGGTTGGGCCTCGCGATCGGCGCCAAGGTCGCCGCACCCGACAAGTTCTGCGTCAACTTCATGGGCGACGCGGCGTTCGGGATGACCGGCCTCGATTTCGAGACGGCGGCACGCTGCGGCATCCCGATCCTGACGATCGTCTTGAACAATTCGACAATGGCGATCGAGACCCAGGCGATGGCGCTGTCGCACGAGCGCTATCGGGCGCGCGACCTCGGCGGCAATTACGCCAACATCGCGCGCGACCTCGGCGGCTGGAGCGAGCGGGTTGAGGACCCGGCGCAGATCGGCGACGCGATCCTGCGCGCCCGCCGCCAAACCGAAGACGGGCGCGCCGCCTTGCTCGAGTTCATCACCAGCCAGGAGCAGGGCTTCTCGCACCGCCGCGGCGCCGCCGAGTAGGAAGCCGCCGCGGAGGCAGCGCAAAAATGTCGTAGGGCTGGAAGAATGTCGTGCGTCCCCCACCTTCGCGCTAGGGCATGCACACATCTTCCGCCTATCCGCCGTCATGCCCGCGAAAGCGGGCACCCAGGACCGTTGTCGGGCTATTCACCACGGGGCCCCTGGGTCCCCGCTTTCGCGGGGGCGACGGATAACTTATTGAAAGTCCTTCTATTGTGGAGATGTGTGCATGCCCTAGCACCTTCGCGGGGGCAGGCTCTTCGAGGCCTCGCTTCGCGAGGCGCCTCAGGATGAGGCCCTTTTCTTAATGCCATCAATATCACACCTCATGCTGAGGAGCGCCTAAAGGGCGCGTCTCGAAGCACGCACGACATCCAATGCAGCGTATTTTGAGGAGCGGATCTTTGCCGATTTCAGCGGCCGGCGTTGCGAATTCGGGAGTAGCGCCAAGAGCCGCAGCAGAGATGGGCCTGCGCCCGCTGGCGGCGTGGCTCTTCTTCTGCTGCGGCTTGATTTTCCTGATGGTCGTCGTTGGCGGCATCACGCGGCTCACTCTCTCGGGCCTGTCGATCACCGAATGGAAGCCGGTCATCGGCATCGTGCCGCCGCTATCGGCCGCCGACTGGGCCACGGAATTCGCGAAATACCAACAGATCCCCGAATACCGGGCCATCCATTTCGCAATGAGCTTGGACGAGTTCAAAAGCATCTATTACTGGGAATACACGCACCGGCTGCTGGGCCGGCTGATCGGCGTGGCGTTTGCCGTGCCGTTCCTCTGGTTTCTGGCGCGGCGGAAGCTGCCGCGGCGGCTTGCGCCGCCGCTCGCCGGTATTCTACTGCTCGGGTTTCTGCAGGGCGCGCTCGGCTGGTATATGGTCGAGAGCGGCCTTGCCGACCGGGTCGAGGTCAGCCAATACCGCCTCGTCGCCCACCTCGCTCTCGCTCTGGCGATCTATGCCGCGATCCTGTGGACAGCGCTCGGCCTGGTCCGCGGTTCCCGGTTGCCGGCTGCGAGTCCCGGCTGGCGGCGGGCTAGTGAAGCCGTGCTCGTGCTGGTCGCGCTGACGATCCTAGCCGGCGGCTTTGTCGCCGGAACGCGCGCCGGACTGACCTACAACACCTTTCCGCTGATGGACGGCAGGCTCGTGCCGGCCGGCTACGCACAGCTCCATCCGTTATGGCTGAACTGGTTCGAGAACATCGCGGCCGTGCAGTTCGATCACCGAATGCTGGCCGTTGCGACCGTAAGCGCCGTTTTCCTGCTGTGGGCAGCGGGGCTGCGGGCGGCCCTGCCAAAACCAGCCCGCAAAGCACTGCACGCGCTGCTGGCAATCGCGGTATTGCAGGTGGCACTTGGCATCTCGACCTTGCTGCTGGTCGTGCCGATCCCGCTCGCCGCGGCGCACCAGGCCGGAGCCGTCCTCCTACTGACCTCTGCGATCGTTTTTCGGCACACCTTGCGCGCCGCCGCTCTCATAGACGCGCGAGCGGCGGCGGCCATATAGTCCTCATTCGCCTTGGGAGAGGACGATGGCAGAGGACGGCCCATTTCCGGCAAAGACCCTCGACAAATGGGCGCAACTGGCGCGCACCGAACTGCGGGGCAAACCCGTCGACAGCCTCGATTGGGCAACACCGGAAGGCATCCGCGTCAAGCCGCTCTATACCGCCGCCGACCTGGAGGGGATCGAGCACGCCGCGGTGACGCTGCGCGACATGATGCCCGGCTTCCCGCCTTATCTGCGCGGGCCGCGGGCGACGATGTACGCCAACCGGCCGTGGACGATCCGGCAATATTCCGGCTTTTCGACCGCCGAGGAGTCGAACCGCTTCTATCGCGATAATCTCGCGGCCGGTCAGATGGGGCTGTCGATCGCGTTCGATCTCGCCACCCACCGCGGCTACGACAGCGACCATCCGCGCGTCGTCGGTGATGTCGGGAAGGCCGGCGTCGCAATCGACTCGGTCGAGGACATGAAGATCCTGTTCGACGGCATTCCGCTCGACCGGATGAGCGTGTCGATGACGATGAACGGCGCAGTTTTGCCGGTGCTTGCCGGTTACATCGTCGCCGCCGAGGAGCAGGGCGTGCCGCAGGAGAAGCTCTCGGGCACGATCCAGAACGACATCCTCAAAGAGTTCATGGTCCGCAACACCTACATCTACCCGCCCGGGCCGTCGATGCGCATTGTCGCCGACATCATCGAGTACACCGCCCGGCACATGCCTAAGTTCAACTCGATCTCGATCTCCGGCTATCACATGGAGGAGGCGGGGGCGACTTCGGTCCAGGAGCTCGCCTTCACCTTGGCCGACGGGCTCGAATACGTGCGCGCGGCGTTGTCGCGCGGCCTGCCGATCGACGATTTTGCGCCGCGGCTGTCGTTCTTCTTCGGGATCGGCATGAATTTCTTCATGGAGATCGCGAAATTGCGTGCCGCGCGGGTGTTGTGGGCCCAGCTGATGCGGCAGTTCGCGCCCAAGAACCCGGCGAGCCTAGCCCTGCGCACGCATTGCCAGACCTCGGGCGTGAGCCTCACCGAGCAGGATCCGCACAACAACATCATCCGCACCACACTGGAGGCATTGGCCGCGGTGCTCGGCGGCACCCAGTCGTTGCACACCAATTCGTTCGACGAGGCGTTGGCATTGCCGACGCCCGCCTCGGCTCGGGTCGCCCGCAACACCCAGCTGATCCTCGGCGAGGAGACCGGCATTCCGCATGTCATCGATCCGCTCGGCGGCAGCTATTACGTCGAGAGTCTGACCCATTCGATCGCCGCGGCCGCAATGGAGCTGATCGGCGAGGTCGAGACGCTGGGCGGCATGACGAAGGCGGTCGAGGCCGGCATGCCCAAATTGCGCATCGAGGAGGCCGCGGCGCGGCGCCAGGCGCGCATCGACCGCGGAGAGGAGACGATCGTCGGGGTCAACAAATACCGGTCTGCCGAGGCGGCATCGGTCGAGCTGCTTGATGTCGACAACACCGCGGTGCGCGACCGGCAGGTCGAGCGGCTCGGGCGCGTCCGCCGCCTGCGCGACAAGGGCCGGGTCGATGCCGCGCTCGCTGCGCTGACGAAGGCGGCGCAGAGCGGCCAGGGCAACCTCTTGGCATTGGCGGTCGAGGCGACCCGCGCGCGGGCGACCGTCGGCGAGATCTCCGATGCGCTCGAAAAGGTGTTTACCCGTCACCGCGCTCAAATCCGCGCGGTGAGCGGGGTTTATGGCGGGCAATACCAGGACGACGAAGGCTTCCGCCGCGTCCAGCGCGAGATCGAGGGATTTGCCCGCGAGGAGGGCCGGCGGCCGCGCATGCTGGTTGCCAAATTGGGCCAGGACGGCCACGACCGCGGCGCCAAGATCATCGCCACCGCCTTCGCCGATATCGGTTTCGACGTCGATATCGGCCCGTTGTTCCAAACCCCCGAGGAGGCCGCCCGCCAGGCGGTCGAGAACGACGTCCACATCGTCGGCGTGTCGACCCACGCCGCCGGCCACAAAACCCTCGTCCCGGCCTTGATCGAAGCGCTGAAGCGAGAGGGCGCGGCGGACATCCTCGTCATCTGCGGCGGTGTCATCCCACCCAAAGACTACGCTTTCTTGAAGCGTGCCGGCGTCAGCGCGATCTACGGCCCCGGCACCAACATCCCCAAAGCCGCCGCCGAGATCGTGTCATTGATCCGAAAGCACCGGCTAGCGGCGTGATGGGGACGGCCTGACCTTCGCCTAGCCATCAAGACGTGGCATGCTTATGGAACAGAATGATCACACTGTTGCCGTACGTGAACTCCTGCATGAAGCCAAGATTCTGGCCTCACGGTATTACGCATTGACCAGGAAGCCTCTTGGTGTGACGGGAGAAGTTGCAGAGTTGGAGGCGGCGGAGGCATTGAACTTGGTTCTATCGCCGCCCCGGCAACCAGATTACGACGCTTTCCGAAGCAGCAATGGCGCAGTCGAGAGGTATCAAATCAAAGGCCGCGCGGTCGATCCGACGGATCGCTATCGCGGCCGAGTTCCGGCTATCCAATACGATCGCAATTTCGAGTGGGTCTTGCTGGTGCTGCTCGACCGCTCTACTTATTCGGCACTGGAAATCTGGCAAGCTAGCCGACAGAACGTTCGAGCCAGATTAGAGGCTCCCGGGTCAAGGGCACGTAACGAACGCAATTCCATGGGCATCACGCAGTTCGTGTCAATTGCGCGCAAGGTCTGGCCTCAGCAGGACCAGGCAGCAGGCACCGCGGACGCTAGTACGGAAACGGGGTGGGCCGAGGAGAAAATGACAAGAGAGTGCGCCATTCGTCATGGCAATCAGCGTTGTACATCAGCAGCGATGCAGGGACACAACACGCACTTTTCGAATATTAATACGAGCAAGGACGTTTGGTGGTTGGACATTCCCAAAAGGAAAATAGAGCAACCCTCCACTGACGCCTTGCACCTGTTGCTATGCGACGATCGGCTTGGTGAACAAAGATTTTACCACCTGCAGGTCCCCATATCCTATTTACAAAAGAATATCAGAGACTTCCGGATTCGAGATGATACGGACAAGATCCATTTAGAGCTCGCGATTGCCGGGTCTAATATTTTCCAGGATGTCATAGGACCAGGGCTCGTCCGCTTTGCACAGTTTCGCCATTGTAGCTTTAGCATCCCGAGTGGGTCCTAAGCGCTGGCCCCCTCTGCAACGGACTGGTCGGGTTAAGAACATCATTTATCGGCCAGCGCGGCCTCTGCATGGCCGGGGGCGCCGTCTGCCGATCCCGTTGCCTTCTCGGAATAAGAGCGCAGCAGCAGTGCGACCAGCGCGGTCCAGCCGGTCTGGTGCGAGGCCCCGAGACCACGGCCGGTATCGCCGTGGAAGAATTCGTAGAACAGCACATTGTCCCGGAAATGCGGATCGTTCTGCTCGATTGGCGAGTCGCCGAAGACCGGTCGCTTTCCGTCTTCGCTGCGCAGGAAGATGCGGCACAATCGCCGCGACAGTTCGGCCGCCACTTCGCCCAGATGCAGCATCGTGCCGGAGCCGACCGGACATTCGATCCTGAAGTCGTCGCCATAGTAGCTGTGGAACCGGTAGAGCGACTCGATGAGCAGAAAATTCACCGGCATCCAGATCGGGCCGCGCCAGTTCGAATTGCCGCCGAACACCTCCGTAGCCGAGTCCCCCGGGACATAGCCGATGCTGAACCGATGGCCGGCACGTTCGAACACATAGGGATGTTCGCCATAGAATTTGGATAGCGAACGGACACCGAATTCGGACAGGAACGCCGTCTCGTCGAGCATCCGGTTGAGCAAGCGTTTCATGCGGTGACCGCGCAACAGGGACAGCAGGTGCCGCTCGCCGGTACTTGCATCATGCCAGCGCGACACCAGCCGCGCGAGGTGTGGCCGATGCTCGAGGAACCAGTGCGCCCGGGCGCTGAACCCCCGCAGGCGAGTGAAAACCGAGGCATCGAGCACCTCGACGGCAAAGAGCGGTATCAGCCCGACCAGCGAGCGCACTCGCAATGGGATCCGCTCGCCATCGGGCAGGTGCAGCACATCGTAATAAAATTCGTCCTCATCATCCCATAATCCGATCCCGTTGCCGCCGATATTGGTCATCGCCTCGGCAATGTAGAGAAAGTGTTCGAAAAATTTAGAAGCGATATCTTCGTACACATGGTCGGTGAGCGCCAGCTCGAGCGCAATGCGCATCAGGTTGAGCGTGTACATCGCCATCCAGGCGGTGCCGTCCGCCTGGTTCATATAGCCGCCATTCGGCAGCGCTGCGTTCCGGTCGAATATGCCGATATTGTCGAGCCCCAGAAACCCGCCCTGGAAGATGTTCCTGCCCTCAACATCCTTGCGGTTGACCCACCAGGTGAAATTGAGCATGAGTTTGTGGAAAACACGTTCGAGAAAATCCCAGTCGCCTTCGCCGCCGCGGTGCTCGCGGTCGATCTCATAGACGCGCCATGCCGCCCAAGCATGCACCGGCGGATTGACGTCGCCGAATGCCCACTCATAAGCAGGCAATTGGCCATTGGGGTGCATGTACCAGTCGCGCGTCAGCAGTAGCAGCTGGTTCTTGGCGAACCCCGGGTCGATCAGGGCCACGGTAACGGCATGAAAGGCCAGATCCCAGGCAGCGTACCAAGGGTATTCCCACTTGTCCGGCATCAAAACGATGTCGGCATTGTTCAGATGCGGCCAGTCGGAATTGCGTCCGTGCCGCCGCGCCGGCGGCGGCGGGGGCTGCAGCGGATCGCCGTTCAGCCATTCGGGAATATCGATGTAGTAGAACTGCTTTGACCACAGCATCCCAGCGAGCGCTTGGCGCTGTACCAGGCGCGCATCGGGATCGGCTATGTCCTGCTGCAACACTGCGTAGAATTCGTCGGCTTCGGCTCGGCGCTGCTTGAGCATGCGGTCAAAATCGCTGAGACCCGAAGGGTGCTCTGCAAGGGTCAACCGCGCGCGCAACCGGCCGCTTCCTCCCGGCGGCAGGCTCAGCCGATGATGCGCCGCGACTTTGGTGCCTCGAGGATCCGGGTTCACAGCTGCAGTATCCCCATTTACGACATAATCGTTAATGCCGTCTTTGAAGTGGTGGCCCGGCGCATCGATCCCGCACAAACGCCTTATATTCGTCTCGTTCTGACAGAATAGAAACTCCGGACGGCCGTCGCAGTGAAGCCGCAACTGCGGCAGCCCCGGGCGATCGATCGAGATCGAATGATCCTGGCGCGCAACGAGCTGGGGCCGCATCGAATCGGGTTTCCACGACCACGTATTGCGCGCCCAAAGCTGCGGCAATACGTGCAGCATTGCCGCTTCGGCAGCGCGATTGTGGATCGTCACCTGCATCAGGATGTCGTCGACATCGGCCTTTGCGTATTCGATCTCGACATCGAAATAGCGGTTGTCGGCAAAGACGCCGGCGTCGATCAGCTCGAACTCAGGTTCCGCCCGGCCGCGGCGGCGGTTCTCTTCTACGAGTTGAGTATAGGGGAAAGCGGCTTGCGGATACTTGTACAGCATCCGCATGTAAGAATGAGTGGGCGTGCCGTCGAGGTAGTAATAGAGTTCTTTGACGTCCTCGCCGTGGTTTCCTTCGGAATTGGTGAGCCCGAACAGCCGTTCCTTCAGGATCGGGTCGCGGCCGTTCCACAATGCCAAGCCGAGGCAGAGCAGCAGGTGGTCGTCGCCAAACCCGCCGATCCCGTCCTCGCCCCAGCGGTAGGCCCGGCTGCGCGCCTGATCATGCGAAAAATATTCCCAGGCCGTGCCATATTCGCTGTAATCCTCGCGCACCGTTCCCCATTGACGCTCGCTCAGATACGGTCCCCAGCGCCGCCAATGTTTGCCGTGGCGGATTTCTTCCAGCCGCAGCGCCTCGGCAGTGTGTAATATCCTGGGCATACCTTCAGCCATCGGCTCAGCTCCCTCTCGAGGGTGCCTCAAGCTAATATCTCCGCTATCCGATGACCAAAGGTGTTTAGGGGGCATGCATGGCAAAAGCGAACATCCCGGTAGTCACCTATGACGCTATCGTCATCGGCACCGGGCAGGCCGGACCGCCGCTGGCGCGGCGCCTGGCGGCGGCGGGCATGACCGTCGCGGTCATCGAACGCGGGGCATTTGGCGGCACCTGCGTCAACACCGGCTGCATCCCCACCAAGACATTGGTCGCCAGTGCCTACGCGGCACATATGGCGCGCCGAGCGGGCGAGTTCGGGGTGGACGTCGAAGGTTCGGTGCATGTCGACATGGCGCGGGTAAAAGCCAGAAAAGACCGGATTTCCGAGCAGTCGCGCGTTGGCGTCGAGCAAGGCTTGAGAACCTTGGCCAACTCCACAGTCTATCGGGGCCATGGCCGCTTTGTCGCGCCGCACGAAGTTGAAGTCGGTGATACAGTTCTCGCCGCCGAACGGATCTTCATCAATGTCGGCGGCCGGGCTGTGGTGCCGAGCTGGCCTGGGCTCGAGCAGGTGCCCTATCTGACGAACAGCTCGATGATGGCGGTCGACTTTGTGCCTCGGCATTTGGTGATCGTCGGCGGCAGCTATGTCGGATTGGAATTCGCGCAGATATACCGGCGGCTCGGCAGCGAGGTCACGGTCGTGGAAATGGGGCCGCGCGTGGTTCACCGCGAGGACCCCGACGTGTCAACCGCGATAGGCGAGATTCTCGAGAGCGAAGGCATAGGCCTGCGCGTCAAGGCGGAATGCATCCATGTGGGGAGGAGCGGCGACGACGTCCTGGTGGGCCTCGATTGCACAGACGGACCGCCCGAAATTCGCGGGTCGCACCTGCTGCTCGCGGTCGGCCGTCGCCCCAATACCGACGATCTCGGACTCGACAGCGCCGACATCGCGTGCGACGAGCACGGCTATATTGTTGTCGACGATCAGCTGCGCACCAACGTGCCGGGGGTGTGGGCGCTCGGCGATTGCAACGGCAAAGGCGGCTTCACTCACACCGCCTACAATGACTTCGAGATCGTGGCCGCAAATCTCCTAGACGAAGGCTCGCGCCGGGTCAGCGACCGCATCACCGCTTACGCGCTCTATATCGATCCGCCGCTCGGCCGAGCGGGAATGACGGAGGCCGAAGTAAAGAGCAGCGGCAAGCCCGCCCTGATCGCGACGCGCCCGATGACCCGCGTCGGTCGTGCCGTCGAAAAGGGCGAAACGGCCGGGTTTATGAAGGTCCTGGCCGATGCGGAGACCAAGCAAATCCTCGGCGCCTCCCTACTCGGGACCGGGTGCGACGAGGTCATTCACGGCATTCTCGACCTCATGTACGCCAAAGCGCCCTACACTTTGTTGCAGCGGACGATGCCGATCCATCCGACGGTGTCGGAACTGCTTCCGACGTTGCTCGGCGATTTGCACCCTTTATAGACGGCGAAGTCCGGTCGCTAAGTAGCTTCGGCGGCCAGGATTCCCATCAGGCCGCGACGCCCTTGCCAACGCGCGACGATCAGAGCGTCGAGGCCGAGGCTACGGCCATAATGGTGGAGGGCAAAGATCAGCTGGATCACCAGAAGAAAGAAATAGGTCCAGGGCCACTCGCCCTCGGCATTGTACAGCCCGAGCCACAGATTGAGGATCTGCAGCGCGCCGATCAAACCCCAGAAGCGCACAAAGATCCCCAATATCAGCGATACCGCCGTTAGCACCTCTGCCGCGTAAACCAGGGGTGCGAACAGGTAGAAATGCGGCAATACGATGTTGTTGACAAAATCGGCCTGCAACGGGATCGCGGCGGACTTGCCCATTAATCCCATCCAATAGGCCAGACCGGTCGCGCCGAACGGCTGCTCCGGATGGTCGGTATAGAACGGCGGCAACTTCCACAGGGTCTGCTGCCACCACATGCAGCCGATCAGCAACCGAAAGACCCAGTTGCCGACATGTTCGATCGTGCGCTGTGCCGGCATCAAGCGATAGACATAGACCGCGACGGCGATGCTGCCGACGAGGAGGAGCCAAAATACCGCGGTCGTCCAGCCCGGCTGAAGCAGAAACTGGACCGTGTCGGAAATCGGGTTGTGGTTCATCGGACGGACCTCTCAGTCGAGACCTGCTTAAACTTAGTTGCGGCTACCCCTCGATCAAAATTTCGATCGGTTATCGTTTCGATGCGGCACGCGCGCGTTGCAGTCGCCACCACGCCTCGACCACACAAGCGACGGACCACGCCTGGGAGGGCGCACCGCCAGGGACGTGCGGCGGCTCGGCTTCGAAGATTTCGCTGATGGTGCCGAGCCCGGCATCGAACAGGTGATCCCGCATGGCGCCAAGACGCTGCAGCGCCAAAGCGGCATCGCCGTGGACGCGGTATTCCGCCACCGCGTAATGGCCGAGCAGCCAGGCCCACACCGTCCCTTGATGATAGGCGCCGTCGCGGTGCCAGGGATCGCCGGTATAGTGCGGCTTGTAATCGGGATCGCTGGCCGCGAGCGACCGCAGCCCGTAGGACGTCAGCAGCTGGTCGCCGCATAGCGCGACGATGCGGTTCTGCTGATCCGCGGCCAGGGGAGAGTGCGGCAGGCTGACCGCCAGGATCTGGTTCGGCCGGACCGAGCCGTCATTGCCGGCGGGGCCGTCGATCACGTCGTAGAGCCCGCCGGTCCGCTCGTCGGCGAAGCGAACAAAGCTGACACGGGCCCGTTCGGCAAGGTTGCGGTAAGGATCTGTAGGCCGGCCGAGCATCTCGGCAAAGCTGGCCATGACGCAGAGCGCGTTGTACCAGAGCGCGTTGATCTCCACCGGTTTGCCGATGCGCGGGGTCACGACCCAGTCGCCGACCTTGGCATCCATCCAGGTGAGCTGCACGCCGGGTTCGCCAGCGCTGAGCAGCCCGTCGCCGGGGTCGACTCGGATCCCGTAGCGCGTGCCGTCGAGATGCCAGTCGATGATTTGGGCGAGGACCGGAAAGGCTTCGGCGAGATTCCCGCGGTCGCCGCTCGCCTCGATATAGGCGCGCCAAGCCTCGAAGAACCACAAGGTCGCATCGACGGTGTTGTAATCAGGCTTGTCGCCGGCGCCCGGAAAGACATTGGGCAGCATGCCGCGATCGACGAAACGCGCGAAGGTCAGCAGGATGTCGCGGGCCCACTCCTGCCGGCCGGTGGCAAGGGTCAGGCCCGGCAGGCAGATCATCGTGTCGCGGCCCCAGTCGCCGAACCAAGGATAACCGGCAATCACCGATTTGCCGTCGGGGCGGCCAGGCAGGGGCCGGCTGAAGATAAAGCTGTCGGCGGCGAGCAGCAGCTGCGCGATCCAGTCGGGCGGCGCCGCCATTTCGGGGACATGCCGGGCGGCCTGGTCGAGGACGCCTTGCTGCCGATTTCGCCGGCGTTCCAGCGCGGCTTCCAAATCGGCAGATGGATCATGCTCCAGGCTGCCGACAACGCCGACCCATTGACCAGGAAGCAAATCGAGCCGAGCTTCTCCGACCTGCAAATGATTGTCGCGGTCGGACAGTCCGCGCTCGCGCTCGACCGGCAAATCGAAATTTTCGATCCATTGCCGAGCCGGCGTAATGACGCCGCCACAGGTGCGCAAGGTCAGTGCAAATCCGGGCCGGCATACCCGCAAGGCCGCCTCCTGGGCCTTCAGCACTGGGGCGAACTCTCTGGCGCTCGTCTGGCCATGGTGGTCGCGGTCATTGACCATGAGCCGAACATGCAGCGACAGCTTCCGCAAACCGTGCTCGGAACCGGGCAAGAGCCGCCACGCGACGTAGGTCGTATCGGCATCCGGTTCGAGCCAGATCCGTGCCTCGACACGAATGAGCCCCACGGCAAAGAGCCAGACGGGGATGCTGCCGTCGAGACGAAAGGTCTCGATATGGACGTGACCCTCCGGGCTGATCGTCCCGCCGCTCCAGCGATTGGTGAACAGCGGCCAGCTCCGCTCGCCATCGACGAGCTCCGCATCGGCCTTGACCCAGACCAGCCGGCGGCCCAGCGGCCAGTCCACCGGCGCGATCAGCAGTCCATGATATCGCCGCGTCAAGCTGCCCGCGATCGTGCCGGCGGCATAGCCGCCACGCCCGTTGGTGAGCCACCATTCGCGTCGCTCGGCCTGATGGAGGTCGCCGCAGATCGCCCGACCGAAGCGGATCATGTTCGTCATCGTGAGCCGCCTCTCTCGGGACGACCGGTCGCATTGTTGCCAACCACCCCGGCGAAGACCGCGACGGCGAGCACGCCACAGACGATCGTAACCAAGGCCAGGCGCAAGCCGACGAACTCGGCGGTCATTCCGATCAGCGGCGGGCCGACGAGCAATCCGAGATAGCCGGTGGTAGCGACCGCGGCGATGCCGACACCCGGCGTTGTATCCCGGGCCCCGCCCGCGGCGCCAAACAGGATCGGGATCATATTGGCGAGCCCAAGGCCAAAAAAGGTGAAGCCGAGCACCGAGGGGACCAGCCCCGGCATAATCAGCGCCGTCGTCATGCCGATAGCGGCCGCGAGCCCTCCGACGCGCAGCAAGATCGCTGCACCCCAACGCCGCCGCACCCAGTCGCCGGCGAACCGGGCGGCCGCCATCGCCAGAGAAAAGCCGGCAAAACCCGTCGCGGCGCCATCCATGCCGGCGCGCCGATATTCGCGCAGAAAGACTGCGGCCCAGTCGCCCATCGCACCCTCAGCCATGAGCGCCAAGAACGCCAAAGCCCCCAGGCCGAGTAGCGCGCGAGAGGGCCACGCCAACACGGCGCCCCGATCCGTGCTGCGAGCCTCGCCATGCAGCAGATATCGAGCAATCGCGAGCAGCGATGGCATCAGAATAACCGTTAGGCCGAGCGTCTGAACCGGAGCGGGGATGCCGCCCGAGGCGGCGGCCGCGGCGAGGCTGGCGCCGGCGAGGCCGCCCGTGCTGTAGAGCCCGTGCAGGGAGGAGAGGATCGGGCGGCGATAGCGATCCTCGATCAGCACCGCCTGGGCATTCATCGACACGTCCAGCATGCCGTTGGCGGCCCCGAAGAGCAGCAACGACAAGATAAGCGTTACGAGGTCCGGCGCCACCACCGGCGCCGGCAGCAGCAGACACAGCGCCAGCCCGGCGGTCCGGGTCGTCAAATCGCTCCCAAACCGCCCGGCGGACCAGCCGGCCAACGGCAGCACCAGAACCGAACCGGCCGCCATCGAAAAGAGCGCCATGCCAAGCAGAAAATCGTCCAGCCCGAGCCGCTCCTTGACTTCGGGAATATGGGGCAGCCAGCTCGCCACGACGAAGCCGTTTGCGAAGAACACGAGAGACGCCGACATTCGGGCGTGCCGTAGCCCGGCAGCCGAGGCTGCTTCGCAGGACAAGGGCTTGGCCGACCGAAGGGACCGGGGGACGGAAACCGGCCGCATTATCGTCTCGCACTGCCAAAGAGCGCGATGCGGCGAAGAACAGTATCGCGGCGGCCGTTTGAGCGATCAGGATTCCTTCGGGGTCGGGCTTCCGCCGTTGATCTTCATGCAGGTACCCGCCGGCACGTAGATCCAGGAATCGCTTGCGGCGGCTGTCTTGGACTCGCCGGCGCAGGAGTGGGTCGCAGTCTGGCAGTCGTTCTGGCCTGCAGCGGCAACGCCGAAGCATTTCTCCGCCTTGTAAGGGGGAGCCGGCGCTGGTCCCGCATCCGCCGGCATCGGCAGAGAAGCCGCGGCGGCGACCGCGGCGGCGATGAGCACAGAAGGCTTCATACGGATCTCCATTGCGAGCGGGCCTCCGTTCTGTAGCGCGCTACCGGGGGCGGCAAATCACTTTTCGGCGAGGATCGACACCGCAGTCCAATCCTCGGGGGGCGGAGACGCAAGATAGTTTCGACAGCGCTCGACGAATATCCGCGCAGGGAGATCGTCGCCCCGAAGGGCAATCGCGCTCTCGAACAACCCCGCCGCATCCGTCCAATCGCGTTGCGCGTAGGCGTCGAGGCCGGCTTCATATGCTGTGACCCATTCCGGCGTCTGAGAAGCACGATGATCGGCCATGCCGAGCAGCTCGTAGACGGCGAGCCCTTGCGTGCGGCCATAGACGGCGACCCAATCGAGCCGCCGGACCAGAATGGCGTCGCCCGCGGCTGCGCGCGTGTCCTCGCCGATCAGGATTTCGGTTCCGTAGCGCTTGTTGACCGCTTCGAGGCGGCTCGCGACATTGACGGCGTCGCCGATCACCGTGTAGCTCAGCCGCTCATTGGAGCCGATATTGCCGACCAGCATTCGCCCGGTATTGATGCCGACGCGCATGCGCAGCGGCACCCCTCGTTCGCCACCCGGCTCGGCGCCGCGCTGCCCCAGGCGGCGTCTGAATTCGAGCGCCGCGGCACAAGCATCGACCGCATGCCGATCATTCGGCGCCGGCGCGCCCCAGAATGCCATCACCGCGTCGCCGATGAACTTGTCGATGGTTCCGTTGCGCGTTGAAATTGCTGTCGAGGCGAGTTCCAGGTAGTCGCTCAGCACCGGCACGATCGCGTCACCGAGCCGCTCCGAAAGCCCGGTGAAGCCGACAATATCGGTAAACAGCACGGTCAGGACCTGCTGACGGCCGCCTGGGCGAGCCTCGACGCCGCGCGCCACCAGGGTGCGAACGAGCGCCGTCGGAAGGTATTTCTGGAACGAGGCGAGGCCCCGGCTCATCTGCGTCAGTGCGGCGGAAAGATTGTCGAGCTCGCGCAGCGGCGAACTCATCCGGGTAATCGCGTCGAGCTCGAAACTCTCGATGTGCTTCAATTGCCCGACAATGCGAAGCAACGGCGCCCCGATCAGCCTGTTGGCCGACAGGATCGCCAGCGCCGCGATGACGAGCGTCAGCAACCCGAGAACCGCGAGCAGAAGCTTTGCGTTGCGCTCGATCGTCGCCAGAAAATCGCCGGCCGGAATGACCGTAGCAACAACCCAATCGTCGAAACCCAACGGCGCAAAAGTGAGAAAGTAGTCGCGGCCGTCCTCGGAGGAGGTCAATTCGACCTGTCGCGTATCCGAGAGGGCAGGCAGATTCACACTGCCGCGACCGAGATATTCGCTTATCGCCCGCAGCAGGCTGCTTTTCTGGCTCAGACTTCGGAGGTTCGGCATTTCGCCGTTCTGCTGCCGATCTATCGCGCCTGGATCGGGCGATGCCATGACGTTGCCGTTGCGATCGAGCACGACAACCGTGCCGGACTTGCCCACCTCCAGGCTCGACAGGAATTGCGACAGCCGCGACAGATCGATGACGACGTTGATGACGGCGACAAATCGATCATCGACCGATCAGCGGGGTCGAGATGCTGATGGCCTGCCGGTGACTGCCGGGAAAATTGGACGTCCGGTTCCAGCCGGGCGCGTTCTCCGCGACGGCGCGGCGGTACCATGGCTGCGCCGTCGCATTGTAGGTGGTCGGCTCGAACTCCCGGTTGTTGAACATGATGTCACCGACTTCCGGCGTGTAATAATCGGTCCGTTGGCGGGCGGCTCCTGTCGCCGCATCCCATTTGACCTCGATCATGTCGATTTCGGTGTCGCTGGCTTTGCGTGAGCCGAAAAATCCGCCGTCGGGAAAGCCCAGCGAAATCCACGAGAGGCTCGGTTGCGAGCGCAGCAATGCCAGAAAGACGAACTCGCGCTTGCCCTCGTCCGTCACCTTTATCGTGCCCTGAAAGAAGATCGATCGGACCGCCTCCTCCATTGACGAGGCGTCGTCGAGCACGCCGTGCAATTCGTGGTGGATCGATTCGACAATCTGCCGATTGAGCTGCCCGACCACATCGCCGACATTGCGGCGCGCCGCAATCGACCAAAACAGATGGATCAGCAATGCAGTCAGGACCACTGTGCTGAGCACCAGCGCAGTCAGCGCCCAGCGCAGACCCAGCTTATAGCCTTGCCTTCCGGGAACTCTCGGCGGAGCACCCGCGCGTGAGGCTGCCGGTTGACCCGAACGCGCCTCGCGCAGGAGATGATCGACTCTTTCGGACACCGAGTGGGCTCTATACGCTGTGCGTTCTACCTCCCGTTATAACGGTATTCGGATCCGATTGCGTGGCCTCGCGGGCGAAGCAGCGGGTCCGCGCAGCACGGCGGGTGCAGCGGACTCCCGTTTTCCCGGAGCATTATAGGTTGACCAAAATGAAGCGAGAATTCTCAGGAGCTACCGCTCCTACTCGTCGTTCCCGCGAAAGCGGGAATCCAGGGGCTGCAAGGCCGCACCGGTTTCCCCTGGACCCTCGCTTTCGAGCGTGTAAAGGAATCCCTTGCGCCGCTCATGCCATTGCCTCCCCGGCGAAGGCCGGGGCCTGTGGTTCCGCCGCACGAGCCTGTGATCGTTGGTAAGACCATGCGATTGCTTAGAAAGTTCGAGTCGACGGGGCAATGGGTCCCGGCTTTCGCCGGGACGACAAGGGGGCGTTTTATGCATCCCAACCTCGATCCGATTTTTTCACACGTTCTATCGCAGGAGCGACGATAACTGGTTGGGAAGACCCGCTACATTTTTAGCCATGCTGTCAGCTCGAGCTGTATCGTGACCGGGCCTCCACGGCTGTCTAACTGCGATGCGGGAATCGGCCTGCGCTTGCCGCATGCGGCGGAGATCGCGGCCACGCGGCCCCGCCTAGGCTTCCTCGAGGTGCATGCCGAGAATTACATGGCGGAAACGGCGGCGCTGGACCGATTGCTCGAATTGCGCCGCGACTACCCGGTGAGCGTTCACGGGGTTGCGCTCTCCTTGGGGAGCGCCGAGGAGCTCGATCGGGTTCATCTCGGCCGCTTCAAAGATCTGATCGAGCGGGTAGAGCCGGTGCTGGTCTCGGAGCACCTGGCCTGGAGTGCGATCGGCGGGGATTACTTGAACGACCTGCTGCCGCTTCCCTACACCGAGGAGAGCCTGGATGTCTTCTGCCGGCACGTTGGCGAAGCGCAGGAGGCGCTCGGGCGGCGGCTGCTGATCGAGAACCCGTCCTCCTACCTGCGGTTTCGCCATTCAACCATTCCCGAGGCGGAATTCCTGGCCGAAACCGCCCGCCGAACCGACTGCAGCATCCTCTGCGACGTCAATAACATCTATGTCAGCGCGAGAAATTTCGGATTCGACCCGATCGCCTATCTCGACGCGCTGCCGGCGGCCGCGATCGGCGAGATCCATCTAGCCGGCCATCACGCTGCAGAGCACGTGAATGTTCTGATCGACGACCACGGCTCTCGGGTAGCCCAACCGGTTTGGGAGCTCTACGCCCAAACGCTCCGGCGCTTCGGCGCCGTGCCCACCTTGATCGAGTGGGACACCAATATTCCCGCGCTCGAACTCCTGTTGGACGAGGCGCGGCATGCGCAAGAGCTGGCCGATCTCTATCGGTATGCCGACCCTGCTTGAACTGCAAGCTGGAGCTCCGCCGAGCGGTACTTGGCGGCGACACTGCGTGCGCTCGTGGGCGCCATCCGTGACGACGGGCTCGACCCGGCGGCGCGAGTGCGAATCTACCGCAATCACGCATTTGCGACGCTCGGCGCCGTCCTGGAACGCACTTTCCCAGTTGTCTGCCGGCTCGTCGACAAGCGTTTCTTTGCGTACGCCGCGCATGAATACCTGCGCGAACACCCGCCGCATTCGCGTTGCCTCGTCGAGTACGGCGCCGACTTTGCCGATTTTCTCGCCGGGTTGGAGGCGTGTAATGATCTCCCCTATCTGGCAGACGTCGCGCGCTTTGAATGGGCCCTCAACGTCGCCGCGACGGTGCGGGAGGCGTGCCCGCTGAAAATAGAGGCTCTCGCCGGGATTGCGCCCGAAGGTGCATCTTTACTCAAGATCTCTCTACAGCCGTCCGTCAGCTATTTCGCTTCGGAGTGGCCTATCGATGCGATCTGGCTGGCGAACCAGCGGAAAGAAGTTCGTCCGGTGGATCTCACGAGCGGCGGTACCACCGTCGAGATACGGCGCGCCGACGAGGGCTTCAGCTGGCAACGGCTCCCCCCCGGAGTGTTTGCGTTCCGCAGGGCATTGGCCGAAGGGTTCGCGCTCGGCACGGCGGCGGCAACCGCGGCGGCGGACCCTGCATTCGATCTCGCCGCCGCGCTCGATCACCTCTTCGCCGAGGGGCTTGTCGTTGGCTTAGGTGCTTGTTGACAAAAGCCGCGCTAATCTGATGGAGATCGAGTAGGCGGGGAGGAGATGATGCTGCAGATGGCCGGACGCATGGGTGTCCTGGGGACCGAGACCGCGTTCGAGGTGCTGGCCCGCGCCAATGCGCTCGCCGCCGACGGCCGCTCGATCATCAATCTCGGCATCGGCCAGCCGGATTTCCCGACCCCCGAGCACATTGTCGAGGCCGGGCGCAAGGCGCTCGCCGACGGTCATCACGGCTACACGCCGGCGAACGGCATCCCGCCGTTGCGTGCCGCAGTTTCGGCCGATCTCTTGCGCCGCCACGGGGTCGAAGTTTCGCCGGACCTGGTCCTGGTCGTCCCAGGCGGCAAAGTCACAATGTTCTTCGCGATCCTCATGTTCGGCGAGCCGGGGGTCGAGATCCTCTATCCCAACCCGGGGTTCCCGATTTACGAGAGCGTGATCCGGTTTTCCGGAGCGACGCCCGTGCCGATTCCGCTGCACGAGGCGGCGGGCTTCTCGTTCCGCGCCGACGAGGTCCTCGACAAGGTCACGCCGCGCACCCGCCTGATCATCATCAACAGCCCGGCCAATCCGACGGGCGGCGTCGTGCCGCGGGACGAACTCGACCGGCTGGTCGCCGGGCTCGAACGGCACCCGCAGGTCGCCGTGCTCAGCGACGAAATCTACGGCGAGATCCTTTACGGCGGCGCCGAGCATGTCAGCCTCCTCCGCTATCCCTCGCTGCGTGATCGGCTGATCCTGCTCGACGGCTGGAGCAAGACCTATGCGATGACCGGTTGGCGGCTGGGTTACGCGGTATGGCCCAAGGCGTTGTTCGGGCATGCCGAGCGGCTCGCGATCAACTGCCATTCCTGCGTCAACGCGGCCGCACAGCACGCCGGGGTTGCCGCGCTGACCGGACCGCGCGAGCCGGTTCACCGCATGGTCGCGGCATTTGCGGCGCGGCGCGAGATGATCGTCGCGGCGTTGAACGGGCTGCCCGGCTTTCGCTGTCAGCAGCCGGGCGGCGCCTTCTACACTTTCCCCAATATCACGGGTACCGGTTACGACGCGCGTACATTGCAGGCGCAGCTGCTCGAGCAGGCCGGGGTGGCAACGGTCGCCGGCACCAGCTTTGGCGAATATGGCGAGGGCTATTTGCGCTTCTCTTACGCCAACAGCCGAGAGGCTATCGGCGAGGCGATCGATCGAATTCGAAAATTCCTCGGGAACGTCTCGACGCGCTGAACCAACCGATTAAGAACTCGGCAGATTTCTGGCGCGAAAATAGGCAAGCCAGTATAAGGCTGCCCGGACTTTTGGATTTGTCCTGTCGCCGACCGGCACTGGCATAGGTTATGCTCTGAACGCGCCGAGGCCGGTGTCCTTGGCTGAGAGAGACGAGAAGCCGATGAAGAAGATCGAGGCGATCATCAAGCCCTTCAAGCTCGACGAGGTGAAGGAAGCTCTTCATGAAGTCGGGATCAAGGGAATCACCGTCACCGAGGCCAAGGGTTTCGGCCGCCAGAAAGGGCATACCGAACTCTATCGCGGGGCCGAGTACGTCGTCGACTTTCTGCCGAAGGTGAAGATCGAGGTGGTCATGGAGGATACGCTCGTCGAGCGCGCTGTGGAGGCGATTCAGCAGGCCGCCCACACCGGCCGCATCGGCGACGGCAAGATCTTTGTCACGACGATCGAGGAAGCGATCCGCATCCGCACTGGCGAGCGCGGTCCGGACGCGATCTGAGATGACGCCGTGGTATCCCTTGCGGCGATCTCGTGCTCCTAAACCCTGTTAAACATCGAACGGAAAGTTGCAATGTCTGATACCCAAAAAGTCATGGATATGATCAAGGAGCACGACGTCAAATACGTCGACTTCCGCTTCACCGATCCGCGCGGTAAATGGCAGCATCTGGCGCATCACGTACGGACGATAAGCGAGGATTTCCTCGACGGCGGGGTGATGTTCGACGGTTCGTCGATCGCAGGCTGGAAAGCGATCAACGACTCGGACATGATGCTGGTGCCCGATTGTTCGACTGCGGTCCTCGACCCGTTCGCCGCGCAGACGTCGCTGATCATCTTTTGCGATGTGCACGAGCCGATGACCGGGCAGCCCTATGCCCGCGACCCTCGTTCGATCGCGAAGAAGGCTGAGCAACACCTCGTCGCGACCGGCATCGGCGACAAAGCCTTTTTCGGGCCGGAAGCCGAATTCTTTATCTTCGACGATGTTCGCTATTCCGCAACGATGAAAGGGGCGATGTACGAGATCGACAGCGAAGAGGGCCCCTACATCAGCGACAGGAAACTTCCCGACGGGAACACCGGCCACCGGCCGCCAATCAAGGGCGGCTATTTCCCTGTGCCGCCGGTCGACAGCCAATCGGATATGCGTGCCGAGATGTTGTCGGTGATGCACGACATGGGGCTCGCGGTCGAAAAGCATCATCATGAAGTGGCGCCGGCGCAGGCTGAGCTGGGGGCTGAATTTGCCACCCTGGTACGCACCGCCGACAATATGCAGATCTACAAATACGTCGTGCAGAATGTCGCCAACCAATACGGCAAGACGGCGACTTTCATGCCGAAACCAGTGATGGGCGACAACGGCTCGGGCATGCATGTGCACCAGTCGGTGTGGAAGGGCGAGCGGCCGGTCTTTGCCGGCAACCTCTATGCCGATTTGTCCGAGACGGCGCTCTACTACATCGGCGGCATCATCCGCCACGCCAAGGCGATCAACGCTTTCACCAACCCGACGACGAACAGCTACAAGCGGCTGATCCCCGGCTTCGAGGCGCCGGTGCTGCTCGCTTATTCCTCGCGAAATCGTTCGGCCGCCTGCCGCATCCCCTATACATCGAGCCCAAAGGGCAAGAGGGTCGAGGTGCGCTATCCCGATCCGGCCGCCAATGTGTATCTCGGCTTTGCCGCGATGCTGATGGCCGGGCTCGACGGCATCCAGAACAAGATCCACCCCGGCGACCCGATCGACAAAAACCTCTACGATTTACCGCCGGAAGAGTTGACCGACATCCCGGTGGTCTGCGGGTCATTGCGCGAAGCGCTGGGCGAGTTGCGCAACGACCACGCTTTCCTGTTGAAGGGCGACGTCTTCAACATGGACCAGATCGAGGCCTATATGGAATTGAAGTGGGAGGAGGTGTACGCCTTTGAGCACACCCCCCACCCGATCGAATTCCAGATGTATTACTCGGTCTAGGCGGAAAGCCACATATTCGTCATGGCCGGGGTTGACCCGGCCAGCTCGGAGATCCGCGGGTCAAGCCCGCGGATGACGCTCTGGGGAGGCGTTGCAACTTGATTGGAACGCGCACTAGTAAGTGGGTTGCATCCATAAAGGAACCGATTCCTCCGCGGCTATCGATAGACGGGCGGAACCCCTCAACCCTCCCCCGTTCGGTACTTAGCGCCAGCGATTAACCGTTAGTTTCCCATAATCACTGGCTTCTATGACGCCGACCGGCTTGCCGATTGATCAGCGGCTGCGAGGAAATTACGATTTGGCGTTTCCGACCCGCCCCATCCGGCCCGGAATTTAAAGGCGACGTAATCGCGTGGATAGTGGTTGTACCAACGGCATCGACACGGGTTTCGTCGCGCTCGGCTATGCGAAGGTGGCCGTCCTGGGCGTCGTTCAAGGCATTACCGAGCTGATGCCGATTTCCTCGACGGCGCATATGCGCATCGTACCCGCACTCTTGGGCTGGCCGGACCCGGGGTCCGCCTTTTCGGCGGCTATGCAGCTCGCCGCCTTGGCGGCGGTCATCAGCTATTTCTGGCGAGACGTTAGGGACCTCGTCTTCGGGTCGTTGTCGGCGATCGCACGCCGCGACTACTACGATCGTTCATTCGTACTCGCTGTCGGCATCATGATCGGCACCATACCGATCGGGATTGCCGGGCTTGCGCTCGCTAAGACGCTCAACACTTGCGGCTCGCCGCTGCGGAGCCTAGTCGTGGTGGGTCTGGCTTGCATCGTCATGGCGCTGCTGCTCGCGATCGCCGAAGTTGCGGCGCGCCACCAGCGCCCCTTCGAGCGCATAGGGCTCTCCGACTGCCTCGTTGTCGGCATCGCGCAGGTCGGCGCCCTGATCCCCGGCGTCTCGCGCTCGGGCTCGACGCTGACGGCGGCTCTTTTCCTCGGCTTCAAGCGCGAGGACGCCGCGCGCTTCTCCTTCCTGCTCGGATTGCCGGCAATCGCGCTGGCCGGCCTCAAGGAATTGGCGGAGCTGCGGCACGCCGGCCTCGATGCGCATGGCTGGTCGGTGCTGATCCTGGGGCTCATCGTCGCGAGCCTCTCGTCTTTTCTCGCAATCTGGGCCCTCTTGCGCATCCTCGAACGCTTCGCAGCTTGGCCATTCGTCGTCTACCGCGCCTTTGTCGGCACCGTATTGCTCGCGGGCGTCGCGACCGGCTGGCTCGGCTGACCGAGCCTCTCGCATTGGGAGAGGTGTGGGGCGACATTATCGTAGCGGCTGGGCGCCAACTGCGTTCCCGCCCATCAGGTAGATCAGATACTCGATCGCGTTGCGCTGCTCTTTTGAGGGGCGGGTTTGCGCCGCTATGCTGTTGCCGATCCAGTCGCCGTTATCCAGAAAATTAACAAACCCGATCCGGCGGGCGCATTGCGGCGCTTCCAGCACGCACCATAAGCGGACCGTGTTCACATAACTGATATCGTTCTCCAGTGCTTCGACATTGCTCACTGCAGTCGGGTACATACACCAATAGTTTTGGTAATTTTCAAAATATGCTGCTTGACGATTGACCAATCCGCGAAAACACATTTGACCATCAAAAGAGATAAAGAACTCGGCGTACGGATCGATATATTTCACCCCATCATCGATATAGCGGATCGTGTCGAGATAACCGGGCCGGCCAGGTAGCGGCGGCCGTACGGCATATGCCGGAGAATTGATCCGCTCCGGCTCGGCCTCGCCGTTAGCCGACGCCATCTGCGGTCCGAAATATCGGGGCGGCAGTTGCGCACACGCCGCCAACAGCACCGCCGCGGCGAGTGCCCCGATCATCGATTTCACGATCATTCTGCCTCAACCCTAGGATGCTCACCCAGCGTAGCAACAAACGAGATCGGCCGCCATGGTCTCGCCAGCCGATCACCGGCTTGCGGTCATGACAGGCTCACGGCGAAGCTGGAGCCGGGGGCGATCGCTCACCCCGCGCCTAAGTCGAGAAGCCGGCGTGCCAGTATCAGGTGCGGCTTGTCGACCATCTTGCCGTCAACGGCGATAGTCCCGGCTTCGGGGTTTTCGGCAAACGCCTGGACGACCTTCCGCGCCCAGGCGAGTTCTTCATCGCTGACGGCAAAGGCCTGGTTGATGACCGGGATCTGCGCCGGATGGATCGCCATTTTGGCGGTAAAGCCGGATCTCCGTGCGGCAGCGCACTCGGCGGCGAGCCCGGCCTCGTCCTTGAAATCGGTATAGATCGTGTCGATCGGGATGACGCCGGCAGCCACCGCACCCAACAAGCAAAGTGAGCGGGCCAGCCGGTAGACGTCGTCATAGATGCCCTCGACTCGGCGGTTGTTGCCGCCGATGCACGCGGCTAGATCTTCCGCCCCCCAGGTAATAGCTTCGAGCCGCGAAGACGTCCCGCCGTAGCCGCCGAGTGTAAACATCGAGGCCGGGGTTTCGGTGGCGATGGCGATGGCCCGGATGCTTCCCGGCGGCAGCGCCGACGCCGCCTCCAGGGCCGATAAATAATGATCGAGCGTCCGCAGATCCTCGGGCACGCATTTCGGCAACAGTATTCCATCCGGTTTTCCCGGCACTACAGCAGCGAGATCATCGAGCGCGACGCCGCTCGATAGTGGATTGATCCGCACGTAGCGGCGGAACTCGACGGAACCGGTGGTCGCGAGGAAATCGCGAGCCTGACGGCGCGCCAACGGCCGATTCGCCGGCACCACCGAATCCTCCAGATCGAGGATCAAAGCATCCGCGCCAGATTGCGGCGCACGGGAGAGCTTGCGTTCGCTATCGGCGGGAACAAACAGCAGGGAGCGCATTCACCCCTCCGTCGGCTGGTACTTCATGTGGGCTGGCATTTCATCAAGCCGGCGCGCCGGCAGATCGCGACGGTTTCGCCGCGCTGGTTGATCCCCTGATGCTCGAACTCCACGATCCCGGCATCCTTGCGCGACTGGCTGCGCCGTTTCGACTGCACGATCGTTCGCGCCCGCAACGTGTCGCCGTGGAAGACCGGCTTCGGAAACCGAACATCGCTCATCCCCAAATTGGCGACCGTCGTCCCGAGCGTCGTTTCGCCGACGCTGATGCCGATGATCAGACCGAGGGTGAACAGGCTGTTGACCAGCCGCTGGCCGAACTCGGTCTGCTTGGCGAATTCTTCGTCGAGGTGCAGCGGTTGCGGGTTCATGGTCAACGTGCTGAACAACACATTGTCCATTTCGGTGACGGTCCGGCTGATCGCGTGTTCGAAGACCTGACCCTCTTCAAACTCCTCGAAATACAACCCGGCCATCGGCCTTCTCCTTCCTTGCTGTGCGACCCTTCTAACGCAGCATTGTTAAGGCATGAGAACCCGGCTTGCGCGGGAATTCGCTCGACCGGGAGCGCGGAAAAACATAGCATGCGCGGTGCCGGAAGTGCATCGAGGGGGCGCGCTCCAGCCATGGCCCGGGGCGGTTTGAAGGGCAGAACGGGTCGGGAATGGACATCAGCCGGCTGATCGCTGAGAACGGCGCTTGGTTTTATCTGATCGCTTTCATCTGGACCTTTCTCGAAGGCGAAACCTTTGTGCTGTTTGCCGCCTTTGCCGCGGCGCAGGGTCTGCTCAACCCGCCGCTGCTCCTTTTAGCCACGTGGCTCGGAAGCTTCTCCGGGGATCAGGTCTATTTCTGGATCGGCCGGTGTTTCGGGCTGCGGCTGCTCAATCGATTCCCGAAATGGCGCTACGGCGTCGAATTGGCATTGTATTGGCTCGAGCGGTACAACACCGGCTTTATTCTGTCTTTCCGCTTCATCTATGGGATACGAAATTTCTCCTCGTTTGCGATGGGGTTGAGCGCGGTTCATTGGAAGCGGTTTCTCGCACTGAATGCCCTTGCCGCCGGTCTGTGGGCAGGCAGCTTTGTTGCCGTCGGCTATTTCCTCGGGCACGCATTCCGCGCCGTGCTCGGCCATTTGGTGCGCTCGTTCAGTCTCGTCATGCTGATCGTGTTTATCGTCTTCACGGTCGCCGTGTGGCTGGTTCACAGACTGCAGAAGCGTCGCGTGCTCAGGGTTCCGCCGGGCGCCAAGATCGTCGTCCCGCCGTCTTGAGAGTAGTCTTAGCTGAGATCACGGCAGGATCTCCACCGGGCTCCCTACGGCGAGGCCGAGCGCGGCATCGGCCCGGCCGGAATTGACCGCGATTTCGGCGAGCCCGTTCGAGTTCTCGTACCAGAACGCCTCGCCCGCCGCGACGTCCGAGAATGTCCGCCGACGCGCGAGAACCCGCCCGCCAGCGGCAAGTCGCGCGCGACCGGGAAGCAGCGCTGCACGCAAACCGGTCATCGCGTTGCCGAACCGGTCGACGTAAGCGATTTCGGGAAGGTCGTCCGGCCACTCGGGACGGCGCAGGATCTGCGCAGGACGGAGCCGGCCGGCCGGCGGGCCGCCGCGGGCGAGCAGTCCCGCTACGGGAGCGAACAGATCGCGGCCGTGGAAGCTTGCCGATATCGCTTCGGGCGGCGCGGAGATCTCCCAGCTCCGGGCGTGGTCGGCGCGCCGCGTCACGAGTTCGAGCAAACCGTTATCCGGACCGACATACCAGCGGGAGTCGGCTTCGACCACGACCGCTGCACGGTCCCCTCCCACGCCGGGGTCGACGACTGCAAGAACGATCGTACCCTGCGGAAACCATCGGCCGTAAGCGGCGAGCAGATAGGCTGCTGGCTGGGGCTTTGCCGCGGGCAGGTCGGCAAACAGGTCGACCACCGGAACGCCGGGTGCGATCTGGTGCAACACGGTCTTGACCTGGCCGATATAGGGCCCTTCGAGACCAAAATCGGTAAACAAGACAATTATCGCAGCCATTATCGCCTCTTCGACGGATCGAGATTTTATGCTTAGCCAGCGCCAGCGTCAGGGTTTGAAAATTGCTGATCTTCCGGGTGCAAGTTCTCGCTCCCGACTAAATCATTTGGATAAAAAGCGCACCAGTTCTGTATCCAATCATCGGTTGCATTATAGCGGGCCTTCTCCACGTGGCAAGAGTAATCCCTTGTATTTAAGGTATGTCGAGATCAACGGCTGTTGCTCTTGAAATTGAGAGAGCTCCTTGGCTATGCTGAGGGTATCGGGGACATCGTCGGGGAATTGCGATGAAGAAAGTCGTTTTGGCTGCAGCGCTCCTGGCTGCCGCGTCGGCCGTCACAGCTTCGGCCGCCGACCGGAATTGCTATTCGCCGGGGGATATCGAGGCGGAGCAGGGACTGCTGTTTCAAACCAATCTGATGGTCATCAGCTCGGCTTGCCGGGATACCGTCTACGGCGAATTTCGGGCGCGCAATACGGCCGCGATCTTGCGCTATCAGAACGCGATGATCGACCATTTCCGCCGCACCGGTGCTCGAAACGCGAAGAGCGCCTTCGATTCCTGGCAAACCAGTCTCGCCAACGAGGCTGCGCGCAAGCAAGCACTTATTCCGACCGGACAATTCTGCCAGCAATCGGCCGAGATGCTGAAGCTGGCCAGCACCCTCGACACCAAAGGATTCCACGATTACGCGGTCGCCCATGCGGTAGACGGCGTCCACCCGAAGTGTTCGAGGTAGCTTGAGCGCGCCCTCGCGCAGCGGACGAGACCATAAAAAAGGGACGCCATGCCGGTGGGGGGAGAACCGGCATGGCGCTCCGGCGCGACCCGTAATCGGGCGGCGTGGTGGTTGAGGGAGACCACGCCGCGGCGGATCATGCCGAGGTCTCTCTTTCCTCAGCAAACGCGTCAGGAGCGCTACCGGTTCCGTCGATCGGTTGGCCCGCTTAATGCTAGTGCTCCCACCAATCCAGCCGCCGAGAGCAGGGCCATAAAAGAATAGGCGCCTCCGCCAAAGCCTGAGTAGAGCGCTCCCGCGATCCCCATCACGAGGCCGCTGCCGAGACCCGAAGACAGTGCAGCGTAAAGGCTTTGTGCGCTCGCCGCTGCCGAGGGCGGCACCGCACGAGAAAGGAAGTGCATGGCTCCGAGGTGGCTCGCGCCGAATGTGAAGGCGTGCAGAAGCTGGAGTGCCGCGATGAACGGGAGCCAAACCAGCGCGCCAGCGAGGCTCCAGCGGAGAATGCCCGCGACACCCCCGAGCACCATCAGTCCGACCGGCCCGAGCCGGGCGAGCAGCCGCCCGCCCTGCCAGAAAAGCAGGATTTCGGCGAGGACTCCTTCCGCCCACAGCCAACCGATCGTCGTGTCCGAGAAACCCAGCGCGCGCCAGTAAAGCGTTCCGAACCCATAATAAACTTGGTGGCTCGCCTGCAGGGCGGTCGCGGCAAGGATAAAAATCCAGAATTTGAGATCGCCGGCGACGGCGCGAATGCCCACGATCCGCGCGGCACCCTCCACCGGGCGGATCGTCGGAATAAACAGGCACGCCAGGAGCACGAGCACCGAGGCGCCGAGCACAAGGGGAAGCACCCGCTCTCCCGAGGACGATGCTAGTGTTGCACCGCTTGCGATCGAGGCGAAGATAAAGCTCACCGAACCCCAGAGGCGGATCCGCCCGTAATCGAGACCTTCCGAGCGGGCGGCGGCGAGGGTAATTGTATCGCCGAGCGGCATCAGCGCCGATTGTGATGTCAGCGCGACGAGGTTGAGCAAGATCAGCAGCCAGAAGGTTCCGGCAGGCAAGAGCCCCGCATAGGCGGCAAGAGCGGCTGCCGCGAGCGCTCCCATCAGCATGCGACGCCCTCTCATTTTGTCGGCAAGGGCGCCGATCGCCGGGGTGGCCAGCACCTTCACCCAGATCGCCCCAGCTAACAGGACGCCGATCTCTCTCGCGGTGAGGCCGCGCGAGGCAAGCCAAACCGGCCAGAACGGGAGCTGAATACCGGTCACCAGAAATGTCGCGGCGTAGAAAGCCGAAAGGCTCAGCGCCGGGTGCAAAACGACAGCTCTCGACATCCCGACGCTCTCGACTGTGCGCAGATCAGTGATTATGTGGCGATGGTGCTGATCGGCGTTAATCAACTAGGCACGCTGCTGTCGGTGGTCATCATCGACGTGGTGCTCGCCGGAGACAACGCGATCGTCGTCGGAATGGCGGCGGCGGGTCTACCGGCCGAACGGCGGCGGCGCATCATCGTGCTCGGCATCGCGGCCGCCACCGTCTTGCGGATCTTCTTTGCTTATTTTGCCGTGCAGCTGCTCGCGGTGATTGGCCTGACCTTGGCGGGGGGCGTGCTGCTGCTCTGGGTCTCCTGGAAAATGTATCGCGAGATCCGCGAGACCCCGACCAGTGACCAAGCGGGGTTGAGCGGGGCGGAGTGCTCCGGCGCCCGGCTCCGCATGCACCGGACGACCCCGACGGAGGCGCTCACCCGGATCGTCTTGGCGGATGTTTCGATGTCACTCGACAACGTTTTGGCGGTTGCCGGGATCGCGCGCGATCATTTCTGGCTATTGGCGTTCGGGCTTGTGCTTTCGGTCGCGCTGATGGGGGTCGCCTCGACCTGTATCGCCCGCCTCCTCGATCGCTTCTTCTGGATTGCCTGGGTCGGGCTCGGGATCATCACGTTTGTAGCGCTGCGGATGATCTGGGACGGCTCGACCGAGATCCTCAAACAGACCGTGGCGTTGGGTCTGTCCTGACGCTTAAGGGCGTCACCCGCGGCTGCAGGCACCGCCGCCGAGGACGCAGAACTTGGCGCAATGCGGATGATTGAGCGGCACCGGGCCGCTCGCCGCGGTAAGGGTCCGGCCCAGCTCGAACCGGGAATCATAGGGAAGCAAGGTGCAGGCAAGAACGACCGGATGCGACGCGCCCTTGCGCTTCACAACCATCCGTGAAGTCGCGCACATGACGCTCTCCGGCGATTTCCCTAGAATGCCCCAGCAAGCCTCGGTGATCTCCGGAACATCGGCGCCGGCATCCATTTCCGGAAACACCGTGAGCGCCACCGGATCGGCGGCATCGATCGCGACGCCCAGTTCGGCGAACAGCCCGGCAAAACCGCTGCGTATCGCTGCTTCCGGCTCTCCCGAGAGCTGACGGCTGGCGACATGAGGCGAGAAACCGTTGCGCGCCAGCCAGAGGAGCCCGTCGATTGTCGGCCGCCAGCTGCGTTCGCCCCGTTCCAGCTCGTGCACCTGCGGCCCGTAATGGTCGATCGAGACGCGTATCGTCAGCCGGTCGCCAAAGCGGTCTCTGAGTTTCAACAGCGCCGGCTTGCATTTCACCATCGGTTTCATCGCATTCGTCAGAACCAGCGCGCGGAAACCGCGGGAAAGGACATCCTCGAGCATTTGAGGCAGCTCGGGGTTCATGAACGGCTCGCCGCCGGTAAAGCCGATCAGCGAAGTCGGGAGACTGCCCGCTTCGATCTCGTCGAGATATTCGGCAACTTCAGCGGCCGTCAGGTAGACCAGCCGGTCATTTTTGGGCGAGGACTCGATATAGCAATGCTGGCATGTCAGGTTGCACAGCGTGCCGGTATTAAACCACAGCGTGTCCAGCGATCTGAGGGCGACCTGAGCCCGTGGCTCGCCCTTGGCGGTGGTGAAAGGATCCTGAAACTTGCGCGGATCCAATTGCGAAGGCGGCTCAGTCATCGGGAGCATTGCCGGAAACCGAACAAAACGAGTTTAACTTAGTGCGCCGGAACCGATTTCGGAGGGTATTTCGACCGCCTCACACCGTCGTGAGGCGAGCCGCCCGAGTAGCGGGCTGTTGATAACCTCATTACCCTCTCCATTTCTGATCTTTCCCGCGCGAAAAGGTCATGGAGCACTCCGCACCGCGTCATATTCGCCTGACTTCCCACCCTGGAACCGCTGGCCGCGGCGCCATTCCACTCTGTTGGGGCGCATCCGCCTCGGCCGAACGCGGGCCGGTCGTGGCGAGCCCCGCCGAGCCACGATACCGCAACGCTGTCGGTTCCTACTCCGGAGCTTACGCAGTTTATCGCGCCCTTGCCGTGGCGACGCGGGCCTTGGCGCGTGACCATCGGCCCGACTTCACCGATACCGCGCCGGCGACCTTGATCGGACCGCATCCCCAATGGGGCGATCCGGCGAAAATCGTGTCGCTCGATCCCTGGGGCCATCTCGTCGGCGAGGTCTTTGCGGAACATATCGGTGCGGGCATCGACGTCCGTCCGACCATCGCGGTCACTCGGGCGCGAATTACGACCCCTGAGCTCCGCCCGCTTCTCGCCGACGGGACCTTGCGGCCAGACGGCGAAGTGTTGCTCGACAACGGCGAGATCCGCGTCACCAAGGCGGCAATCGATTCGGTATGGCATCTGCCCGGGCTGGCCGCCCGCTTCGGGGTCGCCGAGGCCGATTTGCGGCGCACCCTCTTCGAGGAGACCGGGGGGATGTTCTCCGAACTCGTGACCCGTCCCGACATCGAGGTCTTGCTCCCCCCGATCGGCGGCATGACGGTCTATTTCTTCGGTGCGGTCGAGCGGATCGCAGATCCGGGCACGGTGATCGCCTGTCGTGTCCATGACGAGTGCAACGGGTCGGACGTGTTCGGCTCGGACATCTGCACTTGCCGCCCCTATCTCGTCCACGGGATCGAGGTGTGCGTCGAGACCGCGCAGCAGGGCGGGGTCGGGATCATCGTCTACAACCGCAAGGAAGGGCGGGCGCTCGGCGAAGTCACCAAGTTCCTCGTCTACAACGCCCGCAAGCGCCAATCGGGCGGTGACCGCGCGGACACTTATTTCCGGCGCACCGAATGCGTCGCCGGAGTGCAGGACATGCGGTTTCAGGAGCTGATGCCGGATGTCTTCCACTGGCTCGGCATCCGTCGGATAGACCGCTGGGTGTCGATGTCGAACCTCAAGCGTGACGCGCTGACGGGACAGGGCATCGAGGTGGTGGAGCAGGTCGCGATCCCGGACTGGCTGGTGCCGCTCGACGCCATGGTCGAAATCGAGGCAAAGAAAGCCGCAGGCTACTTTGCGCCGGCTGGGATCCCCGATCCCGACGAGCTCAGCGGCATCAGGGGTCGTGCTCTCGACGATTGACGAACCTTCGCAACTGCTGACCGCGGCGGCCGTCCGAGACCGCTGCGGGATTGTTTTTGCCGCTGCCGAGTGTGGCGAGACCCAGCATTTCCGGCTCGTAATTGCCCGGTTGGACGAGGCAGTCCGCCGCGTCGTCGAGATCACGCGACGGCGCTACCCCGATCTCGACGTGCCCTACCACAGCCGATGGCGGCATTTCTCGGCCGGAGGGGTCGACCGCGCAGCGCAAGTCGCGCCCGGGGCCGACCAGGACGAGGCGGCTCGGGCCCGGATCGATCTCGCCGTCGTCTCGGTGCTCCTCGATGCCGGGGCGGGCACTCGCTGGCGCTTTCACGAGGCGGCGACCGGCCAGATCCTCTCACGTTCCGAGGGCCTCGCGGTGGCGAGCCTGCGCGCGATGCAGGCAGGGCTTTTTTCCGCCGATCCCGCCAAACCTTGGCGGGCCGATGCCGCAGCGCTGTCACGGATCGCGCCGGAGGCCCTGGCCCAGGCCTTCCAGCACGCCGCGGGCAACGAGCTCGCCGGGCATCGAAGGGCGCGCGGCCTTGCTGCGTCGGGTAGGCGAGGTTTGTGCTGTTAACCCGGCCGTATTTGGCACCGCGGCGCGGCCGGGGAACCTTTACGATTATTGGGCGGCCCGACGCGAGGAGCTGACGGCCCCCGAAATCCTGCGCACCTTGCTGCGGCTGTTCGGGCCGATTTGGCCGGGGCGCATCAGCCTCGCCGGCGTGCCGCTCGGCGATTGCGGTCGCCATCCGGCAGTACCCGGTGACGGGCTCGTGCCGTTTCACAAGCTCAGCCAGTGGCTCACCTATTCGATTGTCGAGCCGCTCGAGGCCGCGGGATTGCCGGTCGCGGAGATCGACGGCCTCACCGGCCTCGCCGAATACCGCAATGGCGGTCTGTTCATCGATTGCGGCGTCCTCGAGCCGCGTGACCCGGCCCTCCTGCGGCGCGCCCTCGACGCGCTGAGTGAACCGGTCGTCGAGTGGCGGGCGCTGACCGTCGCACTCCTGGATCGACTGGCGTCACGGGTGCGCGAGCGCCTCGGCAAAACTGCGGACGAGTGCCCGCTCGCCCGCGTCCTCGAAGGCGGCAGCTGGGCGGCCGGAAGGGAAATTGCGCGCGAACGCCGGCCTGACGGCGCTCCGCCTCTCACGGTCGTCAGCGACGGGACCTTGTTCTAGTCAGGACAGCTGGATGCTTGCCGCGACGGAGCGCGGCCTATAAAAGCCTCGAATTCCACCGGATTTTCGGGTGCCGGCTTGCAAGGAGTGCGAGGAATGGACGTTACATCGCGCCGCGGATTTCTGAAGCTGGCAGGCCTCGGGGCGATGGGCGCGGCGATCGGTCCGCGGCCATCTGCTGCGGAAGCCAAGTCGCTCACCTTTCTGCACGAGAGCTCGTTCATCAAGACATTTGACGAATACATGCAGAAGACTTTGGCGCCCGCCTATGAAAAAGAGACGGGCGTCAAAATCAATTATGAGCTGACGAGCGTTGGAAGCCTGCCGACCCGGATCAGCACGATCGCCGAGACCGGGTCGGGGGCGGACGTCACGATGATCTTCCTGCTCTACCCGTTCCTGTTCGAGGAAAAGCTGCTGGATGTCAGCGACATTGCCGAGGAGGCCGGCAAGAAGCAGGGCGGCTGGTACGACGTTGCCAAGGAGGCGGGCGTCGTCGACGGCAAATGGAAGGCGGTGCCGTTCAGCAATATCGGCCAGCTGATGAACTGGCGCATCGATTGGTTCGCCGAAGTCGGGGTCAAGAAATTCCCCGATACCTGGGAAGAACTTTATGAGGTCGGCAAGAAGCTGAAAGCCAACGACCATCCCTTTGGCTTCGAGCTCGGCCACGGTTTTGGCGACAACCACGGCTGGCTCTATCCTCTGCTGTGGTCATATGGCGGGCATGAGGTCGAGCCCGACGGCAAGACCGTTGTCATCGACTCCGACGAGACCGCCCGCGCCGTCGATTTCGCCCGCAAATTTTTTAAGGACACGATGCTCGACGACGTCCTCGGCTGGACCGACGTCAGCAACAACAAGGCGTGGTATGCCGAACAGATCTCGTGCACGAACAATGCCCAGAGCATCCTTTGGCTCGCCAAGCGCGATTTCCCCGATATCGCCAAGGTAACCGATCAGGCGCAGAACCCGACCGGACCGAAGGGGCGGTTCCATCTCATGAATTCGGTCTGTCATTCGATCTTCAATTTCACGCCAGCACAGAACGAAGCGCGCGCGTTCTTGCGGTGGTTGATGGATGAGAAGCAGCTCGGCGCCTGGTACGCCTCGGCAGACAGCTATTATCAGCCATTGCTGCACGGCTACGACAACGCGCCGATGTGGCAGGTGGAGCCGCGCAACATTTCGTATCGCGACGCGCTGGCGAGCGCGCATCTGCCGGGCTGGCCGGCGCCGCCGAACCGGTCACTGGCCGAGAGCCTCGCCAAATACGTGATCGTCGACATGTTCGCCAAGGCCTGCGCCGGCGCCTCGACCAAGGAGGTCATCAAGAGCGCCGAGGCGCAGCTCAAAGGGATCTACCGGCCGGCGTAATGGCAATTGCAGCTGTACTGACCGTCATTGCCGGGCTTGACGAAAAACGGTGACTATTCGATCCGAGGTTCTCACTGGAGTGGTTGGGAGACGGCACCGAGCGGTGTCGCTCAGCGGCTGGCTCGACCGGGAGAGCGTGTTCAGCTGGTTGATGATGGCGCCGCCGCTGTTGTTCCTCGCGGCGTTGGTCGGTTATCCGTTCTGCTACGGCATCCTGCTCAGCCTGCAGGACCGGCCGGTGGCGCACCCGGGCACGTTTGTCGGGCTGAAGAATTTCGCGACCGATTTCAACGACCCGATCTTCTGGAAGGTGACCGCCAACACCTTCCTTTACACCGCCGCGGCGACATTGCTGAAGATGGTGGGCGGGCTTGCGCTGGCATTGGCGATGAACCAGCAATTCCCGCTGAAGAACCTGGTTCGCGCATTGCTGCTGTTGCCGTTCATTGTGCCGACGGTCTTGAGCACTGTCGCCTGGATGTGGATCCTCGATCCGGCGTTCAGCGTGCTCAACTGGTTTCTATTGGCGCTCGGTGTCCCAAAGCCCGGCCCCTCATGGCTCGGCAACCCGGTGCTGGCGATGGCTTCGATCATCGTCATCAATACCTGGCGCGGGCTGCCGTTTTACGGCATCACCCTGCTCGCCGGGCTGCAGACTGTGCCGCCCGAGCTCTACGAGGCCGCCACCATAGACGGCGCCAGCGGCTGGCAGCGCTTTCGCTTTGTCACGTTGCCGTTGTTGCAGCCGATCATCCTGATCGTGACCTTGTTTTCGGTGATCTTCACCTTTGCCGATTTCCAGCTCGTCTATGTGCTGACGCATGGGGGGCCGCAAAATGCGACGCAGCTGTTTGCCACCTATGCCTTCGACATCGCGATGGGCGCCGGCCAGCTCGGTCTCGGCGCGTCAGTAGCATTGGCGATGTTCCCGGCATTGGCTCTGCTCATTGTCGCGCTGACGATCTACATGCGGAAAAAGTGATGATCACCGGTCACGGTCCCGTCGAGCGGGCGGTGCGGCTGTGGCTGCCGGTCGGCTTTTTTCTGATCGTTGCGCTGTTCCCGTTCTACTGGATGGCGGTGACTTCACTGAAGCCCAATGCCGAGTTGTACAACCGGCATATGATGCCGCTGCTCGTCATCCATCCGACACTGAAGCACTATGTCGACCTGTTGACCCAGACGAGTTTCCTGTTGTGGACCTGGAACACGATGGTGGTGGCCGTCGTGGCGACGGGGATCTCGCTCGTTCTCGGCGTCATGCTGGCTTACCCGCTCGCGCGCATGCGGTTTGCCGGCGCCGGATTGATCGCAATGACTGTGGCGGCGATCTACCTTGTGCCGCAGCCATTGTTGTTCATCCCGCTCGCCGATCTGATCAACCGGCTCGATCTCGGCAACACGCTCTCCGCAGTGATCCTGACCTACCCGACGATGCTGGTGCCGTTCTGCGCCTGGCTGTTGCTGGGCTATTTCAAGACCGTCCCCAAAGAGCTGGAAGAGGCGGCGCGGATCGACGGCGCCAGCCGGCTGCAGACGATGCGGCGAATTTTTTTGCCGTTGTGCACGCCTGGATTCATCTCCGCCGGCATCTTCGCTTTCACCTTGTCGCAAAACGAGTTTCTCTACGCGCTGATCTTTTTGACCCGGAGCTCGGTGCGCACCGTGCCGGTCGGGGTCATCGCTGAGCTGATCCGCGGCGACGTGTTCTATTGGGGACAGCTGATGGCGGGCGCGCTATTGGGCTCGATCCCGGTCGCGATCATTTATTCGTTCTTTGTCGAGCATTATGTCGCCGGCCTGACTTCCGGCTCCGTCAAAGGATGAGTGTCGCCGCTTGGAGATAGTGCGCACCGTCGCCGATCTGAGAAAGCACATCGACCTCTGGCGCAAAGGCGAGGCCCGGGTCGGTTTGGCGCCGACGATGGGCGCGCTGCATCAGGGGCATATGGCGCTTGTCAGGGCCGCCCGGGCCGAATGCGATCGGGTGGTCGCGTCGATCTTCGTCAACCCGAAGCAGTTTGCTCCGACCGAGGATCTCGCCTCCTACCCGCGCCGCGAGGCGGCCGATCTCGAAATGCTGGAGACTGAGGGCGTCGACCTCGTGTTTATGCCCGCTGTCGATGAAATTTACCCGCCCGGTTTTGCCACGCTGGTGCGAGTAAACGGGCTCACGGAGGGCCTCTGCGGCGTGCATCGTGCCGGCCACTTCGACGGCGTGACGACGGTCGTGACAAAGCTGCTGATCCAGGCGCTGCCCGACATCGCCTATTTCGGCGAGAAGGATTACCAGCAGTTGATGGTTGTTCGCCAGCTGGCTCGCGACCTCGACATCCCGGTGCACATTGCGGGGGTTCCGATAGTGCGCGAGCCGGACGGGCTCGCGCTGTCGTCGCGCAATGTCTATTTGTCAGCGGAGGAGCGCCGTATCGCCCCCAATCTCGCCCGGGTTCTGCGCTCGGTTGCGTCCGCTCTCGACATAAAAGCCGGCGCCGTCGCGCGCGAATTGGCGCGCGGGGTTCGAGAACTTCGGGAGGAGGGGTTCGAGATCGACTATCTCGAAGTCCGAGAAGAAGGTACTCTGAAGCCAGTCACGAGCATTGTGGCCGCGCGCTCGCGCGTTTTCGCGGCGGTGCGGCTCGGCAAGACCCGCCTGATCGACAACATCCCGATCGGCTGACCGGGCTCAAGGGTGCGTGCGCGGCAAGGGTTGTCCGTCGGTTTCGGTGTTGGGCAGCCCGAGGTGGCGGAGCACCGTTGGTGCGATGTCGATCAGCGAGGATCGGGCGTGACGGGGGCCCGGGGCGAAGCCACCGCCGGAGATGAAGAGGAACGGGCTCTGCTCGTTTTTGCCGAGACCGCCGTGCTGGCCGAAGCCGGTGGCGTCTTTGGGTTCGAGCGCGTCGCGCACGACATGGCTGTGACCGGGCACGCCGTGCGGATTGGCGCGCTCGTCGGGTTTGAGCGTGACCGCAATCTGCATTGGGGAGCCCGTTGGCAGGCCGACCGCCGCCAAGTCTGGACCGACGAAGGTGCGCCCGACCCAGTCCTGGGTTTCGAGAAACCGCGCCACCTCCGCGACGAGAGCCCCGGCGGGATCGGCAAAATAGAGCAAGGCCGATGTGCCATTGGGTGCGACGACGACATCCGACGATGCCGCTGCACCCTTCAGCCCGGCATCGATCAATAGCCCATCGAGATCAATGGTCTCCGCGACCGTCTCCATTCCGTGATCCGAGCCGACGACGAAGAGGATGTTCTCGCCTGTCGGATCGAGCGACGTAACGGTCTCGGCGACGCGGTGGACATTTTCGTCGGCGCTCGCGATCGCTCGGCGATGCGCTGGCGAGCCGAGCGGGGTGTGGTGGCCGGTGTAGTCCGGCTCCGACAGCCACAATATGGCGAGGGTGGGCGCGCGCTCGCGCAACACCTCAAGGCAGAAGCGCTCGGTCGCGGCGTTGTCGCCTTCGGCGCCCTTCGAGATCGCGAGCCCCTCCTCGGCAGGCAGCGCATGACGGCCGGGGCCGAAGCTGCCGGCCGGGTTGTAGACCCAGCCGAAGCCGTCGGGGTCGAGGAAATAGGCCGCGCCGGGCGACACGTTCGAGATCGCGATCGCCGTCCCGCCGGCACGGCTGACCCGCTCGGCGAGGGTCGGCCGGTGCAGGGTGCGCCCGGTCGCCCGGTGCAGGCGGTCGCGGAAATCCGGCTTGCCGACCGACAGGCAGACGAGGCCGTCACCCTCGTCGATCGCCATCGTGTTGCCGAGCAGGCCGTGGCGCGCCGGGAGACACCCGGTGGCGATCGACGCGGCGCTCGTTCGCGTCGTCGACGGGAAGACGCTCCTGTGGTCGGCAAACCGCGCCGAGCGCTGCCCGAATTCGCTCAGGAACGGCGCATCGCGGGGCGAGATAAGGTCCGCCCTGAGGCTGTCGCAGATGACGATGACGGCGCGTTTCATTTCGATCTCCCGATCAGGCGGTAATCGTCATTCCGGGATGCCCCGAAGGGGCAGGCCCGGAAACCAGGAACACCGTCCGCGCGCATCCGTTCTCGGTCGGTGTTCATAGGTTCCGGGCTCGTGGGCTGCGCCCACGCCCCGGAATGACAGCCTCGCCAGCGTCTTGGTCGCGGGCGAGAATGCGTTCGCGCAGGTCGGGCGGCAATGGCGTCTTTTCGCCGGTGGCGTTAATGACCAGGATCAGCACCGCGCGCCCGAGCGCGCAGAGCCCGTCGCGCCACACCGCGTATTCCATGTCGAAGCTGGTATGGCCAAGGCGAACCGTGCGCGCGGTGACGAGGATCTCGTCGGCGTAAACCAGTGGCCGATGATAACGGATGCCGGTGTCGGCGATGACCGGGCCCGGCGTATCCGGCGACACCGGCGCCAGGCCGACGGCCTCGAGATAGCGGTTGCGCGCTTCCTCGAACCACTCGAAATAGGCGCGGTGGCCGGCATGCCGGAACGGGTCGCATTCGCTCCAGCGGACCCGATGCGGGATCGCAAACGACCATCCCGGCTCGACTCCGAACCGCGCCCAATCCGAGGTCATGACGCTCCTCGCTTGGCGCCGAGCCCGGCGAGAGGGCGAACGTCGTCGAGGGCTTCGAGCGCGAACACCGCATCCCACAGCGCGGTACCCTGCTCCGGCAGAATATCATGCACGGATTGCCAACAATTCCTGAATTTCGCACGCACAGCTTCGGGCGACAATGGCCGCTCGGGGCTGCCGAGCACCGACGTTACCGCGGCGGCGACGGTTCGGCCTTCGGCGAGATCGATTTCGACGCGCTGCGGCAAGAGAGCGTTGGGGTCGGGGTTGCCGTCCTCGATGACGGTCAGCCGGCGGGCCAACCTCAACGTGTCCCGATCGGCGAGCGCTGCCGCGGTAAAATCGCCGAGACCGACATTACCGCGCCGCAGGCAGACGGCCCCGACATATTGGAGACACAGCCGAGCGTAACCGGCGGTCATCCCCTCGAGGGCCGGGCGGCCGACCAGCCGCGCCGTCAGAGGCGGCACGCGAAAACGGCAGGCGACGACCCGATCAGCGGTCACCCCGTCTTCTTTCATCAGGCACTGCAGCCCGTCGATGCCGCCGTGCGTCGCCCGCCCGCTGGGGAACGGTTTGTGGCTGAGCTCGGTGATCCGCCAGCACACGCCGAGCTGGTCGAACGGCGCGGGATCCGCCTTTCCGTCGAACAGGGCAAAATAGCCGAATTCTCCGGAAATCGGCGCATGCGGCCCCGGCATGCCGCGCCGCGCCAGCTCCACCGCGGTCACTGCGCTGCGCGCGGCAAAACCCATCTGCATCGCCAATTGCGGCGTTCCTTCGCTGTGCGCCTGCATCGTGCCGGCGCACTGCCCGTAATAGATCCCGATCGCGTCGCGCAGCTGTGCGCCATCGAGGCCGGCCAGCATCGCGAGACCCGCGGTGGCGCCGAACCCGCCGGCGTTGGCCGGCCGGAAGAAGCGCATCGGCGCACGCGAGCACAGGCCCAACGTCGCCGCGATATCGACCGCAACGACAACGGCGCGGATCAGGCGAGCGCCGGAGACGCCGCCTTCCCGCTCCGCCCATCCGAGGAGCACCGGCAAGCTCGCCGCCATCGGATGGACGACCGCGCCCTCGTGCACGCAATCGAATTCCTGGGCGTGGATCTGATAGGCGTTGAGCATCGCCGCGTGCACGAGCGGCAGCTTCTCGCCGCCACCCAACACTGTCGCCTCCTCGACGCCACTGATGCCGGCGAGCATGTCGAGAATCTCGCCGCGCCACGGGGTCTGAGAGCCGGCTATTCCAACAGCCAGCGTATCGGCAATAAAGGTCTTAGCCGCGGCTCGGGCGGCCTCGGGCACCCCGTGTTCGGCCACCCTTTCGACATGCGCGACGATCTTGTCGACGACCGGGTCCTGCATCGCGCCGCCCCTCAGCTCGTGGCGAGGTCGGCGAGGCTCGTAATGTCGGAAAGGCGGTCGAGTTGCGCGATGGTTTCGCGCAGTTCGCGCGTCCGCGGGGCGCCGAGTACCGGCTCGACGAGCGCATCGAATTTTGCGGCGAGCCGCCGGCCTTGATCGGCGATGTCCGCAGCCGGAACGCCGGCATCATGACGCGCCGTGAAGCGATCTCCGTCGGCGAGCTCGATTTCGAGCTCGCTCAGGGTCTGTGGCCAGCTGTCCTGCCAATCGATCTCGATCCGCTCGCGCAAGCCTATGAGGGCCGGGTCGCGCGCATTCCCGGCGCTGTAGGCGCCGAGGCTCGCCGTATCGATGCCGGCCAACGCCATAGCCACAGTCTGGCGCAGGCTGAACTTGCTTTGCAGCCCATCGACCGGAGACGGGATGTTGCAGACCCGCTCACAGCCTGTGTCGAGCCGCAACGTGATGCCGGTCACAGCCTCGAGGATCACCTGATGCTGCTCGCGCAGCCGGCGTGCGCATTCGATCGGCGCATGCGTCAGGTAGCACGCGGCATGGTATTTGAAGAGGTTGGCGAAGAGATGCAGCCCGGCTTCGGGTGTGGCGAGGGCAGCTTCGGTCGAGAAATCCGGGCCGTGCGTCAACGCGAACCCCTGGACGCATTCGATAATGTCGGCGCGGCTTGAAAATCCGCGCGCGGCGAGGCGAGCCGCGAGGAGCCCGTTCTGTGCCGCCTTGCCGGCGTGGAACGGCTTGCACATCGTCCCGAACTGGGATTTGAGCCCGGCCGCCTGCGTCCCGGCGATGCCGAGCGCCAGGGCGGTCGCCTCGGCGTCGAGACCGAGCAGCCGGGCGCAGGCCGCCGCGGCGCCAAAGGCGCCGACCGTGCCGGTCGAGTGAAAACCGAGATTGTAATGTCCCGGCTGCAGCGCCGCGCCGACCCGGCAGGCGGTCTCATACCCCGCGACGAAGGCGGTGATCACCTCGCGCCCTGAGCTGCGCCTCAATTCGGCCAGGGCGAGCAGGCCCGGCAGGATCGCCACCGAGGGATGGCCCGGCATTGCCATATTGACGTCATCGTAATCGAGCGTGTGTCCCGCGGCGCCATTGACAAGCGCCGCCGACAGCGCCGGCAATCGGGTCTGATGGCCGATGATGCTCGCCTGTGCGGCGCCGCCGGCCTCACTCAGCTCGTCGAGCAACACCTCCACCAGTTCGTCGCCGGCCCCGGCGACCGCCACTCCGAAATAGTCGAGGATGCATTGCCGCGCGAGCTCATGCGCCTCCGGCGGCAGATCCTCGTATTCGAGGGTCGCAGATTTGCGCGCCAGCACCTGGGTAAGCTTTTCTTCGCTCATTCTCTCTCCTATCGCGGTCCCGTGCGTCGCACCCTCACCGGCCCTTGAAGCGGGGCTTGCGCTTCTCGTTGAACGCAAGGACACCCTCGCGCCGGTCCTCGGTCGGGACCATGCGGTTGTAAGCCTCGATCTCCAGCATCATGCCGCTCGCGACATCCATCTGCATGCCGAAATGGATCGCGTGCTTGGCCTGCCGCACCGAGATCGGAGCGTTGTCGGCGATACGGCGCCCCGTTTCGATCGCCTCCTCGACGACGCGGCCCGGCGGGCAGAGGCGGTTGACCATGCCCCATTCGTACGCCTCGGCGGCGGTGAACGGGCGTCCGGTCAGGATGATCTCCTTGGCACGGCGCTCACCGACGGCCCGTGGCAGGTTTTGCGTCCCGCCGGCGCCGGGCATGATGCCGAGCGTGACCTCGGTCAGCGCGAAGCGGGCGGTCTCGGCGGCGTAAATAAAGTCGCAGCACAGCGCCAATTCACAGCCGCCGGCATAAGCCGCACCGTCGACCGCGCCGATAACCGGGACCGGGCAGCCGATAAACGCCCGGATCATGCGCTCGAACAGCAGGTGCTGGTCCTGCCAGGCCTCGTCGGTCATGCCGTTGCGCTCCTTGAGGTCGCCGCCGGCGCAAAACGCCCGCTCCCCCGCGCCCGTGACCACGATGCAGCGCTGTTTTGCGGGCGCCGCGTTGATCCCCTCAAAGAAAGTGAGGAGATCGCGCCCCATCTGCGTGTTCATCGCATTGGCCACCTCGGGACGATTGAGGGCCAGCAGCAGCAAACCCTCGCCGCGGTCGTCGACCCGCACCGTCTCGTACTCGCGATCCATTTGACTACCTCCGCCCCGCGGTGCTCTCGCGCGACTATAGTCTTGCACGACGGACTTGCCGAGATCAGCTTCCTCTTCGATGAGCGATCAACCTGCAATCGGCCTGCTTTCCGGGCGCCGCATTGCCCTCCCGGAAACCCGCGAGCTCGACCGGCTCGCGCGCATGTTCGAGGAGCAGGGCGCGGAAACCCTGCGCTGCCCGCTGGTGGCGATCCGGGATGCTCCGGATCCCGCGCCGCTGCGGGACTGGCTGATGCGTTTTCCATTTGACGATCTGATTCTGTTCACCGGCGAAGGGCTGCGTCGCCTGCACGGTATCGCGCAACGATCCGAACTCGAGCCGCTCTTTCTCGATGGGTTGCGGGCCGCGCGCAAGATCACGCGCGGGCCGAAGCCCGAGCGGGCGTTGCGCGAGCTCGGCCTCAAATCCGACCTGCGCGCCGAGGAGCCGACGACCGACGGCCTGATCGCGACTATGTCGAGCATCGATCTGCGGGGCCGGCGGGTCGGCGTGCAGCTGTACCCGGGCAACCCCAACACCAGGTTCACCGATTTCCTGCGGCAGGCCGGGGCGAAGCCCGACCCCGTCCTGCCCTACGTCTATGCTTCCGCGGCCGGCGACGAGAAGGTCGTCGAGCTGATCGATCGGATGGCCGATGGTGCCGTCGATGCCATCGCTTTCACCAGCTCGCCGCAAGTTACACGGCTATTTGAGGTCGCCGCGGCAAGCCGGCGTGAAGAGGCATTGGCAACGGCGCTGCAGGGGGTCCAAATCGGCGCTGTCGGTCCGGTCGTTGCCGAAGAGTTGCGCCGGCGCGGCTTCGAGGCGACGATCACTCCCGATCACGGCTATTTCATGAAACCGCTGGTTTCCGCATTTCTTGCCGCATTCTCGCGATAGCTCTACAATTCGTCGCCCAGCGGCATCACCTGCCCGAGGAAGAGCACTGATCGGCCAGCGTGGCGGCAGCCGCTTGACACCAACGGGGCTCGGTCGAGACTGGCATAGCCGATTGGCGGCCCCCTATCTTGAAGCGGACGACCTTGTTGCAGGATCTCGCATTCAATTCAGTCGCCTTTGATGAGGGCGATATCCGACGTTGCCTCCCCGGTAGTTTCGAGAAGGGCCGTTTCTATCATCGTGAAGGTGCGGTTCGTGACTTGCGTGCGGACAAAGGCGGGCAACGCCTGATCGCCTCCGTCAGGGGCACGCGGCCGCGCCCCTATCATGTCTTTGTCGAGATCAACGATTCCGATCCGGTCGTCATCTCGGGTCGATGCAGCTGTCCCGTCGGTTGGAACTGCAAGCACGCGGCCGCCGTGCTGCTCGAGGCATTGCGCAACCCGCCATCGGTGGAGCGGACCGAAAAGGATTTGCTGGATGGGCCGGTCAGTGGCTGGCTGCACCAGCTGCGCCAAGCCGTGCATCCGGCCGCCTCGCCGGAAGCAATCGCCTACCGCCTCGACTGGCCGATCGCACCAGGCTCGCCTTTTGTCATCGACCTGCGGGTCGTGCGCATCCTGAAATCGGGCGAGTGGGGCGCCGACCGCGCTTTGCCCTCCCAACAATTGCAGAACGCGACCGCGAATTACCTGACCCCGACCGATCGCGGCATCATCAAATTGCTGCGCGGCGGGTCGTGGAGCTCGCAGGTCCAGCTTCCCGAAGATTCCGAGATCGCCGACCTGGCGATGCGCCGGATCCTTGCCACCGGCCGATGCCGCTGGCAGAATGTCGCCTCGCCGCCATTGGCTTTGGGGCCGGACCGTCCGGGGCGGCTATCCTGGCAAGTCGGTGCGGACGGCCGCCAGACGGTGGACATTGCGCTTGACGATCCGTCTGCGGTGGTGCTGCCCTCGGCCTCGCCCTGGTATGTACTTCCGGCCGAGCACCTGGCCGGCCCTGTCGCACTCAATTTGGCCAGACCGCTCGTCAAGCTCGCATTGTCGGCTCCGCCGGTGACCAAGGCGCAGGCCGAGGCGGTTGGCGCCGCCCTGGAACGCGAATTGCCGGGTCTCGCCTTGCCGCGGCCGCGCTCCGACATCGTCGAAGAGATCCGCAAAGATCCGCCGGTTCCGATCCTGACGCTCGTTCAACGCAAGCGAGGCTGGAACTATTGGGGAGTGCGCACGAAGGACTGGGACGACAATGTCGACCTTGCGCTGCTCGGCTTTTCTTATGGCGGCGTTGAAGTCGATCCGGAAGACCGGCGGAACGAGTTGCGCGCCTTCGAGGAGGGGCGGATCGTCGTGCGGCGCCGCAACCGCAGCGCCGAGCGCAGAGCGCTGAAGCGGTTGCAGGAACTCGGGTTGCAGGCCGTCGAGACTTTCGAAGCGCAAAATCGGGACGAGGAGCGAATTGCCTTCGGTTTTGCCGAGGGGCAACGGGAATGGCCGAATTTTTTGTATGACGCGGTGCCGCAACTCGAGCGCGAGGGCTGGCGGATCGAATTCGAGGACGGCTTTCGCCATCGTGTCGTCGATGGCGCGGGTGAATGGACCGCTGAACTGGAGGAGGGAAGCGGGTGGTGGTTCTCGCTCGATCTCGGGATTGTCGTCGAGGGCGAACGCGTGGCGCTCCTGCCGGTGCTGAGTTCCTTGCTCGCACGTCTGCGCGATCGCGACATGCCGAGCGAACTCGACGCGCTGGCGCATAACGGCACCGTCTTCGGCAGGCTCGAAGACGGCCGGCACGTCGCCCTGCCGCTCGAGCGCACCAAGGCGATCATGGCCACCCTTGTCGAGCTGTATGACCCGAAGAACCTGTCCACGGAGGGCAAGCTCGGGGTTTCGGCTGGTGAAATGACGGGCTTGGCCGCGCTCGAAGCGGCCACTCGGCTGCGCTGGCTCGGCGGCGAGCGGCTGCGGGAATTGGCGGAGCGGCTGTCGAGCTTTTCGGGGATCGCCGAGGTCGAACCGCCGGCCGGGCTGCGCACCGAGTTGCGTCCGTATCAGCGCGAGGGGCTCAACTGGCTGCAGTTTCTGCGCGGATACGGGCTCGGCGGCATCCTTGCCGATGATATGGGGCTGGGCAAGACGGTGCAGGCGTTGGCCCATTTTCTTGTCGAAAAGCGTGAAGGCCGCCTCGACCGGCCGTCCCTCGTCGTCTGCCCGACCAGCGTCGTGCCGAACTGGCTCGCCGAGGCCGCGCGGCTGGCGCCCGAGTTGCGGGTCTTGTCACTGCACGGCCCCGATCGTGCGGACCGCTTTCCCGAAATCGATAATGCCGATCTGGTGGTGACAACTTACGCGCTGCTGTCACGCGACGCCGACCTTCTGCTGCCGATCGAGTGGCACATGGCGGTGCTGGACGAAGCGCAGGCGATCAAGAACGCCGCCGCGAAGACGACGCAGCTGGTCTGCCGCCTCGATGCCCGCCATCGGCTGTGTCTCACCGGCACACCGATGGAAAACCATCTCGGCGAGCTGTGGTCGCAATTCGCTTTTTTGATGCCGGGCCTGCTCGGCGACGCGAAGCGCTTTGCTCGCGTCTTCCGCACCCCGATCGAGAAGAAGCAAGACGGCGAACGGCGGGCCGTGCTGTCGGGCCGATTGAAACCGTTCCTGTTGCGGCGGACCAAGAGCCTGGTGGCGGCCGACCTGCCGCCGAAAACCGAAATCTTGCGCCCGCTCGAGCTGGCCGGCCCGCAGCGCGATCTCTACGAGACCGTGCGGGTCGCGATGCACGAGAAAGTCCGCCACGAGGTCGCCGAGAAGGGGCTCGCCCGCAGCCATATCGTCGTGCTCGACGCGCTCCTGAAATTGCGCCAGGTGTGCTGCGACCCGCGCCTCGTCAAGCTCACCGCAGCGCGTCAGGTTAGCGCCAGCGCCAAGCTCGAGCATCTGATGGAGATGCTGCCGCCCCTGATCGAGGAAGGCCGGCAGATCCTGTTGTTCTCTCAATTCACCAGCATGCTCGACCTGATCAAGCCGGCGGTGGCCGAAGCCGGCATCGATTTTGTCGAATTGCGCGGCGACACGAAAGATCGTGCCGGCCCGGTCGCGCGCTTTCAGAAGGGCAAGGTGCCGCTCTTCCTGATCAGCCTGAAGGCCGGCGGTACTGGCCTCAATCTGACCGCGGCGGACACGGTCATCCATTACGACCCGTGGTGGAACCCGGCCGTCGAGGATCAGGCGACCGACCGCGCGCATCGGATCGGCCAGGACAAGCCTGTCTTCGTCTACAAGCTCGTCGCGCAAGGCACGGTCGAAGAGCGCATGCTTGCGCTGCAGCAGCGCAAGAAGGCGCTCGCCGCAGGAATTTACGATGCCGCGGGCGGCACCGGCACCGGCCTCGAAGCCGGCGACATCGAGCGCCTCTTCGAGCCGCTAGGGTAAGAGAAGGCGCCGGTGCTTATAGGCGCCCGTCCTGTTCGAGGATCTCGCGCAATATCGTCCAGCGCGCAAGCTTAGCGGAAAAGTCGATCGTGGCATGCGCCGGGCTCGTCGAGGGCAATGCGACGTATGTGAGAGCCGGGCGGCGCGGGAAATGGCGGTCGTATAGGCGCCGCGCGGTCGTGCCGTTAAAGGCGACGCCGCGGATTAGCGGATGCTCGTCGAGCAGCTTATCGATCGCGTTAGGCCGTTCCAGACGAATTGTCGTGTCGGCGCTCCTGTCGCGCTCGCCGATCTCGCAGACATCCCACACGCCAATCCGATGCGTCGTCAAAAAGGCCAGCCGTTCCGGATAACTCAAAGCCGGCGGCTCACCGAATAAAGCGAAAATGATCGGCCAGAACAGGTTGCGCGGATGAGCGTAATACTCGCGTCGCCGCAATGACTCCTCACCCGGAAGAGTGCCGAGCACCAGCACGCGCGCCTGCGCGTCGACGACAGGCGGAAAGCTGCGTTTGGCGGGCGCGGCCGCTGTGCTTTCGTCGGACCCGGCTCTCACTCGACGTAACGGCCGAGGCGGACCGCCGTCTGGCCCTTGGCGAGGCGGCGCGACGGCATGATCAGCACGCATTCGTCGTAGGGCGTGCGAATTTCGCGCCCATTGTCGCGGCCGATCAGGGTGCCCTTCGGCGATAGAACCTCAAGTCCACGGAAATCCTGTACGAACTCGAATTTGTCGCCGGTGATCGTGACGGCTTCGGTGACTTGAATGACGCGCTGCCGCGGGGGCGCGTCGAAATCCGGGCCGGCAAGCACCGCAGCGTCATCGCGCGTCACAGTGCCGAGAGCGATCAGAAAGCGCAGCATGACATCGGTCGCGACCTCCGCAGCGCGGCGCTCCCAATGCTGGCCGGCCTCGATCAGCAGCGCGGTCTTGGCTCCTCCGGGGTCGCCAAACCCGCCATAGTCGCGCATCCGGGGCCCGGCGGCATGGCCGGCATCGCACATGATCAGCTCCGGGATCCCGACTTGCCGCGCCAAGACCAGCGATCTGTTCAGTGTCCCGGCCAACATCAGCGGCGCCGTCGCGTACTGCATCGAGTGAATGTCGAGCAGGAAATCGGCGGCATCGACAATCGGGCGCAACGCGCGCGCCCGCGTCAGTTCCACCGACTGCCGCGGGCCGTCGAGCGTTGCGGCAGACCACAATCGGTTGAAATCTTCGTCGACATAGCGCGATGCGGTCGGGACCCGCGCATCAAAGCTGCGATACGCGGCGATGTTGTCAAAGGCCAAGGTCAGCTTGCCCTGTCGCGGCTGCAGCCCGGCGCGGAACAATCGATCGAGCGCGATCGCGCCGCAAATCTCGTTGCCGTGAGTCAAGGCGGTGATGAGAACGTGCGGTCCGGCGACCCCGCTATCGAAGGTCGTGACGTAATCGATCCCGGTATTGCCGGCTCGGTAGGGTTCGATGTCGGGCGGGGTCAGCTCGACTGTATAGGTCGGCTCGGGCACGCGGCGCTCCCGGTCTCGAGGTGTTATCGGCTCATCTTGCATCCGATCGGCGTTCTCGTCACGCCGACAACAGGCCGCAGGAGCTGAATGAGTTGTGCCGAGGTGCAGCCGACCCGCCAGTTCGCGGGGGGTGACCTTCGTTGCTTGCTCGCAGAGAGGAGCATGCGTAGATTTGTGCAATGAATTCGCAGCTCGAAATTCGCCGGGGACCGCTTGCGGGGGCCGGCTCCCATACGCGCCTCGTGCGCATTCAGGCTTCAAGTCGCTTTGCCGGTGATCGAGCACACGCGCTCGGGACGTCACCGCAACCAACGAGCTTGACAACATGAGCTTCGAGATCCCCGGAGTGTTGTGGCGCCGTGATCCACGAGCGGTTGAAGTGCCGTTGGTCTTCGACTCGCCGCACAGCGGGTCCGATTATCCCGAGGATTTTTGCTTTTGCTGCTCATTCGACGACTTGCGGACGGCCGAGGACGCTTATGTCGACGAGCTTTACGCGGCCGCACCAGAATTCGGAGCGACCCTCATCGGCGCGGTATTTCCGCGCAGCTATCTCGACCCCAACCGGGCGGCAGACGATCTCGACACCATGCATATCGACGGCACTTGGCCGACGCCCCTCTCGCCCTCCCATAGGACCCGGGCCGGCCTCGGCCTGGTGCGCCGCGTTGCCAGGCCGGGCATCCCGATTTACGACCGCAAGCTGACCGCCGCCGAAGTTATGGCGCGGGTCGAGCGGTTCCATGTCCCCTATCATCGCGTGCTTGAAGAGACTTGTGACAGAGTACACCGCAAGTTCGGGGTGGTCTGGCATGTGAATTGCCATTCGATGCCGTCTCAGCGCAGCGGCAAGAAGGGCGGGCACTGTGCGGATTTTGTCTTGGGCGATCGCGACGGAACAACGTGCGCCCCGGAATTCACCAATTTCGTCGCCGGGGTGTTGCGGGGGCGCGGCTACACCGTGCGCATCAACGAGGTTTACAAAGGCGTCGAAATCGTCAAGCGGCAAGGCCGCCCGTCAGCCAGACGGCACAGCCTCCAGATCGAGGTCGACCGCGCCCTCTACATGGACCAGAAAACGCTGGAAAAGACACGCGGCTTCGACCGGTTGCAGGCCGACATCACCTTTATGATGGAGGCTCTGAGGGGTTTTTCCAGCGCCAAACTCGAGGCGCGCGCCTGCGCGGCGGATGATTGAGTGGAGGCTTGATGGCGAAGATTCCGGAGATCCTGCAGTCCCATATCGACACCGCTTTTCCGGCCAATGTCTGCCTGGTCGGCAGCGTGCTGCCCAACGGGTTTGCGCAGATCAGCCCGCGCGGCAGCACGATGGTGTTCGACGATACGCACATCGCGCTGTGGGAGCGCGGCAAAGGTTCGACCAACGAGAACCTTGCGGACGGCACTCCATTGACCGTGTATTTCCGCAAGCCGCAATTGCGCGAAGAGGGCGTGCTTCCCAAAGGCGGGATTGCGCGGTTCTACGGTCGCGCGCGGATTTACCGCTCGGGTCCGATCTACGAGGAGGTGTGGCGGCGTCTCGTCCAACCGGAGAAGGACCGTGATCCGCAGAAGAGCGGCTATGCGGTCCTGATCGAAATCGACAGGGCGGAGGACCTGGACGGCCAGCCGCTGGGGCTCTCCTGACGCCGACAGCGTGGCGGTCGGGCGGGTAATCCTGCCCGTCCGATGACCGACGCACTTTCGCTTTATCTCGACGCGTTGCGGTTCGGCGCAGCCTTTGCGGTTTTTGTGTCGCATTACTCCATTCAGCGTTTTAGCGGGGGTTTATTCTGGCAGTTCGATGGTGGGCGAACCGCTGTTCTCGTGTTCTTTGTGCTGTCGGGTTTTGTCATCGCCTGGGTGAGCGACACGCGGGAACGTACCCTCCAGGAGTACGGCCTCAGCCGTGTTGCTCGGCTCTATTCGGTGATCATCCCCGCCTTCGTCGTGACGGCGGTGCTCGATAGCCTCGGCAAAGCAATCGACCCGAGATTGTACGGTCCGGAATGGGGCCACGGCGTGGCCCATACAGTGACCGATTATGCACTCTCGGCGGTGTTTCTCGGCGAGAGCTGGATGATACGAGTTCTCCCCGGCTTCAACGTCCCTTATTGGTCGCTCAATTACGAGGCCTGGTATTATATCCTATTTGCAGCTGCCACATTTTTGCGGGGGCGATTACGGACAGCGGCCCTCATCGTTACGGCACTGGTGGCCGGGCCGAGGATTTTTTTCCTCCTCCCGGTATGGCTGATGGGGGTTGCGGCGTGGCGATGGCGGGCCGAGCTTCCCCGGCGGTTAGGGCGACCCCTGGTAGTCGTGTGCTTGGCCGGCTTTATCGCGCTGGAGGCGCTCGGCGGCGAGCAGCTGTTTTGGCACCCGAGCAGCGGGTGGCTGCCGCCCGAACTCGTCGGCCTATGATTTCGTCCTCGGCGCCCTCGTTGCGTTTTTTATCATTGGTCTCGCCAATGTGCAGCTCCCGATGCCGGGGCGTCGGTCCGAAAGGCTGGTTCGCGGGCTCGCGGGAACGTCCTTCGGGCTCTACTTACTGCATTACCCCCTGCTGAATTTCTTCGCCGTCGTGGTGCCGGGGCCGCCTGACGGAGTACGGCACCGCGTCCTTGTTTTTGGTCTCGCCCTCGGCGGAGCGCTCGGATTGGCGAGCCTCATCGAGCCGCGCAAGGCGACACTGAAAGGCCAGCTGCGTTCAGCCCTCCGCCTCCTACTCGGAAAACCCCCGCCACCGGCCGTCGCTCGGTAACGGCTTTCCGGATCGGCCGGTCGGGCACATAGGTGTCGTCATGACCGAACCTGAGTGGTATCGCGCCAATCGTGCCAGCTGGGACGAGCGTGTCGGCATCCATATCGGCCCGGGCGGCTACGATCTCTCCGACCTGCGGGCCGGGCGCGGTAAGTTGAACGCCATTGAGGAGGCGGAGCTGCCCGCGGTCAAAGGCAAGCGCCTCGCCCACCTGCAATGCCATTTCGGGGCGGATAGCCTAACACTGGCGCAGCGTGGCGCGTCGGTAGTCGGCCTCGATTTCTCGGCGCCCGCCATCGAGGTGGCGTGCAAGCTGGCTGACGAGCTCGGTCTCGCCAACCGCGCGCGCTTTGTTCATGCGGATCTCTATGACGCGTTGGCGGCGATCCCGCCGCCCCATCGTTTCGACATCGTGTTCGTCACCTGGGGCGCCATCTGCTGGCTGCCCGACATTTCTCGATGGGCGCAGATCGTCGCGGCGCTGCTGCGTCCAGGCGGATCGCTCTATCTCGCCGACGGCCATCCCACCGCCTACGTGTTAGATGACGGCGCCGTCTCTCCCGACGGCATGCCGAGCTGGTTCGCGCCGTATTTCTCCCGCGACCCGATCGTCGACACGGACCCGGGCGATTATGTAGACCCCGCAGCGCGGCTCACCAATGCAACTACCTACAACTGGATCCATCCCCTCGGTGACGTCATCACCAGCCTGATTGCGTCGGGCATGACTCTCAGCTGGCTGCACGAGCACGACGGAGTGCCGTGGCGCATGTTCCGCGTGCTCGTCAAAGACGCCTCGGGCCTATATCGCTGGCCCGGCAAGCCCTGGCTGCCGCTGGCCTTCTCACTTTTCGCAACCCGCGGTTAGCGGTGATTCAGGAAGCGAATTGTTCCTTGATCACCCGCTCTTCGAGGTTGAACTCGCGGTCGTAGAGCAGCGTCGTCTTGGTGTGCCGGTTCTCGTGGATCTCGACGGCGACGACGTCGCGTGCCTCGGTGAAGTCGGCAACGGCGCTGACCGGCCGCTTGTCGGTTTCGAGCGCGTCGATGCGGACTTTCGCGTGGTGACGCAACAGCGCGCCGCGCCACCGCCGCGGGCGGAACGCCGTGATCGGGGTCAAGGCCAGGATGCCGGCGCCGAGCGGGATGATCGGCCCGTGCGCCGACAGATTGTAGGCGGTGCTGCCGACCGGCGTCGCTACCAGAATGCCGTCTGCCATCAGCTCTTCGATGCGCACGACGCCGTCGACGGTGACGCGAAGTTTCGCCGCCTGCCGGCTTTCGCGCAGCAAGGAGACTTCGTTGAAGGCGATCGCCCGGCATGTCTCGCCGCGCTCGCAGGTCGCGATCATTTCGAGCGGATGCAGCACGACCGGCTGCGCCGCGGCGAGCCGCTCGATCAGCCCGTCGGGCCGGTAGGCGTTCATCAGAAACCCGACGCTGCCGAGATGCATGCCGTAAATCGGAAGGCCGGTGGATAAAAAGCGGTGGAGTGTCTCCAGCATGAAGCCGTCACCACCGAGCGACACGATGATTTCGGCATCCTCCGAAGCAACACAAGAATAACGGCTGCACAGTTCTCTGAGCGCCTGCTGCGCGGCCTCGGTATCCGCCGCGACGGCGGCGATCCGGGGTGGCGGCCCAGTCACCCGCCGGTCACGCTCATATGTCGCGCGATGGCTGGCCGGTTATGGCGACGGTCGATGATGAAGTCGTGGCCCTTGGGCTTTCGGTCGATCGCCTGCCGGATCGCCGCTTCGAGCACCTCGTCGCCTTCGGATTGGCGCAACGGCGTGCGCAGATCCGCTGCATCCTCCTGGCCGAGACACATGAAGAGGGTGCCCGTACAGGTCAAACGCACGCGGTTGCAGCTCTCGCAGAAATTGTGGGTCAAAGGGGTGATAAAGCCGAGCCGCCGGCCGGTTTCCCGCACCGTTACGTAGCGCGCGGGACCACCGGTACGATAATCGGTTTCGTCGAGCGTCCATCGCCGCTGCAATCGGGCACGCACCATCGATAGCGGCAGGTACTGGTCGAGCCGGTTTTCCCCGCCGATATCGCCCATCGGCATGACTTCGATGAATACGAGATCGAAGCCCTGCGCGCCGGTCCATGCCACGAGATCGTCGAGCTCGTCCTCGTTGACGCCGCGCAACGCGACGGCATTGATCTTGACCGCGAGCCCGGCAGCCTTGGCCGCCGCGAGCCCTTCGAGAACCACCTCCAGCCGGCCGCGGCGCGTGATCTCGGTGAACTTCGCCGGATCGAGCGTGTCGACCGATACGTTGACCCGGCGCACGCCGCAGTCGCGCAACTCGCCGGCGTAACGGGCGAGCTGGCTGCCATTGGTCGTCAGGGTCAGCTCGTCGAGCGCGCCAGTGCGGATGTGCCGGCCGAGCGAGCGGAACAGGCTCATGATGTTGCGGCGGACGAGCGGCTCCCCGCCAGTCAGGCGGAGCTTTTTCACGCCGAGCCGGATGAAGGCGCTGCAGACCCGGTCGAGCTCCTCGAGGGTCAAGAGCTCGGATTTCGGCAGAAACGTCATCTCTTCCGCCATGCAATAAACGCAGCGGAAGTCGCAACGGTCGGTCACCGAAACGCGCAGATAGGTTATCGTTCGTCCAAACGGGTCGATCATGGCCTACTCGCTTCCCGCGCGGCTTACCTCGTTAAGATAGGGGCGCCGCTGGCGAATGTCGCCCCCGACCTGTCATGGTTATGCCGCGCTAGCTCCGCCGCTCTTCAGGGAACCAGTCGCCAAGCACCTGGTCCTCCGCGTAGGACGTTTTTCGGATTGTGGGGAACTCCATGTGATCGAACTCGCCGTGCTCCTCCAGGTCAAGTATCGCGAGCTGGACAGCGCGCGGCGTCTCTTTCTCGATGAGACGCGGTACTTCAGGCCTCAGACTGGGGCTATCCTCCAGGATACGGTCAATATCGAGCCTCGCTTGCCGAATTGCGCGGCGCCAGCCGTTGCGGGGGTCGAAGGCCGGCGAGAATTGGAGCTTAACCTGGTGATGGATTATCCGTGAAATCTGGCTCCGGAGTCTCAATCGGAGCGACTTAGCCAAATCCTCGATCTCCTCGGCCAGATTCTCCCAGTCAAGGGGCTGGTTTGTGGCCCCGCGGGCGGCGGCGCGCAGTGCTGCGGCCTGCTGTTCGGACCAAGCCGCGGTGTCTTCTTCGTAAAGGGTCTTCAGATCCGTCATGATTGCCTCAATATGGCATTGGCCGCCTTGCAGCGGAAGCCGTCCCGACCCATCATCGAGGCATGCAGGAATTCGCCGTCCGCCCGCAACCCGACGACCCGCGGCTGACCCGCGCCGTTACCGGCATCGACCACGAAGGCCGGCTGATCGAGACCGCCGTCGTCATGGAGCGGCCGCTGACATTATTCCTCAATGGGCGCGAGATCGTCACGATGATGACGATCGGCGACCACCCCGATTATCTCGCCGTCGGCTATCTGCTCAACCAGAACATGCTTAGGTCTGATGACCGGATCACCGGCATCGACTACGACGAGGAGCTTGAGACGGTTGTCGTGCGCACCGACCGCGAGACCGATTTCGAAGACAAGCTGAAAAAGAAGACGCTGACCTCGGGCTGCGCCCAGGGCACCGTGTTCGGCGACCTGATGGAGAAATTCGAGGAGGTCCGGCTCGACCCGAACGCGGTGCTGCGCACCTCGTGGCTTTACGCGCTGACCCGCAAGATCAACACCGTGCCAAGTCTCTACCTGGCGGCCGGAGCGATCCATGGCTGCGTGCTGTGCGAGGAGGACCGGCCGCTGATCTATATGGAGGATGTTGGCCGGCACAACGCGATCGACAAGATCGCCGGCTACATGCACCGGCATCAGATCTCCCCGGCGGGCAAGATCTTCTACACCACGGGACGGTTGACCTCCGAGATGGTGATCAAGACCGTACAGATGGGCATCCCGATCCTGATCTCGCGCTCGGGCTTCACCGCGTGGGGTGTCGATCTCGCGCGGCAGGCCGGGTTGACCCTGATCGGCCGCGCCAAGGGGAAACGGTTCGTCGCGCTCGCCGGGAGCGAGCGCATCGTCTTCGACGGCAATCTGAGTTCGGTTGATGACGAGCATTCCCGTTTCGCGCGCAAAGCAAGCGCCGAGGAGGACGCGGCGTGAAGATTGTCGGCCTGTTGCTCGCCGGCGGGCAATCCCGCCGCATGGGCGGCGGCGACAAGGCATTGCGCGTTATCGGCGGAGTACCGCTGCTCGGGCGGGTGATCGAGCGGATGCGGCCGCAGGTCGAAACACTCGTGCTCAACGCAAATGGCGATCCCGCCCGGTTTGCAAGCTTTGGCCTCCCGGTAGTGCCGGACAGCGTTCCCGATTACGCCGGGCCGCTGGCGGGGGTGCTGGCGGGGCTCGATTGGACGGCTGAGCACCGCCCGGATTGTACTTACGTCGTCAGCGTCGCAACCGATGCACCGTTCCTGCCGAGAGACCTCGTGTCACGGCTCGTGCGCGGTATGGAAGAATCCGGCGCAGACCTCGCTTGCGCAGCGTCTGGCGGTCAGCCGCATCCGGTGATCGGCCTCTGGCCGGTGCGGCTGCGCGAAGACCTGCGCCACGCGATCGTGGACGAAACGGTCCGCAAGGTCGATGTGTGGACGGCGCGCCACCGCCTCGCGACCGTGCCGTTCCCCAGCGAGCCGATAGACCCGTTCTTCAACGCCAACCGGCCGGAAGATCTCACGACCGCCGCGGCGCTCCTCGCCGCCGAAGGTGGCCGGGGAAACCCATCGCAATCGGGTTGAGGAAGTCGGCGGATCATTCGCCGGGCCGATGGGTGAAACGTGCTTCAGTTCTGGACGCCAGACTGACGCTCGCGGTGGTAGCAGGACGGCTGTGCAGCCCGAACGGATGATCGCAGATGGCACGGCACGGTTTAGACCGTTTCAAACCGCAAACGGCTGTTGCCGAGGCTATCGAGCCCTCATCTTTCTCAGCCGAGTATCGGCATGCCGCTTCGGCCGGAACCGTCGATTTGCGCGTCTTGGAACTGCTGTCCGCGCGACTCTGTCATGAGTTGAGCGGACCCATCGCCGCAATCAATAATGGTGTCGAACTCCTCGCCGAGGAGGGCCCTGGTGTGGGGTCATCGCTCAACCCGGCCTTCCTGCACGATGCCGTGGCGTTGGTCAGCGAGAGTGCGCGACGCGCCCGCTCCCGGTTGCAATTCTACCGGTTTGCTTACGGGTTCAGCTCGGGCTCCGCAATCGCCGGCCCGGCGCCGTACGAGATCGCCACCGGCTTCTTGGCTGCGGCCAATATCACCGGCGATTATGCCGAGGGTATTCGGATGTTGTCGCCCGACTGGCAAAAGCTGGCCTGCAATCTGCTTTCGGTCGCGGCCGATGCGTTGCCGCGCGGCGGTCGCCTCGTTCTAACCGACGGGCCGCTCAGCCTAGAAGCGGTCGGGAAGCCCGCCGCTCTGTCCGCTGAAGCGCATGCGGCGCTGATGCTCGTAACGCCGATTGCCGATCTCACCGCTCGCACGGTGCAGCCCTATTTCACCGGGCTGCTCGCCAAAGCGCTCGAGCGCTCTTTGATAGCGACCGCGGAGCCCGGACGGGTCCGGCTCGAAGTGGTCGTTCCCCGATAGGCGACCCCGCTTAGCTCATCTGGGGCCGCTAGGCTGCTGCCGTGCTGCGACGCGCGGCTGAAATATCGGCGCTGGGACTGGCCGTCGGAGTGCCGGGCATTGGAACCGGATCCCTGAGAACGTAACCTCGGCCCCATACCGTCTCGATGTAATGGCTGCCGCCGGTCGCCTGGGCGAGCTTTTTGCGCAGCTTGCAGACAAAAACATCGATGATCTTGAGCTCAGGCTCATCCATGCCGCCGTACAAGTGGTTGAGAAACATCTCCTTCGTCAAAGTCGTGCCCTTGCGCAGGCTGAGAAGTTCTAGGATTCCGTATTCTTTACCTGTGAGATGCACCGGCTGGTCGTCAACCGACACGACACGCGTATCGAGGTTGACGACCAGCTTTCCGGTCCGGATCGTCGATTCAGAGTGGCCCTTCGACCGCCGCACGATCGCTTGTATGCGCGCGATCAGCTCGCGCCGGTCGAACGGCTTCGTCAGGAAGTCATCGGCGCCAAACCCTAGCCCCTTGATCTTGTGGTCGAGCTCGGCCAGACCCGAGAGGATCAGGATTGGCGTGCGAACCCGTGCGGCGCGCAGGCGTCGAAGCACCTCATAGCCGTCAATGTCCGGCAGCATCAAATCAAGAAGAATAATGTCGTAATCGTAGAGTTTGCCGATCTCCAGGCCATCCTCGCCGAGATCGGTCGTATCACAGATAAAATTCTCATTACTCAGCAGCATTTTGATGCTGGCTGCGGTTTGCGTATCGTCCTCGACTAAAAGCACGCGCATTAGAACCTCCGGGTTTCGGCCGGTTGTCATGCCGGCGGGCCTTGGTTAACCAGAATTACCAGAATTAGTTAACAAGTGGTTTACTGGTAATTCCGAAGTTTAGACTTGCGACCGGGGATCGCGGAACCGAGTGGGGGGCGATTGGCTCGGGTAACCGATTGGGTCAGTCGTGCAGGCATCATGCCGGGTGCTGTCGGGGCCTTTTGCGAGACCGTTGACAAGGCATGCCTTGCGGCTTTTTCCATTGAGCCGCGCAGTCGTTCCACCACCCCAGTGAGATGCACCCGTTGGCGAGGTCATCGTTGGAAGACGGCGATTTGTTCCGATTCCAGCTGAACTCGCCTCGTGGCTTTGCGGTGTCCGAAACTTGAGCACCAGAGACATCAACCCCCTCCTTATTAGCGACTCAATTCTGCAAGCCTCACAATCATTCGGACACTTCGTGATCGAGAAGTGTGACCTGCGTCACACTGCCGACAAAACTTTGTATGATCGGACCTCAGACTGAGAGCCACGTCGGTACGACACGCCGTTCGCCCTTTCAACGCTGTCTGAAACCAGCGCCCTCGGGCCGCCACGTTTATTACGCTACCGGCGTCAGTCAGCCGTCCCGCAGATAAAGAACTCCGTCAGCGATTTTTTGAACCACCGTCGAGCAACCCGGGGACAAAAGGTCTCCTCAATGCTCTAGTCCATTGGACTGGGCCTTTCTCCGCATGAATTCGTCCGACTTCTATATGAATTAATCGTGTTGGACGGGATGCGTTTCAGAAAATTTTTTTCGAGGTGCATTTTATGTGTTTCGGCCGGGCTGATCTGGAACAGCGGGTGTCGAGGTCACCGAAGTGGTCATGTCAAGTTCGGAAGTTGGTCACCGCGACCGGGGCTGGTCTATTCAGGTCAGCGCAATACGGTTTGGGCGATAGCCAGCGCAGCTCCCACAGGCGGTTTCGGCCCGGGCGTGACACGTGACATAGGGTGTCGTTTAAGAATACAAATTGTCCCTAGCAAATATATCCTCAAATAACCCTCACGCACAGTGCCGTCCGCACCAGCGGTCGCGGAGCAGCCGTCTCTCGCCGGAAGAGTTGCGGACGCTTGCCGAGCCTTCCGGAAGTTATCAACGTATCTGCTGCTGCCTTATTCCGAGGATTTAAGCATCAGGCCAACGGGCAGCTCGCAGAGCTCAGCACTCCGGCAAAACATGTCCCGGCTGACGAGCCGAAGTGGTCGGGCTCGACCCCCACGCGGTCGACGTAGCCATGACCAGCCGGTTCTGAATTACCTGAACTCACTCTACTCGGCCAACGACGTCGACTCAGCATCAGCGCGCGGCGCTGCCGGCTCACTCACCGCGCGGCCACTCTCCGAATTGATGGCGAGATCGGTCACCAGCTTCACCCCGCCACAGGTCCGTTAGCCGCAGACCACGCGTGTACAATTTGATGCCAAGCTCACGGACATAGCAGCGATCCAGCAGCATATCCGACGCCAACTGTCTGGTCTGCGATCGGGAGAATGGATTTCGACTACTACCTCAAGAACGTGGTGGATTTTTGGTGCTGCCTCCATCCAGCAGTGGGTCGGAGCAGGGCTCTGGCGTAAGGGCTGCTGAAATACACCTTCGAGACGGGCATACTGCGGCAGCGACCGGGGTTCGTTCCCCCGCCGGTTGGCGAAGGAGGTTTTCAATGGCTGAGCCGATCCCGCCGTTCACTCGCGAGAGCGCGATGGCCAAGGTCCGGATGGCGGAAGACGGCTGGAACAGCCGCGATCCGCACCGGGTTTCATTGGCTTATACCGAGGATAGCCGGTGGCGAAACCGGGCCGAATTCATCAATGGCCGGGCCGAGATCGTCGCCTTTCTTACCCGTAAATGGAACAAGGAGCTCGACTACCGGCTCATCAAGGAACTCTGGGCCTTCACCGACCACCGAATTGCCGTGCGGTTCGCTTACGAGTGGCATGACGACAGCGGCAACTGGTTCCGCTCTTACGGCAACGAGAATTGGGAGTTCGATGCGGCTGGTGTGATGCAGCGGCGCCTGGCTTCCATCAACGATCTGCCGATCAACGAAGCCGACCGGAAATACCACTGGCCGCTCGGGCGGCGGCCCGACGATCATCCGGGCCTTTCCGACCTGGGCCTTTGATCCCGAGGTTCCGGTTGCCACGCTTCCGGCGCTGGCCCATCATGATGCGCCTCGACCCGCCCGGAGGATCACCCCATGAGCCTCTCAACTCAAAGCCTCTCGCCGAACCTGCCGCCCGACACGCAGCGCGAGATGCTGCGCCGGATGCTGACGATCCGCCGCTTCGAGGAGCGCGCTTCGGCCGATTATCTGGCCGGCAAGATCTACGGCGTCGTGCATTGCTACATCGGCGAGGAGGCGGTCGCGGTCGGCGTCTGCACCGCGCTGGGTTCCGGCGACCGGATCATCTCGACGCATCGCGGCCACGGCCACTGCATCGCCAAGGGCGCCGACCTCAACCGCATGATGGCCGAGCTCTACGGGCGGCAAACCGGGTACTGCAAGGGCAAAGGCGGCTCGATGCACATCGCCGATTTCGGCATCGGCATGCTCGGCGCCAACGGGATCGTCGCGGGTGGGATCGCGATCGTCACCGGCGCCGGCCTGGCCGCGCAGATGGAAGGCAAGGGCGGCGTCGCGGTCTCCTTTTTCGGTGATGGCGCCTCGAACGCCGGCCCCTTCCACGAGTGCCTCAATATCGCGGCGACCTGGAAGTTGCCGATGCTCTATGTGTGCGAAAACAACATGTACGCTGCGCAAACCGCCGCCGCCGCGACGCACGCGCTGAGCGATGTGGCGGCACGCGCGGCCGGTTACGGCATTCCGGGGGTCGTCGTCGACGGCAACGACATCTTCGCAGTCTACCAGGCGGCAAACCGCGCCGTCGATCGGGCGCGGTCGGGCGGCGGGCCGAGTTTGATCGAGTGCAAGACCTACCGCCAGCGCGGCCATACCGAGCGCCGGGGGCAGCCCGATCCCCGCGACCCGGCCGAGATCGAAGCGTGGAAGGGCAAGGATCCGATCGCGCGGCTGGAGCGGCAGCTGAGGGAGCAGGGCTACCTCGACGAGACCGGGATGGAAGCCATGGAGCGCGAAACCATGGCCGCACTCGAGGCCGCTGCCGCCTTCGCCGAAGCGAGCCCGTTCCCGCTACCCGAGCAGGCGACCGAAGACGCGTTTGCGGCCTGATGCGAGGAGGAGACGATGCGAGAGCTGACCTACAACGAGGCCGCGGTCGAAGCCGTCGCCGAGGAGATGCGGCGCGATCCCAAGATCTTCTACATGTCGACCGACGCGCTGCCGCCGCTGCTCAAGGAGTTCGGCCCCGAGCGGATCAGGGCGACGCCGATCACCGAAGCCGCGCTGACCGGCATGGCGATCGGCGCGGCGGGCTGCGGCTTCCGCCCGATCGTCGACTGGCGGCAAGTGACGTTCTGCTTTGTCGCGATGGACCAGATCGTCAATCAGGCCGCGAAGATCCACTACATGTTTGGCGGCCAGGTGACTTTTCCGATCCTCTATCGGGCGGCCGTCGGGGGTGGCGGCCTCGTCGCGGCACAGCACTCGCAGTCGCCCTATTCGATGTTTATGAATGTGGCCGGCCTGAAGATGTTCCTGCCGTCGACGCCCTACGACATAAAAGGGCTTCTGAAGACGGCGATCCGCGACAACAACCCGGTCATTTCGTTCGAGTCGAGCCGGCTGATGACGCGCAAGGGACCGGTGCCGGAGGAGGACTACACGATCCCCTTCGGCAAGGCCGACATCAAGCGCCAGGGTAATGACGTAACGGTCGTCGCCCTCGCCTGGCTCGTCCACGAGGCGATGGCCGCCGCCGAAGACCTGGAGAAGGAAGGGATTTCGGTGGAGATCGTCGATCCGCGCACGCTCGTGCCGCTGGATACGGAAACGATCCGCCGCTCGGTGCAGAAAACCGGCCGGCTCGTCATCGCCGACGAGGCGGGGCCGACCGCCGGCTTCTCGGCGGAGATCGCTGCGGTTGCCACGGAGGACGCGGCGACCTTCGCTCGGCTAAAGGCTCCGGTGAAGCGGGTCTGCGCCTTGCAAGTGCCGATCCCCTACAGCCCCATCCTTGAAAGCCATGTCTTCCCGGACCGCAATCGGATCACCAGCGGGATCCGCGAGGTGCTCCAAGGGCGCAGGCCTGCCGAGGCGGCGTGAGGGAGTATCCGATGCAGAGCGTCGACGCTCAAATCCACCTCTGGGGCACCGGCTTGCCGAGTAATCTCTCGCATCGGCAGGTGACGTCGTTTACGCCTGAGGAGGCCATCGCCTTGATGGACGAGGGAGGTGTCGATGCCGCGGTCATCCATCCGCCGGGTTGGGACCCGAATTCGCACGACATGGCGTTTGCGGCGGTCCGGAATTACCCCGGCCGGTTCGCGATCATGGGCGCGGTGCCGCTCGACCGAGCGGAATCGCGCGGCCGCATCGCGAGCTGGCGAGAACAGCCGGGAATGCTCGGTCTGCGGTATGGGTTCCTCTCCGATCCCGCACGGCGGTGGCTACACGACGGCACAATCGACTGGCTGTGGGCGGAAGCCGAGGCGGCCGGCGTCCCGATCGCCATGCTCGCGACTAATTCGCTGACGGAGCTCGGGCGAATAGCGGAACGCCACCCCGGACTTCGCCTGACGATCGACCATCTGGGCGGCAGAGGCGGCACATCGACACTAAAAGACGCCGCCGCGATGACCCATATGCCGGAGCTTTTGGCACTGGCGAAGTTTCCCAATGTCGCGGTCAAGGCGACCGGCGTACCGCACTATTCCAGCGAGCCCTATCCGTTTCCGGCGCTGCACACCTATCTGCGGCAGGTCTATGACGCCTTTGGTCCGAACCGAATGTTCTGGGGTACGGACATCACGAAGATGCCGTGCTCCTGGCGCCAGTGCGTGACGATGTTCACCGAGGAACTGCCGTGGCTCAGCGAGGAGGACAAGCCGCTGATCATGGGGGAGGCTCTGTGCGCCTGGTGGGGTTGGGACCGGGCCGCCTGAACCGAAAAAGCGTGTAAGGCGGAAAAGCGCAGCGCCTTCCGCCAATGCCGATGGCGGATTACGCATTGCTCATCCGCCCTACGAGCGTACGACGCAAGGAAGGATTATCCAATGAGAACGAACACGAAGGGCAAGCAAGTCTGTGTGGTGGTGGGCGCCACCTCGAAATGGCAGGCCGAAGGCCGGAACACGCTGTTGGCGCACGGCCACCCGGTGGACGACAGCGATGTCGAGGTCGGCGTGCGTTGGGGGGTCGGCGGCGCCATCGCGCAGAAATTCGCGCAGGAAGGTTTCTTCACGGTATTGACGACCCGCCGGGAAGCCAACGCCGCGCGGCTGGCGGCGGCGATCCGCGAGCAGGGCGGCGAGTGCATGATCGTCGAACTGGATCTTGTCTCGCAGGAGTCGATCTCGTCGGCCTTCGCCGCGATCCGCCGCGAGGCCGGCGACCCCGACGTGCTGATCTATAACGCCGGCTATCTGGAAGGCCGCGACCTGCCGCCCGACAAGGAACTGCTCGAATACGTGCCGGTGGAGATCCTCGACACCGGGCTGCACATCGCCGCCCGCGGGCCGTTTCTCGTCGCCAAGGAAGTGCTGCCGGCGATGCGCAAAAAAGGCGCGGGCTCGTTCTTCTTCTCCAACAATTCCAGTTCGCTGCGCGGCAAGAAACGGATGACCGGGCAGTCGCTCTATTACCCGCGGGTCATGATGCGCACGTTGGCGCAGGTGCTGACCGAGGAGTATTCCGAGCACGGCGTGCACGTCGCCAACATCGTCATCGACGGATCGATCAACTCGCCCGGCAGCCGGGCCCTGCCGCGCAACCAGAACCGCCGCGACCTGGTGATCAACCCGGTCAAGATCGCCGAGGCGTACTGGTATCTGCACACCCAAGACCGGTCGTGCTGGACACACGAACTGCAGCTCACGCCATCTGCGGCAAAGCCGAGCTACTGACCACGCATCCACACGCTCGGCTGACGCCACTGGGTGCGTCGCCATGAGCGAGCATCCTCCGCCGCAAGCAGGGCATTGGCCGGAAGGCGCTATCTTCACTGTCGGGCATTCGACGCTGCCGATCGAGTGCTTCATCGCCCTGCTGCAAACCCATGGCATCGAACGCCTCGTTGATATCCGTACGATCCCGCGTTCGCGTCACAATCCGCAATTCAACGACACCGCCCTGGCCAATAGCTTGACGGCGCAGCATCTCGAATATGTGCATTTCCCAGCACTGGGCGGGCTGCGGCACGCCCGCAAAGATTCCCTCAATACCGGCTGGCGCAACGCTGGCTTTCGCGGCTACGCCGATTACATGCAAACCAGGGCGTTTCGGGACGCGCTCGAAGCGCTCATTCGCACGAGCCGCCAGAAGCGCATTGCGATCATGTGCGCCGAAGCGGTGCCGTGGCGATGCCACCGTTCACTGGTGGCCGACGCGCTCGGTGTGCGTGGCGTGCCGGTTGTCGAGATTTTGTCGGATAGCAGTTACCGGATGCACAAGCTCACGCCTTTCGCGAAGGTGGAAGGAGCGCGGATCACCTATCCCCCTCAGCAAGGGACATTACTGTAGCGGTCGACGATTCTGTTCGGAGCCGTTCCCAGAGGCCGGTCTCCTCGTCGAGCCGATCGAGTTCGAGGCCGCTGAAGTCGAAACGCGAAACAATCCCAACGACCTTTCCGTCTTCGACAATCGGCAAGTGCCGGTAGCGGCCGTCTTCCATCAGACGCAGTGCATCAATCGATTTTTTGCGAGGCGTGATGCAGTCGGGATCACGCGTCATGACCTCGGCCAATGTCGTGTCGGGGCTTCTTCCCTCGGCCAGCACGCGATGGACGGCATCGCGCCCGGTGAAGATGCCGCGGAGCTGGCGATCGCCTTCGGTCACCAGCACCGCCCCGACGCGGTGGTGGCGCATTTGTGGCCTGATCCTCGCCGGCGGAGCAATGGACACTGGGATGTACCATTTTGGTTTCGCCCTGTTCGGCTTTGCGCTTCTCTATGGAACCAGTGGAGCAGGGCCTTCTCCCCCGCCCGCCCTTTCGAGCAGCTCGATCATCGCGTCCGTTCGTCTGCGGAAGGAAGCCGCGCTCAGCACGTGGGCCAAAGCCGCTCCGGCACCCAAGAGCGGCACGAGATGCCGGGCTCTCAATAGCTGCTCCCGGTGTGTCCTCGGGTCGATTCAGGTCTGGGCGAGCGGCTTCCTGACCAGCATTACGGCGGGATCGGCCGGCTCTGGGGCAATCGCGAAACCGAGTTCTCGGCACATCTGCAACATCGGCTCGTTCTCACGGAGGACTTGGCCGACCAGTTCACCAACTCCGCGCTGCCGGGCGACGTCGATGAGCCTGGTCATCAGCAGATAGCCGACCCCGCGCCCTTTCCAGTCACTGCGGACGGCGATGGCGTACTCGGCACGCAACTTGTCGGGATCGGCAAAAAAGTGCGCCACGCCTAGCGGCGTTCCGTCGCATTCCGCGAGAAGCGCCATTTCGCGGTCGTAGTCGAGCTGCGACAAGCGCGCGGCAACGACGTGAGTTAAGCCTCTCACCGATGAAAAGAAGCGAAGGCGCAGATCCTCGTGAGTCATGTGTGCGGCGAGGTCCTGCAGCATCGGCTCGTCCTCCGGGCGCACCGGCCGCATCCGAAGCGCCGTCCCGTCGCGCAACCGTTTCGATGGTTTCCAGAGCTTGCGGATAGGGTGCGATCGCCAGCCTTGTAGAGCCGGTACTTTGAACGGGCGCGATGCGCAGCCGGGCATCGAGGGCGATGACGCCATGCGCGTCGGCGAGCAGCGGGTTGATGTCGAGCTCACGGATCTCGGGGCGATCGGCGGCGAGTTGGCCAAGCCGGATCAACACTTCGATGACAGCCTCGATTTTCGCCGGTGGCTTGCCGGGGTACCCTTGCAGGAGTTGCCACACCCGTGTGCGCGCCATCAGCCGGCGCGCCAGCAATGCATTGAGCGGCGGCAGCTCGAACGAAGCATCATGCACGATCTCGACGGCAGTACCTCCCTGGCCAAACGCCACGATCGGTCCGAACACCGCGTCTTCTACGATCCCGGCAAGAAGCTCTATGGCCCCGGGGCGCGAGACCATGGGCTGGAGAAGAAAGCCCGCGAGGCGAGCGCCGGGGCGCGCCTCCTTGACGCGTTCGATCATGGCGCCGGCTTCCTGCCTGACGCGGTCGGCATCGCCGAGATTGAGCGCAACCCCGCCGACATCGCTTTTGTGCGTGATTTCGGGGGCGCGGATCTTGACGACAACCGGAAAGCCAATCGCAGTAGCGATCGAGGCAGCTTGACCCGGATCCTCGGCCAGGTAATCGGCGACGAGCGGAAGGCCGTAGGCTGCAAAGACCGCAGCGGTTTCAGGGGGCTCGAGCCAGGATTTTCCGGCCGCCAGGGCGGTTGCGATGACGTGCCGTGCCGTTGCGAGATCGGGCTCGAATGCATCTGGCCGTGCCGGCGGTGTTTCGATCAGCAGCTCTTTGTTGGCGCGATGGTGGACCCGGTGCAGGAAGCCGATAACCGCGTCGTTGGGGGTTTCGTAGGTGGCTATGTGGGCTTGCGCAAACAGCTCCCGTGCCTCCCTCGCCGAATGCTCGCCGAGCCAAGCGGTAATTACGTTGCGGTTGCGGAGCACCGCGGATCCGGCGGCAATCGCGCCGATGACCGATTGGGCAGTCTCTTGCGGCTGCCCTAATGCGGTAGGGCAGTTGAGCACCAATATGGCATCGATTCCGGGGTCCCGGATCAACGCTGCGAGCGCATCGGCATAACGTCTCCCCGGCGCGTCCCCGATGATGTCAACGGGGTTGGCTCGGCTCCATGTCTTGGGCAGGACCCGGTTCAACTCTTGGATCGTGTTGTCCGCCAATTCCGCCAGGTTGCCGCCGGCACCCAGCAATGCGTCCGTGGCGAGCACGCCTGCCGCGCCGCCATTCGTCAGGATCGCCAGCCGGTCGCCAACCTGCTCCTGCGTCAATGCCAAGGTCTCTGCGGCATCGAACAGCTCGGCTATCGTCCCGACCCGCAGCATGCCGGCGCGGCGAAACGCGGCGTCGTAGACGGCATCGGCGCCGGCAAGCGCCCCGGTGTGCGAGGTGGCGGCCCGCGCGCCCGCCGCCGACCGGCCCGCCTTCAGGACCAGGACGGGCTTGGTTCGGGACGCCGCCCGCGCCGCCGACATGAATTTTCGGCCATGGGTGACGCCCTCGAGATAGAGGAGGATGGCGCGGGTGCCGGGATCGGTGGCGAGATAGTCGAGCAGGTCGCCAAAATCGACATCGACCATATCCCCCAACGAGACCACGTGCGAAAAGCCGATCCGGCGCGGCGCCGCCCAATCGAGCATCGCCGTGATCATCGCGCCGGATTGACTGAGAAAGGCGATATCCCCCGCCGGGGCCGTCAAGTGGGAGAAGGTGGCGTCGAGTCCGAGACGCGGCACCATGATGCCGACGCAGTTCGGCCCGACAATCCGCAGGAGACGAGGCTTTGCCGCCGCGAGCGTCGCCTGTTGCAAGCTACGGCCCTCCTCGCCGAGCTCGCCAAAACCGGCGGTAATGACGATGGCAGCGCGCGTGCCGAGCTCGCCCAGCTCGCCAATCAGGCGGGGTACTGTCTCCGGGGGCGTGACGATGACCGCGAGGTCAGGGGCGTGGGGCAGACTCGCGACGTCCGGATGAACGCTCAGCCCGTCGATCGTCTGGTGATGTGGGTTGACGAGCAACAGCTCGCCGGCAAATCCGGCGCGGCGCAGGTTGCGCGCGACGACCCCACCGACCGAGTCGGACCGCGGGCTTGCGCCGATCAGTGCGACGGATCGCGGTGTGAACAGTTTGTCGAGATTGCGAACGGACATTGCGGTACCCAGAATTCAATTCCAACTTCATTCAATTCCAAGTTCGGGTGACCGATGCAGCAAATTGCTCCGGATCAATACCGTTATCGCCTGATCACAAGGGCGGCCCGACGGTCCGATTGAAGAAGTGGTCCTGCCGCTTACCGTCACTGTCACAGATAAGCGCATAACTCACGGATCCGCTCCTCGTCTGCCGAACCACTTGTGGATAAAATAGTCTGCTCGCGAGCCTTCAGTGTTTGCCGAGGCACCAATCGGGTGGCCTCCTGACCCCGGAGAGTGAGTCAACTGAGGTGGACCCCGAAATTGAGACAGTAGGCTAAGGTGGAGCCCTGCCCCTAGAAAAGCGCCGGAGGCGCAGGAGCAGGACATGAAACGGACACGGAAGAAGCGCAACGCGGGGTTCAAAGCGAAGGTGGCGCTGGCGGCGCTCAGGGGCGATCGGACGATCGCCGAGCTGGCGAGCGAGTTCGGGGTTCATCCGAACCAGGTCCACCGCTGCCGATTTCACAGCAATGCCGGTTGCTGGCGGTATCGCGCTCGGCGGTCTACCGGAAGCCGGCCGAGGTCGGCGAAGCCGATCTTGCGGCCATGGCTTTGATCGATCGGCAGTATCTGGCGCGGCCCTATTATGGCTCGCGCCGGATGACGGCATGGCTGGCGACCCAAGGCTATCGGGTCAACCGCAAACCGGTCCGGCGCCTGACCTTGAAGCGCCACGAGATCGCCATCAGCATGGACGGCAAGGGGCGCTGCATCGACAACGTCTTTGTCGAGCGGCTGCGGCGCAGCCTGAAATACGAGGAAGTCTACCTCAATGCCTATGCGAGCGTTGCCGAGGCCAAGGCCTGGGATTGCCGCCTGGCTCCGCTCCTACAATTCGGCTTTTACAATGAGGAGCGGCAGCACCAGAGCCTGGGTTACCGCACGCCGCGGCAAGTCTGCGGGGAAGGCCTGTGGAAATGCTCGCCTTCGCCCACATACCCACATACCCAGAGGCGCCACAGCCAACGCAGGATTTGATATTGATCAGGTGAAAAGTAGAATCGTGGAACCAGCCATCGCGGTAGCCGCGATCGGAGCCGGCCTCGAACTCGGCCGGGCTACACCTTAAGAAGCGCCTTCGGCTGTCGCACGATCGGGGTCCACCTCAAACCACCCTCATCCGGCACGCGGCTCGACTTCCTTTTGTGCTTGCTTGATCAGGCGGTCAATGGCGTCATCGGTAAGGCCGGCGGCGATGACGCGCGCCTGCGACACGCCCTGGCCGGAGATCAGCTCGTCAGGTTCGATTGTAATCGTGACACGATCGTCCGGGTCGAGGCCAGAGCGGGCCAGCTCGGCGGCAACCTTGCTCACTGAAGTTTCGATCACTTCGGGTCGTGTAGACATCGCCTCAACTCTTGTCGCTGGAATTTAGGCCAGCCAAGCTCTTTGGTCAAATTCACGGCGTGTCCCTTCGGGACCGCCTGCTTGGCGCAAAGCCCCGGAGCGCGACTTGCAACATTGTCGCGTTTATCGTGCGGGCGCCTGCTGCGACATGCGGAAGAGAAGTGCATGCCGTGAACCAAGACGGGTCGGCTTCGTAAGTTCGATTTCGCCGACCTTTTCGAGGCCGCAGCGCCATTTATGCCGAGGGTCCGCAGCCCGTAATCGATCACCACGGCGACGGCTTCGCGCGCATAACCGTTGCCCCAATAAGGCTGGCCCAGCCGATAGCCGAGCGCGGGTTCCTCGCTGCCGTCGCCGGTGCTGCCGTCCAATCCAACGCCGCCGATCAGGCGGTCGGTTTCCTTCAATGCAATGGCGAAGGGGGGGCGGCCGGTTGCATGGTCTTGCTGCACGCGCGCGATCCATTCCCGCCCATCGGCGTCGCTATAGGGATGGGGCATAGTGGAGAGCCAGCGCGCGACCTGCGAATTATTCGCCAAAGTGACCAGGTCGACGAGATCATCGTAACGCAGCGCTCGCATCCGGAGCCGGTTCGTCTCCAAGCTCGACTTCCCTTTCCCCGCCGATAGCTTTTCGTCAAGTCGTTGACAGACACCGCCCGGTCAGACATGCTGGCCGTGCTGCATGTAGGGCGCATCGGCGCAAGGCCGAAGGGGCAATGCCCACCTACGCGACGTCAACCGTAGCGCGCTCATGCCCAATATCGAGAACCTCAAGAAGCAAGCCAAACTCATTCTGCGCTGGCATCGCGACCGTCACTATCCCGTTGCGGCGCAGATTCGGACCGTTTTGCCTCGCTATCGGGAGCTGAGCGATTCCGAAGTCCTTGCAGCGAGCTTCAGGCTGAGCGATGCGCAAGAATTCATCGCGAGACAGCACGGGTTCGAGAGCTGGCAGGCGCTCAAGACAGGAATCCATACCATGCCAGAGCCAGCAGACCAAACGCACTCCAGGCCGGTCATTACCGCAACGGCCGCCCAATTGTTTGTCTCCGATATCAAAGCATCATGCGATTTCTTCGCGCAAAAGCTTAGCTTTTCGATTGTCTTTGTCTACGGGGAACCGCCGTTCTACGCGCAAGTCCGAAGAGACTGCGGTCGGCTCAACCTCAGGTGCGTCGATACCCTGGTCATGGACCCGGAGCTGAGAGATCGGGAAAGCCTGCTGTCGGCCGATATGACGGTGGATACGCACGCGGAGATCAAGCAGCTCTTCCTCGAATTCCAAGCTGCCGGCGTTACGTTTTTTCAGGCCCTGAGAAAGGAGCCCTGGGGCGCCTCTACCTTTATCGCGAAAGACCCAGACGGTAACCTGCTGCTCTTCGCGGGGCCTGCCAACTAAGCCTTTCGGCTATCAAGCAACGGCGACCCCGGGGCTATACTTCGGTCTTGGCCCCGGTGCGCTCGGTGATCAGGCGGTAGTGCTCGATGCGGCGGTGCTTCTCGAAATTGAAGATCGTGCGCTTGATGTAGTCGCCGAGTTCGAGATCGAGCGTCGCGGTGATCACCTCGTCGTCCTCGCCGAGCGTGCGGGCGGCGATCTCGCCGGTCGGCGCGATGATCGCCGAGCCGCCGATCAGGCCGAACCCGTCCTCCTTGCCCGCCTTGGCCGCGGCGAGCACCCAGGTGCCGTTTTGGTAGGCGTTGGCCTGCATCGTTACCAGGTGATGGAACATCCGCAGGTGCACCGGCTCGGGGTGGTGGATGTTCTCGGTCGGCGTGTTGTAGCCGAGCGCGACGATCTCGACCCCTTGCAGGCCCATGACGCGGAACGTCTCCGGCCAGCGGCGGTCGTTGCAGATGCACATGCCGACGACCGCGTCGAAGGCGCGCCACACTTTGAACCCTTCGTTGCCGACGTCGAAGTAGCGCTTTTCGAGATGCTGGAAGGGTGCATCGGGCAGGTGCTCGGAATGCCCCGGCAGATGGATCTTGCGATAGCGGCCGATGATCCGCCCGTCGCGTTCGACCAGGATCGAGGTGTTGTAATGGCGGGGCTCGCCCTTCTCCTGCGTCAGCTCGGCATAGCCGAGATAGAAACCGACCCCGAGCTCGGCGGCGAGGTCGAACAGCGGCTGTGTGTCGGTTCCCGGCATCTCGCGCTCGAAAAAGCGGTCGATCTCGGCCTGGTCGGTCATCCAATACCGTGGGAAGAATGTCGTCAGCGCGAGCTCGGGGAAAACGACGAATTTGGCGCCCCCAGCATGCGCCTCGCGCATCATCCCCATCAACCTCCCGACTACGGCAGAACGGGTACCGGCAAGATGGATTGGACCGAGCTGCGCGACGGCTGCCTTCAACTTACGCGGCATAGGTCCTCCATAGGTCTTGTCCAAACATAAAGGGCATCCGGCTCCCGTTCCTCGTTGTCCGAGCCGTCGGTTTCCTTGACTAGGACGAAGCCACGCGCCTCATAGAAACGGCGGGCCGGCAGGTTGCGCTGAAACGTCCATAGCCGAAGCCGCGGAGACGCTGCTTTGGCGATCGCCAGCAAAGCCGAGCCGAAGCCGCGCCGCTGAGCCTCCGGCAGGACGTAAAACTGGTCGATCCATTCCCCGTGGAATGCGATGAAGCCTTTGATCGCCGCTGCCTCTTCCGCCCCCCACACCTCGCATTGGCGAAAAATGCGGCCGCGGTAGTAATTACGGTCTTCCTCGGGCGTATGGAGACAGGGCAGCCAAGGCAGCCTGTCCTCGAAAGCAGCCCGGTGGATGCGTGCCGCCTCGTCCATCTCGGTAGGCAGCAGCTTCCGCAACCACATCGAGTCATTTACTCCGGCACCAAGTCGAGCACCGCTTGGCCATTGTGGAAGCGATCAGCGAGCACTTGATGAAAGCGGCGCAGCCACTCGACCAACTCCTGCGGTGACTTTGTGGGCCGAACTCCGTATTCCTCGCCGATCACGTCCAACATCGTCCGCATATTCTGGACCTCGACCCCGCCGAATGGATAATCGAACAGCAGATCGAAATAGAATTTGACCGAACCCGTTCGGCTGTCCGGCTTCATCCGTAGCCTTTGGATCTTGCCAAGCCAGGTGCGAACCTCCCGCCGGAAGTGATTGCGCTGTTCGACCGAGAAATCGAAACCAACCAATTTCACGAGGTGCTCATTCAGCGGATCCTCCAAACCGATAATGATGTTTTCGACATATTTTCTGGGATATGCCATCTCCAGGGTTTCATTGGGTTCCATTGTCATCTCGCCATTGGGGCCGCCGGATCTATGGCTGGAACGGCCCAATCTAGACGAACGCCTCGCCCTGTTCCGCGACAAAAGCGAGTTCGGGCACCAGGCCGCCGCGGGGCCGTGCCGCGTCGGACAGCGCGCAAGGCAGAAACGCACCGCTGCCGCGCGCAGCAGCAAGTTCGCCGCTCTCGACGACGATGCGGCCTCGGCTGATTACGGTAACCGGCCAGCCGTGCAGCCTGCGGCCTTCATAGGGGGTGTAGCCGACGTTGTCGTGCAGCATGCCGGCAGTGATCGTCGTCTCGCGCTCGGGGTCCCAGATCGCGATGTCGGCGTCGCTGCCGACTGCGATTGTGCCCTTCTTCGGATAGAGCCCGTAAAGCTTTGCATGGTTGGTCGCGGTCAACGCGACAAAGGCGTTGAGGTCGAGCCGCCCCTGTCCGACCCCTTCGGAAAACAGCAATGGCAGCCGCAATTCGATCCCGGGTACGCCATTGGCGATTTCCTTGAAGGTGGTCTTGTCGCCCTTGGGGAGCTTGCCCGAGGCATCGAAGCGGTAGGGCGCATGATCGGACGAAAACACCTGAAAAGTGCCGTTGCGCAAACCGGTCCACACCGCCTCCTGCGCCGCGTGGTCGCGCGGCGGCGGGCTGCAGCAGAACTTGGCGCCTTCCATCCCGGGCTTGGCGATGTCGTCGGCGGTCAGAAACAGATATTGCGGGCAGGTTTCGCCGTAGATCTTCAGGCCTTTGGTCTGGGCGTTGCGGATCACCTCGATCGCTTCGCCGGCTGAGACGTGAACCAGGAGGATCGGCACGTCGAGCAATTGCGCCAGTGCGACCGCCCGGTTTGTCGCCTCGCCCTCGGCAAGCCGCGCATGGCTGACGGCGTGATAGCGCGGCGTCCCGAGGCCGCGACCCAACAGGCGGGCGGTCAGCCATTTGATCATGTCGTGGTTCTCGGCATGGACCATGACGAGCGCGCCCTCGCGGCGCGCCACGGCCAGGATGTCGAGCATCTGCCCGTCGTCAAGTTGGAGCAGGTCATAGGTCATGTAGACCTTGAACGACGTGTACCCGTCACGGATCAAGGCCGGCAATTCCTGGCCCATGACCTGTTCGGTGGGGTCAGAGATGATCAGATGGAAGGCGTAGTCGATGACCGCCTTGGGCGGCGGCGGCTTCGTGGTATTCCTCGACGACGCGGCGTAATGATTGGCCACGATGCTGCGCGGCGAACGGGATCACCGTCGTCGTGCCGCCGAACGCCGCCGCGACGGTCGCGCTGTAGAAATCATCGGCGCAGACGACGCCCGCCGAGGAGCGCTGCTCGATATGGCAATGGCTGTCGATGCCCCCCGGCAATACCAATCGGCCGGTCGCATCAATCTCCCGTGTGCCCGAACCGATATTCTTGCCGAGAGCCGCCACCGCGCCGTCTTTGATGCCGATATCACACAAAGTCGCATCAGCGGCGGTCGCCACGATGCCGCCTCGGATGACCAGATCATACTCGCTCATTCCGGCCCTCTTCTCCTCTCGGTCAGTCGAGCGCTACTGTAGAGAGGACGCAAAGACGCGGAAAGGGACCCATGACCCAAGCAATATCCCATCGGCCGACAATCGCCGTCACCCAGCACGCCATCTCGGCGGGCCATTACCTCGCGGCGACCGCGGGCTTTGAAATGTTGCAGGCGGGGGGTAACGCGATCGATGCGGGATGCGCCGCCGGCATTGCGCTCGGTGTATTGCAGAGCGACCTTGTCGACGTGGCCGGGGTCGCGCCGATTATGATCTATCTCGCGGACAAGCAGGAGGTCGTAACGATTGCCGGCCTCGGGCACTGGCCGAAAGCGCTTGACCCGCAGCTGTTCATGCGCGAGCACGGCGGCAAGATCCCGAAGGGCGTGCTGCGAACCGTGGTGCCGGCCGCCCCCGACGCCTGGATCACGGCGCTGCGGCGCTATGGCACGATGAGCTTTGGCGAGGTCGCGGCAGCGGCGATCCGGCTGGCGCGGGACGGATTTCCGATGTATCCGCTGATGGCCGCCAGCCTCAAGCGGCACGAGGCGGATCACCGCGCCTGGCCGTCGACGGCAGCCATCTTTCTGCCGAATGGGCGGCCACCGGAAGCCTGGCGAAGTCTTCCGGCAAACCGACCTTGCCGCATCGTTGCAATACATGGCCGACGAGGAGCGCGCCGCCGCCCACCGCTCCAATGGGCGCAGCCGCGAGGCGGGTCTCGAAGCGGCCCGCGACGCCTTTTATCGCGGCGACATCGCTCGCAAGATCGTCGCCTTCATGAAGCAGGAGGGCGGGCTCCTGTCGGCCGAAGATCTCGCCGAATACCGCTCGCCGGTCGGTCCCCCCGAGCGCCGCCGCTTTGGCGACCTCGAAGTCTTCACTTGCGGCGCCTGGTGCCAGGGACCCGTCCTGCTGCAAACCCTCGCATTGCTCGAGGGAACCGATCTCGCCGCTCTCGGCCACAACACCCCGGACTACATCCACCAGCTGACGGAGTCACTGAAGCTCGCCTTCGCCGATCGAGAGGCGTATTACGGAGACCCGGCCAAGGTCGAAGTGCCTCTGGCGACCTTGATTTCGTCGGAATACGCCGCCGAGCGCCGGAAATTGATCCAGGCCGACCGGGCATGGCCGGAAATGCCGCCTCCGGGTGAGTTGGGTCGCAACGGCGCCCGTTTCCGCGCGAGCATCGGCGACCCCAACCCCGAGCCCGACACCTCTTATGTCTGCGCCGCCGACCGCTGGGGCAATCTGTTCTCGGCGACGCCGAGCGATGGCTCCTACGGCTCGCCGGTGGTGCCCGGGACCGGGCTCATCCCGTCGAACCGCGGCTCGCAATCGCGGCCCGACCCGCGCCATCCTGCCGGCGTTGCGCCCGGCAAGCGACCGCGGTTGACCCCCAATCCGGCGCTGGCGATCAAGGGCCGAGACGTGTTCCTGCCGTTCGGTACGCCCGGCGGGGATGTGCAGACCCAGGCGATGCTGCAGGTGTTGTTGAACGTGTTCGTGCACGGGCAAGACGTGCAGTCGGCGATAGAGGCGCCGCGTTTTGCGACCTACAGCTTCCCGTCCTCCTTTGCAGCGTTCGATTACTACCCCGGCCGACTCGCCCTCGAAGGCCGCATTCCGGAGCCGGTCATCGCCGAGTTGGCGCGGCGCGGACATGAGATCCAGCGCTGGCCCGACTGGATCTGGACCGCCGGCGCGGTATGCGCGATCCTCGCCGATCGCCGCCGTGGCATTCTCGAAGCCGGCGCCGACCCGCGCCGCGCCGCCTACGCGATCGGCTGGTAAAGCTGCCCTTCACCCCCAGTCCTCTCCCCGCGAGCGGGGAGAGGGGGCTGCGGGCCTTTACATCGCGGCCATGCGCGCGGCGCGGCGCCTGGCCAGCGGTGTGGCGGGCTCGGGAGCTGGGGCCGGCTGGATCTTCTTGGTCGAGCGCGGCAGGGTCCAATCCCATTCATCCGCACCCATCTGGTAGTGCCGGTTGTTCTGCGACGGGTTGCGGTTAACCATGTGGCGGTTGTGGAGCGGGTGGGTAACGCTGCGCACCTCGTGCTCGATCGTAAACAGGTGCTTGCCGGTTTCGAGGCAGACGATGTCCTGCCAGCGATACTGGTACTGGTCGCTCTCTTCGGTGATTAGACCGCGCTTCTCGAGCTCGTCATGCGGACCCGAGAACTCCTGCGCGTAGACCTGCAGATGGTGGCCGTCGAACTCCGGTATTTTCTGGTCGGTCTCGCGGAAGATCAGCTCCTGCTTGTGCCCGGCGCTGACATGCGCGGCGCGGCCTTCGCCGTTCTCCTTGACGCACGCCGGCGTGTAGAAGATCTCGCGATAGAAGCGCGCGATGCCGTCGGCGGTTCCTTCCGGTACGGTGAACTCGACATAGCCCATACCGAGGTTGAGCGCGCCGAACCGCTCCTCATCCGGCTCGTAGAGGCGGAACTTGTTGCCCCACGGGCAGGTCGCCTCGACGTATTGATTGTGCTGCTTGCAGTCGAATTTGGTCTCGGCGAGCTTTTTCTTGGCCTCGCCGAGGCGCTCGCACAGCTCCTCAAGCGACGGGACGACGAGGCCGACATGGCCGCGCAGCACGTTCGGGTCGCCGGTCGGCAGATGGAACTGGCTCTTGCCGACATTGACCCACATGTTGTTGGTGCCCGGGAACATGAAAGGATCGCGGGTCAGGCCGAGACCGGACAGATAAAACTCGTGCGCCAGCCCTTGATTGTTGATCCTCAGATTGACGTGTTCGAGACCGACAAGGTTGCCGAGATCCTCGGCTGTGCGATCGTAGAGTTGTTGCGCCATCAGGGCCCTCCAAAGTTGCCGATCAGCCGATGCCGAGCGGCCTTGCGAATAATTCGGCGTGTAGACGCTGTATCAAAACAGTTTTTCGAACCTCTCGTCCACTGGAACGCGATAGCCGTTGGCTAAACTGTTGGTTTCGTTCGCCATGCCGACGACCGCCATCAACTCGCCGAGCATCTCCGGTGTCATGCCCTGCTTCTTTGCGGCCGCTCCGTGTGAGGCGATGCAATAAGCGCAGCCGTTGTTGGCGCTGACCGCCAGATAGATCAGTTCCTTGGTCAATAGATCGAGAGTGCCCGGCGCCATCACCTCCTTAATGCTCTCCCAGGTGCGCCGCAAGGTCGGCGGGTCGTTCGCCAGCGCCCTCCAGAAGTTGTTGATCCAGTCGGTGCCGCGCGTCTTCATGATGTCGTCATAGACCGCGCGGACTTCGGCCGTCGCTTCATCGTACTCGATCAACCGCACCATCACGTCCGTCTCCCGCGCCAACAACACGCAATTCTTCGCCGAGCCGCCCGGTAAGAAACATCCCGAACATACGAAAATCGCTGACCAGCGACCATACCGGGTGCCCGAACGTCTCCGGCCGATTATGCTCGAATTTGACATGGCCGAGCCACGCCAGAGCGTAGCCGGCGACCGGAGCGGCTGTCAGCCAGCGCCAATCGCGCTCGACCGCGGCGGTGGCGATCGCGGTCACTGCCAGCGAGGTGCCGAGATAGTGCAATCCGCGAGTGCGCGGATCGGCATGCGCCGCGAGATAGCGCCGCCAGAACTCCGGATAGGTCATAACATGCAATCCTTGTAAAGCGCCGCTCGGCGTCGTAAGTCACCGGCCATAATCTTTATATCTGCCATATTTGCCCGCGGGGTTTCGATATGGGTTTCAGGGTAGCCGTGGTCGGCGCGACCGGCAATGTCGGGCGCGAAATTCTGACCACGCTCGCCGAGCGTGAGTTTCCTGCCGATGACGTGGTGGCTTTGGCCTCATCGCGCTCGATCGGCCGCGAGGTTTCGTTCGGCGAGGATGACGTCCTCAAGGTCCAGGGCCTCGACACATACAATTTCCGCGGCATCGACATCGTGCTGTCTTCGCCAGGCGCCAAGGTGTCCGACGTCTTCGCGCCGCGTGCGGCAAAGGCGGGCGCCGTGGTGATCGACAACACCTCGCGGTTCCGGATGGAGCCGGACGTGCCGCTGGTCGTGCCGGAGGTCAATCCGCAGGCCATAGCGCAACACTCCAAGCGCGGCATCATCGCCAACCCGAACTGCTCGACGATCCAGATGGTCGTCGCATTGAAGCCGTTGCACGATCTCGCCCGGATCAAGCGGATCGTCGTCGCGACCTACCAATCGGTCTCCGGGGCGGGCCGCGCCTCGATGGACGAATTGTTCAACCAGACCCGCGCGATTTATGTCAATGACCCCCTGAAACCCGAGCACTTCACCAAGCAGATCGCGTTCAATGTTATCCCGCATTGCGACATCTTCATGGATGACGGCGCGACCAAGGAAGAGTGGAAGATGGCGGTCGAGACCCGCAAGATCCTCGATCCCGATATCGCGGTCACAGCCACCTGCGTGCGCGTCCCGGTGTTCATCGGGCATGGCGAAGCGATCAATGTCGAATTTGAGGGGCCGCTGAGCGAGGAGAAGGCGCGCGACGCGCTGCGGCAAGCCCCCGGCATAACCGTCGTCGACCACCGCGCCGACGAAGGCTATGTGACTCCGGCCGAGGCGGCGGGCGAGGACGCGGTCTATATCAGCCGCATCCGCCGCGACCCGACTGTGCCGCATGGGCTCAACCTGTGGGTCGTCGCCGACAACCTGCGCAAGGGGGCGGCGCTCAATGCCGTCCAGATCGCCGAGATCCTGGTCAAGCAACATCTCGGCGGCCGGCGCGGCACTCGCTCCAACGTCGAGCCGCTTCGCCGCACGACCGCATAACGCGCGGAGTGGTCAGAAAGTCACCGATATCTAATCCCACCTCTTCTCCCTCTCCGCCCCTGGGGGCGGAGAGGGTCGGGGTGAGGTGGGGGTACCTTCCGGCTCCGTGGCGTTGCCCACCTCACCCTCCCCATCGCTGACGCGCTGGGTCCCCTCCATCTCCCCCCGCAAGCGGGCGGAGAGGGCACGATAGTTGTGAGAATGGCGGCTCATTCGGAACCGGCTCGCTTCGCGCCTCCCGTCGGCGACCGCTTTCTCGGCCTCCGCATCACTCCCCTCACCCGGCGGCGGCTCGATGCGTTCCGCCGCAACCGGCGCGGGTTCTGGTCGCTGTGGATTTTCCTCGCGCTGTTCGTCGTCACTCTGTTCGCCGAGTTCATCGCCAACGACCGGCCGATTGTCGTCCGCTATGAGGGCGGCTGGTATTTCCCGGTGTTTGTCGATTTCCCGGAGACGACGTTCGGCGGCGAGTTTCCGACGCCGGCCGACTACCGCGACCCTGCGGTAGACAAGCTGATCTCGGAGAAGGGCTGGATGGTTTGGCCGCTGATCCCGTTCAGCTACGATACGATAAACTATAACCTTCCGAGCCCCGCGCCGTCGCCGCCCTCGAGCGTCAATTGGCTGGGCACTGACGACCAGGGCCGTGATGTGCTGGCCCGCCTGATCTATGGCTTCCGCATCTCGGTGCTCTTCGGCCTGACCTTGACGGCCCTATCTTCGGTAATCGGTGTCGCGGCGGGAGCGGTCCAGGGATATTTCGGCGGCCTCGTCGATCTCGGCTTCCAGCGTTTTATCGAAATCTGGTCGGGGCTGCCGGTCCTTTACCTGCTGATCATTATGGCGAGCTTTATTGAGCCGAATTTCTGGTGGCTATTGGGCTTGATGCTGCTGTTCTCGTGGATGGGCCTTGTCGATGTCGTGCGTGCCGAGTTTCTCCGGGCGCGCAACTTCGACTATGTGCGCGCGGCGCGCGCGCTGGGCGTGTCAGACTTGACCATCATTCTACGCCACGTTCTGCCCAACGCCACGGTCGCGACGATCACCTTTCTGCCCTTCATCCTCAACGGGTCGATAACGACCCTCACTTCACTCGACTTTCTCGGCTTCGGCCTGCCGCCGGGCTCGCCATCGCTCGGCGAGCTGCTGGCGCAGGGCAAGTCCAATTTGCAGGCGCCCTGGCTCGGCCTGACGGCCTTTTTCGTGCTCGCATCGATGCTGAGCCTGTTGATCTTTGTCGGTGAGGCGGTGCGCGACGCCTTCGACCCGCGCAAGGTCGTGCTTTGAGCGACGGAAGCGGTGTCGCGCCGCTTCTCGAAATCCGCAATCTCAGCGTCACCTTCGCCGGCCGCGGCGGGGCGAACCCGGTCGAGGCGCTCAAGGGCATCTCCTTTACCCTCGATCGCGGCGAGACCCTGGCATTGGTCGGCGAAAGCGGCTCGGGCAAGAGCGTGACGGCTCTGTCCGTCCTTCAGCTTCTGCCTTATCCGGTTGCGGCACACGGGCCTAAAAGCAGCATCCGCTTCGCGGGCGAGGAGCTGGTCGGCGCGATGCCCGAGTTGTTGCGCCGAGTACGCGGAAACCGGATCGCGATGGTCTTTCAAGAGCCGATGACCTCGCTAAACCCGCTCCACACGCTCGAGCGGCAGATCGCCGAGACATTGCTGATCCATAAGCACATGACCGTCGCGGCGGCGCGCGAGCGAACGCTCGAGCTGTTGCGGCTGGTCGGCCTGCCCGATGCCGAGAACCGGCTCGGCGCCTTTCCGCACCAGCTGTCGGGCGGCCAGCGGCAGCGGGTCATGATCGCGATGGCGATTGCCAACGAGCCCGACATTCTGATCGCCGACGAGCCGACGACGGCGCTCGACGTGACGATCCAGGCGCACATCCTGCAACTCCTCAAAGATCTGCGCGACCGCTTCGGGATGGCGCTGTTGCTGATCACCCATGACCTGACGATCGTCCGAAAGATGGCGGATCAGGTCTGCATCATGACGGCCGGTGAGATCGTCGAAGCCGGCCCGACCGCCGGGATCTTCGCCCATCCGCGCCACCCCTACACACTCCGGCTGCTCGCCGCCGAGCCGAAGGGCCGAGCAGCGCCGGCTGATCCTACAGCGCCCGAGCTGATCGAGTGCCAGAACGTCAGGGTCTGGTTTCCGATCCGGCGCGGAGTGCTGCGCCGGGTGGGCGGCTATGTGAAGGCGGTTGACGGCGTCTCGCTCGCGGTACGGCGGGGGACCACCCTCGGCGTCGTCGGCGAAAGCGGCTCGGGCAAGACGACGCTCGGTCTCGCCTTGCTGCGGCTGACCGAGGCGCAAGGGCGACATCCGCTTTGCGGAGCGGGATATCGCGGTGCTCGGGCAGCGCCAGTTGCGGCCCCTGCGCCGCGAGATGCAGGTGGTCTTTCAGGATCCGTTCTCCAGCCTGTCGCCGCGCCTCTCGGTCGCGCAGATCGTCGAGGAGGGGTTGAAGGTGCATCGTCTGGCGGCGAGCCCGCAAGAGCGGCGGCGGCTCATCGAGGCCGCCCTCGCCGAGGTCGGGCTCGATCCCGAAGCGGCCGAGCGCTACCCGCACGAATTCTCCGGCGGCCAGCGCCAGCGCATCGCGATCGCCCGGGCCTTGGTCCTGAAGCCGCGCTTTGTCGTGCTCGACGAGCCGACCTCGGCCCTCGACATGTCGGTGCAGGCGCAGATCGTCGAACTCTTGCGCGAATTGCAGACGCGCCACGGCCTGGCCTATCTCTTCATCAGCCACGATTTGCGGGTCGTGCGGGCTCTGGCGCACGAGATCCTCGTCATGAAGGACGGCAAAATCGTCGAGGCCGGCGCGACCGAGCGCGTCATGACCGCCCCTGAGCACCCCTACACCCGGGCCCTGATGGCCGCAGCCTTCGACCTCGCCGCAGTGCCGGCGTAAACTCGACGCATGAAGGGCAGGGAACCGGTTGCCAACCGGCTCGCGCTCAGCCTGACGCAGGCGATGAGCACAGCTACCAGGCGCGTCGGCGGGTTAATCCGTTGGGCAGGCGTCAGGTTTAGCCCCGATCTCGGCTTTGGCGGGCAGGACTCGGGCCTTGCTGCCGTCCCCGAGCCGGATTCGGTCGCGGAACGACCGCAGCGCGGGCTGGTGTGGACGTCGCGCCTCCTGCTCGTCGCGGCCGCCGCGGTACCGTTGCTGCTCCTGACGATTGCCGCGTGGCAGAACTTCCGCCTAGTCCAGCTCGAGGCCAAACAACGGGTCACCGTCGAGACCGGCCAGCTGCACGAACATGCGCTTAGTGCGATCGAGACCTATGCGCTGATACTTGCGTGGATCGATGACCGTATCCGCGGGCTCGACTGGGACCGTGTCGAGCATGACGGCGAACTCCATCGGTTTCTGTCGAACCTCGAAACCTTACCGCAGATCGGCGCGGTGCTGTTGGTTGACGGCGAAGGGCAGATCCGAGCGAGCGGAAGCCAGTTCCCAGCCACCGCCGCCGACGCCTCTAATCGCGACGCCTTTGTCGCGCAACGGGACCGCAATGCCGGCATTTTTGTCGGTCGCCAACATATGGATCAACTGACCCGTCTTTCCGATTTCGACATCAGCCGCCGCCGATCGACGCCGGACGAAAGTTTCGACGGGGTCATCATCATTTCCGCCAACCCCAGTTACTTCGCTGATTTTTTCAGCACCATCTCTCGCGATGAAAATTTCTCGGCGCTCTTGTTGCGCGACGACGGCTCGGTCCTCGTGCGGTATCCGCCGTTGCCCGGCCCGCGGGTCTTCTCTTCCGAAACGCCCCTCATGCAAGCCATCGCTGCCCAACCTGATCGCAGCTTGTTTTGGGGTAGGGGCGGGATCGACGGAATCGGGCGCCTTTTCGGATATCAGCGGATCGGCGAATACGCCCTCTATGTCGTCTTCGGCATCCCGAGGCAGGGAATCCTAGCGCAGTGGCGCGCCAATCTTGTCGATTATCTGTTGTTTGCCGTCCCGGCTTCGCTCGGGCTGCTCTGCATGACCTTGTTCGCCGTGCGCCAATTGCAGCAGCAAAGGGTGGCCACTTGGCGGTGGCGCGCCACCGCGCGGCGGTTGAACCGCGAGATGCATCGGCGGATGCGGGCCGAGACCGACCTCCACCAGGCGCAAAAAATGGAGGCGCTGGGGCAGCTGACCGGCGGGGTGGCCCATGATTTCAACAACCTGCTCACCGTGCTGCAAGGCTGCCTTGAAATTCTGAGCGGCCGTCAAAGTGAGCAGACACTGCAGGCCAGGGTCGAGATGGCGCTCGCCACCGTTGAGCGCGGCGAAAGGCTGACGAGCCAACTTCTCGCATTTGCGCGGCGGCAGCCGCTTACGGTTGCGCGCCTGGACCTCAACGACGTATTGCATCGAATGGCGGAACTGATGTCTCGCACTGTCGGCAGCAAAGTCAGGGTTGAAACCGATTTTTCGCCCGATCTCTGGCCGGTCGACGCCGATGCCACGCAACTTGAGCTTGCCGTGATCAATCTCGCGATCAATTCTCGCGATGCGATGCCCGAGGGCGGAGTGCTGCGGGTACGGACGTTCAAAACGACCTCGCCCGACGGCGTATCCGGCGAGGCCGGGAATTTTGTTGGCTTGGAGATCTCCGATACCGGCGCCGGCATGCCTCCGGAAATATTGGCGCGGGCCTTCGAGCCGTTCTTTACGAGCAAGGGACCGGGCAAAGGCACCGGTCTCGGCCTCAGCTTGGTGTACGGGTTTGCTCGCCAATCCGGCGGCTCTGCGTCGATCCGCAGCGAGGTCGGCCGCGGCACAGCGGTGACCCTGCTGCTGCCGCGGGCCCGCGAGGCCGGTACCCCGGACGAACCGGGCGTGATAAGCTTGCCCTCGGACGCTTCAGCGTGAAACTCTGCCGCCGAGCGGGACATTCGGAGGGAACGAAATGCGCATCGTGATCGTCGGCCAACAGGCCTTCGGCAAAGCCGTGCTGGAGGCCTTTATCGCACGCGGGGACCAGATAGCCGGCGTGTTTGCGGCGCCGGAGCGGCCGGGTGCCAGGCCTGACCCGCTCGTCGTGGCGGCGCAAGAACGCGGGCTGACCGTCCACCGCCATGCCAAATACTCGAGCGATGAAGCGAAGCAGGCGCTCGCCGAGCTTAACGCCGATCTCGGCGTAATGGCCTATGTCCTGCTTTTCGCCCCGCCGGAATTCTGCGCCATCCCGAAACACGGAATGATCCAGTTCCACCCCTCGCTGTTGCCATTGCATCGCGGGCCCTCGTCGATCCCGTGGGCGATCATCCGTGGACGCAGCGAGACCGGATTATCGATCTTCCGCCCGACCCCCGGTCTCGACGAAGGTCCGGTGATCCTGCAAAAACGGGTGCCGATCGGACCCGACGAGACTGCCGGCTCGCTCTATTTCGACAAGATCTTCCCACTAGGGGTGGAAGCGCTGGTGCAGGCCGCCGATCTGGTCGTGTCGGGTCGCGCAACCGAAACGACGCAGGACGAAGGCCGCGCGACCTACGAGGGCTGGGTGCGCGAGGCCGAGTCCCGCATCAACTGGGCCACCCATGTCGAGTTCGTCTACGACCTGGTCCGCGGCTGCAACCCGGCGCCCGGCGCTTGGACCATGGCGGGGGAACGCAAGCTCTACCTGTTCGACGCGCGCAAGATCACGGCGCCGACCTTTGGCGCGGTGCGCGGACGCAAGATCGGCGAGGTCGTCTCGGTCGGCGAGGCGGGCATGCGGATCCTCGCGGAGGGCGGCTTCGTGGAGGTGTCGCGGGTGCGTCTCGACGACGGAGCCAAGATCGCAGCGAGCGAAGCCGGCATCGCCGAGGGGACGGTGCTCGGCGGCTAGCTCCGTCGGAAATCGTCGAGATGGCCGTGCGGTCACCGATCCTCAACGTCATGGGAAACGCCGCGCTGAAGGCGGCGCGCGGCCTCATCCGCGATTTTGGCGAGGTCGAGCACCTCCAGGTCTCGGTCAAAGGCGCCGGCGAATTCGTCTCGACCGCCGATCTTAAGGCCGAGCGCACGCTCAAGGCCGAGCTGAAGAGGGCGCGCCCCGGCTATGCGATGCTGTTCGAGGAGAGCGGAGCGGAAGCAGGATCGGACCCGCGGCACCGCTGGATTGTCGATCCGCTGGACGGCACGACGAATTTTCTGCACGGCATCCCGCATTTCGCGATCTCGATCGGGCTGGAACGCGACGGTGAAATCGTTGCCGGCGTGATCTATGAACCCATTCGCGACGAGATGTACTGGGCGGAGAAAGGGGCGGGCGCCTATGTCAACGATCGCCGGCTGAGGGTTTCCGCCCGCCGCCAACTCGGCGAGGCGGTCATCGGAACCGGCATGCCGTTTGGCGACCGCACCGACCAGCAGGCTTACATGGCCACGCTCGCGGCGGTCATGGGCGCGACGAGCGGCGTCCGGCGCATGGGTTCGGCGGCGCTCGACCTCGCCTATGTCGCGGCTGGCCGCTACGAAGGGTTTTGGGAGTTCGCACTGTCGCCGTGGGACATCGCCGCCGGGCTCCTCCTCGTCCGCGAGGCGGGCGGATACGTCAGCGACATGGCCGGCGGTCACGATATGATGTCCAGCGGCGACGTCCTGGCGGCGAATTCGCATCTGCACCTGCCGCTCGCCGCGTTGATCAAGGAGGCGATGCGCGCCGGCCGGGCGGCGTCCTGAATTCGTTCTGTAGTCTCCCTGTAGGATGGGTTGAGCTGAGCGAAACCCATGGTCAGGCGGCTCGCCCCGGCGTAGGCCGCGAACTCAGCAAAGTACCGGTTTGCAATGTGCGAGGAGTGGGTCCGCAAAGGGCCGGTGAGGAGAGCTTCGCCGGAACGCGCGGCAACGACTAGGTAGCGGCGATTCCAGCCGTTCGCCTGACGACGACCGGCCGGCTCAAGTCGGCCCATTGCGGACACCCCGAGAAGAAGAGATCATGACGTTCGACCGGGAGCATCCTCATGGAAGAAGCTGGAGCGGTCCGTAAGCCGATAGTCGTTCCGCCTGAGCAGGGTCGCGTTTACGCGATGGGCCGGATGCGTGCGATCTTCAAGGCTGACTCCGACGAAACGGGCGGTCGCTACTCGGTATCGGAATGGTGGCTTGAGCCGCGCAGTCGGGGACCGGAGGTGCATGCGCACCCGGAGGACCACGTGTTCTACGTCATTGCTGGAACCTTGAGCCTGCGCGTCAGCGGTGAGTAGGTCGCACGTGACGAAGGGAACTTACGTGGCAATCCCAGGAGGAGCGCCTCACACCTTTGAGAATCAAGGATCGGTCCCCTCAGGTTTTATTCGGCATAGCGTCGATGGCTCGACGGCATGTGCTCGGCAGGGGTGGTATGCTCGTGATTGCCGCTGCCGCACCGATGCACGACGATCCGTTCGCCCTTGCAGAAGATCTCGACGGGTGTGCGGCGTCAGGCGCACCTCGACCTCGCGGCGCGCAAAGCGATGCGGGACGCTGTAGAAGTGAGCCGCGACCTCGACGTGGTAGTCGACCGCTCCGGCCGCGTGCTCGACTACAGGGTCGTGCGCAGCACCGGGCACCCCGACCTCGACGCCGCGGTCGAAGACATGATGCGCGGCGCCAGCCTGCCGGCCTTCCCGGCGAGCATGCCGCAGCCGCAGGTCGAGGTGTGGGTGGCGATTTGCTTCGTGCGGCGCTGAGCCGGAACCTCAGGGCTTGCCGGAGCCTGCCGGCGCTTTTGCCACGGTCGGGGTCGTAGTGTGGGTCTTATCGGGGACCTTGACGATGAGGCTGGTCGTGCCCCGAGCGTCAAATTCGATGTGGACGAGGTATATGCCGTCCGCGTCTTTCCCGCGATAATCCCAGCTCTCGGGTATCGCCTCGTCCTCGTCGCCTGCGTCGGTGCGCCAGGGCTGCCCGAACAGCGCCTCGACCTGCTTCTCGGTGGTGCGGCCGGGGACCACCGCGGCAAGCGCTTCTGCGCTGAACTCTTGCGGCACCCCGAGCTCGGTCGAGGTCGGCGGGGGGAGGCGCTCCAGGCTCATCAGCTCGGCCTTTGCCAGGACCAGCTCGCCGTCATCGTGGGCCGGCCCCTGGGTTCGGTGCGGGATGAAGTACCGGAGGTCTCGAAGCTTGACGGCGACGTCGACGCCGGCGTCGCGATCGATCGTGACCGGCGTCGTCTGGTAGATAAGCACATACCCGGCGGGACCAAACCAGCTCCACGTAACCGCCGGCGTCTCGGCCAAAGTGCCTCCGGCGCGGCCGCTCCGGTCGCGGGAGGTCGCGCCGAGCGATGCCTCGAGCTGAGCAAAAGTCTTCGTCGCCGGCTGCGCCGGGAGGAGTTGGACCGGAACCGTAATGCTGAGCGTGTAGCGGCCGGCCGCCATTTTCGGACAGGACCCTATCAGGGCCCGGTCCCCCGCGGGCTGCTTAATTTCCTGCGCCAGCGCAACCGCGCACGAGGTGCACGCCGCGGATTCGCCGGCGGACGCGCATTTCCCTTGCAAGATCAGCGGTTCGCCGGTTGCCTGTTCCGCGCCCTTCGCCGCAACCACCGGCACGCTGAGCGCCGCCGCGCCGATCAGAAGCAATGCAAAATTCCGCACCCTCATCGCTCCGAAAAGATTAAGAAGTCGGCAGGCTCTATCGGCGCGATTGCCGATCTGTCCGTGAAATGAGCGGCTGATGGGACCCCGCCGAAGCTGCCGCAAGGACAAGCTTCGGGCGCGGCCCCGTCAGCCCGCGCGGGACGATCAGTCGTTCGTGCCCCCTTCGGCGCCTTGTCCGGTTATGACCTGCGCGGCGTTGCCCTTCAACTGGAGGACCGTCACCCCCGAGCCGGCGCGATCCATGTTGTAGATGTAGCCGCGGTCGTCCACTTCCCCGAGGTCGGAAAAGGTCGCATTCGGGCAGTAGGTCGTCGGTAGGATCCCGCCAGCGCTCGCGCAATTCGGCAGAGTGTTGCCGTTCGGGGCCTGGATGAAGTAGGCGATTCGTCTGGGGCTGGTCGGGTCGCGAATGTCCCACACCTGTATCCCGGCGTTGAAGTATGCCGCGACGATGATCTTGCCGTAATAGGGAGCATAGATTTCCCAATTCAGCTCATGGATCCCGAAGCGCGCCCCCTTTTCGCAGAAATTGCCCGGGAACTGCCCGAGCGCCAAGGTGGCGAACGGCCAGACCGCCTGGGTGAGTACGCCGTTGGCGTTCGGCGTTGGGGTGATGTCGAGCAGCGTCGGGTTCTTCCAATCCTGCGGTGCGCAGTCGTTGGCGGTCTGCTCCGACGTGATCGCCAGCAGATCCCATGTTTGCGGAGTGCCGGCGACCGAACTCGCTACCCAGTTCGTCTGTGTTTGCGGGATCGGGACCCCGAAGATCGGGATCGAGGTATGCCCACCCTGCGACGGTTTCATCGTCACGTAGCTGATCTGCGGATAAAGCAGGTCGCCCTGGGTCGGAAAGTTCGCGCAATCCGAGTTGGTGGAGACGGTGCAGCCGTCGAGCAGCTTGTCTCGGTCTGTAATCTGGACCACGCCGTCCTGGCCGACCCCATAAGGGAAATACACCTCATGTAGTACAGGCACGCCGGTGGTGGGATATTGTACGCTAGTGTTTACATTGTATAGGCCCGCCGAGTACGCCTGATGGACGCCGGCGGGGGGATTGGTGAAGCCCTCATAGCAGTTGGGCCCGGGGCCATTGTAACAGCTTACATAGCCGGCCGAAGTCGCCGCTCCCGGCTGCTGCCCGACCAGCCCCCACTCGCGGATGAAGACCGGATTGTGCGGATCATGTAGATCGAAGATGTAAATGTGCTGCTTCGACCCGCTTTCGTTCCAAACCGGGAAACCGTCACTGTCCGACTGCGCGATCATGTAGGCGATGCCGGTATCGCACTCCCACCAGATGTGGTGGTTGGCCGTCAGAAATTGATTGCTCGTCAGACTGGCGCCCACGTTCGTCACACTCTGGCCCTGGGCGGTTGTTTGCATGGACGGGCCGCCGAGCAGGATGCTGATGAGAAACGGCGCCCGCGGATTGGTGACGTCCCAGATCTCCTGATTCAACGATCCGCTGTGCCGGACCATGAACCAGTGGTTCGGGTATAGATCGCCCGCCAGCGTGTTACCGCCGCATACGGCGACATGGGTCGCGCCGCTGCCGGCGGTATTGGTGACGGGGAAGATCGACGGGATGTGATCGAGATAAACCGGGTTTGCCGGGTTCGTCACGTCGATGAGCGAGGTGCCGTTGCTCTCGGTTTGACCGGTCAGCGGGTTGTAAGCCGAGCCGGGGCTGTTGGCGATGTAGGCGATGTAGCGGCCGTTTTGGTCCTCGATCCAGCCGTCGTCGGAACTGGCGCGGCCCTGGTTGTCGCTGAACCCGACAACCTGCATGTTCCAGATCGACTGCTGGTCAAAGCCCTTCGGCGGAGGCGGGATGTCCGGCGGCAGGCCCGCAGCCCCCTCGTTACCCAAGGTCGGCGTAATTGTCGGAACGTACGGCCCATCAGGGAGATAAGGTCCCGGATGTCTCCCGAAAGTTGAAGGTCCGTTATATTGCGCCCAAGCTTGGCTTGACAGTCCGATTGCAACAGAAAATAGCAGGCCGAAGCCGAACGCAAACTTGCCCTGCTTGCCCCTCATGGCGCCCTCCCAAACCCGTTTTCACCTAGTTGCGCACGAAGTAGGCCGAGATTCGCAGATCCCCGGCGGCTTCAGGGGCAGGATCACACTTTTGAGCGGCTTGGGCAACGGCAAATCGCGTTCGCCGCGAGCAAGAGGCCATCGAAGCCGGCGGTTGATGGCGCTGAGGCGCCGAACGGACCCCGTTTGCCTGCATCTGGACATACTTTCCCCGCCTCGGGTGACGGCGGTCGAAATCGAGCCTCAGACCGCTCTTGTCCGCTTCACCCGTCGGGTCCCCCATTGCTGCCCCATTCGATCCCCCGCAAGCTCCTGAATTTTAGCCCAGAGTTGTCCGCAAACGCGTTCAAAATCGTCACTTTATCCGAATGCGGGTTTATATTTTTCAATTCGCCGGGTGGATTTGAAGCGAAAATGACGGATATCGCTCCCGCAACCGCGGACCTTCGAATTTAGCAGACCCTCTATGTCCGCTTTCCACCCGGAGGCGACCCTCACCTCGGCACCGGAGATCAGCCGACCAGGGTGGACTGCCGACCTTCGCACCAGATTTCTGTAGAAGCTAAACGACCGTTCCGGCAAAGTTGGGGACGTCGCGGGATTAACCTTATATTGCGGTTGACTGACCCGAGGGCGGCGCAATTTTTCCCGCGCTTGGGACGAACACAGGGGAGGAGAAGATGACAAAGCGCATGCTCGCATTGCTGGCATCGAGGGCAACGACGGGCATCTCCATTTTGAATGCATCCAGTTGAACAGGGCGACAAACCAATTCGTCCCGCACTCACACGTCGGCGTGCAGGCCGACGTGATCCGGGTCGATGGCCAATGGCTGATCAAGGGATGCCAAGGCCATACCTCAGCCCCAACTCTGAAGGAGGATTCACGATGGCAAAGACCCGCTCAGTAGTGGTGGCTGCTGCTTTTCTGCTAGTCAGCGGCAGCGCGAGCTATGCGCAAGAATCCGATATGCAACAGGTGCAGTCGGTTCTGACCGCATTGCATACTGCGATCGCCAAACTCGACGTGCCAAAAATCATGACGCTATTTGCGCATGATAACTACGTGATGTCGAAGACGCCCCCGGACAAAAGCGTTGCTATCGGCCCGGTTGCGGTCGAGAAGGATTGGCAAGCAAACTTCGATCGCGTCGCCGAACTACACCTTGCTCAGGCGGAGCCTCATATCCACGTTCAAGACAATGTGGCGTGGCAGATGATTATCGTGGACACGGTAGGTAAATTCAAAACGGGTGAGCCAATAAACCAGCTTGTCTCCGAGACGGTTGTTTTGGAAAAACGCGGCGGCAAATGGCTGATCGTTGCCCTTTCCGCTACTGGTCAGCCCAAATAACTTCCCAACTGACCGTGCGCGATCGGGCATTCCTTACCGTCGTGATCACCAGCAACGAGTGACTGCTTGGGGTCGACTTAAGACGCCCGATCATCGTCATGGGAATGGCCGGAATCGGGAAGGGTTTCGGATGCCGGCCCGGCGCGAGCGCTCGACCCGGGGTAAAAGGGCCGGCGTCCGAAACCCTTCCCGATAACAGACCTTCCCGTGGCGCGATCAACCCTCCGGGTTCGAAGAGATCTGGCCTCAACCGCGCAACTCTCGTCACGCGCGAACTATGCGATATAACTGCGCTCGCCCGTGCCTTCAAAATCGTCGGCACATCCGGAAGAGACCGGTGCGTCCGGTCAGTCGAGAAATGTGGGAGGAAAGCATGAGCGCGATAATTCGACCGCTAACCCAGGGCGATCTGCCGACGGCCCGACGCCTTCTCAGCGTCGCCTTCGGAACGTTTCTCGGCGCACCCGACCCGGAGAATTTCTGGGCCGACCGCGACTATGTTTATGGCCGTTTCGCGGCGGAACACGTGGCCAGTTTCGCCGCCGAGGTTGACGGCGAATTGGTCGGCTCCAATTTCGTCACCAGCTGGGGCAGCGTCGGGTTTTTCGGGCCGATCACGATCCGCCCCGACCACCAGGCGCGCGGGATCGGGAAGAGCCTGGTTGAGGCCGTAAGCTCGCAGCTCGATACCTGGGGCACGCGGCATGCCGGGTTGTTCACCTTCCCGCACAGTCCCCTGCACTTGGCATTGTATGGGAAATTTGGCTTCCACGCTCGGTTCCTGACCGCGATCATGGCGGCGCCGGCACGGTCGGTTGGAAATGCCGTGCCCTGGTCGCGCTATTCGGCGCTGCCGGAGAGCGAACGGGAGGCGGCGGTCAAATCCTGCCGCGGGTTGACCGAGGAAATCTATGACGGTTTGGATCTGGGCCCGGAGATCCGCACCGTCGCGGCGCGCGACCTCGGCGACACGATATTGCTGTCGGATCCGGGAAACCGCCTCGCCGGCTTCGCGATCTGCCATTGGGGGCCGGCGAGCGAGGCCGGCGATGGCTGCTGCTTTGTCAAGTTCGGCGCCGCCCGGCCTGGGCCGGGGGCGGAAGAGCGCTTCGCCGCGCTCCTGGACGCCTGCGGCGCGCTTGCGGTGGCAGTGGGGATGCCAAACGTACTAGCGGGAGTCAATTTAGCGCGCGCGGAGGCATACCGTTACATGGTGACGCGCGGTTTTCGCACTCAAATCCCGGGGGTGACGATGCACCGGCCCAACGAGCCAGGCTACAGTCGGCCGGCGGTCTATGTTCTCGACGACTGGCGGTAAGCGACCCGCACCCGCGATTTCTTCGCAGCTGAGGACAATTAGTCGCTCGTTGGCGCAACGCGGTGTCTCATGTCGTGGCTTCAGGCAGTAAATGACCGCTTTGGCGCTGAGCACGTCTTGATCGTCGGCCTCGCCAAGAGTGACGCGCCCGCCAGCGCTCGGCAGCCTGGCCGCTCACCAATGGCCCCTTAGGGGCATGAAGAGCGGTTCCCGCCGCGAAGGCTGAGCGGCCGTTGTGGGGTCGAAAGCGGACGGTGGCCGTCGACGTTGATGAGCAGGCGAGTAGGCTTTTGGGTCAGGTTCTTAGGCGGGAGCTCATGCTGATACGGGAAGGCGAGCGACTCCAAGCGAGCGCTCACGCCCGTGTGAGGCGCGATTAAGTCGAACACGCGGGCGCGCTGATCTGTGCGCAGACAAACTCCAGGCCTTCTCTCGTTTGTGTTGCCCTACTCACATCGCAGTCTATTGACAATATAGCAATAACCTGCTAGGGTCGGCGGTTGCCAATGCGTCGGGAGTTATCGTCGTGAGCATGGCCAGTTATCGCGGTGTTAGCGGTGTCGTCGCGTTCCGCCCACGTTTCTTCGACTTCCCGTCGCCGCGAAGCGTGGGAAACGAAGAGCCGAGCCTGATCTGGACCTGATAAAACAGGTGGAACAGGTAGCAACGTTGGTTTTGGAAGGAGCGGCTCGGCGTTTGCGAGGATTCGGAGCATAGGGATCACGGAGGTAGTATCCTCGTATTTCCAATTTGCCGATTATTAGTTTGGCTGATATTTCGCTGCAAAAAACAGCGAAAACAGCTAGTGTTCAGAATCAGACGGACGATTCAGCAAGTCGTCATGGCCGGGCTCGTCCCGGCCATCCACGAACTGCGGCACACGCCTTTCCGCTCCCGTGGATGCCCGGATCAAGTCCGGGCATGACGAATGGGTTGTCATTGTGCACCGTCTGAATGAATCTGAGCACTAGGAGCGGCCGAGGGGGACCGGTTTGCGAAAGGGCATTCCGGCATGCTGCCGGCCCCCACCCGGCGGTTCCACTGCCGACCCGTTCTTCCGCCAATTTGGTCAGACTGATCGCGGAAATCTGTTGCTGCCCAGATTTCAAACTGAGTCACGACCTTCTCGGAGATTTTGTTGTTGCGCCAGTGCCCGATGCGCTACCCTCGCTGATCGTTCGGCGCGGAGATGCAACCCGCGCGCCGCTGCGGCGGAGTTTTCGAGTAACAGTGATCGTCAGCGCGGTTCCGAGCGGCGGCGAATTGATCGGATGAGCCAATCACGCCGTTTCCTAATTCGGATGGTCTTGTTCCTGGTGCTCGTCGCGGGATTGGCCGCATTGCTCGGGCGCTCCTTGGTCAACGCGTTCATGGGCAATCCCGCGGTCAACGGCGTCATCCTCGGCATTCTGATCGCCGGTATCGTTTATATTTTCCGCCAGGTGCTGTCGCTCGATCCCGAACTCCGATGGATCGAGGGCTTTCGCAACCACGAATTCGGTGGCGGCGATTCGGCGGCGGGTGAGGCGGCGCCGAGGCTGCTCGGATCGATGGCCCGGATGCTGGAGGCGCAGCAGGGCCGGCGAGTCAGTTTATCGGCGACTTCGTTACAGGCGCTGCTCGACGGGATTGCGTCGCGGCTCAATGAAACCCGCGAGACCTCGCGCTACCTGATTGGCGTACTGATCTTTCTCGGTCTTCTCGGGACGTTTTACGGGCTCCTCGAGACGGTACGCTCGGTCGGCGACGTGCTCGGTGCGCTGAACATCGGGGCCAATGACGTGGCTCGGGCGTTCGCCGATCTCAAATCTGGCTTGGAGTTGCCGCTTCACGGGATGAGCACGGCGTTCAGCGCATCTTTGTTCGGGCTCGCCGGCAGCCTTGTCCTGGGCTTTCTGGACCTGCAAGCCGGCCAGGCGCAGAACCGGTTCTACAACGAGCTCGAGGAGTCGTTGTCGGCCTATACGCGGCTCTCCGCCGGCCCGCTGAGCGAGGCGGGAGACGGATCGGTGCCGGCCTACATTCAGGCGTTGCTCGAGCAGACTGCCGACAGCCTCGAAAACCTCCAGCGCATCATCGCTCGCGGCGAGGAGAGCCGGATCGGCGCCAATGCCACGCTCGCGAGCCTGACCGATCGTCTCGGTGTTCTCGGGGAGCAGATGAAGGCCGGCCAGATCCTGATGGTGCGCCTCGCCGAAAACCAATTGGAACTGAGGCCGTCCCTCGCCCGACTTGCCGAGGCGGTCGAGAACTCGCTCGGCCACGACGACGTGCTGCGCAATCATCTGCGCAACATCGAAGCCTATGTCGCGCGGCTCAGCGAAGACGTCGTCCAGGGCCGGGAGCAGAGCGTGCAAGACCTGCGCGGCGACATCCGCATCGTCGCCCGCACCATCGCCGCCTTGGCAGAAGACGCCCGGCGCTGAGCGCACTCGTTATCCACGCATGGCAATAACACCACGCAACTCCCGCCGCTCCAGCATCGACATCTGGCCAGGTTTCGTCGACGCGCTGGCGCAGCTGCTGATGGTGATCATCTTCATTCTACTGGTGTTCACCGTCGGCCAATTCTATCTCGGGGCCGCATTGTCCGGCCGCGACCAGGCATTGCAGAAACTCCAGCAGCAGGTCGACGAGCTGGCGAGCCTGCTCGCCGTCGAACGGCGCTCCAACGACGAGTTGCGCTCCGGCACGCTCGAACTCTCTTCGCAGCTGAAGAGCGCCGTCGCCGAGCGCGATCAGCTGAGCGGCAAGCTGCGCGATGCCGACGCGATCGTCAGCGCCGACAAGGAGAAGATCGACCTGCAGCTGCGCGAGATCGAGAGCCTGCGGCGCGACCTCGAGGCTTTGAAGGCTGTCAGGGCCGATCTCGAGGCGAAGGTCGCCGCTTTGGCACAGCAGCAGGAAACCACGGCAGCTGTACGGGACCGCTCGAAGGAGCTCGAAGCCCAGCTCGCCTCCGAGCAGGAAAAGACCTCGCTCGCGCAAAAGGAGATCGATGCCCGAGATGTCCGCCTGCGCGAGCTCGGCAGCCGTGCTGCGGGCGCCGAGCAAGCACTGGCCTCGGAAAAAGAAATCAGCCGGCAGGCGCTCACCCGGGTCGACGAGCTAAATGCCCAGATCGCCACGTTGCGCGACCAGCTTTCGCGCATCGCGGCCGCGCTCGATGCCTCCGAAGCCAAGGTCAAGGACCAGCAGGGGCAGATCGTCGAGCTTGGCAAGCGCCTCAATCTAGCGCTCGTCAACAAGGTCGAGGAGCTCGCCCGCTATCGTTCGGAGTTCTTCGGCCGATTGCGGGAGATCCTCGGTGATCGGGCTGATATCCGGATTGTCGGCGACCGTTTTGTGTTCCAGTCGGAGGTGCTGTTCACGCCGGGGAGCGCCGAGCTCGGCGATGATGCGAAGAAACAGCTCGCGCCGGTGATCGGAGCGCTGAAGGAGATCGCGGCCAAGATCCCGCCGGACATCAATTGGATATTGCGAGTGGACGGGCATACCGACCACCGCCCGATCAGCAGCTCCCAGTTTCCATCCAATTGGGAATTGTCGACCGCCCGGGCGATCTCTGTGGTGCGCTATGCGATCGAAGAAGGCATACCCGCCACGCACCTCGCGGCGGCCGGTTTTGCCGATCAGCAGCCCCTGGACCCGCGCAATACCGAGGACGCTTACCGCCGCAATCGGCGCATCGAGCTCAAGCTGACCGAGAGGTGAACCGCGGATCTCAGTTCTCCATGACTGCTTCCTCAAATGCCGCCAAGGTCGCCTCGATCGCCTCGCGCGGCAGGTCGCGGGTGATGAAAACCATGCGGGTGCGATGGTCTTCGCTCGGCCACTCCGGCAGCAGCACTGGCGGGTGGAAGAGGTGCTGCACGCCGTGCAATACGACCGGCTGATCGGGCCGGTCGGAAAGCGCCACGATCGCCTTCAGCCGCAGCAGATCATCACCCCGCATCGTCGCCAATCCGTCGAGCCACGCCGATAATGCGGCCCAGGAGATCGGCCGCTCGCGGGTGATGCAGAACGCGCGGATCCGGTCGTCATGGCGGTTTACATCGGGGTGTTCGTGCCCGTGGCGCATATCGTGCGCGGGGCCGCTCTCGAACGCCTCGTCGCGCAGCCAGCGCCGCACATCGACGCTCTTGGTGGCCGGGTCGTAGAAGCCGATGTTGAAGAGCCGAGCTGGATCGATGACGCCTTGCGCAACCGGCACGATCGTGGCGCTCGGGTTCAGCGCCCTCAGACGCGCTTCTATTTTCTGGCGGGCAGCTGCGTTTGCGAGATCGGCCTTGGTCAGAAGCAGCCGGTCGGCGACTGCGGCTTGCTTCACGGCCTCGGGCTGCTTGTCGAGGGTGCCGGCGCCGTTGACCGCATCGACGGTCGTCACGACGCCGTCGAGCATATAGCGCGCGGCAACGATCGGGTCGGTCATCAACGTGTGCAGGATCGGGGCCGGATCGGCGAGGCCGGTGGTCTCGATCGCGATGCGCGTGAAATACGGGACCTTGCCCTTGACGCGGTCGACAAACAGGTTGGTCAAGGTGTCGACGATGTCGCCGCGCACGGTGCAGCATAGGCACCCGCTGTTGAGCAACACGACGTCCTCACTCGACCGCTCGACCAAAAGATGGTCCAGGCCGATCTCGCCGAACTCGTTGACGATGACCGCGGTCGCCGCCATGCCGGGCTGCTTCAGCACGTGATTGAGCACCGTCGTCTTGCCGCTGCCAAGAAACCCGGTCAGCAGAGTGACCGGGATCAGCGAGGATTGTTCGGGCGCGGTCATCCAGGCTGCTCATTCGCAATGGCCGACGGGTGATATGACATAAGCAAGGCGTGCTCAAGAACTGACGGCGTCATCCCGCGCCCGGACGGCCATACGCTCGAAATCGGCGACCACCCTGGCGTTCGGAAAATAGCGGGCGGCTTCCGTCAGGATTTCCTCCGGCGAGTACCGTCCCGAGATGTGGGTGAGCAGCAATTCCTTGACCTCGGCTTCACGCGCCAGCCGGGCCGCGCCGGCGGCGGTCAGATGCCCCCGCGCGCGGGCGAGCGCCGCGTCCCGTTCGAGGAATGTCGCCTCGATCACCAGCGCGTCTGCGCAACGCACCGGCTCGACGAGGCCGGCGATATCTTCGGTGTCGCCGACAACGGCGAGCGCGGCGCCGGGAACGGCTGCGTCGTGCACCATTTCGGGCACGATGTGGCGGCCGTCGGCCAGCACGATCGAGCGGCCTTGCGCGAGCAACGCGCGCTCCGGCCCCGCCGGTACGCCGAGCGCATCGAGGCGCTCGGATATAAGAGGGTGCCGCGGCTCGTCTTGAAACCGAAACCCGAGGCTCGCGGTCCCGCGATGCGCCACCGCAAAGGCGTCGAGACGCCAACCCTCGTGCACCAGAACAGGCCCGGGAGAGACCGTGCGCAGCCGGTATCCGCCCTCGCGCTCCGGCCCGATCGTGTCGGCGAGGTAGCGCCTGACGAAAGTCAGCGTCTCGTCGCTGCCGATGATCTCGATCGTCCCATCCACCCGATAGAGAGCGAAAGTGGCGAGAAGGCCCGCCAGCCCGAGCACGTGATCGAGGTGAGCATGCGTCAGCAGCACATGCGCCAAGCCGCGAAATCCAAGCCCAGCGCGCATCAGCTGGCGTTGGGTGCCTTCGCCGCAATCGATCAGAAACCGGCTCGATCCCCTGGCGACGAGCAGTGCCGGTAGCCCCCGTTCGGCGGAAGGTACCGCCGCGGCAGTACCGAGAAAGACGAGATCGAACATGGGACCCGGCCAAATTCTGCGCTATCGTTACTCGAAACTAACCTAACCCCGTCCACGCCGGGGAGGAGATACCCTGCCGACACGTACACCTAATTGAGTGTTGCGTCTCGGGGCTCCGGGGGGAATGCGATGTACCGGTTTGTTTATTGGAGTGGGGTCACCTTGCTCGTGGTGTGGAGTGTATTCTCCGCCGTCAGTGCGCTGAACGGGCTTTGACCTCGGCGGGTTCGGGAAATAGCTGCCGCGTCCATCCCATCAGCCGGTAGCCCACGAGGCCCACCCATTCCTTGCCGGCCAAAGTGCTGGCGCTGAGCCCGTCGAGCAAGCTGAAATCAGCGCTCAGACCTGTCTTCGGGTCGACCTTGAAGTCGACCGGGTAGGGGATCACCGACCAACCCGCACCATCGAACGACGCCACAGCCCGCGGCATGTGGTAGGCCGAAGTGACGAGAACCCAGGTCTCCCCCGGCGCGGGCCGGATCATCTCCTTGGCATAGACCGCGTTCTCGTGGGTGCTGCGCGACTTCTCCTCCAGAAGGATGCGCGCAGGCGCGATCCCCTCCTCAACGACAAAGGCCAAAGTCGCGCGCGCTTCGGAATATCCGACCGGGGAAAACCCTCCCTCACCGCTGACCAGAACCAACTTCGCCTCGGGGTGGCGGCGGGCCAGCGCCACCCCGCCCAAGACGCGTGCTGCCGAGCTGTTGAACACGGTCTCGCCGTAGGATAACGAAAGCGCCGGGTCGACTGCGCCCCCGAGCAGCAGTATCCCGTCGATCCGCTCCGGGAGCTGGGCCGGCCGCGGGAACCGCTCTTCCAAGGCCAGCAGCATTGCCGGGCCGATCGGCGCCACGGCGAGCAGCGCAAAACCCAGCGCCGCGAGGCCGACCAGAACCCGGCCGCGCCGGCCGCGGGAGAGCAGGATGCACAGGAAGCCGGCGAGCAGACACAGCAACAGCAGATTGCCCGGCTGCGCCACCGCCCAAACGAGCTTGCCAACAAGGAACATCTGTTACGACACTCGACCGCCTCTCACCCGCCTCTCACCCGACCCTCGCCCCCTCCCTGGCCCTCCTCCGCTCGCGGCGAGGAAAGGATGAGGGCAAGCGGGAGAGGGAGGCCGCTTAGCGGGAGGGAGAGGGGCAACTCGGCCGATCTTACGAGGAGCGCCTGCGCGAGGAAATCCCGCATGAAAAACGGGTGCCGCGGGCCTATGATGCGGACTGCGGCAGACCAACCAGCGGGTAGCGGGATGAGCGACATCCACCATTACATCGAAGGCAAGCGCGCCGATGGGGCTAGTGGGCGCTGGGGCGACGTTTATAATCCGGCGACCGGCGAAAAGAGCGGCCGCGTCGCCTTTGCCGACGCCGGCGAGGTCGATCGGGCGGTGCGGGCCGCCGCGGCGGCTTTTCCGGCCTGGGCAACCACACCGCCGCTGACCCGCGCCCGCATCCTGTTCAAATTCCGCGAATTGCTCGACCGCGAAGCCGGCGCCCTGGCTCGCCTCATCACCGACGAGCACGGCAAGGTCCTCTCCGACGCCGCCGGCGAGGTGACGCGCGGCACCGAGGTCGTCGAATTCGCCTGCGGCATCCCGCATCTCCTCAAAGGCGAGTTCACCGAGCAGGTCGGGCGCGGCATCGACAGCTGGTCGCTGCGCCAGCCGCTCGGCGTCTGCGCCGGCATCACCCCGTTCAACTTCCCGGCGATGGTGCCGATGTGGATGTTCCCGGTGGCGCTCGCCTGCGGCAACACCTTTGTGCTGAAGCCGTCGGAGCGCGACCCCTCCGCCGGCTTCCGCATCGCCGAACTGTTGACCGAGGCCGGCCTGCCGCCCGGCGTCTTCAATGTCGTCAACGGCGACAAGGAGGCGGTCGACGCCTTGCTGCATCACCCGGATGTCGCCGCGGTCAGCTTTGTCGGCTCGACCGCGATCGCCCAGTACATCTACGCGACCGCCGCGCAGAGCGGCAAGCGCGTGCAGGCGTTGGGCGGCGCCAAGAACCACATGGTGGTGATGCCGGACGCCGATCTCGACCAGGCGACCGATGCGCTGATGGGCGCCGCCTACGGCTCGGCCGGCGAGCGCTGCATGGCGGTGTCGGTCGCCGTCGCGGTCGGCGGCGCCGGCGACAGGCTGATGGACAAGCTGGTGCCGCGGGTGCGCGCGCTCAAAGTCGGGCCCGGCACCGACCCCGAGGCGGAGATGGGGCCGCTCGTCACCGGCCAGCATCTCGCCAAGGTACGCTCCTATGTCGATCTCGGCGTCGAGGAGGGCGCCAAGCTCGTCGTCGACGGCCGCGGGCTCAAATTGCAGGGTTACGAGAACGGCTTTTTCCTCGGCGGCTGCCTGTTCGACGAGGTCAAGCCCGAGATGCGCATCTACAAGGAGGAGATCTTCGGCCCGGTGCTGTCGGTCGTGCGCAGCCCCGATTTCGACAGCGCGACCAAGCTCGTCAACGACCACGAATACGGCAACGGCGTCGCGATCTTCACCCGCGACGGCGACGCCGCGCGCGAATTCGCCAACCGCATCCAGATCGGCATGGTCGGCGTCAACGTGCCGATCCCGGTGCCGATGGCCTTCCACAGCTTCGGCGGCTGGAAGCGCTCGCTGTTCGGCGACATGGCGGTGCACGGCATGGAAGGCGTGCGCTTCTACACCCGCCTCAAGACCGTGACCGCCCGCTGGCCCACCGGCATCCGCGCCGGCGCCGAATACGTCATGCCGACGATGCGCTGAAGGTCCTGGCGACCCGCCGGCCGGAGACAACCTGCCGTTGAGCGAGCCGACCTGATCGACCTGTTTTATCAGAAGAAGATCAGGCCGGATTCCCGGAATGAGTGCAGTTCGATTGGAGTCCGCCTCGCCCAAACTTTGAGACCTCGCCGTCACGTTACGCTGCACCCACTTCCGGTTCGCCTGCAACGTACCATGCGATTATGGTAATTTTAGCGGTGCCGTTCCTCGACTTACGTAAAGCGCGCGGCCATTGCCGTCGCGCGCCACAGCGGTCGCGGAAGCTGCGCGCCTTCGGTCTTGGCGCTGCTCGCCACTTCGCGGAACACTTTGCCGGCGCCGGCGGCTCAAAGCTGGCGCACCTCGGCCTCAACGCTCGGGCCGTCCGTCGATACCCGCGCATAGCCGTAAATCATGCGTCTATTCGGCACCGGATTTCTGCACCAAAAAAGCGCAATCGCTCCAATGCTCTAATTTTGGTACGAAATTCTTAATTTCCGATATACGGGCTAGTTAGGTTCCTTGCGGGACATCAAGCCGTATAGAATTTTTCCCGTCGTGTGTGAACCAGCGCACACACGAGAAAGCACCACGCGCTCTAAATTCGGAAGAGTCGCGGATAAGGGGCTAAGCTCGGCGGGGCCAAGCTTGGTCCCGCCGAGCAAGCGTCTGAGGGATGCCAGCCATGACACCAGAGCAAGCTGTAGCCTACAAGCGCCTTCGAACGATCCCTAAGGAGTTCAACTCCGGGCCACGCAGCGGCGACTTACTCACGGGACTATTTGCGGAGCAACTAAAGCAGAGAACCAGGTTAAACGACCACATGCGGGCAGCGGTAGAGCCGGTTCATCAAGCTCTCCGTGAAGCATTCGGAGCTATGCCTGGTGTGGTCGATGCTTTCAAGAATTGGAAGAGGCCTAATCGCCCTGTGTTGTCGAAAGCTAGCCCCACCAAGGGAAGCGTCGTCCGCCTCGCGCAGACGTTTCAAGGTCTTACCGGTCAAAGTGGTACCGGAGACAACGAGATAATTCTCCAGGTCGATGGTGATGCGGGAACGATGAGTCTGGTGTTGTCTCCGGGTCTCGACGACAGCGGTCATGCCCAATGTTGGTGTGCTCTGGGTCAGCCGTTCCTCACGCCGGGCAATGGATTTCTTCAATTTTTGGCCTCGCCATCTCTTAATTGGTCGTGCAATTGGGGTAGTTCTTGGTGGCGCCAGGCTGCGGGAACGATTTGGGTCGGTCAGGTCGTCAATAGATGGCAAGTGGACGGGCCGTACCTAGATACCCCAGTATCCTCTCAGCAAGACCTATTTAGCTATAACGATTACAATTTCGCTGACAACGGCCAGCAAATCGGTCAAACCTCTGGGTTTGCACTCGAGAGCGTCTTTACTTGCGGTGCAGAACAGTATTTAGAATGCTGGGTTGTAATAGGAGCTTTTTCGAATGCCGACGGGACTAACTTCCAGAGTTATGCGTTCAACGAGGTACAAGCACAATTAAATGCTTCGCTAACAATCAACTACGGAGTTTTCGAGTAGTACGCTGGCGCTAAACCGGAGCGTAGGAAAAACTGTTGATCCTATATTTTGTGCCCTTGCCCCGGTTTCGGCTGTGACCGGGGTAGGGGCAAACTTGTCATAACATCCGTTCCGCGACTCTCTCGCGCCGGGTGCGGTACGACAACTGTCCAGAGGTGGGGCGCGGCGGTTCAGGAATGCGCCGCACCCTTGAACAAAGCCCCGGTAAACCGTAAATGAATTTGTCGAAATCCTCGCGTTCGACCTGATCCAAGAACGTCGAGGTGACGACGCCCAAAAGCGTCCGTCTGTCGCGGCTAGGCTTCGCTAGGCTCATGGCCGGGAGTGCCAGTCAGGGACACCGAGCGAGATCGGGGGTGTCGCTGGCCGCAAAACTCTCGTTTTGCGTATGGTGCTAAGCCAATGCAGATAGTGTACTGGCTTCCCCTGCTGTGGGTGGCAGTGACCCTTCGTGTCACAGTCACCATTCGCTGGCGGAAGTAAATAGAAGGGGGCCTGACCGCGTTTATATGCGGTCAGGCCTTTCTATATGTTGCGCCGGTTTCGCCGTGGGCGGGGCGGATATCAGAACAAAGTCGCATATCACCCAGTATGTAATATTTTTCACAGTCAAAAGAAGTCCTCCCCTAACGAACAAGTTTGAAACAAGCGGGGCGGTTTTGACTTGATTTTCGAGGGTGCGTTCTGGTGACGGGATACTTGCCGCTAGCCGCAGTTGAGCAGATAGCCGGCGCCGCCACAGGCGATGATGCGCCGTGAAGGCGGCTCGCCGGCTTGCGTTTGGCGCGCGTGCCCATCTCAGTTCCGATAGCGTTCCACAGTTTTGGCGGCTGAAGCGCTCGTTGTTCGGCGACATGGCGGTGCACGGCATGGAAGGCGTGCGCTTCCACACCCGCCTCAAGACGTTGACCGCCCGCTGGCCCGGCATCCGCGCCAGCGCCGAATACGTGATGCCGGCGATGCCGGCGATGCGGTAAGCGCCCGCACTGCTGTGCGGGTGGCCACACAGGGCGGGCGGCGGCCACGTCGAAGGGAAATTAAGGGTTTGCGGGATAGAGGAGCGATCTTCGAGACGGTCCTCTTGGATGCGGGTCAGCGCGGTTCGCCTGGTCTCTGCGGGTAGAAATCCGGACACAGCGGCCCGCCGGCTCGCCCATTGATTTCGTCTCGCCACGACCAATAAAGTCAGCAAGCAGCGGATTTGCGGAGTAATGAACGATACACTCAAGATTCCGGAACTCAGCGTCGTGGCTCTCAGGCACCCCGTCGAGTGCAAAGGCGGCGTCCTGCCTCGAGGGCGGTAAAGGGACCGTCGTTCACGTTTATCGTGACGGCGAGCATTACGAGGTCGAGTTCGCGGAGCCCTTCCCTTGCACGGTCACGCTTCGGCGCGACGACATCCGATCCCGGATGAGCCAACTGCCAAGGGTCGCAAACGCGATCCTGGACAATCGGAAGATCACCCGATATCTGCTGAGTACCGTTCATCCGACCGGGGCATCCAAGGCAAAATTCTTCATTTCCTTCGGTTTCTCGCCGGCGGCCGGCTTCCCACGGATCGCGTTGCATTTGTCAGGATCGTCCTAGATTTGCCTCTTTCGTATGCCAAAGATGCAACTTCTGCGGACCCTTGAAAAGTCGGCGGATTGCCAGGGGGCGTCATTTGCATTTTCAACTTTAGGGAGATTTCCTGCTGCAGATCCGCTGCAGAAGCAGCGGGGTGTAATAATCGATGCAAGTTATGATTGCGCCGGATAGAGGGTTGGGGGCGGCTCGGGGTGTTCGATCGCGTGGACCGGCGGGGCGCAATCTGCTACGCCGTAGCCCATGCCGCTGACCCTTTACAACACGCTGACGCGCCGCAAGGAACTCTTCGAACCGCTCGACCCCGAACGCGTGCGCCTCTATGTGTGCGGTCCGACGGTCTATGACCGCGCGCATATCGGCAACGGCCGGGCCATTGTCGTGTTCGACGTGCTCTATCGGCTATTGCGCGAGATCTACGGGCGCGAGCACGTGATCTATGTTCGCAACATCACGGACGTCGAGGACAAGATCAACGCCGCCGCCCGCCAGAATAACGAGCCGATCGCGGCCTTGACGGCGCGAACGACGGCGGCGTTTCACGAGGACATGGCGGCGCTCGGCGCCTTGCCGCCCGATATCGAGCCGCGGGCGACCGAGTATATCCCGCAAATGATCGCGATGATCGAACGGCTGATCGCCAGCGGGCACGCCTATGTGGCCGAAGGCCATGTACTGTTCTCGGTCACCTCCGACCCCGATTACGGGCAGCTGTCGCGGCGCAGCCGCGACGACATGATCGCAGGCGCGCGGGTCGAGGTGGCGCCCTACAAGCGCGACCCGGCCGATTTCGTGCTGTGGAAGCCGTCCGACCCGGATCTGCCGGGATGGGACAGCCCGTGGGGACGCGGCCGGCCGGGATGGCACATCGAGTGCTCCGCGATGAGCGAGACGCATCTGGGCGAAACCTTCGATATCCATGGCGGCGGTCTCGATCTCGTCTTTCCGCACCACGAGAACGAGATCGCGCAAAGCACTTGCGCACATGGCGGCCGCCCGTTCGTCCGGTATTGGATGCACAACGGGATGCTGACCGATGCCGGCGCCAAGATGTCGAAATCGCTCGGCAATATCCGCACCGTTCGCGAGTTGCTCGACGAGGCGCCGGGCGAGGCGATCCGCCTCGCGCTGCTGACTGCGCATTATCGCGACCCGCTCGACTGGACGGGCGAGAGGTTGCGCCAGGCGCGGCAGACGCTCGATCGCTTCTACCGCGCGCTGACCTTGCCGCGCGATGCCGTGTTCGAGCGATTTGGCGAAGCCGACGCGGCGCTGCGGCCGGTGCGCGACGCGCTCGAAGACGATCTCAACACGCCACTTGCCCTGACGCACCTCCATGAGCTCGCCGGGGCGATCAACCGGACGAGTTCGGACGCCGAGCGGTCCGCCCTGCAGCGCGCGCTCGAAGCCGGCGGCCAGTTGATGGGGCTGCTCGGCCAGCCGCCGCTCGACTGGCTGCAAGGCAGCGCGAAAGCCGATGCCGAACGGATCGAGCAGAGGATCGCCGCGCGGACGGCGGCGCGCCGCCAGCGCCGTTTCGGCGAGGCCGACCGTATCCGCACCGAGCTCGCCGGCGAGGGCATCCTGCTCGAAGACCGGCCAGACGGCACGACGACCTGGTGGCGGAAGGACTGAGCATGGCCGGCACCGATCATCGCCGGCAGGCGGTGACCGATGGTCCCGCGATCATCCTGGTGGAGCCGCAGCTCGGCGAGAACATCGGCACCGCGGCGCGGGCGATGATGAACTGCGGCCTCGGCGATCTGCGGCTGGTGCGTCCGCGCGACGGCTGGCCCTCGGACAAGGCGATCGCCGCAGCGAGCGGCGCCGATGCCCTCCTTGCGAAGGCGCGGCTCTACCCGGATATTCCCGCGGCGATCGCCGATCTTGTCCATGTCTATGCGGCGACGGCCCGCGATCGCGGCATGGTGCGGCGCGAGGTGACGCCCCGCCACGCGGCGCCCGAGATGCGGGCCCGGATCGCGGCGGGCGAGGCGTGCGGAGTCTTGTTCGGGCCGGAGCGAACCGGCCTCCTCAACGACGACGTAGCGCTCGCCGATACGGTGTTGACCGTGCCGCTCAACCCCGGCTTCTCGTCGCTGAACCTCGCCCAGGCCGTCCTGATCGTCGGCTATGAGTGGTTCACCTCAGGCGTGGCCGCGCCGCCCGAGATTCTGCGCCGCGGCGGCAGCCGCCCGGCGACGAAGGCGGAGCTTCTCAACTTCTTCGAGCATCTCGAGGAGGAGCTGGTCCGCAACGGCTTTCTGCGCAATCGCGAGAGCCGTCCGAGCATGGTCCGCAACCTGCGCAGCCTGTTTCAGCGCGCGCAATGCACCGAGCAGGAATTGCGCACCTTGCACGGGGTTGTGACCGCCTTTGCCGGCCCGCGCGAGCGGAAGGCGCCCGAAGAAATAGCGGAGCCGGCTGGTAGACCGCCGGGCGAAGCGGCATGATGACAAAGAGCGCGTGCTCAGGCTGCGTGCCGCGCGAACCAGGCAGCAATGGCCCGGCCGATTTCCGGTCCGGAATCCTCCTGGATGAAGTGGCTGCCGGCCACGGTCGTTTCCGTCTGATTGCGCCACCCGCGGCAGAATTCGCGCTGCGCTCCGACCAGAATGGCGCCGGGATCGGCATTGACAAACAGTTTGGGGATGTCGTTCTCGGCCATCCAATCGGCGTAAGCGGCAACCAGCTCGGCGACGGAGGCGGGTTGCCCGTCAATCGGGATCTCGCGCGGCCAGGACAGGGTGGGCCAGCGATCCTCCCGGGAGCCTGCAAAGGGACGCCGGTATTCCGCCATTTCCGGAGGTTCGAGCCGCCGCAATATCGAGGCCGGGAGGACGCGCTCGACGAACATGTTCTTGTCGAGAATCATCTCCTCGCCGGCCTTTGAGCGAAACCCTTGGAATACCCGCCGCGAGCTTTCCGGCCATTCGGTCCAGGCGAGCGGCCGGACGATCGCCTCCATGTAGACGATGCCCGTGACCCGACCGCGATGGTGGTTCGCCCAGTCGAAGCCGAGCGCCGAGCCCCAATCGTGAACGACGAGCACGACCGGGGCGTCAGGACCTATCACCGCGTCGATTAACCCCCAGAGAAACTCGCGGTGCGTGCCATAGCGGTAAGTGTCGGGGCCGGGATTTGCGAGCTTGTCGGAATCACCCATCCCGATGAGATCAGGCGCGACACAGCGGCCGAGACCGGAGACTTCCGGCATCACATTGCGCCACAGGTAGGACGAGGTCGGGTTGCCGTGCAGGAATAGAAACACGGGCTCGCCTTGGCCAAGCTCGACATAGGCCATTCGCTTGTCGTGAATCCCAACGAATTTCTTGGGATGCGGCTCGAGGCGATGCGGCATCGTCATCTCCCTCAGGTGGTCGGCATGCGAGTGCTATAGTGTTAGATTATCGCCAGTGCGAGATTATCAGCCGGGGCAACGCAGCGAGGAGATCTACATGCCAAAACCGAGCTATGAGACCGCGTTGATCGTCGGGGCCGGATCGGGCTTGAGCGCGTCATTGACGCGCCTGTTTTCCCGCGAGGGGCTGCGGGTGGCTCTTGCAGCGCGCAATTCGGAAAAGCTCGGCGCTCTCTGCGCCGAGACCGGTGCGAAAGCTTTTACCTGCGACGCAACCAACCCGGGCCAGGTGGCACAGATGTTCGCAACCGTGGAGGCCGCGACCGGCGCGCCGGATGTGGTTGTCTACAATGCCAGCGCCCGCGCCCGCGGTCCCGTGGCTGAGCTGGTGCCGGCAGAGGTCGAGCGAGCCCTCATGGTCAGCGCCTACGGCGGCTTCCTCGTGGCGCGAGAGGCGGTGGCCCGGATGCTTCCGAAAGGGCACGGCGCGATCCTCTTCACCGGCGCCTCGGCGAGCGTCAAGGGCTATCCGCTTTCTGCACCCTTTGCGATGGGCAAATTCGCGCTGCGTGGCCTTGCGCAAAGCATGGCGCGCGAGCTGGCGCCGCAGGGCATCCATATCGGCCACTTCGTGATCGACGGGGCGATCCGCAACCCCGGCCGCACCGAGCCGCCGGACCGCCCCGACAGCATGCTTGATCCCGATGCGATCGCCGCATCCTATCTGCACCTTTTGCAGCAGCCGCGCTCGGCCTGGGCCTGGGAAATCGAGCTGCGGCCCTGGGTAGAGCGGTTCTGACGCAGCGCCGCGCGGCGCTCCAGGTCTGGGGTGCCTTTGCGCTGCTGATGATCCTCGTCTCAGTGCCGTTGTTCTCGACGGTGCTGCCGCCGCTTTTCGATTACCCCAATCATTTGGCCCGCATGTACCTGCTCGCGGCGGGCGGCAATCAATTCTACGCCGTGCATTGGCAGCCGCTCCCCAATTTGGCGCAAGATCTGATCGTGCCGCCGCTCGCTCGGCTGATGCCGCTGGAGGTGGCCTCGAAGCTGTTTCTGGTTGCGATATTCGGCCTGATAACAGGCGGAACGATCTGGTTGAATTGGGTGGCCACAGGGGCGTGGCGACTGTGGCCTCTGCTTGCGTTCCTGCTGCTCTACAGCCGGATGTTCCTGTGGGCCTTTCTGAACTACCTCTTTGGGATAGGCGTCGCCCTCGCTGGCGCCGCGCTGTGGCTGGTTCTCGAACGGGAGCGCTGGTGGCTCAGGACCCTGGCTTCGTCGGTCGTCGCGCTCGCCTGCTATCTCTGCCATATCGCCGCCTTTGGCTTTTACGCACTTGTTATTATCGGGGTCGAGCTGTCGGCGGCCTGGGGCGAACTGCGTGCCCGGCGCTGGCCGGCATTTGGCCGCAGAATAGCGATCGTAGGAGCGCAATTCGTCATCCCGGCGGTGCTGTTTCTCGGCTATTGGCACCCACTAGCTCCCGGCAGCATCAGCTATGGAGCGTTCTCACGCAAGGCGGATCTCTTGTTCAGCGTTTTCGATAACTACGAGCGCGCCTTCGATATCGTCTGTTTTGCCCTGTTTCTCGGACTATTGGGATGGCTAGCCGCAACGCGCCGGCTCCGGCTGACGCCTCCACTGGCCGGGGCTGCCGGCCTCGTCTTGGCAGCCTATCTGTTGCTCCCGAGCCAGATCTTTGGCGGCTCTGGCGCCGACCACCGGCTGCCGGTAGCGATGTTCCTGCTGCTGATCGCCGCGAGCGCGGCAAATTTCCCCAATCGACGCACGGCAGCCGCGATTGGCATTGTGGCGGCAGTGCTGCTGATGGTTCGCCTGGCCGTCTTACAATACGTCTGGGTGCGGGCCGACCACATCTACTCAGCCGATTTGGCCGGCATCGGCATGCTGCCACTAGGCGCCAAGCTGGCCGTCGCCTACCCCGCCAGTGCGGTTAATTTCGTGCCGGTTCCGGAAGTGCACTTGGCCGCTCTTGCGGTCGCCCGCCGCGACGCCTTTGTGCCGACCATTTTCGCGTATCCGGGACAGCAGCCGATTGCGCTGAAGCCAACTTACGCCGCGCTGGCCGAGATGGCCACGCCGCAACGTTTCTGGACCGTCTTGACCGCTGGCGATAATGCTGAGGTCAGTCATCTGCTTCCAGTGCTGCAGCAATACGATTATGTCGTGCTGGCCGGCGGCGGACCGCTCGCTGTACCAGCGAACCGATGTCTCGCGCCGTTCTTTAGGCAGCCAACTTTCCAGATCTTCGCCGTCCTTCACGATTCAGGTTGTGCCAGCCTCGACGGGTAACTGCCGGCTCACACCGAATGCGAGTACGAGACCTGATGCGCTCGGCTCTTACCTGGTGCTCAGTTTCTCTGCTTTGCTTTCGGGCTCTGGTGAGCATGACGCTAAAACTGCAATTCTGAATCGTGCGAGCAGCTACTGGCCGCGGCAGAGCGGACCCCAAGACAGAATGTGCTGCCACCGCCGCTCGGCAGCCTGCGGAGGGTAGGGCCACGCCGCAAGGAGATGCCATCCGCCAGGATCATGGCGGAGAAGAACCGCCTGGCCGGCCGGCAGATCCCCCAATCCTTTTGGCGTGCATGAAATCAAGGCGAGCGGATAGCCGAGACGGACTGCTTCGTCCAAGGTTGCCGGATCCGCGGTCTTGCGACGCAAAACGTCCAGCATATGACGGCGCGGCGGCGTGTCGGCCAGTACCCCGGCGATCATCGTGGCGACGCTGTTGTTGTCGCCCGGCAGGAGCAGCGCCAAGCGGCCGCCATCGCTCAGATAGGGCGATAGCTTTTTTGCAAGATCCCACACTAAGGGCTGCGGCATGTCGAGGTCAAAGCGCAGCCGTTTTGCAAAAGCAATGGGCGCCGAAAGGGCAAGGCCCAACACAGCTACATTGGCGGCCCGCCACGGCCTCTCCCAGATCCGGGCGGCTGCACTGAGATCACGGACCGTCAATGCCAGAGAGAGAACGAGAACCAGCGACAGCTGAGTGTTGTAGCGGAAATAAGAATGCGCCGTACTGCTCATCTCCGCCGGAAGGGCGGCAATGTAGGTCGTCAAAATGAACATATTATAGAGGCCGAACAGCGCCGCGTTGAATGTCAGAAGTCGGGTGGTAGGCGTCCAACCTTGCCGTGCCCACAGCAACGGCAGCGCCATGATCGCGGCGGCGATGCAGCCGAAGTAGAGTGGCTTTTCCGATACGATGCCGAGAACGCTCGCCGCCGTGCCGGAAAGATGGGGCCAGTTCCAATCGGCAAGAGGCAGCGGGATCAGTTCGTCGACCCCCGCGTGGGCAACGTGGTACCGCCAAACCGCAAAGAGGAACAACGCCGGCAACACTGCCAGAACCGTGCACCTCACCACCGCCATGAGTTGCACCGCTTTCTCGGCCCACGCACTGATGAGGACGGCCCCGGCGAGCGACGCGACAAGGCCGATTCCGGTCTGCTTGGTATTGACGATTGCGGCCATGGTCAAGGCGAGCGGCAGGAATTGCGACGGCCGCTTGCCCTCGGCGAACTCGCCTTGCGCCGACACGAAGAGCCAGGCAGCGAGGACGGCCATTGCGGCGAGCGCGGGCTCGCCATAGGCGGAAAAATGAATGCGAGGCACGAAGCCAGGGTTGAATAACGTCACCAGCAAAAAGCCGAGCGCTGTGAGGCCCCAGCCAGGCGGCTGGGCCGACGAGGTCGCCGGCGAGCCAAGTGCCCGGGCAATCGCGAGAGCGGCTACGAGCTGCAACATGATATTGACCAGTGACATCCCCGCGGCGGGATAGTCTGCGTCGAGCAGCGAGCCGAGAAAGCTCAAGAACTGTGTGTTGTAGGGGGCCGCCGGCAGCAGCGAAAAACTGGGCGGCCGGGCCGCCGTCGGCAGCAGGCCATAGTCGGCCAGATAAAAAGCATTGGGCAAAAGATTGAGAAAGGCATCCGGCTGTGACGGCCGGATCGGCGCCATAACCAACCAAAGCGGCAGAGAGATGGCGAGCAGCCTACCCAGCGCGAGCCATGCGCCCGCGCTCGGTCGCCTTTTCGGCAGCAGCAAGATGGCCAGCGCCCCGATGCCAAAAGCGATCGCCGGGAGCTGCATGCTCAACGGCGCGAAAACACCCCAGCTTGTCAGTAACAGGCATAAGGCGCCCCAGCCGGCAGCGATCTGATATTCGGGTGCGACGTCCTTGCCGGTCAAGCCGGCTCCGGCCAAAAGAAGTGATCCGCCGACCGCCCAGGTTACACACAGCGCGCGGATATCGGTCAAATGTGGAAGGTAGGGATCCACAATATCGCTGGTTAGATCACTTGCCTGCCGTAGCGGGGATCGCCATGCAAGCGGCGAATACCCTCTCGACCGAGATATCGCCGAGATCGGGTTCCACCAGGACATGGACGAGTTTGCCGCGCGGCGCGCACAGACCTGGATCGGAGGCCCGCGAGAACAGGACAACGACCGGGTTTGCACCAGCGGCGGCGACATGGGTGGCGCCGGTGTCGTTTCCGACAGTCAGCGCGGCCGAGCGCACCAAAGCGGCAAGCGCTGCGACGTCGGTACGTCCGACGAGGTCCAGGGCGTCGGGGCAAGTCTCGTGGATCATGCGGCCGAGATCGGCTTCGCCGTGGACACCCACCACGACAGGCAGGTAGCCAGCGCGTTTCAGTTTTATCGCCAGCTCGCCATAGCGAGTTGCTGGCCAGCGCTTCGCCAAATGGCGAGGCGACGAGCCCGGAATCAGCACGACAAAGCGCTTGCCGGAGAGCGCTGCGGGCAAAGATCCCGCGGCAGGTAGCCAGGGCATGAGCGAGCCGGGGTAAATTCCCGCCATGAGCAATTGCTCGGCCTGGCGGTCCATCGTGTGCTGCCGGTCTCGCTGCGGATTGGCATGCGGGTGAGAACACCGCCACACAATCCCCGACCATTCCGGCATTCGACCCGGCCGGAACAGCCAAGCATAGATGCCGGACCGGTCCGAGGTTTGTAAATCGTAGATCCGGTCGAACCGGCCGCGGCGCAGCGAGCGGCGGAGCGCGAACCAGCCTTCGAGATCGAGCGCCTTTGGGCGACGGTCGATCAAAATGTCGTCGAACAACTGCGTTTGTACGGCGAGCTCGGCATAGCGTGGGGTCGTCAGCAGGGTGATCCGGTCGCCCGCGTGATGGCGCCGGATGTCCGGCATCGGGCCGAGTGCCTGGATGAAATCGCCGAGCGCGCCGAGCTTGATGATCAGAATCTCCCGTGTTGGCCGCGAAGCCACATTTCGGGAGAGCCGCAAGCGGGCCACTCTGTCCAGATCGACATGTCTCGCCAAATCTTCGAAAGCCTGGAATACCGCGGCGTGCAGGGCTGGATCGACCGCGCCGATGCTGGCCTTCAACGAAAAGACGAGGCGGCTCGCGGCGGCGACGGCTGGAGGACATCGGCATCGCTCGACAAGCTCGCGAGCGGCGCGGACGCTGGTTGGGGACACTCCGATTCGCTGGCCGGAGCGCCAGCTAATGAGCGGCCGGCACGCCAGGTGGGCGAGACAGACATCGGGTTCGCCCTCAAACCTTTGTAGCAGGCTATGGATGTCGCGGGCGATGACATACCGGCGATCACGCAGATAATGCGCTTCGTTCCAAGTGAAAAACGCGTTGAGTGGCGTGTCCGCTGGAAAGGCGTTCGCGTCGAGGCGAGGCGGCAACGGAGTGATAGACTGAGGCACAGAAACGACGATGGCCACGAACTTTATCGAACAATGCCTTTGACCGGGTGTGCCGTTCAAGCAAACCGGATGACGCAGATCACTCTTTCGCCGGGATCGCGGATTGAGGCATCGTGTCGCTTTCCGGGGGAGCGATCGAGATCGCGATGTTCGAAGCCGAAGCCCGCTGGCTCCGCCGCGCGCTCGACGCGTTCCCGCCCGAGCGTCTGTCGCCCGTTTTGAACCTCGGCAGCAGCTCGGCCGTGGTGCGCAAGGCGGTACAACCTTGGATCGAAGCCGAGGTGTTTTGTCCGCTGCGCAGCCGCGGCGTCGAAACATTCCATGTCGATATGCGCGAGTTACCAGGCGTCGACATTCGGGCCGATCTGACCGTTGCTGCCGATGTCCGCCGGCTCGGTGCGGTTGGGCCAAAGGCGCTGCTTTGCTGCAACCTGCTCGAGCACGTCCCGGAGCCCGGAAGTTTGGCGCAGCATTGTCTCGATCTCCTGCCGTCGGGTGGGCTCGTCTTTGTCACAGTGCCGTTCAGTTATCCCTATCACCGCGATCCGATCGACACGATGTACCGGCCCAGTCCCGCTGAGCTCGGCAACCTGTTTGCCGATGCTCGCCTCCTCGATGGCCTGATCCTTGGGGCTGGTATGTCCTATCGCGACGCGGTGTGCGCGCGGCCATGGATCCTGCTGCGCCACTTTTGCCGCTTTCCCGTGCCGTTCCTGTCCTTCGAAAGGTGGAAGCGCTCGATGGCGCGGCTATACTGGCTGGTCGCCGAATACCGAATCACCTGCGCCATATTCGAAAAACTATAGATTATGGCGCATCCCTCATGACCGCTTCGCTGTCTGCGCCCGCTTTATCGCCTGCACCACCGCCGGTCGGTGGCTCTCCAGCGCCCATCCTGCGGCGTCACGACCGGTAAAATCAGTCTTATTGACGCTGGCGCCCTTGGCGAGCAGCGCCAATACGACATCGATATTCCCGCGATTGGCGGCCATCATTAGCGGTGTCATACCGTTCTTGTTCTCCGCATCGACCGGGGCGCCGACATCGAGGAGGAGGCGCGCCGCCTCGACTTGATTGCGATCGGCCGCCAGGTGCAGCGGTGTGTTGCCAAGCTTGTCCTTGACGTCGAGCTTGGCGCTGGCCTTGATCAGAATTGCGATGATCGTGAGATTGCCGTTCATTGCGGCATAATGCAGGCCGGTGCGCTCCTCCGCGTCGGTCTGGTTCGGGTTCCCGTCATTGGCTACTAGCGACCTGACCCGGGCCGCATCGTTCTGGCTGGCTGCGCGCGCCACGTTCTCCCAATACTCCCCGAAAATACTGACGTCGGCATGCGCCGCCGAGCCGAGCACAGGAGTACCGAGCGCGGCCAGCAAGAATACGGCGATCAGGCGAGTTTTCATGACACCCCTCTTGCCTCCGGAACGGTAGGAGCCGGCGAGCCAATCGAGCGCCTCCTCCACCGTGTCCACCCCTTCGCCGGGCTCGGGTGGCGGGCGCCGAACCATGATGACGGGGAGACCGCGCTCCCGGGCGGCGATAATTTTCGCCTCGGTTGCCCCGCCGCCACTCGCCTTGCAAACGAGCACATCAATCGCGTGGCGCTCGAGATGGCTGCGCTCTTCCGCCACAGAGAATGGCCCGCGTCCCACGATCACCTCGTAGGAGCGCAACGGCAGGGGATCGCGTGGCTGATCCACGAGACGTACCAGGTAGTGAACCGCGGTCGCGGCAGTGAAGGCGGCAATCTCGCTGGCACCGAGGGTTAACCAAGCGCGCCGCCCCGTGCGATCGACGATCGCGGCTGCGGTCGTGACATTATCGACTTCGATCCAGCGGTCGAGCGGGTGACGGCGCCAAGGGGCGCGCCGCAATACCAGCCGCGGGACACTCGCCCGCTCGCAAGCCAGGTGAGCCGCGGCCGAGATCCGGGTGGCGAAGGGGTGAGTGGCGTCGATCAGCCGCCCAATGCCGTGCTCGGTCAAATAAGCGGCAAGCCCAGCCGGGCCGCCAAAGCCGCCAATGCGAACGTGGCCCGCCAGAGGGCGCGGGCGTTCGGTCCGTCCGGCCAGCGAGGTCGTGACCTCCAGCGCATCGCCAAAGCGAGTTGCGGCAGCGCGGGCGAGTTCCGCTGCCTCGCCGGTCCCTCCCAGGATCAAGAGCCGCTCTCTGATCACGTGCCGACCCGAGCAAGGATGCCGCCTTGACGGTCAACGATCGCAACTTCGACGGCGGTCTTCCCGCATATTGTCGCCAGCGCCACCTCGCGCGCGCGCCCGGCGATGGCGCGGGCCAGTGTTTCCCGCAAGTCGCCAGCAACGTCGAGGATTTCGGCCGCTCCGTTGGCGGTGCGCGCGGTCGCCAGAGTCGCGGGCTCGGCACCGAGTTCGCCAAGAATCCCGGCAAGCCAGGCGATATCTACCCGGCTTCTCGCCGAATGCAGATCGAGATGTCCGGCGGCGAGCTTGACGAGTTTCGCAAAACCGCCGGCAATCGTCAGCCGCTCGATCGGGTGACGACGTAAATACTTCAATGTACCGCCGACGAAATCGCCCATATCGATCAAGGCATGGTCGGGCAGGTCGTAAAGGCGTTGAACGGCACGTTCAGAGGTCGCTCCGGTCGCCGCCGCAATGTGGTCAAGGCCAGCGGCGCGAGCGACATCGATCCCGCGGTGGATGGAGTGGATCCACGATGCGCATGAATAGGGGACGACGATGCCGGTGGTGCCGAGGATCGAAAGCCCGCCGACAATCCCGAGCCGCACGTTCATCGTCTTCTCGGCAAGGCGGTCGCCACCGGGGATCGCGATCGTCACAGTCACATCCGGCGGGGGCGCGTCAACTTCGGCAGCCGCATCGATAAGCATGTCGCGAATCAGTGCGCGTGGTGCGGGATTGATTGCCGGCTCGCCGACGGCGAGCGAAAGACCGGCCCGGGTCACCGTGCCCACCCCTTCCCCGGCAACGAACCCGATGCCCGAGCCGGCCGCGGCCCATGCGGTTTCGGCAATAATGAGCGCGCCATGCGTAATGTCGGGGTCGTCGCCGGCGTCCTTGACGATACCGGCGCGGGCGACAGTACCCGTCAGTTCCGCTAGGGCGAGCGGAAAGGTCGCGGTTCCCCCTCGCGGCAAACGGATCGCGACTGGATCAGGGAACCGGCCCGTGAGCATTGCCGCGAAGGCTGCCCGCGAGGCCGCGGCAGCGCACGCGCCAGTCGTCCAACCTCGGCGCAGCGCTCGGCTCACTTCCGGTGCCATAAACCGATCTTAGCAAAACCGATTAGGATGACTACCTTCTGGCATGCCGACAGCCCCACCGCCACCTCTGCTCGCGTGCAGGGACGGGGGATCGCCGTCTTTTCCGGAAGCGGTCTCGGAGTGATCGACAGCGCCTTTCTCGGTCTGCCGGAGTTTGAACCTGGCAGCGTATGGCTCGTCGGGGCCGGTCCCGGTGACCCGGGACTTCTCTCCGCTCTGGCGCTGCACGCGCTGGCGCGCGCCGACGTCGTCGCTTATGACGCGCTTGTCGATCCGCGCATCCTGCGTTTGGCGCGGCCCGGCGCGACGCTCGACTATGCGGGCAAGCGCGGCGGCCGACCCTCGCCGAGCCAGCCGGACATCTCGGCGCGGCTGATCCGGCTGGCGCAGGCGAACAACCGCGTCTTGCGCCTGAAGGGCGGCGATCCATGCGTGTTCGGGCGCGGCGGCGAGGAGGCGCTGGCGCTCGCTCGCGCCGGCGTCCCGTTTCGCATTGTGCCCGGAATTACCGCCGGGATCGGCGGACCGGCTTATGCCGGGATCCCCGTTACTCATCGCGATACCAATTCCGCGGTCACCTTCCTGACCGGCCATGACAGCGACGGCGACGTCCCCGGGAGCCTCGATTGGGACGCCATCGCACGGGGCGCTCCGGTTCTCGTGCTCTACATGGCCTCGCGGCATCTAAAGAAAATCACCGAGCGGTTGCTTGAGGCCGGCCGGCGATCCGATGAGCCGACGGCCATCATCAGTAAGGCAACCACACCCGCACAATCGGTGCTGGTGTCGACGCTTGGCGAGATTGCAAGGGCGGCGGTCGATATCGAGGTTCCCGCGGTCGTCGTCATCGGCCGAGTGGTGGGCTTGCGCGCCGCGCTCGATTGGGTAGGCGCGTTGGCGCGGCAAGAGCGCAGCAAGCCATTGTGACCGGGCGCGGGCTGATCCTCGCTGCCACCGCTTCCGGAAGCGGCAAAACCTTGGTTACCGCCGGTCTGGCGAGACATTTGCTTCGGCGTGGGCTGAGCATTGCGACGGCGAAAGCCGGGCCCGATTTCATCGATCCGACCTTTCACGCTGCGGCTACGAGCAAGCCTTGTTTGAACCTCGACGTCTGGGGGATGCGGCCGGCGACCCTCGCGGCGCTTGTCGGCGAGCTCGACGCCGGCGCGGACATCGTCCTCTGCGAAGGCGTCATGGGATTGTTCGACGGAACGGGCCACGATGGTGAGACCGGTTCGACTGCCGAACTCGCTCGCGTGACCGGCTGGCCGATCGTGCTGATCGTCGATGCGCGGGGCCAAGGCGCGTCGGTCGCCGCCTTGTTGCGCGGCTTCGCCAGTCATCAGCCCTCGGTGCCGCTTGCCGGGGTGATTTTCAACCGGGTTTCGAGCGAACGCCATGGCGCGCTGCTCGCAGCCGCGGCGGCTCGGCATCTGCCGTGTCTCGCCTGCCTCGGCTCCTTGCCGGCCGACCCGGGATTGGCTCTCGCGTCGCGTCATCTCGGCCTCGTGCCGGCAGGCGAAAACGGCGATGCCGAAGCCGCCATCGAGCGCTGCGCCGACCATATCGGCGCCTCAGTCGACGTCGAGCGCCTGTTGAGCTTGGCCCTTCGCTCGGTTCTCGCGCCCGCGGCGAGCGCCGCCCCGGTGCTGCCTCTGGGTCAGCGCATTGCGGTAGCCCGCGACGAGGCGTTCTGCTTCGCCTATCACGCGCTGCTCGAAGGGTGGCGCAGTCAGGGCGCCGAGCTCTCGTTCTTTTCCCCGCTCGCGGACGACCCGCCCGACGACGCCTCCGATGCCGTCTACCTGCCGGGCGGCTACCCCGAGCTTTGGGCGGATCGGCTCGCATCAGCGGAGGCGTTCATCAGCGGACTCCGCCGGGCCGCGGCTAAACGGGTAGCGATCTATGGCGAATGCGGCGGCTACATGGTTCTCGGCGACGCTCTGATCGATCGAGAAGGGCGCAATCGGCGGATGTTGGGACTCTTGCCGCTGGTGACGAGCTTTGCCCAACGGCGGCTGCATCTTGGTTACCGACGAGCGACCTTGGGCGCCGGTACTCCGCTCGGCAGTATCGGTACCGTGTTTCGGGGACACGAATTTCACTACGCGACCATTACACGGCAAGGGACCGCCCCCCCGCTGTTTTCGGTGTTCGGTGCGGCAGATGAACATCTCGGACCCTGCGGTTTGCAGCAAGGTTCCGTCTTTGGCTCGTTTCTCCATCTTATCGATCGCGAGCCTCCGTGACGAAACCGATTCGGCACCCGGATGCTCTCGAGCGGAGATTATAAGCACCACTACCCGCGCCTCTAAACCGCCGTGTGCGCGTACTTCTGGACGCCGCGCCGCGCTAGGCTCGCCATTCACAGCGGGTTGGTTAGAGAATTGGAACTCGAAGATCCCCGAGGGCAGTCTTTGGCGGTGTACGATTCCGACGCTCGCGTTTCGATCCGGGTCAGCCCGCGGGCGCGACGGATCGCGCTGCGGATCGATGCGGCCGAACACAAGGTCGAGCTCATTCTACCCCCGGGCGTGCCGACGAGCCATGGTTTGCGGTTTCTCGCCGCCAAGCGGGGATGGATCGCCGCCCGCCTCGCAGCACTGCCGCAACCGGTGCGGTTCGTTGAGGGTGTCATCGTACCGGTACTTGGCATCCCCCATCGCATCCGGCGCGAGGACGACCCGGCAGCGCCGCCGGTGGCGATCCGTGATGGCGAGATCCGGGTGCGCGGCGATCCCGCGCATATTGAGCGCCGTGTGCGTGATCACCTCGTCGCTATGGCGCGCGTCGAGTTCACCCACCGGGCGCGTCCCCTCGCAGCACGTATCGGACGCAAGCCGGCGCGGGTCGGCGTACGTGATACGAAGAGCCGATGGGGAAGCTGCTCCGGCCGGGGTAATCTCTCGTTCAGCTGGCGGCTTATCTTTGCGCCCGAACCGGTCATCGACTATGTAGTCGCCCATGAGGTGGCCCATCTCGCCGAGATGAACCACGGGCCGCGCTTTTGGCGCCTGGTGGAGAGCCTGACACCCGACAGCGCGGCGGCGCGCGCATGGCTCAAACGACATCGCAGCCGGCTGTTTTCCTACGGCTGATCGGCGGTTCCGACCGCATGATCCAGGCGAGCAGGAACAGGCCGGGCATGCAGGCGAGGGTTGCAAGAACGAAAAACGGGCTCCAACCGAGCATGTCGGCGAGCGCGCCGCCCGAGGCCGACAACGTCGTGCGGCCGATCGCGGCAAGCGAGGTCAGCAGAGCATATTGGGTTGCCGTGAAGGCGATGTTGCAGAGGCCTGAGAGATAGGCAACGAACGCCGCCGACCCCATGCCGCCGGTCAGGTTTTCTACGCCGATGGTCAGCGCCAAAGTCGGCACGTCGTGCCCGACCCAGGCTTGCAGCACATACATCAGGTTCGACAGCATCTGTAGGACGCCGCAGACGAGGAGCGCCCGGAAAATGCCGAGCCGCAGCACGACGACACCCCCCGCGGCGAGACCGGCGAGGTTCGCGACAAAACCGTAGGCTTTGCCAATATTGGCGACCTCGAGCTTGGTGAACCCGAGTGACACGTAGAGCGGGTTCGACATCGTTCCGGCGAGCGCGTCGCCGAATTTGTAGAGGATCACAAAGGAGAGGATCGCCAGCGCGCCGCGGCGGCCGAGCATATCGGCAAAAGGGGCAACGACGGCACGCTCGAGCCAGGCTGCGACCCGAGTAAGCGGCGAATCACCAGGCAAGGGTTCGAGCGGGCGAATGCCTCCCGGCTCGGGGGTAAAGCAGACCGCGGCCATGCCGACGAACATCAGACCGGCCATCAGCGCGTAGGCGAAGTTCCAGCCGCCAAAGCTTGCGGCGTAGAGCGCTCCGGCCGAGGCGGCGAGCATGCCGAAGCGATAGCCCCATTGCGTCGCGGCGGCGCCAGCGCCCTGCTCCTCAGGCCGCAACAGCTCAATCCGATAGGCGTCGATCACGATGTCCTGGCTCGCCGACAGGAACGCGACGATCACGGCGGCAACCGCGGTCAGGCCGGGATCGAATTGCGGGTCGGTAAAGCCGAGCGCCAGGATCGCGAGGGCCAGAGCCGGCTGGATCGCCAATGCCCAGCCGCGCCGACGCCCGAGGCGGGCGGTCAGGATCGGGATCGGCAGCCGGTCGATTGCCGGCGACCACAGGAATTTGAGGCTGTAGGAAATTCCGACCAGTGCGAAGAGGCCAATCGAAGTGCGCGAGACGCCGACCTCCGAGAGCCAAAAGGATAATGTCCCGAAGGTCAGCGCGAGTGGCAGCCCGCTCGCAAACCCCATCAGCAGCACCGCGATCAGCCGCGGCTCGCGATAGACGGCGAGCGAAGCAAGCCAGCCCGTCGCGGCGCCGTCAGAGCTGTCGAGGAGACCTGCCGAATTCTCCCCCTCTGCCCTCGGAGGCGGAGAGGGTCGGGGTGAGGTGGGGGACGCCGCAGTTCGCGAATTCGGCGCCACCCACCTCACCCTCCCCATCGCGGACGCGACGGGTCCCCTCCCTCTCCCCCCGCCAGCGGGCGGAGAGGACAAAATTGCGCGGTTCCCGCAGACACGGCAGGAGGCTGTTCTACGACTTCTTCTCCGCGTCAGCGGCAACCTGCATCTTGATGATCTTGTCGGGGTTGGTCACCGTACCGTTGCGGGCGGGATCACCCTTCTTGATCTGGTCGATGTATTCCATGCCCGAGGTGACCTTGCCCCAGATCGTGTATTTGCCATCGAGCGACGGCGCCGGCGCAAACATGATGAAGAACTGGCTGTCGGCGCTGTTCGGGTCGGAGGCGCGCGCCATCGAGACGACGCCCCGCACATGCTTCTCGTTGGAGAACTCGGCTTTGAGCTTGTGGCCCGAGCCGCCGGTGCCATCGCCCTTGGGATCGCCGGTCTGTGCCATAAAGCCGTCGATCACGCGATGGAAAACGATGCCGTCATAGAAGCCCTGCCGGACCAGCTTTTTGATCTGCGCAACCGTTTCGGGCGCGAGATCGGGCCGCATTTCGATGACGACGCGCCCGGCGGGCACGTCCATGTAGAGGGTATTCTCCAGATCCGCAGCCATCGCCCTGCCTCCCAAAACGAGCGCGGCGATGAGCCACAGAACCTTGCCCAGCGCTGCCATAATGTCATCCCCACCAGGAAAAACGGCGCGACCTTACCGAAACCGACCCGGTTGTCAAAGCCGGGTCACGCCGACTGCCGCCGCTCGTACCAGCCGCCCTGTCGAAAGCGGTCGAGATAGCTCGGCAGAATCGCTTCCACCGGGGTCGGCGCGATTCCCAGGCTCGACAGCGTCAAGGCGCCGGGCGAGACGACGTTGTCGCGCTTCAACAGCTCGACCTGATCGGGCGTCAGCGGCGGGTTCGGGAGTATCGACATCAATCGCGCCTGCAGCCCGGCGACGCCGAACGGGAGGTCGATGAGCCAGCGCTTGCGCCGGATCTCGCGCAGAAGCAGTTCGAGCAGCTCGCGAAAAGTATAGATCTTGGGACCCCCGAGCTCGTAGGTGCGCCCAGCGGTCGCCGGATCATCGAGACATTTGATCACCGCATCGGCGACATCCCCGACATAGACCGGCTGGAACCGGGTTTCCCCGCCGCCGATCAGCGGCAGCGCCGGCATGATCATCGCCATTGCGGCAAAGCGGTTGAAGAACTGGTCTTCCGGCCCGAACACCACCGAGGGCCGCAGGATCGTCACGGTTGGGAAGGCATCGCGCACCGCCGCCTCGCCGGCCGCCTTCGTGCGGGCATAGGCGGAAGCGGAACGCGGCTCCGCCCCGATTGCCGAGATATGGACGAATCGCTCCACCCCGGCGTCCCGCGCAATCCGGGCGAGCGCCGCCGGACCGGTGTGATGGACCCTCTCGAAGGTCTGTGATCCGCCCTCCCGCAAGATGCCGACGCAATTGACCAGCGCACCGCTCCCGGCAAGAAAGGCGGGGAGCACGACCTCATCGTCGATCGCGACGCTCAGCGGCTCGACCTGCCCGACATCGCCCATGGGCCGCAGGAACTTGGCCTCCTCGGCATTGCGGCACCCGACCGGAACCACATCGCCGCGAGCGGCCAGCCGCTTTACGACATAGCGGCCAATAAACCCGGACCCGCCGAGCACCGCCGTTCGACGACTTCTCATGTTCTCTCCCACGCGCCGGCGCGCCTGTGCCGTCCCTTATAGCTCATCAGGCTCGTATAGCTCATCAGGCTCGGCTCCGCGAAGCCGGGTCGGATCTCTGTCGCGCCCGCAATCTTAAATTGGATCCAATATGACATCCCGCTGCAGGAGCAGCGGGTCTGCAGCGGGAACTCTCCTTCAGGTTGAAAGGCCTGAGCAGCGACTCGTTCCCACCTTCGCCACCAGCTGTTTGTCACATAATTTACAATTGGACTTGGGCAATTTCTTGACCAAGGCTCGTCGCAAAGAGCCTCGTAGATTGACATCGAGGGGTGCGGGGCTTATTTCGGCTGTCCCCGAGACGCCCAGGTGGCGGAATTGGTAGACGCGCTAAATTCAGGTTCTAGTGGGCGAAAGCTCGTGGAAGTTCGAGTCTTCTCCTGGGCACCACCTCGGGGCGCGGCAGGCCGCTGCCCGGAATGACCAATCGGCTTTATTGCGGTGATCTGCCCGAAGGGCTCGACTTCGGAGCCGTTGTTGCCGTCGACACCGAGGCAATGGGGCTCAACCCGCATCGCGACAGGCTGTGCCTCGTCCAGCTCTCTTCCGGCGATGGGGACGCACATCTCGTGCAGTTCGCGCCCGGGGCCTACGCGGCGCCGCGGCTGAGGGAATTGATGGCCGATCGCGGCGTAACCAAGCTGTTCCATTTCGCGCGCTTCGACCTTGGGATGATTTATCATTACCTCGGCGTCATGGCGACGCCGATCTACTGCACCAAAATCGCCTCGCGGCTGGCGCGGACATTCACCGACCGCCATGGGTTGCGCGATCTGTGCAAGGACCTTTTGAATATCGACTTATCGAAACAGCAGCAGAGCTCCGACTGGGGAGCGGAGACCCTGACCGAAGAGCAGCTTCGCTATGCCGCTTCGGACGTGCTGCATCTGCACGCGCTGCGCAACCGACTCGACGCGATGCTGGCGCGCGAGGGACGCGAGCAGCTGGCCGGCGTCTGCTTTGATTTCCTGCCGCATCGCGTTCTGCTTGATCTCGAAGGCTGGTCGGAGCAAGACATCTTCGCTCATTAGCCCTACGTGCCGGGGAAGGGGGTACCGATTTTGCGAACCGAACGGGTCGTCCGGACGCTATGAGCGATTTCCTGATGGCTGAGAAGCGCGTGGGGGAGGCGACGGGGAACGCCGATCTCGCCGTCGCCCGACGCGTCATCCGCGCCGAGATCTCCGGGCTCGAAAGCCTCGCCGAAGCGCTGGACGGTGCGTTCGAAGCCGCCGTCGATACTTGCGCCGCCGTCCGCGGGCGCATCGTCGTCACCGGCCTGGGCAAAAGCGGCCACATTGCCCGGAAGATTGCCGCGACCCTCGCATCGACCGGCACCCCGGCGCAATTCGTCCACCCCGTCGAGGCGAGCCACGGCGACCTCGGCATGATCGGCTCCGAAGATGCCGTCCTCGCCCTGTCGAACTCCGGTGAAACAACCGAATTCGCGGACATCGTCGCCTATTCGCGCCGGTGCAACATTCCGCTGATCGCGATTACCGGCGGCGCGCGATCGACCCTCGCCGCGGCGGCCGATGTCGTGTTGTTGCTCCCGGCCGCCGCCGAGGCGTGTCCGATGGGTCTGGCTCCGACGACCTCGACGACGATGATGGCGGCGCTCGGCGATGCGCTGGCGCTCGCGCTCCTCGAGCGCAAGGGCTTCTCCTCAGCCGATTTCCGTCTGTATCACCCTGGCGGCCGGCTCGGGCGCCGGCTGTTGCGGGTGCGGGACATCATGCATCACGGAGACGATGTGCCCTTGGTGCCGCCGAGCGCACCGATGTCCGACGCGATCCTGGTCATGACGGCGAAGAGCTTCGGCTGTGTCGGCGTGTGCGGGACAGACGGGCGCCTCGTCGGCGTGATCACCGACGGTGATCTGCGCCGGCACATGGGGGATTCGCTCCTTCGTCAGACGGTGGGAGCGGTCATGCATCAGAACCCGAAAACCATCGCGGCGACGGCATTGGCGGCTGACGCGTTGGGCGTGATGAACCGGTTCGCCATCACCTCGCTGTTTGTCGTGGACGAAGGGGGCCGACCCGTCGGCTTTCTGCACATGCACGATTGTCTGCGGGCTGGTGTCGCATGACCAGGCCGGCAGGCATAAGCGTGAGCGCGCTGCACGGCCACGCCGGACAGAGGCTGCCGGCTGCTTCGCCGAGGCCGCCCCGGCCCGCGCCGGGTTGGCACCCGCGCCATACCGACCGTTACAGCCGTCGTGTCGCATTTTTGAAGCGCCTGTTGCCCGTCATCGGTGTCGCGTTGTTGGCGCTGGTCGGCATTTGGCCGCGGCTCGATCCGCTGCTGGAGAGTGTGCGGTTCGGGTTTCCGGTCATCGACTTGCGGGAGGCGCACGAACTGCGAATGCTCAATCCCCGCTATGCCGGGGTGGACCGCTACAACCGTCCTTATGTCGTAACTTCGGCGATCGGCCGGCAAGCATCCAACCGAGACGATCTGATGTCGCTGGAACGCCCACGGGCGGAAATGACCATGCATAGCGGCGCCCTGGTCGTGGTGACCGCCGCAACAGCTATGTATCAATCTCAGGCGCAACTGCTCGATCTGTTCGGCGACGTGAACCTGGTCCATGAGAACGGCACGCGCTTTGTGACGAACACCGCGCACGTTGATGTCGCCGCCGACACCGCCATGGGTAACGACCCGGTAACCGGGCACGGTCCCTCGGGAGACATCACCGCGCAGGGGTTTCGTGTCCTCGACAGAGGCAACACGATCGTCTTTACCGGGAAATCGAATCTCTTGCTGAAGGGGACGAAGCCGAGCGCCCGCCCGGCAGCCAGCCCCCCGACCCTTCCCGCCGAGATAGCTGAGACAGCGGCGAGGCTCGAGGCGGCGGCCGCGGCGCCCGAGGCTATTGTCCCCGAGGCTATTGTCCCCGAGGGTATTGCGCCCGAAACCCCCGTTACCCCCAATGCGCTTGCCGGTCCGTCACCCACGCCGCCAGCGGCAAAACCCGATCCCGCCGGCCAGTCCCACGGCTTGGCCAAACGCGACGCCAAGCCGCCTTTGGAAAAAGCCCCTGTCGGCGTCAGGGCGAAACCCGATGCGAGCTGACCGTTTCGCCCAAGCGATCGCTTTGACCGGCCTGGTTTGTGTCGGCGGGCTGTCGGACTCGCCTTGCGCGGCCGCGCAAGGACTGAGTCTCGGAGGTGTCTCGGAGGATCGGCCGATCGAAGTTTCGGCTGATGGCGGCATCGAGTGGCAGCAAGACGCGCAGGTTTACATCGCTCGCGGAAACGCGATGGCGAAACGCGGGACAACCGAGGTGCACGCCGATACGCTGACCGCGCATTATCGCCCCACCAAGGCGTCGGGGGACAAAGGCGCGGGGGACAAGGGGACGGGGGACAAGGGGACGGGGGACAAAGGGGCAGAAGGCGAGACCGAGATCTACCGCCTCGATGCTGACGGCCACGTCACGATCAAAGGCGAGCGGCAGACCGTGGTCGGCGATAAAGCCGTCTACGACGTCGACCAGCAGATCGGCATTGTCACCGGCAAGGCGCTTAAGATGACGACTGCGACTGACGTCGTTACGGCCCGCGACAGCCTTGAATGGTACGATCAGAAACAGATTGCCGTCGCCCGCGGCGACGCGGTAGCGATACGGGATGTAAAGGTCATCCGCGCCGATGTGCTGACCGCGCACATGACAAAAGACAAGCCGCCAACGGCCGCCGGCCAGCCCGAGAAAGCTGTGCCGGCGGCGGCGCAGGCAAAGCCGCGAAATTCGGCGATGCCGCTCGGCGACAGCGACGAAACTTCTAAGATCAGCCGCGTCGATGCCCAGGGCCACGTCCTCGTTTCGACCGAGACCGATATCGGCCGCGGCGACTACGGTGTCTACAACACGGACACCGGGATCGCGACGCTCCTTGGAAACGTCACCGTCACGCGCGGCCCCAATACCATTAGAGGTGAGTACGCGGTAATGGATATGAACAAGAACATCAGCCGTATGATGGCTGCTCCCGCAACGCCAGGCGCAACGGCGACGCGGGTCGAAGGCTTGTTCGTGCGCCAGGATCAAGCGGCGGCCCCCACCGGAACACCCCCGGCGGGAGCACCCCGCGGCAGCGCGCCAAAACCGTGAATCGGATCGGCGAACGTTACCGGCCACGAGCCGAGCCGGCGTCCGCCGATTTTCGAGCACCTGGGCGCCGGCCGCGGCTGGTCGCCGACAACCGCGGTCTCCTCGGAAAGGGTCTGGGCAAAAGCTTCAAACGGCGGCCGGTCCTACGCGACGTCAACGTCTCCGTGCAGCGCGGCGAAGTCGTCGGCCTGCTCGGCCCCAACGGCGCGGGAAAGACCACCTGCTTCTACATCATCACCGGTCTGATAACCGCCGATACGGGGGCCGTCAGCCTCGACGGCCGAGACATCACCGATCTTCCAATGTACCGGCGCGCCCGGCTCGGCATCGGTTATCTGCCACAGGAAGCCTCGATATTTCGCGGCCTCACTGTCGAGCAGAACATCCGCGCGATCCTCGAAATCGCCGAGCCTGCGGCCGATTTGCGCGAGTCCATGCTCGACGGATTGCTCGCCGAGTTCTCAATCACCCATCTGCGGCGGGCGCCGGCGATGGCGCTGTCCGGCGGTGAGCGGCGGCGGTGCGAAATCGCCCGGGCGCTTGCGACCCAGCCGCATTTCATCCTCCTAGACGAGCCGCTGGCCGGGATCGATCCGATCGCCGTGGCGGACATCCGCGAGCTCGTCGCCCATCTGAAGGACCGTGGCATCGGCGTCTTGATCACCGACCACAACGTGCGAGAAACACTCGAAATCGTCGATCGTGCTTATATCCTGCACGAAGGTCGGGTGCTGATGGAGGGCGCGCCCGCCGAGATCGTTGCCGACGCGGACGTCAGACGCGTTTACCTGGGAGACAGGTTTAGCCTATAAGCCGCTCTTGAACGGAGCGGGATGTGAACAGGACGGGTTATTCGCAACGGCTCGAGCTTCGCCAGACGCAGACGCTGGTAATGACGCCCCAACTGCAGCAGGCGATCAAGATGCTGCAGCTTTCCAATCTCGAGCTGACACAGTACATCGATGCGGAGATCCAGCAGAACCCGTTACTCGAACGCCGCGAGCCGCGGCTCGAACAGGCTGCGCCGGCTGACAACTCCGCAGACGCGGAGGGTTCGGCACCGCCCTTACCGGAGGCGATGGCAGGCAATTTCACCCCCGAAGCGGCCGAACATTGGCATGCCGCAGCGGGTGCGGAGGGGGATGGATCGGTCGATTTCGGGGGCGAGCCTTATTCGTGGCACGGCCGCAACGGAACGGGTGACGGGACCCGTCCGGACATCGAGCATACGGCGACGCGCCCGCGCACCTTACGCGAGCACCTGCTGGAGCAGATCGGGACCGATCTCAACGATCCGGTCGACCGGGTCATCGCTCTTCACCTTCTCGATCTGATCGACGAAACGGGCTACATGCGCGCCGGGCTCGATGGCGCGGCGCAACTCCTCGGATGCGAAATCGAGCGGGTCCAAGCCGTTTTTGGCCGGCTGCAGCAGTTCGACCCGCCGGGCGTTTTCGCCCGCGACCTGGCGGAATGTCTCGCGCTCCAATTGCGCGACCGTAACCGGCTCGATCCGGCGATGCAGACCCTGCTCGACAACCTCCCGCTGCTCGCCGCCCGCAACATCGCTGGGCTGGTCCGGCTGTGCGGGGTCGATGCCGCCGACGTGACGGACATGATCGCCGAGATCAAATCCCTCGACCCGCGACCAGGGCTGGCTTTCGACCCTCCTCTCGCCCAGCCGGTCGTGCCCGACATCCTGATGCGAGCTCAACCCGAGGGGGGCTGGATCCTCGAGCTCAATTCCGAGACCCTGCCGCGCGTTCTGGTCAACAGCCGATATTGCGCGGAAATCCGCCGGGCGACCCGCAACAAGGAGGAAAAGGATTACCTGACGGAGCGGCTGCACGCGGCGAATTGGCTGGTCAAATCGTTGCACCAGCGAGCGACGACAATTCTCAAAGTCGCAGCTGAAATCGTCCGCCAACAGGATGCCTTTTTCCGGCGCGGCGTCCAGTCGCTCCGACCGCTCATTCTGCGCGACATCGCCGATGCCATCGGCATGCACGAGAGCACAGTGAGCCGGGTCACGAGCAACAAGTACATGGCGACGCCGCGAGGCCTCTATGAACTTAAATATTTCTTCACGTCATCGATCCCGGCTTCCGGCGGCAACGGATCGCATTCGGCGGAAGCCGTGCGCCATCGTATCCGCAGCTTGATCGGCGCGGAACCGCCCGACAACACGCTGTCGGATGAGCGCATCGTCGAACTGCTGCGGGAGGATGGGGTGGATATTGCCCGCCGCACTGTTGCCAAATACCGCGAAGCGATGCGGATTCCTTCTTCGGTTCATCGCCGCCGGGAAAAACTGCTCGAAATGTAAAGGCGCGGTAGTCTCAACTGTCGACCTCGACGGTGGGACGAGAGGGTGGATGCAATGCTTGATCGGGCACGGCCGCGTTCCCACGTCTTTGACCGGGGAGACGAACCCGGCCCGCAAAGGGTAAGTGGAGCCATGCAGCTCAGCGTAACGGGCAAGCAGACCGAAATCGGCGCGGCATTGCGACGCCACATCGAGGGCAGTCTCGGCTCCATTCTCGAGAAATATTTCAAGACAGCGATCGAGGCCCATGTCATCGTCTCGAAGGAAGCGCATCTGAGCCGGGCCGAAATTTCGATCCACATCGGCCGCGGCATTGTGGTCAACGCCCGCGCCGCAGCTTCAGACGCCTACTTAGCCTTCGATGCGGCTGCCGAGCGGTTGGCGAAGCAGCTGCGCCGGTACAAGCGGCGGCTGCGGGACCATCACGCAAAGGCGCGCGAGCCGGCCGGCATCAGCGAGCGGGCAATGGACTATGTGCTGGCTCCGATCGGAGACGAAGAGGCCGAGGTGGGGGAGGCCGAGGGGGAAGCATCCGAGGGGGAAGGCGCCGATACGGACGGCGTCACCGGCGCACCCGCGGTGATTGCCGAGATGAGTACCGAGTTGCCGAGCCTCACCGTCGGCGAGGCGGCAATGCGCATGGATCTCGCCGAGGCACCGGTGCTGCTGTTTCGCAACCGCTCACACGGCGAGCTCAACCTCGTCTACCGTCGGTCCGACGGCAATATCGGGTGGATCGACCCCGAACTGGACACGGCGCGCTCGACGCGTCGAACCGCCTCGCGAGCTATACGCCGCGAATGATCCGCGCCGTCGAGCGCTCCGCCTCCGCCAACCAGGTGAAACTCAAGGCCCGGAGGGGGCGCGGTTTGGCCCATTGCGCGCCCGAGCGGGGAACCTGAGCAAACGCTCACGGGTCGAGGGGAGATGGATATTGCCGATCTAATAACGCCGCGCAGTATCGTCGCCCAGCTGCGGGCAGCGAACAAAAGGCATGCGCTGCAGGAGCTCGCCAGGCGAGCTGCGGCAATGTGCGGTCTAAATGAACGCGCCATCTACGATGTGCTGATCGAACGTGAACGGCTCGGCAGCACCGGAATCGGGATGGGGGTCGGGATCCCGCACGGCAAGCTGTCCGGGCTCATCAAGCTCTATGGGATCTTCGCCCGGCTCGAGCGGCCGATCCCGTTCGAAGCAATCGACGACCAGCCGGTCGACCTGATTTTTCTGCTGCTCGCGCCGGAAGGCGCTGTCGCCGATCATCTAAAGGCGCTGGCGCTGGTGTCTCGGTTATTGCGAGACCGTACCGTCTGCGAAAAGCTGCGCGGCACCGACAATGCCGACGCGCTTTTTGCGCTTCTCACCGACGCCGCCACTCACCCCGCCTAGCCGCGGCCCTTAGCGATGACGGAAAATCGACGATGGGAAACCGAAAGAGGGCCCTCGTTCAGTGAACGCTCAACGGCTCGAGGTCGTGTTGGCGGACCGTCGCCAAGGCGATCTCGCGGTCGGGCAGCACGGTGACTTGCGTGCCGTCCGCAGCATGCACCGCAAAGGCGGTGACGCCGTTGATCAGCACCGGCTTTACATAGGCGAGGTCTTGCATCCCGAAGAGTGCGAGTTCGCGCGACGACATGTGCCGGATGCGTTCGAATTCCTTCATTTCGTAACCCTTTCTTCGATCGCGACAGCGCCGGCCCCGCCTCACGAGCCCGAACCGATCGGCGCTCGCTTGGCCGCGTTCGAGCCGCTCTTTATCTCGACGGCACGCACCCTGCTCTCGGCTTCGGGTCGGACCAACTCGATGTGCAGCAGCCCGTTGTCGAGCAATGCGCCACTTACTTCGATGCCCTCTGCTAGCACAAACGACCTCTGGAACTGGCGCGCCGCGATGCCGCGGTGCAAGTAGACGCGCTGTGTGTCGTCGGTTTGCCTGCCGCGCACCACGAGCTGATTGTCCTCGATCATGATGCTGAGGTCGCTCAGCTGGAAGCCGGCCACAGCGAGGGTGATCCGCAGTGCGTTCTCGCCGAGCTGCTCGATATTGTAGGGCGGATACCCGTCTGCCGATACCTTGCTGACCCGGTCGAGCGCCCGTTCGAAATGGTCGAACCCTAAAAGCAGCGGCGAGTTGAACAGCGACAGCCGCGACATGCATCCTTCTCCTCTGCCTCGAGCGAGAGTGCGCGACGGGCCCGTTCGGCACCCGTCACCTACCATGCACCTGGCAGAATATTTGGGACCAGCGCGCCGACAATCAAGCAATCCGGCCTTCTCACCCGCCGTGCCGCAGCCGCGGGGACCGCGCCTTCGCCCGAAAATCATTCCGCCGCGGCGAGCGATGCTTCCGCCGGTAGGCGCGCGTGCCCATATCGAGTGTATCTGGTTCTCCCCGCAAACTTTTGGACGAGCCTACCATGTCGAACCGGATGCTGAACTGGCGCATCCTGCTGGCGGTCTTTATCGCCGCGACCCTCGCCCTGGCCCCGGCGATCGCCGACGCGCGCGCCGGCGGCTCCGCGGGCGGCCGCTCTTCGAGCATGGGAAGCCGCGGCTTGCGCACCTTCGAGAACAACGGCGCGCAGCCGCTGAGCCGCACCGTCACCCAGCCGTCGCGGCCGCCCGGCTTTGCACCTGCCGCACCCGCCCCTGCCTTTGGCGGCGGCAGCTTCTTTCAGCGCCACCCATTCTTGACCGGGCTGGCCGGCGGGTTCATCGGTTCCTGGCTGTTCGGACACAGCGGATGGGCGGCAGGCGAAGGGGGCGGGTCTGGGGCCTCGATGCTCGGCATGCTGGTACAGCTCTTGATCATCGGGCTGCTGATTTATTTCGCGGTCCGGCTGTTCCGCGGGCGGGCTTACGCCACTGGCGGGCGCGGCGGCGGCCTCGGGTGGCCGCCGCGCTCGGCGGGCGCCGCCGCCGCCCCGGTGGGACGCGGGGCGGGACGCGGGAGCGACATCAACCTTTCCGACGCTGATCTGCAGGCGTTTCAGTCGATCCACGCCGCAGTGCAGGAGGCGTGGAGCGCGGGCGATCTCGCGCAGCTACGGCGCCTGATGACGCCGGAGATGCTGAGCTATTTCTCCGAGGAGCTGACCCGCAACACCAGCCAGGGGGTACGCAACATTGCCGCCAATGTCGAGCTCCTCAAGGGCGAATTGACCGAGAGCTGGGAAGAAGGCGACCTGCAATACGCCACCGCCTATCTCAAATGGCGGGCGATCGACTATCTGGTGCGGGCTGGGCGCGCGCCGGGCGACCCGGACGCGTTGGTCAGCGGTGACCCGCACCACCCGGTCGAGGCCGAGGAGATGTGGACCTTTGTCCGCCGCCGCAGCAGCCAATGGCTGCTCTCCGCCATCCAGCAGATCTGACGCGGGTCTTCGCGAAATAGGCAGATGCGAGGAGGCGACAGCAACCGATAGGCGTAATTTTTATTGTATTTTCGGTAGAAACCCCCATTCTGTGCCCCTCGATAGTCGGGTTCGCCCGAACACCGGATTTTGGGGATCGAGCTGCCACGCCTTGTCATCATTGCGGTTCTGGCCGCCGCATTGCCGGCGGTTCTGTCGATGCAGACCGCGGGTCCGGCCGCTGCCCCGCTGGTCGAGGCGCAGCCTGCCGACTCCCGGGTCGCGCCACTACCTCTCCTGGAAGCGGAAACAAACACGACGCACCCTCACTCCATTGACCCGGCGGCGACAGCGGGTGCGATCGATGCGGCGGCGGAAGCCGACCCGATCGCCGGCTGGTATGACCTTCGTGAGTTGAAGCTGAGTCCTGCCGGCGGCGACAAATCCGACATGTTCGTCGACCCCAACGCCTGCGTTTACCCCGATGCTTTTCTGCGCAGCCTCGCCGGAGGCCGGGACGATTGCAGCCTGCTCAAACCCGGCACCGATGAATCCGAAATTTTTAACCTGCCATTTCTGGCGTTGACGGCTTGGGTTGTACTTATCGGCGCGATCGCCGCACTGCACCATTTTTACCGCAATTGGCGTCTGTGGCGGTGGCTGCGCAGTATGCGGGCTCAAGGATTGGTGACGAACGCGACGAGTTGGCGACGTCCGCCCCACCGCCGGCACCGCCGATCGAGCCGGCATGGCAGAACAGCTTCGCGGCGATACGCGGGCTGAGCCGATCACACGACCGACAAGTAGCGCTCGGGTGGAGTGGCGAGCAGCGCCGCGATCCGAGATATGCCGCGCTCCACCCGCTCGGCTGTGGTCTGGGCGCCGAGACAGATGCGCACCGCGTTGGGCGGCTGACGGGTGACGGCGAACGCGGCGGCCGGGACGATCCCGACCCCGCACCGCCGCGCCGCCGCGGCAAAATCGTCCGCGCGCCACGGCTCCGGGAGCGTCAGCCACAGATGCGCGGCGGCAGGATCGCAGGCGACGTCGGCGCCGGAGAGGATTTCGCGCGCTCTGCGGTTACGGGTCCGCGTCTCGCCGCGCTTCTCTGCGGCGAGCCGCTCCGCCGTGCCGTCGGCGACCCAGCGCGCAACGATGCGCGCCATCAACGGCGGCGCCGAATAAATAGTGGCGCGCACAGCGGCGGCAATCGGTTCCATCTTCGCCAGCGGGGCATGCACGTAGCCGACACGCAAAGCCGGGATCAGGCTTTTCGAGGTCGACGTGACGTAAATGCCGTGCTGCGGTGCGTATTGCGCGAGCGGCGGCAACGGCTCATCCAGCAGAAAGCCGTAAACGTCATCCTCGATCAATGTTACGCCGTGCCGCTGCGCTATCTCCGCCAAGGCTTGTCGCCGCGCCATCGGCATCGTTGCGGTGGTCGGGTTGTGCAATGTCGGCATCGTATAGAGGGCGCGCACCGGCGCGGCGCGGCAAGCCGCCTCGAGCGCATCAGGGACCAACCCCTGCTCGTCCATGGCAATCGGGACCACCCGCAATTGCAATAACTTCGCCAGCGCGCGCAGGCCAGGGTAGGTCAACGCCTCGGCCGCCAGGGTATCGCCGGGCTGGGTCAAGGCACCGATGACGCAGGCCATGGCGTGCTGACCGCCAGCGGTCACTACCACTTGCTCGGGCGTCGTGGCGAGCCCGCAACGCTCTAGGAGAGCGGTCCCTGCAACACGATCCTCGCGGCGGCCGGCCGGGGCCTGATAGTCGAGGAGAGCGGCGAGATCCGGCTCGGCCGCCAGCTCCTGCAGAGCCGCCGCGATTGCTGCTCCCTCACCCGCGGCGCTGGGCCGATTGATCGTGAGGTCGATGAAATCGGGATCCCGCGTCTCGCCGAGAATGTCGCCGGGCATCACCGGAGTCACGCCAGCCGAATGCCGCACATAGGTCCCGCGACCGACCTCGCCCCCAATCAGGCCGTGCCGCTCGGCCTCGGCATAGGCGCGACTGACCGTGCCGACCGTGACGCGCAGTTTCCAGGCGAGATCGCGCTGCGTCGGTAGCTGCGTACCCGCGGCGAGCCGGCCACCCCGCACATCCTCTGCCATCGCCTCGGCTATAGCGCGATAGCGTGGTCCATTGCGGCCCGATAGATCGGGCATCCATTTTGTCATGGTGACAAGTTTATGATTGACGAATTATTCCGAGTCAATTTGATTGCGCGCGCTCAGATGAACGAGATCACACCATGGTGCATAGAGATTGTATCGATACAAGCTCGCGTCTTCCGACCTATCGGCTGCGCAATGTCTTCGGACCCGCGGCTCTGTGTCGGTGGCTGCCCTACCTGCTGAGCAGGTTTATGGATTGGCGGGCACGGGCGCGGAGCCGACACTTGCTCCTGCAACTCGACGACCGCATGCTGCGCGATATCGGATTGAGCCGCTCCGACGTCGACCGCGAGTGCGCCAAGCATCTCTGGCAACCCTGAGGCCTCCCATGCGCATCCCGCTATACCAAGTCGACGCGTTCACCAGCCGGTTGTTCGGTGGCAATCCGGCGGCGGTGTGCCCGCTCACCGAATGGCTCCCGGAAGGGACGATGCAGGCGATCGCCGCCGAAAACAACCTCGCCGAGACCGCGTTCTTTGTGGCGCAGGGGGAAGGGTACCTGCTGCGCTGGTTTACGCCTACGGTCGAGGTCGAGCTGTGCGGTCACGCGACGCTCGCATCGGGTTATGTGGTGACCCATATTCTCGCGCCCGAGCGGCGCTCGGTGACTTTCGACACACTGAAGGCCGGGCCGCTCGAGGTGACCCGTGCCGGCGATCTGCTCGCGATGGATTTCCCGGCCTGGCCGCCGGAAGAGAAATCTGCCGATCCGCAGGTCCTCGCCGCGCTCGGCGCCCCGCCGGTCGAGAGCTTTGTCGCGCGCGGCCGCACTCTGGCGGTCTACGACCGAGCCGAAGACGTGGCGGCGTTGCGTCCCGACTTCGCGGCGATGCGCCGGGTCGAGGGCGCCGATGCGATCGCGACGGCTCCCGGGCGCGATGGCATCGATTTCGTCTCGCGGTATTTCGCGCCGAACTACGGCGTCGACGAGGACCCGGTCACTGGATCCGCCCATTGCGTTCTGACGCCCTATTGGGCGGCTCGGCTCGGTAAAGAGCAGATGACGGCACGGCAGATCTCGGCGCGCGGCGGCGAGCTTACCTGCATGTTGCGCGGCGACCGCGTCACGATCGCCGGCCATGCGGTGCTCTATCTCGAAGGCGCTATCTCCGTATAGCGGCGGGAGAGGGACCGGCCATGGCCGAACACTTCAATGAATTGGGGCAGCCGATCGGGGTTCCCTTACCCGATTGGACGGCATGCCCGCGCCCGCCGCCCAGCGCAATGGAAGGCCGCTTCTGCATTGTCGAGCCAGTCGAGCCGGCACGCCACGCCGCCGACCTCCACGCCGCCAATTCGCTCGACCGGGAGGGGCGCAACTGGACCTATCTGCCCTATGGGCCCTTCGACCGACTCGAGGATTACCGCCACTGGCTCGACGGCGCGTCTGCGGGCGACGACCCGCTGTTTCACGCCATCATCGAGCGCCGGAGCGGCCGCGCTGTCGGCGTCGCCAGCTATATGCGCATCGATCCCGCAGCTGGTGTCATCGAGGTCGGCGGCATCAATTACGCGCCGCCCCTGCAGCGCACCGCAGCCGCGACCGAAGCGATGTACCTGATGATGCGCCGGGTCTTCGACGAGCTGGGCTACCGCCGCTACGAATGGAAATGCGATGCGCTCAACGCGCCTTCCCGCGCCGGCGCGCAGCGGCTGGGTTTTCAATACGAAGGCATGTTCCGCCAAGCGACGGTCTATAAGGCACGCAATCGCGACACCTGCTGGTTCTCGATCCTCGACAATGAATGGCCGGCGCGCAAATCGGCATTCGAACGCTGGCTCGACCCCGCGAATTTCGATGCGCAGGGGCGTCAGAGGCGAAATCTGGCAAGCTACATCGAACCCCCGCCCGGCTGACTGCACGCGCGGAGCCGGGCCGTGCGTGGATCATTTCTCCAAACAAGGTCGCGTTCTTCGTCCGCCAAATCGCTCAATTCATCGCAGCCTAAATCTATAGCCAACTCGCGTAACCGCGTTGCCACTTCAGGCAATCTCATGACGTGCTCTCACGATGACCGCCCAACCTATGACTTGGTAAGTATCACCACCGGTAAAGTTCCTGTAGTCCATTGGCGTTAGCGGCAGCTGCCATTTCAGCTGTAGTGCGGCCAATCGGAGTAATGAAGAATGATTGGGATCATTATCGGGGGTTTTGTGTTGTTTGGCATTATAATGCTGATAACGTCGGGTTTTGGGCATATAGGACAAAAAATTACTGCGAGCGAAAATCGGAGAAATTTGAAGAATACCGATGATTATATCAATCTTATTGACAAACACCTTGGAACTGTTATTGGCATACAACATGCCTGGGCGCAGACAAACTGGCACAGCTTAGATAGAGTGCAAAAATACAGTTGGGTAAACGGACATCGTGCACATCTAATGCCCATAGCCGATAGCAAGACCTCGATGGACACGATATCGGTGATGCAGAAAGCAGATATAAACGTTAGTCATCCAGCTAGTATACCGGCACAAGACCCTGAGCGTTGGAAACGAATTTTCGGTTGGTGGTTTTGGAGTATAGCATTCGTGGTTGCTCTTCTCTTTTTCATTCACGATCACATCAAATGAATTTACCAAAGTCTATTGATGTTTGGGTATTGCGGTAAATCCAGATAAGGTGAGGTTCCGACCCGAAAGGCGGAACCTCTAGGTTTTAGCGTCTTACGGCTTCTGGTGAGAGTGGCTTACGCCGAATCTCTCTCCATAACCGGATTAACGCCGTAGCGGTTTGTACCAGCCAGGGTGCAAGGGCCACCATTTCCATGGGGGTCATCATAGCGATGCCCTCCTTGGCTTTTCTCGGGAGTAGAATTCTCCTGTCTCGCGACGGGAAGCCCGAGGGCCAAGGCATACCTACCATAGGAGACCGCTTGGGAGGGCATTGTTAGGAGTGGGAGCCACGATTCCAGTTTTTGTGCAGATTTCATGGGTTGCACAAAATGGGGGTCGAGTTTATCGATTTATGTGCAAAGCTAATTTCTGCGTAAAAGTTTATATTAGAGGGTTTAGCATCGGTCGTTCAGAGGACGAATAAACATGAGGGTGGCGATGTGCCTTAACACATTACGATTAGCAAGACTTGATATCCTGTCAGCACGGTTTATATAAATAAATATTTCTTCAAGGAGGGCAATTGAAATGGGAAGTCCAAAAAAAGGCGATGAAGTCACTTACGACGTAATGTACGTCCCTAACGGCACCAAATTCGACGAGTTCTATGGCACAATCCTTGAAATAGCTGGTCAGGAAGTAAAGGTTGCTGTGAGAGATAAATTTGGCACATCTGGTAACATGATGACAGCAAGCAAGCGCGATTTCCGAGAAGATGGGCCGAAGCGCTGGCGTTGCCCCGCGACGATCAAGGTCGGCCAAAAATAGCGTTGTCCTAAACCGATGACCCGGAAAAAAGCGGTCGCACGTTTTCAGGACTCTCGCGCGACCAGAGCAGCGCGGCTTTGGCCGGCTCAGCCGATCCCCCTAGGACGCCGCGATCCAGCTATCAATGTGCCTCGACAATTGGACACGCTCAGCGTGGCCAAGGTCCTCCACTGAAATCGAGCCGGATCAAGAGCCGATTGCCTTTTGAATGCGCGAGCGGGGTGGCGGGGCCGGCGAGATCGGTTACGCCGAAAGGAGCAAGCGCGTCTGATATCGCGTTGGCGATGGCGGGGAAGGCGGCGATGGCGCCGGCTTCGCCGCAGCCTTTGACGCCGAGTGGGTTGGTCGTGCAGCGGGTGCCGTTGAAGCCGAGATCGAACGAGGGCAGGTCGTCGGCGCGCGGCATTGCGTAATCCATGAACGAGCCGGCGATCGGCTGACCGGAAGCCGGGTCGTAGACGGCGTGCTCGAAGAGGGCTTGGCCGATCCCTTGGGCGATCGCGCCGTGCGCCTGGCCCGCGGCGATCATCGGGTTGACCAGCACGCCGTAATCGTCGACGGCGGTGTAGTGGGCAAGCTTCACCTCGCCGGTGTCGCAGTCGATCTCCACTTCGACGACATGGGCGCCATTAGGGAAGGTCATCCATTCGCGAGTCCAGGCGTGGTAGGTGTCGAGCGGCGTCCCCTTGTCGCGCGCGATCGCGGCGACATCGAGCAATGACACCGAGCGGTCGGTGCCCGACACGATAAACCGGCCGTCCGCGAAGATGATGTCGGCTTCCGCGGCTTCCAGTGCGTCGGCGGCAATGCGGGTGCCCTTGGCGATGATCTCGTCCGACGCGCGCCAGATCGCGGTGCCGCCCATATAGGTCGCGCGCGAGCTGCCGTGCCCGCCGCCGAGCGGGATCATGTCGGTGTCGCCTTGAACCAGCCGGATGCGTTCGTTCGGCACACCGAGGCGGTCGGCCAATATCTGCGGAAAGGTCGTCTCGTGACCCTGCCCGATCGTCTGCGTGCCGGTGATCAACGACACGGTGCCGTCCGCGCCGAAGCGGATGTCGACATTCTCGTGCGGCGAGCCGCCGGTGCCCTTGATGTGGTACGCGAAACCGAGGCCGCGCAGAAAGCCTCGCGCCTGGCTCTCGCGGCGCCGCGCCGGAAAGCCTTCCACATCAGCCACCGCCAACGCGAGGTCGAAGGTCTGCGGAAAGGCGCCGCTGTCGACAGTATTGCCAAAAGCATTGGTCATCGGCATCGCCTCGGGTGGGACCATATTGATGCGCCGCAGTTCGGCGCGGTCACACCCGCATTGCAAAGCCGCCTTGTCGATCAGCCGCTCGATGATGTTGACCGCTTCGGCAAAACCCGGCCCGCGGGTGACACCGACGGGTGCGGTATTGGTCAGCACTGCGCTGACCTGCAGCTCGATTGCCGGGATGCGATAGATTGTGCCCGGCAGATGGACGTATTGAAAAGTCTCCACACCTCCCGCGCTCACCAGATACGCCCCGGCATTGGCGGCGCTGTTGACGCGCAGCGCCAGAAAATGTCCGTCGGCGTCGAGCGCCAAGGCCGCCTCGGCGTGATGATCGCGCGCCTGATGGTCGCAGAGGAACCCCTCGCTACGGGTGGCGATCCATTTGACCGGCCGGGCGACGCGCCGCGCCGCCCATGGGATCAGCACGTGCTCGGGATAGATGAAGTTCTTCGCGCCGAAGCCGCCGCCGACGTCGGGCGCGACCAGCCGCACCGCCGTCGGAGGCACGCCCAATGCACGCGCGGTATTGTCGCGCGTTGCATGAATGCTCTGGCTCGAGACATAGGCCGTATATCGGCCGCTACCAGCGTCGTAAAGGCCAATGACGCCGCGCGGCTCCATCGGGTTGGTGACGATCCGGTGATTGTCGAGATCGATTTCGACGACATGCGCCGAGGCGGCGAACGCCGCGGCCACTGCCCGCCCGTCGCCGGTGCGCCAATCGAAGCAAAGATTGCCGGGCACTTCAGGCGAAATCTCGGGCGCTCCCGGCGCACGAGCGGCAGCGGCGGTCGTCACTGCCGGCAAGGGGCTATAGTCGACGACGACCTGCTCGGCGGCGTCGAGCGCCTGCACATGGCTCTCGGCGATGATCAGCGCGACCGGCTCGCCCGCATAGCGGACCTTGTGCTCGGCCAATAGCGGCTGCGGGGCAAACGCGAACCGCTCGCCGGTCTGCGCGTTCGCCTCGGCCGAAGGCCGCAAGGGTTGCAGCCCGTCGACCGCCGCATCCTGCGCGGTTAACACCGCGAGCACACCCGGCGCCACCCGTGCTGTTCTGGAATCGACAGCCCCGATGACCGCATGCGCATGTGGTGAGCGCAGTACGACCGCATGCGCGAGACCCTGGAAGGTAAGATCGTCGAGATACTTGCCGCGGCCGGTAATGAAGCGCAAATCTTCCCGGCGCTTGGGCGTGTCGCCAATAACTGAACGGGCCGTCATAATTGTACCCTGAATTGCCAGGAGCTCGTCACGAGCCGGCAGCTGCCATGATCAGCCGCAACAGCTCCACAAATTCCGGAGGTCCAGCTATCCGTTCCTGCCCTTCCTTGACGTCGATGAGCTGCGCCACGACCAAATGCAGGACCGGAATTACAGCGAGAGACTGGCCGCCGTAACCGAGCGCCATGTAGGCGCCCTGCAGGGACGGGTGCCCCCACGCTCCCGCGGGCAAAACCCACCACAGGTACCCGTAGTCTAGGCCTCGGTCTCCGCGAGACCACGACTTTGTCGATTCATCGATCCAGTCAGCGGGAATGATCTGAGCGCCGGCCCAGGCGCCACGATTGAGGTACAGCCAACCGAACCGTGCCAGATCGCGGACCGTCAGTCTAAATGTGTAAGCGGGATATTCCGAGGACGGCTCCACAACCGGCACGCCATCGCTCACTGAGAAGTCCTCCATACCGATCGGCTGTGCAATCTGCCTCTCGAAATCCTGAAAGACACTGCTTCGGACCAACTTCTCATAGATAACGCCGAGCGTATTGACGTCCCAATTGTTGTAGTACCAAAAGCTTCCAGGGGGGTGGCTCCCACGCTGTGGACGTCTTTCTGCGATACCGGGTCCCTCATACGCGGCCGGATGATAGACCCCGGAGCGCATCATCAGCAGATCACGAATGGTAGCCTGCTTTTCGCTCTCGGATAGGCTCGGAGGGCGATCGTCGATGCCCAGTTCACCGAGTGTTTCGTCGAGCCTGATGCGACCATCCGCGACGCCGATGCCGAACAGCGCGCTCAACAGGCTCTTGCGCGCCGAACGGACATTCGCCTTGTGCGACACCTCGCCCCAGGAGGCGACGACTTTGCCGTCCTGCACAATCATGACGCCGGTCGCGTTATAGGCCCGAGTGTATTCCTCGGCCTTCCTGAGTTTCTCTATCGACCAGCCGAGCGCTCCTGGATCGTCGGTAGTCGCCCAATGGGTCGACGGCCAAACCGGATCTGCTCCGTATGCCGACGCGGCGAGCCAGCCGAGGACCAGAAAGATGCCGGCGCTGCCCGCCCGTCCAGTCAATCGGAGCGTCAAGATGGCGGCTCATAGGCCCGTCCCGGCGGATAGGTCGCGTATTTCGGGAGATCCGGGTTCATGTGATCCCAGGGCTGGGCGCTGTCGACGAAGATGTCGGCCTCCGGCCGAAACCAGCTCGGGTCGTCGAGCGTGCCGACCCGGATACCGATCAGATCCGGCCGCGCCGAAACCCGCAGGAACAGCATGCAGCCGCATTCCGGGCAGAACGCCCGGATTACCTGATTGCCGCTGTCCGCGGTCTTGGCGTAGAGCTTCGGCTCGCCTTGGGTGACGCGGAAGCTCGCTGCAGGCACCCGCACCGCTGCCGCGTAGGCGCTGCCGCTCTGGCGCTGACAGTCCCGGCAATGGCAAAGCAATGCAAAGACCGGCTCTCCCGTGCACTCGTAACGGACGCCACCGCAAAGGCAGCCTCCCGTCATTGAAGCAGCCACCGCGTCCTCCCGTTGTTCACGCCTTGTCGAGCCAGAACGTGTCTTCGCGCACGACGTCGTATACGCCGAAATAGTCGTAGGGGTTATGGCCTTTCACATAGTTGTACCAGACGTCATTGATCTTTTCCCAGGCCACCGGGAGAACCGGCGGGTCCTCTTCCATAATGGCTTCGGTCTGCCTCACCAATGCCAGGCGTTTAGCGGGGTCGACCTCATGGTCGATCTGGTCGACAAGATCGTTGAATTTCTTGTTGTCCCACAACGAATAGTTCTGCGGACCGCCGGTGCGGTACCAGGCATTGAAGTAGTCTGATGGATCGAGCAATGTCGACACGACGGCGCCGATCGCCAAATCGTAATGGCCGCTCGCGGTGTCGTCGAACCATACCGACTCGACGACTGTCCGGAGGTTGCACTGGACATTGAGCCCCTCTTGCAGCATCGCTTGAATGGCCTGCGCCCATAGCTTGAAGCTGGCGACGTCGCGGACCATGAAATCCAGACCTTGGATTCCGTTGGCGTGTCCCGCGGCGGTCAATAGCGCGCGTGCTTCCTTCAAGGCGGCCCCGGTATCGGTCTGATAGCCGACGCGTTTGCTGAGCTCGTCGGGCGGCGTCGCGAACTCGGAGAACGGATAGATAAACCCGCCGACCCGCATCGGGGTCACATCTTTGACGACGTCGATCAGCGCCGGACGGTCGAAGGCCAGATGCAGTGCGCGGCGCACCCGCGGATCGTCGAGCGGCTTTTTCTTGTCGTTGACCCAAACACCTTGAATGACGCTTTGGTTGAACGCCGTCGTCGACAGACCCGGCGTGTCCTTGGCTTTGCGGGCCGTAACCGGATCGGTGATGCGGATGTAGTCGCACCTTCCCGATAAAATCGCCGAACCCAGCTCGGGCGAAAACGGGATGAGGTTATAAAATTCGATGCCGTCGAGATAGGGCAGCCCCTTGTTCCAGTAATTGGGGTTCTTCTCGACGACCCGAACCTCGTTCTCGACATAGCGGACGGTGCGGAAGGGGCCGGTGCCCGGATAAGACGTCAGTTTCCGCAAATTGTAGTTGTTGTCCTCCAGCGTCTTCTTGCGGACGATCACATTCCAGCCGCTGGCGATCGCGAGCATGATAAAGCTCTTTGGGCGCGGCTCGGCCAATTTGAATTCGACCGTATAGGGGTCCTTTGCATTGATCTCGCTGACCGCCTTGAAGAGGATGCTGCGCGGGATGCTGATGCCCTGCGGCGGCTTGGCGATGCGGTCGAAGGTTGCCTTCACGTCGTCGGCAGTAAGCTCCGCGCCGTCGTGGAACTGCACGCCTTTGCGCAGGAAAAAGGTGTACGTCTTGCCGTCCTTGGAGATCTCCCAACTATGCGCCAGGTCCGGGATGATCGTCTTGCCGCTGTCGAGCGGGTTGTGGCGAACGAGATTGTCGAACATCGGGGCCATCGCGCCCAGGGTCGCGATCGTCCCCGCCTGGTGGATGTCGAAATGCGGCGGGCGCATCAGGATACCGTAGCGCAGCACGCCGCCGCTCTTTGGGTTGGGCTCGGGGGCCTTCAACTGAAATTTCGAGCCGTCGAATTGGTCGGGGATCTCGTCGGCATATGCAAGGCGCCACGGAAGCCCGTAGACTCCTGCAATGACGGCGGCGCTGCCTTTCAAAACGCCGCGGCGGGTCCACCGTGGGCGTGCAAAACGCGGGTCTTCCATGCTGCTTCCTCTCTCGCTCAAGCCTTGTCCAGCCACACCGTATCCAGTCTGACGACGTCATAGATGCCAAAGTATTCGGAAGGGTTGTGGCCCTTCACGTAGTTGTACCAGACGTCGTTGATCTTCTCCCAAGCGACCGGCACCAGCGGCGGATCCTGTTCCATGACGGCTTCGGCCTGGCGGATCAAGGTCAGACGCTTCTTGGCATCGACTTCCCGATCGATCTGAGGCACGAGGGCCTGAAATTCGCTATTGTCCCAGAACGAGTAGTTCTGCGGACCGTCTTTGGCGTACCAGGCATTGAAGTAGTCGGAGGGGTCGAGCAGGGTCGACACAATAGCGCCGATTGCCAAATCGTAGTTTCCGTTTTTGATGTCGTCGAACCACACCGACTCGACCGTCGTCCGCAGATTGCATTCGACATTGAGGGATTGCTGCAGCATTTGCTGGATGGCCTGCGCCCAGAGTTTGTGGTGCGCGAGGTCGCGCACCAGATAATCGAGGCCCTTTATGCCATTCCCGTGACCTGCCGCGGCCATCAGGGCTCGAGCTTCGTTGACCGCGGCCGTCGGATCGGGCTGATAGCCGAGCCGCTTTTCGAGTTCCTCCTTGGGCGTGGCGAATTCCGAGAACGGGTAAAGGAAGCCGCCGACCATCAGCGGCGCGACGTCTTTGACGACTTCGACCAGAGCCGGCCGGTCGAGTACGAGGTGCATTGCGCGGCGCACCCGCGGGTCGTCCAGCGGTTTGCGCTTATTATTGAGCCACGTCGCGTGGATCACGCTCTGGTAATAGGTGGCGGTCGACATTCCCGGCGTCGCCTTGGCCTTGCGCAATGTCCCGGGATCCGTGATGCGCACATAATCCACCCGGCCCGACAGTATTGCCGACCCCATCTCCGGGGAGAACGGCAGCACGTGGTAGAATTCGATGCCGTCGACATAGGGCAGACCCTTGTTCCAATAGTTCGGGTTCCGCTCCATGACCCAGACTTCGTTCTCGACGCGGCGGACGCTGCGAAACGGGCCGGTGCCGGGGTAGACGACCACCTTGCGCAGATTGTAGTTGTTGTCCTCCAGAGTCTTCTTGCGGACGATGACGTTCCAGCCGCTGGCAATCGCCGACATCATGAAATTGATCGGCCGCGGCTCCGCCAATTTGAATTCCACGGTGTATTTGTCGCGCGCGTTGATCTCGCTTACCGATTTGAAGAGGATGCTGCGCGGAATGCTGATGCCCGAAGGGGGCTTGGCAATGCGGTCGAAGGTAGCTTTGACGTCCTCGGCGGTCAGCTCGGCCCCGTCGTGAAACAGAACCTCTTTGCGCAGGAAGAAGGTGTAGGTCTTGCCGTCCTCGGCAATCTCCCAGCTATGTGCCAGGTCGGGGATGATCGTCTTGCCGCTGTCGCGCGGATCGCGCCGGACCAGATTGTCGAACATGCAGCCCTGGGCGCCCAGATTGAAAAAAGTCCCGGACTGATGGATGTCGAAATGCGGCGGACGGTTGGGGATGCCCATGCGCAGCACGCCACCGGATTTTGCATTGGGCTCCGGTGCGGCGAGCTTGAACGCCGAGCCGTCGAATTTGTCGGGCACCTGCTCGGCGAGACCAAAGCGCGGAAGCAACCCGTAGGCGCCCGCCGCCGCGGCCGCGCTGCCTTTGAAAAACTCGCGTCGGGTCCACCACATGACGTCTCCCTCCCCTTTTGGTCTTTTCAGAACTGAGCACGGCGTGCTCTGATGGCGTGACGTACGTTTCAAATATAACAAGGGACCGTGGGAGTCACTTCTTGAATCACGCGAGAGTAGTCGACCAGGAGATCGCCCAAAGCGACGCGCAGCCGGCCGAGACCGTTCTCGAGATTAACGATCTTCAAACGCATTTCTTCACCGCGGGGGGTGTCGTGCGGGCGGTCGACGGCGTGTCCTATGCCGTGCGGAGCCACGAGACTTTGGGGGTTGTCGGAGAGTTGGGATGCGGCAAGAGCGTGACCGCGCTATCCGTTCTGCGCCTTGTCGCCGACCCGCCGGGGCGGATCGTCGGCGGGCACATCCGCTTTGAGGGCGTCGATCTGCTGGAGCTGACCGAGAGCGAAATGGAGGCCATCCGCGGGAACGACATCTCGATGATCTTTCAGGAGCCGATGACGTCGCTCAATCCGCTGATGACGGTCGGCCGCCAGATCGCCGAGTCGATCGCGCTACACCAGGGGTTGTCGCGGCGCGACGCCTTCGATCGAGCGGTCGAGATGCTGCGCCGGGTTCATATCCCGGAGGCGGAGCGTCGAGCCCACGCCTATCCGCATCAGCTCTCCGGCGGCATGCGCCAACGAGTGATGATCGCGATGGCGGTGTCGTGTAATCCCAAGCTGCTGATCGCCGACGAGCCGACCACCGCACTAGACGTGACGATCCAGGCCCAGATCCTCGATCTGATGCGCGAATTGCAGGAGACGCTCGGCACCGCGATCGTGCTGATCACCCACGACATGGGTGTCGTCGCCGAGAATGCCGACCGCGTCGTGGTGATGTACGCCGGCAGGAAAGTCGAGGAGGCGAGCGCGAAGGACCTCTTCGAGCAGCCGGGGCATCCCTACACCAAAGGACTGCTGGGCTCGATCCCCAATGTCGAGGTCGCGGCGCATACCCGCGCCCGCCGGGCGCGGCTCAACGAGATCAAGGGCATGGTGCCGTCGCTCGCAGACCTGCCGAAAGGCTGCACCTTTGCGCCGCGCTGCGTACTGGCGAGCGAGGAGTGCCGCGCATCATATCCCCCACTCGCCCAGTACCGGCCCGGCCACTGGATCGCCTGCTGGCACGCCGAGCGAGTGCTGGAAGGTGGCGCATGAATACCGTCATTCCCGCGAAAGCGGGAATCCAGGGGCCACTGGACCCCCGCTTTCGCGGGGGTGACGATAAAGTAAAGCCGCTCCTCGAGGTCGAAGGGCTGAAAAAGCATTTCCCGATCCATACCGGCGTGTTCTCCCGGACTTCCAGTCAGGTCTACGCAGTCGACGGCATTTCCTTTCACATCGACCGCGGCGAGACATTGGGTCTCGTCGGGGAGAGCGGCTGCGGCAAGTCGACGGCCGGCCGCACCCTCCTCAAATTGCTCGAGCCGACCGCCGGGCAAATCAGGGTTCGGGGCGAAGACATCACCGATTTCGACCAGGAGCGAATGCTGCCTTACCGCCGGCAGATGCAGATGATCTACCAGGACCCTTACGCCTCGCTCAATCCGCGGATGTCGGCCGGCGAGATCGTCCGGGAACCATTGGTCATCCACGGGGTCGGCACGCCGAACGAGCGCCGCGAACGGGTCGCGCATCTATTCGATCGGGTGGGTCTGCGGCCCGAATTGACCGATGCCTATCCGCATGAATTCTCCGGCGGACAGCGCCAGCGGATCGGGATTGCCCGCGCGCTCGCACTGAGCCCGGAACTGATCGTCGGCGACGAGCCGGTCTCGGCGCTCGACGTGTCGATCCAGGCTCAGATTATCAATTTGTTGATGGATCTGCAGGACGAGTACCGGCTGTCCTATTTGTTCGTCGCGCACGACCTCGCAGTCGTCGAACATATCAGTGACCGGGTCGCGGTGATGTATCTCGGCCGCATTGTCGAGATGACGGACAAGACCAGCCTCTTCGAAACCCCATTGCACCCGTATACCGAGGCGCTGCTCTCGGCCGTGCCGATCCCGAAATACGGTGCGAAGAGCCGCAAACGCGTAATCCTCAAGGGCGACGTCCCGAGCCCGATCAACCCGCCTCCGGGCTGCCACTTCCACACTCGCTGCCCCTACGCAATGGCGCGCTGCCGCCACGAAGCGCCGCTGCTGCGCGAGGTCCAGCCCGGCCACTGGGCCTCCTGCCACCTCCACGATGCCGGGGTAAAATACCCGTTGGCGAAGCCCTCTGGGGAGAAATAAATGCCGCGGCCTGGTCATTGCGAGGAGCGAAGCGACGAAGCAATCTCGATCCGACGTGCGCGCCACGGCCCGAGATTGCTTTGCTGCGCTCGCAATGACAGCTCCCCTCGTTTCATCCAGGTCGGGTCGGCCCGGCCCGGCCGGTGTCCAACTCGCAATGACAATCAGAGGTAGCGTTCTGATCTAGTTGATGCCTGCGCTGGCTGCAGCCGGCCATGACGCAATTAGAGCGCGCGGCGCAGCCTTGGATCGAGCATGTCGCGGATGCCGTCGCCCAAGAGGTTGAAGGCGAGCACTGTGATCGTGATCGCGGCACCCGGAAACAATACCAGCCACCACGGTGGGACGAGGCCGGCGTTCAGCGAATCCGCCAGCATATTGCCCCAGGTAGGCATTGGCGGCGGGATGCCGACGCCGAGAAAGCCGAGCGCCGCCTCGATGATGATCGCAACACCGAGATGGGTGGTGGCGAGGATCAGGTAAGGCGCGACGCATTGCGGCAGGATGTGACGCGCCATGATGCGCAGGTGCGAGGCGCCGAGCCCGCGCGCCGCTTCGACATAGGACAGCTCCTTCAACGACATCACCACGGCCCGTATGACCCGCCCGCCAAACGGGATACGTGTGATCGCGATCGCGACGATGACGGTGCCAAACCCGGCGCCCAGCGCCATCGCGATGGCCATGGCCAGGATCAGGTCCGGGAAGGACTGGAGAAACTCGATGATGCGCTGGCTCAAAATATCGAAGCGGCCGCCAAAATAGCCGCTGGCCAGTCCCCACAGCGCGCCGAGGGTCGTCCCGAAGAGCACGGCCCCGAAGGCCACGGCCAACGACGCACGGCTGCCGTAGATGACCCGGCTCAGCACATCGCGGCCGATCTGGTCGGTGCCGAAATAATGCCGCTCGTTGGGCGGTTTGGACATTGCCCGGAAATCGGACTTCAATGGCTCGTACGGCGCCAGGACCGGCGCTGCCACGGCCATCATCACTATCGCCGCCGCGATCAACCCCCAGAACGCCGACAATGGCGAGCGTCTGATGAACCAGCGAAAGCCCCCTCCGGTTCGCCGCAACCCCGCGCGCTCGGGCGCCAGGATCTGCTCGACCGGATATGCGGTCTCAGGCTCCATTGCCGTCATTGGTAGCGGATCCTCGGGTCGAGCCAGGCGATCGTGAGGTCGACCAGGATGTTCAGCAGCACAAAGACGACGGCGTAGAGGAAAACCAGGTTCTGCATGACGAAGACATCGCGCTCGCTGACCGCAGTAAACATCGCGTAACCGAGGCCGGGCGTCCCAAAAGCGCGCTCGACCGGGATTGAGCCGGCCAGCACGAAGCCGAGCAGAATGCCGGACAGCGTAATCACCGGCAGCAAGGCATTGGGCAGAGCGTGAAAGGTGATCACCGGCCGGCGGCTCAGCCCTTTGGCGCGGGCCGTGCGAACATAGTCTTCCCGGATGACCTCCAACAGGCTGGAACGCGCCATGCGTGCGATGTAGGCGGCCTGACCGAGCCCGAGAACGACTGCCGGCCCGATCACGACCTGGAGATTGCCCCACGGATCGCTCAGCAATGTGGGGCCGGCGAGCGGGGCCCGATAGCCAAACATGAACAGCGCGGCGAGCACGATCAGCATCCCGAGCCAAAATCCGGGGACCGCCAAGAACAGAATGCTGAGAAACCGCGAGATATTGTCGCCGAGACTGTTTGGACGCAGCGCACTGACGATCGCCACCGGGATTCCGACGAGCCAAGAGAGGATCACCGACAACACCGCAATTTCGGCCGTCAGCGGTCCGCGCCGCAGGATCATCTCCCCAACGCTTTCGGCGCGGAAGAAAGATCGGCCGAAATTGCCTCGGGCAATGTCGCCGACCCACCGAAAATACTGCACGGCGAGCGGATCGCTGAGCCCGAGATCAGCCATGTAGCGGGCACGCTCAGCTTCGCTGAGCTTGGTAAAGCCCTCCGGCCCGAAGATCGCGACGAGCGGGTCCCCCGGCAGGATCCGCAAAACGACGAACACGATGATCGAGACGCCGATCACGGTCAGCGCGCCGAAGGCCAAGCGACGGATGATATAGCTGTACATGTCCTCCCTGACTGCCACCGGTCGGCGATTTGCGGCGAGAGTGAGGTCCGCCTGATTGGGAAGTCAAGCCGCTCCGCGTGCCCGCTTTGCGGTTCGGCCCCGCTTGGGGTTACTATCGCGCGTTGGTTGCGGGCGGCTGTTCGCAGCCTCGAGGGCCACAACGGAGTTGATCAAATGGGGTATAGCCTCGAGCAGTTTTCGACGGAATGCCACCGGATCCTCAAGCAAGATCCGGGTGTCGAGGGACGCAAGCAAGTGTGCGCCCTGGTCCAGCAAGTGTTGAGGGACGACGATTTCATCAAGACGCATCTCGGCGACGACGTTCCCGAGCGCAAGGTGCTGTACGAAGACCCCGAGCTCGGCTTCTGCATTCTCGGCCATGTCTACCACGGCGCGAAAAATAGCAACCCGCACGATCACGGTCCGTCATGGGCGATCTACGGCCAGGCGCGCGGCGAGACGGTAATGACCGACTACGAGCCGGTGGCGCGCCCCGGCGAGGGCAAGCCGGGCAAGGCGCGGCGCATCAAGGATTACACGCTGAAGCCCGGCGCTGCCTATCTCTACAATGAAGGCGACCTGCATTCGCCGCGGCGCGAGGGCACAACCCGCCTCATTCGCATCGAAGGCAAGAACATGGAGAAGGTCCAGCGCTTCCCCTACGAGCGCGTCGCTTGATGCCCCCACCCTAACCCTCCCCCGCAAGCGGGGGAGGGAATGGGAGGGGGCAAAGGCTAGGCCCGCGCCACGGCGACGTTGTCGCGCCGGCGGGCGGCAGCGGCAGCTTTGTCGAAATCGGCGTCGGTGAAGCCGTAGAGGCGGGCGCCGCCGCTCAAGATCTTGCCGCCGATCTCGGGCGTGATGCTGGAGTTCGTCAGCACCCGAGTCGACACCTCGGGGAAGCTCGAGTTGAAATGCGGGAAATCGCTGGACACGCAGATGTTGTCGGCCCCGCCGAGCAACTCGACCGTGGCGCCGACCTCGCGCTCGCCACTCTCGATCGCCGAGAAGCAGTTGCGCTGCCAATATTCCTGGGGCGACAGCTTCAAATAGGGCGCGTCGGAATCATGATGTTGGCGCAGATCCCACTCGATCCGTCCCAGCAGCCCCGGCACCCACCAGCTCTGCGCCTCGAGAAAAGCGACCCGGAGCCGCGGATAGAACTCGAAGATGCCGCCGAGCATCAGCGCGATCAGCGCCAATTGCATCTCGGTCGAATGGCTCGCCACATGGCGCATAAAGCGGTTCTCGCCAAAGCGCGGTTCGATCGTCGAGTAATACGATCCGGTCCCCTCATGGAAGCACAGCGGGACGTTCAGATCCTGCAATAGGCCGTAGAGCGGGTCCCAGTAATTCGAATGCCAATAGCGGCCGTTGACGTAATTGGGCCGAACAAACGCGCCGACCGCGCCATAATCCTTGACGCAGCGATAGAGCTCCTGGCAGGCGAGGTTGACGTCGTGGACCGGCAGCATCGCCGCCATCTTCAACTGATCCGGGCTGTGCTGCACGAAATCGTGCAGCCAGTCATTGTATGCCCTGCAGATCGCGGCGGAGAATTGCGGGTCCATATTGTCCCGCGCTAGGAAAGAGAGACCGGAAGTCGGGAACAGCACCGAGATGTCGATCCCCTCCATCTCCATGCCCATGACCTGGGCTTCGGCGTCGTAGCCGCGCTCGACCGCGAACATCACGTTGGTGTTGGCGCGGCGCGACACGAGCGGGCCGCGCATGCGGTTGTATTGCGAGATGTTGCCGTCGTTGCTGGTCGGCGCGCCGTCGAAGAACCACAACGGACGGCCGCGCATGCCCGTCGGACCGCCGTCGCTCCGCCGCATCGAGGAGGTGATGCGGTGCTTGAACGCGGGATCGAGATATTTGTCAAACAGGTCCGGCGGCTCCATGATGTGCATGTCGCAATCGACAAACCGGTATCCCCGTTTCATCCGACCCTCCACCAGCGAAATCCCGGTGGCAGCATAGGCTTCGCAAAGCCGGGGCGACAAGTCTCGCTCCCGACGTTATCGTGCATGCCTGTGTTGCCACCGGATCGGGGGACGGGCTCGTGCGAAAGATCGACGTCGCCATCATTCAGCATCTCGGCGCCGCGGACCGCTCGAAAATCGAGGCGGTCGATCCATCGATCCGAGTGAACGACGCCGGAGGCTGGTTCGACGGCGAATATCGCGAGACCTGGCCCGCCTACACAGCGGCACGATACTTGCGGTCAGGCGCGGCCGGTTCCGGCACCCGCGAGGAGCGCGACCAACTCCTTGCCGAAGCCGAAGTGATCCTCGGCGGCTGGCCGTTCCCACTCGATCTGCGCGCCCGGGCGCCGCGGCTCAAATGGTTTCATCAACGTCCCGCCGGCGCCAGCAACCTGTTGCGCGGCGATTTGTGGGGCAGCGATGTCATCGTCACGACCTCGCGCGGCGTCGGCAGCACGTTGGCAATGGCGGAATACGCGCTCGCCGGCATTTTGCATTTCGCCAAGAGCTTCGACCGCGCCGTCCCCGATCATGCCGCCGGCGCCTTCGAGCATCGCGCCTACCGGCCGCTTCTGATCGAAGGCAAGACCGCCTGCGTCGTCGGCGCCGGCGGCATCGGCCGCGATGTCGGCCGGCTCTGCGCGGCGATCGGCATGCGGGTCGTCGGGACCCGGCGCAGCCCGCGGCCGGGCGAACCGCTGCCGCCGGGGTTCAGTGAAATCGGCGGCGCCGCGGATCTCGACCGCTTTCTGCCGGAGAGCGATTTTGTCGTGATCTGCTGCCAATGGACGCCGGAGACGAACCGGCTCTTCGACAAGACCCGCTTCGCGCTGATGAAACCGGGAAGCGTGCTGGTCAATGTCGCGCGCGGCGAAATCGTCGACGAGGACGCAGTCGCCGAAGCGCTGGAGCAGGACCGCTTGCGCGGGGTGGTGCTCGACGTCTACGTGGGCGAATTCGAGCATTTGCCGCCCCCGCGCCTGTGGTCCGACCCGAGGGTGCTGATCACGCCGCACGTCTCGGGTGCGAGCGACGAGGACCGCCACGGCGGGATCGATCTGTTCTGCGAGAACCTGCGCGCCTACATCGACGGCCGCCCGTTGCGCAACGTCATCGACTGGCAGCGCGGCTACTAGGCTCAGTAGTACCGGTGATGCACGTAATGATAGTGGCGGCGATAGGCCGAACGCGGGCGTGCCGGCGTGGTGGCGGCGCCGGCCACGGCGCCCAGTCCGCCTCCGACCGCCGCGCCGCGCCCGCCGCCGGCGATTGCGCCGAGGACAGCCCCGGTGCCGGCGCCGAGGAGACCCCCGCCCGAGCGCCCGCTCACCGGGATTGTAGGGATCCGCCAAGGCCGCCGTTGCCATCAGCAATCCGGCGCCGATCGCGCCCGCAAAAGTCGCCCGCTTCCTCATCAGCCGCTCCGGCGCGTTCCGGCCACCGACCCCCAGCCCGGACGGTCGGTAGAATAAGTCTCGATCTTGTTTCCTGTTCCGCCCGGCCAACAAGCAACTGTGGGCCGCAGTTCCGTTATCGGAACGATCCATGCGCCCGCAGAGTTACCTAAGTATGGCGTACATTCTCATTGTCGATAGCCAGGCGGAATTTGGCCAGCAGCTCGTGCTTCAGCTCGAAAAGGCCGGCCACCGGGCCACCGCCGTTCCGACCATTTCTGCGGCCACCAAACTCTTGGAGGACGAGGTTCCCGACCTGCTGGCGACAGACGGCGTGCTGAGCGATGGCTCGAGCACGAGCCTGGTACAGCAAGCGGAGACCGCGGGCGCGAAAGTCCTCATCATGACCGGAAATCCCGACCGGATCGTCGAGCTCGATGGAGCCGGTCAACCTTACGTGTCAAAGCCGGTTCCTCCGGAAGCGTTCGTGCAAAGGGTCCGGCAGGTGCTTGGCAACATTGAAGGATAAAAATCGGGCCTAGCCGTTTCTAGCTAAGCCCCTCGGTGATCGCCGCTGAGCTGATTGGTGGAGCCAACCGGGATCGAACCGGTGACCTCTACAATGCCATTGTAGCGCTCTCCCAGCTGAGCTATGGCCCCACGGGTTTGTCAGCCGAAATTAGGAATAGTGCGACAGCGCGGCAAGAGGAAAATCGCGCTCCTTAGTGCTCCTCTTCCTCGACGTTCTCGATGACCTCGGCCATGTCGTCCTCGTCCTCGCCGAGTTCGGAGGCGTCTTCGAGGAGCTCCTCGTCCTCCTCCTCGGCTTCTTCGAGCGGCACCGCCTCCTCTCCTTCCTCCGCGGCTTCCGCCTCCTCGGTTTCGACCTCGGCGTCGATTTCGTCGGCGCCGACCGGCTCCAGCTCTTTCTCGACCGGCGGGGCGGGACGGGTGCGGCGCGACTTGAGGAACGCCTCGGCATCGAACGGCGTCGCACATTTCGGACAGATTACCGGCTCGCGCAGCAAGTCATAGTAGCGCGCTCCGCAACTCGGACAAATCCGCTTGGACCCCCATTCGGGTTTGGCCACCATTTGCTCCCATTGAAGTTCTGCAAAGTCTCGCCGGCGCGGCATTGCCACAGGGTGCCTACCCTGTCAAAAGCAAAATTACGGAAGTAGATTAAAGAAACCGCGCCGTGCGGTGCCCGATATGGGCTGCGGCCGGCGTGACCGCAACCGCATTTTCTTGCATTGCGAGGCACTCGTTCCGCCATGGCTGACCCCGCCTCCCCAACCGTTGCACGGCGCTGCGGCCCGCTCGCCGGCGCGATCCGTGTCCCCGGCGACAAATCGATCTCGCATCGCGCGCTGATGCTCGGCGCGCTCGCTGTCGGCAGGACCGAGATCACCGGCCTGCTCGAAGGCGAGGATGTGCTCGCGACGGCCGCAGCGTTGAATGCGCTCGGGGCGAGCGTGACCCGCGGCGGGGACGGGAGGTGGACTGTCGACGGCATCGGCGTCGGCGGCCTCGCCGAGCCCGAAGACCTGCTCGATCTGGGCAATTCCGGAACCGCGGCGCGGCTCCTCCTCGGTATGCTGGCGACGCACCCGATCACCGTCTTCGTCACTGGCGACGCGTCGCTGAGGCGGCGGCCGATGGGCCGCGTCGTCGAGCCGCTGAGCCGCTTCGGGGCGCGCTTCGTCAGCCGTGAAGGCGGTCGCTTGCCAGTCGCAGTCAACGGCGCCGTCGATCCGATCCCGATCATCTATCGTCTGCCGGTACCCTCGGCCCAGGTTAAATCCGCGGTATTGCTGGCCGGGCTCAACACGCCCGGGGCCACCACCGTGATCGAGCGCCAGCCGACCCGCGATCACACCGAGCGGATGCTGCGCCACTTCGGGGCGGCGGTCTCGGCAGAGCCCGAAGAGGGCGGCGGGGTCCGCGTCACCGTCGAAGGTTTTCCCGAAATGACGGCCGCGCCGATCATCGTGCCGGGCGACCCGTCTTCGGCCGCCTTTCCCCTGGTCGCGGGCCTGATCGTTCCGGGTTCGGAGGTGACGGTCCAAGGCGTCGGCATCAACCCGCTGCGCACCGGTCTTCTCGAATGCCTCTCCGAAATGGGCGCCGATATCGCTCTGGTGAACCGCCGCGAGGAAGGCGGCGAGCCGGTGGCGGACATTCGTGCCCGGGCCGGCATCCTTACCGGTGCCGAGATCCCCGCCGAGCGGGCGCCGCGAATGATCGACGAATACCCTATCCTCGCGGTCGCCGCGGCCTGCGCCTGCGGGCGCACGGTGATGCGAGGCCTCGCCGAACTGCGCGTCAAGGAAAGCGACCGCCTCTCCGCGATCGCCGCCGGCCTTGCGGGCTGCGGCGTGCGCGTCGCGGTCGACGGCGACGATTTGATCATCGAGGGCGCCGGCGGCCCACCCGAGGGCGGGGGATTGATTGAGACGCAGCTCGACCATCGGATCGCGATGGCGTTTCTCGTCCTCGGGCTGGCTGCCAAAGAGCCGGTGCGGATCGACGATGTGGCGCCGATCGCCACGAGCTTCCCCAGGTTCATCGAGCTGATGACCGGACTGGGCGCGACGATCGACTCCCCCGCATTCCCTCCCCCGAAAGCGGGGGAGTGTTAGGGTGGGGGCCGAACGACGCGGCAAAGTCTTTGTCGTCGCGATCGACGGCCCGGCGGCGTCGGGCAAGGGCACCCTCGCACGTCGTCTCGCCGAACGCTTCGGCTTGACCCATCTTGACACCGGCGCGCTCTATCGCGCGACGGCGCGCCTCGTGCTGGACGAGAATGGCGACCCCGGCAATCCGGTGACGGCGGAAATAGCCGCGCGTCGAGTTGATCCCCAGTTGCTCGCCGACCCGCGATTGCGTGCCGATGCGGTCGCGTCGGCGGCCTCGGTGGTCGCCGCGATACCGGAAGTCCGCCGCGCCTTACTCGGGCTGCAACGCGATTTTGCCGCGCACCCCCTAGCATCGGCGCGAGGCGCGGTTCTCGACGGACGCGACATCGGCACGGTCGTATGCCCCGAGGCGGATGTTAAGCTGTTCATCACCGCCAGCACCGAAACGCGTGCCGCCCGCCGGGTCAAGGAGTTGCGCGAGCAGGGCACCCCCGCTATATACGAGAATGTATTGCAAGATCTTAACGAACGCGACGCGCGCGACAGCGGGCGCCGGGCGGCTCCGCTGATGGCGGCCCACGACGCTCAAATCATCGACACGACGACGCTCGACGCCGATGTGGTGTTCGAGCGCGCCTGCGCTCTGGTCGCGCGCGCGCTTGAGGAGAAGGAATGGCAGCAGTAGAATTACAAACCCGGGAGGCGCCTGCAAAAGAGAGCTTTGCCGCACTCCTTGATGCATCGCTCGGTGTCGTCAACAGCCTCGAGGGCACCGTCGTCAAGGGCCGGGTCATCTCGGTCGAGAACGATGCCGTGCTGATCGATGTCGGCCTAAAATCGGAGGGCCGCGTTCCGCTGAAGGAGTTCGCTGCCGGAGGCGTCCAACCCGAGATCCATGTCGGCGACACCGTCGAGGTGTATCTCGAGCGGATGGAGGACAAGAACGGGGAGGCCCAGCTGTCGCGCGAAAAGGCGCGGCGCGAGGAGGCCTGGACCCAGCTCGAGAAGAGCTTTCAGACGAACGACCGGGTCACCGGGACCATTTTTGGACGCGTCAAGGGCGGGTTTACCGTCGACCTCAACGGGGCCGTCGCGTTTCTACCCGGCAGCCAGGTCGACATTCGGCCGGTACGCGACATCACTCCACTGCTCGGTTCGCCGCAGCCTTTCCAGATCCTCAAGATGGACCGCTCGCGGGGCAACATCGTCGTCTCGCGCCGCGCCGTGCTCGAAGAGAGCCGCGCCGAGCAGCGTTCCGAACTCGTCGCCAGCCTGAAGGAGGGGCAGATCCTCAACGGCGTCGTCAAAAACATCACCGATTACGGCGCCTTTGTCGATCTCGGCGGCGTCGACGGATTGCTGCATGTCACCGACATTGCCTGGCGGCGCATCAATCACCCCTCCGAGGCTCTGAATATCGGGCAGAACGTCAAGGTTCAGGTCATTCGCTTCAACCCCGAGACGCAGCGCATCTCGCTCGGCATGAAGCAGCTCGAATCCGATCCATGGGAGGGTGTCGAGCTCAAATATCCAGCCGGCGCCAAGTTCCGCGGGCGCGTCACCAACATCACCGACTACGGCGCTTTTGTCGAGTTGGAGCCGGGTGTCGAAGGTCTGGTTCACGTCTCCGAGATGAGCTGGACCAAAAAGAACGTGCACCCCGGGAAGATCGTCTCGACCAGCCAGGAAGTCGAGGTGATGGTGCTCGATGTCGATCCGCAAAAGCGGCGCATCAGCCTCGGACTGAAGCAGACCCTCGCCAATCCATGGGAAGCCTTCGTCGAGGAGCACCCGGTTGGCAGCGAACTCGAAGGCGAGGTCCGCAACATCACCGAGTTCGGACTCTTCGTCGGCCTGCCCGGCGACATCGACGGCATGGTTCACATGTCCGATATCGATTGGAACCGGCCGGGAGAAGAGGCGATCAACGACTATCGCAAAAGCGACGCGGTGCGGGTGAAGGTGCTCGATGTCGATGTCGAGAAGGAGCGGATCAGTCTCGGCATCAAGCAGCTCGAGTCCGATCCTTTCGAAGCCGGGATGGCCAAAGTGAAGAAGGGCGATGTCGTGACCGGCATGATCTCGGCTATTACCGACGGCGGCGTCGAGGTGACGATCAACGACGGCATGCCCGGGTTCATCCGCAAATCCGAATTGTCGCGCGACCGCAGCGAGCAGCGGCCGGACCGCTTCGCGGTCGGCGAAAGGGTCGACGCCAAGGTGACCGCGATCGATCGCACGACCCGCAAGCTGTCCCTGTCGATCAAGGCCCGCGAGGTCGATGAGGAGAAGCGCGCAATGGCGGAATTCGGCTCCTCGGATTCCGGTGCCAGTCTCGGCGATATCCTCGGCGCCGCGATCAACCGCGCCCGCCGCCAGGAGGAGACCGAAGAGAAGAGCTGAGAAGGCGGCCAGCCCTCACCCACCAAGCCCTTCTGGCTTGGTCCCCCCTCTCCCGCGGTGCGGGAGAGGGTGCCGAGCGCAGCGAGGCGGGTGAGGGTCTTACTCGCGTCGGGTAAGAGCCGCTTGACGCTCGTCGGTCGGTTTGGCAGGCTGATCGTCGTCGAATGCGAGGCGGGGAGCGACGATCGCTATGACGAAATCGGAGCTCGTACAGAGGCTTGCCGACGCCAACCCTCATCTTTACCAACGCGATGTCGAGGTCATCGTCACGGCGATTTTCGACGAGATCACGGCGGCGCTGGCGCGGGGCGACCGGGTCGAATTGCGCGGCTTCGGGGCATTTTCGGTCAAGCGGCGCGATGCCCGCGTCGGCCGCAACCCGCGCACCGGTGACAGTGTCTCGGTGGCCGAGAAGCACATCCCCTTCTTCAAGACAGGCAAGCAGTTGCGCGACCGCTTGAACCAGAGCGCAGGCTGAGCCTGACGCTCCCTTCGATAGCCTGAGGCCCGGCGAATGAGGATCCTTTATCGGGCCGTCTTTCTCGTCATCGCGATTATTCTGATCCTGTTCGCCGTCTCCAACCGCGAAATGGTATCGGTCGGTTTCTGGCCGCTGCCCTTCCTGGCGGATGTGCCGCTTTATCTGCTTTGTTTCCTGAGCCTCCTGGTCGGCGCTCTGATCGCCTTGGCTGCCGCCTGGACGGCCGGCCACCGCAACCGGCGCGAGCTTAGGGGCCGCCGGCGTCGCATCGAAGCTCTGGAGCGCGAACTGACTGCCACCCAATCGCAGCTCGAGGACCACCCGGCCCCGGCAAAGACGCAGCTGCCCGTTACGCGGCAATTGCGCCCATTCCTCAAAGGCGAAGCCGTAAGTGCCCATCGGTGAAGCATCTGGCGAAGGCGAAAGAATGCGAAACCGCCGGGCGCTCCGAGGCCGTAGCCACGATGGAACTCGAATGACGGGCGCCGGGCAGCTAGCCCAAGCCCGCCGGATCCGCAAGAGAGAGGCCATTGCCTGATGAGCAGCCCGGCCCCCGCGGGCCAGCGCCCCCGCAAGGTGCCCCTGACCGTCATCGCCATAGACGGCGGCGCCGCCCACGAACTGACCCGCATGGCGGTCGAGCATACCTTGCGAGTGATCGAGCCCGAGCAGGTGCTGATCCTGACGGACGACCCTCAGAAGATCGCCATCTCCGACCACGTCGATTATCGGCAGTTCGCAGGCAAAAGCGTCATCGCCTACCAGCGAGCCCTGTGGTACGAGGTGCCGCGATGGCTCCGGACCGATCATTTTCTGTTGATCCAATGGGACGGCCACGCCGTAAATGCGGACGCTTGGACCGATGAGTTCCTCGCATACGACTACATTGGCGCGCCGTGGCCGTGGTTCGGCCCGGAGAGCAGGGTGGGGAACGGCGGGTTCTCGCTTCGCTCGAAGAGGCTGGCGAGGTATCTTGCTGCGAACCCGGAACGCTATCCTTTATGGTGCCCGGAAGACGACGCGATCTGCCGCCGATACCGTATGGCGCTGATGGACAAGGGGTTCCGTTGGGCGCCGGAGGATCTGGCGTATCGGTTTTCCGTCGAGAGCCCAGGCAGGGATCTAGCAATGAAACCGTTCGGGTTTCATTCGCCGGTAAACTGGACGTGGGCGTTGTCGCGCGAGGAACGGGAACGGCGCTTCAGCGCTGCCTCGCCCTACGTTTTGGGGCTCGGCGGGTTTGAAAAGATTCGGCAGTGGCATCACGAGTTCGGTCGGTGACTGGGGACAATCGCCGGGGCATCTATCCCGTCCGTCTCCCGAGACGGTTCGCCGCCTTTGATCACGTGACCGACGAAGGGGTGGAGGCCATTTGTCGGCATGTGGAGGCGCCGAAATGAGCGAGGCGCCCAAGTTTAACTACGACCCGACGATCTTTGACGTCGGCTCGATGGAGCAAGCGCGATGGGTGGCGCTTAACCCGGATGGCGTGCACACGCCGGAGGAGCGCTGGGAAATCGAGACCGAGTACCTGATGGAGGTCGTCGACGCCTACCTGCCGCCGCGCGACGCGACAGCACTGGATTTCGGCTGCGGGCCTGGCCGGCTCGCGAAGCCATTGATCGCGCACAAGAATTGGTCGGTGCTGGGCGTCGACATCAGCCCGAGAATGGCGGTGTTGGCGACGGAGTACGTCAAATCTGAGCGGTTCCTGGTCTGCAACCCGACGACCTTCGATCAGCTGCTGCGTTTCGGGGTGTGCGCGGATTTCGCGCTGGCCATCTGGGTGCTCCAGCATTGCCAGCGCCCGGACGAGGACATCGCAAGGATAAAGGCCGCGCTGAAGCCCGGCGGCCGGCTTCTCGTGCTCAACGCTTGCCGCAGGTTGGTGCCGACGCGAGAGCGAGTGTGGATCGACGACGGCATTGACGTTTGGGGTCTCTTGCAGGAGCATTTCCAGATGTTGCGCAGCGAGCAACCAGACGCATTGGTCGTACCGCCAGGACGCGCATTGTGGGGCGTCTTTGAACGCCAATAAACAGCCTGGCGTTCTCGATCCCTCCCGCGGCCAAAACAAACACCTTCCCTTTCACCTGGAATGCGCGACCATCTGAGCCGCGACCATCTCCCCAGTCCCACAGAGAACGGTGAGAACCCTTGTCCCCGCGACCCCGGCCGGCCGTCGGTGATCTTATGAGCCTGTTCCGGTTTTAGGTCAGTGGCGCGTGATCGACCAAGGCCGCTCGGGAGGTGCGCCTCGGCTGAGAGGGTCGTGCACGCCGCGCCACCCTGCGCGCGGGAGACGATCGGCTCATTCGCGGGGGCGGCGACAGCCGCGCTCCGGCGGCTTCGGAAACATCGGTATCCGCGCGAGATCCGGGACGCGCTGCGATCCAAGAACGACCCTCTTCCGCCTGATCGGTCGCGAACACCCGGATCTTGCTGGGTATCAAAAAGCGAAGCGCCTTTACGGTCAGCCTCACCCAACCGATGTCGGTCACGATCGCAACCCGCTCGCAGCGCGAAGCATGCTCCAATCCGAGGTCGAGCTCGTCCCACGCAGCGCCGGGAAACCGCGAGTTGAGCTCGTAATAGAGCCTGATCTTGTCGTGCCGTTTGAGGGACTTCTGCATCGCCGGGACCAAGACGTCCTGACAGTCCTGCATCGTCAGCCGTCCGCTAACCGCGATACCGACGACATTGCCGGGAAGGCCTTCGATCAGTTCGAGCATCGCCCTCCTCCTAGAAGGCTACGCGGAACTTGGCGGAGATAGCCTGCGCATGGCCCTTGCCGTTGGCGACGACGACGCGGGTGCCATAATTGTACTGCACGCCGGCGGTGATGAACGCGACCGGGTTCCACACCAGATTGGCAAAGGCGTTCCACTGCTCCTTGGTAAATGTGCTGGCCTGGGCCGGCCCGATCAGCTGCGAGTTGACGTCTTGCTGCGCGATGCCGGCTGCTATCGTCGAGCGCAGGTTCGGCGCCCACCAATGCTGGTAGCCGCCATTTGTGCTCCACCCAAAAACCGGATTGAAGAGGACGTTCGACGCCGCCATCCCACCTGTGCAGCCCGGCACGGGGGTCGCGCACGCGGTCGCGACAGTGAAGTTGGTTGCCATTCCCGTAGCGTTGGCCCAACCGCCGCTCGAATAGACGCCGATACCTTGGCCCGCGATAAAGCTGAACAGGAAATCGTCCTTGGCCCACCCGAACCAGCCAGGCTTGACGTCGCCGCTGAAATGGCCGCCATAGCCGAGGTAATCCCGGGAGATGAAATGGCCGTCGTTGAACTGCATCGGAACGAGCACACCGGCGAAGTCCACGTGCCCCCAGGGCTGTGCCCAATAGGAGGCGACGGTGAGATTGGGCGCGATGGCCTTGGCGATGTTGCCATTGACCGCGGTTCCCGCACCAGTGCAAGGGACGCCATTGCAGGTCGCGGAGATCGTCCCGGTCCCGGGGCCGCCGGGGAGCCCGCCCGTGTTCGAGTCATTAGCAAAGAGGCCGCCGGGACCTTCGACGCTGACGGTCGGCTGTTCGGCCGCCACCGAGAAGGCGCTGCCCCATGGACCCGCTAGGGTGTAGCGCACCTGCGGGATGCGCTGGCCGCCGGTCGAGCCCATCGTGCCGCCGAATTCCATTGATTCGGTATCGGCATCGGCATCGGCAAAGTTCGAGATCGCCTGGCCGGCGAGAAACCCGCCCAACGTGCCGTAGGCGAACCGGAGGCGCGGGAGCAGGCTGTCGCCGCCGGCCTGCTGCGCGGTCTGGACGCTGAAAGCGTTGCTACCCGACCAATCGAACTCGAGGAATGTCCGCGACTCGCCCCAGGCCGTCGGGGTGCGGGTCTCGACATTTAGCCTCGACTGCTGCGGGCTGAACTCGAAGAACCCGTTGCCGCGCGAGTGGTTGGCCTGCTGTGCGACATTGCCGAGACCGGGCACGAACATTTGACCGACCGGCACCCCATTCAGGTTCCCGTTTTGGCCGAAATTCGACGAAGGAAGACCAGGATTCGCGGTGTTGGCGCCCTGGAAAAAGTAGTTCGCCGTGAGGTCGACAAAGCCGCCGACGCGGATCGAGGTGTCGGTGCCCGGGATCAGGAACGATCGCGGGAAGCTGCCGCCCCCGACCGCGACGCCCGGCGTTGCCTGGGCGCCCAAGGCAGAGCCAGGACCACCGCCGGGTATGCCACCCGCTGCTGGCGGCTGGCCTTGCGCCAGCTGGTCGATGCGGCGCTGCAGCAGTTCCTGGTTGGCGCGCAAATCCGCCAATTCGTCTGCCGTGGCTGTGGGAAGACCGGTCAGCAATGCGATCGTCGCGGTCAGGCCGCCGATCGCCGCCAAAGTGCCGGTAGTACGCGTTTTCATCATCGTTAGCCCGCTCCCCCGGTGACCAACCTCTGAAATCACAGGTTGATGTTGACCGAGTGTGGGCTTCCGGCACTATCCATCGTCAGATTGAAAAGAGGTGTAGGACTAGGTCTAAATCTAGGGTTGCCTAGATTTAGACCTATCTGAGGCAAGGTGCTGAATTGTTTAGAGATTCGGATGATTCGGCCACCACACTTTTGCGATCCGTTTAGCTGAAGCGAGCGACGCGGAGACCAACGGATGCGCGCAAGTGTGTTAGATTTGCAACAAAAGAGAAGCGCCTGGCAGCCGGTCAGCCATGCTCATACGGCATCTGCCGCCCGACCGCGAAATAGCCACCGATAGACGGAGCGGAATCCGGGTCCCGGAGGCCCTGCTGTTACGAGCCTCTCCGTACTGGCGCCGGTTCGGAGCGGACTAGCGCTGGCCGAGGTAGGATAAGGTGGGTAGATACGCCTGTGCTACCTGCGGCGACATCGTCAGGATAGCAAAGGTATTCGGTGCGAAACTAAAATCCGCCTCGGGATAGCCCACTTGCCAGCTGGCTATCCACTGCGCTTGCAGATAGCTCTGCGTTCCTGCGGCGAGTTGGAGGGTGGTCGCCTGAGGGGTCGGGAGGCCATAGGGCTGTACCGTAAACGTGTAGGTGCCCGGCGAGAAATCGCGGAAGAAGCTGGAGCCGACTGGAAGGTCACCAACCGCTGCACCATTCGCAAAGACTATTGGCGATGCCGCGTAGACATAAGTTTGCCCGCTTGGCGCGTCCCACCCACGCAGAAACCAAACCCGCGCTGTTCCCGCTGCGACCGCCGGAATTTGCGCTTGCGAGGTCGTGACCTTCGCCTGCGGTGTGCAGTCGGCGAGCACGAGGATACACGCGACGAGCAGCACCGGTACCGCGAGAGCGTATTTGCTCATGCCTACTCTCTGACGGCAGATGGGTTATTAATGTTCCCCCCGCGCCCGAAAGGCAAGGAGGTGACGCGCAGCGATTTTTAGAGGCAGCGGATCGTCCAGTTCGTGAAAGTGCCGGGCTCGTCGCGGGCCCGATCGGGGGTGCCTTGGTGCACCGTCTTGTCCATGACCCGATACCCGTTCGGACAGACGCGCTCAGCCGTACGTCGGTTCGGGGTCTCGGAACCTCCGGGAATGCCGGCGCTTTCGATAACGAACGTGCGGCTGTCGATCTTGCTGACCGAAGATTCGGCCGAGCAAGCCGCAAGGGCGAGCAGCGCAATCAGCAGAAAAGGGCGCATTTCGGCTTACGCAAAAGTTTATGGACGGTCCATAGGATGCTTCAACCGGCTATTTGCGCAAGGGCGGCCGCGACCTCGCGCGCTACACGAGGCCAATCCCCTTCCTTACTCTGGCGGAACAGCCGCGCGGTCGGATACCAGGGGCTGTCTTCGCGCTCGAGCAGCCAACGCCATTCCGGCGGATGCCGCAACAGGAGCCATATCGGTCGGCCGAGTGCGCCCGCCAGATGTGCAACCGAAGTGTCCACGCTTATGACCAGGTCCAAGCGACAAACTGCGGCCGCAGTTTCGGCAAAATCCGTGAGCCATGGCGAGAGGTCGGCAATTTTCACGCCGTCAAGCGATGCGATGTCGCCCGACCGCTCGCCGACCTGAAGACTGAACCAGCTTACACCCTCGACCTCCCATAATGGTTGGAGCAACCATAGATCGATCGCGCCAACCGTAGTGCCGGCCCATACGACACCTACTTTTAGACCGCGTGTGGCGGGAATCCGCTCGGCCCAACCGGCCGACGCCTCCGCCGGGACCCGCAAATAGGGCACCGCGCCCGGGATCGTCGCCAGATTTGTCTTGAATACCCGAGGCAGGCTGAGAAGCGGACAATGGCAATCGAAAGTGGGCAACGGGTCGCCGGCGGCGACAACTTCGGATGCGCCGGTGACCGTGCGCGCTAGCCGGACCAGTGATTGCGGCACCTCTAAAACAACTCTGCCGCCAAGCTCTGCAACGGCGGGGGTATAACGGACGAATTGCAGCGTGTCCCCGAACCCTTGCTCTGCGTGGATCAGGATACGCGCTCCGGCGAGGGGTTCGCCGGACCAGAGAGGCTGATCGAACTTTCGGTCGTACACATTGACGGCAAAGCGCCACTCATATTCCTGCCACCCCTCGTCGAATTCTCCGTTCAGCAGCAGCGCGAGCGAGCGGTTAAGGTGCGCCTTCGCATAAGCGGGATTGAGGGCCAATGCGCGCCCGTAACAGGCGAGCGCCTCGGAGTACAGGCCATGGTGCTGGAGAGCGTTGCCGAGATTGTAATGCAGTTCGGCGCGACCCGGCTGCAGCGCCAGCGCCTTCTCATGATGAGTGATCGCCTCCTCCCGCCGGCCCAGATCGAGGAGGGCGATGCCGAGATTGTTGTGCGCGTCAGGATGCTCAGGCGACAATGCCAGCGCCTGCCGATAGCTGGCGACGGCATCCTCCAGCCGGCTTTGGGCCCGCAATACGACGCCGAGGCCAATACGGCTCTCCGCCCGATTCGGCCGGAGCTCGAGAGCGCGATTATAACAGGCCTGCGCTTCGTCCAGCTTACCTTGCGCCTGCAGAGCGCCGGCGAGGTTGTCGAGAGTCTCGACAAGATCCGGCCGGAGGGCCAGCGCCTTGCGATAGCAGTCGATCGCTTCGTCGAGCCGGCCGAGATCCTGCAACGCACTGCCGAGATTGTTATGTAATTCGACCGCTTCGGGGTTGAGCCGCAGCGCTCGTTCGAAATACGCGGCGGCGCGCTCCGGCTGGCCGAGGTCCTGGCATGTATTGCCCAGATTGTAGAGGGTATCGACCGAAGTCGGCGCCAGGCCGAGGGCGCGCTCGTAATAACTAAAAGCCTCGGCGGGCCGATCGAGTGCTCTGAGGATATTGCCGAGGTTGTGGTGAAAGGCCGGGTCCCGGCCATCTCGCATGATCGCCGTGCGGATATGCTCGATCGCCTCGTCGGAGCGGCCGCGCTGATGCTCGAGCAAACCGAGCAGATGAAGGGTTTGCGCATGACCGGGTTCGAGAGACAGGATCCTACGGCATATTCGCTCCGCCTCAGCCGCGCGTCCTCCCCTTTGATGCGCGAGCGCCGCGCTAAACCATTGGGCGATCGGCGCTGCCGGGCTGCCTGCCGAGCGTCCTCCCCGCTGCCCCCGCCGGGCTTCGACGCGCCGCTGCTTTCGGTTCATCGGGACTTGATAGCGCAACCAGCCGGAACATATCCATCGTCGCGGGAGATCGTCGAAGGGCGGTGATCCCCAGGGCGCCCAGCGGCGCGAGGGAAAAAGGAGGGAATGCCGCATGGCGCGAGGTTCCGAGGCACGCCCACGAAGATGGCTCCAGTGGGCAGGCGTCTTGCTGCTGGCGACGGCGGGCTGCGCCGAACCGCCGGCAACGGCTCAAGTTTCCGTTGCCGTACCTCCGGTTGCGGCGGGTCAAGCCCGGATGTGGTTCTACCGTAACTGGCTGCCCTCAGAGAGCCTCAATCTCGCGAATATCGACGTAAATGGCAGCTATTACGGGTCTGTCGCAAACGGCAGCGCGTTTTACCGCGACGTTCCGCCCGGGCATTACCACATCGCGCCGGTGAGCTATAATCGCGATTTCAATCAAGACCGGGATGTCGACCTCGCCCCCGGCCAGCAGCTCTATGTCAAGATCCTCTCTTCGCAAAGCTGGGACGGCGCCTGCAGAAACTGTGTGCGCGACACCTTCTATGCGTGGCTGATCCCGCAAGAGGTTGCACAGGCGGAAATCGCCCGCGGCCACAGCGGTATGTGACATCCGGCGCGCTCGCAAACCTCCCTGCCGATTGTAGCTGGGACACCACACCTACCCGCGCAAGTAATCGGCTATCTCGGTTCGACGCCTAGCGTTTAGCTTGCCGAGCAGGTTATGGACATGAGACTTCGTCGTCGCAACGCTGATATTCAACCGGCGAGCGATCTCCTTGTCGCTGAGCCCGCTCTTGATCAGTTCGGCAGTCTGTCGCTCGCGGCGGGTTAGCGCAGGTCTCGCGACCAGCCGATTGCGGCGGGTGCTTCCATTAGCAGTATGGGCGATGCGCCGCAGCAAGCCGGCGGCCACCCGGCCGGAGCAGACCTGCTCGCCACTGTGGATATCCATCATCAGGCGCACGAAATCGCACAACGGCGTGGTTCTCGGAATGTACCCGATCACCCCGGCCTCGGCCCAGGCGACGACGTCGTCTTCGGTCTCCCTGACCGAGGAGACGACAATGCGCATGCCAGGAGCCTCGTCGAGAGCGCGCCGTGCTGCAGCCGCACCCTCGGGCATTCTTCCATCCAACAATACGATATCTGGCTGCATGGACGCACTGAGCGCCACCGCCTCGGAGAGATCGGCGCACAACCCGACGACCGATACTGAGGAATCGCGTTCGAGGAGCTCGGCAAGGCATTCGCCGGTGAAGCGCACCCCCCATACGAGCAAGATGCGAATACCCCGACCGGCGCGGCTAGAGGCTACAGCCTGGTCCGGTGCGACGTTTGCCTCCACAACCCATCCTCCCGTCCCGCAATTCTACGCGGACGCTCACGCCGGGTCAGGTCCGGGACCGGCATTTCGATCACGCGGCGATCGTTCCGATCCTCGTCGCCGCCGCCTGCCAGGCCGACATTTTTCGTCTTGTTATTCAGTCGCCGAGGCCGAGAGCGGCGGCCCTATGGAGGAAGATAATTCAACCTGGCGTAGTTTGTCCAGGAAGATATTGAGCAATTTGTTCTAACGGGATACTCTCAGCCCGCGGAGGGACGCCTCGCTGACGTTTGACCCGGGCTTCATCTCACCCGAGCGAGGCGATGATCTCCCGATAGGCTGCTTCGGGGAACGCCTTCAAGGTCTTGGTCCGCACGCTGCCGAGCATTCCGAGCATCAGGCTGAACCGCGCCGCCACGGCATCGTCTGGCGCTTCATAAACGCCGACGAGATCGTACTCGCCGAGCGTCATGTAGACGGCCTTGAACTCGCCTCCCATGTCGAACAGCGCCTTCTTGGCGGTTTCCAGCCGGCGGGGCGAATCCTTGACCTTCTGAGACCCCTGGTCCGTCCAATTGGCGAGCATGATGTAAGTCGGCACGTTGTCCTCCCGTGATGATCCATCTTCAGGATGCGATCTCGGCGGCGATGCGATCCAGCTTTGCCGCCATTATGAAGTCGTTCTCGTGCAATCCCTTGATCTTCTTGGTATGCAGCGAGACCCTTGCGTAACCCCAGCCAAAACCGATGTCGGGATGGTGTCCTTCGGCTTCGGCGACCGCGGCCGCGCGCTCGACAAATCTGAACGATTCGGCGAAGTTCTTGAACCGGTAGGTTCGCTCGATCCGCTTGGCTTCATCGAGAAGCGCCCAGTCGGGCGCTTGCGCATGATAGGCTGCGGCCTCTTGTTCGGTGAGCGGCGGTATGCCGCCGCGGCACGGCGTGCAACTCTTCTCCGCGAGTGCTACTGGCATGTCGTGACCTCCTCATTTTGGGGCAGGATAGCACGACACGCGCCACCTTGCCGCGGTGCTTCTGTACGAGACGCTGTCCGATGAAATTGACGATTTGCACCCGCCTTTTTGGTTCGATGCTGCTTCTCGGAGCGCTCGGCTGGCTCGGCCCCGCGCCGGCCGGCGCGGCCGGGGCATCCGGGACTTGGCAAGTCGTGCTTGCCGCGGGAGACGACGCCGAACCGGTATTCGACAACGCGACCCGCGAAATGAGCCGGAGGCTCGCCGCGGCCGGCGTCCCGCCCGGCAACATCCACCGGCTCAGCGCAAGCTCTCCCGAGGTTGCTGCCGGCGCCGAGCCGGCCACGGCCGAAGTCCTGTTGCGGCGAATTGCAGACCTGCCGGCCCGGCCAGGCGATCAGTGCCTGATCTTTTTGACCTCGCATGGCGAGCGCGGCGGCGGCCTGTGGCTCTCCCGCTCGGACCGGGCACTTACTCCGGACCAGCTCGCCCGCGCTCTGTCGCGCGGCTGCGGCGCGGTGCCCACTGTCGTGATCGTCTCGGCCTGCTACAGCGGCAGCTTTACAGCCGGGAAAATGGCGAGACCCAATCGCGTCATTCTAACCGCCGCGCGCGGGGACCGGCCATCCTTCGGTTGTCAGGCCCACCGCATCTACAACTTTTTTGACGAGTGCCTGCTCGGCGCATTGCCGAAAGCTGCGACCTGGCGTTCCGTGTCCGATGGAGCCGACCGGTGCGTACGCGGCATGGAGCACGTCCTTGGCGTGCAGCCGTCGGAGCCCCAGGCCTACTTCGGCGGAACCGTCGCAGCGCTGAAGGTTGGATTGGCGAAACTCAACGAACAGTGATGATGGGCACCTTTCCTTGGCGGCGCGTGATGACGGCCGATACCTCGCTCCCGTGGCGGCGCAACAGGATATCGGCGACACCGTGTTTCGCCTGCAGCCCGCGCAGGTGCAGGTAGTCGAGAAAATCCGGCAGCACCGGCTGCTCGAACCGGATCTCATCACCGGTCTGATCGAAACCCAAGCTGAGGCTCGCCTGCAACAACGCGAACACGGTGGCGCTTGCCCAAGCCTGCGGCGCGCAGGCGACCGGATAGAGTGTCGGTGCGGTTAGTTGCCGCCAAGCAAACCCGCAGAACAACTCCGGGAGCCGCCGCAAGTCCATGTAACTGGCGGCCTGAAAGAGGCCCTTGAAGATGCGCAGGACACTGGATTTCAGACCGTAACGGGCGAGACCCAGAGCTATCACCGCATTATCGTGCGGCCAAACCGAGCCGTTGTGATATGAAATCGGATTGTAACGCGCGGCCGATCGGGCCACCGTACGCACACCCCATCCCGAAAAGCAGCTGGTGCCAAGCAGTGTGTCGGCCAAGCGCGCGGCGCGCTCGGGGGCGGCAATCCCGGTCAGCATGGCATGCCCGGCGTTCGACGAAATCACCCGACAGGGTTTTTTGGTGCCGTCCAGCGCGAGCGCATAAGTCGCCAGGTCGTCGCACCAGAACGCGGCCTCGAACCGCTCGCGCAGCGCGTCCGCCTGGTGCGAGAGGGTTGCGGCGGTTACCGAATGGTCCAGAAGCTGCGCCAGTGCGGCGGCATGCCTCTTGGCCCCGTAAACGTAGGCCTGAACTTCGCACAAAGCGATCGGGCCGTCGGCGAGCCGGCCGTCCTCATGAAAGATTGCGTCGAACGAATCCTTCCATCCCTGATTGATCAGCCCTTCGGCATTCTTGCGCTGATATTCCACGAACCCGTCACCGTCCGGGTCGCCATAGGTGTCGATCCAATGGAGAGCAGCTTGGATGTTCGGCCATAGCTCCCGAACCGTTTCGAGATCTCCGGTGCGCTTGAAGTATTCGCCAACCAACAGCACGAATAACGGTGTCGCATCGACGCTGCCGTAATAACGCGCGAACGGCACCTCGCGCAGCCGCGCCATCTCGCCGTCCCGCATCTCGTGCAGAATTTTGCCCGGCTCGGCATCGCGCTCGGGATCGAAATCGGTCGCTTGCGTCGCCGCGAGAAAGCGCAATACGCCTTTGGCGATCGACGGATCGATCCATAGGGCGAACAGGGCAGTCAGAATCCCGTCGCGTCCAAAGGGTGTGCTGAACCATGGGATGCCGGCGAAAGGATAGGGACCAAAGGCGGTCTCGGTCAGCAGCATGTAAAGGTCGGCAACCGAGCGGCGGGCAAACTCGTTGAACAGTGAATTGGAGCTGTCAACGCTGGCGGCCCGCCCGCTGGAGGCTCTCAGGGTCCGCCGCGCCGTGCGAAGTGAGCTGTAGAATTGCCGGCCAACGCCAATCTTCTGATCGCCGTCGTCCCTGCATGCAATCCGAACCACGGATCGCATCCCCTCGCCCGGACCGAGCGAAAATTCATAAAGTGCAGTCGCGGCATCGAGCCGGGCCGGGGCCGGCTCGAATTCGATACTCGTGAGCCGCTCCACTCCGTCGAGGCCGAGGTATCGCAAGACGACGGACGATGCAGACCTGCGTTCGACAGAGACCTGGCCTCGCCGAGCCCGCTTCTGCCCCCTCACCTCGAAGAGATCGGCAAAATCGGCGGCAAATCTGATCCCGAGCCTCACATCATGAGCTCGGGTGTCGAAGTTGTGGACGAGGAGCCGCTCGTAACACGCGCTCTGCCAAATGTATTTGAGCCGGTTCACATGAATCAATTCGCCGCGAAATGCGACCCCTTCGCGGGAGATCAGCTCGGGATTCGCCAAATCCACAGTCAGGACCGCGTTGTCTTCCTGCACATTCGAGCTGAGCAGGAGGAGCGGCGCACCATTCAGCCGCAGCTCGAGTTGCGACAGGAAACGCGTGTCGTGAAGATAGATGCCGTCAGAATTGCCTTCGCCCGCGACGATATCGCCGCGGTGATCGAACAAGGCAAAGGTATAGCCGGACTTGAGTGTGCGCGGCCGGCGCTCCTGGAAGGAGACGTTGGACTCGATGTAAAACGGTGACGCTTCTTCATCGTCGGCACGCTCAGCAGCCGGCGTAGTCTCGCGGGTATTCCGGTCGGAGCTCAGGCCGCTTCCCGCTGACCGGCTGCCTTGGTGCTCAAGACAACCGCGTTGATCGAGCTGCGACGCAGCACATCGCCGTAAAGCTCGACATAGTCACGCACCATGCGCTCGACCGAGAACCGCTCTTCGAAGCAACGTCGAATCTCGCTCCGATCAAGGGCTGCGGCCCGCGGAACTGTAGCAACCGCCGCATCGATGCCGTCGACGACAAAGCCCGTCACCCCCTCGTCGATGATTGCCGGAACAGAGCCCCGCCTAAATGCGATGACGGGGGTGCCATTGGCCATGGCCTCGATCATGACCAGCCCGAAAGGCTCCGGCCAGTCGATCGGGAAAAGCAGCGCCATCGCCCGACCGAGAAATTCTCCCTTCTCGCGGTCGCCGATCTCACCGATGAACTCCACCCCCGGATACGTGAGCAGTCTCTTGACCTTGTGATTGTAATAATCAAGATCGGCTTTGTCGACCTTGGCCGCGATTTTCAGCGGTATTCCAACCCGGCGGGCAATTTTGATCGCCTTTTCCACGCCCTTCTCGGGGCTGATCCGGCCGATGAAGGCGAGGTAGCCGCCGTCCCCACGGCCCGGAAGATAAAGGTCTGTCGGGAGGCCGTGATAAACCGTGCCTTGCCAGCTCGCCCAGGGCACCGGGGCCCGCTGAGCGTCCGAGATGGACACCAATGGCATCATCGGAAATTCGCGAAAGAGGGGGGGCAGGTCCGGCAAATCGAGGCGGCCATGGGCTGTCGTCAACGTCTTGCCCCAAAGCTGGGCAAATAATGGAAAATGCAGAAAATCCACATGAAAATGGATGATATCGAATGCTTCGGCGCTCCGCGCCACGCGATTAAGCATGACCAAATGATGCGGAAGCGGATCTTTGCATAAAAGATCGAGACGCAGTGCGCGATCGCACGGGGCTCGCAGTGTCGCCTTGGTCTGCGAGTTGCCGCTGGCAAACAGCGTGACCTCGTGACCCTGGCGTACCAACTCTTCGGTCAGATACGAGACGACCCGCTCAGTGCCGCCGTAAAGCTGCGGCGGGCAGCTCTCGTACAAAGGTGAAACTTGCGCGACCCTCATTTCCAAAAATTCCTCGTGAATTGCGCCTGGTTCGCCAAGGACTCGCCAGACCACAATTTGGTTCGCTAATAAAGCGACCGCAGATCAAAAACTGTGCTGGGGATTGAGAAGTTCCGGACGCCAAAGAAGATCGGTAGCGTCCGGCACCCTTCGTAAATTATGCTGCTTTCGTCTGCTGGAGCCCGACGCGCATGTGTTGCCGCGGCGGATCGTCTTCAGGTTGCTCCGAGGCAGAGGCGATTGCGATTGGCTTTAAGGCGGGCGACCAGTCTTGCTTTCAACCATCGACCGATAGACGACAGCGCAATCGATGTACCTCATAACCAATTCCCACCGAGCAACTGGGTACAAGGCGCGCCGAAATGATCGCGGCGCCCGCCAACCTGGCGGTTGAATGATGTAAGCGGCCTGGAACTCCCTTCAAGCCTTCTTCGAGTGCCTACAACACTGTTTTTGCTCGGAGATTTTGTGATGGCGAGGAGCTTGAAGATCGCCGCGGCGTCACCAGATCGAAGGGGTGCCGGATGCCGACTAACGGGTCTGGGCAGGGAAAGATGGCCGGACTAGAGATGGGTCGGCCGCGGTCATGTCGCTTCGCTGTGAGGATGTGATCCGAGTTGTTATCCCACCTCCTCCCGCGCGGGTCGCCACGTTCGCGGCAGTATCGATCGGCGCGGTCAGCCGCTGAAGACTTTTTTCCCTGTTTGCCGCGCTAGTCGCCATCCGCATGCGTTACCAGGGTGAACATGCAGAGAGGTGAACCATGGCGCTTTCGGAATTTCCGCGATTGGGTTTCGACCCGTTTGCCGAACTGCGGCGAATGCAGAGTGAAATGAACCGGGTTTTTTCCGGGTTCAACGCGACGGCCGCGCGCGATTTCCCGCCGATAAATATCTGGCTCGGCGAACACAGCGTCGTTCTGACAGCCGAATTACCCGGTGTTACCCGCGATGACGTAAATCTCAGCCTTCAAGAGGATGTGCTTACCCTCGCGGGCAAGCGCGAACCGAAGGCGCAAGAGCAAAACGTCAATTGGCAGCGCCGCGAGCGGGCGTACGGTACGTTCTCGCGCGCGGTCCAGCTGCCGTTCCGTGTCGATCCCGATAAGGTCCAGGCTCGCTTCGACAACGGCATCCTGGAAATCGAATTGGAACGGCTGGAAGCGGATCGGCCGAAGAAGATCGAAATCCGCGCTGCTTGACCCGAGTGGAAGGAGTGCAATCATGGCCCAGGAAGTCAGAACCGTCGAGCAACAGGCGCCGGCCACGCGGGAATCCACTAGGGAAACCGGTCAGCGCACACCACCGCGGCCTGTATTTCTGCCGCCGGCCGACATCTATGAAACCAAGGATAGCATCGTCGTGCTGGCGGAAATGCCCGGAGTTTCCCCGGACGGGGTCGATATCAGCCTCGAGCGGCGCGTATTGACGATCCGCGGACACAGCACCGCCAACGAGCATGGCGGCTACCAGCGGGTATACAACGAGTATGCCGACGGGGATTACGAGCGCGTTTTCACTCTGTCCGAAAACATCGACCGTGACCGCATCGAGGCCACCCTCAAGGACGGTGTTTTACAGCTTGTCCTACCGAAGGCAGAAGCCGCAAAGGCCAGAAGGATAGAACTCAAAACTTCTTGAGCCGCGCCAAGCATTTGGCTCGATCTAAGGGGTGGAAACCGGCATTAGCGTGTTTCCACCCTATCTTATTGCTCGCGGCTGTGCTCGCCACGCCACCGTCGGCTGCGCCGGCAGCGGACGCCGTGACGGATCTACTCAGGCAGGTCCATTGGGGCGAGACTTCGCAGGACCTCGTCCACCAATTCGACGGCGCCGCAACGCAGCTGCCCAGAGGTCTTGATTTCGGCGATAGCTATGTCGATGTCGTGCTGCACGGGGAAACCATAGGCGGCGTCCCCGTCATTACTTTCTTTCAGATGGACAAGAGAACGGGCGGCCTCAAGCGCATCCAGCTGGAGCGGCCGCGCAGCGGGGTCAACCCGCCGGCGTTGCGTGCAATCTCAGCGGCGCTATACGCCGATTACGGCCGGCCCGACAAGGTCTGCCTCTTGCCGGTAAGGCCGATCGGCGGCTACCAGGCCGCAGCACAGGAATTATGGGTTCGCGGCACGGATGCGATCAGCGCGATTTACCGCGACACCACCCTGCAAGCCTTCGAGGGCTGCCTGTTTGGAGTTGCGTCAGGCTATTGTGGACTGACCGGACAGCTTTTGGTGCGGATCAGTCCGGCTGACGGTATAGCCGAGCCGGACCCTTGTTCTCTGAGAAGCAGCCGCCGCTGAGCCTGACTAGGACGCCCGGTCGAGCTGGCCGCGGATTTCCCCGGGCTTATTGGCCTCGGTGTGGATGTTGACGTACCACTTCCCCGCCTCCAACTGCGCTATCTGCGCATCGGTCAATGTCGCCGAACCCTTGATCGGGCTGGCGAGATTGCCGGTGAAAGGCACAACTATCCCGGCATTCGCTCCGGGATCCGCCGGGCCGTGAATATGCGCCGCGGTTGCGGATCCGCTGAGGCCAGAATAGTCGACGGTCCAAGTCAACGTTTTGGTGTTGGTGTCGAGCGTTGCCGTCGCCGTGCCTTTGCCTGAGCTTGCTACCCCGGGGCCGGGAGCCAGGTTCGCCCTGAATTTGATCTCTTCGGCCTGTGCGGCGCTCCAGACTAGAAATACCGCTACAAAACCAAAGCTCAGCCATCGCGCTCGGCGCATTTTCGTCTCCTCCCAATCGAAAGAATTGACCGGCCTAGATGCAGATTATGACCGCCCCGGTCAAGCGCGAATTGAGTCGAAGGGCTCGATGGCGGCGCTCTACCACAGCGGGTAGATGTTGTGAGCCGGTTCCCGGGCCTGGCGCCGCCTTGATCGACGTAGGCGAGTGAGCGCTCCCACCGCTAAAACTGCCGCTGCGAGACCCGACAGGATCCACCATTCCATCTACTACCTTCTTTCTATTGCGACGCGGGTGCGAGGCCGCAACGCGCTGGCCGCACGGGTGACAGCCGGCAGCATCGCCTCGGCGACCGCCGCGTTTCCGGCCTCCGACAAATGGTACAGATCGATATAAACGGGCATTGTCCAATCGTCAAAAAGCCCGGACAGATCGATGGTGTCCGAGGCCTCTGCCAGTTCGGGGTGACGCCGACGCTCGTCGATAATCGCTTCATAAAGCAGCCGTCGGCGCTCGGGATCGTTGGTATAATCATCAACCCAGCGCTGCTCGTCCGGCGTTTTAAACTTCTTGGTCGTGATCGCCGGCTGCCAGAAGAAAATTGGCTGGAAGGCGTATTCACGAGCCAGCAGGCGTACAAGACGCAAATTGGCCAGATAGGCTGCAATGACCTCGCGGGCGAGCGCGGCGAGATCGACCTGTGACAATTCCGTCTGCTCCACTGGCAATGGGCCGCGCAATGGAAGGCCGGTCAATCGGCGCAGCCGCCGCATTGTGCGCGGTGCCAAACTAATCAGTGCTGCAGCCATCAGATCGCACCGGCGATCCGGATGAAGCAGGTTGAACTCGGCTCGCCGGCGCGCCTCGTTGAACAGTCCGTCGGCGCGGCCAGTCTGCTCGGCGCACGCCATCTCGTTGATGCCATCGTAGAACAAGGCGATATCCAGCCGTTCCCCGGACTTCAGCAGCTGCTGCAAGGTGATGACCTCCTGCGTGCTGTGGTGACCGAGCTGGCCATAATTGGTTATTGAAACGCGGTGTCCGCTCTCGGTGAGCCGGCGGGCCAGCACCGCTGGAATGGTTTGTTCGTCGCGGGCCCCCATCCCCATCATTGTCGAGCCGCCAAAGCACAGGATGCGGATGGTCTCACCATCCGCGGTTTTCTCGCCTGGCGTCGGCCGCAACCCGCGTTCGTCGAGCGTCACGTAAGCACCGCGGAACGGGCGTTGCCACCATTCGACATAGGGCTTCCAGTCGACGCGGACGGCGCGGCGGAACTCGTCGAAGTAGCCTGTGGACCAGTCGGCGCCGCCATAGGCGTCGGCGTTGGCGGCGCGGTCGGGGCGGATCGGGCGGTGGTAGCGCAAGTAGCGGCTCAGCCGCCGCCACCCCTCGACGCCGAGCTCGGTAACGAGGACGGCCAGCAGCAGCAGGCCGACTACATGCCACAAGGCGACGACAAACCGGCCGAGCTCGCCGAGCATTCGCTGATCGCTAAGCAGAAGTGTCGCCGACAGAGCGGCCGCACAGCAGCCGGCTCTCGCTGTACCGCAGCGAGGTTTCGACAGTCCCGCCGTCCAAGCAGTTTAGGCGAAAGCGGTGGGTCTTTTGCTCGCGGCCGGCGAGATGCATGACGCCGATCACCTCATGGGGCGCGTAGGGCTCGACAAAAAGCCCGCGGCCGGCGTCGAAGGCCGGCGAGGCATCGCCCGGCATCCAGTTGCAATACGCCGGGAGAAAGTTGACCGGCAAGCGCTCGGCAAAGATCACATAATTGAGCGCCGTCTGCTCGACAAAGAAGAATTGCGTCCGCTGCAGCACTTGCGCGAGGACGCGCGCCCAGGCGTCCCAATGCGGCGCCTCGCGATGCAGTGCGAATACTCCGCAGTTTACCATCGGGTTGCGTCCCAGACGATCGGCGGCGCGCCAGCCGAAAGCTTCGCGATAATTCTTCCACGCCAATGTCCAGCCGAATGGCTTCGGCCGCTTGTAATGGCGCTTGTAGGCGCGGTCGATTTCGGGAGTGATCGCCAGCCTGTCGCGACCCGCTGCGCTCACATAAAGATCGATTGCCCGCCTGTCCTGAAGCCAGGCATCGGCGTCGACCCACAGATAGACCTCATAACCTGGAAAGTGCCGCCGCAGAAACGGGCGCGCCACCTGCGCCTTAAATGTGTCCGCGGTGTGCGCCCGGCCGGGAAAATCGAGGTCCCAAGCCGGCCGCACGACGTGTTCGACGCGCGGGGACAGCCACTCACGTTGTTCTCCGTCGAGCCCGAGATCGAGGATCCCGACCGCGACGTTCCGGCACTGCGCCCGGACCGACAGCACCGTATCGCGCAACAGTGGAAAGTACTCGCGATCCGCGCCGCTGGCGATCAGCAGTCGCCCGCCGCCCATCGCCGCCGCCGTCTCACGGTACGAGCCGGTAGCCCCCCGGCTCCGTCACCAGGATCTCGGCGCGAGCCGGATCACGCTCGATCTTTTGGCGAAGGCGGTACACATGGGTCTCCAGCGTATGGGTCGTCACTCCTGCATTGTAGCCCCATACTTCGCCAAGAAGAGTGTCGCGCCCGATTGCCTGATCGCCGGCGCGGTAGAGGTATTTGAGGATCGCCGTCTCTTTCTCGGTCAACCTGACCTTCTTGCGGCCGGTCGCATCGAGGAGGAGCTTGGCGCTCGGACGGAACGTGTACGGGCCGATCGTGAACACCGCGTCGTCGCTGTGCTCGCTCTGCCGCAGATGGGCGCGCAGCCGCGCCAACAACACGCTCAAGCGGAACGGCTTTGTCACATAGTCGTCAGCGCCCGAATCGAGGCCGAGCACGGTGTCGGCATCACTGTCTGCCCCGGTCAGCATGATGATCGGCACCTGCACCCCGGCACGACGCAACAGCCGGCACAAGTCCCGCCCATCCATATCAGGGAGCCCAACATCGAGCAGAATGGCGTCGAACCGCTCGGTGCTCGCGAGTTGCAATGCCGAAGCCGCCCTGTCGCACTGAACGCTCGCGAATTCTTCATGCAGATCGAGCTGTTCTGCGAGCGATTGGCGCAACGCGCCGTCATCGTCGATGATCAATATTTTACGACCAACCCTCATCATTTTCCCGCCCGACGGGGGATTAGCGCGATCATTATGCGTCCAATTTGCGTCCGTCGTCCCCGTATTCAAAGCCGTATCACGATCGGGGCGAAAGGCCGGCCAGCAGGTGCAGGGCCTGTTCCCATCGTTCCGTCGCTTGCCGCCAATCCGGTAGGCGGCTACCCGCGGCTCGCGAGCCTGCCGCAAGACGCGCAGCCAGCGCCGGCTCTGCGATCACCCGCCGCAGCGCACGCGCCAGCGCCGCCGCATCGCTCGGCCGAACCAGCAACCCGGCCTCGCGGGGCACGGTCTCGGGAATTGCCCCGGCCGCGGTTGCGATGATCGGGATGCCGTGCGCCATCGCTTCCGCGAAGGCCATCCCGTAACCCTCGTGGAGCGACGGCAGCACGAAGGCGTCAGCCGCCCGATAGGCGCGCCTCACCATCCGCGGCGGCTTCTCGCCTGCAAGGGTAATGCGCCGACCGAGGCGCTTTGCGGCTATCATCTGCCGGATCAATCGCGCCGTGCGCGCATCACGGTCGAGCGAGCCGATACACAACAGCCGCCAGTCGAGGTCCCGCACGCGCGCCAAAGCCGCGACGAGGACTTGATGGCCTTTACGCGGGATCAAGCTTGCGACGCAGAGCAACGACCGAACCGGGCCGCCCCGCGACCGCAAGGGCCGGTCCGGCTTTACCGTGCCCGGCGGTATCACGAAGATGCGGTCGGGCGGGATGCTGTAAGCCGCGACCCCGGCAGCCGTCCGTGGGCTGGGACAAACGACGCCGCGAAACAGTTGCAACACGGCAGCCTCGAGCCGAGCGAGGCGCTCTGCCGCCACGCGGGAAAGCCCTGTCTCCTCGGCGAGTGGATGGTGGACGAGCGCGACCAGCCGCAATCGGCGCCAATGGGACTTGACCGCCCGTTCAAGATCGGGGAGCGCAAGGCCATCGACGATCGTCGTGGTGCCGTCGGCGAGTTCGGCTAACGCCGTTTCACGATCAGCCGGGGCAAGCTCGATGACCTTTGCCGCATGCCCACGGGACCGCAGCCCGTCAATGATATGACGGTCATAAAGATAACCGCCGGTCAGCTGGTCGAGCCTGCCCGGGACGACAAAGACGAGCTCGGTCATTCGAGTTCGGCATCGTAGCTGGCCCAGGCTACCGGGTTTTCACGCAGTACCACCTTCAGGCCGGCGATGCGCTCGGAGCCGAGCGCTCCCTCCTTGATCCGCCGCGCCAGACGCCGATGAATTTCCCCGGCGAGAAACTCGGTCGTCGTGTTCCGGCCGCGGAACTCCGCCAATTCGTCGAGATTGCGGTATTCGAATTCGCTGAGGACGGCCCGGAGCAGGTCGAGAGCGCGGCCGATGTCGCAGACGATGCCGTCGGCGTCGAGCGAATCACGCCGCAGCTCGGCCTCGACGACATAAGTCGCACCGTGCAGCCTCTGCGCCGGACCAAACACCGCGCCGGCTAGGCTGTGCGCGATCATGAAATGATGACTGACTGTAATGCTGTACATCGGCTGCGCTCCTGGGCCGCGTGCGGAATCGCGCTCCGCGACTGACTAGTCGTACCGTACGGTGTGGCAGAGAACGCCCGGCGATGGCGCCGCAAGCCGCGGCATCGATGCGGGCAACGCGGTAAATTCGATCTCGCCCGAAAGGAGGACATCGAATACCGGTTCGCGCAACAGCGACAGGGCGAGCGTCAAACGGCGCCGATGCGACCAGCGCTGCACTCGGCCCGCCGGAACAGCGCCAATCTGGGATGAGCGCAAGGTCAGGCGGCGAGAATGAAACGCGCCGCCGAGGGCGAGCGGCACAATCCGGGTGCCGTACCAGCTCAACTCGAGCACGGTCGCCTCGAAGCCGGCGATCGTCAGCGCGGTAGCGAGCCCGGCGGGTGATCCGCTGGCGTGAACGACCAGATCGGCCTCGGGAGATGCCTGCTCCGGCGTCGCAAAACGGCACCCTACGGCCGCTGCGATTTTTTCGCGGGCCGGATCGATGTCGATCAGCTCGACCTCGGCGCCCGGCAACTGCGCCGCGAGCGCGGCGACGAGGCAGCCGACGACTCCGGCGCCGATCACCGTGATGCGGTCTCCCGGACCCGGCACCGCATCCCACATTCCGTTGATCGCCGTTTCCATATTGGCGGCAAGCGTCGCACGCCGGTCCGGGACCGCGTCGGGAACATCGACGACGGCATCGCTCGGCACGATGAACCGGTCCTGATGGGGATGCAGACAGAAGACCCGGCGTCCGAGCGCCTCGGCCGGGCCGTCCTCGACAATTCCGACGGCCGAATAGCCGTATTTGACGGGCGCCGGGAACTCGCCCTCCTGGAACGGACAGCGCATCCGCCGCCATTCGCTCTCAGGTACCTCGCCACGGAAAACGAGGCTCTCGGTGCCCCTGCTGATCGCGCTCCGGCGTGTCCGGATCAGCAGTTCGCCGGGCGCCGGCGATCGCAGCCGCTGCGCCCTGATTTCCCCTTGGCCCGGGGCCGTCACCCAAAACGCCCGCGCCTCAAGCATCGGAATAAACCCCGCCCCGGAAGGGTCTGACGGACGGCCGCTTGTTCATCGAGTCCCGGCAGGGCACGATCACCAGATACATCGAACGCATTGATATGTCGACCGGGATCACTTCGCCTTCACCCTCACCGCCCGCCCTCCTTCGCGAGGCGCATTCGTTCTTTGCGCGCTCGTTCGGGCTCGCCCTCATCGCAATCCCGGTGCCAGTGTTCGGGGGTGCGATTGGCGCCGTTCCCGCGCTGACCGGCCTCGCACTGTTCGCCGGCCTGATCTTCGCCGTCGAGCGCGGGCTCGCCGCGCACCATCCTCATCCCCGGCTCGGCGCGGCGAACCGCATTACGCTCGTCAGGGCGGCAATCGCCTGCCTGTTCGCCGCACGAGCGATCGAGCCGGCACCGCTCGGCGCGCCGGAGAGGTGGCTCCTTGCCGCCATTGCCGTGGCCGCGCTGATGCTCGACGGCGCCGATGGATGGGCGGCCCGGCGCCAGGGCTTGGCTTCCGCGTTTGGCGCGCGTTTCGACCTGGAGGTCGATGCGTTCGCCATCCTTGTGCTCGCGATAACCGTCGTAAAAGCGCAGGCCGTTCCCTATTGGGTGCTCGCGATCGGCGGCATGCGATATTTCTACCTTGCCGCGGCGCTGGCCGTCCCGCTGTTGCGCCGGCCGTTGCCGCCGCGGCGGATCGCCGATCGGCGGCGCAAAACGATCGCGGTCATCCAGAGCCTCGGCCTGACGATCGCGCTGGTGCCGGCGACTTTGGCTGGCTGGGCCGCAGTCACTTGCGCCGCGGCCCTCGGGCTGCTGGCCTATTCATTTGCCGCCGACATTGTCATTCTGCTGTGCACTCGCCCGCATAGGTGAGGTCGAATAAGGTTGCTGGCGCAAGCCTCGGCACGCCATATGATGGAGGGCGGGAGGAGAAGAGAGTGCTCGAGTCCAGGACGACTGCACAGCCATCCCTTGGCGAGTCCATCACTGCGATCCGCCGCGGAGAGCCCGTACTGATCCGCGACGACGAGATCAACGTTCTTGCGGTCGCCGCCGAGCTGGCGAGCGAGGAAAACCTGCGGCGGCTACGCGAGATCTCCCGGGCGCCGGCGCGGGTGGTTCTGACGCGCCGGCGTGCTGTGGCGCTCGGTCTTGCCGCGCGCGACGAATTATCCGGCGCCTTGACGATCTCCGTCTCGGACGAATTGCCCGCGGCAGTGATCCGCAATCTCGCCGATCCGGGAGCATCGCTCGGCGCGGAGCCGCCCGGTTTCGGCTCCAAGCCGCTTCCCGCCAAAGGCGGCGCCCTTGCCGCAGTCGCTTTGGCGAAGCTCGCCTCGCTGTTGCCCGCGGCGCTCGTCCTGCGCGTTGGAAGAAGTGAAGCGACGTTCTTTGCGCGCCGCGGGGATCTAGCGGTCATCGATGCCGCCGCCGTCTTCAAGCGTGACGCGGCGACCGCCGGACTAGAGCGTGTCGCCGAGGCGCGCGTCCCGCTCGCCGATGCCGAAAATGCGCGTCTGATTGCATTTCGCCCCCGCGATGGCGGCCTCGAACATCTCGCAATCCTGATCGGCTCGCCCGATCCGTCAGCGCCGGTTTTGGTGCGGCTGCATTCGGAGTGCTTTACCGGCGACCTGCTCGCCAGCCTGCGCTGCGACTGCGGCGACCAGCTGCGGGGCGGCATCGCGGCGATCTCGGAGGCTGGCGGTGGCGTGCTGCTCTACCTCGCACAGGAAGGGCGCGGCATCGGGCTCGTCAACAAGCTGCGGGCTTACCGGCTGCAGGATGCCGGCTTCGACACATTCGACGCCAACGAGCAGCTCGGGCTTCGACGCCGACGAGCGGGTGTATCTGCCGGCGGCGGAAATGTTGCGGCAGCTGGGTTTCGGTATGGTCCGGCTGCTGACCAACAACCCGGACAAAGTGGTTGCGCTCGAACGCTACGGCATTCGTGTCGCCGAGCGTGTGCCGCACGTATTCCCGTCAAACGGCCACAACGAGCGGTATCTCCGCACCAAAGCAACCCGCAGCGGGCATTTTCTCTAGCAGGCGCTAGTCAACGATCCGTGCCGCGGGCGCCGAAGATGGCGGTGCCGACCCGGACGTGGGTGGCGCCGAAGCGGATCGCCTTCTCGAAATCGGCGCTCATGCCCATGCTGAGGATCCGCAAGTCGTTGCGCCGGGCGATCTCGCGCAACAGCGCGAAATGCGGGGGCGGCTCCTCGTCGAGCGGCGGTACGCACATTAGGCCGATAATCGGTAGGTCGAGGCGCTCCCGGCACTCGACGATGAACCTGTCCGCATCGGCTGGCATGATGCCGGCCTTTTGCGGCTCCTCTCCGGTGTTCACCTCGATCAGGCAGGGTGGCCGGCGACCAGTATGCTCCATCTCCCTGGCCAGGGCCTGCGCGAGCCGCAGCCGGTCGACGCTCTCGATCACATCGAAACCCGCGACCGCGTCGCGCAACTTGTTGGTCTGCAGAGGGCCGATCAGGTGCAGGGCGAGATCGGGAAATTCCTCGCGCAGCTCGGGATACTTTGCCTGCGCCTCCTGTACCCGGTTCTCGCCGAATACTCGATGCCCTGCCATTAGCGCCTGCCGCACGCTCGCCGCCGGATGAGTTTTGCTGACGGCGACGAGCGTCACGCTTTCCGGCGCCCGGTCGGCCGCCCGAGCCGCCGCCGCGATCCGTTCCCGGACTGCGGCCAGATTGGCTGCGATAACCCCTTCCATAGCAGATCCATTCCTGGCAAAGATCGCGCGATGTCGCTTGCTCATTACCGCGCCGCCGCAGCCCTTGCCGCAAGTCTTTCGTTGGCGCTCGCCGCCTGCGCGACGAACTCGCCACCTCAACAGGCGCAAGGACAACCGAGCGCAACTGAGACCCAGAAGGCGTCATCGAGCGAGCCCGAGGACATCGATACCGAAGCAAACATTTTCACGGTGCTCGGCCTCGCCAAGAAAGAATCCGTCAAGGATCCGGGGCCGCAAACCGGCCGGACGGTAAGCCCGATTCTATGGCAAGCGGCGCACGACACGCTCGATTTCGTCAAATACGCCTCGGAAGATCCGCTGACCGGTTCGATCGTCACCGACTGGTACTCGCCGCCGGGAAACCCGAATGTCCGCTACCGGATCAATGTCTTCATCTTGTCCCGAGCGTTGCATTCCGATTCGCTGTCCGTAACGGTCGATCGTCAGCAACGCTCGGCGGACGGGCAGTGGGCAGAGACCACGATCGCAAGGCAGGTCGAGACCGATCTCGAAAACGCGATCCTCGGTCGAGCGCGGGAATTGAAGCGCGCCTGGACACCGAAGCCGAGTTGAAGACGACGTCCCGGGAGGCAGGCGAACCGGCTTGCAGGCGGGCCCAATCGTGGCCAGATCCCTAACCATGTCGCGATACAATTTCCGCGAAAGCGAAGCAAAATGGCAGCGCATCTGGCGCGAGAAGCGACTGTTCGAGGTCGCGGCGGCGCCCGGGCGCCCAAAATATTATGTTCTCGAAATGTTCCCATACCCGTCCGGCAAATTGCATGTCGGGCATGTGCGGAACTACACGATTGGCGATCTCGTCGCCCGCTATCGCCGCGCGCAAGGCTTCAATGTTCTGCATCCGATGGGGTGGGACGCCTTCGGACTGCCGGCGGAGAATGCGGCAATCGACGCCAAGGTGCATCCCGCCGACTGGACGCGCGACAACATCGCCACGATGCGCAACCAGTTGCAGCGCATGGGCTTCGGCTACGACTGGACGCGCGAGATTGCTGCGTGCCATCCGGGATACTACGGCCACGAGCAAAAGATGTTTCTCGATTTCCTTGCGGCTGGGCTCGCCTACCGCAAGGAGGCCTGGGTCAACTGGGACCCGGTCGAGAACACGGTTCTCGCTAACGAGCAGGTGATCGACGGGCACGGCTGGCGCTCGGGTGCGATCGTGGAAAAGCGGCTTTTGTCGCAGTGGTTTTTGCGCATCACAGCATTTACCGATGAGCTGCTCGAGGCGCTCGGCAAGCTCGAGCGCTGGCCGGAGCGCGTGCGGCTGATGCAGGAGAACTGGATCGGCCGCTCCGAAGGCGCTCGCGTTCTGTTCGCCATTGCCGGCCAAAACGAGCCGATCGAGGTCTTCACAACGCGGCAGGACACGCTGTTCGGCGCGTCTTTCCTGGCGCTGTCGCCGAACCACCCGATGGCCTTGCGCCTTGCCGAGAAAGACCCCGATCTCGCCGCCTTCATTGCCGAATCCAACCGCATGGGCACGAGCGAAGCGGTGATCGAAGCGGCCGAGAAGCGCGGCTACCGCACGGAGCTCGAAGCGGTGCATCCGTTCGACGACAACCGCCGGGTCCCGGTCTATGTCGCCAATTTCGTGCTGATGGAATACGGCACGGGTGCGATTTTCGGCTGCCCGGCGCACGACCAGCGCGACCTTGAATTCGCACGCAAATACCGGCTGCCGGTGATCCCGGTGGTGCTGCCGCCGGGTGTGGACCCGGCATCCTTCGCGATCGGCGACACCGCCTATGTGGATGACGGTACCTTGTTCAACTCCGGCTTTCTCGACGGCCTCTCTGTCGCCGAGGCAAAAAGGGCCGCCGGTGAGCGGCTCGAACAACTCCGCCGCGGCGAGCGCTCGATCGCCTACCGGCTGCGCGATTGGGGGGTGTCGCGGCAGCGTTATTGGGGATGCCCGATCCCCCTAATTCATTGCCCGGCTTGCGGCATCGTGCCGGTGCCAGAGCAAGACCTCCCGGTCGTACTGCCGCGTGACGTCAGCTTCGACCGGCCTGGCAATCCGCTCGATCACCATCCGACCTGGAAACATGTCGCTTGCCCGCGTTGCGGCGGGCCGGCCTGCCGCGAGACCGACACGCTCGACACATTCTTCGATTCATCCTGGTATTTTCTGCGTTATTGCTCGGCGCGCGCCCCCGTCGCGTTCGACCGCGAGGCGGTCGATTATTGGATGCCGGTCGATCAATATATCGGCGGCATCGAGCATGCCGTCCTTCACCTGCTCTACTCCCGCTTCTTCATGCGGGCGTTGACGCGGTGCGGCTATCTCAATCTCGACGAGCCCTTCGCCGGACTGTTCACGCAGGGCATGGTGTGCCACGAGACTTATCAGAGCGAGACCGGCGACTGGCTCTTTCCCGAGGCGGTCGAGACCACGGACGACGGCCGGCTCGTCGACACCGCAGGCCGGCCGGTCACGGCGGGCCGGCACGAAAAGATGAGCAAGTCCAAAAAGAACGTCGTCGGCCTCGACGCGATCGTCGATACCTACGGGGCCGATACGGCCCGGCTATACCTGCTGTCCGACAGCCCGCCGGAACGTGATCTCGAATGGACCGAGACCGGGATCGAAGGGATCTGGCGCTATGTCAACCGGCTCTGGCGGATGGTCAGCGAACCCCCCGTCCCGTTGGCGTTAGCCGGATCCCCAATGCCCTCCGCATTGTCGCCGGCGCTCGACGCCATCCGCCGGTCAACGCACAAGACGATCGCTGCGGTAACCGACGATCTGGACAAATTCCGGTTCAATCGCGCCGTCGCGCGGATCCGCGAGCTGACCAACGTGCTCGAGGAGTTCCCGTCGTCCGAACCCGGCGCACCGGAGGTGCTTCGCGAGGGCCTGGAAACCCTGGCCCGGCTGCTCGGACCGATGATGCCCCATCTCGCCGAGGAGATGTGGCAGACGCTCAGCGGCGAGGGCCTGCTCGTTGATCAGCCCTGGCCCGTCGCCGATCCGCAGCTGACGCGCGACGAGCATGTAACGATCGCCATCCAGGTCAACGGCAAGCTGCGCGGCACGCTCGAAATACCGCGGGATATGGACAGGACTGCCGTAGAAAACGCCGCCCTGGAGGTGCCGCAGGTGCTGCGCTGGCTCGAGGGCCGACCGCCGCGCAAGGTCATCGTCGTGCCTAACCGCATCGTTAATATCGTCGCGTGAAAGGCATTGCGAGGTGCCGCGTGTTGGTTGCATTCGCGCTCGGTTTGCCGCTGGCGCTCTCGGGGTGCGGCTGGGCGCCGCTCTACGGGGAGGCCGTTAGCGGCCCGGCGAGTGAGGAGTTGCGCGCGATCCAGGTCGAACCGATCTCCGAACGCATCGGGCAACGGCTGCAGATCGCATTACGCAGCTCGCTCAATCCGACCGGCGAGCCCACCCCCGAGCGCTATCGGCTGCGGATCACGCTCGCCACCTATCTGACCAATCTCGGCATTGAATCGCAGGGTTTGGCGTCGCTCGGTAAGTTCGACGTTTACGCGACCTACACGCTGATCGACAGCAAGAGCCGTCAGAACCTGGTGGTCAATACAGTGCACGTCGCAAATTCCTTCGATCTCAATCCGAACCAGTATTCGACGGTGGTCGGCGAAAACGATGCCGCGGTTCGCAGCGCCGCTGAACTCAACCAGGAGATCGTGACCCGGCTGGCCCTGTTCATGGAGCGCCGGCTCGCCGAGAAGCCCCCGGCGCCGAGCTGAGAGGGTCGTGAGGCTAGCTCCGTCGCGGATTACCGCGTTCCTGCAGCGGCCCGATCCTGAAATTCGCGCCGTGCTGCTGTACGGTCCGGACGAGGGTTTGGTGCGCGAGCGCGCCGAGACCGTGGCGCGTTCGGTCTGTCCCGACCTGAAAGATCCGTTCCGCATCGCCGATCTGACCGCGGCCGGGCTCGCCGCCGATCCCGCGCGGCTCGCCGACGAGACCGCCCAGCTGAGCCTCACGGGGGGCCGACGGGTCGTGCGCGTGCGCGGCGTCGGCGATGCGCTCGCAAAGCTCTTTGCGGATTTTCTGGAGAGCACCCCCGGCGAAGCCTTGGTCGTCGTCGAGGCGGGCGAGCTGCCGTCCCGTTCGGCGTTGCGCCGGGCCTTCGAAGCGGCGCGGCCGGCCGTCGCGATCGGCTGTTATCCGGATTCGCCGCGCGATCTGGCGGCGGTGATCCGCGAGACATTGGCAGCGCATCGAGTGACCCCGAGCCGCGATGCCGGCCAGTTTCTGGTCGAGCATCTCGGGGGCGATCGGCTGCTGACGCGCTCGGAGCTCGAAAAACTCGCGCTCTATGTTGGCGAGGGCGCCAGGGTCGAGATCGAGGACGCCCGGCTCTCGATCAGCGACACGGCGGCGATCGAGCTCGACGACGCCGTGCTGGCGGCGGCCGAGGGCGACGCCGCGCAGGTCGAACGCGTGCTCGGCCGGGTCCTCCAACAGGGGGAATCACCGGTCTCGATAATCCGCGCGCTACTGCGCCACCTGCACCGGCTGCATGCGTTGACTGCGCCGCTCGCGGCGGGCGCAAGCGTCGACGAGGTGTTGCGCGCGGCACGTCCGCCGATCTTCTTCAAACAGGAAGACAGCTTCAGGCGTCAGCTCGGCCTGTGGACCGAACAGCGGCTGCGCCCGCTCCTCGACCGTGTCGCCAAAGCCGAACTCAACATGAAGACCACCGGTCTGCCTGCGGAAACGATCTGCCGCGAGGCAATGCTGGCGGTGGCCCAGGCCGTGCGCGGCCGGCTTCGTTGAGCGCAAGCAGGCCTTCCCGGCCCCGCTGCAGCCTTTCGAAAAAAGCTTCGAACGGTTAACATCCGCTGGTTTGGCAGCGGATATTCGCCGACTGGCCAATTTTCAGGGAGGAATTGATGGCAGTTGCGAGCGTCACGAAGATTACTGCCGCGTCATCCGAGGGCTTCGATGCCGCCGTGCGCGAGGGATTGGCGCGGGCCAACCGGACCCTGCGCGGCATTACCGGCCTCCATGTCGTCGAGCACAAGGCGAGCGTCGAGAACGGAAAGATCGAAGAGTACCGGGTCACGATGGAGGTGACCTTCATACTCGAAAACTGAGACCCGGCCAGTTTCAGCCGGCGCGCAGCAGGCTCAGTATCCGGTCGAGCTGGTCGAGACTCGCATAGTGGAGCGTCAGCGCGCCGCCGCGCTTTTTGGGCTCCAACGTGACGCGCAGCCCGAGCGCGGCGCCGAGTTCGCGCTCGAGCGCCAGCGTATCGGCGTCACGCAGGCGCGGCTTTGAGAATGGCACGGTAGAACGGCGCTGGACGAGCCGCTCGGTGGCGCGGACGTTGAGCCCGCGGCGCACCACTTCGGCGGCGAGCACGGCCGGGTCCGGCGCGGCAAGCAGCGCGCGGGCATGCCCGGCCGACAACTCGCCGTCATCGAGGCTGCGGCGGACCGACGCCGGCAGGGACAGGAGCCGCAAGGTATTCGCGACGTGGCTGCGGCTTTTGCCGACGGCTTCTGCGAGAGCCGTCTGGGTGCGGCCAAACTCGTCCATCAGCCGGCGGTAGGCTTCCGCCTCCTCCAGGGCGGATAAATCCTCGCGCTGGAGGTTCTCGACCAACGCGATTTCCAGCGCCTCTGAATCCGTGAGCGGGCGGACGATTACCGGGACCTCGTGCATCCCGACGCGCTGCGCGGCGCGCCACCGCCGCTCGCCGGCAATCAGCTCGAAGGCGGCGTCCTCACCGGCGAGCGGGCGGACCAGCAAGGGCTGGATGATGCCCTTTTCGCGGATCGACTGGGCAAGCGCGTCGAGCTCGGCCTCGCCGAAGCGCCGCCGCGGCTGGAATGCACCGGGGCGGATCAGCTCGATCGGCACGCGGCGCTGCGGCGCCGGATCCGCGGACGAGCCGCCCTCGGTCTCGCCGAACAGGGTTGCGAGGCCACGGCCGAGTTGACGCCGTCTCGCCCGCTCGCTCATTGTGGAGCCGCTCCGCTGCGGCGCAATACCTCGGCGGCCAGCCGGATATAGGCCTGCGCGCCGGCGCAGCCGTGATCGTAGATCAGTACCGGCTTGCCGTGCGACGGCGCCTCGGCAATGCGCACATTGCGCGGGATCATCGTGTCGAACACTCTGGCTCCGAAATGACCGCGCACATCCGCGGCGACCTGGTCGCAGAGGTTGTTGCGCTGGTCATACATGGTCAGCAGCACGCCCTGCAGTTCGAGCCGCGGATTGAGCGCGCGCTGCACGCGTTCGATCGTCCGCATCAATTGGCTGAGCCCCTCCAATGCGTAAAATTCGCACTGCAATGGCACCAGCACCGAATTGGCGGCGACCAACGCATTGATCGTCAGCAGGTTCAGTGACGGCGGGCAGTCGACCAGAACCTCGTCATAATCGCGCACCCGGCTGCGAATGGCCCGGCTCAGCAGAAATTCGCGCCGCTCTCGCGCGGCCAGCTCCAACTCGGCGCCGGCCAGATCCTGCGATGCAGGGATCATGGCCAGCCGGGGGATGTCTGTCGATACGACGGCCTGATCGAGCTCGGCCTCGCCAAGGATCAGCTCATAGCTGGTCACGGCCCGCGCCGGCCGCTCAACGCCGAGACCGGTACTGGCATTGCCTTGCGGATCGAGATCGATCAGCAATACGCGGTGGCCGACAGCCGCCAGTGCAGTCGCGAGATTTATTGCGGTCGTCGTCTTGCCGACCCCGCCCTTCTGATTGGCGAGCGCGATGATGCGGGCGCGGCGCGCGGCCGGGACGGCGCGCGGCTCCGCCTCAAGCCTGGCGAGGCTCACGGGCAACCTGTTGCAAGCGAAGAACGACCCCCCGCCGGTCGGACAGGCTCTGTTCGACCGACACATTCATTGTCCAGGCTTTGCGGGCCAGGGTCAATTCCTCGTTGAACCGCTCGCCTTTGGGAAAGAGGCAAACGGTATCGGGCGTCAGAAACGGTGCGGCCAAATCGAGCAACCGGTCGAGCGGCGCGCAGGCGCGTGCGGTCACGACATCGACGGGATGCGGCGGCACTGCTTGGATGCGGCATGGCCGAATCGTGACCTCGGCCCCGGCGACGCGCGCCGCCTCGCGCAGAAACGCGGCCTTTCGCGAATCCGCCTCGACCAGCTCGACGCCGGGGACGCCGAGGATCGCCAGCACGAGCCCCGGCAACCCGGCGCCGCTGCCGAGGTCGATCAGGCTTCGCGCCGAGCTCGGGACGAAACGATGCAGCTGCGCCGAATCGAGGATATGCCGCCGCCACAGATCGGCGAGGGTGTCGCGGCCGACGAGGTTGATGCGCGCCGACCACCGGGTCAGCAGCTCGGCATAGGCCTCCAGCCGCGCGAGTGTTTCACGTGAAACAGGGACGAGCTCGGCAAACCCTTCCGGCCCGAGCGCCGAAGTCACGCCGCTTGGAAGCCGCCCCCTCCCATTCCCTCCCCCGCTTGCGGGGGAGGGTTAGGGTGGGGGCCGCCGTCGGCACTGGGCCGGCGCTTGACGTGCCTCAGCAGCGCCACCAGTGCCGCCGGCGTGACGCCGGAGATCCGCGCGGCGGCGCCCAGGGTGGCGGGGCGCGCCGCGGCGAGCTTGCCGCTGATTTCGCGCGACAGGCTGCCGACCGCCGAATAGTCGAGGTCGGCGGGAAGCAGCAGCGCCTCGTCGCGCCGGAACGCGGCGATGTCCCGTTCCTGGCGTTCGAGATAGCCGGCATAGCGGGCGTCGATCTCGAGCTGCTCGGCGATTTCCGGCGACAGCGAGCCGAGCTCGGGCCAAACCGCGGCGAGACGCGCCAGGTCGACGCCGGGATAGGCCAACAGCTCCGCGGCATTGCGGGCAACGCCGTCCTCGTTGACCGCGATCCCGTGGCGCTTCAGTGCCGGAGGCGTCATGCGCAGCTCGGCAAGCCGCCGGCGGGCCTCATCGAGCGCCGCCATTTTCGCGGTAAAGCGCCGCCCGCGCTCTCGGCCGACCGAGCCCAGACGGATGCCGATCGGCGTCAGCCGCTGATCGGCATTGTCCGCCCGCAGGGTGAGCCGGTACTCGGCGCGCGAGGTGAACATCCGGTAGGGCTCGCTGGTGCCGCGGGTGACGAGGTCGTCGATCAGCACGCCGATATAGGCGTCGGCGCGGTCGAGCACGAGCGGCTCCGCTCCGCCCGCCGCGAGCGCCGCGTTGAGGCCGGCGACGAGGCCCTGCGCCGCCGCCTCCTCATAGCCGGTCGTGCCGTTGATCTGGCCGGCGAGATAGAGCCCGGGAACCCGCCGCGTCTCGAGGCTCGGGTAAAGCTCGCGCGGATCGACGAAATCGTACTCGATCGCATAGCCGGGGCGCCGCATCGCCGCCCGTTCGAGCCCGGGGATCGTCCGCAGCATCGCCTCCTGCGCCTCCCGCGGCAGCGAGGTCGAGATGCCGTTCGGGTAGATCGTGTCGTCGTCGAGCCCCTCGGGCTCGAGAAAGATCTGGTGCCGCTCGCGCTCGGCAAAGCGCACGACCTTGTCCTCGATCGACGGGCAATAACGCGGGCCGATGCTGGTGATCTGCCCCGAATACATCGGCGAGCGGTCGAGATTGGCGCGGATGACGGCATGCGTCGCCGGGGTCGTCGCGGTGATGTGGCAGACGACCTGCGGCGTCTCGATGCGGTCGGTCATGAACGAGAACGGCGGCGGCGGGTCGTCGCCGGGCTGCACATCGAGCCCGGCCCAGTCGATCGTGCCGCCGTCGAGCCGCGGCGGCGTGCCGGTCTTGAGCCGCCCGAGCGCAAAGCCGTGGCGGGCGAGGGTCTGCGACAGGCCGAGCGACGGCTTTTCGCCGACGCGGCCCGCCGGGATCTTTTCGTCGCCGATATGGATCAGGCCGTTGAGGAAGGTGCCGGTCGTCAGCACGACCCGCCCCGCCGCAACGCGCCTGCCGTCGCCGAGCACGAGCCCGCAGACATGCCCGCCGGCATCGAGCAGCAGATCCTCGGCCGCCCCCTCGACGATGTCGAGATCAGGCGTTTCGGCCAGCAATTCGGCGACCGCGCGGCGATAGAGCTTGCGGTCGGCCTGGGCGCGCGGCCCGCGCACCGCCGCGCCCTTGCTGCGGTTCAGGATGCGGAACTGGATCCCGGCGCGGTCGATCGCCCGGCCCATGACGCCGTCGAGCGCATCGATCTCGCGCACCAGATGCCCCTTGCCGAGCCCGCCGATCGCCGGATTGCACGACATCTCGCCGATCGTCGCCCGCTTGTGCGTCAGCAGCAGCGTGCGCGCCCCGACCCGAGCCGCGGCCGCCGCCGCCTCGCACCCGGCATGCCCGCCGCCGACCACGACGACGTCGTAAGACGCGAAAGCTTGGTTCATGGCCGGGGAATGTATGGACGGGGCCGTGACGTGTCGAGGTTTCACGTGAAACGGTCAATGGCAAACGTCGACCACTCCCGGGCCCTGATTGAGCGCAGGTCGCCGAACACGTCCGCGCCGCCTCGAGCTTGAGATAGGGACAAAGAGGCTTATCTCTTGCACATCTGCTCCTGACCCAAAGTGGGCTTCCAACATCGGCTGATTCGGCTGCGCTGCGGCGCTTGATATCTGGCAAAAATCGTCAATGAATGCTCGATCCAAAGCCGAAAGCGCAGTCCTACAATCAGAAGGACGGCAAAGGTGATTGCCGAACTCTCGTCCTCAACAATATCCTTCATTGTGTTGACATCTTGCATACTGGGGTGAACTGAGAAAAACGGGTGTGAGTGCCATTCTCCAAGATAATTGAAACGCCCAAAATCTCGGCCTGTGCACTGGAAGAAATTATCGAGCGTGACTTGATGTGATTGCGGGTCACGCTGAAACTTCGCGTGTGAACCAGAAAACGAATCAAGAGAAAAATCGACAATGCAAAAATAACCGGGCTCTAATTGCTCGGCAAACAGCATACCCCCGATTTCACGGTCCCGGGCTTCGCGTAGCGAACTGCGGAGTCTCTTTTCGACATCACGCGTCAGTTCAATTCTCATCGTCGCCGATTTTCAATAGCGATGACATAAAGCGAATAGCTTCCTCGGTACGTTCGGGTGACAGCTGCGAGGTCCATTCCCCGTCGGAGACGAAATCGATCGGGTGGGTGTCGAACGGTTCGCTGAATACCCATTCCTTTGCCAGACCGGTCACATATGCCGGGTGCGGGAAAGCCGTATGATCGGGGCGCACGAGTAAATCCACGGCCATTCGGGTGGCGTGCGCCGCAATTACTGAAACATCACCATCGTCGGCGATGAGTGTGTGATCAGCTACTCCGCGTGCGCCGTAGTCCTGGTCTTCTCCGTGCCACGGTACCCCCTGATCGCGGCACCAAGCCAAATATTGCCGCCGCGCGGAATGCGGCGGCGGTTCGAAGCCGGGACGCAGACGTCCGATGAAGCCGCCGACGCCGCCAGCGTAGACTTCTGCCCATATCATCGGACGAAGAGCATTCCTCGCGATCGCCGCGACGAAATTGAAAGCTTGGGGATCTGCTGTCGCGTCGATCAGGAGGTCGCAGGTCGAAAGTGCATCGAGGACCGATGCAGTGCTCCCGGACAACTCCTGTCCACCCAAAGCGACTTGCCGGGCGCTGACGGTGATCCCCGCAGCCGTGGCTTTGAGGCGTGCCGAGAGTGCGATAACCTTTCCTGATTACGCACTATCCTCAGCCATCAAGCTGTGGTACAAAACAGGAACATACGGCTGTTTCTGCGGGTTTGAACGATGGCGCGCAACAAGGTGCAATTTCAAAAGGGGCTCAGCGAGGCCCAGTTTGCTGTTCTTTACGGAACAGAGGATCAGTGCCGGGAGGCGGTGATGCGCTGGCGCTGGCCATCCGGCTTTGTCTGCCCGGTTTGCGCAGGGGAGCATCACAGCTTCGTGAAGACCCGGGCGCTTTACCAGTGTGCCGCCTGTCGACGGCAGACATCCGTGATCGCCGGAACGATTTTCGCGGCAACCAAGGTGCCGCTGTGCATTTGGTTTCGCGCCATGTACCACCTCACTCAGAGCAAGGGCGGCATCTCCAGCATTGAGTTGGGCCGCCGGCTTGGCGTCACCCAGACCACCGCCTGGAAGATCAAGCACAAGCTCATGCAGGCGATGATGGAGCGGGACGCCACAAAGCGCCTGACGGGACGGATCGAGATCGACGACGCCTATCTCGGCGGGGAGCGCAACGGCGGCATGCGGGGCCGCGGTTCGCCTGGCAAGACGCCGATCGTGGCGGCGGTCGAAACCACACCGGAGGGCAAGCCAATCCGCTTGAAGTTGCGCCGCGTAAAGGGTTTCCGCCGTGCCGAAATCGCGACCTTGGCGCAGCGCAATTTCCATCCCGCCAGCACCGTTGTCAGTGACGGCCTGCACTGCTTCACTGGGGTCGGCAACGCCGGCTGCGTTCACCAGCCGATCATCACTGGATCCGGTCGCAAGGCCGCCCTGAACCCTGCTTTCAAGTGGGTCAACACCACCCTCGGCAACATCAAGAGCGCCATCACTGGCACTTACCGCACCATCCGCGACAAGCATGTACCCCGCTACCTCGCCGAATTCGAGTACCGCTTCAACCGCCGATACGATCTCGCCGCCATGATGCCACGCCTCGGCTATGTCGCAGTCCGAACCCCGCCGATGCCATACCGCCTCCTCAAATTGGCTGAGGATAGTGCGTAATCAGGTAACCTTTTGAGCCCCGATGCTGCCCACATCGAGGTCATGGCGAACGAGATTACCCGGCGTAAGGATGTCGTCGTCGACCAGGACGAAGGCGCCGACGCCACTTCGTGCGAGAACTCACCGCAATCTTTGACCCGAGCGCGCCACAGCCAACAATGCCGACCTTCTTAATGGCGAGAACGCTGTAAGTCTCGGGAAGTCGTGCTTCGGCGTCATCGCGCAAGTTGACGGAACGATACGGGAGAACGCCCCAGCCGTCCTCTCTAGGGTAGGAGCAGAACATCGTTGCCGATTGCGCGTCCGCGACTATCGTAAAGCGGCATCCGCTGGTATCGGTATTGAGCGGAGCTGCATCGATACCACGCGCCGCTGTGGCGAGGTTCTCAAGTAGGTCATACTCGGGTGACGTCGGAAGATCCGCCAGGGAGTCGACCCGGATTAAAATACCGGGAACGGTGTTATCGCCTCGATCAGGAATTTTTGCTTCCCGCCACTCGGGGTTATCCGCGGGGCCCAGGGTTTTTATATACGCGCTCCAGGTATTGTTCGGCATACGGATATCAATGATGCGAGCATCGCGGTACGCGCCGACCGGTAGCCACATGAGCCGAATCCGCGAGGCTTATCGTCAACGCGCGGAACGTTCGGAAAGGTGAAAGGGGCTGCAGGTGCGGCTGACGGCGCCCTCAGAAGGCTTGGCGCCGCTTTCGCTGTGATCTCCCCTCGCTCGGTAAAGAACGCGGTCGCAGTAACTTTGTCCCAGCATTTTAATGCGTTCGTCCGGGTGCAATCCAATTCGAAAAGCGGCTCCAGCACGGTTATGGCTTCGTTAAGGTGGTCGCGCAGAAACCGGGCTCGTGCATCGTTAGTATCTTTGGTGATTGTTTCGTTCGGCGTAACGGGATGATCGATCACCAGGCTCCAATTCAACCTGTCCCGTATCGCTTTTATAGTATCATAAAGCGCGATATCTTCGCGGTTTGCGTCGCCGCAATAGCACTCTGTCACGAGCTTGGTAATGCCGAAGCCGCTCAGGATCTGTCCTTTCCAGCTTTCCCGGCTGCGCGCGAATTTTTTTATCTCTCGAACGATGCGACGGAGTTGCCGCCCATTCTCTTCATCCGGGCTTTGCGTGTTGTTTTCTTCCTCGAACCACGCAGTCACATCTCTGGCGTCGGAGCGCTTCCAATCGGTACTGGCGAGTTGGTAATAGGATTGGATAACGCCCCATGCATCTTTATATACGATCTGGCGATAAACCGGCATGTCGACATGGTAGCCCGCAACATAATAACGCGAACGCAGTTGTTTCGAACCTCTGGAGGTCTGGCGAAGGAACCATCATCGACCGCATCTCGGACGAACTGTCGCGCCTGCAGCGCGGTCATCTCTGCACCTCGCGGACCGACGAGAGTTTCGTTGTCGAAATAGACACCGTCATCAATGTCATAATCGGACTCGGGATGCTGGATCATCGTCTTCATCCCGTAGCTGCCCTGGCTCACGAATTCTCGCGGACAGAGTCTTGCTGGCTTTTGCAAGGCCCCTCTTTAATCGCTCACGGTTGGCATCACGACGCCCGCGCATGGTTGTGCGTTCGGCCTGCGGTAATGTGACTTTTTCGTCGTGATAAGCGAGAACGTCCTTGGAGCAGTCAAACATCGTTGCGGAACTCTCTAAACGTGCATTTGTGGAGCGGCTTCACGTGCCCGATTACGGGAGACGAGCGGATTTGTCCGGGGCGGAGCAGAGTTAAATAGCGAACAGATTAAAGCCGCCTCCGGATCGCTATCCGCATAGCTGCACTTGCTGTTGGTCATGTCAGCATCGGTGCGAGCCTGATTGATAAGGGCGTTGATCGCATCAGGCCGAGTTTCATCCAGGGACAGGTACGGGATCAGCGCTGCCGGTACCTTTTCACTTGGAAACCGAATTACTGTGCATTTCCGGTCAACATGACGCGCTAACTTTCTTGCCATGTGGTCGAAGGCGAATTGTTGGGCATCAATCGCAAGGCCGGCGGCTTCACCGCCGAATTTCCAGTCGAGCAAGCCGCGGTTGACAGCGGATTTTGAGATTTGCTCGCCCGCGGGAAGTGGGCACGTCCCAAGAGAAAAGATATGTATTTCCTGATCCGGCTCAGCCATATCAAGCGCATCGATCAAGCCAACGAGAACCGGGTTATTGGCCCAAAGGCCGCCATCGACAAATACATTGAACCGACCGGTTTGATTTTCGGGATGATCGATTGGGGCGAGAGAACGGAAAAGTGGTGCCGCAGTTGTTGCGAGACATACATCGACGAGTGCGTAGTCATCGTCCCGATGGTTGGTATCTTTTAGATGTGGTGTTTTGAAAACCCACCCGTGATGTTGACTCAACTCCACAGCGGGAATTGCCAACGCAATACCCCGCTCGGCATAAATTCGGCCGAGTGTTTTCGAACCAAGCTTCTTTGTAAGCGCCGCGCGCAAAGTCTCCGCCCCCGCGGCAAGCGCCCGGGGTCGCCTTCGCATATCGGCGACCGCACCGAGAAAGTCGGCGGGAAGTGGCCTTGAAAATATAGCGGCGCCGTTACCGGCGTAGAGGGCGACGACGTCTTGGAGCGGAACGCCCGTGGCGAGGGCTGCGGCAATGATTCCGCCTGTGCTCGTCCCGACGATCAGGTCGAACGCTGCGCCGATGTCGAGCGCGTCGACCTTCCGGCGTTTGGCAAACGTGTCCGCGACCTTGTCGAGATACGTGGCCGTATAAGTGCCACGCATGCCGCCACCGTCCAGGCACAAGACGCGGAGTGGCAGCAGAACTCCGGTCATCGACCCAGGTAACCGAGAAGAAGGAGCGGCATCATGGTCTTATCTTCGGATCAACGGCTAGTAATTGTGTCGCGGTGGGCGGTGGCCCGCTATATAGAGAGCGGGCTAGCCCGGGGTCAACACCCGAACGAGGTTATTTGGCGGCCAGAAGTATGAAGTCTTGATAAACCGGATTTGTGCGGTGAGGCCCAGCGGGGGCAGGCAATGCGAGAGCGGTTCAAAGCACCGAAAATCGGTCCCGTAGCGGCAACGCCTGCTGCTGGCATTAAGCGGACCTCGAATTCGGTAGCTTCCAGACCCTATAAAAACACCTCGGGTGGTCCCAGGAGGACTTGGCCGACGGTTTCGTAATGGGCGTCGCGGGACTGGATTTGCTGCGAGAGGGTGTGGATATCGCGGAAGCGGCGCTCGAAGGGGCTGCCGGGGAAGATCGCGTCGACGCCGGCGGCCTTGTAGGTCCAGTCGGCGACCGCGACGGCGTTGGTGATGGATTGGCTGGTCAATTTGATCTCCTGCCGAATAAGACCACTTAGGGCGTCATCGGCGTTGAGGGTCATGGCCATGCTGATGCCAAGATCGAAGCGTAGCCTACGCCGTCATGAAACCCTCAGCGATCGCATCCCATTCGGATTTCCCTGCCGTTTCCCTGCGAAGGCGCTTGGCAGGGAAATGCAATTCCCTGCTGCGCGCGTCGGGAATTTTCCACAAGCGCTTGAATGAAAACGATATATCGACGGTGAAACTGATGATTTTGCGTATTTTTTCCCTGATTTTTCCCGTATGGCAGGGAATGGGGCGCGGGGCCGGCCTTTGGGAGACCCTATAAAAACACCTCGGGTGGGTTGCCGAGCAAGACTTGGCCGACGGTTTCGTAATGGGCGTCGCGGGACTGGATCTGCTGCGAGAGGGTGTGGATGTCGCGGAAGCGGCGCTCGAAGGGGCTGCCGGGGAAGATCGCGTCGACGCCGGCGGCCTTGTAGGTCCGGTTGGCGACCGCGACGGCGCTGGTGATCGCGTTGGAGCCGGCGAGGCGGGCGCGGGCGCGGTCCGGGATGTCGATCGGGGCTGCATCTGTCGACGCCATTTGGCCGGCGCGGCGGTAGATCTCGGTCACCGTGTCGATGAGGTAGCAGCGGGCGGCGCCGAGGCGGGCTTCGGCGCGCGCCACCTCGGCCTGGATCACCGCATTGTCGGCGAGGCGGCCGGTGCCGCGCGGGGTCTTGCGCAAGGCCAGCTCGACGAAGGCGTCGAGCATGCCGCGGGCGATGCCGAGCGCGACAGAGGCGATGCCGACCGAATAGAGGGTCTGCTGCGGGAAGGCGTAGAGCGGGCCGGGCTCGCGGCGCAGGGTCGGGTCCTCGCGGGTGCCGGTGAATTCCTCGGGCACGAAGAGGTCCTCGACCGTGTAGGATTCCGACGCCGTGCCGCGCAGGCCGATCGGGTCCCAATTGTCGAGCAGCCTCGCCTGCTCGACCGGGAACAGCCAGGTGCGCAACGTCGGCCTGCCGAAATTGTTGAGGCGCACCGAGCCGTCGGGCTCGACGACCGTGCCGTGCGCGCCCATCCAGCTCGCGTGCCGGCAGCCGCTGGCGAAATCCCAGCGGCCGGTCACCCGGTAGCCGCCCGGCACCGCGATCCCGCGGCACTCGTTGGGCGGTCCCCAAGCGCAGGTCGCGCGCGGCAGCCCAAACACGGTGCGCGCCGCCTCCGGCTCGAGATAGGGCGCGAATAGGCCAATGCTGTTGGCGATCGACACGCACCAGCCGACCGAGCCGTCGGCCCGCGCCAATTCGCCGACCGCATCGATATAGACCGCGGGCTCGACCTCGTCGCCGCCGACCGAGCGGGGGTAGAGCATGCGAAAGTGCCGCGCTCGGTGCAGTTCCTCGACCACCGGCTCGGTCAGGCGCCGGCCGCGCTCGATCGCGTCCGCCTCCGCGGCAATCAATCGGGCGAGATCGCGCGCGCGGGCGACGTGGTTCGGCAGGCTCAGATCATTCATCGGGCGTCCTGATCGGATTAGGACGCCATTAAAGCCTCAGGCGAGGAGCCCCTGCAACGGCTTCGCCGCGGCGCTGTCGGGGAACACGGTGGCCTCCAGCCTTTGCTCGTCGGCGCGCAGGTGGTCACGCAGCAACCCCTTGAGGACGGCGCGCAGATCGGCCGTCGGCTTCAGATCGCGCTTTTCGTAGAGATCGGCTTCTTTGAGGCCGGGCCAATCGGCGATGACGCGGCCGCCCTTCAATGCGCCGCCGGCAAGCAATGCCACGGTCGCGGTGCCGTGGTCGGTGCCGTCATTGCCGTTGATATGCGCGGTGCGGCCGAATTCGGTGATCAGCACGACAACGGTTTCGTGCCAAGCCTCGCCCATATTGGTCTCGATCGCGGCGATCGCGCCGTCGAGCGCGCCGAGCAGGTTGGCGAGCCGGCCCTTGTCGATGCCTTCGTTGACGTGGGTGTCCCAGCCGTCGAAGGCGAGCGCGCCGACCCGCGGACCCTCCGGCTCGGCGAGGAATTTGGCCGCCGCGCCCGCCGCGTCGGCGAAATAGCTGCGCAACTGCGCGATGCCGCCGCCCTGTATTGCCGGGCGCTCCTCGCCCGGCTCGCTGTTCATTGCGTCGGCGCGGGCAATCGCCGCCAGCCCGATCCGCTCCTCGAGCACCCGCGCAAAGGTCGGGTCGGTGTGGCTGTAAAGATCCAAGAGGCGCATCGTCGTATCGTCGCCGACCGGCGGCAGCTTCGGCGGGACCCACGACAAGACCGGCGCCGGGCCCCGCACGACGAGAGGCGTTATCGGCCCAACCGCAAAGGCCTGCCGGGGGTGCGGATCGGCTTGTCCGCCGGGCTCGAGCGCCGCGAGCGTGCGATTGAGCCAGCCGGTGTCGGCGGCGCCCGGCTTGGGGACCCCGCTCTCGAGCACGTCCTGCCCATCGAAATGCGATCGCTCGCGATAGGGGGTCGCGACCGCGTGCACGATCGTCGCCTGGCCCGCTTGGTAGAGGCGATGCAGGTTCGGCATCGCCGGGTTCAGCGCGAAGAAGTCGTCGAGCGGCAGCGCCGGGGTCGAGCCGGTCAAGAGCAGCGCCTTATCCCCGCGCAGCTTTCCCCAATCGGGGTCGCCGACGGGCGCGACGACGGCAAGCCCATCGAGCGCGCCGCGGAGAACGATCGTCAGAAACCGCGGGTCGCGGCCCTCGGCGCGGGCGAGGCGCGGCACCGCGGCCCAAGCGAACAGCACTCCGGAGCCGAGCAATAGCTCGCGTCTGGTCGGAGCGTGAAATACGGCTGGCATCGTCACCTCCGCTGGAATTCCGGAGTCATCAACAACAAAGTGAGCGCCTGCGGCCTGCTCTCGGCGCGGGCAATCGTTTGGCGAGTCTCTGCCGAAGCGAGCGGCCCCAGCGCCGTTTCCATGACTGCCTTTGGTTCGAGGGCCAAGCCTTCGCGATGCGCGAAAGCGTTGGCCATATCGAGCCGTTGCGCCAGGCCGTCGAGCCAAGCCGCATTTTCGTCGGAGAAACCCTTGGGAGCCGGCGGCCGCCAGAGCGGCTCTCCAAGCAAAGCCTGCGCCTGCAGAAAGCGGACGATATCGCCGCGTTCCCCGGTCGCGCGCAATGCCGCGACGATCCATTCGCCCGGGCGTTTCATCTTGGCCTGCTCCGGCGCCCAGGCTTCGGGTGCCGCGATCAGCGCCATCGTGACTTCCTTGAGGTCGCCGTTGGTGTCGAGAAAGCGCTGCGTCAGCCGCTCGACGAGCGCCGGCGGCGGGTCGTCGGCAATGAAATGGCGCGCCAGCTTGGTTGCGACGTGCTTCGCAGTTGCCGGATGGCGGGCAAGGTCGGCGAGCACCGCCCGGCCCTGCTCGATCCCGGCCTCCTCGTACTCCTTGCCGATAATGGTTTCCGAGCCGGGCTCGTGCATACGCTTGATGAAGACGAACTCGCCGCCGTGGTCCGGGTTCGTCACGGTCGGCAAGATCGTCCAGCCGGTCAGGACTTTGGCGAAATTGGTGACGTCGTCCTGGGTGTAGACGGTACGCACGCCGAGGGTGTGCAATTCGAGGACCTCGCGCGCGAAATTTTCGTTGAGGCCCTTATCGCGGTTGATGCCGGCGACCGAGTTGGCCCCCATCGACTGTGCGTTGTCGAGATACAGCAGCATCGCCGGATGGCCTTCGGCGGCGAGCAGCATGTCGGCGAACCGGCCCAAGACGTGAGGGCGGATCGCCTCGCGCTCATAGCCGCCGGCCATGACGGTCTTATCCTGGTTGACGCAGAAATGGTTTGACCAGAACCAAACCAGGCGCTCGACCAAGCCGATTTCGGCGTCGAGGGCCGCATCGATGCGCGCCCTGGCTTCGTTGCGAAAGAGCTGCCGCGGCAACGGCACCGCCTCGGGCTGGGCAGGCGCAGCTTCCATCGCGGCCTGCGAGGCGTCACGGGGCGCACGCTTTTTCTCGGCGTTGCGCTCGGCCCTGTACTCGAAGACGGCGCGGTTCGCCGCGCCGCTCGTCGGCAGATTGGGGTTCGTGACCTGCCCCGCTTGCGGCCGGTCGAGCTCAGCAATCAGTGCGCCGCGCGGATCGTCGGTGATTGCCTCGATCGATCCGGCGCGCGGCCCAAACCCGAACCGGTGCAGAGCCAACGCCGCCTCTTGCGGATTGCGAGCCATTTACCACACCTCGCAACAACCATTTGCGGCATTATACGCAGAAACTCGCGGTTACATCACCATCCCCGTGGCGCGGGGCGGCAGGATAATGTCGAGCCAGCCGAGCGGAGTAACCGTGGCCGCTTCGCCCGGGCGCAGCAGGACCGTGGTCATTGGCGATTCGATTATCGCCGGGCCTGAAATTGTTTGCTCCGGCGCCAGCGCGTCGAATTCGTAGACCGGCGAGGTGACCCAGTCGTCGAGATAGGTCTGCCTCTCACTGCGGGGGGCAGCCGGCGGCGCCTCGGGCAGATCGGGCTCCTGCGGCAAGGCCGACAAGAGACCCGCGATCGCCACCCTGGCGTTGACGAGCACGGTCTCCTGGTCGGGCAAGGAGTAGGTGTAGAGTTCCTCATGCCGGCGATGAAACCGTTCGACGATCTGCGGCAGCGGGTCGGCAGCCTCCCAGTCGACCCCGTCTAGCAGCACGGCGATCTCGAAGACTTGTTCGCCGTAGCGCATATCGACCGATCGCGTCTGTGCGTACCGGCCCGTCGAAGGAGGCGCGCAGCCTTTCCAGCCCCTCGGCTTCCATCTCGGCGAACAGCTTCTTCACCGCGCCGCCGTCGAGCACCCGCATGTCGCCGATATGCGTGCGCGCGACCTCGAAGCGCAGATCGGTCGTCAGCATGCCCCAGGCCGACAGCACTGCGGCGACGCGCGGCACGATGACCCGCGACAGATCGAGCTGGCGCGCGATCTCGGTCGCATGCAGCCCCGAAGCGCCGCCAAACGCGAGCAGCGCGAAGTGCCGGGGATCGACGCCACGGCGCACCGAGACGAGCCGCACTCCCTCGGCCATTGTCGTATTGACGACCCGGTGGATGCCGCGCGCCGCGGCCAGCCGATCGATCCCGAGCATCGCAGCGATACCGTCGACCGCGGTTTCGGCGGCCGACCGGTCGAGGCGGCGCCGGCCGCCGAGAAAGCTTTCCGGATCGAGATAGCCGAGCACCAGGTTGGCGTCGGTCACCGTCGCTGCGGTGCCGCCAGCGCCATAGCAGGCGGGGCCGGGAACGGCGCCGGCGCTCTGCGGACCGACATGCAGGATGCCGCCGGCGTCGACCCGGGCGATCGAACCGCCGCCGGCGCCGATGCTGGCGATGTCGAGACTGTTGAGCGCGATCGCGTGGCCGGCGACACGGCGGCCCGTGACCAGGGTCGGCTGGCCGCCGACGATCAGTGAGATGTCGGTGCTGGTGCCGCCCATGTCGAACGGGATCAGATTGCCTTCTCCGAGCAACCGCGCGGCATGAACGCTGCCGGCAATGCCGCCGGCCGGGCCGGACAGCACCGCTCCGGCCGCGAGGCGCCCGGAATCGGCGATCGGCGCGACGCCGCCATGCGACTGGATGATCAGGGTCGGCCCACCGTAGCCCGCTTCCGCGAGCCGTCGTTCGAGCCGCGTCAGATAGCGCGACAAGGCCGGTCCGACATAGGCGTTGACGACGGTAGTCGAGACCCTCTCGTATTCCTTGATCTGCGGCAACACCTCCGAGGACAGTGAGACGTACGCGCCGGGCAGTTCCCGTTCGATCGCCGCCCTGGTCGCGAGCTCGTGCTGCGGATCGCGGTAGGCGTGCAGATAGCAGACCGCGACAGCCTCGACCTGTTCCTTCTTCAGCGCTTCGACGGCACGCTCGAGCGACGCCGGATCGAGGGGTATCTCTATCCGGCCGTCGGCACGCAGCCGCTCACGGACGCCAAGCCGCAGCTTGCGCGGAACCAGCTGCTCGGGCGGCGGCAGGCGCAGATTGTACCGGTCCTCCTTCAAGCCCTCGCGCATCTCGATCACGTCGCGATGGCCTTCGGTCGTCAACAGTCCGACCCGCGCCCCCTTGTGCTCAAGCAGCGCATTGGTCGCGACAGTAGTCCCGTGGACGACGCGCTCGGTCTTGGCCAGCAGCGCCGCGAGCTCGGTCCCGAGCATTTCCGCGAGCAGCTCTAGCCCCTCGATGACACCGACCGGCGGATCCTCAGGGGTAGAGGGGACCTTGGCCAGTGTCGCTTTGCCGAGATCGTCTACCGCAACCAGATCGGTAAAGGTCCCGCCCACATCGACCCCAATGCGGTACATGGGATAACACTCCCCCTCACTGCTTCAACCCGGAGCTCTCGAACTCGCCTTCGACATGGCATCGGCGGGAGCTCCCTCCCCCGCAAGCGCTAGGGCATGCACACATCTCCACAATAGAAGGACTTTCAATAAGTTATCCGTCGTCCCCGCGAAAGCGGGGACCCAGGGGCCCCGTGGTGAATAGCCCGACAACGGTCCTGGGTGCCCGCTTTCGCGGGCATGACGGCGGAAAGGCGGAAGATGTGTGCATGCCCTAGCCCGCAAGCGGGGGAGGGTTGGGGTGGGGGCTTCGCATGCGTGCCGGTCCGAGGGTCTCGGCGATGGTTCGCAACACTCCCTGACGGTTCGCAAGAATTTCATTGTTCCAGAAGCGGAGAACGCGCCATCCTTGCCGCTGCAACTCGCTGTCGCGCAGCTCATGGTCGCCGGGGCGCCCGTGTTGGCCACCATCGGCTTCGACGATCAGGCACCCTTCAACGCAAGCGAAATCGACGATGTAGGGCGGAATCGGGAATTGGCGTCGAAATCGCCAACCTAGCGCACATTTGCGGATTCCTTTCCACAGCACGCGCTCGGCATCAGTCATATTACGGCGCAATTCACGCGCATGTTTCTTTATCGGAGATCCACCACGCATATCTGCTCGGTTGGGCCGCATAACCCCGACCCTACCCTCCCCCGCTTGCGGGGGAGGGGACCCCGCCGCTGCACCAGCGGCCATCTCATCGCTCACAAATCCGTTCTCCAGGTCGCAGGCGATCGCGCCGGGGTCCCGGTCGACCGGATTGCCCCAACCGCCGCCGCCTCCGGATTCGAGGACGAGCGCATCGTTGGGGTGGATCACCAAGCCGACTTCCTTGGTTCGGATCGCGCGCGGCGGCTCATCGTCGGAATAGAGCATATAACGGTGCGGCAGCCCGTCCGTGCCGCCGAGGATGCCGCAGGCGCCGTGGCGCACGCCGTCGCCGGCGGTGTTGCCGACCGCCGGCTCGGCGGTTTCGACGACCATCTCGACGATCCCTCCGGGGCCGCCGCGGAATTTGCCTTCCCCGCCGGAATCAGGGCGGAATTCGTGGCGGCGGAAGAACAGCGGAAAGCGGACCTCGGTCACTTCGAGGCTGCCGAATTTGATCCCGCCCGCGGCCTGCCATTCGCCGGCGCCGGGCCAGCCGTCGCCGGCCGGCGACGCCCCACCGCCGGGCCGCGCCTGAAAGAAATGCCAGATAAAGGGCTTATCCGAGCGGGGATCCTTGCCTTGAATGGCGATGCGAAAACGGCGGCCCCAGCCGGCCATCGCTCGATCGGGACAGGCCGGCGCCAATGCCTTGATTATCGCCTCGATGATCTCTTGCCCGCAGTGGTTGGTCGCCAAGGTAACTGGCGCTCCGGGGTTGGCCCACACCACCGTACCCGGTTTCGCGATGACCTTGAGGGGACGAAACGTGCCGTCGTTTTTCGGCGTGTCGGGGTCGATCAGGTAGGACAGCGCGACGACGACCGATGAATACATGTTCGGGTAGGACGAGTTGATGAAGCTCGTCACCTGCTCGTGCGAGTCGGAGAGGTCGACCGTCAGACCGCTGCCGCGCTTGGTGACCGTGGCGCGGATATGAATGTCGCTGTTGCCGCGCCCATCATCGTCGAGCAAGGCCTCCCCTTGGTAGACGCCGTCCCGCCATTGGGCGATGACCGCGCGGGTCTGGCGCTCGGCGCCGTCGAGCACTGCCTCGATCGCCGCATTGGCGAGCGGCCAGCCGAATTCGGCCGCCAATGCCAAGAGGCGCCGCTCGCCGACATGCGCCGACCCGATCATCGCCGCGATATCGCCGCGGAAGTCGCGCGGGTGGCGCACGTTGGTCGCTATCATTTCGAGGACGTCGCGGCGCACCTCGCCGCGGTCGTAGAGCCGCAACGGCGTGATGCGGATGCCCTCCTGCCAGATGTCGGTCGCCGCGGCGTTGTAGGCGCCGTGCGTGGCGCCGCCGATGTCGCTCTGATGCGCGCGGTTGATCGACCAGAAGCGCGGCACGGTCGCCTTCGAAGACCGGCACGAACGCGGTCAGATCGGGCAGGTGATTGCCGCCATGATACGGGTCGTTGAGGAGAAAGACGTCGCCCGGGTGGATGTGATCGCGAAAGAACTCGGTCATCGCCTTCGCCGCGAAAGGCAGCGCGCCGACATGGATCGGCACGTGCTCGGCCTGCGCGATCAGCCTGCCGTCGAGATCGCAGATCGCGGTCGAGAAGTCGCGGCTCGAATTGAGGATCTGCGAATAGGAGGTGCGGAGCATCGCCTCCCCCATCTCCTCGACGATCGCCAATAGGCGATGCTGAATGACGGACATAACGATCGGATCGACAGGCTCTGCCACGCGGGATTGCCCTCCTTGGTTCTTATCGGCGGCGATGGGCCATCATGACCTGACTGCCTGCATCAGTGCGGGCCAGCCGCTGGCAATCCCGGGATGATCTGCCGCCATCTTCGCCGCGGCCAGACGGAAGGCGGCGGCATTGGCGCTTGCGCTGGGCGCCCGTTGCACGACCGGAGGGGTCGCCACAGCGACGGCTTGTACGGCCGGCGGCTGGGGCACATCGGTCCGGGGCGCCGTGCGGGTGATCGCATCGGACAGCCGCGACAGAGAAGGCTGCCGCGCGGCGACCTCCGGCGAATACAACCCGCCGCCGTACTTATCCGCGAGAAGCTGCAGCGCCGACGTGTGATCCAATGATTGCGAATAGACCGTGGCGGGATCGACCAGAGGCGAGATCACAAAACCGGGAACGCGGACGCCGGTACTGAGAAAGACCGGCGTCGGTCCGTGTCCGGCGATCGGGGTTGGGATGTTCAGCGGCGAGACGTGATCCCAAAACCCGCCATGCTCATCGTAGGTGACGAGCAACAGGGTGCGAGCCCAGCGTGCCCGGTTTGAGATCAGGGCGGCGTAGATATCGCGCACAAGCGCCTGGCCCCGCGCAATCCCGGTCGGCGGGTGATCGTCGTTCGGGGCGGTATGAGGTCCGTCGGTATACTCCGGCTCGATAAAGATCACCGACGGCATGTTCTGCTCGGTCGTCCAGTCGCGGACGAAATTGCGATAGCGGCGGAACCGCGGGTGTGCATGGGGCACCAGTGCGTCGAGCGCCAATGAGGTCGCGATCTCGTTTTGCCACCGCGGCATCAGGGAAAAGAATGGCAGGAAGTCGCCGCTCTGGTAGACGCACCAGGACACTCTATGCTCGGTCAACCAGTCATAGACGAGAGGCTGGTCGCGCAGGAACAGCGGGGCGTTGTCGATGAGGCTCGTGGCGCCGCTCATTGCCATCAGGCGGTTGGCCTGGGTGCCGGTCGGCAGCGCCGAAAACCAGTGATCGCAGATTGTGTAATTCCGAGCAAAGAAATCGAATGCCGGCACTTCCGGTGCCGTGTAGTAGCCCATCACCAGCCGCTTGTCGCCCGGCGGAGGGTGGCGCATCAGATAGCTCTCGACAAAGCCGTTCATCGGATAGGGGCCGCCAGGTAGTCGCGGCGTACCGATCTGCATCTCGATTGTCGCGTGCTCGTGCGGCGGGTCGTCGATTTGTTGTACCGAGAACTCGAACGGCTCCACCCCGCTGTTGGCATGCTGCTGGAGCCATTGGGCATCCGATTGCAGACCGTCGAGCGGAATGCGTCCGGGACCCGGTAGGTTAAGGTAGCCGAGCATGTGGTCGAATGATCGATTTTCGAGAATGACGACCACGATGGTGTCGATCAGCTCCAATGCCGCTGGCATCAACTTACTCCCGCAGCGCCTCGGGGAACGGGAAGCCGAATTCGAAGGGCATGGCGAGGCCCTGGAACCACTGGGGCAGGGGCGGGAAACGGCCGACCGCGGCGACCATTTCTGCGACCCGGTTGTCGATGTCGGGGTAACCCGAGCCGCGCCGGATCTTGAGGAGCGCGATCTTGCCGTCGTCGAGGACGACGAACTCGACGACCACCATGCCGCGGCGGCCACCGAGCTCGGCGGAAGAGAGCAGGTTGTAATGCTGCCGGATCAGTGAATGCATGTAGGCAAGGTACTCGTCGCGCGTCGCTGCGGGGCCGGGGAACCTTGCCCGACGGGGCGCCATATTCGCCGGGTCTTCGAGCGGTTTCGGCACTCGGTGAGCCGCCGGCGTCGGCTTTGGGGCGGGCTTCGGAACGGGGTCAGGCCTCGTCGCATCGGGTTTCGCCGCATCGGGTTTCGGCAGGGGGAGCGGCGGCGGCGCTACCGCCGCCATCTGCTGCGGCTTCTCGGGCGGCTTCGTCTCGGCGGGTGGAGTGTCGGTCTGGGCCGGTTTGTCGGCCGCCGGCGGATCGCCCTTCGGCTTGTCGACGTCTTTGGCTTCGGGTTCGCCGAGATCCTCCGATGCGAGGCGGCCCCGTGGTGGCGGCGGAGTGGGCTTTGGCTGCGGTACCGGCGGCGGCTTTACTTCCGGTGTGGGAGGCGGTGGGGGCTCCATTACCAGCTGCACGGTTACCGGTGGGGTTTCGGCCGGCGGCGAGAACTGCCAGTCGATCAGCAGCAACAAAGGCAACAGATGCAACAGCAGCGAGCCGACCGGTCCGCGCAGCTTGCTCCACCAGCGAGGTCTATCAGCTTGTTGTTCTCGTTCGACGGGTTCCGGCGACCGCAGCGCGTCATTCCCGTCTTCCCGGCGAAAGCCGGGACCCATCGATCCGTGGGCGCCGGCTTCCGCCGGTGTGACGAAAAAAAGCGTCGGCTCTCGCCCGGTCTCGGCATCCCGCGCTACCGTCGGACCGAGCACCGGCTCCAGACGCTCCTCGTCAGTAACGTCGAACACCGGCCGCCATTATCCCGCGGCGTCGCCGGCTAGTGCGAGCCACGCGGCCTCGTCGAGCAACCTGACGCCGAGCGCGGCCGCCTTTGTCGCCTTCGAGCCGGGATCGGCGCCGGCGACGACGTAATCGGTCTTGGCCGAGACCGAGCCGGTGACATTGGCGCCGAGCGCCTCGGCGCGCGCCTTCGCCTCGGAGCGGCTCATCGCCTCCAATGTTCCGGTGAAGACGATCGTCTTGCCGGCGAGCGGCGAGGCGGTGCGCTGCGCCGGCGCCTCGTAGTCGAGGACCGTCACCTCGCGCGCAAGGTCGTCTAGCACGGCGCGGTTATGCGGCTCGGCGAAAAAGCCGAGAATGTCCGCCGCCATGTCCTCGCCGATGCCGTGAATGTCGAGAAGCCCGGCCCGGGCTTCGCTGTCCGGGTCCTGCGCGGCTTTCATCTCGCGCCGCCACGCGGCGAGCGAACGGTAATGGCGGGCGAGCAGCCGAGCCGTCGCGTCGCCGACCTGCGGAATGCCGAGCGCGTTGATGAAACGCTCGAGCGAAATTTGCCGGCGCTCGTTAATAGCGGCCATCAAGTTGCGCGCGCTGAGCTCGCCCCAGCCTTCGCGCTTGGCGATCACCTCGGGATCGAGGCGGAAGATGTCGCCCGGCTGGCGGATCAGCCCGTCCTGCCAGAACGCGGTGATGTGCTTCTCGCCGAGCCCCTCGACATCGAAGCAATGGCGCGACACGAAATGCCGCAACCGCTCGACCGCCTGCGCGGCGCATATCAACCCGCCGGTGCAGCGCCGCGCCACCTGGCCCGGCTCACGCACCGCGAGGCTGCCGCAGATCGGGCAGTGATCGGGGAACTGATAGGGCATGGCGCCCTTTGGGCGGCGGTCGAGCACCACCGAAACGATCTGCGGGATCACATCGCCGGCCCGTTGCACGACGACGGTGTCGCCGATGCGGACATCCTTACGCTCGATCTCGTCCTCGTTGTGCAACGTGGCGCGCTGCACGACGACACCGCCGACCGTGATCGGCTCGAGCATCGCCACCGGCGTCAATGAGCCCTGTCGACCTACCTGGATCGAGATGTCGCGCAATACGGTTTGCGCCTGCTGCGCCGGGAATTTCTGCGCGACCGCCCAGCGCGGCGCCCGGCTCACCATGCCGAGCCGCTCCTGCAGCGCCAGGTCGTTGACCTTGTAGACGACGCCGTCGATGTCGTAGGGCAATTCCGCGCGCTCGGCGGCGATCTCGCGATAATAGGCGAGCGCCTCGTCGACGCCATGGCACAGCCGCGAGCGCGGGTTGACCGAGAATCCCCAGTCATGAAGCCGCGCCAGTGCCTCTTCGTGGGTTCGGGCGAACGGCGCGCTCGCCTCGCCCCAGGCATAGGCGAAGAACTTGAGCGGCCGGCGCGCGGTGATCGCCGGATCGAGCTGGCGCAACGAGCCGGCCGCGGCGTTGCGCGGATTGGCGAAAACCGACTCGCCGGCCGCCGCGCGCTCCTCGTTCAACGCGAAGAACCCGGCGCGTTCGAGATAGACCTCACCGCGGATCTCGACCATCTCGGGCCACTTCTTGCCCGTGAGAATTTCAGGCACGGTGTCCAGCGTGCGAAGGTTCGCGGTCACATTCTCGCCGGTGGTGCCATCGCCGCGGGTTGCCCCCAGCACGAGACGGCCGGCCCGGTAGGAGAGCGCGATCGACAGCCCGTCGATCTTGGGCTCGGCCATGATCTCGATCTTGTCTTCGGCGACCAGCGCTTCGGTCGCCGTGCGCCGGAAGAAATTGCGGACCCCGGCGAAGAAGTCGCGCACATCCTGTTCTTCGAAGGCGTTCTCCAGCGACAGCATCGGCCGGGAATGGGTGACCTTGGCGAACCCGGCGGCAGGGGCGGCGCCGACCCGGCGTGTCGGGCTGTCGGCTCGGATCAGCTCGGGAAACCGGGCCTCGATGTCACTGTTGCGGCGGCGCAGCGCGTCGTAATCGGCATCGGAAATCTCGGGCGCCGCATCGGTGTAATAAAGCCGGTCGTGGTGTTTGATCTCCTCCGCCAGCGAGGCGAGCTCGGCCCGGGCCTCGTCTTCGGTGAGCGTGTCGACCGGCCGCAACTCCGGCTCCTCACGACGCCGCCGCGAGGCGGTCGACGTCCTCATGCGCGGCCTCCGGCGATCAGGCTCGCCGCTGCGGCGCGCGCCTCGGCGGTGATGTTGCGGCCGGACAGCATGCGGGCGATCTCCTCCTGTCTCGTATCCTCATCAAGCTCCTCGACGCGGGTCACGGTCTGGCGCGCGGCGAGGCTCTTGGCGACCCGCCAGTGGTAGGCGCCGCGGGCGGCGACCTGCGGCGAATGTGTTACGACCAGGACCTGCAGATTTGTCCCCAGCCGCTGCAGCCGCTCGCCGACCGCCGCCGCGACGGCGCCGCCGATGCCGCTGTCGACCTCGTCGAAGATCAAGGTCGGCACCGAGGAGGTCCCGGCGAGGACCAGTTTCAGCGCCAGCATGAAGCGCGACAGCTCGCCGCCCGAGGCAATGCGCGCCAACGGCCCGAACCCCGCGTTGGGGTTGGTCGCCACCTCGAAATGGATGCGCTCGCAGCCGTGCTCGCCCCAATCGTCCTCGGCGAGAGGGGTCCGCACGGTGCGGAACCGCGCCTTGTCGAGGCGTAGCGGCTTCAATTCGGCTGCGACAGCAGCATCGAGCCGTGTAGCGGCGGCGGCACGCCCGCGGGACACCGCTTCGGCAGCGGAAATGTAACGGGCGCGTGCCTCGGCGGTGGCCCGGACCAGATGCTCGACATTTCCGGCGCCGGCTTCGAGCTCGGCGAGCCGGGCCCGAAGCTGCTCGCGCAACCCTGGCAGATTGGCAACCGTCACCTGGTGCTTGCGAGCCACCGCGCGCAGCGCGAAGAGCCGCTCCTCGACCTTGTCGAGCTCACGCGGGTCGGCCTCGAGATCGCGTGCCGTTGCCTCCAGGACGGCGAGCGCCTCGGCGGTTTCGGCGGCGGCGCGCTCGGTGGCCGCAAAGGCCGAATTGAGCAGACCCTGGGCGCGCTCGCGGGCCCTTTCCAGCCGGCGTGCCGCGCGGGCCAACGCGGTTTGCGCCCCGGCATTGCCGTCGAGCTCGCCGATCGCCTCGGCCAACGTTTCGGCCAGACGTTCGGCGCTCTGCAGCAGGGCGCGCCGGGCAGCGAGACGATCCTCTTCGTCCTCTTCGGGCATCAGCGAATCGAGTTCGGCCAGGTGGTGGCGCAGCAAGTCCTCTTCGTCTCGGCTCGCCGCGAGCAGCCGCGCCGCATCGGACTCGCGCTGCCGGGCTTCGCGCCAATCCTGCCAGACCTTTGCGAGCGCATTCGGCGTCACTTCGTGCTCGGCGAAGGCATCGAGGATCATGCGGTGGTTGGACGGGTCGAGCAACCCGCGCTGTTCGAACTGACCCTGGATCTCGACAAGGCTGTCGCCGAGATCGCGCAACAGCCCGACGCTCGCCGGCTCGTCGTTGACAAAGGCCCGGCTGCGCCCGTCGATACCGACCAGCCGGCGCAATACGATCGCCTGGCCGTCGCCGTCGAGCCCGGCTTCGCGCAGGATCGCGTGCGCCGGGTGGTTGCGCCCGACCGCGAATTCCGCCGATACTGCGGCCTGCCGGGCTCCCGGGCGTACCAGCCCGCTCTCGGCGCGCCTGCCGAGCGCCAGGCCGAGCGCATCGAGCAGGATCGACTTGCCGGCGCCGGTCTCGCCGGTCAGCACGCAGAGGCCGGGACGTAGGGCGAGGTCGAGGCGATCGATCAATACAATGTCGCGAATATTGAGCCCGAGCAGCATTGTAAGCCGCGAATAGTGTCGCTTTAATCATATAGGCGCGGTGGCCGCCAAACCAGCCTTGGCGCGGTGTGGCTGGCGAGGATCCGAGGTGACCATGGAGAAGCCGGAGCTTTATCGCGATCTCGCGCGGCAGCTCGCGGCCCTGCTCGCCGGCGAACCGGATCCGATCGCCAACGCCGCCAACACGGCCGCGCTAATTTATCACGGATTGCCGAACCTCAACTGGGCCGGGTTTTACTTCCGCACCGGCGCACAGCTGGTCCTCGGGCCGTTCCAGGGTAAGCCCGCCTGCGTGCGGATCCCGATGGGCAAGGGGGTGTGCGGCACCGCCGCCGCCCGAGGCACAACCGTCTTAGTCCCCAATGTCCACGATTTCCCAGGCCACATCGCCTGCGACCCGGATTCACGCTCCGAGCTCGTCATCCCGCTGATCGAGGATGGCACCATGTTGGGCGTGCTCGATCTCGACAGCCCGCTGCTCGCGCGTTTCGACGATCTAGATCGCGTCGGCTGCGAGCAACTTGTCGCGCTTTTACTCGTTCATCATCGGAAATATTCGACCGGCAGATCTTGAAGCGATCCTGATGACCCCGCATGGATTCGGGGATAGGACTCGGTCTGGTGGCGGAGGTGTGCAAATGAAGACACTGCTCGATGACGCCGAACACTGGTGGGGCCGCGCCGAAGAAACTCGGACCGTCGCCGAAATCATGCCCGACCCCGAGGCGCGGCGGATCATGTTCGATATTGCGGAAGGGTACGACCGTTTGGCGGAGCGCGCCGCCGAGCGCATCGGCAGAGGCAACACCGATATACTGCAGTGAGCAGTTCGGGGGGCCCGATGCAACCCGCGACCAGCTCAGCGGCGCAGAGCTTGCATCTGCCGGTCCGGCAGGAGTGGCTCGAGCGGCGCCGCGAAGAGATCATCGAGCCCGATCTGCCGATCGTCGACCCGCACCATCACCTGGTCGACCGGCCCGAAACCGGCCGCTATCTGCTGCCGGAACTGCTTGCCGACCTCGGCAGCGGCCACAACGTCACCGCGACCGTGTACCTCGAGTGGCTGTCGATGTACCGCGCCACGGGCCCCGCCGAGCTGCGCCCGGTCGGCGAAATCGAGTTCGCCAACGGCGTTGCGGCGATGGCTGCGAGCGGGACCTATGGGAAGACGCAGGTCTGCGCCGGCATTGTCGGCTATGCCGACCTGACGCTCGGCGCGGCGGTCGAGAAGGTGCTCGAAGCCATGATTGCGGCCGGCGGCGGCCGGTTCCGCGGCATCCGCTTCATCACCGCCTCGCATCCCGACCAGGCGGCGTGGGGATCGACGATAGCCCGGCCAGAGGGGCTGCTTCGGGACAGCCGTGTGCGCGAAGCTTTCGCCCGGCTCGCCCCACTCCGCCTCAGCTTCGACGCATGGATGTATCACACGCAACTCGGCGAGCTGGTCGATCTGGCGCGCGCCTTTCCCGAGACGAAGATCGTGCTCGACCATGTCGGCGGCCCGATCGGGCTCGGCCGCTATGCCGGCAAGCGCGACGAGGTCTTCGCCGAGTGGAGCGCGCGGATTCGTGAGCTGGCGGCCTGCCCCAATGTGCATGTCAAGCTGGGTGGGCTCGGAATGCGGATGTTCGGGTTCACATTTCACACCGGCGAATTGCCGCCCAGCTCGGAAGACCTTGCTGCTGCATGGCGGCCCTATATCGAGACCTGCATCGCAGCCTTCGGCCCGGAGCGCGCGATGTTCGAGAGCAACTTCCCGGTCGATAAAGGCAGCTGCGGCTACGCCGCGCTGTGGAACGCCTTCAAGCGCATCGCCGCCGGCTGCTCCGGCACCGAAAAAACCGCTCTCTTCGCCGGCACCGCGACAAAATTCTACCGGTTGGGTTAGGCGCGCTGCTCCCCGCGCAGAATTGCCGTCAGTGTGAGGCGCATCACACGTCTATTGTGCGCAGTGCGCTGCTTGGAAGACGGGTAGCTTCGATGAAAAGGATTTGAGAACGGTCTGGGGCGTCGACTCGACGTTTTGGCCGGCGGATACGCGCAAAAGTTCGACGGCCACGGATGGGTTCAGGTCAACGGTTCGGCGGCAAAGTTGGGGCACCAAGCCCACGCGGCGGATGGATCGCGTAGAGAACGCCGTTCTCGCCTGAGCAAGGGTCTGCAGCCCAGCGCCGTCCACCGGGGCTGACGCAATTAGATCGAAATGCCCGGGTGCTCTGCGCCCGAGCACCTCTCTTTAGACTATAGCGTCTCGACCAATTCCAGGGCTTCGCGGCTCGGGCCTTCGATCATGACGGCGCGCGTGTCGCCGAGCGCGTAGGGGTCTTCGAAGAAATTGACACCTTCGCTGCGCAATTTATCGATCCAAGCGTCGAGATCGGTGACGCTCAACGCGATGTGATCCTGCAATTGCCCGCGTGAGCCGACGAGCGGCCGGTCGCCCTGGTTGGCGTACCAGATCAGCGCGACGTCGCCGAATTCGACGCCGGCCCGGGGCGACCGGAACATCCCTTCGCGGTTGAGCGCCGGCCAAGTGCGGTCGGCGCCGCGCGTCACCTTGCAGTCGGCCTCGGTCACGGGTGCGCCGCCCCAGCCGGCCCGCGGCGGCGCGTTCAAATGCCTCTGATACCACAGCTGCGCGCACAGCGGATCTTCCTGATAGAGGTGCACGTGATTAAAGCGCTCGGCCGGGTGGTCGCCGGCATATTCGACGAGCGCGTCATCGGGCCCCTTCATATAGGCGAAGCCTCCGCCGCCGGCCGGCCCGAGGCCTTTCTGCCTTGCCTCGGCAATCTGCGCCTTGGTCAGCCCGAGCACGCCGCCCTGGCCCGGCCAGGTGTCGCTGCTGATTAGCACCGAGCCGCCCTCCTCGCTCGTGTAGAGCGGCAACAGCTCGACCTCGCGCCGGGTCTTGTAGGTTCCGAGACAGCGGCGCGAGTTGGTGACGTGCCAGCCGAAATGCCAGATCGCGCTCTGCGGCTCGATCACCGGCGGCGTATCGATTTTGGTGAACAGCACCATGACGTCGTTCGGTGATTTCAGCGCCGGAAAGCCGCCCCAACTCCCCTTTGCGGTGCTCGGAAACTGCCGTGTATAGAAATCGATCGCGGCATTGGGATCGGTCGAGTTCAGATGCATGTGGTGAAATTTTGGGGTCGGCAGCATGTCGGTGATTCCTTGCAACGGATTTGGGCTACTATGCGCCGAACACTTCTGAAATCAATGAGGGTTGGGGAGACATCATGAGCGCCGGCAAAACCCTTTTCGCAGCAGTACTGGCCATGGCGATGTTTGCGGCGGGGGCACGCGCTCAGCAGAACCCCGCCCCGGCGGTTGCCATCGACGATGACGATATCGGCGGCGTGGTCACCAGCCGGTTCGGGCCGGAAGCCGGCGTCTGGGTCATCGCGCAGACCACCGAGCTCGGCACGCGTTTCGCCAAAATCGCGGTCACCGACGAACGCGGGCGCTACGTCGTCCCGGATCTGCCGAAGGCCCATTACCAGGTTTGGGTGCGCGGCTACGGTCTCGTCAACTCGCCAAAAGTCGCGGCCGAGCCGGGCAAGATCCTCAACCTGACGGCCGAAACGGCGCCGAGCCTCGACTGCGGCGGCGCAGTATTATCCGGCGATCTACTGGGCTTCGATGATCAAGATCCCGGACCAGAGCCGCTTCCCCGGCACCGGCGATAAAGGCAACGGCATACCCGAAAATTTCAAGACCCAGGACCAATGGCTGAATTTCATCAAGACCAATGGCTGCGGCAATTGCCATCAGATCGGCAATTACGCGACGCGGTACCTGTCGCCAAAACTCGGCCAGTTTGAGTCGTCGCAGGACGCGTGGTCGTATCGGCTGTCGGTCGGACCGGCCGGGCACGACATGGTGAATTTCATCACTCAGCTGATGACGCCGGATGGCGGCCACCTGAAGGCGCTCGCCGATTGGACCGACCGCATCCAGGCGGGCGAACTGCCGAGCCGCAGCCCGCCGCGGCCGGTCGGCGTCGAGCGCAACATCGTCGTGACGGTGCGCGACTGGCTCGACCCCAAGCATTATCTGCACGACCTGACGACGACCGACCGGCGCAATCCGACGGTCAACGCCTACGGCCCGATCTACGGCGACACCGAGCTCAGCAGCAATGCGCAGCCGGTGCTCGACCCGGTGCACAACACAAAGACGACGATCCAGCCGCCGTTCCGCCCCAATACGCCCAGTTCGGCGCTCGCCAATCAGGTCGTCAATCCGTCGCCCTATTGGGGTATGGAGCAGACCTGGGACAGCAAGGTCAACGCACACACCTCGGTGATGGACCAGGACGGGCGCGTCTACTGGGCAGCTCAGAACCGCGCGCCCAATGATATCCCGGCGTATTGCAAGAAAGGTTCATCGCTGCGCTCGGCCCAGCTTTATCCGCTCGACGTGCCGCATGAGGGCTTCTTCCAGAATTCGCGTCAGGTCACGGTGTACGACCCGAAGACGCAGAAATTTACCACTATCGACACCTGCTTCGGCACGCATCACCTGAACTTCGCCGAGGACGCCGACAACACGCTCTGGCTCAGCAACAACACCGGACTAGGCGGAGCCCCCGTGCCGGAGCTGGCCGTCGTCGGCTGGATCAACACCAAACTGTTCTGGGAGACGGGTGATGCAGCGAAAGCTCAGGGCTGGACGCCGCTGATCGTCGATACCGTCGGCACCGGCAAGCGCACCGAGAGCTGGAACGAGCCCGGCCAGCCGCCCGATTACAGCAAGGACACGCGGATCCCCTACGGCATGTACGCGATCGCCTATTCGCCGGCCGACAAGACCATCTGGGGCTCGAGCCTGGCCCATCCCGGCTACATCATCCGCCTCGATCCGGGCGCCAACCCTCCGGACACGGCGCTCGCCGAGATCTACAAAGTACCACTGCCCGGCTTTGGCATCCGCGGCATGGATGTCGACAGGAACGGCGTCGCGTGGCTGCCGCTCGACAGCGGCCACATTGCCAGCTTCGACCGCCGCAAATGCCAGGGGCCGCTCAACGGCCCGGGCGCCGAGAAGGGCGAGAAATGCCCCGAGGGCTTTTCGTTCTACGCCTTGCCGGGACCGGGCTTTCAGGGTGATCCCGGCGCGGAGGAGAACCCGTATTATATGTGGGTCGACCAGCACAACATTTTGGGGCTCGGCGCCAACGTACCATTCGAGACCGGCAACCAGTCGGATTCATTGCACGCGCTGGTCGGCGGCCAGATCGTCGAATTGCGCGTGCCTTATCCAATGGGTTTTTTCGCCAAGGGTCTGGAAGGCCGGATCGACGACCCGAACGCCGGCTGGAAGGGCCGCGAACTCTGGGTGACCTCGGGCAACCGCACCCCCTTCCACATCGAAGGCATCGACGCGCCGGCCCCAGGCGCCCCGGGCCCACACCCAAGCGACCCTCTCGAGCCCGCTCGTCGTCAACTTCCAGCTCCGCCCCGACCCGCTCGCGCATTGAACCCGCGTAGAGCGTTGCAGCTAACCCGTGCTAAGGTAAAACGTCTCATCAGCGCGTATAGCAGAATGTCCGCTGAGCGAGAGGTCGGCCTCGGACGAATACATGGCTGATTCCACCGCTTCCGCGAGATACCGGAAGCGCACTCGGTCATGCGGACTGATGCTCCACCCTCGGTCTCGCGAGGCACCGGCTATTCAACGCTTTGACCGACCGTTGATCCCGCGCGTAGGCGAAATTCGCGGATATTATTTGTACTACCTTTTTGCACGGAAAAAGCCTTTGGACGTCAAGGGGTCATATTTCTTGCCCAATTTCTGAGTTCTGATACCCCAGTGCGGCGTCCACCGCCGAGACGCGCGTCAACGGAGCTTTCCGACAATCTGCAAATCGGTCAAACCCATACGCGGTAAATTCCGTGCGATCTTCTACGTGCATTTAGCGGTTGAACATACCCGGAAACCCCTGATGTGATAAGTTTGTGGGCTACCATTGGGTTGGACGAAACGCATGCTCAAGGACGAGATCGACGAGGCCAAGCGTACCGTCAGCACTGATACGGTACAGATTACAATCGGCGAAGTAGCTAACATGTATGCGAACGCCGAATTGAACATACTTCCGGACTTCCAACGGCTATTTCGGTGGTCAGATGATCGAAAATCCAATTTTGTAAAGTCGATTTTAATAGGTATCCCAATTCCTCCAGCATTCGTCTATGAAAACGAGAATGGGACATGGGAGCTTATAGACGGCCTACAGCGGATATCGACGGTTCTTGAATTTATGGGAGTCCTCAAAGATCCAGACACTGGGAAAATGAGACGGTCCAAGCTTCTTGGGACGAAATACTTGCCCTCGCTCAATGGCGTCGTCTGGCAGGCGAAAGAGGAGGAAGAGGAGACGCTTGATAAAGCTCTTCAGTTGTTTTTTAGGCGGCATCGCATCGATTTTCAGATCCTGAAACATCCGAGTGATCCTAAGACGAAGTTCGATCTTTTTCAGCGCCTGAACCGGGGTGGTGCTTATGCTAACGAACAGGAGGTTCGCACTTGCTCGATGGTACTAGCGGACGTGGATTTCACTAATGCTTTAAGGAAATTCGCACAACGCGTGGATTTTCAGGCAATTTTCCGAATATCGGCGGATCAGAAGCAGAATCAACAAGACCTGGAATACGCTGTTCGCCTAGTCGTCCACACTTACGAAGAATTCCCGCGGGGCAGAGACGTCCAGGAGTTCCTCGATCAAGCCATCTTGAAAATAATGGGTGAACACGATCGCGACCACGTCTTGAGGCAGATCGGCTGGTCAGTGGAGACTCTACACCGCCTCTTCGGAGACAGAGCATTGATCCCGCCGGAAGATCGACCGGCCGGCATCGCCCCACGCTTTTCATTAAGAGCGCTCGAAGGCATTTGTGTCGGCGTAGCGCGGCACAAAGACGCGATACTGGCGACCGAAGACCCCGATGGATTCGTAAGGGGAAAGGTTGAGGGTTTCTGGCATCAGCCTGAAGTTGCAGAAATGAGTTCACCGGGGCTGCGGGGCAGCGTTAGGCTCCAGCGCAGTGTTGCATTTGGATCGCGGTGGTTTAATCCTAATGCCTGATCTCGATCAGTATTTCGACGAGATTGATGCCGCCCGCATTCGAAGAGCTAGAGAGCTATCAGAGATCAAGCGAAGATTCAGCACCGACAGAGTGCCTGACCCTGCTGGAGTTAACTCAAAGGCCACGGTCGTTTTGGCCTATGCGAATTGGGAGGGCTTTTACAATGATTGCGTGCACGCCTATATTCGCTTTCTTCGAGACCGTGGCGGCAAGATCCGCGACACTGACTGGATGTTGCTCCTAGGGGCCTTCCATGCGGATTTCGAATCCCTGAAAGCAAGGAGCCATTCGTACGATGCTAGACGGCAATTCGTCGAAGATCTTCAAGTGCGGCTAGAATGCGGCTTCGACTCCTTTGACGATACTCTCGTAGAGGCCCGATCGAACCTCAGCTTCGAACGCCTCGCGGAAAATTTTTTTGTTCTCAACATAGACCTCTCGTCCATGCAACGGTATCGAATTCGACTAGACAGGGAGGTAGTTGGCTGGCGACATAGCGTTGCGCATGGTGATCCGCCAGACCTGTCCGCGCTCGATATTGCGGATCATGTAGAGTTTACAGCTAACCTTCTGATCGTTTTGGCAGACCGTTTTCAGCATGCAATGTTGGAGAGGATGTGATGGGAGTGCATCTCTAAATGTTGTGGGTCTGCGCTATCACGAGCCACTATCAAGGCGCATACTCCATTATGTAAAAATCTGCGAAGCCTCGCAAATCTTCCCTTAATTTAGCAAAAAGCATACACGGTCTGGCGCATACTTAGCTTTTGCGATGCGCCGAGCCGCACCGACCCGCTGGCGCATTGAGCTCCGGTGCCAATGCTCTGGTCACCTCGACGGCGCCATATTGGAGTTTCGACCCGATCTGCCCGTCGGACCGGAGCCGGTTTCTGGGTTTATTCGGTTGTCTCCTGCCGAATGCAGTGAAGGCTCGTCGTTGCATCATGGGGCGGATCCCGTCGTGCCTCATTCTTGTGCTCGCACAAATCGTCCATGTAGAGGTCGCGATGCTGCTCGAGCCAGTTCTGGTGGGTCTCGAGGGGAGGGCGCGCACCCCGCGCCCGGCGGTACATCTCCACCCGCGGCCGCGAAAGGCGACGACGCTCCCGCAGCGCGGCTACTGTAGCACGGAACCGGGAAACTGCTTCACCAAGTCACGTGCTCTCAGGCCAGCTTGTATGCCTGGCGAGCTAGGAGCTTCCAGTTTCCGCCCTGCTTCTGCCAGACCTCGAGAGTGCCGATCCTGGTATTGGTGGTTTTGCCGTCCATTTCGGATTCGGACTCATAAAGATGGCGGGCGATCGCGGCGTCGCCGGCCACCTCGATCTTGAGGTCGGGGAAGGTCAGCGATTTGACTGTCGCCTTCCGGGTCATCACGCCGTTGACGAACTCGGCCTTGTTCTGGACCCTGCCGTCGGAATGGCCGTAGCTCAGCTGATCGGCGGTCAGCCGCTCCAACTGGGCTTTATCCGCCTTCAGCAGCGCCTCCCGCAACGCCTCGACATTCTGCTTGACCGCCGCTTCATCGCCGGTTTCGGCAAATGCAGGAGTGCCGAACAAGAGGCTCGGCACGCCGAGCGCGAGCGCGCCCGCGACGGCCAAGTCGCGACGGGTTATCTGCATCTTTCCTCCCTTTCTCTCGCGGGACCGATTAGACTCTCGGTTTTGGAGCAACTTAACCTTGGTCGGCCACAGCTGTCGAAGGGAAGTTGCGCCATGCGCTCCCGAAAATTGCCGCAATCGCATGCTATTCGCTCATAGATCCCGCTTTACGAGCAGGCGATAACCCGCTGTGGCGATCGACGTTGGGCAGACCAGGAACAGCGAATTACAGCAAGCATTCGCTGTTGTTGTTGGCTGTTCCTGGCTGCTATTTCGCCGTCAGCTATTGCCGAAAAACGAGGATTTCCGCGGCTGAGGACGAACCCGCTGGCTGTTATTTTGGTGCATTATCAGCCAATATCAGCGACCGTGGGGCTACCCATGATCCCGAGATGCTGCCGAACTGAGGTGGTCGAATGCGCGAAGGGGTAAAAAAGGTGGTGCTGGCTTATTCGGGAGGGCTCGACACTTCAGTGATCTTGCGCTGGCTGCAGGAAAATTATCGCTGCGAGGTCGTCACCTTCACCGCCGATCTGGGTCAAGGGGAGGAGCTGGAGCCGGCGCGCCGGAAGGCCGAGATGCTCGGCGTACGCGAGATCTTCGTCGACGATCTGCGCGAGGAGTTCGTCCGCGACTTCGTGTTTCCGATGTTTCGCGCCAACGCGCTCTACGAAGGCGCCTACCTGCTCGGCACCTCGATTGCGCGACCGCTGATCGCCAAGCGACAGATCGAGATCGCCCACCAGGTCGGCGCGGATGCCGTCGCTCATGGCGCGACGGGCAAGGGCAACGACCAAGTGCGTTTCGAGCTCAGCTATTATGCGCTCGCTCCCGGCATCAAGGTCATCGCACCATGGCGCGAATGGGAGCTGAGCTCGCGCGCCAGGCTACTCGAATATGCGGAACAGCATCAAATCCCGATCGCCCGGGATAAGCGTGGCGAGGCCCCGTTCTCGGTCGACGCCAATCTCCTGCACGTCTCCGCCGAGGGCAAAATTTTGGAAGATCCGTGGGTCGAGCCGGAAGAGTTCGTGTTCAGCCGCACCGTTGCCCCCGAGGCGGCGCCCGATGAGCCCGAATATCTCGAAATCTCCTTCGACCGCGGCGACCCCGTCGCTGTGAATGGCGAAAATCTCTCTCCCGCCGCGCTGCTCCAGCGCTTGAACGAGATTGGCGGAAGGCACGGCGTCGGCCGGCTCGACCTCGTCGAGAACCGTTTCGTCGGCATGAAATCGCGGGGCGTCTACGAGACGCCGGGCGGGACGATCCTGCAGGCCGCCCATCGTGGGATCGAGAGCCTGACCCTCGACCGCGGCGCCGCGCATCAGAAGGACGAGCTGATGCCGCGCTACGCCGAGCTGATCTACAACGGCTTCTGGTTTTCGCCGGAGCGCCAGATGCTGCAGGCGCTCATTGACAAAAGCCAGGAGAATGTCGAGGGGGTGGTGCGACTGAAGCTCTACAAAGGTTCGGCGCGCGTCGTCGGCAGAAAATCGCCGCGGAGCCTCTATAGCCTCGCCCATGTCACGTTCGAGGAGGATGCGGTCTACGACCAGCGTGACGCCGAAGGGCTTCATCAAACTCAACGCGCTGCGCCTGCGCCTCGCCGCCCGTCGAGATGAGCGCCTCCCCGGTCCCCTCCCATTCCCTCCCCCGCAGGCGGGGGAGGGTTAGGGTGGGGGTTCGGCCAGGCTCAGCGCGCTCGGCGCTGCGCTTCGAGCCAGCCGATCATGATTTGGTTGAATGCGTCGGGCGCTTCGACATTCGGGAAATGGCGCATTCCAGGGATTTCCTCATAGCGGCCACCCGGCACAAGCCCGGCGAGCCGGCGGTTCTCGCTCGCCGGCGTGCCGGGATCGTCGGCGCCGCACACGACCAATACCGGGATACGCAACGACGGCAACTTCGCGGTGAAGTCGAAATTCATGATCGCCGCGGAGCACCCCAAGAAGCCCGCCGGCGTCGTCGCTGCGACGGTGTCGCGGATCTGCTTCCAGCGCCCGGGTTTCCTCGACTTGAAGGCGTCGGTGAACCAGCGCTCGACCGTGCCGTCGGCGAGCGGCTCGAGCGAGTTGGCCCGGCGCACGATGCTCATGCGCTCCTCCCACATCGCCGCCGCGCCGGAGGGGCTGGCCGGCAGCGTGTCGCACCACATCGCCGAAATCAGCTTGGCGCCATGCTCGATCGCGAAGGCTTGGCCGATCATGCCGCCGATCGACAGGCCGATATAGTGCACGCGCCGGATCGCCAGCGCATCCAGGACGCCGGCGACGTCGCCGGCGAGCGCCTGCATCGTGTAGTCGCCGGCAACCGGGTCGCTGCCCCCGTGGCCGCGCATGTCGAGGCGCAGCACGCGAAAGCCGGCCTGAAGCAACGGCGGCACCTGCTCGGCCCAGCTGCCGCCGTCGGAGGAGAGCGAATGGGTGATGCAGACGACCGGCCCGTTCTCCGGCCCGGCGAGGTCGTAATAAAGGCGGCGTCCTGGGAGCGGCAACAGCATGACAATCCCTCCTCGTCAGATGTCTTTGGCCAAACCGAAGCTTAGCGCAGCCGGGGGTTCGCGGGGAGCATTCCGAAGTGCCCTCAAGGGATCACCACCGGCACGCCGGCAATGATGGAGTGACCCTGATAAAGGACCGCGTAGAGCAGCAGACCGGCGATGACCCGCAACAGGCTTATGTCGCGCCAACGCAACCGGGTGCGGCCGGCGACCAGCGCGGCAAAGGGCACGTTCGAGGTGACTTCGGCGAGCCGCGCCCAGTTGCTGCCGAGCGCGAGTTGCTTCTTGCGGTCGATCAGCACCGTGCCGCCGAGCGACAGGGCGGCGAACGCGCCAAAGAACAACAGCGAGCGCAAGTCGCCATTGGCGATGATGTGGCTGATCGCCCACAGCCCGATCGCCCACATGACCGGGTGGCGCGTCACGCGCAGCACGCCGGGAGCCGGATCGTCGGCCCTGGCAAATTGCTCCATCCCGACAGTGGTCGGATTGGGGGTGGTATAGCCGGCGATCAGTAGGATCGTCGCCAGTGGCATGACCGCGACCGGGCAAAGCGCCATCCACCTTTCACCAGGCCATAAAGGAATGGTGGGTGCGTGCGAATAGGCGACCAGAAGCCAGGCGAAGGTCACCAAAGCGATCAGCGAGTACACGGCGAGAAAGCCCCGTTCGCCCAGCTGATCGCGCAAGGCTCCGCGCAGCCACGTGCTCGACAAGCACGATGTGGCTGCCGCAGAAGGCGATTGCGGCGATGACCAGCGAGAGGAGACCGTGGCTCATCCCGCCGGCTCCCTCACCCGCCGGGCAAACGGGCGATCTCGGGCGCGACCTAGCTCGACCAGCCGCTGCGGGTCGCCGGCGATGCGAACGACCTTGTCGCGGCTGGTCGAGCCGGCAAGGATCGAAAGATCGCGGCGGGGGACGTGCCAGGCACGGGCGAGCAATTGCAACAGCGCCTCATTGGCGCGTCCGGCTTCTGCCGGCGCAGTGACCGTCGCCTTGAGCACACACCCGCTTTCGGTCGAGGCGGCGACTGCCACCAGTCGATCGGTCCGGGCCCGCGGCGACAACCGAATGGCCACCCGCAGGCCGTCGCCAGCCACGTTCAGCGGTCCGTCAGACAAGGTACTCGAACATCAGGTTGCGCAAGAACCAGAGAAGCAAAATGAGAATCACCGGCGAAATGTCGATCCCCCCGAGATCGGGGAGGACACGGCGGATCGGCCGCAGCAGCGGCTCGGTTACGCGCCACAGGAAATCCCCGATCGTCGCGACGACGCGGTTGTACCGGTTGACGATGCCGAATGCGACGAGCCAGCTCAGCACCGCCTGGGCGATCAGCAGCCATATGTAGATCGAGATCACCGTGCTGACGAGGTTCAGGAAGGCGTACATGTGGCAGGAACCTCGGCGGCGAGTGGCAGGCAGACCGTACCGTCAGCCGCGGGGGTCCGCAAGGCGCGGACAGCGCTCGGCCCGGAGCTTGGCTTGACACGCCGCAGCACGATCACCATAGTTCCGCCGCGCCCCGTGAAGGGGCGATGGATGCCGTGGGGCCGTAGCTCAGCTGGGAGAGCGTCGCGTTCGCAATGCGAAGGTCAGGGGTTCGATCCCCCTCGGCTCCACCACCGATGCCCTAAGTCAACCGCCAATCGTCCAGATATCTCGTCAGCTCAGCGCGACCTCGAAGCCGCGCTTGACGCCCGGCCGCGCCATCATCGTCTCGTACCAGCGCTTGACGTTGGGGAAATCGGCCAGATCGACCTGATGGCGCTCGTGCCGCCACGCCCAGCCGAGAATGGCGAAATCGGCGATCGAGATATCGCCGCCTGCGAACTCGGCCTCGCCGAGCCGCTTGTCGAGCACGCCGTAAAGCCGGCGGGTCTCTTTTGAATAGCGCTCGAGCCCATAGCGCCGGTCCTGCTCGTCGGCGACTTGCAGGAAGTGGTGCACTTGACCGGGCATCGGACCAAATCCGCCCATCTGCCACATCAGCCATTCGAGCACGGGCACTTGGCGGCGCAAATCCGCCGGCCAGAACTTGCCGGTTTTCTCGCCGAGGTAGATCAGGATCGCGCCCGATTCGAAGATGCTAATCGGCTCGCCACCCGGCCCCTCGGGGTCGACGATTGCAGGAATCTTGCTGTTCGGGCTGATCCTGACGAAAGCGGGGGCGAATTGCTCGCCTTTGGAGATGTTGACCGGCGTGACGGTGTATGGCAGGCCCATTTCTTCGAGGGCCACACTAATCTTGCGGCCGTTCGGGGTGTTCCAAGTGTGAAGTTCGATGCTCATCGCGACCGGCCTTTCCTACGACAATGGATTTCCGCCTCGCCTCAGGATTCCCGTGATCGCGCCCGGTATCAAGCGGCAATAGTCTTCGTCACGGCCGAACGCAATCGAAGAACGCTACGTTCTCCTGCGCCTCGAGGAAGCGCGGCACCCGCTCGTACTGTGCGCAATGCTGCCTGGCAACAAGGGTCGCGGCGTCGATCTCGCCGTAATAGCCGACCTGGGCAGAACCCGCATCGCCCTGGAGCAGGAAAGGCTTCGGCCCGGTGCAGGCGGCGCCCAGCGCCGCGAAGAGCACTGCAAAAAAGAGCTGACGCGCAGCGGCGCGATTATAGTCGCTCAGTCTGAAGCAGCGTTCATCAAGGACTGGATCAGCTGAACCGGGTGGAGCAGTGAGGGCGCGTTTTGTTCCTCGGCGTTTGGCGCGAGAGTGAGCGTCTGATCGATGGCAAAACTCACCATCGCTACGGTTGCAAAGACGATTGCCATCGTCCATGCGGAAAATGTTCCGCGCCGAGTGCTGCCGTAGGCGAACGGGTCGCGGCGCTGCGATCTCGGGCTCATGGCGTTCCTTTGTGCCAGTCGTCGCACTCTCTTTCCGGTTATGATAGGTAAGCCGCTTCCCGAGCGTTCCCACCCGCTGCCCATAACAACTATTCGGCATGCGAATAGCTGTTGGAGTTCTCTGCCGCGGATAGCCCGGCCTTCGCCGCAAAATCGCGCCCGCGCTCGATGTAATCGCGATACTGACCATAGCTCGGCGCGGCCGGCGACAGCAGGACAACACCCCCGGGCGGCGTCACTTGCCGCGCATATGCGACGGCCTCCTCCATCGACTGAGCACGGTGGATCTTGCAGAGGTCAGCTTCCCGTCGGCTCGCGATCTGCAGTGCCAGGGAGTAAATCCGCTCCCCGCTCGTGCCGAGGCAGATCACGGCTTTGGCAGCTCCGGCGACAGTTTTTTCGACTAGCTCGCCGTAGTCGATACCGCGGTCGTGCCCGCCCAAGATGACCGTTATGTCCCTCCCCGCGTAGACCGCCAAGGCCGCAAGGGTCGACTCCGGGATGGTAGAGATGCTGTCGTCGACAAACAGCACGCCGCCGATCTCCCCTAGCTCTTTCTGGCGGTGCGGCAATCCGCGGAACTCGCTTGCCGCCTCGAGGGCCGCCGCCGGATCGAGATCGAGCGACTTCGCCACGGTCAACGCCGCACACAGATTGGACCGGTTATGGGGGCGCGCGAGATAGGGATTGCGGACTTGGCCGATTACCGTCCCGCCAGCCAGTATTTCGGTACTGCAGCAATGAATCCCGTGTTCGTCAGCAAAAAAATTCTGCGGTACCGGCGAGCCGTCGGCGAACCGCTCGACGATTTCGGCCGCGGCGCGGTGAATGATGCGGCGGCGGCTGTGACTCAGCAGGTTGATCTTGTCGCGATAATAATTCTCGACCGAGAGGTGCCAATCAATGTGCTCGGGATAAAGCGAGGTCAGTACCGCGATATCGCAGAGCCCGCCAAAATCTGCAGCTTGATAACTGGAAACCTCGATCACCGCGATATCGGCGGTCGCGCTGTCGATCCCGGTGATCGGGACGCCAATATTCCCGACCAGCGCCACCCGTCGGCCGAGCCTTCCCAGGATGTGCGCAATCAGCGAGGCCGTCGTGCTCTTCCCCTTGGTTCCGGTCACACAGATCGTCGTGAGATCAAGCCGTTCGGCAAACCACAGGTTCAACAGCGATGTGACGTGTGTACCCGCTGCCCGGGCGGATTGGATTTCGCGCCGGTATAGGCTGACGCCGGGTGATTTGACGATGATATCGATGTTGCCCAGGGCTCCCGCAATCCGGTCCGTCCCAAAGACGTATTCGATGCCGCCGCCGAGCCCGTCCGGCGCGGGCCCATCTCCATCGTCCAACACCAATAGAGGCAGGCTCGGAAGGCGTTGTCGCAGGAAAGCGATCGCCGCCCGGCCCTCGCGGCCGAGGCCCCAGACCGCGACGCGCTGCGTCCCGATATCAGCCGCACGCATCGAGCATGGCCAAATACGGTGCCGGCACTCGGTGCGGGTGCCTGACCTCGAACAGCGCTCGAAGTGCGGTCGCGCCGCCATCCGCCAACGAAGGAAATTCCTCGTTCAGCCGGCGCACCAACCTATCGTTGCGCCAGTCAGGGTGGTCTGCGAGATAGGACATCACGCCGGCGCTTTCGTAAGTTTCGCCGACGCATTCAAAGGGCTTGTTTGCTTGCAAGCCGCACAGTTCGGCAAAGCCGCTATGTTGGGTCTCGTCATCCAGCAGGTTGCAGCCAAAAATTTCGATCAGATCCGGCTTTGCGACAAACGGCGAAAGGGCCAGAAACACGAACCGGCATTTCGGACAGTTGCAGCACCAGTGACGTCCGCGCGCCTCGCGCGCTTGGCGGAATGCCGTATTGCAGCTTCGGAACACGCCAAAAAACGCCGGGTATTTCGAGAATCTCCTGGCGATCTCGATCTCCGACAATGGCCGTAAGAAAGAAAAATAGCTGATGTTCGGTGAAATCAAACGTTCGACATATTGGGCGAAATCTTGCTCGAACTCGAAGGATTTGCTGTACTGGTGATTGATCTCGATCCCATCGAGGCAGAGATTTGCTGCACTGGCGGAGTGCTCGTTCGACATCGCAACCGCATTGCAACCGGACATCACGGCAGAGGCCAGCGCAATGGCGCTCAAGATGCCGGTAATCGGAACATGGCCGTTCAGCGCGCCCGCCTCATTGAGCTTTAGCAGGCGGGCATCCAGCCGGCGATAGACCCGGATAAAGGGTAGCTTTGCGGCGGCGATGCAGGCACCGATCGGCTCGGCGTCACCCAGCGAGAAGAGCACGAGCGGTTCGCCGCCCCGTCTCAAGCATTCGATCGTGACGATCGAATCCTTGCCGCCACCGACCGGCACACATGTCCTGCTCGAAAGATCGACAGTTATCGGTAAAGCCGCTGGCGCCGAAGTCGACTGAAAGCGAAAATGACCGTGCAGCGAGACGCCATTTCTGAATGAAAATTCGGCCAAGCCTTTTTCATAAAATTTCTGGAGAAATTCTGCAGTCCCTTCATCGAGTTCGAAGGCTCGGCACGTCAGTACCTTTGGTATAAATGCCTTGTAATAGCTCACCCCCGCCAGCAACAGGATCAGGCGGAAAATCCGGTCGAGCACTTCTCTGGCCGCCGACGAAAGCTGCTGCGGAACAAAATCAAAAATCAGCTGCTCTTCGAACCGCGGGCCGCCATCGTAGCTGTAGCAGAGCGAGAGGGTTGATCGCGCCGGGTCGTAGCGATAGTCGTCAAAGACGAATTCTTTATAAGCCATGCCCTGCTTATACGATATATTGGGCCTGGACCAGCGCGCGGATCTCCCGCAACTTGCTGTGATGTACGGTCACGTCGAGATTGTCGACGGTCATGGCGCGCAGACGCGAGACACCGTCGACTGCCGGCCCGTTATTGACCGTCGCTTCGAGGACCGCTTGGTCGAGCTTCTCGTCCAGGCAGGCGAGCAGCCGCTCGCGCCAGTCCGGACGCAACGCGGCGAGCGCACCGATCAGAGCGTAGGCGCCCCAGTTCGAGACCCCCGCCAAGATCAGATACCGCGCCGGGGTGACGCATGCGATCGTCTCCCCATGATCGACGTGTTGCGCGATCAGCTCGCGGGGAAGCGATCCCATCCCGATTTCGTTGCCGCCATCCCCCACCGCGATCGTCTCCCACGGCCCGGCGGTGAAGAGATCGTCGAGCGGCGCCGTATATGAGCTGATATCGAGCCCTCTCATATTGCGCGGCGTGCCGTCGGCGCTGCGTCCGCAGCGCTCGATCGAGATCGCGTGAGTGATCCCGGCGTCACGCCACGCCGCGATCGTCGCGATGACATCGGTCGCATCTATCGGCACGCCGGCCGCCCCCACGCCCGCCAACGCGGCGGCGCATGCGCTGCGGCATGGCTCATCGGTAGCCAGCCGGCAGGAGATGCCGACTTCGACAAGTCCTTTGGCGAGCAATGCCGAGCCGACCGGCCCGTCGGTTTCGGCCGCAGGCGGCGAGCCCAGCGGAACGTAAAAGCCGGTGATCAATCCGACCCTGGCGGGAGGCGCCGCTGCCAGGGCCGAGGCGGCGCTCCACAAGCCGCCTCTCGCGGCTTCGAACAGAGCGGTGATATGGCGCCCGACATCGACCTGGATCTGTCGCTCGATCTCATCGATCAGCAAATGTGCAAGCGGCTGGCCCGCCATTGTTATCGCAACATCTGTCAGCTGGCATCTCCCCTCTCCGCCGCATTGCTGGGGAGAGGGAGAGGCCCGCGCCGAAGGGGTGGGAGGGTGAGGTGGCTTCCCGCCGCCTCACGCGCAGTGGCGCGGCCCACCTCACCCCGGCCCTCTCCCCCCGCAAGCGGGCGGAGAGGGAGAGGATGGCGGTGGATACCTGCATCCGGGGCCGACACCAGGGCCTCTAAAGGCTCGCCAATTTCGAGTTGACCAGATCGGTGATCAGCATCGAGCCCGGCGCGTGAGTGATGCAGAACTCCGGTCTGGCCTGGGCAATTACCGCTTGCGGAGTGACGCCGCAGGCCCAGAACACCGGCAGCTCGTCACTTTTGACCGGCACGGCGTCCCCATAATCGGGTTTCGCCAGATCGGCGATGCCGATTGCTGTCGGCAGACCGATATGCACCGGTGCGCCGTGCACCGAGGGAAAGCGCGATGTGATCTGAATGGCGCGAATTGCGTCGCTCGGTTTCAAAGGCCGCATCGAGACGACTAGCGGCCCGACGAACGGTCCTGCCGGCCGGCATTGAATATTAGTCCGGTACATCGGCACATTCGAGCCGCAGGTCATGTGGCGCAGCTCAATCCCGTCCTCGACGAGCGCATGCTCGAACGAAAACGAGCAGCCGAGCGCAAAGCTCACGAGATCGTCGCGCCACACATGCACAACCTCTGCCGGCTCTTCGATCAGTTCGCCGCGGCGCCAGACGCGATAGCGCGGCAGGTCGGTGCGGATGTCGAGATCCTCGCCCAAACTCGGCAGGCGTGGATCGCCCGGCTCTGAGACTGCGAGCACCGGACAGGGTTTGGGGTTTGCCTGAGCGAACCGCAGGAAATCGTGGGCCAAGGCCTGCGGCAGAATGACGAGGTTGGCCTGGACATTACCCGGCGCCAGTCCTGCCGTGGAGCCTGAGAAGTCTCGCGAGCGGATCCGCAATCGCTCGCGCCTGCCGGCTTCGACCGCCCGAGAAGACCCTAATTCCATCTAGTTATCCCCATTCTACGTCCCCCAATTCTACAGCCGATCGGACACTGGGGCCAAGCTATGCCGGAGGCCCGATGACGAGAGGTCCCTCGGTCGATGGATCGCGTACTGGCGGTGGTGGCGGTTCGACCGGCGGCACCGGGACAGGGTCGGGCGGCTCGATGATAGGCGGCGGCCGCTCAGGGTCGGGCGGCGGCTCGGGCGGTGTACCCGGCGGCGGGTGCGGCGTCGGACCCTGGGCCGAGTGCGCGGAGCGAATCAGCGTCTCAAAAATCGGTGCACCGCCCGTTGTATTCCCAGTCACCATAGCGGGTCGGCTCCGGTCCCTTCGGGCCGCCAATCTCGCGCGGCTGCTGCGGTTTAGGTGCTTCGGGGAGAGTGGCAGGACGCGGCTCGGTAGTATCGCGAGGTTTTTCCTTCATGTTCCGGATATGGGAAGAAATGTCGTAGCCTCAACCGGCGCTTCGTTGATGCGATTTGGGAGGAGAAGATGGGCCGGCCGCTAGAAGGAATGCTGGTGGTGTCGGTCGAGCAGGCGGTCGCCGCACCGCTTTGCACCTGCCGCCTCGCCGATGCGGGCGCCCGGGTCATCAAGATCGAGCGGCCGGAAGGAGATTTTGCGCGCGGCTACGACCGTGCCGCCCACGGCCAGAGCAGCTATTTCGTATGGCTCAACCGCGGCAAGGAATTGGTCGTTCTCGATATCAAAAACCCGGACGACCATGGTCTGCTCGCGCGGCTGATCTCCCGTGCCGACGTGCTCGTGCAGAACCTGATGCCGGGCGCCATGGCGTGCGCCGGTTTCGAGCTCGAGGAGCTGCGGCGGCGCCGTCCACGGCTCGTCATCTGCTCGATTTCCGGCTACGGCGAAACCGGTCCCTACCGCGCCATGAAGTCATACGACATGTTGATCCAAGCGGAAACCGGCCTCGCCTCGCTGACCGGACCCGCGCAAGCGCCGGGGCGGGTAGGCGCTTCGGTGACGGACATCGCGGCCGGGCTCAACGCCTATGCCGCAATCCTCGAAGCGTTGATCGCACGGCAGCGGACCGGGGACGGGGCGTTGATCCGCGTATCGTTGTTCGACGCGACGGCAGAATGGATGGCGGTGCCGCTGATTCATTTCGATTATGGCGGCTGCGCGCCGGAGCGGATGGGTCTCGCCCACCCCTCTGTCGCGCCTTACGGCCTGTTTACGACCGGCGACGGCAAGGAGATCCTGATCGCCATCCAGAACGAGCGGGAGTGGCGGCGTTTCTGCGCCGAGATCCTCGGCGATGCCGCCCTCTCCGAGGATCCGCGCTTCCGCGACAACAACCAGCGGGTCGCGCACCGGGCGGAGGTCGACACGCGGGTTGCAGCAGAGTTCACCCGGCATACGCGCAGCACGCTCGCCGAGCGGCTGAAATCGGCGGAGATTGCCTTCGGCAATTTCAACACGGTCGAGGATTTTTCCTGCCATCCGCATCTGCGGCGGATTACGGTCGAGACCCCGCAAGGCCCCGTTCGGCTGCCCTCCGCTCCGGCGATATTCGAGGACGAGCGGCGCCCCGGCCGGGTGCCGGCTCTCGGCGAGCACACGGCGGCAGTGCGCGCCGAATTTGCGCGATGAGCAGCGCTTATCTCGCCGCGGCGATCGTGTTGGAGATCTGCGGGACGACCGCGCTCAAGCTTTCCGACGGGTTCACCCGCATCGGTCCCTCTAGCGCGGTCATCCTTTGCTACGTAGTGAGCTTCGCGCTTTTGGGCCTGGCATTGCGGGGGATCGAGCTGTCGATCGCCTATGCCGTGTGGTCGGGCGTCGGCACGGCGGTCGTCGCGGGGATCGGCATTGTTTGGTTCGGCGAGAGTGCCGGAGCCTGGAAACTGCTGTGTCTGGGCCTGATCGTGCTCGGAGTCGCCGGGCTCCACATCTCCGAGCACGCTTCATAATTGTTACTGGGCGAGAAGCGCGGCGCAGCCAAGAAATGCGGGCAGCGGATGCGTCACCACAAAGGTCGGGATCGGCTCGAGATAACTACGCAGGCGGCCCTTCGCCTCGAAACGCTCGCGAAAGGGTGAATTGAAAAACAACTGGCCGAGCTTTGGGACGATTCCGCCACCGATATAGACGCCGCCGCGCGCCCCGAGCGTCAGCGCCAGGTTGCCTGCCATCGCCCCGAGCATCGCGCAGAACATTGTTGTCGTCTCGACGCACAGCGGGTCCTCGGCGCGGATCGCGAAGTCGGTGATCTGCGCCGCCGTGCAACCCTTCGCCGGCACGCCGTCGATGACGGCGAGGGTGTTGTAGAGGTTGACGAGCCCAGGGCCCGACAAGGCTCGTTCGGCCGAGACGTGATCGAAGTGCCGGCGCATCCGATCGAGGACGGCGCCCTCGCGATCGGTGGCGGCCGCGATTGTCGCATGCCCGCCTTCGCCGGTCAGCGCGATCCAGCCTTTGCCGGACGGCACCAATCCGGAGACGCCGAGCCCTGAGCCCGGGCCGAGCACGCCAAGCGGCGCGCCGGCGGCCGGTGCGCCGCCGCCGACCGCCTGTCGGTCCGCCGCGGCGAGGCGTGGGAGCGCCAGGGCCAGCGCGGTGAAATCGTTGATCACCTCGAGCCGCTCGAAGGCGAACCGAGCCTTCAATTCCCGGACCGAGAAGCTCCAGGGGTGGTTCGTCATCGCAACGCGGTCGCCGGTAATCGGCGAGGCGATCGCGATTGCTCCCTGCCGCGGCATCGGCAACTGCCCGCGCTCCGCGAGAAAAGCGGTGAGCGCATCATCTATGGTCGGATAGTCTTCGTCGGAGAGCGTGCGCGAGTGCAGCAGCTTTGCATCCGGTGAGACCAGGCCGAAGCGGGCGTGCGTCGCGCCGATGTCGCCGACCAGCCAGGTCTCGGTCGCGCTCGGCGCGGAATTCACCATCCCCGGGTGGTCGCCGTCAGCGCGCGCACAAAGCTTTCGCGCCACGCAGTTATGTCGTTGCGTTCTAGGACCTTCATCATCGCGGTCCAGCGCTCCTTGCGCTCGCCGAGCGGCATCTCGAGCCCCTGCAGGATGGCCTCCGCCATTTCTTCCACATCGAACGGATTGACGATCACCGCCTCCCCGAGTTCACGTGCCGCACCGGCAAAGCACGACAATATCAGAGCTCCGGGATCGTCGGCAGATTGCGACGCTACATATTCCTTTGCCACCAGGTTCATGCCGTCGCGCAGCGGCGTGACAAGGCCAATCCGGCTGGCGCGAAAAAACCCGGTCAAGATCGGGTGGCTGAAGCTCTTGTTGATGTAGCGCAGCGGCGTCCAGTCAAATTCGCCGTAGCGGCTGTTGATTTGGCCGGCCGCCGCTGCGAGGTTCTTGCGTATATCCCGATATTCCGGGACCTCGGAGCGCGACGGCGGCGAGATTTGCATGAGCACCGTTCGGCCACGCGTCTCGCGATAGGTCTCGATGAAGTGCGAATAGGCCTGAAATCGCGCTTCGAGACCTTTCGAGTAGTCGAGCCGGTCGACGCCGATCATCAAGGCCCGGTCCCCCACGCTTTGGCGCAGGCGCCGCATGTGCCGGCTCCCGTCGGCGGCCTCGGCCTGAGCTGAAACGGTCGCGACGTCAATGCCGATCGGGAAGACCTGCGCGCGCATGACGCGCCCGAAGGCGCGCAGGACCCCATGCCCCAGTTCCTCTCCACCGGCCCAGCGCAGCAGATAATCTCTGAAACCGTCTAAGTCCGATTGGGTTTGAAAGCCGACCAGATCGTAAGCGCATAGTGATCGCATCAACGATTGGTGGTTCGGCAGCACACGCAGCAGTTCGGCGGCAGGAAAGGGTGTGTGCAGGAAAAAGCCGATCGGCTCGGTCCGGTCCAGCTTGCGCAGTTCTTCGGCGAGCGGGATCAGATGATAGTCGTGAACCCAGACGAGGTCCTGCGGCGACAACATTGGCGCCAGGGTGCGCGCAAACATCCGGTTGACGCGCAAGTAACCAAAGAGATTACGCCGCGAGAACTGCACCAGTGAGCTGCGAAAATGGAACAAAGGCCAGAGCACGCGATTGGCGTAGCCGATATAATATTGGTCAAAATCCTTCTGAGAGAGATCGAGCGTTGCAAATGTTAGTTGCCCGTCGGTAGCGATACTGGGCTCGGTACGTACCGTTTCCTGAACCTCGCCGCTCCAACCGAACCAGATGCCGCCGCTCTGCTGCAGAGCGGACCGTATCGCGACTGCCAGACCTCCAGAGTCGGGCTTTGCGGCGACGACCGGCGTTACTCGATTGGAAACCACCACCAATCGCCGCTTCGCCGCGTTTGCCCGGGAGAATACCGAGTTTGCCAATCGCGGTTTTCTGACTGCGTCGGCCCGACTGGGTAAAACAAAATCGCTCTCGGCCATTCACGCCTCGCCGCAAGCTGCCTCGGTTAACGCCGGATCCTTCGATTGTGTTCCGGCAGCGATCATTGGGCTACGTCAGTTTTAACCTGTACGATGCCTAACGCAAGACGCTGCTCGCGAGCCAAGCGAGAACCGCTTCGACGGTAGGCAGGCGGTAATTTGCGGCTGTCGCGCCGTCGAAGGGACCGACCCGGACCGCAATGCCGCCGCGGCGGTGGATTTCGGCAAAGCCGTCCTCGTCGGTAGTGTCGTCCCCGACAAAAACAGGTCGGCGTCCGAGAAATGGCGGTTCGGCCAGGAAGGCGGCGATGGCCCGCCCCTTGTCCGCGCTGCGGGGCTGGAACTCGATGACCATCTTGCCGCTGATCAGGCGCAACACCGAAGCGATTTCCCGGTGGAGCGCCTCGACAACGGCGCGGATTTCCGGCTCTCGTTGCGGCGCCGCGCGGTAATGAAGCGCCAACGTCCCGCCTTTATCTTCGAGGGTGAGGCCGGTTCCATCCGCCGCGAGCGCCGCAAGCTTTGGCCGCAGGCGATCGAGTGCCGCCGCGCTGTCGGCGTCGACCACGCAATCGATAATTCCGTCGGCGCGGCGTCGCTCGAGCCCGTGCAGACCCGCTGCGGCGCCTTGCCACGGCTGGAACAGCCGGTCGAGTTGGGCCAGCGGGCGGCCGCTGATCAGGGCAAGCGCTCTCTCGCGCGCGGCCGAAAGCCGCATGATCAGCGACGGCAAGCCGTCCGGTACTCGAACGAGTTCCGGACGGGGAGCGATCTCGAGGAGCGTCCCATCGACATCGAGGAACAGAGCCGATAGCGGATCGAGTGACAGCGCCGACGATTCGGCGATCGTCAACGAGGCGTCTTTGTGCATTGCACATTCCCCCGCCGCAGGACGTACGCTAAATGCCTGATCTGACCGCGATTGCTCAACTAGGCCAAGGCGTTTCGAAAAAGAGGCTTGACTTCACGGTCCGACGCCCTAAATTGTGCAGTGCGGTAACGATCACTGGTTGTGGTTTTACCGTACGTCTTCTAGGCGTTTCCTCCCTAAACTTGGGCTGCGGTCAGACTGCAGCCCATTTTTTTGCCTGCGCCGAGCGGACCCCGAAGGAGCCCGATCGAGTGTGCGATCGGAGCCGATCAGTGCATCTGGCTCGATGTCAGGCTGGCCCGCAATTTCGCGGTAAATCGGCGCGAAATCGGGCTGGGTCGCATCGAACAGCTGCTGAAAATCGTCGATCACGAAATAGGTCTGCTGGAAATCGTCGATGCGATAGCGGGTCCGCATCACCCGCCGCAAGTCGAAACGGATCCGGTTTGGCCGGGGGTCCCCGAGACAATAGACCGACTCTCCGGCGGAAGAGAGGATGCCCGAGCCATAAATGCGCAGGCCTTCTTGGGTTGCGATCAATCCGAACTCGACGGTGTACCAGTACAACCGGGCCAGATGCTGCAGGTGCCCGAGCCCCAATGCCTTCAGCCCGCCTTCCCCGTAGGCCTGCATGTAGTCGGCGAATACCGGGTTCATCAGCAATGGCACGTGGCCGCAGATATCGTGGAAAATGTCGGGCTCCTGGAGGTAATCGAGCTGGTCGCGCCGCCGGATGAAGCAGGTCGACGGAAAGCGGCGGCGGGCGAGATAAGCAAAGAAAACATCGTCGGGAACCAGGCCGGGCACCGCGACGATCCGCCAGCCGGTCGCGACGTCGAGCGCCTCGCTCAATCGGCGGAAATCCGGGATCCCATCCGCGGCGACCCCGAGTCCGCCGAGCCCGTCGAGAAACTCGTTACAGGCGCGGCCGACCAGCAGACGCTGCTGGCGTTCGAACAGCAGCCTCCAGATCGCGTGCTCTTCCTCGGTATAATCCTGCCAATTCTGCTCGATCGAAAAATCCGAATTAAAATCCTGCCGGACCTCGTCCATTGACCTCCTCCGAATTCGCGCCCCTCCCACGCGTGGTTGCGCTGCCTTTCAGATGTGAATGCCGAGATGGCGCATCAATCGGAATGTCAAGCCTCAGGCGGTCTTTGGTAGACAATCCTGAGTGGCCTGGCCGAGCCGCTCGATCAGATCGGCGAGGTCTTTGACCAGCTGCGTAAAATTCGGCTTTCTGCGATAGCTGCGTTCGTCCATATAGAGCGCCCGGTTGATCTCGATCTGCAGCGCGTGGCGATGCGCGCTCGGCCGGCCGTAAAATCCCGTCGTGAAGCCCCCGGCATAAGGCGCGTTGACCGCGACCTTGAAACCGCGGTCGGCGAGGAACCGGCAGGCTGCCTCGAGGATGCGCGGGGCGCACGCCGCGCCGTAGCAATCGCCCAGAACGATATCGGCGCCGTCTTGGCCGCAGCCGGAGCTCGACGGCATCGAATGGCAGTCGACGAGGAGATAACCGCCGAACATGCCTGCTGTCTCTTGGACCAGCCGGCGCAGCACTTGGTGGTAAGGGTGGTAGAGGCACTCGATGCGCCGTTCGGCATCGGCGAAGCGCAATTTCTCGGCGTAGATGTTCTCGCCGCTGGCAACGATGCGGGCGATCGTGCCGAGCCCGATGCGAACCCGCGGCGACCCGGCGTTGACGTAGCTCGGCAAGGCGTCGCAGAACATCGTCGGGTCGAGCTCGTAAGCTTCCCGGTTGACGTCGAGATAAGCCCGCGGGAAGCGGGCCGAGAGCAGCGGGGCGCCGAGCGGCGGGGCGGCGGCGAACAGTTCGTCGACAAAGCTGTCTTCGGATTGCCGCAGGGCCAGCGGATCGAGCCGCGACGCGGCCACGAAATCCGCCGGATATTCGGACCCGCTATGCGGCGAGGCGAGGACGAGCGGCAGCCTGCGCGCTGCCGGTTCGTGGAGGTCGAGAACCCCGGCGGCGGCCGGCCGGGACAGGAATTCATCATCCATATCACGAAGTTAGTGTGCGGTAGCGAGGTTGTCACCAACGCCGCATAATGCGCTTGCGCGCAAAGCCTCACAGACGGAGACCGGAAATCAAGATCGTTCTCGACATCACGCGGCTGGTGCAGGAAGGGAAACTCACCCCTGGTGAGGCGGAGCGGCTGAAGACCCTCGCCTCGCGCGACACGAGCACTCTCGCGATCAATGCGTTGATGGTATTTGGCGCGGCTGCCGTGTCGGCCGGCATCCTCGCGCTCGACCCGTCTTTTGCCGCCGGTGCGGCGCTCGGCGTCGCCTTCGTGTTGGCCGGCCTCGCCATCACATTTCGCGGTTCGGAACAATGGAGCCTGCTCGGCACAGCGACCACAATCATCGGCGCGCTGTTGCTGTCGGGTGGGGTGATGGGCCTGTTCGAAGGGGTCTTTGCCGGCACCTGCTTGACGGTCGCTCTGCTGCTCGCGCTCGCGATGCTGATCCGCAGCAGCTTTCTGATGGCCCTCGTGCCGCTAGCGGTCGCCGCGGCGCTCGGCGGCAGCACCGGCTACACGCACGCGACCTACATGCTGATCGTCCGTGAGCCGGCGATCACCATCGGCGTTTTTTCACTGCTCGCCGCGGCGGCCTACATCGTCTCGCTGCAAGTGGCGCCGCCTTATGAGAGAGTGGCGCTGGTCTTTGCCCGCGTGTCGCTGCTCCTGGTCAATTTCGGTTTCTGGGTCGGCTCGCTGTGGGGGGACTATCCGGGCGCAAGCTGGGTGCACGGCGGTACTCCCGAGAGCCGGGGAAGCTGGCAGGCCTGGCGCGCTGCGGCGGGGCATATCCCGGATTATGTCTTTGTCATCGGATGGGCAGGGCTGCTCCTTGCCGTCGGGATCTGGGGCGCTTTTGTGAACCGGCGCTGGGTCGTCAACACCGCCGCCACTTTTGGCGTGATCCATTTCTACACGCAGTGGTTCGAACGCCTCGGCGCCCAACCATGGGCCATCATCGTCGCTGGCCTTACGGTAGTCGCGATCGCCGCGGCGTTGTGGCGCTACAACGCCGGCCGCACCGGCGCGCCTTCCCAACGACTGGCGGCTTAGAACAATAGCCCGAATGAAGCGGCGAACCTCGCCGGCGACCCGCCTCGCGCGCGCCATTGCCATGGTCGTGGCGGGGCAGGCCATCTCGGCCGCACAAACAGCAGGCGAGGTTTACGATGGCGCCGCCGCCGTAGCGGCGATCTGCCGGGGATACGCCGCCGCGCAGCGCACGCTGCCCTACGACACAATGTACGCTCAATGCATGTATGCCAGAGGCTATGTCGTGCCCGGTTTCTCGCCATCGCCCAATTCGCCGGGCTATCAAGGCGAGTTGCCGGGACCGGGGGCGATCGGCGGCGGCCACTAGCCCTCCTGCGTCGGAATTGAAATCTGCCCTTCGGGAGCCGTCGGTTCTTCCCTGGCCGGACCGGAAAAGCGGGAAAAACTCCATTCGGGCGGAGAAATTGTTTAGCTGATCGGAGGAAACGGAGTTCCTTTGGATCACGGCGCGCAAGCGATGAACCAAGTTCGTCTCGATCGGCTCGGTTACGCGCTTCCGCAGGCGAATTATTACGTAAGGGACCAGCGAAAAATGCGCGGGCCGGGGGGGCAATACCCGTGCAAGCAGGACCGTTTCATCCCACATAGAGTTGAGGATCACCGCACCTGACCCAACGAGGAGGATACGGAATGGCCCGCCGCAGCCCACCCCGCAAAGTCACATATTTCGAACCGGTCCCGCCGCGCCTCTCGCGCAACACCATCATCGAGTCGACGTTCGAGGTTGGTCGCCGCTTCCGCTGCACGATGCGCGTCGATTGTGGTGAGCTCGACCCCGGCGCGGTGATCCGGCCGGTACCCGGCGAATGGCACCCGCGTATCCCCGAGTGCCTCGACGAAGAGGAGCTTGCGGACTGGCTCGCCGGACGCAATGCGGTCTATCAGCTCGCCGCCCTGACAATCGGCGCGCGCCTCACGGTCGCCGACGGATAAGCGCCGGCAGCAAGGGAACATGGCCGGCTGACCGTCAGGAGCGCGCAACGAGACAAGACGGGGAGAGTCAAACGGCGCTATCTGGACAAGCCCGGGAGCCGGTGACGGCCCGACTGTTCGCGGTACGACGCGAAGGAGCCGTTGCCATCGGCGCGGTAGCGGTCGGCGCCCTGGCGTTAGGCGCACTCGCGGTCGGCGCACTGGCCATCGGTAAGCTGGCGGTCGGGCAACTCGTCTTGGGCCGGGCGAGGCTGCGCAGGGGTCAAGTCGACGAGTTGCGGATCGCCCAACTCATCATCGAAGACCTACGAATTGAGCGTCTGCAAGATCGTCAAAAGTCGTGAGTTCTGCAGCCCGCGGAGGTGGGTATTTCGCGAAAGACCCTTTGTGAGACGCGGCCCAAGTGTCCCCTCTTCATCGAGGGATTGCTTGCCGCTTGCCTGCATAGAAACACTCGCCGCAAGATCGGTTGGCGTTTGACTGAGCGGGAGGGGACATGAGGGGCATCGATCGGCGGGTAGTGGCGATCGTGGCCGGGGCGATTTCGTTGACGGCGTGCGTCGCGCCGCCATTGGGGCCGACGATCCCCGCCTCGCCCGGCGCGAACAAGAGTTTCGACGCCTTCGCGGCCGATCAGGCGGCCTGCCAGCAATATGCCGCGGCGCAGACCGCGCCGGGGGCATACGCGGCCAACAATCAGGCGGTAGGCGGGGCCATTCTCAGCACGGCGCTCGGAGCGGCGCTCGGCGGTGCCATCGGCGGCGGGCGCGGCGCCGGGATCGGCGCTGCCTCGGGCGCTGCCCTCGGCACGGTGGCCGGCGCCAGCGGTTCGGGCTTTGCGCAAATGTCGCTGCAGCAGCAATACGACGTCATGTATGCCCAGTGCATGAGCGCGCACGGCAACGCCGTGCCTGGCTTCTCGGCGGGGCCCGGGGCCCCGCCCTACGCTGCACCCGGCCAGCCGCCTTACGCGGGTCCACCGGGTCCCCCACCTTACGCGCCGGGGGGCTATCCAGGGGGCTACACAGGGGGCTATCCGGGGGGCTATCCAGGGGCGTACCCCGGAGGACCGGTTCCGCCGCCCCCGGGATATTAACCGGGCTATTGATGCGTCAGGCCGGGAGCATCCGCCTGCGGCTTTTTTCTATTGTCGGTCAGGAACAATTGCTTCAGCCCGCGGCGGTGCGCCAGCAAGCGCCCCCAGGCGAGCGCTTGCTCCTCCGAGTCGAACAGCCGGACCCGCGGCTCCATCTTGGCGTTGCGGGCGACTTCGTCCCATTCTTCTATCAAGCTGGCGCGCACGCCGGTCGGCGCCGGGTCGAGGATCAGGGTCAGTTTCATCACTTTATATTATAACATTATGCCGAGCTCACAGCGGAGGATGCCATGTTGGATTTGAGAATTCGCGGCCGAAAGGCTCTGGTCTGTGCGGCGAGCAAGGGGTTGGGGCGGGCCTGTGCGATGTCGCTGGGGCGCGCCGGCGTCGAGTTGACGATCACGGCCCGCACCGCCGAGACGCTCGAACGTACCGCCGAGGAGATTCGCAAGGAAACCGGCGCCAAGGTGACGGCGGTTCCCGGCGACATCTCAACGGAGGCAGGCCGCGCCGCGCGCTCTGGCCGCTTGCCCCAACCCCGACATCCTCGTCAATAATTGCGGCGGGCCGCCGCATGGCGATTTCCGCGAATGGTCGGTCGAGGACTGGCAAAAAGCGGTTAACGCCAACATGCTGACGCCGATCATGCTGATCAAGGCGACCGTCGACGGGATGTGCGCGCGGAAATTCGGCCGCATCGTCAATATCACCTCCGGCTCGGTGAAGTCGCCGATCCCCAATCTGGGCATGAGCAACGGCGCCCGTGCCGGCCTCACCGCCTTCTGCGCCGGCCTCGCGCGCCAGGTGGCAAAACACAATGTGACGATCAACGGGTTGCTGCCCGGCCCGTTTCTGACCGACCGGCTGCGTTCGGGCATGGAATACGAGGCGCGGCGGCAAAACGTCCCGTTCGACGAAATTCTTGCCAAACGCGGCCAGTCGAACCCGACCGGACGGGTCGGCGATCCGGCTGAATTCGGCGACGCCTGCGCCTTTTTGTGCAGCGCCTCTGCCGGCTTCATCGTCGGCCAGAACCTGTTGCTCGACGGCGGCGCCTTCAATTCGACGATGGGGTGAGGGGCCGCAAGACGGCGCAGCGAGCTTGCAAATGAAAGCGATTCGCAATATGTCCTGCGGTAGCTCAGGCCGGAGGAAATGTCTGCTACTGCGCCAACATCCAGCGGCGCCGTCGCGCTCGGCGCCGCCCAGGTCGGGTTCGCCGGCCGAATCCGGGCGGTTCGCGTAAGCGCCGACCTTCATGGCCTGCCGGCAGAGGAACTCGAACGGCGGCTGATCGAGCTCGGATTTGTCGAAGGCGCGCGGGTCGAACTGTTGCACGAGGGGTTGTTCGGCCGCGATCCGATCGCAGTGCGGGTGAATGAAGCGACGGTCGCGCTGCGGCGTCGGGACGCGGCCTCCATACTGGTCGAGCCGGATCGCTGATGAGTGAAATCGCAGCGCCGGCGCGTGTCGCGCTCGTCGGCAACCCGAACAGCGGCAAGACCGCACTCTTCAATGCGCTGACCGGGAGCCGCCAGAAGGTTGCCAATTACCCCGGGGTCACGGTCGAGCGCAAGGAAGGGCTGGTTGTAACGCCCGCCGGGCTCGCGGTGAGGCTGATCGATTTGCCGGGGACGTATTCACTGCGCGCCCGCAGCCTCGACGAGATCGTGACCCGCGACATCGTGCTGGGACGGCTCGAAAGCGAGGCCACTCCAAGCCTTCTCGTCTGCGTCGCCGACTCGACGAATCTGCGGCTGGCGCTGCGACTGGCTCTCGAGCTGAAGCGGGTCGGCCGGCCGATGATCCTCGCGCTCAACATGTTCGACATTGCCCGCCATCGCGGGTTCGAGATCGACCTTGATCGGCTGTCCACAGAGCTAGGCATTCCGGTTGTGGCGTCGGTCGCGGTCCGCCGGGGTGGCACGAACGATCTCCTTGACCGCATCGACACGGTGATCCGCGAGCGCGGATTGCCGCGAGCCCCGGATTGGTCCGAGCCCAATGCGGCGCAGTTGCGCGCCACTCAGCGCGAAGCCGACCGCATTCTCGATGCCGCGGTCAAGGCGCCGGGTCGGCCCGACGGCTTCACGCGGCGGCTCGACCGGGTCGGTGCTGCACCCGGTCCTCGGCCTCGTCATCCTGCTCGCAATCCTATTTCTGATGTTCCAGGCGGTTTTTACCTGGGCGCAGGCCCCGATGGACTTGATCAAGAGCGGCTTCGACGGGCTCGCTGCACGGGCCGGAGAGGTGCTGCCACCGGGTTGGCTGTTGAGCTTCGTCCGCGACGGGGTCATCTCGGGGGTCGGCAGCGTATTGGTTTTCCTGCCGCAGATCCTCACTTTGTTCTTGTTCATTCTGCTTCTCGAAGATTTCGGCTACATGGCGCGGGCTGCCTTTCTGATGGACCGCATCATGGGCGGCGCCGGGCTGCATGGCCGCGCCTTCATCCCGCTGTTGTCGAGCTTTGCCTGCGCGATCCCCGGTATCATGGCGACCCGGGTCATCTCCAGCCGCCGCGGGCGCCTAGCGACGATCCTCGTCGCGCCGCTGATGACCTGCTCGGCGCGCATCCCGGTCTACACCTTGATCATCGCGGCCTTTATTCCCGCGCGCACAGTATTTGGCTGGCTCAATCTACAGGGCCTCGTGATGTTCGGCCTTTACACGGCCGGCATTGCCAGCGCGCTTGGCATGTCCTGGGTGTTCAACCGCTTTTTATGGCGGCGGGAGCCGAGCGAGCCCTTCATGCTCGAACTGCCCGAATACAAGCGGCCGGTTTTGCGGAACCTGGCGCTCGGCCTCGTGCAGCGCGGCCAGATTTTTCTGAAGCGCGCCGGCACGACGATCTTTGCAATGATGGTCGTGATCTGGTTTTTATGCTCGGTCCCGCCCGCCCCACCCGATGCTGCCGAGCCGGCGATCAATTACAGTCTAGCGGCTCGCATCGGCCAGACGATAGAACCGGTATTGCGCCCGGTCGGCTTCAATTGGCAAATTGACGTAGCGTTGGTGCCGGGAATGGCGGCCCGCGAAGTCGCCGTCGCCGCGCTTGGGACGGTCTATTCGATCGCGGGCGCCGACGAAAATCCCGGCGAACTCGGCCGCGTCTTGACCGCCCACTGGAGCCTCGCCACCGCTTTGGCGCTGCTCGCCTGGTATGTCTTCGCGCCGCAATGCGCTTCGACATTGAGCGTCGTGCGCCGCGAGACCAACAGCTGGAAGTGGACCGCCTTCCTCTTCAGCTACATGCTCGCGCTCGCCTATTTGGCGGCGTTTGCCACATACCAAATAGCGGCTGCGCTGGGCGCCGGATGAGCGCTACACGGTAGCGATGGCGTTGGCCGGCGAGCCCGACGGCGCCGGGGAGGCGCAGGGGCGGGGCGGTCAGCAGGAACCGGGAACGGCCGTGGGCGCGCAGCCAGTCGGCGAGGTCGGAGAGGTGCCAGATTTCGCCGAGATAGACGCCGAGCTTGAAAAGGCAATGAGCGTGCAACGGCAATGAGGCGCAGTGGTCTTCGCTCTCGCAGGGGCGCGAGGGCATCTGCTCGACCGCGCGGTTGTCGGAAATCAGCGCGACGATGCCTGATCTGGTGATCCAATTGAGGAGCCGCTCGTCGCGCCCGTCGAGGCCGGCGCCGGGGTTGGCAGCCAGCACCGCCGCGTCAGGGCTCTTGTTCATGTCGAGGATCACCCGGTCGTAGCCGGTGCGGAAGCAGACGAGGTCGCCTTCCTCGACCTCGACCTTGTCCGCTTCCATGATCCGCATCAGTTCGTCATAGCCCACAAAACTTTCGCGGCGCCCGCAATGGCGCTCGAGGTCGATCATCACGCCGCGGCCCTGCATCCCATGCGCCGCCATGTGGTCGATCGACAGCTTGAGCGCCCCGACATGCTCGCCGCGCTCGACCGCGTTGCCATCGCTATAATCGATTGGCCCAACGATATGCTCGCCAGCGCGGTAGCCATTGTAAAAGACGATCTCGGGCTTGCCGTCACCGTCGGCATCGAAGAGTTGCCCGACATGGGCAAGGCTATCCCACTGCGTCGAGTACTGCAATGTCATCTCGACGATGTCGTCGCAGACCACGTCGATCAATTTCGGATCCTCGCGGGCGAGCGGGTAGGCGATGTAAGGCATCCCGTTGCGCTTGTTGGCGATCAGGCGCGGCGGATGGCGGCGCGGGTTGACGACCGTGCCGCCCGGATAATCGAGCGGCAGGCTGAGGCAAAAGGTCCTGCCTTCCTTCACCTCGGCGACGCCCTTTAATACCTTGTCCGGAGTCAACAGGTTGAGCCGGCCGAGCTGATCGTCGGGACCCCAATCGCCCCAAGTCGAGCCCGGCGGGCGACGCTTCCAGCGCGGATTCTCGGGCATAGCTTATCCCTTCTTTAGGGTGTTTTAAGATCTTCGTCATCCTGACGAAGTTGGTACAGGTTCGCTTAATCCACCTTGACCAATTTCTGCAGGCTGCGGAGGCCCGGCGGCAATTGCTCGCCCTTGGCGCGGACGCGGCGGCCCCAATTGGTGAACGATACCTCGCCGACATAGATGTCGCCGCGCGAGTCGACGGCGAGCCCGTGCGGCGAGATGAACTGGCCGGGGTTGAGCCCGGCATGGGCATCACCAAGCCGCGCCAAGAGTTCGCCCTTGCTGGTATAAATGCTGACCCGCGGGCCACAATTCGGCAGGTCGATATTGACAGCCATATCGGGCCCGATCTCGCCGATAAAGAAGCGCGGCGTCCTGGTTCCGGTCTCCATATAGAGGCCGGAGGGCCGGTGCATGTTGTTCCACTGCGCCTGGTACTTGCCGTTCCCGTCGAACACCTGGACGCGGTGGTTCTCGCGGTCGGCGACATAGACCCAGCCTTCGGGGTCGCAGCAGATATTGTGGGCAATGTTGAACTGGCCGGGATCGGTGCCAGGCTCGCCCCATGAAGTCACCCGCTTGCCGTCCGGCGTGTATTTGTGGACGCGGGAATTGCCGTAGCCATCCGAGATGTAAAGGTAGTCGGCTTGCGGCGACAGCGCCGTATGCGTGCAGCGATGGAACGGTTCGCCGCTCATATAAGGCGCGGGCTTGCCGGGGATGCCGATGGTCAGCAACACCTTGCCGTCGAGGGTGCACTGGCGAACCGTGTGATCGCCGTCGTCGGTCAGCCAGATCGTATCGTCAGGCGCCATGTGGACCCCGTGCGGGCGCACAAAGATGCCCTCGCCCCACGAGCGCAGGAAGTTGCCGTCGCGGCCGAACACGCACATCGGATGCTTGCCGCGGTTGAAGGCATAGACGTTGTCGTGCCGGTCGACCCCGACCGCGGCGACATCGGCGTTGAACTCCATGCCCGGCGGCAACTTTGCCCACTTGTCGCTGACCTCATAGCGATAGCCGTCCGTCCCGAGTATCACTGGCATGGCGTTGCCCCTTCTCGACGGGTCCCTGGGATGGGTTCGCAGCGATTATAGAAGCGCCCCCTCGCGGCACAATCCCGTACGGCCATACGCTGCCGAGGTGGTACAGCCCATAAAATCCCACACGGCCGTGTGCCTGCTGTACCTTCTGGCTTTGACAGGCGGGTCGCGAACTCCCAGATTTTCTAGTGCCAGACGGCCGGATGGCCGCTCTCTGCCCTTTGGGTGGAGGGAGGAAAGTCCGGGCTCCACGGAGGTACGGTGCCGGGTAACGCCCGGCGGGGGCGACCCCAGGGAAAGTGCCACAGAAAGTACACCGCCGGTCCGTCTCGGAACACCGGGCGGGCGGCAAGGGTGAAACGGTGCGGTAAGAGCGCACCGCGCCGCCGGCAACGGCGGCGGCAGGGAAAACCCCACCGGGAGCAAGACCAAGTAGGAGCGGCAGGCATCCCGCTCGCGGGAATGCCGGGCGGACCTTCGCGCCGCCGCTCGGGTCGGTCGCACGAGGCGCTCGGCAACGGGCGTCCCAGAGGAATGGCCATCCCCGCCCCAGGACCAGCTCTAAGGGAGCTCCAACGGGGGCGGGACAGAACCCGGCTTACACGCCGTCTGGCGATCTTTCAAGAACGTTTCAAGAACTCATGACGGCAGCAAAAAGAAATTGATGGTTTTATTTAGAAAGCCCATTGACACCCATATTATACCATGATATCCCATACCTACCCATGGACGGGCATTGCCGACGGGGGGAAACTCGGCAGTGCCTATCGGGCGCCCCTTGCCGAGCGTCCACGGGCGAGCGTTGGGGGAAGAAGTGGACTTGTTTTTCTCCACTTTCGTGAACAAGGTCGACCGCAAGGGGCGAGTTTCAGTGCCGGCGACCTTTCGCGCTGCTGTTGCAGACCAAAGCTTCCCGGGCATCATCGTCTTCCCCTCGTTCAAGTATGACGCGCTCGACGCCAGCGGCATCAAGCGTATGGAGGAGATGAGCTCGCGAATGAATACTTTAGAGGAGTTTTCCGAGGAGCACGAGAACCTCGGAATGCTGTTCGCGTCATCGCACTCGCTCCCGTTCGATCCCGAGGGCCGCATCATCCTGCCCGAAATCCTCGCCGAACACGCCCACATTACCGAAAGCGCGGCGTTTGTCGGGTTGGGCAAGAGTTTTCAGATCTGGGAGCCGACCCGCTTCGCCGAACACCAGGCGATGCTCCGCGAGCGAGCGCGCCGCCAGGGAACCAGGTTGCCGCCGCCGGGCGGGCCCGCCGAGCGGCGCCGGGAATGACCGGGCCGCGGTTACACTCCCCTGAACCAGCCGCACAGGCGATGGAGCCCGGGGCGGTCCGATCTGCCGGGCACATTCCGGTTCTTCTTGATGCTGTCCTCGCGGCGCTCGCCCCGCGCGACGATGCCGTCTATGTCGACGGAACCTTCGGCGGCGGCGGCTACAGCAAGGCGTTGCTCAATGCAGCGCATTGCCGCGTCTTTGGCATCGACCGCGATCCCGACGCGGTGCGGCGGGGCCGCGACTTGGCCGAGCGGTACGGCGAACGCCTTCGTATCCTTGAGGGGCAGTTCGGCGACATGGCGCAGCTTCTGGGCCCGGTGAACGCCGACCCGGTTGCTGGAATCGCCCTCGATCTCGGCGTTTCCTCGACTCAGCTCGACACGCCGGAGCGCGGCTTCTCGTTCCGCTTCGACGGCCCGCTCGACATGCGGATGAGCGGCGCCGGACGGAGCGCGGCGGAGCTGCTTGCGGACGTGCCGGAGTCCGAACTTTCCGAGCTGATCCGTGCGCTTGGCGAAGAGCGGTTTGCCCGCCGGATCGCCCGCGCGATCAACGCGGCGCGACAGCGCCGGCCCATCCAGCGCACCACCGACCTGGCCGATATCGTTCGTTCGGTGATCCCGCAATCCGAGCCCGGGCAGGATCCGGCGACCCGGACATTCCAGGCCTTGCGGATCGCCGTGAACGACGAATTGGGCGAGCTCGATCGCGGCCTTGCCGCGGCCGAGCAGCTGTTGGCGCCCGGCGGAAGGCTCGCCGTGGTGTCGTTTCACTCGCTCGAAGATCGCCGGGTCAAGGAGTTCCTGCGCCGGCGCAGCGACATGGCTCCGCGAGCCTCGCGACACCGGCCCGTCGGGGCAGAATTGCCGCCGCCGAGCTTCACCTTGCTGACACGCCGGACGGTCAAGCCCAGTGCAGCGGAAATCGTCCAAAACCCGCGCGCTCGCGCGGCACGTCTGCGAGCCGCGGCACGGACTGCGGCGGCGCCATGGCCGCCCAATGGCGAGCGCCATGTCGGCGGCCGGCGCAGGGAACAGGGCGCATGATCAGGCTCGGCACCTTGTTCTGGCTCGCCCTGGTTTCGGCGACCGGCTTTGCGATGTTCGGGGTCAAATACCAGGTTCAGGCGCTCGAGGACGAGTTGGCGCGAACCAATCGGGCGACCGCAGCGGAAGAACACGAACTGCGGGTCCTCGAAGCCGAATGGGCCTACCTGACGCGGCCCGAGACGCTCGAGGCCATGAACCGGCAATTCCTGTCGCTCGGCCCGATCGCGACAAAGCAGCTTCACACGACGGCCGCCGACATCCCGCTGCGGCCTCCGCCGCCGCCTTCGCCCGAACCGCCTTTGGCCGAACCGCCTTTGGCCGAACCGCCTTTGGCCGAACCGCCTTTGGCCGAACCGCCTGCGGTCGAATCGTCCGCGGTTGTTGCGGCTGCCGAGCCGGCTCCGGCGGTGAGCGCGGCCCAAAGTGCACCGGAAGGAGTTCCGGTGCGCGCTCCGGAACCGGCGACTCCCCAAAACGCAGCAGAGCCGCCCGTGACGCAAAGCGCGCTGCGCGCCATGCCCGCCCTGTTGGAGAAGCCGGTGGCGGCGCCGCAATCGGCGAAGGCCGTAGCGGCCAAGGCCGTCGTGAAGCCCGCGTCACCCCGGCGAGCCAAATCGCTCGACGACTTGATTGCCCAGATCATGACGAGCCGGTGATGATCGCAGCCCAACCCTTTCAAGCTTATGACGACAACCCGTGCCGGCCGCGGCATTTCAAGCCGCCACCCTGCGCCCCCGTGGTCCCTGATGGGCCAGCGAGGAAGGCTCTGGAGGCCTGCCGTGCCCGGCTGTTTTTCACCGGCATTCTGTTTGCCTGCGTCTTTGGCGTCGTCGCATTGCGGGTCGTCGAAGTCGTACTGCTAGAAGGCGGTACGGCCCAATCACATATGCCCCGGTTCCGAATTCCGGCACCGCCTGCGCCCGCCCGCGCCGACATTGTCGACCGCAACGGCAGGCTGCTCGCCACGACGCTCGACAGCCCCTCGGTCTACGCCAATCCGAAGCAGATCCTCGACCCGGCGGACGCCACCCGCAAGTTGGTGAAGGCTTTCCCGAGCCTCAAGACCCTTGAGGTGTACGCCAAACTCACCTCAGGCAAGAGTTTCGTCTACCTGAAGCGACATTTGACGCCTCATGAACAATACGAGGTCAATCAGCTCGGTATTCCGGGGGTCCAGTTCCAGCACGAAGAGCGCCGAATTTACCCGGACGGGACGCTGACGGCGCATGTCGTGGGCTATACCGGCATCGACAATTCCGGCTTCGCGGGGATCGAGCGCGGCCTCGACGATACGCTGAAGGACCGGCAGGAGCCCTTACAGCTGTCGCTCGATCTACGCCTCCAATACATCCTCCGGGAGGAGTTGCAGCGGGTGATCGACGACTTCACCGCGAAAGGCGCCGGCGGGTTGATCATGGACGTCAACACCGGCGAAGTGCTTTCGATGGTGTCGCTGCCCGATTTCGATCCGAACCACCCGGGCGCCGCGGACCCGGACCATCCCGACATCTCCATCGCGGACCGGATGTTCAACCGCAACACGCTCGGCGTTTACGAGCTCGGTTCGATTTTCAAGATCTTTACCGTGGCGATGGCGCTCGATGCCGGCACCTCCACGCTCGCCAGCACCTATGACGCGAGCCACGATATCCATATCGGCCGCTTCACGATCGGGGATTATCACGGCAAGCATCGGGTGTTGAGCGTCCCCGAAATTCTGATGTACTCGTCAAATATCGGCGCAGCGAAGATGGCCGTGGCCGCCGGAGGTCAGAGGCAGCGACAGTTCCTCGCCCGGATCGGTCTGTTGAAGGTGCCGAAGATCGAGGTGTCGGAGGTGGCGGCGCCGCATTTCCCGGCGAAATGGCGGGAAGTCAACGTGATGACGATTGCCTTCGGCCACGGCATCTCGGTGACGCCGCTGAGTTTTGCGAGCGGAGCCGCGGCGCTCGTCAATGGCGGCATCCTGCGCCAGGCCACGTTACTGAAGCTGCCGCCCGGTGATGCGCCGCCGGGCGAACAGGTAATTTCGCCAAAGACCTCGGAACAAATGCGCAAGCTTATGCGATTAGTGGTTGAGCACGGGACCGGCACGCAGGCCGCGGCTCCCGGCTACGTGGTGGGCGGCAAGACCGGCACGGCGGAGAAGATTTCGGGCAGACATTATGCAGAGAGAAAGCTGCTCTCGAGCTTTGTCGGGGTCTTTCCGATCAATGATCCGAAATATCTGATCTTGACCGTGGTCGACGAACCTCACCCGAACAAGCAGAGCCACGGCTACGCCACCGCCGGCTGGACAGTCGCCCCCGCAACCAGCCGGATAGTCCAGCGCATGGCGCCACTGGTCGGGGTGCAGCCGGTCGACGAGTCGTCGCCCGAGATCCAGCGGGCGCTGATGGTCGACACTCTGCAGGGCAAGCGGATTGAAGCTTACTGAGCTGATCGCCCCTGTGCCGGCGTCCACGGAAAGCAACGACCCTGAGATCCTCGGCCTCACTGCCGATTCGCGGGACGTGCGACCTGGCTTTCTATTCGCCGCCTTGCCCGGCACGAGACAAGACGGGCGCAGCTTCGCCGCTGACGCAATCGCGCACGGCGCCGTCGCCATTCTGACGGACGAACCGGCTGCTCTCGCGCTTCCACCGGGACTGCGCGACAGGGTCCGCATTGTCACGGACCCGAACCCGCATCGCCGGCTGGCCTTGATGGCGGCACGGTTTCACGGCCGGCAGCCGCAAACGATCGCCGCGGTTACCGGCACCAACGGCAAGACCTCGGTGGTCCATTTCACGCGCGAGATCTGGACGGCGCTCGGCCACCCGGCTGCAAGCCTCGGCACGCTCGGAATCGTGACCGCCGCCGAGCACCGGCCCGGCGCGCTCACGACCCCGGATCCGGTCGCGCTGCACCGCGATCTCGCCGGGCTCGCCGCACAGAGGATCGAGCACGTGGCGATCGAGGCGTCGAGCCACGGCCTCCACCAGTTTCGGCTCGATGGTTTATCGGTCGCCGCCGCAGCGTTTACTAATCTGACGCGCGATCACCTCGATTACCACGGCGACATGCCACATTACCGCGCTGCCAAACAGCGTCTCTTCACAGCCCTTCTGATGCCGGGCGGCTCCGCGGTCCTCAACCGGGACAGCGCCGAGTTCTCGCAGCTCGAGGGGCTCTGCCGCAATGGCGGTCACCCGGTGATCGGCTACGGCGCCGATCCCGCGGCCGATCTGCGGCTGATTGCCCGCGAGCCGCGCGCCGAAAGTCAATTCCTGGTTCTGGATCTCTTCGGCCGCAGGCACGAGCTGGTGCTGCCGCTCGCCGGCGAGTTTCAGGCTATGAACGCCCTCGCGGCGCTGGGGTTGGTGATCGCAACGGGCAGCCCCGTGGCTGCCGCCACCGCCGCTCTCGCCGGTCTGACCGGTGTTCCCGGCCGCCTGCAGTTCGTCGGCGGCCACGAGGTCGGCGGAGCGGTCGTCGTCGATTACGCCCACACGCCGGATGCACTGACGACGGTTCTGATCGCGCTGCGCCCGCATGCGCGCCGCCGCCTCGCCGTCCTGTTCGGCTGCGGCGGGGACCGCGACGCGGGCAAGCGTCCGCTGATGGGAGAGGTGGCGACCCGCTTGGCCGACCGCGTTTACGTCACCGACGACAATCCGCGAACCGAGGCGCCGGCCGAGATCCGGCGTGCGATCCTCCAGGCGGCGCCGAACGCGATCGAGATCGGTGACCGCCGCGAGGCGATCGCGACGGCTATCACCGAACTGGCTGCGGGCGATCTCCTGGTCATCGCCGGCAAGGGGCACGAAACCGGCCAGATCATCGGTACCGAGACATATCCCTTCGACGATGCCGCAATCGCGCGGGAATTGGCGGGTGAGCCACGCCCGTCATCCCGTCGACAGGTCGGACGATGACCGCGTTGTGGACCGCCGCCGATGCCGCGGCCGCAACCGGCGGGTCCAGCCCGACGGCGTGGGCGGCAACAGGGGTCTCCATCGACACGCGCAGCCTGGCCGTGGGCGACCTGTTCGTGGCGTTGCACGGTCCGAACCACGACGGCCACGATTTTGTTGCTGCTGCACTGGATCGGGGTGCCGCCGCGGCAATGGTGGACCGGGCAGTCCCGCAGCTTCCGACGTCGTTCCCGCTTCTCCGAGTCGCCGATACGCTGACGGGTCTCGCGGCGCTCGGCGCGGCGGGGCGCAACCGCAGCCAAGCTCGCATCGTCGCGGTAACCGGCAGCGTCGGTAAGACGGGGACCAAAGAGGCGTTGCGCCTGGCGCTATCTAGCTCCGGCCCGACCTATGCCTCGGCCGGCGGGCTCAACAACCATTGGGGAGCGCCTTTGTCGCTCGCCCGTTTACCACCGGAAGCTGGTTACGGGGTATTCGAGCTCGGAATGAACCATCCCGGCGAGATCGCGAGCCTCATCCGGCTGGTGAGGCCGCATATCGCGGTGATCACGACGGTAGAGCCGGTGCATCTCGGCTTCTTCCCGTCGGTCGAGGCAATTGCCGATGCGAAGGCCGAGATCTTCCTCGGGCTGGAGCCCGGCGGCGCGGCGGTCCTCAACCGCGACAACCCGCATTACGCAAGATTGGCGGCGGCCGCAAAGCGTACCGGCGCCGTCGAAATCCTCGGCTTTGGAACCCATCCGGAAGCTGCCGCTCGCCTGGTCGATTGCGTGCTCGATTCGCGCGGCAGCACTGTCGAGGCCGCGGTTTGCGGCGCCACTATCAGGTTTCGAGTGCCGGTCCCGGGCCGGCACTGGGTCATGAACACATTGGCAGTGCTCGCGGCGGCACAGGCCGCCGGCGCGGCTGTCGATCGCGCCGCGGAGGCGCTGGCCCAACTCCAAGCGCTGCCGGGCCGCGGTCGGCGCCATCAACTCGCTTGGCGCAGCGGCACCTTGACGGTCATCGACGAGAGCTACAACGCCAGCCCGCCGTCGATGCGCGCTGCCCTGGCCGTACTCGCGGCCACCGAGCCCGGGACTGGTGCACGACGCGTGGCGGTACTCGGCGATATGCTCGAACTCGGCGACGCATCCGAGCACCTGCACCGTGAGCTCGCAGAACCTGTTGCTACTGCGGAAGTCGACCGCGTCTTTTTGATCGGCGAGGCCATTGCCGCGCTGCACGAGGTTCTTCCCGAGGGGAAACGAGGCGGGTTGTGGCGATCGCCCGAGGAAGCTATGCCTGCGCTGCTGCGCTTTCTCGAACCCGGCGATGTCGTGACGGTCAAGGGCTCCCGCGGCGTGCGGGTCAGCCGCGTCGTGGAGCTGTTGCGCGCGCAATCGGCCCAGCCCGAATCATGCCGGCCCGAATCATGCCGGCCAGAGACGTGAACCGATGCTGTACCCGCTGCTCTATCCTTTTGCGGACGAATTCCAGTTCTTCAACCTGTTCCGCTACATCACCTTCCGCTCAGGAGGGGCGGTCGTAACCGCGCTGCTGATCAGCTTCATCCTCGGTCCGCACCTGATCCTGTGGCTGCGGCGGAAGCAGTCGAACGGCCAGCCGATTCGCCCGGACGGCCCCAACGGGCACCTGCTGCGCAAGAAGGGAACGCCGACGATGGGCGGTTTCCTGATCCTGACCGCGTTGACGACATCGACCCTGCTGTGGGCGGATCTGACCAATCCCTACGTGTGGATCGTGCTGCTCACTACGGCCGGATTCGGGCTGATCGGCTTCTTCGACGATTATCGCAAGCTGACCCGGAACTCGCATCGCGGCCTCTCGGGCCGCGCGAAGCTCGCCCTCGAATTCGTGCTCGCCGCCGCAGCCTGCACCGCCATTTCCTATGTAGCGCCGGCGGGGCTGGCGAACGCTCTGGCAGTTCCGTTCTTCAAGAACTTGCTGTTTGCGTTCGGCTGGTTCTTCGTGCCGTTTGGCGCATTTGTAATCGTCGGAGCCTCGAACGCGGTCAATTTGACCGACGGCCTCGACGGGCTGGCGATCGTTCCCTCGATGATCGCGGCGGGCTGTTTCGCCGTCATCGCCTATCTCGCCGGCAATCTGGTCTTCGCCAATTACCTGCAGATCCATCACGTCGTCGGAGCGGGCGAGCTGACGGTGTTTTGCGGCGCGATGGTCGGCGCGAGCCTCGGTTTCCTGTGGTTCAACGCGCCGCCGGCGATGGTCTTCATGGGCGACACCGGATCCTTGTCGATCGGCGCCGCGCTCGGGGCGATCAGCGTCGTCACCAAGCACGAGCTGGTGCTCGCCATTATCGGCGGTCTTTTCGTTCTCGAAGCGGTGTCGGTCATCGTTCAGGTCGCGAGCTACAAGATGACCGGACGACGCGTCTTCCGCATGGCGCCGCTGCACCATCACTTCGAACAGATGGGGTGGGAGGAGCCGAAGATCGTGATCCGGTTTTGGATCATCGCCTGGATTTTGGCGATCGCCGGCCTCGCCACCCTGAAGCTGCGGTGAAGGGCATGGTGCGGGACCCTCACCCGCCTCGCTGCGCTCGCCACCCTCTCCCGCAATGCGGGAGAGGGGCTACAACGCATTCAGCGCAAAGCTCCTCTCCCGCACCGCGGGAGAGGGGGGACCGAGCCCGACGGGTGAGGGGCGGCTCGCGGTCCGAGCTGACCGACAAACCAGCTATTGTAGATAGCACGATCAGATTACGCTATATCTTCCGCCTCATGTCTCTCACACCCGACCGCTGGGGCTACGGATGAGATTCGCCCGGATCGATCAGAGCCCGGTTGCGCGGTGGTGGTGGACCGTCGATCGTTGGAGCCTCGCCGCGCTCGGCATGCTGATCGGCTTCGGCGTCGTCATGAGCCTGGCGGCGAGCCCTCCGGTGGCCGAGCGGATTGGTTACGACGGGCTGCATTTTGTCCGCCGTCATATGGCGATGCTGCCGTTGGCGCTGGGCGTCATGTTCGCAGTCTCGCTGCAGCCGCCCCGGACTATCCGCCGCATTGCAGTATTCGGTTTTGGCATCTCGCTCGCCCTGCTCGCGTTGACTTTCGTCATCGGCGTCGAGATCAAGGGCGCGCGGCGCTGGATCAATTTCCCGGGCTTGTCGCTGCAGCCCTCCGAATTTGTCAAGCCGACCTTCGCCGTCGTAGCCGCGTGGCTATTTTCGGAACAGAAGCTGCGTCCGCGCTTTCCCGGCAATTTGATTTGCATCGCGCTTTTCTTCCTCGTCCTCGCGATGTTGGTAAAGCAGCCGGACATCGGCATGGCGGCGGTCGTCGCCGCTGTCTGGTTTGCGCAGTTCTTCATGGCCGGGATGCGGCTATACTGGGTCGCGGCGGGCGCTCTCGCCGGGCTCGGCGGACTGGTCGGCGCCTATATGTACCTGCCGCATGTCAGGGTCCGGGTCGACCACTTCCTCGATCCCTCGACCGGCGACAGCTATCAGGTGAACCGCTCGATAGAGGCGTTCGCGAATGGCGGGTTGTGGGGGCGCGGTCCAGGCGAGGGCACGGTGAAGGACGTCCTCCCCGACGCGCATGCAGATTTTGTCTTCGCCGTCGCCGGGGAAGAATTCGGAGTGGTCGTCTGCCTCGCCATCGTCGCGCTGTTCGCGTTTATTGTGCTGCGCGGGTTTTCGCGAATGTCGCAGGAAGGCAGCCTCTTCGTCCTTCTCGCCGCGACCGGCCTGCTGGTCCAGTTCGGGCTGCAGGCGGCAATCAATATGGCCTCCACCCTGCACCTGATCCCGACCAAGGGCATGACCTTGCCGTTTCTGTCCTATGGCGGATCGTCGATGCTGGCGCTCGGGCTCGGCATGGGGATGATGCTCGCGCTGACGCGGCGGCGCCTCGGGGGCGGCGAGCTGTGAGCGTGCCTTTCGTGCTCGCGGCCGGCGGCACCGGCGGTCATCTGTTCCCGGCCGAGGCGCTGGCCATCGAGCTGCTGGGCGTCGGCAGCAAGGTGCATCTCCTCAGCGATGCACGAGCCGAGGCCTTCGCCGGGCGGGCTGCCGAGATCGAAACGCATCATGTGCGTGCCGCGCAGTTGGGGGGCGGAGCGGCGCATACGGCCCAGGCGCTCGGTGAGCTGGCGCTTGGGACATTGCAGGCGCGCCGCTTGCTGCGCCGGCTGTCCCCGGCTTGCGTCGTCGGTTTCGGCGGTTATGCCTCGATCCCGACGATGCTCGCGGCGGTCTATCTCGGTCTGCCGACGGTGATCCATGAGCAAAATGCCGTCCTCGGGCGCGCCAATCGGCTCCTCGCGCCGCGCGTGCGCCGGATCGCGACCGGCTTTCCGACGACCGCTGGTCTGCGCCCGGCCGACCGCGCCCGCACCGTCCAGACCGGCAACCCCGTACGGCCGCCGGTGCTCGCCCTGGCTCGAACCAGGTACAAGGCGCCGCAACGGGGCAGCCCGATCGAGCTGCTGATCCTCGGCGGCAGCCAAGGGGCGCGCATCATGAGCGAGGCCGTACCGCCGGCCCTCGCCGCACTGCCGACGCGGCTGCGCGAGATGCTGCGGGTCAGCCACCAGGCGCGCCCGGAGGATCTTCCCGCCGCCGAGGCGATCTATCGCAAAAATCGCATCCAGGCGGAGCTGCAGAGCTTCTTTACCGATGTTCCGGAACGACTGGCGCGCGCGCATCTGGCAATCTGCCGGGCCGGCGCCTCGACCGTGGCGGAGCTTGCGGCGATCGGCCGGCCTGCTGTTCTGATTCCGTACCCCTACGCCACCGACAATCACCAGGCCGCGAACGCCCGGGCCTTCGCCGAGGCTGGAGCCGGATGGGTCATTGCGCAGCCGGAGTTGCGGCCGGACACCTTTGCTCTTTACCTCGAAAATCTGTTGGGGGACCCGGCGGCATTGACCGGGGCTGCTAAGCACGCCGGCGATTTCGGCCGGCCCGACTCGGCGCGCGACCTTGCGCAGCTCGCCCTCGAGCTCGGTCTCGGCTCGAGGCCGCAAGGACGGGCGGCATGAGAGCCCTGCCGCGATCGATCGGGCCCATCCATTTCGTCGGCATCGGCGGGATCGGAATGAGCGGCATCGCCGAGGTGTTGCACAATCTCGGCTATCGGGTGCAGGGCACTGACCTGGCCGACAGTGCGAATGTGCGGCGGCTGATCGATCTCGGAATTCCGGTGGCCGTTGGCCACGACGCCGAGAACCTCGGGGCTGCTGAGGTCGTCGTGATCTCGTCCGCCGTCAAACCGGACAACGCCGAGGTAGTAGCCGCGCGGATGCGCCGCATCCCGGTGGTGCGCCGCGCCGAAATGCTGGGCGAGCTGATGCGCCTCAAATGGTCACTGGCGATCGCCGGGACCCATGGCAAGACGACGACAACTTCGATGATCGGGGCGCTGCTCGAGACGGCGCTGCTCGACCCCACCGTGATCAACGGCGGGATCATCAATGCGTATGGCACCAATACGCGCTTGGGAGCGGGCGACTGGATGGTCGTCGAGGCCGATGAGAGCGACGGCACCTTCACCCGGCTGCCGGCGACAATTGCGGTCGTCACCAATATCGACCCGGAACATCTCGATTTTTATCAAAGCTTCGACCAATTGCGCCAAGCCTTCGAGGATTTTGTCGGCAACATCCCCTTCTATGGCTTTGCCGCGCTCTGCATCGACCATCCGGTGGTGCAGCAGATGATCCCCAAACTGTCGGACCGGCGGGTCCTGACCTACGGGTTCAGCCCGCAGGCCGACATCCGTGCCGTCGATGTCCGGCTCGGACGGGATGGCGCTCGATACGACATCGCGATCTCCGACACTCTGTCGGATCGGGGGCGCACGATCCCGGACCTTTTTCTGCCGATGTTCGGCCGTCACAACGTGCAAAACTCGCTCGCTGCCGCAGCGGTCGCCGAAGCGATGGCGCTCGGCGACGACGCCTTGCGCGCTGCGCTCCGCAATTTTAAAGGCGTGAAACGCAGATTTACGCGGACTGGCGAGTGGAACAGCGTGACCGTCATCGATGATTACGGTCACCACCCGGTCGAGATCGCAGCGGTTCTCAAGGCGGCCCGCGCGATCGTCGAAGGCAAGGTGATCGCCGTCGTCCAGCCGCATCGTTACACGCGCGTGTCCCATTTATTCGACGGGTTCTGCACCTGCTTCAACGACGCCGATGTTGTTCTGGTGGCGGACATCTACGCAGCCGGAGAGGCGCCGATCGACGGCGTGAACCGCGACGCTCTGGTTGCGGGGTTGATCGAGCACGGCCATCGCAATGTTCGCCCGCTGGCCGACCCGGGCGAGCTCGCGCCGATGGTTCGGGAGATTGCGCGTCCCGGCGACATGGTCGTGTGCCTGGGCGCCGGGTCGATCACCGGCTGGGCGAACAGTTTGCCGGCCGATCTTGCGGCGCTGCAATCGCCGAGCCGCGTCGCATGAACCCGTTGATTGCGCAGCTCCCCCCGGTACGCGGTCGGTTGACCGCGGATGCGGCGATCGGCAAGCAGACCTGGTTTGGCGTCGGGGGCCCTGCCGAGGTTTTGTTCCGACCTGCCGATCTCGCCGATCTCGCCGGGTTTTTGGCGTCGCTGCCGCCTCGGATCCCGCTAACCGTCATCGGGGTGGGCTCGAACCTCCTGGTGCGCGACGGCGGCATTCCCGGTGTCGTGATCCGGCTCGGGCGCGGGTTTGCCGCTATCGAGATCGAGCGTGACGAAGTGCGCGCCGGCGCGGCGGCTCTCGACCGCATTGTCGCTTTCGCCGCGGCCGATGCGGGGTTGGGTGGGCTCGAGTTCCTGTCGGGCATCCCCGGGTCGATCGGCGGCAGTATGCGAATGAATGCCGGAGCCTATGGCCGGGAAATCAAGGATGTGCTCGTTTCGGCGATCGCACTCGACCGCACCGGCGAAACCCATTCCGTCGACAGCCGGGCGATGGGGCTCTCCTACCGCCACAGCGGTGTCGATCCGAACTGGGTGCTTGTCGAGGCGCGACTGCGCGGCGCGCGCGGGGATAGAACTGCGATTGGCCGCCGGCTCGACGAGATCCGCGCCGCGCGGGAAGCGGCTCAGCCGGTGCGTGCCAGGACCGGCGGATCGACATTCAAAAATCCGCCCGGCGACAGCGCGTGGCGCCTGATCGATGCCGCCGGCTGTCGAGGTCTCGTCCGTGGTGGCGCAATGGTGTCGCAGCAGCACACCAATTTTCTGATCAACACCGGAAGCGCCACGGCGGCCGATCTCGAAGGCCTCGGCGAAGAGGTCAGGCGGCGCGTCCACGACACCTCCGGGGTTCTGCTGGAGTGGGAACTCGAGCGCATCGGCCGGCCGCACACAATCGCCCTCTCCGCCCCCGGGGGCGGAGAGGGTCGGGGTGAGGTGGAGGAGGCCCAGTTCGGAACCGCCGCTAGCCCACCTCACCCTCCCCATTGCTACCGCAACGGGTCCCCTCCCTCTCCCCCCGCAAGCGGGCGGAGAGGGCGAAGCGCGGTTGCAGCGATTGAGCTGGGACGCTGCGGATGACTTGGGGGAGGCGGTGACCAAGACCGTCGCGGTCGTCATGGGCGGGTGGTCGCCCGAGCGTGAGGTTTCGCTGTCGAGCGGGCGGGAATGCGCCAAGGCTTTGGCGGATTGCGGGTATAAAGTTCGGCTCATCGATGTCGGCCGCGATCTGCCGGCGCTGATGCGCGCATTGGAGCCGCGGCCCGACGTCATCTTCAATGCGTTGCACGGCATCGGCGGGGAAGACGGTACCGTACAGGGTCTGTTTGAGATGCTGGGGGTTCCATACACGCATTCGGGCATCGTGGCCTCGGCTGTGGCGATGCACAAGCCGACGGCAAAGGCAGTGTTCCGCGATGCCGGCCTGCCGGTCGTCGAAGACGTGGTCGCGCGCCGCGAAATGCTGGTCGAGAGTGACCCGATGCCGGCCCCGTTTGTCGTCAAGCCCACCAATCAAGGGTCGAGCGTAGGTGTTCGGATCGTGCGGATGGGCGACAATTCCTGGCGGGAAGAGGTGATGGAGTGGCGCTATGGCGCCGAGCTGCTCGTGGAGCGCTTTATCCCCGGCCGAGAGCTTACTGTCGCGGTGATGGGCGACCGCGTGCTCGGCGCTTGTGAAATCGTCCCGCGCGGCAGCTTTTACGATTACACCGCGAAATACACGGCGGGCGGGTCGGATCACCTGACGCCGGCCCCGGTTCCGGGGTCTGTCTATGAAGAGGCGCTCGACATCGGATTGCGAGCACATCGCGCGCTCGGTTGCCGAGGCGTGAGCCGCGCCGATTTGCGCTACGACGACACGCCGGGAGGTTGCGGCCGTCTCTATCTCCTGGAGGTGAACACGCAGCCCGGAATGACGCCGACTTCACTGGTGCCCGATATCGCCCGTCATCTCGGCATCGGCTTCGACGAGCTGGTCGCCTGGATGGTGGAGAATGCGTCATGCGACCGATGAAGGGGCCGGCGCCGCGACGCCCGCGACGCGGCCGTGTCGCCGGCTTCGTCCGCCGTTTGGGCTTGTGGATCGGCGTCCCCGTTTTGCTGGCGGCCGGCCTCTATGCAGCGGTTCAGCTGAGCCGATCGCCGGTCGGCCAATCGGCGCTGCGGTATGCGGCCGACCGGGTGCTCGACGGCACCGCACGGCTAGGGCTGGTGGTGACCGACATCAAAGTCGAAGGACGCGAGACGACGGATCGCGAGACGATCCTCGCCGCGCTTGGCGCTGGCCCCGGCACACCGATCCTGGCCATCAGCCCGAGGCGAGCCAAGGAGCAACTCGAGACACTGCCCTGGGTTCGCTCCGCGGTCGTCGAGCGCCGCCTGCCGGACACGCTCTATGTCCGCCTCGTCGAGCGTAAACCGCTTGCGCTTTGGCAGCACGGCGGCAAGCTCGAGTTGATCGATCACGAGGGCGGCGTGATCCCGGTGACCCGCCTCGACCGCTTTGCGAAGCTGCCGCTGGTTGTCGGCGAAGGTGCCGCGACGCATGCCGCGGCACTGCTCGACATGCTGGCGACCGAGCCCGAGCTCGCCGCTCGCGTCAGTGCCGCGGTCCGGGTTGGCAATCGTCGTTGGAACTTGCGCATCGACAACGCGATCGATGTCCTCCTCCCGGCCGACGCGCCGGCCGCCGCTTGGGCCCAGCTCGCCCGCGTCGAACGGTCGAGCGCCATCCTCAAGCGCGACGTGCAGACCGTGGATGTGCGACTGCCGGACCGGCTCGTTCTACGGGTCAACCCAGAGGTGCCAAAGGAAGCGCCGACATCGCCGACACCTAAGAAGGGACGCCCATCGGCGAAGAACACATGACGACAGTGGATGAAGCGCCGCCCCGCGCTGAGCGCGCCAGAGAAGCGGGAAGGAGCGGAGCCGATGGCCAGGCGAAATCCCGCAGACCGGCGATCCGGCCGCGCGGCAGTCTGATCACTGCCCTCGATATCGGCACCACGAAGATCTGCTGCTTTATCGCGCGGGTCGAGGACGACAGGCCGCGCGTTCTCGGCATTGGCCATCAGATCTCGCGCGGCGTGCGCAACGGCGGAATTGTCGACCTGGAAGCAACCGGCACCTCCGTGCTGAATGCGGTGCACGCGGCTGAGGAGATGGCCGGCGAGACGATAGAGCGGGTCGTGGTAAACCTGTCAGGCGGCTTCTCTGCCTCACGGATCATCAAGGCGGAGATCGGCATCACCGGGCGCGAAATCACCGATGCCGAGCTGCGGCGGGTGCTCGAGCACGGGTATCTGATGCGAGAGCCGGGCGATCGTCAGATCGTCCATTCCGTCCCGGTGGGCTTTTCGGTCGACGACAGCCGCGGCATCCGAGATCCGCGCGGCATGCTCGGCGAGCGGCTCGGGGTCAACATGCATGTGGTGACGGCGAGCGCCGCCAGCGTGCGCAACCACACCGCCGCCGTTGGGCGCTCGCATCTCGAGGTCGAGGCTCTCGTAGTCAGCCCCTATGCTTCGGGGCTCTCGTGCCTGGTGGAGGATGAGATCGGTCTCGGCGTCACTGTCATCGACATGGGCGGCGGAACCACGACGATCGGCGTGTTCTTCGACGGGAACTTGATTTTTGCCGATTATGTCCCGGTCGGCGGCATGCACGTCACCAACGACATCGCCCGCGGGCTCTCAACCGGGGTTGCCCATGCCGAACGCATGAAAACATTGTTCGGCACCGCGATTGCAGCGAGTACCGACGAACGCGAGATGATTGCGGTCCCGCAAATCGGCGAGGAAGAGGAGGGGCACGTCAACCATGTGCCGAAATCCCTGCTCGTCGGCATTATCGCGCCGCGAATTGAGGAGACATTCGAGCTGGTCCGCAATCGGCTGGAGGCGAGCGGCTTCGACAAGGTCGCAGGCCGGCGTGTCGTGCTGACCGGCGGGGCGTGCCAGCTGCATGGGGCGCGCGAGTTCGCCGCACTGATCCTCGATAAACAGGTGCGGATGGGGCGGCCGCAGCGGGTCGCGGGCCTCGCCGAGTCGACCGGCGGTCCGGCCTTTGCGACGACCGCGGGGCTGCTGCATTTTGCCCTGTCGGAGCGCGCCGAAGTTTCGGGTGTAAAGCACCGCCCAGAAGGCTCACGATGGGGTGTTCTCGGCCGATTGGGGCATTGGCTGAAGGACAATTTTTGAGGCAGATTCGGTTTTGTTGCTCGCCCGGCCACCGCGTGAGCCAGCGAGGGGGGAGCCCGGACCGGACCGGGTATCGTTAGGGGCACAGCAGTGGAGGACGACCTTATGATCAATTTGAGCATCCCGAGAGACGAGCACGAAATGAAACCCCGCATCACGGTGGTCGGGGTCGGCGGCGCCGGGGGCAACGCCGTCAACAACATGATCCGCTCGAATCTGATCGGCTGCGAATTCGTGGTCTGCAACACCGACGCGCAGGCGCTGCAGCAATCGAGCGCGCCGCGAAAAATCCAGATGGGGATCGGCGTCACGCGCGGGCTCGGCGCCGGCTCACGCCCGGATGTCGGGCGGGCGGCGGCAGAGGAGGCGCTCGACGACATTCTCGAGGCTATGGGCGGCTCCAACATGGTGTTCATCACCGCCGGCATGGGCGGGGGAACCGGCACCGGGGGTGCTCCGGTGATTGCTCGGATCGCGCGCGAATCGGGCATTCTGACCGTCGGCGTGGTGACGAAGCCGTTTCATTTCGAGGGCAGCCATCGGATGCGCAGCGCCGAGGCCGGCATCGAGGAGCTGCAGAAGTTCGTCGACACGTTGATCATCATTCCGAACCAAAACCTGTTCCGCATCGCCAACGAGCGCACGACCTTTGCCGACGCCTTTAAGATGGCCGACGACGTGCTGCATTCGGGGGTGCGCGGCGTCACCGACCTGATGGTCATGCCCGGCCTCATCAATCTCGATTTCGCCGACATTCGCACGGTGATGGGCGAGATGGGCAAGGCGATGATGGGCACCGGCGAGGCCGAAGGCGAGAAACGGGCGACCGACGCCGCGGAAGCCGCGATCTCGAACCCGCTGCTCGAAGACGTATCGATGAAGGGCGCCCGAGGCGTCCTGATCAATATTACCGGCGGTCTCGATATGACCTTGTTCGAGGTCGACGAGGCGGCCAATCGCATTCGCGAGGAGGTCGATCCCGAGGCCAACATCATCTTCGGTTCGACCTTCGACGAAAGGCTCGAAGGAAAGATGCGGATTTCCGTCGTCGCCACCGGCATCGACGCCGAAGCGGTCGCGCAGCCGCGCCCGGCGATCAGCCTGGTCAGCAGCCGCGATTCGGTGCCTCCGCTGCGCGAAGCGACGACAGGCGGTTACACCCAGCCTGTGCTCACGCAGAATGCCGCGCAATCGACGAGGCCGCGTCCCGAGGTCGACAGCGAACCGTTGCCGCAAGCGGCCGAGGCGGCCGAGACCGCGGCTATAAGGAACGGTGCCTTCATTGCGCCAAAACCGGCCGATGCCGGGGCCGCGCGCCCGGTCCCGCTGACCCAGCCTGCTGTTCCTGCTGCCTCCAAAGAAGCCGCGCCGAAGCCGAAAGGGCGGGTGCCCAGCCTGATCGAGCGGGTGACCGGAGTGGGCCGTGCCCGCGCGGCCGCACCGGAGCCCCCGCCGCGCCCGCCCGTCCAACCGGCAAAGCCGGCCGCCCAGCCAAATGCTCAGCCCCGGCTGGCGCCGCTGGAGCCGGACGACCGGCCGAATTTGAGCAAGGAAGACGACCTGCTCGACATCCCCGCCTTCCTGCGCCGCCAAGCCAATTAGCCGTTGCTACCCTCACCCACCAACCCTTGCCGCATTGCGGGAGAGGACACCGAGCAAAGCGAGGCGGGTGAGGGTTTTGACTAGTACCTGGTTGCGTAAATTGGTGTATGTCGTACCCATCTCGCTTCGGTATCCTCGCTCGGAAGGGACGACAAATCTCCGTCGTCCCCGCGAAAGCGGGGACCCAGAGCCTGCCCCCCTGCTTTCGCCAGGGGCAGGCTCTGGCATGAACAGGGGGCGGCCGATCGGGGCATGAGCGAGAAGCGTCCTTGCGTCTACATCCTCGCCAGCAAACGTAATGGCACCCTTTATGTCGGTGTCACAAGTGATATTGCGCGCCGTGCTTGGCAACATCGTTCGAATGCTGTCGGTGGATTTGTTCGCGATTACGGAGTGCATAGGTTAGTGTTTGTCGAGTTTCACGAGACCATGGCCGATGCGATCCTCCGCGAAAAGCGCATCGAGAAATGGCGCCGCACGTGGAAACTGGAGTTGATCGAGCGCCATGATCGGCAATGGCGTGATCTTTACGAGGAGGTGGGGTGAGAGCGCCCGCCCCCTGTTCATGCCAGAGCCTGCCCCTGGCGAAAGCAGGGGGGCAGGCTCTGGGTCCCCGCTTGCGAGGCTGTAATCCAATTCCGCATATCCCACCTTTGCGCCCTTTGCTCGTCGTTCCCGCGAAAGCGGGAATCCAGGGATTTAAGTTGCTTGCCCCTGGGTCCCCGCTTGCGCGGGGACGACGAATTGTCTGTCCGCAGGATTTCCTGACAGCCTCTTGCGCGGGGACGACGAACAGGGTGGAGTGCCGCACGCTAATTTTCGCGACGAGGTACTAGCGCCAGAAACATCCCTCGGCGGCGCAACAATTCGTAACAAAGAGTGATTTGAGGTGTAGTCCCGGCGAAAGTAGCTTCGGGCTTGCCAGGGGAACAGTTAACGGCAGTCTGTCGCATGTTGGGGGATATCGCGACGGCGTCTCAACAGACGCTAAAAACAGCTATCGGATGCCGCGGAATTGGACTTCATTCGGGCGAAAGGGTGGCAATGACATTGCACCCCGCCGCCGCAGATACCGGCATCGTGTTCCGTCGAGCCGGTTCGGCGGTCGAGATCCGCGCAAACTGGGCCAATACAATCGACTCGCCGCTCTCCACCGTGCTGTCCAACGGCGAGGGAAATACGGTTGGCACGGTCGAGCACCTGATGGCGGCGTTGGCCGGCGCCGCGATCGACAATGCGATCGTCGAGCTCGATGGCCGCGAAGTGCCGATCATGGACGGGAGTTCCGCGCCCTTCTTGTTCCTGATCGAGTGCGCTGGAGTCGTCGAACAGGATGCCCCTCGGCGTGCAATCAAGGTGTTGAAAGAGGTCAGCATCACCGAAGACGGCGCGACGGCGGCGCTGCTCCCCGATCACGGCTTCTCGATGAGCTTTGAGATCGATTTCGACAATCCGCTGATTCGCCGGCAAGACATTTGTCTGATGTTCGATGCGGACACCTTCAAGACAGAGCTCAGCCGGGCGCGCACATTCGGACTTCTGGACGAACTCGACCGGTTGCGGGCGGCAGGCTTTGCGCGCGGCGGATCACTCGACAACGCGGTGGTCGTCGGTCGCGATCACGTCTTGAACATCGGCGGCTTGCGCTATGCCGACGAGTTCGTGCGCCACAAGCTCCTCGACGCCTTCGGCGACCTCTATCTCGCCGGCGGTCCGCTGCTCGGATCCTTCCGCGGCGTGCGCTCGGGGCATGCCCATACTCGGCGCCTGCTCTCGGCGTTGTTCGCCGATGATGAGGCCTGGTGCTATACTACTGTGAGCCGATCGACCCATCGCAGCGAGCGGGAATGGCAGGACGGGCTGCAGCTCGCCGGCGATTGACGGGCGCGCCGGCTTGCTCGTCCGCCGACGAGTCGTGCTATAACCGGCGCGCCAACATTCCTTTTCAGAGTAGGTCGATGCGTTTGTCGCCTGTCCTTCGCTGGTTCGGCATGGCCGCACTAGCCGCCGCGCTGACGGCCTGCGGTGGCGCGAAGAAGGAGGCCTATGTCGAGAAGCCGGTTGACGATCTCTACAACAAGGCCATGGATGAGCTCGTCGAGGAGCGCTATCCCACCGCGGCCAAGACATTCGAGGAAGTGGAAAGTCAGCACCCCTATTCCGTCTGGGCCACGAAAAGCCAGCTTATGTCGGCCTATGCCCAGTACGAAGCAGGAAATTACGGTGAGGCCATCATCTCGGCTGATCGTTTTATTCAACTTCATCCAGGCCATCGTGACATTGCCTACGCCTATTACTTGAAGGCGATCTCGTATTACGTGCAGATCGTCGATATCGGCCGCGATCAGAAGACGACCGAGCTCGCTCTGAAGGCGCTCGACGACGTCGTAAGGCGCTTTCCCGACAGCAAATACGCGCGAGACGCCAAGCTGAAGTTGGACTTCACGCGCGATCATCTAGCCGGCAAGGAGATGGAGATCGGCCGCTATTATCTGAAGCACGGACAGTATCTGGCGGCGATGAACCGGTTCAAACGGGTCATCGACAATTTTCAGACGACGACGCATGTTCCCGAAGCGCTGGAACGCCTCGTCGAGTGCGATTTGGCGCTCGGCCTTACTGACGAGGCAAAAAAGAATGCAGCGGTGCTCGGCCACAATTACCCGGGCAATGAGTGGTATGTCGATGCCTATTCCCTCGTCACTTCCGGCACCCCCGGTTCGCCGACCAAAGGCTGGTTCGCCCGTAATTTCGGAAGCGCCTTCTGACCCGCTTCAGCGGTCTAATTTGCCCCGATAACATGAAAAATTGTTAATTTCGCGCCTGCAGCCGACTGACGTATTTCAGCGCGCCAAGGTTCCCGCTGCCAGCTCAGTGGTTCGTGTCGGAGGTTGTCGAGGATGTTGCCGCGCCTTGTCGCTTTATGTTTTGTCCTATTGACGGCGGCACCGGCGGACGCCGCGGACAAGCCCTCGAATGGCATTACCGGCGTTTTTTTGACGACACGTTATCCTGCGCTGACCGTGCGCGCCGGCGAGACCACGACGATCGATCTGTCGTTGCGCAACTTCAACCATCCCCCGGAGCAACTCGCTCTTTCGGTTCCGGGTATCGCTCAGGGCTGGAAAGCAACAATCCTCGGCGGCGGGCAGCCGGTCGGGTCGGCGATCGTGGCGCCGGACACGGAGGAGAAATTGCAGCTGCGGCTCGAGCCGCCGGCCGGTACCGGACCCGGCGACTACCATTTTCTCGTCGATGCCAAGGGTGAGGGAAGCGATCTCAAGCTGCCGATCACCGTTACTATCGGGCAGGAGCTTCCGGCCAAGCTCAAACTCACTACCAACTTCCCCTCGCTGCGCGGCACTGCGACGACTTCGTTCAAGTTCCGGGTGACCGTCGCGAATGACAGCGGGCGAGACGCCACGATCAATTTCAGCGCCGACGCACCGAAGAACTTCCAGGTCACCTTCACCGAAGCCTATGGCAGCCAGCAGCTCACCAGCATTCCGATCGAGGCGGGCAAATCAAAGGACATCGAAGCCTCGGTGGCGTTGCCGCGCGACACGCCAGCCGGCGATTACAAGCTCGCGCTGCATGCCAAGAGCGAAGCAGCCTCGGCGGATCTCGATCTCGGCATCACGGTCGTCGGCCAGCCACGGCTCGCGCTGGCCGGCGAGGGCGGGCGCCTCAGCGGCGAGGCCTATGCCGGCCAGGACAGCCAATTGACCGTCGTCGTCCGCAATGATGGCAGCGAAGCGGCGCGCGACGTTGACTTCAGCGCGACGGCGCCGGAGGGCTGGAAGACCAGCTTCGACCCCAAGCAGCTGTCCGAGCTGGCAGCCGGGAAATCGCAAGCGATCAAGGTCAGCCTGACCCCGTCGCCGCGCGCCATTGCCGGCGATTACCAGACGACGATCCGCGCCAACGCGGCCGGCGGCCAGTCCGAATCAGCGAATTTCCGCATCACGGTCCTCACCTCGACGCTGTGGGGTGCCGTCGGGATCGGTGTCATCGCAATCTCGTTGCTGGTCGTGGTTTTCGCGGTCGCACGGTTCGGCCGGCGGTGAGGCGGATGCACGCAAACCCTCACCCGCCTCGCTGCAGCTCGGCACCCTCTCCCGCAGTGCGGGAGAGGGGCTACAATAGTCCCTTCAGCGCAAAGCCTCCACCGGTCCGCGCGGAGCGCGGCCCGAGGACAGGCTCAGGGCTTGGTGGGTGAGGGCGGAAATGGCTGACGAAGCCGTCATTAGGGCGCAGGCGCTGACCAAGCGCTACGGCGCCACGGTCGCGGTCGACCACATCGATCTCGATGTCCGCGCCGGCGAGATCGTCGGCATCCTCGGGCCTAACGGCTCGGGCAAGACGACGACGATCCTGATGCTGCTCGGGCTGACCGAACCGACCGAAGGACGCGCCGAAGTGGCCGGTTTCGACCCGTTGCGCGACCCGCTCGAAGTGAAGCGCCGGGTCGGCTATCTACCCGATTCGGTCGGCTTCTACGACGGGCTGTCGGCCCGCGACAACCTCGCCTATACGGGGCGGCTCGCCGGATTGTCGCGGCGCGAGATCGACCAGAGGTTCACGGAGGCTTTGACGCGGGTCGGATTGCCCGATGTCGGACGGGACCGCGTGGCGACCTTCTCGCGCGGAATGCGCCAGCGGCTCGGGCTCGCCGAGGTGCTGATGAAGCGCCCGAGCATCGCCATCCTCGACGAGCCGACCGCGACACTGGACCCGCATTCGACGCAAGAATTCCTCGGCATGATTCGGGGGCTCAAGGCCGACGGCACCGCGGTTCTCCTATCCTCGCATCATCTCGATCAGGTGCAGAGCGTGTGCGACCGGGTCGCGCTGTTCAATCGCGGACGCATAGCGCTGTCGGGCAGTGTGACCGATCTGGCGCAGCGGGTGCTGGGCGGCGGGTATGTGATCGATGTCGAGGCGCGCGGCGACGCGGTCCGCAATCAGCTCGCCGCTGTGCCGGGTGTGGTCCGGGTGCAGGTGCTGGCCCCTGAACTCTACCGGGTCGACTGCGAGCGCGACGTGCGCGCCGAGATCGCCCGGCGGCTCGCCCCGTCGTTCGACCTGCTCGGCATCCGTTTCGCCGAGCCGAGCCTCAATGAAGTCTATACCCGATATTTCGACGAGGTCCGCGATGCGGCGTAGGGGCTCCCCCTTCACCGGGGTCGGGGTTGTCCTCGCCAAGGAGGCGGCGGACTACCTTTCGGGCGCCCGGATGTGGGTGCTCGAGGCCCTGGTGTTTCTGACCGCCATTGCCGCCGCCTACGCCGCGATCCTGTCGATCCGCGCCAGTATCGGCGAGAGCCCCTTCCTCTTCCTGCGTCTGTTGACGATGGCACAGGATCCGCTGCCGTCCTTTATCGCATTGTTGGGGTTTTTGATCCCGCTGGTCGCGATTGCGATCGGCTTCGATGCGATCAACGGAGAGTTCAACCGCCGCACGTTGAGCCGGGTGCTGGCGCAGCCGATCTACCGCGACGCGCTTTTGCTGGGCAAATTCCTCGCGGGGCTAGTGGCGCTCGCGATCGGCCTGTTCTCGCTGTGGCTGTTGACGATTGGTCTCGGCCTGTTGCTTCTCGGTCTGCCGCCGAACACCCAAGAAATGGTGCGCATGCTGGGGTTTCTCGTCGCGACGATCGCCTATGGCGGGGTCTGGCTGGCGGTGGCCTTTCTCTTTTCCGTGGTGTTCCGCGCCCCCGCCACCGCGGCGCTCGCCGCTCTCGGCGTATGGCTCTTATTCTCCTTGTTCTGGTCGGTCGTCACCCCGATCGTTGCGACATTGATCGCCGGTCCGCCGGAAGGGATCCTCGGCCCAAACCTCGACTATCTGCAGACCGCCCAAGTGCTGGACCGGATCTCGCCCAATACGCTCTACGCGGAAATCGCCCTCGCATTGCTGCAGCCGGCAACCCGCGCCCTCGGCCCGGTCTTTTACAGCCAGGTTCAGGGCGCCCTGCTCGGCGCGCCGTTGCCGGCGGCGCAGAGCTTTATCCTGGTATGGCCGCAACTGACCGGCCTCGATCGCCGGAATGATCGTGATTTTTGCGATCGCCTATGTGGTCTTCCAGCGCCAGGAGATCCGGGCTTGAAGTCTACCGGGAAATCAAAAGGGGCGGTCCGGATGGACCGCCCCTGGCGTGGTCCGAAGGCTCCGATTTTCCCCCTGAATTGGCCCGCCGACCTGTCGGCCACGGCCTCGAGTCACCGTGTCAACCACGTGGGGGCAGATTATCGCCCTAGATTTCCGGCACAAGCGGCGGAATCGTTGCCCACAGGCTTACCCCCAAAATAGCGACTCTATCCCCCAAACCGTCCACAGAGCGGGGCCCAGTTCCAACCGTCATTGCGAGCGACCGCGAAGCAATCTCGGGCCGCTGAGTACTCGGTGGATCGAGATTGCTTCATCGCGCAAGGCGCGCCTCGCAATGACAGCGCCAATTTGATCGAAAACCGCTTAGCCGGCTCGCCGCCGCAAGAAGTCGAGGACCGCCTCGAATGCGCCATACCGGACGAGATCCTCATGCCCGGCCTCGCGGGCGAGCCACAATTCCTTAGGTTCAGGTGCTGCGTCAAACAGCGCCCGGCCAAACCGCACCGGAACGACCCGGTCTCGCTCGCCATGAAGGACTAGGATCGGCGCCTTGACATCGCCGATCCTCGCCAGCGAGTCGAAACGCTCACGCACCAGCGCGGAAGCCGGTATGAGCGAGTAATGGTACTGGGCGACTTCGGCGACGCTGGTGAAGGGCGCTTCGAGTATCAGGCTCGCGATCTCCCGCTGCGCTCCCAACGGCACGGCAACTCCCGATCCGAGCGACTCGCCGTAGACCACGAGCCGGTTCGGCGCGATCCCCTCACCACCGAGAAAATCGAGAGCCGCGGCGCCGTCAGCGACCAGGCCTGATTCGCTGGGCGTCCCGGGATTGCCGCCATAACCGCGGTACTCTGCCATCAGCACCCCGTACCCGTTGTGGGCAAACCACCGCAGGCGGTCGGCGCGGTATCCGATATGCCCCCCATTGCCATGGAGATATGCAATGACCGGGTGGTCATCTTGTGGCGGCAGGTACCAGGAGAGCAGTGACAGCCCATCCGCTGTCTTTAGCGTAATTTCGCGGACGCCGAGCGCAGCGAGATCGCCAAGCTCGGGGCGCGCGACATCGGGAAAGTAGAGCAGATGGCGTTGAAAAACATAGAGGCCGCCGACCAGCACCCCATACGCGGCGAGCGCAGATCCGAGGAACGCATAAAACACGCGGAGTAGCCGAAAGTATGACGGCAGCAAAAATCAGGCGGCGGGCGGGGGCGCCCGCTCGCTCCGGCGCACCCTTACGCTCGCCGATTTCAGCTGGCCGCAAGCGGCAAGGATGTCGCGACCGCGCGGCGTGCGCACCGGCGCCGAATAGCCGGCAGCAAAGACGATGTCGGAAAACGCCTTGATCGCCGCATCGGAAGAGCACTCGTAGGGCGCGCCCGGCCACGGGTTGAATGGGATGAGATTGACTTTCGCCGGAATGCCGGCCACCAGCCGCACCAGTTCGCGGGCGTCGCCGGGGCTGTCATTGACGCCTTTCAGCATGACGTATTCGAAGGTGATGCGGCGGGCATTGCTCGCCCCCGGATAGCTCCGGCACGCCTCGAGCAGCTCGGCGATCGGGTATTTGCGGTTGAGCGGCACCAGGCCGTCGCGAATGTCGTCGCGCACCGCATGCAGCGAGACCGCGAGATTGACCGCGAGCTCGGCACCGCACCGGCGCATCATCGGAACCACCCCGGAGGTCGACAATGTGATCTTGCGCCGCGAGATCGACAGACCCTCCGGGTCCATGACGATCTTCAAGGCAGCCGCGACATTCTCATAATTGTAGAGCGGCTCGCCCATTCCCATCAGGACGATGTTGGTCACCTGCCGATCGTCTTGCGGCGGCGGCCATTCGCCGAGCGCATCCCGCGCGATCATCACCTGCCCGACGATCTCCTCCGACGCCAGGTTGCGCACCAGCCGCTGTGTGCCGGTATGGCAGAAGGAGCAGGTCAAGGTGCAGCCGACCTGGGAGGAGACGCACAACGTCCCGCGATCATCCTCGGGGATATGAACGGTCTCGATCTCCTCGCCATCGGCAAAGCGCAGGAGCCATTTGCGGGTCCCGTCGACCGAGGCGATCGCGCGCGATATCGCCGGCCGCTGCAGCACGTAGCGCGCCGCAAGCTTGTCGCGGAACGGCTTTGACAACGAGGTCATCGTCGTAAAATCGGTGGCGCCCCGGCGATAGATCCAGTGCCAGAGCTGGCGCGCGCGGAACGGTTCGGCGCCGAATTCGGCCATTTCGGCAGCGAGCGCCTCGCGGCCCAACCCGACAAGGTTGCGGCGCGGCGGTTCGGGCGAAGTCTTCGCGAAGGGCATCATCACTGCATATGGGCGGACACACCATGCTGCGCCACGACCTTCACCCGCCTCCCCGGACTATGATCCTGAGGTCGCAACCCCTCCCGCAGTGCGTCGCGAAAGCGGAAACCCCGGGGCTGCAAGGCCGCGACGGTCGGCCTGAGAAGATCACTTTATTTTGAGCCAGGCTGTCTAAACCGGCACATCGCCCTGCAACATGATGCGGTAGAGATATCGCAGCTGGTTCATATCGTAATCGCCATTAGCCTTGTGCAGCAGCGAGCGGTTGTCCCACATGACGAGATCGCCCGGCCGCCATTGGTGACGGTATTGGTATTGCGGCTGCGTCGCGTGCTCCAGCAGGTCGGCGAGTAAGGTCAGGGCTTCTTCTTCCGGCATTCCGACGATGCCCTCGGTGCGGATCGGATTGATGTAGATCGCCTTGCGGCCGCTTTCCGGATCGGTGCGTACGATCGGATGAGCTACCGCGTCGGGGATATGGTTGCGGCTTTCCGAACTCAGCTCCATCAGCTTCCGTGCGCTGTGGCGGCTCTGATAGACATGGATTGCCTTCAGCCCGTCGAGGCGGCGTTTGGTTTGTTGCGGCAGTTCGTCGTAGGCGAGGCGCATATCGAGATACTGGGTATCGCCGCCTCGCTCGGGCAGGCTCACCGCATGCAGAACGGTAGCCTTTGGCGGGCGGACCGCGTTCGAATGGTCGGTGTGATAGCCTTCGCCGGGGATGTAACGCCGGCCGTCCGGATAGAAATCCTGATTTGAGATGTAGTGGACGAGCGGACACTCGGGCAAAGCAAAACGCGAATTGTGCTGCGGGAAGGGTTCTCCGAACAGGCCGACTGCCTCGAGCAGCTGTTGGGGCGTCAAATGCTGGCCGCGAAACACCAGCACCGAACGGTCGACAAAGGCGCGGTTGAGCCGGGCCCGCAAAACCTCGTCCACCGGCTCGGACAGATCGATGCCCCGGACTTCCGCCCCGGTGTGCTCGGTGAGCGGAGCGATCGTGCAGTCCATCAGCCGGTTTCCATCGGCAGGCTCGGGTCCGTCGCCCATTCGCTAAGCGAAGCGTCATAGAGCCTGACATCGAGATGCCCGAGCATGACCAGAGCGAGAGCATCGGCGCTCGCGGCAATGCCCCCGCCGCAATATGTGATGACATTTTTGTCAAAGGCTCCGATCCCGGCGAAGCGCTTGCGCAGTTCGCCGGCGGGCTGAAATTCGTTGGTCTTGGGATCGAGCAGATGGGCCGCCGGCAGATTGACGCTGCCCTTGATATGACCGGGCCTGCCGTACGTATTGCCGCCAGTGCCGGCGTGCTGCTCCGGCAGCAGCGCGTTGATCGTGCAAGCCCCGCTATTGCCGATCGCTTTCAGGACCTCCTCTTTGCCGACCATCAGGGGACGTTGCTCACGCACGACAAAATGTCCCGGCGCGCGGGATTTCGCGGGACCGGTCTCGACCGGCCGCCCTTCGCGGCTCCATTTCTGCCAGCCGCCATTGAGCACCGCTGCGTTGTCGAAGCCGAAGACGCGCAGCATCCACCAAACCCGCGTTGCCCACCACGGATTGGCGGTGCTGTAAAGCACGACCCGCGTGCCCTCGCCGACGCCAAAACCGCTCATCGCGGCGGCGAATGCCTCGGCCGAGGGCAGCATGAAGCGGAAGCGATGGTTTTTGTCCGAAAGATCGGCCTGCAGATCGACGAACTGCGCGCCGGGGATATGGCCTTTCTCGAAATCGGCCCGGCCCGGCACGACCTGGTAAGTAATCTTCGGGTCCGGAATGAGATGCGTCGTGCAGTCGAGAATGCGCAGCTCGGGGTCGCCGAGCCGCTGCTTGAGCGCGTCGGTCTCGACCAGAAACTCGGGATGGGCAAAGCCTTCGATTGTGCTCATGCAAGTCTCGCTCTGATTTGATGCATATGCCGCCGCCTCGATTATCCCGCCATTACCCAAGGGGGAACGCTGGATGCAGTAAATCCTTGATCCCCTCATACACCGCCCGGACGATTTTCGGATGGGCACCGGGTCGCAAATGAATCATGTCATTAAAATCCTGACGGAAGTCATCCAGCTTTTCCGTATCAAATTCAGCGAACAAATCGACCATTCGTATGTTCATCTGCGACGCTGTCTCGCGAATTATCTCGTTTCGTTCCATAATATAGTTGAACCCAATGTACTGGTTCTTCCTAGAATAGGGCAAATCTCCGCAAAACGTGAACGGTTTCGCGGCATCACGGGATGTTAAATAGGATGAGAGATCTTGATCGGCTATCCGTCTGTTCAACGCTGTCGGCATTGTGAACAGAACGGTATTCCGCGTTTTTTCGACAAAATCAGTCAGAGCTGATCGAACGTTTCGATTGTCGGGGAGCGGATGCCAGCCGAGCATCAGAAGGTTCAACTCGACCGCTCTCTGCCGGTTGAATTCGCTCGCCCGCCGCAGGATGTTCGTAAAGGGATCCCCCTCGATACCCCCGTTGAGAAATTGGTAGCCGGGAGCGAGGCTGTCGAGCAGGCACGGCCAGCCGCGACCGGCGCTGAAGACCACCGAATCCCCCCAAACCACGACTAATTTGCGCATATCGTCAAGGGCGTCGCCCTTCAATCCGACCTCGTTGATCTCGAAGTGGATCGACCCGTCGGCACCGACAATGACAAGCCGCGGCCGCATCGCCTCGGTCTCTTTGTCGTAATAAAGCAGCTTACATGCAGCGTAGTTCAGTGTCTGGTGCACGGTTTTCACAGGCACCCGGCCAGCGCGTGATCGAGGTTGGGAAACGCGGCTGAACTGCCGCCCTCCTTTTCGACAACAAAATCCTCGATCACGAGGTAATCGATCCCAGAAGCGAAAAAAGTCTTCAACGCATCCGATGGGCTCGAGACGATCGGTTCACCGCGTAAATTGAACGAGGTATTGATCAGCACCGGCACGCCGGTGCGTCGTTCGAAAGCCTCTAGGATCCGATAGAGGTAGGCGTTTTGCTCGGGTGACAGGGTTTGCACCCTGCTGCTACCGTCGACATGCGTGACGGCCGCCGTATGCCCGGGACGCAGGGCTTTATGGGTATAGAGCATGTACGGACTTTCCGACATGCCGAGGGTCTCGAACCAATCCCGATAGGCTTCCTGTTTGACCACCGGAGCAAAGGGGCGGAATTCCTCGCGGAATTTGATCTTGGCATTGAGGTGATCTTTCATCTCGGCATGCCGAGGGTCGGCCAGGATCGATCGTGCGCCGAGCGCCCGCGGTCCCCATTCGTCCCGTCCATGCAGAATCCCGACCACCTTGCCGGAAGCCAGCCAGTCCGCGATTTCGCCGGCGATGTCGGCACTTTGCCGATAGGGTATTTGGTTGACCGACAGGGTCGCCCTGATCACCGGCTCGGGGTAGCGGATCCCGAGATAGGGGGAGAAGCGGTAACGGTGGAAAGGACCGCCGTCGCGCCCCCGCATGGCCGATTGCAGGGCGGCTCCCAGGGCTCCGCCGGCGTCTCCGGCGGCCGGATGGATGTGAGAACGTAAATCTAGATCCCGGATTACCCGGGCATTCGCAGTGCAATTGAGCGCGACACCGCCGGCGAAGCAAAAATCCTTCGTGCCGTACTCGCGAATGAGGAATGCCAGCATCTTCTCCATCGCGATTTCTAGGGCTCGTTGGACCGATGCGGCTAAATCCTGGTGCTCCTCGCGCATTTGGCCGCCCGGCGGGCGCGGCGGAATTCCGAGGTGCTCGATCAAACCCGGAGCATAATGCCGCTCTGTCGAGCAGAAATCGAAGAACCGTTGATTAAGCGTAAAAGCCCCGTCCTCGCCGGTCCGCAGAACAGGACCGATCAGCTTGTCGAGATATCGGGGTTTACCATAGGAGGCCAGCCCCATGACCTTGTATTCGCCATCGTTGACTTCGAAACCAAGGTAATCGGTGAATACCGAATAGAAGAGGCCCAGCGAATGGGGGAAATGAATTGCCCGCTGTTTTTCGAGGCGATTGCCTTCGCCCAGATGTACTGAAGCCGTCTCGTACTCTCCGACCCCATCGATGGTTACGACGACCGCACGTTCAAAAGGCGAGGTGAAAAACGCCGACGCCGCATGCGACCGGTGATGCTCCGAATACTCGATATTACCCCGAAAACCCATGTAGTTTCTGATCTGAGCATCGATCGGAAGCTTGTGATGCACGAAGCGGGGTATGTCCTGCTCAAACATACGACGCGACCGCGGCCAATACTCGATGACCTGATCCCAAAGCCGGTTCAGCTTTAGCTGCGGGTCTTCATAAAACACTACGCTCGCAAGATCGTTGATCGGGACGCCGCACGCCTGCAGGCCGTGGGCGACCGCCAGCGCCGGAAATCGCCGATCGTGCTTTCGGCGGCTCAGCCGCTCCTCCTGAATGGCGAACTTTATCTCGCTTTCGTCGACAATCGCCACTGCGCTATCGTGGTAATAGCATGAGATCCCCAGCCTCAGCATCAGCGTGCCCCGGGTACTTTTATCCAACCCGACCGGCGGCGGCGAAACCGGTGCAGAAGGGCCAACGGGGCGAGCAGCAAATAGATCAGCGAGAGCCGAAGCCGAGTTGGCGACATCGCGGCAAACCGTCAGGCGAAGGGATAGGTAGCAATAGCCTCACTGCGATCTTCCGGTACTTTCAGACGCCGGATCTCACGCAGATACCAGCGGAACAGCATTTTCGACCACCTCATTCGGCCGCCTGCGCCAACGGGACTGGGCGGAAATTCTTCGGCAGCCCGGCCTTGGCGATCGCGCCGTGCTGGACGACGTTGGGCAATGCGTCATGGACGAGCTCGCGGACAGCGATCAGCCGGTCGAGGTCGATCCCGGTCTCGAATCCCATCGCTTCGAGCATGAAGGCGAGGTCCTCGGTGACGATGTTGCCGGTGGCGCCGGGGGCGTAGGGACAGCCGCCGAGCCCACCCAGCGAGGCGTCGAAGGCGCGCGCGCCGGCGTTGAGCGCCGCGAGCACATTGGCGAGACCGAGCCCGCGCGTGTCGTGGAAATGCCCGGACACCGGCAATGGCGCGACATCGGCCATGACCCGGCGGAAGACGCGCTCGACCGCCGCCGGCTGGCCGTAGCCGACGGTGTCGGCGAGAGTGATCGCGTCGGCGCCGGCCTCGGCGATTTCGACGGCGATGCGGCGCACTCGGTCCTCATCCACCGCACCCTCGATCGTGCAGCCGAAGGCAGTGGCGAGGCCGCAGGCGATGCGCGGGCGCCGGTCTTCCGGCGCGGTCCGGCACAGCGCCACGACGCGGCGAAAATCCTCGACCGATTCTGCGGTGCTGCGGCGGACATTTGAGCGGTTGTGCCCCTCGCTGACGGATAGCACGAAATTCATTTCGTGGACGCCGAGCGCCAAGCCGCGCTCGGCACCCTTGAGGTTGGGGATGAGCGCCGAAACAGTGAGGCCGGGCAGGGTCAGCGCGTGACGCACGACCGCCTCGGCATCGGCGAGCTGCGGCAGCAGCTTCGGCGGGACAAACGAGCTGACCTCGATCTCGCGTACCCCGGCAGCGTGCTCGGCATCGAGCCAGGCGATCTTCTGCTCGGTCGGAATGATTTCGGCGATGCTCTGCAATCCGTCGCGGAGCCCCACTTCGCGGACATGTGCGCGTTCGCTCATCCTTTCCTCCACGGAAGAACCCCTGAGATGGATCAAAGCTAGTCCCGACGGGCCGCCGGGGCAACGCTTCACACGACGTGTTCGGGGGTCAGTGCGCAGGCCTCGTCGCTATCGGCGAGCTCGATCTGGATCGTCGCATGCTGAATGCCGAAGCGATGGTGCAGCTGTTGCGCCATTTCGTTGAGCGCGGCATCGCCGGGGTGGCCATCCGGCATGATCAGATGGCAGGTCAGCGCCGTCTCCGTGGTGCTCATGCCCCAGATGTGCAGATCGTGCAGCCCCGCTACTCCGGGCAGAGCCAGCAGGTGCGCACGCACCGCGGCAGCGTCGAGGCCTTCCGGCACGGCGTCCAAGGCAAGGCCGATGGCGCTTTTTAACAGGCCCCAGGTGCCGAAGACGATGACGGCTGAAATCGCGAGGCTGACCACGGGATCGAGCCACAGCCAATTGGTCAGCCAGATCACGATACCGGCGGCCACGACACCGGCAGTGACGAGCGCGTCGGCCGCCAGATGAAAAAAGGCGCTTTTTACATTGAGGTCGCCAGTGCCGGAAGCAAAGAGCAGCGCCGTTCCGCCATTGACGAAGATGCCGATGGCGGCAACCGCGACGACGATGCCGCTGGCGACCGGCACCGGATGGCTGATGCGCCAGATCGCCTCCCAGGCGATCCCACCGGTCACCATCAACAGAATGATTGCGTTGGCGAGCGCGGCCAGGATGGAGCTGCTGCGCAGCCCATAGGTGAACCGGCCGCTCGGCTGCCGGCGGCCCAGCACCGCAGCTCCCCAGGATAATCCGAGGCCCAGCACATCCCCGAGATTGTGGCCGGCATCGGCGAGCAGCGCGAGCGAGCCGGAAAAAACCCCGGCGACGGCCTCGCCGCCGAGATAGGCCAGGTTTGCGGCGATCCCGATCGCGAAGGCGCGCCCGTAGTTCACCTGAGCGTGCTCGTGTCGACGGTGGCTGTGGCTTTGGTGGTCGTCCACCATGGGAGCGCTCGCCGGAGGATATGAACCTTGCGGGTGACGCGGCGCTACTGAACTCCCAACAGCTCGACGTCGAACATCAATGTGGCGTTTGGCGGTATGACGCCTCCGGCGCCGCGCGCGCCGTAGCCTAGCTCGGGCGGGATGATCAGAGTGCGCTTGCCGCCAACTTTCATCCCGACGACGCCTTCGTCCCAGCCGGCAATGACCTGGTGCGCCCCGAGGGTGAATTGAAACGGCTTGCCACGGTCGATCGAGCTGTCGAACTTCGTCCCCTTAGCCCCGTTGTTGTACAGCCATCCGGTGTAATGCACCGAGACCTTGGTGCCCGGCGTCGCCGTAGCGCCGTCGCCGGTCTTGGTATCGGTGTATTTCAATCCATTCGGCATCTCGATCACCTGGTTGGTGGCCGCGTCCACGCGCCCGAGCAGGGGCATAGCGGCGGCGATGGCGAGCGCCAGGACGGCGCATGCGAGCCGGGTCAGTATCATGAATTACCCCTTGTTGGACCAGGCCCCACGCGTCCGGGCGGAGCGCGGCCCGAGACAGGCTCCGGGCTTGGTGGGTGAGGGCAGGAACCTATGGTCATTGCTCACATTAACGAACCTAGCGCTTCACTTCGCAGGCCTTGTCGATCAGCGCGAGCGCCTGGGCAAAACCGGCAAGCGAATAGGTGTCGGTGGCGGCCATTCCCTTCTGCGGCGTGCCCTTGACGATCGCCTGTTTTCCTTTGGCCATCGTCTCGACGATTGACTTGTCGAGTTCGGGCGTCCGGGCCCAGGCACTGTCGCCCTTGGTGAAAAGATCGAATTTAGCACCGCCGATATCGAGCGACACCTCGCTGCCCTCTTTGAGCGGATAGCCTTCGATAAAACTGACGACGTTGGCGACCTTCTCGCCCGGCCGATGGGTGACCATTGCCAAGGGATGTTTGCGCCTGCCGCCGGCCGGCTCACTCTTCTTCGGTTCTCCGGCCAGATAGCACACTTTCCCGGATTTCTCGCTATACGCGTAAGCCGTCCACGCATCGGCCGCGCCAAGCACCTCGGCCGGCGGCCCCGCGGTCGACTGCGCGGCGTCACCGGGTCTTTTTTTCGAGCTCTCCGCATGACCCGCAGCAGAAATCGAGAGTAGCAGCCCGCCAACAAAGCTGAAATAAAGCGGCCGACATCCCCTCATACCGGCACCATAACGGGCCCGGCGTTGCAAGGCCACCGCGAGGGCGGGCGTCCCCGCTCCGATGGCTCTCCCCTAGACGCGCGAAACCGGGCAGAATGGTGGACATGGGTGAGGTCACGATCCGGCCGGCGCGTCCGGGAGACGCGCGCGGCATTGCCAGACTCGATGTCGAGACCTGGCGCACGACTTACGCCGGCGTACTCTCCACCGCCTACCTCGTCGGATTGTCGGAACGGCGCCGCGAAGCAGGGTGGCGCGGCGCCATCCTGCGGGAGCCGCGGGACGTCCGCGTCGCGGTAGGATCGAACGGCGCCATCCTCGGTTTCGGCAGCTGCGGACCCAATCGCGGGGACCGCTCTTTCACCGGAGAAGTGTTCACCCTTTACGTCGCCCCGGATTGGCAGAACCAAGGTATCGGACGCCGGCTGCTGATCGCCTTGTTCCGCCGGCTCGTTGCTGCAGGACGGCGGTCGGCGATCCTTTGGGTGCTGCGCGACAATCCGTCTCGGTTCTTCTATGAGCGGCTCGGCGCCCATCAAGTGAGCCGGAAGCCAATCGCAGTCGGCGGCACGACGATCGAGGCCATCGCTTATGGTTGGCATGATCTTCCCGGCTTTCTCGCCGAGGTTTCCAGCGAAGACCGCGAGTCCGAACCCTGACTGCCGGCGCGCGAGCTATCCGGCCGGACCGAGTTGCTGGATCAGAGGCAGGATCTCGCTTTTGACATCCTCGGCGGTCAACGGACCGACGTGGCGAAGACGGATGTGGCCGGTGGCGTCCACGACATAGGTCTCCGGCACACCATAGACCCCAAAATCGATTGCGGTCGTGCCGTTCCGATCGACCCCGACATGACCGAAGGGATCGCCGAGGCGTTCCAGAAAACGGCTGGTGTCCTCCGGCTTGTCCTTATAGGCGATGCCGTCCAAAGTGACCCCGGGAAGACGGCCCAGCGCCATCAGTTCGGCGTGTTCTTCGCGGCACGGAGCACACCAGGACGCGAAGAAGTTGACGAGCGTCACCCGGCCGTCGAGATCTTTGCGGGTCAACCCGTTGGCCCTCTCGTAAAGACCGGGCAAAGCGAAATCGGGCGCCGGACGGTTGATCAGCGCCGATGGCAGCAGGTGCGGGTCATGCCTCAAACCGACCGCAAATGCGACCACCAGCACTGCGAACAGCGCCACCGGCAGCAAGAATATTAGCTTGCGTGCCATGGATCATTTCTTCTGGGCCAGTCCGGCCGGCGCCGCACCACCTTCCTGCCAATGACCACTCTTCTTCAGCGCATCGACGACTTCGCGCGGCATATAGTTCTCGTCGTGCTTGGCAAGGACGCTCGATGCGGCAAAGACGCCGTCGGGGCGTAACTTGCCCTCGGCGACCGCGCCTTGCCCTTCGCGGAATAGATCCGGCAGCAGCCCCTCGTAGACGACCGCGACGTCGTGCGCGCCATCGGTGATGCGAAACGAGATGCTGCGCCCGTCGGCGCCACGCGACAGGCTTTGCGCCTCGACCAGACCACCAATCCGTACCCGCCGATCGGCCGCGACCGCCTTTGCCTTCAACTCGCTCGGGCTGTAGAAAAATACGAGATTGTCGTTGAACGCGCTCAACACCAACACCGTGGCTCCGCCGAGAGCCCCCATGCCGAGAGCGAGCAACCCCAATCTCTGCTGTTTGCGGGTCATCGTCTTTTCCGGAGATCCTGCTGCAGCCGGTCCAGCGCGACGGTGCTCTCGCGGTAGCGCCGCCACGACAATAACGCAAGGCCCCCGAGAACCGCGAAGGCCACCCCGTAGGCCGGCCACACAAAAGCAGCGTAACCTCCCATCGCGAGAAAGGCGCTGATATCGCTCATCAAGGCACCCCTATTAGAGCATTGCGGTACCGGCCGAAACGGCCCGCTCGCGCTCGGCACGCGGAACGCGCACAGCACCTGCATTGAGCCGCAGCGCCATCGCCTTGCGCTCGTTCAGAGCGGTTCTCATGCGGAGCATCAGCAACACGACAAACAGCAACGTAAAGCCCACAGCCATGATCAGCAGCGGGGCGAGCATCGAGATGTCGATCCTGGGTCCGCCGATCCGCATGACGCTCGCCGGCTGATGCAACGTGTTCCACCAATCGACGGAGAACTTGATGATCGGCAGGTTGACCACCCCGACAAGCGCCAGCACCGCGGCGGCTCTACCGCCGCGCGAGGGATCGTCGAAAGCGTTCGCCAGCGCAATATAGCCGAGGTACAGAAAGAACAAGATCAGCACCGAGGTCAGCCGGGCGTCCCACACCCACCAGGCTCCCCACATCGGGCGGCCCCACAGCGAGCCGGTGGCGAGGCAAACAAAGGTGAACGCCGCGCCGATCGGAGCGGCCGCGCGGGCCGCCACTTCGGCGAGCGGATGCCGCCAGACGAGCGCGACGGCGCTCGCCACCGCGACAAACAGGTAGATGCTGAGCGCCATCCAGGCTGCCGGAACATGCACGTACATGATCCGCACGGTGTCGCCCTGCTGATAATCCGGGGGCGCCACGACCAGCGACCAGAAAAGGCCGACCGCGAGGACGAGCACGGCCGCCCAAGCGCACCACGGCACAGCCTTTGCGCTCAGCCGCATGAACCGCGCGGGGTTGGCAAGCCAGTTAATCATCGCCGCTCGAATGTAATGCCGATTTCGCGTCAAGTCAGCGTCGGCGATACCGCGCTTACTCCAACGCCTGGCGCAACGCGGCGGCGCTCGCCCATGGACAGAGCGCCAGAGCCGCCAAGCTAACCGCGCAAAGGATCAGCAGATAAGCGCGGGCGCCGCTGCCGGCGGCGCTCGCTTCCACCGCCCCGGCGCCAAAAATCAGCGGAGGGATGTAAAGAGGCAGGACGAGGAGCGACAGCACGACGCCTTGACGCCGGGCGCCAAGGCTCAACGCCGCGGCCACGCTGCCGATCAGGCTCAGCGCCGGGGTGCCGATCAACAGGCTCGCGAACACTGTCGCGATCGACCCCGGATCGAGATCGACGAGCAGCGCGAGAAACGGACTGGTAAGCGCTAACGGCAAGCCGGTCGCCACCCAATGCGCCGCGCATTTTGCGAGCACCGCAAGCTCGAGAGGGAGGCTCGAAAGGGCCAGCAGATCGAGTTCGCCGTCCTGATAATCCGCCTCGAACAGCCGATCGAGCGACAATAGAGCGGCCAGCAGCGCCGCCACCCAGATGATGCCGGCACCAACGCGTTGCAGGACCTCCGGCTCGGGACCGACGCCGAACGGGAACAATACGACAGCGAGGACAAAGAACCCGATGACGAGACCGGTGTCGCCGCCCTGGCGCAAGGCAAGGCTCAGATCGCGCCGGAAGAGGCCGAGAAACGCCGCCATCCTCAGCCGGCGGCTGCATGGTCCGATAACGGAGCAAAAGCATCGAGGGCGATTGCGGTGGCGGCGCCGATGTCGATCGGGGTATGGCTGGCAACGATGACACGTCCGCCTGCGGCACGATGCTCGGCAATCGCATGTTCGAGCCGTGATTGGCTTTCATGGTCGAGCGCGCTGGTCGGTTCGTCGAGCAGCCAGATCGACGCCGGCGCCGCGATCAGACGGGCAAGCGCGATCCGCCGACGCTGGCCCGCGGACAGCCAGCGGCATGGCCAATCGGCAACCTGGTCGAGGGCGAATGCGGCCAGCGCTGCTTCGAGGAGGCGCGGCAACCGGCTCGACCCCGTACCCCGGAGCGCTGCCCAGAACGCCAGGGTTTCGCGCGGCGTCAGGCCGGGTTTTACGCCATCCTGATGGCCGACATAGTCCAGCTGCGCGCGATAGGCGGCGCTGTCTGCCTCGACTGGCGCAATGCCCCAGAGGAGGCGGCCGCTGGACGGCTTAATCAGTGTGGCGAGGACACGCAACAGGCTGGTCTTGCCGCTGCCGTTGGCTCCGGTGAACAGCAGAGCGCCTCCTGCCGGCAGGCGAAATGAGAGCCCGGCAAACACGAGACGCTCGCCGCGCCGGCAACCGAGAGCCTCGGCGACCAGATCGGGTTCGGTCAACCGGCTCGGCGGGCAAAAAAGCGGCTCCGGTGGGGGAAAACCGGAGCCGCGTGGCCACGGTCGAATTGCTCGACCGAGTACGAGGTTTGGGGGACAAACCTGTAAGGATCAACCTTACACATAACAATATGGGAGTCGATTGGGACGCCGATTTGAAAAAACTGTGACAATTCGGTGAATTTTAATTCAATTGGCGTCGATCCTCGATGAGCTTGCCATCGGCGGGCAGGCTGCCTTCCGGAACGCGGCTGACCGTGCCGCGCATTTTTGTCACGGCCTGCAGGGTTTCGGCGATGTGCCTCAGATCCTCCACCGGTTCGCCGAGCTCGGCCAGCAGGGTCATCTCGTCGGTGCTGCGCGGCCGGTCAACCACGAGGCGGGCGCGGATGATCGATTTGTGGCGCCGCAGAACCTCGGCGACCTGCTCGGGGTGCACGAACATTCCGCGCACCTTGGTGGTCTGGTCGGCGCGGCCGAGCCATCCCTTGATCCGATGGTTTGTCCGGCCGCATAGGCTCGGGCCCGGCAGCATCGCCGACAGGTCGCCGGTCGCAAAGCGGATCAGCGGATATTCAGGCGTCAACGTCGTCACGACGACCTCACCGACCTCGCCGGGAGGCACCGGTTCCCCGGTGCCCGGCAAGACCAGCTCGAGAATGATCCCCTCATCGACCACCATGCCGTCGCAGACCTCGCCCTGCGCGGTCATGCTCTCATAAGCGATGATGCCGATATCCGCGGTCCCGTAGCACTGCAGCACGCCGAGCCCACGGCTGCGGAATTCTGCGCGCAAAGCCGACGGCAGGGCTTCCGCCCCCACCAGCGCCTTTTTCAGTGAGGAAACGTCGCCGCCCTCGCTCGCCGCGCGGTCGAGCAAGACCTTGAGAAAGGACGGCGTCCCGACATAGCCGACCGGCCGCAGATCGGCGATCGTGCGCAGTTGCTGCTCGGTCTGGCCGGTGCCGGCCGGGATCACCGGGCAACCGAGCGCCTCGGCGCCGCTCTCGACCATCGCGCCCGCCGGGGTCAGATGATACGAGAAGGTGTTGTGCACGAGATCGCCGGCGCGAAACCCGGCGGCGAAGAGCGCCCGCGCGAAGCGCCAGTAATCCGGCCGCCGACCCTCCGGTTCGTAAATCGGCCCGGGCGACACGAAGACCCGGCGGAGGGCCGATATCGGCACCGCCGTGAACCCGCCAAACGGGGGGTTCTGCCGCTGCAGCTCGATCAATTCGGATTTGCGGGTCAGCGGCAGCTCAGCCAAGCTGCGCCGGTCGACGACATCTTCCGGATGAACCGCGGCAAGGAGCTGGCGGTAGGCAGGCGCGCTCTCCTTCGCTGCGGCAACGATCTGCTGCAGCGCCATCATCAATGCCGCTTCGCGCTCGGCCGGCTCGCACGTTTCGAGGGTGTCGTAGAACTGCGTCTCCACCCGAAGCCTCCCTACGCTGCCCGGGTCTAAAGCCCCGTACAATCTGCTCCCGACCGAGCCGCCGCATCAAGCTCCAGTCAGTGATCGGCGGGAGCCCCTTGGCGCGCTGATTAAACACAAACGACCCGCCGGCTGAGCCGGCGGGTCTCGAAAAAAGGGATATCCCCGCGCAGACGCGCGGCGCGATTGCTAGTTTGGCTTGGGACCAAAATTGGAGGTGTATGGATGACGGCTCGGGGCATTGTCGCCATCGCTCGCCTGATAATGCTCGTCTTTGCCCGAGGAGTGCGATCCTGGCTGCGGACCGATCGAGGTCGAATAGGGATGCTGCGACTTGTCGGCTTCATAGCCAGCCGTCGGCTGGGCGCGTTCTTCTTGCCACGTCGTGTTGTTGCCAGGGTTGGGGAAAATCTTATAAGTGGAAGCTGGGGGCGTTGCAGCCGTGGGACCCGTTGCAGGGCTGCTCGGCGGCAGCGCCGAGACCGACTGGGCCAGCGCAACCGCCGCGGTGCCCGCCAATACCCCTAAACTCAAAACGGCCGATTTGAGCAAGTTCGACATTGCAGCGTCTCCAGATGCTTAGTGGGCTCACCGGTAGGTTGCGGCAAATCCCTCTTGCAGACTAATGATAATTGTGCATCGCACGCATGAATGATGTGCATTTCCATACACTTGATCTGAACCTGTTGCGGGTCTTCGACACGTTAAACGAGGAACGCAGCGTGACGCGGGCCGGAGAGCGGCTCGGGTTGAGCCAGTCGGCAATCAGCCATGCGCTGAACCGGCTGCGCTATGTGCTCCATGATGAACTGTTCGTGCGGGTGGCGGACGGCATGCGGCCGACGCCGCGGGCCGCCGAAATCGCGCCGCGCCTCCGCGAGGGGCTGCTGCAGCTTCAGCTTGCGCTGGGGCCGACCGAATTCGTGCCCGAGCAGACAGAGCGGCGGTTCACGATCGCCTGCGGCGAATATGTCGGCACTGTACTGGTTCCGCGCTTTATCGCGCGGGTCCGAGCTCTAGCGCCGAATGCCGAACTCCGAATTCGGCCGAGCAATATGGGGGTGACCGAGGCGCTGCTCGCCGGTCGCATCGATCTCGCGATCGGCAGCTTCAGACGAGTGCACGAGCCCTTCCTCTGTGAAACCTTGTTTCAGGAGACCCGGGTCTGGGTGCTGAGCGCCGATCACCCGGCAGCGCGCGGCGAACTGACCCTCGAGCGCCTCGCGTCACTGTCGCATCTGATCATCTCCGCAACCGGAGAGGACGAACATGCGGTAAACGGCTATGTCAGCGATCACGGCCTCGAACGGTTGGTTACCCGCAGCGAAGTTGGGCTCTTGCAAGGTGCATTGGCGGCGCGCGGATTGCGCCGCGTGGTCGGCCTGACGACGCCGCATTTCCCCGCGGCGCTCGCTGTGGTCAGCCAATCGGACATGGCGGCGCCGCTGCCGCGCCGTCTCGCAGCCGCCTTCGCCAACGGATATCGTCTCAAGCTGTTCGAACCGCCCTATACGTCGCCGCCCTTCGACATCATGTCATTGTGGCACCGCGACCACGGCGAGGACAGCGCGGTCGCCTGGCTACGGAATGTCTTGCGGGAGGTCGCGGCGGGTCTGTGACCGCCTCGGCACACAACAAAAAGGCCCGCCGACAGCACGGCGGGCCTCGAAGCTCGGTTGTTTTGTTGTTAGAACTTGACGCGGAACTTTCCGATCAAGGTTTCCTCATCGCCCTTGATGCTCGCCGAGGCGGTCTGGCGTTGCCCCCAGAAAAATTCGACGCCGGCATCGATGAACGCGACCGGGCTCCAGATCAAGTTGAAATGGGCAGTCTCCAAAATCCTGTTCGATACGACCCCCTGCGTGGGCCCGATCAGGTTTGTTTGATAACCAGTATAGGCGAAACCCCAAACCGCGGTGGATCGTAAATTGGGCAGCCAGAAGTGCTGGTAGCCGAGGGCATAGCCGTATTCGAATATCGGCTTGACTAGGATGTTTGCCGCGGCGGCGGCGGTTTCCGGAACCGAGAGGTAGTTGGTCGCCAGTGCCGCGTTGTTGCTCTCGTTGATATACCGTCCAATGCCGTTGCCAACCGAGAACTGGAACTGAAAGTCGTCCTTCTCCCAACCGAACCAGCCCGGTTTGACGTCGCCGGAAATGCCGCCGCCGCCACCCACAAATGTCCTGTCGACGAATTTGCCGTCGTTGAGTGTGAGTGTCGGACGGATCACGCCGCGGAAATCGACGTGGCCCCAGGGTTGTGCCCAATATGAAGCAAAGGTAACGTCCGGCGCCGAGGACTTGGTGGGATTGACGGCCAAGGCACACCCGGCGGTCGCGCTGATCAGCACTCCGTTGGCGACGCAGCCCGTTGTCGTCCCGCTGGTGACCGGGTTCTGGCCGAGGTTCGTGTCCGTTTTAACATAACCGGCCGGCGTGACGATGTCCGTCTCAGGGGTTTCGGCCGAGATCGACCATGCGCTGCCCCATGGCCCCGCATAGGTGTAGCGTACCTGAGGAACGCGGACCACCCCAGCGAAACCGGCAGGGCCGCCGAAATCGAGCGTCTCGGGGTTGGCGTCAGGGTCGGAGAAATTCGAGTTCGCTTGTCCGGCTAGAAAACCGCCGAGGCTGCCGTAGGCATATCGCAACCGCGGGATCAAACTGTCCGAGACTGTCGTCAGGTTGTTTTGGCTGAAGCCGTTGGTCCCGGCAAAGTCGAATTCTACGAAAGTTCGTGACTCGCCATAAGCGGTCGGCGTGCGCGTCTCGAAGTTGAGGCGCGTTTCCCGCGGGCTCTGCGAAAAGGAGCCGTTGCCGCGGGAGCTGGCCGTGCTTTGCGGCACTAGATTTCCGGCGGTCGGAAACCCCGGAACCGTCGTAAGAGCGTGCGTGTTGAGTGGGGCCGTTTCCAGGTTGCCGGTGACCCCCACGGTCGTGGTCTGGTTACCGTTCGGCTGCGCGCCGACGAAGTAGTAATCGAGGGTCTCGTCGACAAACCCGCCGACGCGGATCGACGTATCGGTACCCGGGATCAGGAAGGAACGCGGGAAGCTGCCGCCGGCGAGCGGCTGACCCGGTACCGGCTGGGCGCCGTAGGCCCCGGGAACGCCAATAGCGGGCCCAGGCGGGTTTTGCGCCAGCTGGTCGATCCGGCGCTGCAGCAGCTCCTGATTGGCGCGCAGATCCGCCAGTTCGTCGGCGCTCGCCGCCGGAAGACCCGTCAGCAGCGCCACCGCCGCGGTCAAGGCCCCAATCGCCGCGGCCCTGCCGAAATTCCGCTTTCTGATCATTGCTCCCCCGAGAAATCAAAGGTTGCATCAGCCGGGTGAAGGACACCCGTGCCTCTCGCGCCAGGATATGCAGAGGCGGGGGCTGATCAAGAAAGCTTTGCTGCTCAAGTGGTCTTTTCGTCTCAGCGTGGCGAAACTGCCACATATCATCGCAACGCATTGAATTTGCTTAATGCCGGTAGCCAACCTTTGAAACCATGAATCCCGATTTGCTTCGTTTTTATCGACCAGATCGCGCTAGCGGAAAGCGCGATAACTCCCTTCAGGGGATCCGTGATGGCTAGGTCGATGTTGAAGCTGGTTAGTCACAAAAATAAAATTTAATTGCTATTTTCTCATTGGCGTGCTATGATGATTTGCATTGCTGTGGATGTCGCACCCGACGCGGATACGCCGCCTCAAAACAGCGGATATCAGCCAGGATCAGCGATGATTTTGGCTGTTCTTCAGGCCCGTGGCGGCCGGAGCTCCAGGATTTCTGCGGAGCAGACGAGATCGCTGGCTGATAATTGATAGAAAAACAGCAAAAACAGCGACGGCGAGGAGGAGAGTGAGGTTTGCGTCCCCTCCGAGCGCTAGAACTTGAAGCCGAGCCGCGCGCCGGCGTCGGTGATCCCGGCATTGTGCGGAGCGAGGTTGGCGTTCGACATATGCCAAACGAACCCCGATACGCTGACAGTGGGCGTCAGCTGATAACCAAGTTCGGCGCTTTCTCGGAACAGCGCCGTCGAGCCGAGCTTTTTGCGGTCCGGCGGGGCGCTGTCGGTATAGCCGTCCTGCAGAGCGCCCCCGAGGCTGCCATTGGCGAAGACACTGCCACCCCACCCGAACAGGTTCTGGATCAGCGTGATGCCCCAGGTCAGGCCGAAATAGCCGGCGTTCGTGGCGCCCGCAGTGTTGAGCGAGCCGCCGACATCGGGCCGCGGCGACCCGATCACGCGAAAGAATTCCGGCGGCGTGAACAGCATCTCGAAATTGATGTCCGACCCCGGTTCGACGTGGTTGTCGAAAAGGCTGACGTCGTGGGCGAGAACCCCGAACTTGAACTCGTCGATTACCTGGGTCTGCGCCATCGCCGAAGTCGGGACAGCGACCGCAAGCGCAGCCGCGACAACCGCGGAGCGAAGCATTCGCACCATTATCGTTTATTCTCGATCCGCGTTTACCGACATCGCACCTAACGCAATACGTTAATGGATTTCTCGGCCGTCGCCAACCCTCGGGCGGAACCCAAACGGGTTGAGCGCCTTCCAGCGCGCCGACCAGCGGTGGCGGTTGAGTTCGCGCCGGACAACGGCCGGCTCGGTCACCCAATTGAGTTGCACGATCCGACGCTCGCCGACATGCGGGCGATGCCCGTGGAATGAGCGGGCGCTGCGGCGAAAAGCCAGCATCGTGCCGGCGAGCGGCACGACTTCACGCGCGTAATCGTCGATGTCGTCGGGACCGCGCAGCAGCCGCAAACGGCCCTCGGAGCACTCCCAGGCAAGGTTCAGATACAGCAGCAAAGTGATGATCTTGCTTTCCGAATCGGTGTGGATGCGCCCGTCCTTGCCGTCGCTCCTGCCGCGCACCGTCACCATCGTCGGGCGGTTGCCGAGGTCGAGACCGAACTTTTCCTCGACTGCGCGGCGCAGCGCCGGCCCAGTCAAGGCGGCAACGAGCCGTGAAAACACCGGCCCACATGCCAGTCTTTCGACCGGGAAACTGCCGTGACCGGGGACCGCTGGGAAATCAGCGACGAGCGGGGCGAGCCCGTCGCGGGCCACAAAATCCTCGACAACGACATAGTCGAACGGGTTGCGGCACAGCGGCGCCTCCCGCAGGCGATCAAGATCGAGCAACGTCAACGCCGGCTCCGGTAATCGTCGCCATGGCACTGAAATATAGTCATTGGCCCTGTTCATGGCCAAACCGGTTATCGTGATGCTATGAGCCAGCCTGAGGATCCTTTACGCCACTCCGCGGGGCTTTTCGCCGGCTTTCTCGCCGCCACGGCCTTCTTCACGCGGCTGCCGGTAGAGCCGCGGGCAACGGGCATGTGGCGGCTCGCCGATTCGGCTTGGGCATTCCCGCTCGTCGGCGCCGGGATCGGCGGCGCAGCGGCGTTCGCGCTTCTGTTCGCGCAGCTGATCGGTCTGGCAAGTTGGCCGGCGGCGCTGTTGTCGGTGCTGGCGGGTGTCGCGTTGACGGGCGCGTTGCACGAGGACGGGCTCGCCGATACTGCCGACGGGTTCTGCGGAGGGCGCGATCGGGAAGAAAAGCTCGCGATCCTGCGGGACAGCCGGCAGGGCACCTACGGTGTGCTGGCGCTCGTTCTGAGCGTGCTGCTGCGGGCCGCGGCGCTCGCCGGCATCGGTGATGTGATCCACGGCGGTCTCGCGCTGATTGCGGCGCACGCCGCCTCGCGGGCTGCTTTGCCGGCGGCGATGATGGGATTGACGCCGGCCCGCCCCGATGGTCTCGGGGCGGCGGCGGGAACACCTCGAGCGGGCGGTGCCATTGCGGCCGCGCTGATCGGCACCGCGATCGCCTTGGCAGCCCTGGGACCGGCGCGGGGCGCCATAGCGCTTTGCCTCACCGGCGCCGTGGTTTTCGCCATGGCTGAGCTCGCACGTCGCCAGATCGGCGGCTACACAGGCGATGTTCTCGGGGCATTCCAGCAAGTCGGAGAAATCATTATATTGCTCGCCGCATCGGCGAGATGAGCCAAGCTCAACCGCCCAACTCGCCGGGCGACCCGATGCGCCGTACCAGATGGAGGTGGTTGCGCTCGCCCTCACGGCGGTAGCGGGCCTGGTGGACGAGTGAGCGCACGATATGGAGGCCGAGCCCGCCAATGCCGCGCTCTTCTGCCGCCCCCTCCAAATCCGGCCGGCGGAAAGCGAGCGGATCGAACGGCAGCCCATCGTCGACAAAGCTTATCCGGAGGCGACCCCTCCTCCACCCGAGCGAGACGGCGACGGTTCCTCCCGCCGAATGCGCCCCATGACCATGCGTGACGGCATTGGTGAAGAGCTCATCGAGAATGATCAGAAGCCGTGATCTCTCGCCATCCGGCAGGCCGCATTGGTGCGCAAACTCGACGGCAAAGGCTTGAAGCCGAGTGAGTTCCGCGGGCTCGGCACATAGCGTGATCGACGCTCTCTTCACCGAAGCTTGCTCATCTCGCTGCCAACGGCCTGCCGATCTCGTGTATTAACGAGACATTTATCAACCTGGGAGGAAGAAATTGGCGGGGCTGAAGAAATCGGGCTTGGTGCTGTGGTTGGCCACCGCATTGTCGGTTGCGGGGGCGGGGGTTCCTTCGGCGGCCGAAATTCCGCCGATTGCCCAGATCAAAAAGGTAGCCGGGCAGGCGACGGTCGTCCGCTCCGGCGAGCGTCGGCCCGCGAAAGTCGGGGATATGCTGTTCGTCAAGGACGTCATCGAAACAGGTTCGGACGGCGGGATCGGCATCACCTTCATCGATAACACGGTATTCTCCGCCGGTCCGAAGAGCCAGATCGCGCTCGACGAATTCCAGTTCGACTCGAACGACTTCCGCGGCGCGATGCTGGCCGATATGCGGCAGGGAACCCTGGCGGTCGTCTCCGGCGACATCGCGCGCAGCACCCCTGGGGCGATGAAACTCAGGACGCCGACCGCAATCCTCGGGGTGCGCGGCACGACCTTTGCGGTTCAAGTCTATGGCGACCACTGATGATGCGGCGGACAATCCCGGTACTCGCCTCAATGGTCCTCCTGGCGGGTTGTCCCCGGCAAGCTCTGTTCGTGGTGCTGCCCAATGCCGAAAGCGGTGGCGTGGGGGCGATCACGGTCGAGGAGGGCCAGACGGTCACGACACTCGACCAGCCTTATGCAACGGCAGAGTCGCGCGCCGGCGGCACTGCGCCGAGCGAGGAAACCCAGGGAAACATCAGCGTGATCTTCCGGAGAGCGATCGCGGCGCGGCCGATCCTGCCGCACCACTTCCGCCTCTATTTCATCTTGGGCAGCAACGCGCCGACCCCCGACTCCCAGGCCGCCTATCGCGCTGTGTTCGATGATGTCAAGCAACGACCGGTTTACCAAATCGAGGTGATCGGCTTCACCGACACGCTCGGCGATCTGCCCTACAATCAAGCGCTGTCACTCGCTCGCGCGGCAGCGATCCGCGACACGCTGGTTCGCGACGGGCTCGATCGACAGGCGATCTCGATCGCCGGCCGTGGCAAACACGACCTGCTCGTGCCGACGGCCGACCAAACCCCCGAGCCCCGCAATCGCCGCGTCGAAATCACGGTCAGGTAGCGGCGAGGCCGACTTGCCGCAGTGCCAGGACAGTCATGTCGTCCGCTTGCTCGGCGCCGCCGACAAAGCGGGCAACGTCGTCAATTACCGCTGCAACGACGTGCTGGGCATCGACGGTTGCTGCCCTCGGCCAGCGCCTTGGCCAGCCGATCGGAGGAATACAGCGCACGGTCGGCGTTCTCCGCCTCCGTGATCCCGTCGGTAAAGAGCAGTAGGACCTCGCCAAGCTCGATCCGGTCGTGATCGATCGGGAAGCGGAAGTCCTCAACCGCGCCGAGTGGCGGACCGCCTTCGGTGACGAGTTGACGCAAGCCGGTGCCGCCGCCGAGGACGAAGGGCGAATCGTGACCGGCACTGGCATAGGTGACTTCGCCCGATCCGAGGTCGAGAATCCCGGCAAAAGCGGTCACGAAGACGCCGCCCTCGCTCTGCAGCTCCGCACTCGCCGCGGCGGTCTTCCGGTTGGCCTCCGCAAGGATGCGGTCGAGCGCCGGCCCAAATGTCAGCACGGCATCGTGGACGACCTCTTTGGTCACCGCCATCAACAGTGCTGCTGCAATGCCCTTGCCCGCCACGTCGGCGATCAGAAAGAACAGGCGGTTGCTTCCTCCGATCAACAGGTAGTCGTAGAGGTCGCCCCCGACCATTCGCGCCGGCTCGATACGAGCATAGACATCGATGTCGTGACGATCGGGAAACGCCGGAAAGCGCCGCGGTAACAAGCCCATCTGGATTGCCTGTGCCGCAGCAAGCTCGCCCTCGACCCGCTGCTTCTCCTCGCGTTCGCGAGAGAGTTCCGCCTGCGCGGCGCGAAGGTTGCCGACCAGCATTACACCCAACGCGCCGAGCAGGGTCAGCACCGGGAAGGTGCTGTCGAAGAGGAGATCGGCAAAGCGGAAGAGCACGAATTCGAGGACAAAAAGTACCGCCGCGAGCGCGACAGCGATACCGACCGCGTGCATCGGCCTCGCATAGCGCAGCAGCCAGATGACCGCGAGCCCGGCCGCGAGGGCCGTAGTCAGCTCGAACCAATCGAGAAATGGTGGGCGGTGGAGCAAGTCGTTGAGCAGGATCGATTCGATCAGCTGGGCATGGAGGTCGACTGCGCGGACAAGACCGAGAGGCGTTTGCCGCAGCCCGGCGATGCCGACGCCGGCAACCCCGAGCAACACCACCTGCCCCCGGAGCTCGGCTGGGTCGAACGCCGGATCGAGGACGTCCGAGGCCGAGATGGACCGTGCCTGTGACGGTGCGAAATGGAGGATCGCGCGGCCCCGCCTGTCCGTCGGGATGGTGGAGCCGCCGATCGTGAAGCTTTCGATACCGAGCGCGCCGGTATCGATCACGATCGAGCGTTCGCCGCCGGCGACGCGCAAGACCTCGAGCGCAAAGCTCGGGACGATCGTTTGTTGATAGGCAACAGCGAGAGCGAGCCGCCGGATGACGCCGTCCGGATCCGGCTCGACCGCGATTTCCCCGGCGGCGCGCGCAACGGCGCGGAGATCGGGCCGGCTTTGCACCAGGGATTTGTAGGTCTTCAAAAACGGCCTCGGATCGTCCCCCGCCTGGCGGATCGGGGCGGGGCGGAACGGATCTGGATCTGGCGCTGCCTCCTCACGGCTGGGAGCGAGAGCGACCACCGTCGGGACCTCTGCCATAGCTTCGGCGAGGTCGCGGTCGCTTGGCGGCAGCTGCGCCAACGCGTCCGCCAGAGCCGGAGGCAAGCCGGGCAGTTCTCGCGCTATCTCGCCCGGCGAAAGCCGATCTCGGTCGGCCAAGAGGATATCGATACCGAGGGCGCGCGGGTTTCCTTGGGCGATGCGGCGGACGAGCTCGGCCACCCGGTGCCGCGGCCACGGCCATTGCCCGTATTGGGCGAGGCTCTTCTCGTCGATGTCGACAATCACCACTCGTGCCGAATTCGCTTCGCGAGGCCACACTCGTTCCACCAAGTCGAAGCTGCGCACGCGCAATTCGGTGATGATGCCGGGGTCGATGATGCGCAGCACCAAGGCGCCAAGGACCAGCGCGAGCGCAGACGCGCGGCCCGGACCACGCAGCAGGGCGATGCCCCGGCCCACCGCGGGACCGCGGATCACAATTCCAGTTCTAGCCCGTCATAGGCCGAGATCACCTCGACCTCGTGGCCAGGCCGGCTGATTGCCTCGAAGCGGACGGTATCGGCGAATACCTCCTCGAGCATGCGGTCGTCATATGCCGGCTCGTGATGAAAGAGCGCGAGGCGCCTGACCCGCGCCGCCTGGGCCAGCTCGACCGCGACGACATTGCTCGAATGACCCCAATCCTCCTTGACCGAGACCGAGTCACCGAGCGAATACATGGCATCGAAGATCAGCAAGTCAGCGTTTTTGTAGAACTCGACGAACGGGTAGGTTTCGTCGAGGTGGGTACTCTTGTGCTCGCAATCGGTGGAGTACACTATCGACTTGCCGCCTTTGGAAAAGCGATACCCGTACGAATCCCCCGTGTGGAACTGTTTGATCGAGGTGACCGAAAGACCGGCTACTTCGTAAGTGCGGCCGGGCTCAAAGGTGATGAACTCCATGCTCGAACCAAGCGAATGAAAATCGACGGGAAACCACGGAGCCGAGTGCTGGGTGCGCAGGGCCTCGCGCAGCACGCCGTGGCAGCCGTATATGCAAATCCGATTACCTGGAATGTAGGCGGGGGCAAAGAACGGGAACCCCATGATGTGGTCCCAGTGAGGGTGCGACAAAAATACATTGTAGGTGTGTTTGCGGCCCGGGCCGTGCTCGCGAAGTACCCGGTTGCCGAATTCACGCACGCCCGTGCCGAGGTCGCAAATCACATATTCGTCGCCGCCGGTAATGATCTCCACACAGCTGGTATTGCCGCCGAAAGTGCCGCGTACTGAAAATGGCAGGCTGCGGTCTATGAAGGCATCGATCGCCTGCTCGGTCTCGAGCGCGCGCCCGCGAGCGGCGAGCAGCGCATAGCGGATCTTGGCGCGGACCGCCTGCGCCCGCAGCGGCGCCGGCAGCGAGCCGCGGGTTCCCCAAAAGCGGACACGCAGTGATCCGGCCGGTTCGGTCTTGGCATCGGACACCTCCTCCTCGGGTCGTGGCGGGGCATGCCAGGCAGCGCTCGCTTCCTCGACGGTGGCGAAGACCGGGACGACATGCGAGAACCGGCTGATCGCAAAGATCTCGCTCACTACGGTGTGGAGACAGGCGACGGCGAGCCGGCGGTTCTTCGGCTTCAGGCGCGTGGCAGCCATCAGCGCGCGCAGACCGGCGCTCGAGATGTATTCGACCCCGGAAAAGTCAACAACGGTGTCCGTGGAGCTGGAGCTGACGGCGGCGAGCAGCCGCGCCTGAAATTCGGTGCTCGTGAGATTGTCGATGCGCCCGACCGGAGCCAATACCAGGATGTTTGCTTGGCGCCTCTCGGCGATATCCACGGCCGCACCCCCGTCACAGTGATATCGAGGCTCATTGTCGGGAGTTCGGCGGCCCGAAGCAAGAATCGCAGCCAATTTGCGGCAAGCGGTCTCGCAACTCCTCAGAATTTACCTTTAGCCAGCCCGCCGGGCTTGGGGTAGTGGTAGCCGCCGCCGCGACGGCGACCATCGGCAAGAGGGAGCATGGAACAGCGCTGGGGCCTGCCCCTGATTGCCTGGCCGTCCCGGCTGCGCCCCAATTTCTGGGATCTCGTGGCGCTGCCGATGGTGCTCGGGGCTATCGCGCTGCTCGCTTGGGGCGGCATGGCGATGAGTGCGCGCTACCATGTCGGCGAGGTTCTCCCGATCAGCCTCGACCCCTGGCAGCTGCCGGCATATGCGCTTCGTACCGTGCTGCGCATGGTCTTTGCGCTCGTCGCCTCGCTGGTCTTCAGCCTCGTCTATGCAGCGGTCGCGGCGAAGAGCCGACAGGGCGAAAAGATCCTGATCCCGATCCTCGACATCCTGCAATCGGTGCCGATCCTCGGCTTTCTGTCGATCACAGTGACCGGCTTCATCGCTCTTTTTCCGGGCCGGCTGCTCGGTGTCGAATGCGCGGCGATCTTCGCAATCTTCACCTCGCAAGCCTGGAACATGACTTTCAGCGTCTACCAGTCGCTGCGCACCGTCCCGACCGAACTGATCGAGGCGGCTCGCATGTACCATCTGTCGCCCTGGAAGCGCTTCTGGCGCCTCGAAGTGCCGCACGCCATACCCTCGCTCGTCTGGAACATGATGATGTCGGTCTCGGGCGGCTGGTTCTTTGTCGTTGCCTCGGAAGCTATCACCGTCGCCGGGCAGACGATCATGCTGCCCGGCATCGGCTCCTATATCGCGACCGCAATCAATCATCGCGACCTTGCGGCAATCGGCTACGCGGTACTGGTCATGTTCGTCGTCATTCTATTCTACGACCAGCTGCTGTTTCGCCCGCTCCTCGCTTGGTCGCGCAAATTCCAGGCCGACCCCGTGGCCGATGAAGACAATGTTCGGCCTTGGTTTTTTATCGTGCTGCAGCGCGCCCGCCTGTTTGATCTGGTTCAGGCGGGAGTGCTTGAACTGAACCGGATCATCGACGACGCGCTTGCCGGAATGGCTCGGCGGCGCCCGCCACCGGTCGAACGGCCGTCGTGGCCCCTCACCCGAATGTTCGACATCGCTCTGCTGGGACTGGCGGCTGCGGCGGCCATGTGGATCATCACCTTCATTCGCCAGACGGTCGACCCCGCCGAGATCGGGTGGGTGTTTCTTCTCGGTCTGGTAACCGCCGCGCGGGTGCTGATCCTGATCGGCGTGGCCTCCCTGATCTGGGTTCCGATCGGGGTGGCGATCGGACTGCGTCCCCGCCTGGCTGACCGCGTTCAGCCTATCGTGCAGTTTCTCGCCGCCTTTCCGGCAAATTTGTTCTTCCCGGTCGCGGTCGTGCTGATCCTGCGGTTTCAAGCGAACCCGGAGGTCTGGCTCAGCCCGCTGATGATCCTCGGAACACAGTGGTACATCTTGTTCAATGTCATCGTCGGCACCACGGCGTTGCCGGCGGAGCTGCAACGAGCGGCGCAGAATCTCGGCGTCAGACGATCATTGTGGTGGCGGCGAGTGATCCTGCCGGCGATTTTCCCGGCGTATGTGACCGGCGCCGTCACTGCGGCCGGCGGCTCATGGAACGCGAGTATCGTGTCCGAGGTCGTCGAATGGGGTGACACAACGCTGACCGCAACCGGGATCGGCGCTTATATCGCGCGAACTACCGCCGCCGGCGACAGCGCCCGCATTGCGCTCGGCATCGGCGTCCTTTGCCTTTACGTCCTCGCCTTCAATCGGCTGCTCTGGCATCGGCTCTATGATCTCGCCGCCGAACGCTTGCGCCTCGACTAATCGAATCACGGTGGTAAATCTCTTGTAATGACCGACTCGCTACTGCGCGCCGAAGCCGTCTCGAAGACGTATCGCACCCCTGATCACCTTGGCCAACTCGTGCTCGACCATATAGACTTCACCTTGCGCGATGGCGAGATCGTGGCGATCCTGGGCAAATCGGGATCCGGCAAGTCAACCTTCTTGCGAATTCTTGCGGGCCTCGTTCCGCCGAGCGAGGGCGCCGTGAAATACCGGGGCATCAACGTCACTCAGCCGGTCCGCGGCATAGCGATGGTTTTCCAGAGCTATGCGTTGTTTCCATGGCTCACGGTGCTGGGCAACGTCGAGCTCGGGCTCGAGGCTCTCGGCATCTCTGGTACGGAGCGCCGCCGGCGGGCGGTCAATGCCATCGATCTGATCGGTCTCGATGGGTTTGAGAATGCCTACCCGAAGGAACTGTCCGGCGGCATGCGGCAGCGCGTCGGCTTTGCCCGCGCGCTCGTCGTCGATCCCGATATCCTGCTGCTCGATGAGCCTTTCTCGTCGCTCGATGTCCTGACAGCGGAAACTCTGCGCGGGGATCTCCTCGATTTGTGGGACGCCCACCGCATCCCGACCAAAGGGATGGTCATCGTTTCGCACAACATCGAGGAGGCGGTCGAAATCGCCGATCGTATCCTGATCTTCAGCAGCGATCCCGGCCGCATCCGCGCTCAAATCCCGATCTCGTTGCCGCGCCCGCGCTCCGCGGAGAGCGCCGGTTTTCGCCAGATCGTCGACCAGGTGTACACCTTGTTGACGACCGAGCCCGGGCGCGACGGACGGCGCGGGGCAAAAGCCGAACCTATTGGTATCGGCTTTCGCCTGCCCGATGCCTCGGTCCAGCAGCTCTCGGGCCTGATCGAGAATCTGACGGAGGCGCCCTATCATGGCCGCGCCGATCTGCCGCATCTGGCCGACGAGGAAAACCTCGTCATGGATGAGCTCTTCCCGCTGATCGAGACATTGCAGCTGTTCGGCTTCGCCCATGTCAGCGGCGGCGACATCGAGCTGACGCCGCTTGGCCGGGCGTACGCCGAGGCGGACATGCTCGCCCGGAAGCAGATCTTTGCCGAAGCGCTCTTAAAGCATGTACCGCTGGCTGCCCATATCCGGCGCGTCCTCGACGAGCGGCCCGGCCATCGCGCGCCGGCGGCGCGATTTCTGCGCGAGCTCGAGGATCACTTGTCGGAGGAAGAGGCGGAGCGGGTGCTTGAGACCGTAATCAACTGGGGGCGGCACGCCGAGATCTTCGCATACGACTACGACAGCGAGGTCTTGAGCCTGGAAAACTTCTGAGCGTCGCGAAAAAAGTGAGCGTCATCGCCGAGGTCAGCTGCCGCCGTAAAAAGAGAGATGCGCGACATCGGCTTGCGCGACTTGGTTCGGGATCAGCCACGCGTAAAACGTCGGCCGCTCCCATTCGTTCCTATCCCCGCCCGTGTCCCAACTCGGCAGCGAGACGATCTTTACATAAGCCTCCCGGCCCGGGGCGAGCTCGAAATTGGCCGTTTGATTGGTGTCGATGCCGACGGTCTGCACGGTAACTAAGTAATGTCCCGGAGGAACATCGCGATAGAACGCGCCACCCAATTCGGCTGCCCCGACATACCCCCCATTCGCGGCGATCGCCGGAAGGCCCTTGCCGGCATAGGGCTCGTAATCGCGATAGAACCAGATCCGAGCCTCCCCCGCAGGGATCGGCGGAATGCTGACCGCCGCGGTCACCGCCTGCTGGGCGCAGCCTGCCATCGCGACGAGCAACACGCCCTGTGCTACGCTCATCAACCAGTACGCTGCCGAATTCTTGTTCTCCCTCATGCAACACTCCAATCACGATCGTCTGTTGTACATCGACGCGATCGGGTCGCACCGATATCTCTTCAGCGCGGCCGCAGCGTCGGGAACGCGATGACGTCGCGAATCGATGGGCTGTCGGTCAGCAGCATGACCAGCCGGTCGATGCCGATGCCGAGACCGCCGCAGGGCGGCAGCCCGTATTCGAGCGCGGTCACGTAATCCTCGTCGAGGAGCTGCGCTTCCTCGTCACCCGCCGCGCGCGCCTGCATTTGCGCCTCGAAGCGCTCCCGCTGGTCCTGCGGATCATTGAGCTCGGAGAAAGCGTTCGCGATCTCCCAACCGTAGATGTAGGTCTCGAACCGCTCAACAAGACGCGGGTCGCGGCGCTCGGCCTTTGCCAAGGGCGAGATGTCCCGGGGAAATCCGGTGACGTGGATCGGCTGGATCAGAGTGTCCTCGACGCGCGCGGCAAAGGCCGCCTCCAGAGCCTGCCCCCAATTCTCGCCCCCGGCCAGCATTGCGCCGACGCGCGCCGCCGCCTGCCGCGCCGCCTCGGCGCTATCGAGAGCGAGGAAATCGACCCCGGTGGCCCGTTGAACGAGTTCGGCCATGCTGCGCCGCGGCCAAGGGGCCGATAAATCTATCTCGGTCCCGCCGTAGCCGATTCGCAATGTCCCGAGCACCGTCTCCGCCACGGTGGTGATGAGTTCCTCGGTCAACTTCATCATCGCGGTGTAGTCGACATAAGCCTCGTAGAGCTCGAGCGTAGTGAATTCCGGATTGTGCCGAGGCGAGAGGCCCTCGTTGCGGAAACATCGGTTGATCTCGAACAACTTGTCGGCCACGCCGCCGACCAACAGGCGTTTCAAATGCAGTTCGGGTGCAATCCGCAGATAAAGGTCGATGTCGAGTGCGTTGTGATGCGTCACGAACGGCTTTGCCGAGGCACCCCCGGGAATCGGGTGAAGCATTGGCGTCTCGACCTCGACGTAGCCGCGCTCCAAGAGATGGCCGCGGAGCGCCGCTACGACCCGGCTGCGCCGGAGCAACGTATCTCGGCTCTGCGGGTTCATGATCAGGTCGAGATAGCGCTGGCGATAGCGCAGCTCGACATCGGCCAAGCCGTGATATTTCTCGGGTAGCGGGCGCAGCGCCTTCGCGAGAACCGTAACACCGGAGGAATTGATCGTGAGCTCGCCGCGCGGGGTGCGCCGAACGAGGCCCTCGACGCCGATCAGATCACCGATGTCAAGCAGTCGCACGATTCCGAGCGTTTCGGGGCCGAGCAAATCCTTGTGGCAAAAGATCTGGATCTTGCCCGAGGCATCGTACAGGTCAATGAACATGCCGCTGTTGCGCATCGCCCGGATACGGCCGGCGACGCGCACCCGATCTTCGGTTTCGGCGCCTGGTGCAAGCCCAGCGTAACGCCGCTCCAGCTGGCCTGCCTCCTGCGTCCGCTCGAAGCCGTATGGGTAGGGATCGATCCCAAGCGCCTTGAGAACTCTCGCGCTTGCCTATCCGGACAGAGCGCAGCGGGTCCTCCGCGTCTTGCGGGCGAGGCTCGCTATCGGTCATCGCTCGGCTCCTCCACTCCGCAGGATGGCTGACACTCGGTAGATTAGCCGACGGCCGCCCGCGAGACTGGGCTGTGCGCGAGATCGACGACCGCATCATGGAAACGCCGCAACGTGCCGTGATGGCCGACGCTGACGATAGTCGGCCGCCACGGCGCTTCCCGCAACAGCCGGTATAACGATATCTCCGCGGCGTCGTCGAGGGCCGAGGTCGCTTCGTCGAGAAACACGATTTCCGGGCGGGCCAGCAGGACCCGGGCGAAGGCCAGCCGCTGCTGCTCGCCAATCGAGAGCCGCTGAGCCCAATTAGCCTCCTCGTCCAACCGCTCGACGAGTTCGGGCAGACCGACGGCGCGCAGCGCCTCGGCAAGATTGTCACGCGGCAGTTCGGCGGCAGCCCGCGGATAGACCAGAGCGTCCGCCAGAGTGCCGAGAGGCAGATAAGGCCGCTGCGGCAGAAACAGGCATCGCCCATCGCCCACCCGGATGCGCCCCCGCCCAAACGGCCAAAGGCCGGCGATGGCGCGCAGCAACGTACTCTTGCCGAGCCCGGAAGCACCGGTGATCAAAAGCAATTCTCCGCGGCCGGCCGCCAGCGAAATGTTCGGCCGCAATAACTGGCCATCCGGCAGGTTGAGATCGAGCGTGTCGACTTCGACACCGGCGCCGCGGCGCTCGAGTTCGATCGGGTGCGGCGCGCTGGTTTCGGCGGCGATCCCCTCCATCCGCTCGCGAAACCCGGAAAGCCGCTGCACGACCGCCTGATATTCGGCGATTTCGGTGTATGACGTGATGATGAAAGACAGCGAGTCCTGAACTTGGTTGAAGGCCGAAGAAATCTGCATCAGCCCGCCGAGCTGGATCGTCTTGTTGAAATATCTCGGGGCCGCGACGACGAACGGAAAGATGATCGCAAGTTGGGAGTAGCCGGTGGTGAACCAGGTCAGCTTCTTGCGACGGATGATGATCCCCCACCAATTCGCCACGATCCGCGCAAAGCGGGTCTTGAACGTGTCCAACTCGCGCGCTTCTCCTCCGTAGAAGGCGACGTTCTCGGCGTTCTCGCGTAGCCTGACCATGCTGAAGCGGAAATCCGCCTCGTAACGCTGCTGGTCGAAGCTAAGCCGGACCAACGGGTTGCCGATCCATCGTGTCAGCAAGGTGCCGGCGATCGCGTAGATCAACGCGGCGAAGACCATGTAACCCGGGATTTCGATGAAGATACCCCCGCCGAGAGGGATCGTCAGCGCACCGGACAGAGTCCAGAGAATCATGACGAACGAGGCGAGGGTCACAAAGGAACTCAACAGTCCAAGTGATAGCCCCAGCGTTATCGTCGCGAACCGGTCGAGATCATCGGAAATTCGTTGATCCGGATTATCGGTCGTCGTGTGGTCCAGTTGCATCCGGTAATAAGCTTGGTTTTCCAGCCAGTTGCGCAGAAAGCGATCGGTCAGCCAGCGGCGCCACCGGATGTGCAGTATTTGCCGCAGATAGAGCGAATAGACCGCAACGACGATCAGCAAGAAGGCGATGATCCCGAAAATTGCGAACTGGCGCCAGAACTCCGGCCAGTTGTACTGCTGAAGGGCATCGTAGAAGTCGTTGTTCCAGGCGTTGAGACGGACATTGAGGCCGACGGTGATCAGGTTCAGCGCGATGACGGCGAGCAACAGCCCGCGCGCCGTCCATTTCTCGTCGGAATTCCAATACGGCCACGCAAGGGCCCAGGCCTGACGCAGGAACCCCCGCTTGGTCACCACCGCCATCATCACCTCCGTCGATCTCGCCCTGTCTGATGATACGCCTTATGATCCCCGGCTCGTCATGTCTGCATCCGCTGTCGAGCCGACCGGCGCCGCCCTTCTGGCACGCGGCGTCTGCCGCACCCTGGAGCAGCTCGGTTATGTGAGCCTAGTGGAATTCCCGCTCGCCAATGGCCGGCGCGCCGACATTCTCGCTCTCGGCAAGACGGGCGAACTCGTCATCGTCGAGATCAAGAGCTCCGTGGCCGATTTCCGTGCCGACCGCAAGTGGAGTGCCTACCGTGACTTCTCGGATCGCCTTTATTTCGCCGTGCCAAATGACTTTCCGCGACCGCTCATCCCTGATGAATGTGGCCTGATGGTGGCGGATTCGTTCGGCGCGACCGTGCTCCGCGACGGCAGCACAACAAGGCTCGATGCCGGCCGGCGCCGCGCCCTGACGATGCGCTTCGCCCGCATCGCGGCGACGCGGCTGCGCCGCCTTCTCGACCCCGAAGCGGCACGTTTGGGGGGAATCTGATGTTCGCCGCGGCGCTCAGCTGCCGTCGATCCTGAAATCATTCTTTCGATGGATCCGAACTACGATCAGAGCCTTCATATGCTCGGGCTGTTGGCGCAAAACCAGGGGTATCCTGAGATACAAGGGTGTGGGGGCGTTGGTATCCGACGATACGCCTGTTTTGCTAAATCAACCCGGCGATTGGACTAATGTTGTGGGCGCACTCGCGGAGCAGTTGATCGGAATGACTCGCTCGGACGGCTATGGGCGCTACGGCGTTTCAGCTGGCGAGGCGCGCGATCGTCGCCGTCGTGCTGTAACCCGGCACGACTTCGGCGAGAAGCACTTGGCCACCTGCATGCCTGACGAAGTCGGCTCCGACGACCTCGTCGAGGCGATAATCGTCGCCTTTGACGAGAAGCTGCGGACGGATGTCCCGGATCAGCTCCATAGGCGTATCCTCCTCGAAGACCACGATCAGGTCGACCGCCGCGAGCGAGGCCAGGACAGCCGCACGCTCGGTTTCGCTTTGGATCGGACGTCGCGGACCTTTGAGCCGTGCTGTCGACGCGTCACTGTTGAGCCCGACGATGAGCCGATCGCATGCCGCCTTGGCTTGCCCCAGCAAGGCGACGTGTCCGGGGTGCAGCAAATCGAAGCAGCCGTTGGTAAAGCCGATCTTGAGCCCGTGGCGGCGCCAGCGCGCCACCAAATCGAGCGCGTGCGAGCGCGGCACGACCTTGTCCGCGGCGTGCAGATCCCGGCCATTTAGAGCGGCGGTGAGCTCGCTCTCGTACACCACTGCGGTGCCGATCTTGCCCACGACAATGCCTGCTGCGACATTTCCGAGGCGCGCCGCATCGGTGACGCCGACGCCGACCGCGAGCGCCGCGGCGACTGTCGCTACGACCGTATCGCCGGCGCCGGAGACATCGAAGACCTCGCGGACTTCTGCGCGTTGGATATCGACCGCGCCGTCGGCCGAAATCAGCACTGACCCTTCCGCGCCGAGCGATGTCAGAACCGCATTGAAGCCGCAACGCTCGATCAGAGAGCGGGAGGCCGCAACGATCTCGTCGTCGGTCGCCACGGGCATCCCCGTGGCGTGGGCGAGTTCGCGCCGGTTCGGCTTAACCAGATCGGCGCCGCGATATCGGATCGGATCGCCGCCTTTCGGGTCGACGATCACACGGGCGCCGGCCTCGCGCGCCGCACGGATGATCTCGAGCGCCACCCCTTCGGTCAGGACGCCCTTGGCGTAATCCGCAATGACGACGACCGAATGGTCGGCCACAAGCTCGCGCGCCAGCCGCAACATGTCTTCGCGGATATACGGATCGAGCGGGATCGCGCTTTCGCGGTCGGCCCGCAGGAGTTGCTGATTGCCCGCGATGTAGCGCGTCTTGACCGTGGTCGTGCGCTGCGGCTGGACGAGGACATGCGCCTCGGCGCCGTCCTGCGCTTCTATCAACCGCCCGATCTCGCGGCCGGCTTCGTCGTTGCCGACAACCGAGATGAACGATGCGGCTGCTCCGAGCGCCCGCAGATTGCGCAGCACGTTTCCCGCGCCGCCCAACGTTTTCGTTTCGCGTTCGATCCACAAGACCGGGATCGGTGCTTCGGGCGACACTCGCTCGACTTGGCCATAAACGTAGTGATCGAGCATTACGTCGCCGATGCACAGCACGCGCGCCGTTTTCAGGCGGTTGATGTAGGGTAGGAGCTCGCTGTTGTCGGCCATTGGCAATTCATGAGGTGGGAGCTACGTGGTCTTGTGACGGTACCGACAGATCCCCGCAAGAAAAATGCCGCGGCATTCTTGCCGTTCACGCCTGAAATGCGACTAATCGTCTCGTTTTGGTTCAGCGGCGGCGCAGCAGCAGATAGGTGGCGCCGGCACCTCCGTGGTGCGGCTGCGCCGGAGCGATAGCGAGGATTTGCCACCGCAGCTCCGGTTCCTCGAGCCAGCGCGGAACCGAACTCTTGAGGACGCCCGGCCCGCTCTGGCCGAGTCCCCGCCCGGTGATCACGAGCACGCAACGCCCTCCCGCGGCCCGCGACGCCGCGATGAAGACAGAGAGGGCCGCGTGCGCCTCGGCTTGAGTCATTCCGTGCAGATCGAGGCGTGCATCTATCCTGTGCAGACCGCGCTTTAGCCGTTCGGCGTTGGCGCGGTCGATCCCGGCAAATCGATCGAGGGGCGGCATGCGCGAGGCGGTCGCACGGGGTCGCTCAACTCTCGCCGAAGCGACGTCCGGCTCGCGCCGCGACCCTTCCGAATTGGCCGGCCTGGCACCGCGCAACGGCCGAACGTCGCGAACCGCTTCTTGCCAGAGGCCATGATCACCCCGCGTGCCCGCTGTGTTGCTCGTTCCCTTCACTTGTCGCCGCCTGACCATCCTCGACGAGAACGATATGGAGACGCCTGGGCCCATGCGCACCCAGTTCGATGTGCTGCTCGATGTCCGCCGTGCGCGACGGACCAGTGACGAAGTTGACGGCCCGCGGGATCACTTCCGTTGTTTTGCCGGCTCGAAGGCGGTCCCAGGCATCCTCGTAGGTCGCGACCACTTGGTCGCGGCGAACCACCACGATATGGGTCTCCGGCAGGAAATTGAGCGTCGTTGGGGTCTGTGCTCCGGAAATCAGCATCAAAGTGCCGGTCTCAGCAACCGCGGCATGACAGGGCGTGAGGCTGACCCGATCTTCCGCCGCGGCCCGGCCGCGGCGGATCTGCAGCAAGGGCCATGCGTTCCATGGGATCTCGTCGAGGCTCGGGTCGGGAGCCATGACGAGTTCAGCCGGAAGGTTCTCTGTGGCGAGATAGCGCGCGACCGCCTCCGGCACCGCTGTAAGTGAACTTACCCTCGCTACCGTCGACTGCACCTCCTCCGCCATGGCGACGAACAAATCGACCCGCGACCGCTCGTCGAGCGCCGTCGCGCGGGCGGGCACCGGATTTCGGCGGCGCGCCGCGACGCGGGCGCGCAATTCCGCCTCCCGATTACCATCGAGTTGGCCGCGACCTAGCGAGTTCCGAATGTCGGCAAGAATCCTTTCGCGGGCCTCGCTCACTTGTCGGATCCACTCTTCTGCCGGCGCACCCAAAGCTGGTGAAAGCTGCGGCCCTCCGGCGCCGGCATATCGCGCACCCCGGTCCAACCTGCGGCCAGCGGCAGAGTGCGGAAGCGGCCGCGCCGGCCGCCGGCCCAGCCGAGCGCCCGGCTGGCTATCTCGGTAAGCGAGTGATACAGCGCCGGGCGGCGCGCGACCCATGCCCACGCCGTAAGGCCACTGCGGTAGGCCAGCGGGCTCAGCTTTTTGGCGTATTCGCGCTCGCGCCAATGCCGCATCATCTTGGGCAACGGGATCTTCACCGGGCATACGCTCTCGCAGCGCCCGCAAAACGTCGAGGCATTTGGCAGATGTCCGGCTTCCTCGATGCCGATCAGGCTCGGCGTCAATACCGCGCCCATCGGCCCGGGATAGACCCAGCCATAGGCATGGCCGCCCACTGCTGCGTAGACCGGACAGTGGTTGATGCATGCCGAACAGCGGATGCAGCGCAGCATGTCCTGGAACTCTGTTCCGATCATCGCGCTGCGGCCGTTGTCGAGCAGAATCACATGATATTGCTCCGGACCGTCGAGATCACCCGCCCGGCGCGGCCCGGTCGAAATCGTCGTGTAGCTCGAGAATTCCTGACCGGTTGCCGAGCGCGCCAACAAACGCAGTAGCGTCGCGGCATCCTCGAATGTCGGGACCAGCTTTTCGATACTGGTAATGACGATATGGATCCGCGGCAGGGTCTGCGTCAGATCGCCGTTGCCCTCATTGGTCACAATGATGCTCGAACCGGTCTCCGCGATAAGAAAATTGGCGCCGGTGATGCCGACATCGGCAGCGAGGAAACGCGGGCGCAGCAGCGAACGCGCCTCGTCACACATCTGGCGCGGCTCGGCCAACAACCGGTCCGGGTCGAGCGAGCGATGCTCGGCCCGGAATGTCTCGGCCACCTGTTCCTTAACCAGATGGATCGCCGGTGCGATGATATGGCTGGGCGGCTCATGCCTCAGCTGGATGATGTATTCGCCGAGATCGGTCTCGACCGGGGTAATGCCGTTCGCCTCGAGGACTTCGTTGAGCCCCACCTCCTCGGCGACCATCGACTTGCCCTTCGCGACGAGCTTGGCACCCGCCGAGCGGCAGATCTGCAGCACCGCTGCGCAGGCCTCCTCCGAGGTGCGCGCCCAATGCACCTTGCCGCCGGAGGCCTTGACCCTGCCCTCGTACAGCTCGAGGTAAAAGTCAAGGTGCTGGAGAGTGTGATCCTTGATCGACCGGCCGGCTTCGCGCAGCGCCTCGAACTCCGGCAGCCGCTCGACAGCCAGGCGACGCCGCAGTGGAAACCCGGTTCGCGCCAGACCCAGCGCGCGCTGCAAATTTTGGTTAGCCAAACCGGCCTTGGCTGCGGCCTCAAAATTGCGGCTGGTCGCGAGCATCCCTGTTACCGCGGCGCGCCGATCGGCGGCACTCGGTCATTCATGCCGGCGAGAACCTCCGCCACGTGGCGAACTTCGATCTGCCGGCCTAGCCGGTAGAGTTTGCCCGCTATGTTCAGCAGACAGCCGAGATCTCCGGCCAAGACCGCTTCGGCACCGGTTGCGGCGATGCCGGCCGCTTTGTCGGTCACCATCTTGTCGGAAATTTCCGGGTATTTGACGCAGAAGGTGCCGCCAAAACCGCAGCACACTTCCGCCCCCGGTAGTTCCTCGATCCTCAGACCGGCAACGGATGCGAGAAGCTGGCGGGGCTGGAGCTTGACCCTGAGCTCGCGAAGACCCGAGCACGCGTCGTGGTAGGTAATTCGACGTTGCCACTTCGCGGCGACGGCCGGCACGCCGCAGATATCGACGAGGAAGGAAACAAGCTCCCAACTCCGCTCGGCGAGATCCCGCGCGCGCGGCAGGTTCTCCGAATCGTCGGCGAAGAGCTCCGGGTAGTGTACCCGCAGCATCCCGGCGCAAGACCCCGAGGGGGCAACGACGTAGTCATAGCCGGCAAAGGCATCGAATACCTGCAAGGCGATTGCCTTGGCATCGGCTCGGTCACCGGAGTTGTAAGCCGGCTGGCCGCAACAGGTCTGTCGACGCGGGACCTCGACCGTGCACCCCGCGTCTTCGAGCAATTTGACGGCCGCAAAGCCCACTGTCGGGCGGAACAAATCGACCAGACACGTTACGAACAGCGCTACACGCATTCAACTCGGCCCGCCGTCATCGGCTCAGAACAAGCAAGCCGAAAGTTAGGCTCGATCCCATCGGCAAATCAATCCGGCCGAGCCAATCTGCCGGGTGCGAGACGGCGTGCTACGGCGCGCGGCAGCAACAGGTAATACCTACCGCTGGCGTTCATGACGCCAGCACGGCTGCCCGCCGCATCTCCGGTACCCCAGAAGACATCGCCGCGCACAGGGCCCTTGATCGCACCCCCGGTATCCTGGGCGACCACCAGACGACGCACACTGTCCGCCGCGGCGAACCGCTCATCCGCTTCGAGCCAGACCGGGATACCGAGAGCTACGAACGCGTGATCGACCGCAATGCTCCGCTCTGCGCTCAACGCGGCCCCTTCAGCCCCGATTGGTCCATCGCCCTTGATTTCCCGAAAGAAGACATAAGACGGGTCCTCGCGGCGCAGGGCGGCTCCAGCTTCCGGATTCTGCTTCATCCACGACCTGATCACCGCCATCGTCAGCTTGTCTCGCGCGATCACGCCACGCTCGATCAGCAGTCGCCCGACCGGAATGTAGGGATGGCCGTTCTGTCCGTCGTAGCCGACCCGAACGGTGCCGCCCCCGCCCAGCCGGACGCGTCCCGACCCCTGGATCTGCAGAAAGAAAGCGTCAATCGGATCGTCGACCCAGAGGAGTTCCAGCCCGCGCCTTGCAAGCGCCCCATCCTCGATCGCGGCGCGCGTTGGCAGCTCGGGGCCGACACCTGGGGGCTTGCGGTAGAGTGGGGTCTGATAGCGGCCATGCCGATGCCGTGAGCCGTTGAGTTCGATCTCATAATATCCGGTGAATAGTCCCACCGCGTTGCCGTAGTCCGCCACGGCAAACGGAGTAAAACCCTTCTCGAAAAATTCCCGGGCGGCCGCATCGTCCCCGGACGGCAACGCCGCCGCCGTCTCACACAATGGCCGCCAATCTCCCACCCGCCCGAAATCTATGCTCATCGCAACTGAATCGAGCGGAGCCACATCCGCCCGGGTCAAGAACCGACCACAGGATTTCAGGAAAACTGGAACCGCCGCCGCGATGTGATCCTCCATCCAACCCGATAACCGGTCGAAGCCAACCAGCTCGAGGCTGAAGCGCCGCGGTCCGCTATCATTCGTAAGGGCAATCGCGGAAATACCGAGGAGGACGGCCGCAACGGCACGGCCGGACCAACTGGCCCGCGGCCGATACTCAGCCGCTGCTTGTGGCGACGAGAACCCAGTTGGGATCGGCGGATCGGCTATCGCGCGCAAAGGTCCAATAATCGGTCTTCTCGGTCGGGTGCTCCGGGTCGCCGTCGACGATGCTGCCGTCCATCGCGCGCGTCACGTTGATTTGCTGCGAAGTCAGCTTAACCGTCACCTGCGCGTTGCGTCCCAACAGTTCGGTTTCGACGATGTCCAAGCTGTCCAACCGCAGAATTCGCGTTTCCAGCGTCTCCTTAGCAGCGGTACGCTCGTCGATCGCGGTAACAAATTGCTGGAATACGTCGTCACTCAGCAAAGGCCGCAACCCCGCTTTGTCAGCGTTCGCAAACGCAGTAACAATCATCTCGAATGCGATGCGGGCGCCCTCGAGGAATTGAGAGGGGTCGAAGCTCGGGTCGGCGCGATGGATCAGGTTCAATCCTTCCGCGACCGCATCGGCTGGCGGTGCAGTTGTCGTCGTAGCAGCGACGGCCGGGCCGGGTTCAATCAAAGGCGGTCCCTTTTCCGGCGCGGCTCGCGGGCGCCGCACAAAAAGTTCCCGGCGCCGTTCGTTTCCGGTCCGCCGCCCGAGCACGCTGCGCAGGCGCAGCACCAAAAAACCGGCGACCATCGCGAACAGGATAATATCGAAGTATTGCTGAAAGTCGCCCATCTCCCTTCCGCGCCCTGCCGCCGTAGAGAAATACCGGGCTCCGGGCCTCGGCTGGATCTTGACTACATGGGGCGCGCATGGCACCACGGCAAGCGCGTTCGTGCCAGGAGACGCGGCTTCCCTATCCGCGCTGGCGGCCCCGATCGAAGAGCTCGGGGTTTCCTCGGCTCCCCTCGGAATTGAGGAAAACCCAGTGATTTTGATCCGCCATGGGCAAACCGAATTCAACCGGGTCTTCTCCGTCAGCCGCCGGGGCCCCGGCGTCCGCGACCAGCGTTTAAACGATCAGAGCCGCCGCCAAGCACAAGCCGCAGCCCAGGTTCTACTTCCTCTTAATCTCCAGCGGCTCATCACGAGTCCTTACGCGCGCACTCGGAAACCGCCGGTATCATAGCCGAACATCTCGGCCTTCCGATCACGGCGGAGCCGCTGATTGCCGAACGCTTCTCATTCATTCGCGACATCGGTTCGCCCTTAGCCGAGCTTCGCGCCTGGTGGCCGGATCTGGTATTCGATCATCTTCCAGATCCGCGGTGGCCACAGACGGAGGAAACCGAGGAGATGATCTTGCATCGATCCCAGAGCTTCCGTCGACGGATTGCCGGTGAGCCATGGTCGCAAATCGGAGTGGTCACGCATTGGGGCTTTATCCGCGCGCTGACCGGGCTGAAGGTACCGAACGGTGCCTTCGTGCAGATCGATCCGACCCGGCCGGGAGCCCGAGCTATTTTTTGTGTCCGACGCAGGCTAGGGCCGGGGCCGACCCGTTGATGCGCCTTCCCGATCCGTGTTAGGGCAGCGGCCTGCGGTCCTGGGGAGGCGGTGATGGCGGAAGAGTCGAGAGGCAACGGCCAAGGCGACATGCCGCCGGCAATGCCTGACGGGGCGCAGCAGCTGATCGTCAACGCGCAGTACATCAAGGATTTGTCGTTCGAAAATCCTCGCGCGCCTCAGAGCTTGATCCAGCAGACCACGCAGCCTTCCGTCGACATCAACGTTGATGTCAAAGCACAAAATCTGGGACCAGAGGTTTTCGAAGTCGTCCTGACCATCAATGCGACGGCCCGCATTCAGAACGAACCGGTGTTTCTCGTCGAGCTCGCTTACGGGACAGTGGTCACGGTCAGGAACGCGCCGCAGGAGATGCTCGCTTCCCTGATTCTGGTCGAGACACCTCGGATCGTCTTTCCATTTGCCCGCGCAATTATTGCGAATGCGACCCGTGACGGCGGTTTTCCACCTCTGATGATCAATCCGATCGACTTCGCCGAGCTGTTGCGGCGCCAGCAGGCCGACGTCCAAATCGCTGCTCCATCCGGCAACCCGGTGGTGTGAGGCTCACCCTTCCATAAGCCAGATTGGCTCGGTGATCATTCGCAGCATCGCTTGGTGAGCGATCACCTCCTCTGCCGAAGGCAAGTGGGGACGCGGCGGCCGCATGATTCTCTCGGATATGGCCACCTCATCGGCTGGCATTGCGAAATCGAGACCTGGTTGCCGGCCACCGAGCAATTCGAGATAGACCTCAGCGAGCAATCTGCAATCGATCGCGGCACCATGCTCGACACGGTCCGACAGGTCGATCTCGAAACGCCGGCACAGGGCGTCGAGGCTTGCCGGCGCCCCGGGAAACCGCACCCGCGCCACCCCGAGAGTGTCGACAAAAGCGCAGCTGATCGGATCTCGTTCCAAGCGGGCCAGTTCGGCATTCAGAAACGAGAGGTCAAACTCGGAGTTGTGAATCACCAGCCGGTCCGAACCAATGAAGGCCAGCAATTCGTCTGCGATCGCGGCAAAGGGCGCTTGGTTTGCTAGAAACTCTGCGGTGATGCCGTGGACCGCGAGAGCCTCTTCGGGCATGTCGCGTTCCGGATTGACGTAATGGTGAAATTTGCGGCCGGTCGGGACGTGGTGGACAAGCTCGATGCACGCGACCTCGACGATGCGATGGCCTTCGGCTGGATCCAGACCGGTTGTTTCGGTGTCGAGCACGATTTCGCGCAAATACCCTCTCCCCTTTTGCGGAGGAGTCTGATGATCAACCTCAAACGGCGCAAGGTCAGGTTGCGGCCTGCCCCGGTCGGCACCACGAAATCGGCGCGTTGACGCTTCCGATGATCCGACATCTGTTTTCGCAGAACGGCGTTTAGGCGAATCTCGGTCATCCCCGGCCGCCGCATGACGCGCTGGCGCTGCACGAGGGCGGGTGCCGAAACGACGAGCACATAATCGCACCGGCGCTGGGCGCCGGTCTCAAACAGCAAGGGTATGTCGAGCACGGCAAGCGGTTCCCGCCGGGCACGTGACCGGGCAAGGAACCGTCTTTCTTCGGCGGCTACCATAGGGTGAAGAATTCCCTCAAGCCGCCTCAGTTCCGCGGGATCAGTAAAAACCCGTCGCCCGAGCAGCACTCGATCGATCCCTCCGGCCCCCGTTTCAACACCAGGAAACGCGGCCGAAACGGCCGGAACGGCGGCCCCGGACGGCGCCAGCAGTCGGTGAACCGCCAGATCCGCATCAAAGAGCGGCACTCCGAGGCGCCGCAGCATCGCCGCCGCGGTGCTCTTGCCCATGCCGATCGAGCCGGTGAGGCCGAGAACAATCAAGGCGGCGCCAGGGTCGCGACAATCGTCGCGCGCAGCTCCGGCGTCACCCGCACCGGCGAGCCAAACCAGGCTTCAAATCCGGGTCGGCCCTGATGCAGCAACATGCCGAGGCCATCGACAACGGGGTTTCCCCGCCGACGAGCGGCGGTCAGCAGATCCGTTTCGAGCGGCACGTATACGATATCCACGACCGGGGCCGTGGGCGGCAAGGACAGATCAATTACCAAAGGTGGTTCGCCTATCATGCCGAGGCTCGTCGTATTGACGAGCAGTCCGGCATGCCGCTGGACATTGCTCACCTCGCTCCAGGGATGGACGGTGATCCGCGTCGCCGACGTCTCGAGGTCCCGAGCCACGGTCTCAGCGCGAGAGAGCGTGCGGTTGACGATCCGGATCTCGGTCACGCCGGCATCGGTCAACGCAGCCACCACCGCCCTCGCCGAGCCACCCGCCCCCAGAATCACCGCCGGACCCGCCGCCGGCCTCCAATCCGGCACCGCTTCTCGGAGGTTCTCGCGAAATCCGAAGACGTCGGTGTTGCGCGCTTCGAGTGTGCCGTCCGGCACGACGATAATCGTATTAACGGCACCAATACGACGCGCCGAGGGTTCGACCCGGTCAGCGATCTGCAGCGCCGCCTGTTTATGCGGTATCGTCAGATTGCAGCCACGAAAGCCCAAGAGAGGCAGCGCGCGCAGCGCCTGCTCAATGTGTTCTGGCCTCACCGGCAATGGGACGTAGGCGCCATCGGTCCCGGTCTCGTCAAGCCAGAAGCCATGCAGCAACGGTGAGCGGGAATGGGCGACGGGCCAACCCATGATACCGGCCAGCCGGGTCGTGCCGGCGGTTTTCATCGGCAATATCTCACGCTCAAAGTGCTCCCCGCTCGAAAGGTAAATTCCCGGTTACGCTAGAATCATGCCCTTGGTTCGCAAAAATCCGAGAAGCTCCAGGAGCGGCAGGCCAAGGATCGCGAAATAATCTCCTTCGATATGTTCAAATAGCTGCACCCCTCTGCCCTCGAGCCGGTAAGCACCGACCGAGCCGAGTATGTCGGCTCCCTCGGCGGCAATATAGTCATCGACGAAGGCGTCGGTAAAATGTCGCATCGTCAGCCGCGGGGTGCTCACGGCATGCCATAATCGCGATCCGTCCTGAACAGTGCAGACTGCCGTGACAAGCTCGTGGGTCCGGCCGCGCAGAGCCTGAAGTTGGGTGCGGGCCTGCCCGAGATCCGCGGGCTTGTCGAACCATGCCTTGGCGCAGACCAGAAGCTGGTCGGCGCCGATAATAACGGCTCGACCACAGCGCGGCGCAATTCGGCGCGCTTTCGCGTCGGCAAGAGCGAGCGCACAGTCGGCCGCATCGCGCCCCTCTGCCCGGCAGGCCTGCTTGAGGAGAGTTTCGTCGAGCTCCGCCGATTCTACCCGAAAATCGACGCCCGCAGCAGCGAGCAGCCGCGCGCGTACGGTGCTGGCGGAAGCGAGAACCAAACTATCAGTCATTCATGCCATGACGCCGGGCTAGCAATTTCATCACCGATGCCGCCGTCTCCTCGATCGAGCGGCGTGTCACATCGATAACCGGCCAATGCATTTGAGCGAAGATCCGCCGCGCTTCACGCACCTCGGCTCGGACTGCCTCAAGATCCGTATACTCGGTCGCGCCGTCATGATGCAGCAGGTCTAACCTGTTTCGGCGCAGCTGGATCAGCCGCTCGGGATCATTGGTCAGTCCGACGATCAACGGGTGCTCGGCCTCGATCAGCTCCGGCGGCAACGGCACTCTCGGTACGTAGGGCACATTAGCTGCCTTGATGCCCCGGTTGGCCAAATAGAGACAAGTCGGCGTCTTCGAGGTACGAGACACGCCAACGAGACAGACGTCGGCATCGTTGAGACCCCAACTCGATTGGCCATCATCATGATTGAGGGCAAAGGTGATCGCGTCGATGCGGGCAAAATACTCGCTGTCGAGCAGATGCTGTTTACCCGGCACGCCACGGCTCTTCCGATGAAGGTACGAAGCCAGCGCGCCGATGACCGGATCGAGAACCGGAATAGCCGGCACCTGTAACCGGCGGCAACCCTCCTGCAGCAATTGGCGAAGCGTGTCGTTGACCATCGTGAACAGAACGACCCCAGGATTGGCTTCAACCCCGGCTATCACCCGGTCAATCTGGGCGCGGGTGCGCACCATGCTCCAGACATGCTCGACCGCCTGAGCGTCGTCGAACTGCACAAGGCAGGCCCGGGCCACCGAATGCACGGTTTCTCCGGTGGAATCGGAAACGAGGTGAAGATGAAAGCGGGTCACCGCAGGCCGCCCGAATTTATCCCGACACGGTGTGGGTCATTTAAGAATAATCGGGGAAAACTCGGTCGAACGGCGTTCCATCTTCGGATTTTCCTCGGTTTGCCTTCGCGCGACCATATGTTGTGCCATGGCGCGATCAACTTTTCCCAGCCTGGGTAAATCGGGCACAGGACAAACGTATTGTGGTAATTATCCCCGCCTCTCTTTCATGTCACACCCCACCTTCTGCCTCGGCACTAGGGAAGGCTACAATCTTATACACGGCCCTTACGCTGGGCATTCGAGTGCTCGCAGCCCGGTTAACATCCCGAGGACAACTTTCAATCCCCGGTATCCACAGGGATCCTCAATTATCCACTATTTTTACCTAATTTATTGTGAGGGAAGGAGGGTGGCGCATCCATGCAGACTGGGCCAGCAAAACCTCTGTTACGCGCGCTGGCGGGCGAAGCGCTTTCGTCGCCGCCATGGTGGCTGATGCGGCAAGCCGGACGCTACTTGCCCGAGTACCGAGAGGTTCGCGCCAGAGCACACGACTTCGTCGAGCTGTGTTTGACCCCGGCCTTGGCCGCCGAACTGACACTGCAGCCGATCCGACGATACGGCATGGATGGCGCCATCTTGTTCTCAGACATTCTGATGTTGCCCTACGCGCTCGGGCAGAAGCTGGCCTTCCGCGAGGGGGAAGGGCCGGTATTGGAGCGCATCGAGGACCCTGCAGGGGTTGCAAGGCTCGACTGCGGCCGCATCGCTTCATCGCTCGACCCGGTGTTCGAAACGGCTCGACGGGTCCGAGGCGCGTTAGATCCTCGGACGACGCTGATCGGTTTTGCCGGTGCGCCCTGGACGGTAGCGACCTACATGGTGGAAGGCGGCGGAAGCCGCGATTTTCGCCGGGTCAAGAGCTGGGCTTATCGCGACCCAGAGGCGTTTGACTCGCTGATCGATTTGCTTGCGGAAGCCACGATCGAATACCTTACCGGCCAAATCGAGGCCGGCGCGGAAGTCGTGCAGCTGTTCGACAGCTGGGCCGGGGTACTGCCCGAACCGGCGTTCGTGCGTTGGGTGATCGAACCGACCCGTCGCATCGCAGCAGTCCTGAAGCGGCGGTTTGCCGATTATCCCGTAATCGGTTTTCCGCGCGGTGCCGGCGTGCTGCATGAGCGCTATCTTCGCGAAACGGGGGTCGACGGGGTCGGCATCGACACCTCAGTGCCGCCAGATTATGCGCATCTCAGCTTGCAGCCGCACGGGACGGTTCAGGGCAACCTCGATCCTGTCCTGCTGATCGTCGGAGGGGCCGCGCTCGAAGAAGCGGTACGGGGGCTCCGCCAGATGCTCAGCCGGGGACCGTACATCTTCAACCTCGGCCACGGAGTGTTGCCGGAGACACCTCCGGAAAACGTGCAGGCTCTCGCCCGGCTCCTGGCTGAACCGATGGACGCCTGACATGGCGCGTACTGCGGTCGTGCTGATGAACCTCGGAGGTCCGGATCGGCCGGAAGCGGTGCAGCCCTTTCTGTTCAACCTCTTCAGCGATCCCGCCATCCTGCGGTTGCCTGCGCTCGCTCGGCTGCCGCTGGCGCGCATCATCGCATGGCGTCGACGCCGGGTAGCGCAGGAGATCTATCGCAAACTCGGCGGCGGGTCGCCGCTGCTCGCTAACACCGAGGCGCAGGCGACAGCGCTTGAATCGGTTTTGGGGCCGCAGCACCGGTGTTATGTCGCTATGCGCTATTGGAACCCCACCAGCGAGCAGACTGCGCGAGAGGTCGCCGAATGGGCGGCGGACGAAGTGGTTTGCCTGCCGCTTTATCCGCAATTCTCGACGACGACGACGGCTTCGTCGCTCGCCGCATGGCGCGTCTCGGCGTCACGCCAAAGGATCGAATGTCCAACGCGGGTGGTATGCTGTTATCCCGCCGATGCGGGTTTTATAGAAGCGATAGCCGGATTGATCCGACCGGAGCTCGATGCGGCTGCCGATCACGAAAAACCTCCTCGTCTGCTGCTCACCGCCCACGGCTTGCCGAAAAGGATCGTGCAGGCCGGTGACCCCTACCCCAACCAGGTCGAGACAACCGCCGCGGCCGTGATCGCTGCGTTGAACCGGCCGGGCGTTGATTGGACGGTCTGCTATCAAAGTCGTGTCGGTCCGCTGGAGTGGATCGGTCCGGCAACCGACGAGGAGATTCGCCGCGCGGGTAAGGAGAGGGTCCCCCTCGTCGTGGCGCCGATCTCTTTTGTTTCCGAGCACTCCGAAACCCTGGTCGAGCTGGACCTCGATTACCGCGATCTGGCTGCGACCTCGGGCGTGCCGGCGTATCATCGGGTTCCGACAGTCGGGACTGAGCCGGGCTTCATCCGATCGCTCGCCATGCTCGTCCGCCGTGCTTGCAGCGAGGATCGGGTCGGCGGCTGTGCTTCCGATTTTGCTCGTTGCGCCATGTCCGGACTGGCCGCTTGATTGGGTGGCTTTCCGCAGCTTATCCCTGGATAAAGTCACTCCACATCGTGAGCATGGTCGCCTGGATGGCCGGCCTACTCTATTTGCCGCGTCTCTATGTCTATCACTCGATGGCACCGGTCGAATCGGACCTCTCGGCGACCTTCAAGGTTATGGAACGCCGCCTGTTACGCGGCATTATGACACCCGCAATGCTTGCTACATGGTGCTTCGGGCTCTTGCTCGCAGAAATACCGGGGGTAGTCGACTGGCGGATGGGTTGGATTTGGATTAAACTTGCTCTCGTTGTGGGATTGACCGTGTTTCATTTCGCGCTCGCTTGCTGGCGCGGTAAGTTTTCGGTGGACCAAAATCGCCACTCGACACGGTTTTTCCGCCTGGTCAATGAGCTGCCCACCTTGGCGCTGATCGCGATCGTTGTGCTCGTCGTCGTTAAGCCGTTCTAACCCTGGTTTTTCGCTGCGTTCTCTGATGGGCAGAGATCTTGTAATCGCATTTGACCGGCTTATCTCAAACGCATAGAGGGATTGCCGAGCCGGTAATCCGGTTCTTTCTGCTAATCCCTTCCCTTCTCGGCTGAACCTAAGACCCTGCTCGAAGCGTTCTCAGCGGGAGGTCCGCCCCGACAGGCGCCCAGGTCCTCACCTTGACACGAACCCATGAATTTACAGGAATTAAAACGTAAAACCCCGGCAGAGCTCCTCGCTTTTGCTGAAGAGCTGGAAATCGAGAACGCGTCCTCGCTGCGCAAGCAGGACATGCTGTTCGCGATTCTCAAGCAGCTAGCCGAAAACGACGTGCCGATTTCCGGTGACGGCGTGCTCGAAGTGCTGTCGGACGGCTTCGGATTCCTGCGGTCTCCGGAAGCCAACTACCTGCCTGGGCCGGACGACATTTATGTCAGCCCGAGTCAGGTCCGACGCTTTGGCCTGCGGACCGGCGATACTGTCGAAGGCCAGATCCGTTCACCGCGCGACGGCGAGCGCTATTTTGCTCTCCTCAAGGTGAACGCAATCAACTTTGACGAACCCGACCGCCTGCGCCAGCGCATCAACTTCGACAATCTGACGCCGCTCTATCCCGAGGAGAAGCTCGGGTTGGAATTCGACGACCCGACGCGAAAGGATCTGACAACGCGGGTCATCGACCTGATCACGCCGCTCGGCAAGGGTCAACGGGCCTTGATCGTATCTCCGCCGCGCGCCGGCAAGACGGTGATGCTGCAGAACATCGCGCATGCGATCATGGCCAACCATCCCGAGGTCTACCTGATCGTGCTGCTGATCGACGAACGGCCCGAGGAGGTGACCGACATGGCCCGCTCGGTGCGAGGCGAGGTCATCAGCTCGACCTTCGACGAGCCGGCCCAACGCCATGTCCAGATAGCCGAGATGGTTATCGAGAAGGCGAAGCGGCTCGTCGAGCACAAGCGGGACGTCGTGATCCTGCTCGATTCGATCACCCGCCTTGCGCGCGCCTACAACACGGTCGTCCCCTCTTCCGGAAAAGTGCTGACCGGCGGCGTCGACGCCAACGCGCTGCAGCGGCCGAAACGGTTTTTCGGCGCTGCCCGGAACATAGAGGAAGGCGGTTCGCTGACGATCATCGCAACGGCGCTGATCGACACCGGCTCGCGGATGGACGAGGTGATCTTCGAAGAGTTCAAAGGCACCGGCAATTCGGAAATCATCCTCGACCGCAAGGTCGCCGACAAGCGCACCTTCCCATCGATCGACATCACCAAATCCGGCACCCGCAAGGAGGAATTGCTGGTCGATCGCGGCGTCCTGTCGAAAATGTGGGTATTGCGCCGCGTCTTGACCCCGATGGGCACCGTCGACGGTCTCGAGTTCCTGATCAACAAGCTCAAGGAATTGAAGAGCAACGCCGAGTTCTTTGACGCAATGAATACTTGAGCGTAGGACCGGGATTGCGTCGCTGCGCTCGCAATGACGACGCAGTCATTGCGAGGAGCGCAGCGACGAAGCAATCTCTATGGGTTAAGCGCTAAACCGTCAGTACGGTTTGCCCGGTCGTCTTACGGCCTTCGAGGTCACGATGTGCGCGGGCGGCGTCGCGTAGTGGATACGTTTGGTTGACCGCGATCTTCACGGCTCCGCTCTGGACGACCTCGAACAGCTCTCGAGCAGCCGTCAATAGATCTTCTCGACTCGCCGTGTAGGTATTTAGAGTCGGCCGCGTCAAAAAGAGCGAGCCCTTCGCTGCGAGAATACCGAGATCGACAGGCCCGATCGCCCCTGAAGACTGGCCGAATGACACCATCAGCCCGAGCGGCGCCAGGCAGTCGAGCGACTTGTAGAACGTGTCCTTGCCGACCGAGTTGTAAACAACCGGCAGCTTCTTGCCCTGGGTAAGTTCGTTCACCTTGGCGACAAAATCCTCGCTCTTGTAGAGGATCGGGTAGTCGCAGCCGTTCCGTTTGGCGAGTGCAGCTTTGTCTGAGTCGCCGACGGTGCCGGTCACGGTGGCGCCGAGGTGCTTTGCCCACTGACAGACGATCAAGCCGACTCCGCCCGCCGCGGCGTGGATCAGGATCGTTTGGCCGCGCTTTACCGGATGAGTGCGGCGGACGAGATACCAGGCGGTCATGCCTTTCAGCATCATCGCTGCCGCCTGCTGGTCGGTGATGCCGCCGGGTACCGGGACGAGGCGGTCGGCCGGCATTACCCGCTCGTCGGAATAGGCGCCAATCGGGCCCCCGGCGTACGCGACCCGGTCGCCGGGCTTCAGACCTGAAACGCCGGGTCCCACTTCTTCGATGACGCCCGCTGCCTCCGAGCCGAGCCCGCTCGGCAACGGCATCTGATAGAGGCCGCTACGGTGATAGGTGTCGATGTAATTGAGACCGACCGCAGTATGGCGGAGGCGGACCTGGCCCTGACCGGGTTTGCCGACCTCCACCTGTTGCCACGACAGAACATCTGGGCCCCCGGATTTCTCGAAACGAATTGCATGCGCCATGACCTTCTCCTCGGTGTTGGAGAGCGCGGGACGCTAGCGCACTCGGACGAGACTTTCGAGCAAACTCTCCGCGTCGGTGATGGGGAGTGAGCAGACCGGGCCGTCGCAGACATAGACAGCAGGCTTTCCATCGACGAGACCCTTGCCGTATGCCGGATGGTCGACGGGAAGCGATGCCTCCGGCGGGAGGGTAAGGACTATTCGATTGGGCAGAGAGACGTTGTAGACCGCACGCTGCAGCGCCTGAAACAAGGGGTCCTGGCGTTCTCCAACTATTACGATCTGCAACGGTTTCTCCAGCAGTTCTACATTGTTGAACAAGGTTGCGAGCGGAAAGAAGTTGCGCGCAGCTTCGCCCGAAAAGGTCTCGACGATCGCCTCGGCGCGGCAGCGATAGTCTTCTTCGCCGGTCAGGATCGCGAGCTGGGCCAGTACCCCGACCAGAGTGCCGTTGCCGGCGGGGACGGCAGAATCAGCGGCGGTTTTGGCGCGCGCAATCAGTCCCTCGGTGTCCTCGGCGGCAAAGAAATAGCCGCCCCCCGCCTCGTCCCAATAATACCGATCAAGGACGGCGATCCAATCGCGGGTTTGCGACAGGGGCCTTTCGTCGGCGGTTGCTTCGCGCAGCGCAAGCGCCGCACGGCAGAGATTGGCATAATCGTCGACATTGGCCGGATGCCGGGCGCGGCCGCCCCGCCAGCTGTGCAGCAGCCGACCATCGGCAAGCGTCATCTCACGGAGAATGAAATCGAAGGCACGACGAGCGGCGTCGATCCACTCCGGACGCTGGAAGACGACGGCGGCGTTCGCCATCGCGGAAATCATCAACCCGTTCCAATCGGCAAGGACCTTGTCATCCCATCCCGGCCGCACCCGATGCTCGCGCGCCCGCAACAACAGAGCCCGGCAAGATGCCAGCTCGCGCTCAGTCTGCTCATCTGCTCGTTCGGGTGCCTTAGAGCGGTTGAGAATGTTTTTCTCTTCCCAATTGCCTTCCGGGGTCACGTCGTAAAAGCGCTTGAACAGGGTGGCACGTTCGCCAAGGACCTGGTCCATCTCGGCCTCGGACCAGACGTAAAACTTGCCTTCCTCATGCTCGCTGTCGGCATCGAGGCTGCTCGCGAACCCACCTTCGGCGGTCACCATCTCGCGGCTCACCCACCCTAGCGTCTCGTCGACCCGATCTCGATAGAGCGGGTTCTTGGTCTCCTGCCAGACCAAGGTCAGCAGATCGACGAGTTCGGCATTGTCGTAGAGCATCTTCTCGAAATGCGGGACGAGCCAGTGCGCATCGGTCGAGTAGCGGGCGAACCCGCCGCCGAGATGATCGTAAATGCCGCCCTGGCACATCGCGTCGAGTGCCTTCACTACGGCATCGCGATAGGGTGTCTGGCCGGTGCGCTTCCAGGCCCGCCACAAGAGTTCAAGGACTCCGGTCTGCGGGAATTTTGGCGCGCTGCCGATCCCGCCGTGTAGCTGGTCGGTCTCGCGCAACAAGCGTTCGGCGACTCGGTCGAGCAGTTCCCGGCCGATTGCGCCGCCACGCTCCGGATGGCCGAGCCTCTGCAATGCCTCGCGCAATGCGACGACGTTCTTTGCGACGTCGTCGCGCTTCTGCACATAGGCGTTGCTCATCGCCTCCAGGACTTGCGGAAAACCGGGCCGGCCCCAACGCTGCGCCGGCGGGAAGTAGGTCCCGCCCCAGAACGGTTCGCCGTCGAAGGTCAGGAACATCGTCAACGGCCAGCCGCCCTGTTCGCCCATCAGCGCCAGCGCGTGCTGGTAAATCGCGTCGAGGTCTGGCCGTTCCTCGCGGTCCACCTTGATGTTCACGAACAGCTCGTTCATCCGCGCGGCGATCTGCGGATCCTCGAAGCTCTCATGCGCCATCACATGGCACCAATGGCAGGCGGCATAGCCGATCGACAGCAGGATTGGCTTGTCTTCCGCCTTGGCGGCGGCGAGGGTCTCCGTGCCCCAAGGCTGCCAGTGCACCGGGTTGTCCTTGTGCTGAAGGAGATAGGGGCTTGTTTCCTCGCCGAGGCGGTTGCGGTCCATGATAACTCCCTGTGATGTCATAGCAGCGTTGCCGCGGGTGGCCGGAGGCGTTAGGCTTCCCACCTTACGTCCGAACGGCGGCTCGCGACATTCGCTCCGCCACTACAACAACATGGAGAGCCCGAATGCCAAGTGCGCCGGCGGATCCGCCGCTCTTTTACGATCGCCACATATTCTGCTGCACGAATGTGCGCCCCGAAGGACACCCGCGCGGCTGCTGCAGCGCCGGGGGCAGTGAGAAGTTGCGCGCCTATGTGCGCGAGAAGGCAAAGGCGCTCGGCATCGAGAACATCCGGGTGAATGCCTCCGGCTGCCTCGACCGGTGCGAGCTCGGCCCCAACATGGTGATCTATCCCGAGGGCGTCTGGTACCACTATGACAGCACTGAAGATGTCGATGAGATCCTGCAAACGCATCTGATCGAGGGCGGCCGGGTCGATCGGCTGATGCTGCAGCCCGACCAGAAATAGCCGAGCCGATCGGTTCGCAACATCCGACAAGGAATGGCCGGGTTTCGACCCGGCCATTTGTTGCCGACAATGAGGAGGACTTGCCTTATGCCCGAAACACCGACCTTCGGCCGTTATGCCGAGATCCCGTATGAGCAGATGACCCCGGAGCAGCAGGAGGGCTACCGCTCTCTGCTGGAGACGCGCGGCCGCTTGCCGGGCCCGAACAAGATCTATGTCCACAACCCCAAGCTGGTGAAGGTGATGGGGCCGCTCGGCGCCTATTTCCGCACTGGCTACTCACTGAGCGAGCGTGAGCGCGAAATCGCCGTCGTCATTATCAACAGCAAGTGGCATTCGGCCTACCCGACCAACGCGCACGAGCGCGCCGCGAAGGCGGCCGGTCTGCCGGCCGACAAGGTCGAGGCGATGTTGTCCGGCCTGCCGACCTCGTTCGATGACAAGCGCGAACAGGTCATCTACGAGATGGCGACCTGCCTCACGAATTCGCGCTGGGTCTCCAAGGGCCTCTTCGACCGGGCGGTCGAGGCGCTCGGCCATGAGGGCATTACCGACGTGATCTGCCTGATGGGCTTCTACACCAGCGTGTCCATGACCCTGGCCTTCTACGACGTGCCCGCCGGCGCCGAGGGCATGCAGCGGTAAGCCCCGCCCCCAAAGGCCCACGGAGGGCCGTGCCGTCGGGCCCTCTCTTGACATTCCGCTCGCCGTTGGGTTTTTGGCGGGAGAGCAGGAAGAACAAAAAACGTTCGTCCAGAGCAATCCTAAAGGAGGCTTTCGATGGCAACCAGGGCCCCGTTTCTCAAGGCGCGTTACAGCGGCTATCACCATCGCCAAGTGCCAAGCGAGGACACCGAGCTCACCCACGTCGCCCCGGACACGCCGTGCGGCGAATATATGCGCCGCTTCTGGCAGCCGATCTGCTACTCCGACGACATAAAGGACCTGCCGCTCCGGGTTAAAATCCTCGGCGAGGAACTGGTCGCCTTCCGCGACCGCGGCGGCGCGGTCGGCCTGTTGGAATTGCACTGCCCGCATCGCGGCACGTCACTGGAGTTTGGGCTGGTCGGCGACAAGGGGATCCGCTGCTGTTATCACGGCTGGCTGTTCGACGTGGACGGGACAATCCTCGAGACTCCCGGAGAGCCAGCCAACAGCACCTTGAAAGATCGGCTGTTCCACGGCGCCTATCCGATCCACGAGGCGCACGGCATCGTGTTCGCCTATCTCGGTCCGCCCGAGCAGCAGCCGGCGTTTCCGACCTATGACAGCTTTGTCCGGCCTGGCTTTCGCGTGATGCCCGGCCAGAAGTATTTCTATCCGTGCAACTGGCTGCAGATTCTCGAAAACACGATGGATGCGGTGCATACCGCGTTCCTCCACACGATCGTCAGCGGCGCGGTGTTCACCGATGAGTTCGGGGTACTTCCCGAGCTGGATTTCGCCGAGACCCCGGTCGGGATCATCTACATTGCGACCCGCAGGGTCGGCGACAACATCTGGTCGCGATCGGTCGAGAACGTGCTGCCCAACCTCCAGCAGGTCGCGCCGATCTGGGAGACCGGCCAGCATGAGCACCCGTTCAGCGGACCGATGATGAGCCGGTGGATCGTGCCGCTGGACGACACCAACACGATGCAGATCGAACTTCGCCACGTCAGCGAAACCGAGGGCATCGTCACGCCCGATTGGTGGGCCGACCGGAGCATCATGCTGCCTGGCCAGCTCGGCATGGAGACCTACGAGGAAAGCCAGCGGCATCCCGGCGATTTCGAAGCCCAGGTCTCGCAACGCCCCGTCGCCGTCCATGGTCTCGAACATCTCGCCACCACCGACCGCGGCATCAGCATGTTCCGCAACCAGATCCGGCGCGGCATCCGGGCCGTCAAAGCCGGCTGCGACCCCGAAGGGTTGTTTCGGGACGACGGCGCGGTGATTCCGACCTATTGCAACGACACAGTGGTGCGCGTCCCGCCGGCGCGGACCCCAGCGCTCGACAAGCAGCTGATGCGCGCTACCGGGAGACAGCTCGCCGAGAGCTACCTCAAACAGCCGCCGCTGCTCGTGGCCGCCGAATAAGCCTACCCGACGGCTGGGCAATACAACGGAGTGAGACGCCATGCTGATCGTCGACGCACAGGTTCACATCTGGTCGGCCGGGCCGCCGACCAATCCGTCGCATCGTCAAGTCAATTCCTATACCGCGGAAGAATGCGTCCGCGACATGGATGCCGCGGGCGTCAGTGCCTGTCTGCTGCACCCGCCGGGCTGGGACCCGAACTCCGCGAAGATATCCGAGGAGGCGGCGGCCAAATACCCGAACCGCTTCGGAATTCTCGGCAATTTCCCGCCCGACAAGCCGGAAAACCGCTCACTGATCGACACCTGGAAGCAGCGGCCGGGCATGCTCGGGCTGCGTTACGCGTTCACCCAGCCGCACCAGGCCAGTTGGATGACCGACGGGACGATGGACTGGCTGTGGCCGGCGGCCGAGAAGGCCGGGATCCCGATCGCGCTGATGGCGTCGAACTATCTGCCGCAGGTCGGGCGGGTTGCCGAGCGTCATCCGGGACTGAAGCTGATCATCGATCACTACGCGCGGGTCCGCGACGGCAAGGACGACGCCGCGCACGGTAACCAGCCGGCATTGCTGGCGCTCGCCAAACATCCCAATGTCGCCGTCAAGGCGACCGGCGCGCCGGGTAATTCGAGCCAGCCATATCCCTACCGCAACATCCACAAATACACCCAGCAGATCGTCGAGGCGTTTGGGCCCGAGCGCACTTTCTGGGGGACGGACATCACCCGCATGCCGTGTTCGTGGAAAGAGTGCGTGACGATGTTCACCGAGGAGATGCCGTGGCTCAAGGGCCGGGACCTCGAACTCGTCATGGGCCGGGCGGTCTGCGACTGGCTCGGCTGGAACCTGCAGGGCTGACGATTTGCCCCTCACCCCGACTCTCGCCCCGCTTGCGGGAGAGGGCTAGGGTGAGGGGCCTTGCTCTTGCGGCCTCTCTGCTCGCCGGATTTGCGAACTCAGCGGGCGCGGCGGATTTGGCGGCGCTCGGTGCGCTTATGCGTGCCTACCCCGAGCAGCTTGCCGGCTACGACTTTACCGATCTCATTTGGCGGGACGGCACGAGGATGCCGCTCTCCGACGCACTGCCGCACAAGAGCTTCGAGGAGATGCTGCGACACGGCTCGATCCTCGATCAAATTCGCCTGCCCTACCCGGCGGGGGTCAGCGCCGCCGTCCTCATTCCGCAGGGCGACCCCGGAAGGATCCGCAACCGCGCCTTCTTTGATAAGATGTACGGCGATTGCTGGCGGGGCGAAGTAACCCCGCATCTGGCGCCTGTGGATTGGCTCCCGCGGAGCTGGGGCCACACGGTCCGGATAACATCCGTGAACGGGGTCGCCGCGAGCCTGGCCGCGGTCTCCGCGGAGCTGGATGCGCTGCCCGCCTCGGTAAAGCGCTATGTCTTCCCGCCTTCGGGCACCTACAATTGCCGCACCGTGGCCGATACCGGGGAGCCGAGCATGCATTCCTGGGGCGCGGCGATCGACATCAATGCCGCATATAGCGATTACTGGCTCTGGCCGCGTGGCGCATCACGCAATGCCTTACCTACGGAAATCATCGAAATCTTCGAGCGGCACGGCTTCATCTGGGGCGGGAAGTGGTCCCACTACGACACGATGCATTTCGAATACCGGCCGGAGCTGGTCAACGGCTCGCCTGTGACGCAATCGAGCGCGGCGCGCCGGTGAGGAGATCCGGCTCGGCATGCGCGCATTTGTGAGACGGCCATGAGCAGCCTGGATCCCATTCCCTATTCCGACGCGCAGCTCCGCTCGATCCTGAAGCGCGTCAAGACCATTGCGATGGTCGGCGCTTCGTCGAACTGGAACCGGCCGAGCTATTTCGTCATGAAATACCTGCAGGGCAAAGGCTACCGGGTGATCCCGGTAAACCCCGGCATCGCAGGACAATGCTGCTCGGCGAAACGGCTTACGCATCGTTGCGCGACATCCGTGAGCCGGTCGACATGGTCGATGTCTTCCGTCCCGCCCGTGATGCGCCCGCCATCGTCGACGATGCCATCGCGATCGGCGCCAAGGTGGTGTGGATGCAGCTCGGCATTCGCAACGACGAAGCGGCAGCCACCGCCGAAAAGGCCGGGATCGAGGTTGTCATGAACCGGTGCCCCAAGATCGAGTTCGGCCGGCTCGGCGGTGAACTATCCTGGAGCGGGGTAAACAGCGGCATCATCCGAAACCGGCCGCCCGAGCCGCCAATCGCCCGACACGGCAAAGAGCGGCCCGCGCCGCCCTCGCACAACACGACTTATGGGTTCGAGACGCGCGCGATCCATGCCGGCGCGGCGCCCGACCCGGTGACCGGGGCCCGCTCGACGCCGATCTACCAGACCACCTCTTATGTCTTTGACGATGTCGACCATGCCGCCTCGCTATTTAACCTGCACAATTTCGGCTACGTCTATTCGCGCCTCAACAACCCCACAGTCGCGGTCCTCGAAGAGCGGGTCGCCAGCCTCGAAGGCGGCCGCGCCGCGCTTGCCGCCGCCTCGGGCCATGCCGCGCAGTTCCTGATCTTCTTCACGCTGATGGAAGCGGGAGACGAGTTCATCGCCTCGCGTAATCTCTATGGCGGCTCGCTGACTCAATTCGGGCTCTCGTTCAAAAAGCTCGGCTGGAGGTGCCATTTTGTCGACCCGACCAACCCGGAGAATTTCCGCAAGGCGCTGACCCCGCGCACCAAAGCAATCTTCCTCGAGAACCTCGCCAATCCCGGCGGCATCGTCGTCGATCTCGAGCGCGTGGCGGCGATCGCCCATGAGGCAGGTATTCCGCTGATCGTCGACAACACCCTGGCCACCCCCTATCTCTGTGAACCCTTCGCCTGGGGCGCCGACATCGTCTGCCATTCGACGACCAAGTTCTTGAGCGGCCATGGTCATGCGCTTGGCGGCATCGTCGTCGAGTCCGGCCGCTTCGACTGGGCGCAGGGCGGCCGTTTTCCGTCCTTGACCGAGCCCGAGCCCGCCTATCACGGGCTCAAATTCTACGAGAATTTCGGGGATTTCGCGTTCACGACCAAGGCGCGGGCGGTGGCCTTGCGGGATTTCGGCCCGACCTTGTCGCCGATGAACGCGTTTTTGACGATCACCGGCATCGAAACGCTCCATCTGCGCATGGAGCGCCATGTCGCCAATGCCCTGCGGGTCGCCGAGTTCCTGACCGGTCATCCGCGTGTTGCCTGGGTTTCCTACGCCGGGCTGAAGGAGAGCCCGTTCCACGACCTGGCCCGGAAATACCTGCCGAGAGGCGCCGGAGCGGTCTTCACCTTCGGGGTCAAGGGCGGCTACGAGGCGGGAATCAAGCTCGTCGAAAACGTCCAGCTGTTCTCGCACCTGGCAAATATCGGCGACACCCGCAGCCTGATCCTGCACCCCGCCTCGACGACCCACCGCCAGCTGACCGACGAGCAGCGCCTGGCGGCCGGCGCAGGCCCCGACGTGATCCGCCTCTCGATCGGCCTCGAAAGCACCGAAGACCTGATCCGCGACCTCGACGAGGCCCTGTCGGCTTAGCCCCGCCCTCGAATTGGTACGAGGGCGCGGCACGGTCGCGTCCTTCGAGACGCGCCCGTTGGGCGCTCCTCAGGATGAGGATAAGTCTTTGATAGCATTAATGAAATTCCTCATCCTGAGGAGACCGCGAAAGCGGTCGTCTCGAGGACGCACGGCCGATCCAGCCGATTGGGATTTCTCCACCTCTGCGCTTTTCCGCCCTACGCCGCTGTCTCGCTGTTAATCCCGACAATACCAGCCAGGGATTCGGCGTTCGGCGCGGAAATCCTCGCTTTTCCGGCAATTGTGGTGGTGGGATAACAGCAACGAACAGCCAGCAGAACAGCGGGCAACACTAAACAAGACAGCAAATTGCAGGCACTGAGAATAGATCGTCATCGCAGGATATGATGGATGATTATTTCTCGGTTCTCAATTGGGAGCACGATACCATGACAATACAGCAATTTTCAGGTTTGCCTCGCGGCGCTCCGGCAGGATTGCGTCGGCGGGCGGCGAGCCTATATCTACTGGTCGGGTAACCGACTATGGCGATACACGGCTTGTGAAATAAGCGTTGCGGACCCGGGGGCAGTACCCGGCGCCTCCACCAATTTCCCCGCCGGCCTGGCCGGCGGTCCATGGGGGCGAACTAGGCTCGACGCGCGTGGTAAAGGCAAGATCCGTCGCCCGGCATGATACCACCGTTATCGGGTCATAATCTAGCTGCGAACGACAACTTCGCACAGGAGGCGCTCGCGGCCTAACCCCTAGCGGGGTAAAAGCCTTGAGCAAATCGCGGTCCGAGGGGCACCGGGCAACAGAAGCCCCTCACTCGCCTCGCGATGTCTCCCTTGCGAATAAACGAGCCGCCGGAAAATGGCCCAGGACCTCTTCGATTACCCCAAGATGGTCGAGACCGCGCTGCGCGGCGTCATGCGCGAAGCGCTGGCGCGGACCGCCCGCGAGGGGTTGCCCGGCGACCATCACTTTTATGTCACGTTTCGCACTCGCGCCCCCGGGGTCGGCATCCCGAGCTATCTGCTCGGCAAATTTCCGGACGAGATGACGATCGTGCTGCAGCACGAGTTCCGGGCGCTCGAAGTCGGCGAAGACGCATTTTCGGTCAACCTCAGCTTTCAGAGCCGGTCGGAGCGGCTCCGGATCCCGTTCGCCGCGGTGACGATCTTTGCCGATCCCTCGGTCAATTTCGGACTCCAATTCGAGGTCCCCGCGGCGCAGCCGGCCGAGGTGACTGCTCTTCCCGCACAGCTCTCGCCGCCCGAGCCGGCGGAACCGGCGCGGCCTGCGGCCGAAGTCGTCACACTCGATAAGTTCCGCAAGCGCTAGCTCCGGCGCTGCTCGCTTGACGCGGGCGCGGAAAGGATGATTCTGCGCAAAATTGCAGCGCGGAGCGACGCATGAGCGATGTCGCCTATCACGAACTCTTCCCCCTGGGGCCGGATGATGCGCCATACTGCAAGCTGACCGGCGACCACGTCTCCACAGGGATGTTCGAGGGGCAGCGCGTCGTCAAGATAGACCCGGCCGCGTTGACCCTGCTCGCCCGCGACGCTTTCGTCGATTGTGCGCACTTGCTGCGCCCGGGTCACCTCGCTCAGCTGCGCGCAATCCTCGAGGATCCGGAGGCCTCGGCGAATGACAAGTTCGTCGCCTTCGACCTGCTGAAGAACGCCAATATCGCTGCCGGCAAGGTCCTGCCGATGTGTCAGGACACCGGCACCGCAATCGTCATGGGCAAGAAGGGGCAGCAGGTCTGGACCGGGGGCGACGACGCGGCCGCGCTGTCGGCCGGCATTTGCCGCACCTACACCGAAACCAATCTGCGCTACAGCCAGGTAGCGCCTTTGTCGATGTACGAGGAGGTCAACACCGGCGACAACCTGCCCGCCCAGATCGACCTCTACGCCGAGCCTGGCGACCAATATAAATTCCTGTTCATCGCCAAGGGCGGCGGTTCCGCGAACAAGAGCTTCCTCTATCAACAGACCAAGGCGGTGTTGAACCCGAAATCGTTGGTCAAATTCCTCGACGAAAAACTCCGCACTCTCGGCACGGCGGCGTGCCCGCCCTATCACCTGGCGATTGTGATCGGCGGCACCTCGGCCGAGATGAATTTGAAGACGGTCAAACTCGCCAGCTGCCGCTTTCTCGACGCGCTGCCGACGCAAGGGAACCGCTACGGGCAGGCCTATCGCGACCGCGGTTTCGAGGAAGAAGTGCTCGAACTGACCCGCGGCCTGGGGATCGGGGCACAGTTTGGCGGCAAATATTTCTGCCACGATGTGCGGGTGATCCGGCTGCCGCGCCATGGCGCGAGCCTCCCGATCGGGATCGGCGTCTCGTGCTCGGCTGACCGCCAGATCCTGGGCAAGATCACCGCGGACGGGGTGTTCCTCGAAGAGCTCGAAACCAACCCGGCGCGATTTCTCCCCGACATCGACGCCGCCCGGTTGGGCGGCGAAGTAATCCCGATCGATATCGGCCGGCCGATGGCGGAGATCCGCCGCACCCTCTCGCAATACCCGATCAAGACGCGTCTGAGCCTGACCGGGCCGTTGATCGTCGCCCGCGACATCGCGCATGCCAAGCTGCAGGAGCGCCTCGATCGCGGCCAAGACCTGCCCGATTATGTCAAGAATCACCCGATCTACTATGCGGGGCCGGCCAAGACCCCGGAAGGATACGCCTCGGGCTCGTTCGGGCCCACTACCGCCGGACGCATGGATAGCTATGTCGATGCGTTCATGGCGGCCGGGGGGAGCTTCGTCACTCTCGCCAAAGGCAATCGCGGTGCCGAGGTCCGCGCTGCGTGTCATAAGCATGGCGGCTTTTATCTTGGCTCGATCGGTGGGTCGGCCGCCCGCCTTGCACAGGATTGCATCCGCAAGGTCGAAGTCGTGGAATATCCGGAACTCGGGATGGAGGCGATCTGGCGTATCGAAGTTGTTGATTTCCCTGCTTTCATCGTGATCGACGACAAGGGGAACGACTTCTTTGCCGGGCTCGCTTGACCGCGCGGCTGCGCCGAGTGGCGGCGGGGCTCCCTGATTGGCGCAAGATGGCGATCTGGACGGGCTTCTGCGTGGCGACAAGGGAGCCTGGGAGACGTTTGTTCGGCGTTACGCGGGCCTTGTTGTTGCCGCTGTGCGAGGTGTCGCACGCGAGGCGACCGAGGTGGAAGATCTGACGCAGGACGTCTTTCTGCGGCTCTGTAAGGAGGACTTCCGGCTGCTGCGCAGCTACGATGCTTCTCGCGCCGGTCTCTCGACCTGGATCACGATCGTGGCGCGCAGCACTGCGCGGGACGCGATGCGCCGACATCGGCCGGTGTCGGTGCCGATCGAGACGGTACCGGAGGGACACCTCTCGGTCGATCCGGTCGAGCCGGTACGCAAGCTCAAACTGCCGGAAGCCTTGCTGTCGCCGCGCCAACGGGAAATCTTAACGATGTTGTACGATCGTGAGATGGAAGTTTCCGAGGTTGCCTTCGCCCTTGGGATCGACCCGCAGACCGTCCGCAGTGCCCACCACAAGGCAATGATCAAGCTGCGCGCCCACTTCCGGGCAGAGGTCGAATGAACGCGTCGGTTGCGGGGATGCTCCAGCTCCCCGCCGCGTAAACACTGTAGGAAGACGCTGCGATGACGCAAAGCGAAGCACCAGAACAAGCGCCCAACCCGGCGGAGGATCGCCGGCTGTGGCAGCGCTGCCGCCTGATGGATGCCGCCGAGGACGAGGCGGCACGATTTCTCGATCTTGCCGCCTATGCCGATGGGCTCCTCGATATCGAGGAGCGCGAGCGCGTCGCCGCCTTGCTCTCCGCAGATCCGGAGGCCGCAGGAGACGTGCGGGCGGCCCAAGCGCTTGCCGATGCCCCCGAACGGACGCTCGCCGGTCTTGAGCCGATCATCGCGCGAGCCAGTGCGATATCGCCTGATGGGCATTCCGCAAGTGGCAAGGTGGTCCGGCTCGTGCCTCGGCAAGGCCGCCGCCTTCTCCAAATTTCTGCACAGTGGGGAAGCCTTGCAGCGGCCGTTGCATTGGTCGGCTGGCTCGGCTTTGCGATGGGCAGCGACACCTCGCTTGCGCTCAGCGAGGATCGGCAGCCCAGCGACACCGGTCTGCTTCCCGAATTGTTCGACCCGGGACCTAACTTCCTGCGTGATCTGGGCGAAGGCATGCGGACGTGACGGTCGCCTCATTGGCAGCACGTAGCGGTGCGCGGCAGCCGCTCGTATGGCTGCTGACCGTATCATTGGTGCTCAACCTCTTCTTTGTCGCCGCTTTTCTGTGGAGCCGCTTCCGGGATTATCCCCCGCCGATCTACGCAGCGGAACGGCTAGAGTGGATAGGTGCGCAGCTACGGCTCGACCCACAACAGAAAGAGGCGTTCGTGCAGTACTCTCAAGCGGTACGCGCGGACATGCAGACGATGCATGAGGCGGTCGACCCACTGATGGGCAAAGCTTGGTCCGAGGTCGCCAAGCCCGACGCTGACGTTTCGAAGGTAGTGCAACTGTTCGACGAAGCGGGACGAACGCGTCGCGGCTACATGCACGAGTTGGCGCCGGTCACCCTGTCGTTTCTGACGAAATTGTCGCCCGAACAGCGGGCGAAATTTGTCGATCTGGCGCGCCAGCGACCCTGGGCGAAGCGGCACCAGGAAGGAGCTCCGTAGCTTACGACTTTGGCACCCTGAATACTTGCCCGGGATAGATGCGCTCGGGATCACGGATCTGGCCGAGATTGGCCGAGTAGATGATCAGATAGCGGGTGCCGGCACCGTAGGCACGGCGGGATATCTGCCACAAATTGTTGCCGGGCTGCACGGTATAGCTTTCCCCGGCGCCAGCTCTCCCGCGGCAGCCTGCGTCAGTGGCACGACGATGCGCTGCGCAACTCGAGCGTCTTTTCCCAGCTGATCGAGACGCAGCTCGACTTGCCCCGGACGGACCACTCGGGTTGACGTCGCCGACCATTCCCCGGACGCGTCCGCCGTTGCCGTCGCGAGCGGCTGGTTGCCGGCATAGATTTGGACGGTAGATCCGGGTGTCGCTCGGCCTGACAGCACGACCCGGCCTTTATCATCGTATTCCAGCGCATCCATCGACAAAGCGGGCGCCTTGTCGGCGGAAGGGGTCCCGTTACCGCTCGGCGCCGATCCGTCGGGGCGTTGCAGCACTCGAGCCGCTCCGTTGCCGTCCCGCGGCAAGACCACCGCCAGCGCCGTCTCTTCCTTCCCGCCCGCTTGGGGCGGACTGATCGACAAGGCCACGGTCTCGTCCGATCTGACCGTCGTACCGCCTTTCGGCCCGGACGCCTCGAGGGAGAGCAGCCGGTCGCCCGGGCCGATCGGCTGATCCGGGACGAGGACCCATTCCCCGCGGCGGTCGGCTGTCACCTCGCCGATGACCTTGTCACCGTCGCGGACCGTCACTTTGCTTCCCGGCTCGGCGCGCCCGGCAATGACCGCGGTTCCGGTCGGCCCGACTTTGACGACGTCAAAGCTCGGCGAGACCGGCGCAGCGGGCTGCAGTACGAGATTGGGTCCGGCTCGGTCCTGCGCGGCGGGCGCCGGGCTACTGGGCGACAATGCCGCTTGCGTGCTGGCCTTCCCGGCCGGGGGACTGACGCCGCGCGGGAGAACCAGGGCAGCAGTCGCACCGACCAGCAGAACCCCGACAGCCGAACCGACGAGATAACCGTACCGCACAGTTCCTCGCGAAAAAACGTCGAATTGCCGCAAAGCCCAGTGTATGCCTCGACAGATGCGCTTGCAATCTTCACCACCCGACCGGGTCTGACAGGATGCCGAAAATCCGGCGGTTATGCGTCTATTGCGGCTCGTCCGGCGCCGTCGACCGGCAATACCGGGAGGCGGCGACCGAGCTTGGCGCTTGCCTCGCAACGACCGGGATCGGGCTGGTTTACGGCGGCGGGCGGGTCGGGCTGATGGGTCTCCTGGCCGATGCTGCTTTGGCCGGCGGCGGAGAAGTCATCGGGATCATTCCGTCGCTCTTGCGCGATGCCGAGTTGGCGCACCCCGGTGCGACAGAACTGGTGGTGGTCGAAAGCATGCACGAGCGCAAACGTCTGATGGCGGAGAAAGCGGATGCATTTGCGATCTTGCCCGGCGGCATCGGCACGCTCGACGAAATGTTCGAGATCCTCAGCTGGAAGCAGCTCGGGCTCCACGACAAGCCGATCTTGCTCGCCGATATCGGCGGCTATTGGGCGCCGCTGCGTGCTCTCCTCGACGATATCCTCACAAAAGGCTTTGCGCGGCCGGAGACACGAAATCTGCTCCGAGTGATCCCAACGGTCGCGGCCTTGATGACGACGTTGGAGGACGACCGGGCGCCACGCCGCGACACAGACTCCGCGTTGTTCTGAGCCGGTATCGGGCGGAGTGAACAAGCCATCAGCGGCATCGCTTGCCTCGGATTTCCTCGCTCTTTATTTTCGCAAGACATCAAGCCGGGCAGCACCTTTGTGCGGCCACCTACGAGGATGAATTTAATGCCGAAGATCAAAGTGGCGCAGCCTGTCGTGGAGCTCGACGGCGACGAGATGGCGCGGATCATGTGGAGCTTTATCAAGAACAAGCTGATCCTGCCCTATCTCGACATCGAGCTGAAATATTACGACCTAGGCATGGAGAAGCGCGACGCCACGGAGGACCAGATTACCGTCGAGGCCGCGGAGGCGATCAAACATTACGGGGTCGGTATAAAATGTGCGGGCATCACGCCGGACGAGGCACGGGTGGAGGAGTTCCACCTGAAGCGCATGTACAAGTCGCCGAACGGCACTTTGCGCAACATCCTCGGGGGCACGATCTTTCGCGAACCGATCGTCTGCCAGAATGTCCCGCGGCTGGTTCCGAACTGGACCAAGCCGATCGTCATCGGCCGCCACGCCTATGCCGACCAGTACGCGGCGACCGATTTCGTCGTCCCGGGAGCGGGCAAGCTGACGATGACCTTCACGCCGGCCGACGGCGGCGCGCCGGTGTCGCGCCAGGTTTTCGACTTCAAGGGCGGCGGCGTCGCGCTCGGCATGTACAATCTCGACGAGTCGATCAGAGGTTTTGCGCGCTCGTGCTTCAACTACGCGCTGCAGCGGAATTGGCCGCTCTACCTGTCGACCAAGAACACCATCCTCAAAGCCTATGACGGGCGGTTCAAGGACATCTTCCAGGAGGTGTTCGAACAGCAATTCGCCCGCGCCTTCAAGGAGCGCAATCTGACCTACGAGCATCGGCTGATCGACGACATGGTCGCGCTCGCGCTCAAGTGGAATGGCGGCTTTGTGTGGGCCTGCAAGAATTATGACGGCGATGTTCAATCCGACACCCTCGCCCAAGGCTTTGGGTCGCTCGGCTTGATGACCTCGGTGTTGCTGACCCCGGACGGCAAGACGGTCGAGACTGAGGCGGCACACGGAACGGTTACCCGGCACTATCGCCAGCATCAGCAGGGCAAGGAGACCTCGACCAATCCGATCGCCTCGATCTTCGCCTGGACGCGCGGCTTGCGGTATCGCGGCACCTTCGATAACACCCCGAATGTCGTCCGCTTCGCCGAGACCCTCGAAAAAGTCTGCATCGACACGGTCGAGGGCGGGGAAATGACGCGCGATCTCGCGATCCTGATCCGCGCCGACCATCCGTGGCTCACCACCAATCAGTTCCTCGACAAGCTCGACACCAACCTGAAGAAGGCTATGACTTAAGAAAAGGATGCGGCTCAGCATTCTGGACGATTACCAGGGCGTCGCCCTTGACATGGCGGACTGGGCGCCGCTCCAGGGCCGTGTCGAAATTGTGGTCGAGCGCAAGCCGTTTGCGGACGAAGACGAGGCGGCGCGCTCACTCGCCAACTCGGAGATCGTGGCGGCGATGCGCGAACGTACGCCGTTCCCGCGCAGCCTGGTCGAGCGGTTGCCGAACCTCAAGCTTTTGAACACCACGGGAATGCGCAACGCCGCGTTCGACCTGGCGGCCTTGCGAGATCGCGGCGTTGTGGTCTGCGGCACGCAGGGTGGCGGTTTGGACACTGCCGAGCTCACCTGGGGTTTGATCCTCGGCGCCGCGCGCCGGATCGCCGAGGATCACCGCTCGATGCGCGAGGGATTGTGGCAGACCCGGATCGGCAACCGTCTCGAGGGTAAAACCCTAGGCATCCTCGGGCTCGGCAGGCTCGGCAGCGCGGTCGCAAGAGTCGGTCTTGCCTTCGACATGAAGGTCATCGCGTGGAGCCCGAATTTAACCGCCGAACGCGCCGCGGCCGTCGGCGTCGAGCGCGTCGACAAGGAGACGCTGTTGCGGCAATCGGATGTGCTGTCGGTGCATATGGTACTCAGCCCCCGCAGCCGCGGGCTGGTCGGGCGCCACGATATCGCCCTGATGAAAAGGACGGCGATCCTCGTCAATACGTCCCGTGGGCCGATCGTCGAGGCCTATGCAGTCATCGAAGCGCTCGAAGCGGGCAGGCTCGGCTACGCCGCTTTCGACGTCTATGACCGCGAGCCGCTGCCGGCCGATCACCCGCTGCGGCGTACGCCCAATGTCTTGTTGACGCCGCATATTGGCTATGTGACCGAGGAGAACTATCGCAGCTCCTACCCGCAGATCGTCGAGAACATCGTCGCTTTTCTCGACGGGCACCCGGTGCGCGTCATCCAGGGCTGAGCCATGCGCGATTGCCTATGAATGTCGCGATCCGATCATCGCGCGACGACGACGTAGCCGCAATCGCCGCCATCTACCGGCATCACGTCCTTCACGGCGTTGCCTCATTCGAGGAGATTCCGCCTGATGAGGACGAGGTTGCGCGCCGCCGCCGGGATATTCTCGCGCACGGGCTGCCCTACCTGGTGGCCGAACGGTCCGGACGGGTGGTCGGATACTGCTACGCCTCACGGTATCGCGCTCGGTCTGCTTATCGGTTCGCCCTGGAAGATTCGATTTACGTCGATGCGGCGGAGGTTGGCCGTGGTGTCGGCCGAGCCTTGCTCTCAACTCTCGTCGAACGCTGCTGCGATCTCGGCTATCGCCAGATGGTTGCTGTGATCGGCGGCAGCGACCAGTGGCCGTCGATTCGGCTACACGAGATGCTCGGGTTTACGCGAGCCGGTCTTTTGCCCGCGGTCGGGTTCAAATTCGGCGGCTGGATCGATTGCGTCCTGATGCAGCGAGCGCTCGGTCCCGGTGCAGCAACGCCGCCGTGTGAGATTGGTCGGTATAGCAAGGGAGATCAGCTTGGCTGAAGCATTCGCCGATCCCGGCATCATCTCGGGATACCATGCGCACCTCTATTACGCGCCGGAAACCCGGCCGACCGCGGAGCGGCTGCGAGCCGCCATCGGGGAAAATTTCCCTGCGGTTCGGATCGGAAGCTGGCATGACGAACCGGTTGGGCCTCATCCGACAGCGATGTATCAGGTGGCCTTTGCGGTCGAGGATTTCCCGCGGCTGGTGCCGTGGCTGATGCTGAACCGCGAGGGGCTCGATGTCCTCGTGCATCCGCTTACCAACGACAGCGTCGCCGATCACACCGGATTTGCGCTTTGGCTCGGAATGCCTCTGCCGTTGCGTATCGAAATATTGCGGAGGGGGCCGCGGACGGGTTGATCCCGCCGAGGCCGCTCCGGCCCGTCGCTATATTCGACCGAGGGCGAGCAGGACGATGATGATAACGAGCAATAAACCGAGCCCGCTACTCGGATAATACCCCCATCCGCCACTATACGGCCATGTCGGCAACGCGCCGACCAACAAGATGATCAGAATAATCAGGAGAATTGTGCCCAGCATGGTAGCCCATCAGCAAAGTTGCTTCCTGCGTGTACAACCTTTGAGCACTGCTGGGAGTTCCACGTCCGGTTTCTAAAAAGCCGTGGCCTTACGCGATTCGCGCACCGAGGGGCGCACGGCTTTCGGAAAAGAACCGCGATTCACCAGCGCCGGATCGGCCCGCAGTCAACGTGAACAAAATCGGATCGCGGGTAATAGCCGACGCCGCCGCATTGCAAGTTCAGCGCCGCATCGCGCACTTCCGATAAGCTGCGGCTCTCGGAGCGCAGATCGACCGCCATGCCCTCGATGTGATAGCTGTGTTTGGCCGCTCCTTCACCATCCAAGTACAATCTCATATTGGTGGCTGCTGAGCGGTAGCCGCTGATTACTAAAAAGGGCTCGGGCGTGTCGAGCTGTTCGCGCAAAAAGCCGAGGACGTCCAGAACCCCGGCGTCCATCGGGCGCATCTCGTCGGTGTGGTGATCCCGTAAGATCCAGTTGATGTCCCTTACGGCCTCGCGGATGTAATGGCCATCGGCCCAGTACACCGTACGCAGCCATTCGCCGGTATGGACGTTGTAAAGCGATACCGATCGCGGCGCATATGAAATCGCCGGAGTTGGTGTGGCGAGACCAACCGTAGTAACCGCAGCCGCAGCGCCGAGCAGTCGGCGCCGGCTCAGCAAAGTAGATGCTGGCACTGGCAACCCCCCAAATTTCCCCGAGGGACGCCATAGCACCCCGAAACTGCTTAGACAAGCCCGATCGTTTCAAATCAACCAAATCGCTGGAAATTTGTCCTGGCGTTACTGTGCAACGGTTGAAAAAGACTGTGTCTAAATCACCCTTTCCGCTGGCCAGCGGGAGAATCTTGGGCAACCGGCAGCGGTTGTGCCCGCGTCAGGTAACGCCAAATCTCCGCGTCCCGCTCATACGGATCGCCGCGGAACTGTACCGAGCCATCCGATTCGACGTAGGCAGTCTGGTAGACGATGAGAACCGGCATTGGGACGGGCAACGCTCGCCGAGTAGTGTGTCCGGTGGCGATTCCCTTGTCGATCGCCTCCAGTGGCTGCCCGAGCAGCATTACCGCGAGAGTGCGCGGGTTTTCGACGCGAACGCAGCCGTGGCTCATCATGCGCGCAGCGGACTGGAACAGCGACTTCGTCGGAGTATCGTGCAGATAAACGTCATAGCGGTCGTCCATCTCAAATTTCAGCCGGCCCAGGGCACTGTAAGGACCAGCCTCCTGCTGGACTGCCCCGTTGCTGCGAAATCTCATGTGGTGGCTGGTCAAATAACCCGGATCGGAGGCCAATTTCGGCAGGATTTCCTTTTGGGCGATCGATCGCGGAATGTTCCAGGGCGGGTTCAGCAGGACATCATTGATCGTCGATCGAAACTCGGGCGTTTGCTTGTCGGTCTCGCCGACTACGACACGGGTGGTGAATACCGGCCGGTCGTCACGCAACAGCTGAAGGCGGGCGATGGCGGCATTGACGACAACCCGGTCCCGCGGGATTTGACGCGGCAGCCAGCGCAGACGTTCGAGGTTGACCACCAGCTGTCTCAGCCGCTGTTCGGCTATCGCCGGCCGTTCCGGAACTGTGCGCGCGGTTTTGGTCCGTACGCCCTGAGTGCCGAGGGCGATCGCCCGGTACTCGGCGTAGGCGCGGCGCATAGTCTCGTATTCGGCGGAGACAGGGGCAAGCGCCTCGATCACCTTTGCCGGATCGGGAGCGGCAATGGCCGCGTCGATCACCGCGACGATGTCGACGGGTTCGGGTGTCAGATCCTCGTCGTCCATCCGCTCCTCGATCGGCATTGCCCCTCGCGCCAGCGCATCGGCATAAGAAAGAAATGCGTCCGAAAGCAGCAGATCCCGTTCTACTATCGACAGGTTCGGGCCGCGCTCGCCGAGCACTTTGCTGTGGAACAACCCCGGGTCTAGGCCATGGTCGGCGGCGCGCAGCACCGCGTCCCGCAATAGCCGCTCGGCTTCCGCCGGGTGCCCGTCCCATACCGTTTGGTATCCGTGCGTGACATAGAAGCGCTGCAGCAGCCAGCCGTGAAGCCGCTCACCGGAGATCGTCAGCTTGCCCGGCGCATCGAGACGCGTCTTTAGCTCGGGATTTCCGGTGAAGGGGACCGCATCGGCAGACCCGGTATCGGGATTGGGCGCACCGTCCGTTACCGCCGAATTCGTCTCTTCGGACACTGCCGCGCGTGAGAGTACCGAACCGAAAAGGACAAAGGCGAAGCCCAGGCCGCAGGCCGCCAATACCCGCCTTTTTCCGTCTCGAACGCTACGACGAATAAACACGTTTACCTCGTTTCACGGCAAAGGCAGATCACGCGGTATGCGGCAGCTGAGACAATCGATCGCGGCCCCGGGTCCGCCTAGCACGCGCGCCGGCCGTCTTATCGCTTGCCGACTGAACGCTTAAGGCGAAGATCTGATCCTTTTTCAGTACAATCGTCCCCTAAATTAGCCCGCCAACGACATTCCGCCAATCGCGTCGGTTCGGGTCAATGCGCTTCGGCGGGCGCGGCGTTGGCCGGCCCCACTTTGCGCAACAGCGGGACGAGCAAGGTCGCGACCACGAAGGCAATCATGATCGCGCGAAAGGCGTCGGCATAGGCGAGGGTCGAAGCTTCGCGATAGGCGAGGACCCAGAGCTGCTTCAGAGCGGCGGCGTGTCCGGCGGCCGTGCCGCCCAGAGCTTCGCCCCAGCGTTCGGTCATGCCATGCAGGAATTGCATCATCGCCCCGTTCGCCGGGGTCAGATGCGAGGCGATGTAGAGAAAATGCAGATTCGTCTGGTTGTTGAGGATGGCGCCGCATACCGCGATGCCGACCGCGCCGCCCAGGTTGCGCATCATGTTGAACAGGCCGCTCGCATATTTGAGGCGTTCCGGCGGCAGGCTGCCGAGTCCCAAATTCACCGCCGGCGCCACCGCGAATACCTGCGGGAAGCCGCGCAGGATCTGCGGGATCAGCAGCTCGCCGCCGCTCCAGTCGCTGGTGATGTAGCTGTAGGCCCACATCGACAAGCCAAACAAGGCGAGGCCGAACATCATCAGCCAGCGCGTGTCGAATTTGCGGGCCAGCAAAACGTAGACAGGAATTCCGACCAATGAGGCGACACCGGTCGAAAAGATCGCCAGCCCGATCTGCCAGGCGCTGTAACCGCGCACATAGCCGAGAAACAGCGGGGTCAGATAGATCGTCGCAAAGATACCAATGCCGGTCACAAACGACAGAAAGCAGCCGACCGCGAAATTGCGGTTTTTCAGCGCCCGCAGATCGACAACCGGCCGAGCGAAGGTCAGGCTGCGGATAATGAACAGCACGCCGGCGATTGCCGCGATCCAAGCACAATGCCGGATCGTCGCATCGTCGAACCAGTTCCAGCGCGCCCCCTCCTCCAGCACGTATTCGAGCGTGCTCAAGGCGACCGCCATCAGCGCGATGCCGGGGTAGTCGGCATCCTTCAGCAGCGTCCAATCGGGTTCGTCCATCCGGATCAACAGCGCGGCGAGGATTGTTACGACAATCCCCGGCACCAGGTTGACATAGAATAGCCAATGCCAGTTCCAAGTATCGGTGATCCAGCCGCCGATGACGGGACCGAGTACCGGGGCGAGCGAGGCAATCGAGCCGACCACCGCGGCGGAATAGACCCGGCGCGGCCCCTGGAAGAAATAGAGTGACGAGGTGAACATGGTCGGGATCATCGAGGCCCCCAGCATGCCTTGCAGCGCCCGGAATACGATCATGCTCTCGATATTCCAGGCGACGGCGCACAACATGCTGGTGATTGTGAAGCCGGCGGCCGAGGCGGCAAACAGCCAGCGCGTCGAGAACACCCGGGTCAGCCAGCCGCTTAGCGGAATTATGACGATCTCGGCGATCAGGTACGCGGTCTGCACCCAGCTGATGTCGTCCTGCGCCGCCGACAGCCCGCCGCCGATGTACTGCAATGACGAGGCGACGATCTGGATGTCGAGCAGCGCCATGAAGCCGCCGAAGCACATCACGACGAACGGCAACAGGCTCTTGAGCCAACCGGCGGTGTCAGACATCGCAGTCACTTCCCGGCTTGCGCGGCAGGCCGCGTGTCGACGCTGACTGTCGTCGACAGCCCGGGACGCAGCAGCCCCAGGGTCCCGTCGCCGTCGTCGACTTCGATGCGCACCGGGACGCGCTGCACGATCTTGGTGAAATTGCCGGTCGCGTTTTCCGGGGGGATCACGCTGAAGACGGCACCCGTCGCCTGTGCAAGGCTCAGCACCCGGCCGGTGAAGGTGCGGCCCGACAGCACATCGGCGACAAAGCTCGCCCTTTGCCCCGGCCGCATTCGCGCCAGCTGGTCCTCCTTGAAATTCGCATCCACCCACAACCCATGCGCCGGGGTGATCGCGAGCAGCGCCGTGCCGACAGGCGTATATGCACCTACCTGCGCTGCGCGGTTGCCGACATAGCCGTCGATCGGTGAGCGTATCTGGGTGTAGCCGAGGTTGAGCTGGGCGGTGCTCAGGTCGGCCTGCGCCTGGGCGAGGCTCGCCTGGGTTTCGGCGATTTCGGTGTCGATGACCGCCAGCTGCTGCTGTGCAGCATCGAGGTTGGCCTCCCCGGCGCGCACCGCGGCTGCCGCCTTGCGGTCGGCAGCATATGCCTTCTGGTCGTTCTGCACCGTGCCGAAGGTTGTCAGCGCCAGCGCGTGGTAGCGGGCGGCATCGACGCGGGCATAGCCGGCCTCGGCCTGGTCCTCCGCCAATTGGGCTTGGGCCTGCTCGATCATTGACTGCTGCAGCGTGTATTTCGCATGCAGATTGGCGAGCGCCGCCGTCTGGTTCTGAACGACCGCTTCGGAATGCGCGAGAGCGGCCTTGTAGTCGCGGTCGTCGAGCGTGATCACGAGCTGCCCGGCTTTGACGAACTGATTGTCGCCGATCAGGATCTGCGAAACGAAGCCGGCGACGTGCGGCGACAAGGTCGTCACGTTGCCGCCGACATAGGCGTCGTCGGTGGTCTCGATAAAGCGGCCGACCTCCCACCAGTTCCAGCCGTACCACGCGATCCCGACTGCGGCGAAGAGGCCGAGCGCTGCAAGGCCCAGGCGCCGGTCGAGCCGAAAGCGCCGCCGTGTGATCGGGATGCCGTCCAATCCGCCGGGTGCGAACTCGCGCGCCGCGCCACGGTCGAGGGTTTCGGTGCTCATTCTTCCCCTCTTTGCACAAGCGGTCCCTGCCCATATTTGGCCAGCTTTCGACGAACGCTGTCATCGGCGCCAGGGCCGGGAATCACTGAAAAATCGGGGCCAGCGATCTGTTCGCCGGTCGCGCCGTCGACCAGCATCGGCTCGACCAAGGCGCCGGTACGCGTGTTGACGAGCTGCACCGCCGCACCCTCCAGCGCGAAATGGCGGTTGCCCCAAGCGAGCAACGCCAGCAACACCGGGCGGAAGTCGCGGCCGCGCTCGGTCAATACATATTCGTCCCGCGGCGGGTGCTCGCTGTAGCGGCGGCGCTCGAGCAGGCCGGATTCGACCAGTCGATTCAGCCGACGCGTCAGGATATTCGGGGCGACGCCGAGGCTCTTCTGAAACTCGTCGAACCGCCGCAGGCCGTAAAAGGCGTCGCGCAGGATCAGAATCGACCACCACTCTCCGACGCGGTCGAGGCTGCGGGCTATCGGGCACTTCATATTGCCGTAGCTTTTACGCTGCATGGGCAACTCCACTGACTTTCGTTATGAAAGTAACATGGTAAGAGCGACTTTCAAGACGAAAGTCACTCGATTTTTTAAGCGCCTGCCAAATTCATTCCCATTTGCGCCCGTCTGGCCGGCGGAGATACCGCACTTGGCCAAGAGCCAGGACAGTGCGCTGCGATCTGACCAAAGCTGCGCTCCCCAGCTTGGGGTATCTTTTTGATGCGGCTGCGGGATCGGTATGGCTCATGTAGAATTTCGCTGATGAAAGGATCTTCCGCGTAATGCCGGCGATCTCGCCGCGGACTCGTCCCCGCAGATACAGCGCAGCGGATTGCCTGTGAACGACCAAGGCGAACGCAGCCCCGAGGGAGTGCTCCGCGAGGTTTTCGGGTTCGACAGCTTCCGCGGTCAGCAGCTCGCGGTCATCGAACACGTTATTGCCGGCGGCGACGCCGTTGTGCTGATGCCGACCGGCGGCGGCAAGTCGGTATGTTACCAGATCCCGGCGCTGCTGCGTTCGGGCGTCGGCGTCGTGGTGTCCCCGCTGATTGCGTTGATGAAGGACCAGGTTGACGCGCTGCGCCAAGCGGGGGTGCGCGCGGCGGCCCTCAATTCACGGCTGTCGCCTGGCGAGGCCGCCGAGATCGAGCGCGCCGTTCGGGACGCGGACTTGGATCTGCTCTATGTGTCGCCGGAGCGGTTGATGACGCCGCGTTGCCTGGAGCTGTTGTCGCACACTCGCCTCGCCCTTTTTGCCGTCGACGAGGCGCACTGCATCTCGCAATGGGGGCACGATTTCCGCCAGGAGTACCAGCAGCTCTCGATCCTCAAGGAGCGGTTTCCAGGGGTGCCGGTCATGGCGCTGACCGCCACCGCGGACGGCCCGACGCGGCGCGACATCATCGCTCAACTGAAGCTGGCAGGAGCACGGGTCTTTGCCGCCGGGTATGACCGGCCGAACCTGTTCTACCGTGTCGTCCCGAAGCGCAGTCCGCTTGAGCAACTGTGGCGTTTTCTCGCGACCGAACATCCGGCCGATGCGGGGATCGTTTATTGTTTCACGCGGCGCGCGGCCGAGGAGACCGCGGCCTGGCTAAAGGCGCGCGGGCGTGATGCGCTGCCTTATCATGCCGGCCTCGAACCGGCGGTGCGCGAGCATCATCAAGAACGCTTCCTCAGAGAGGAAGGGGTCGTCATCGCGGCGACGATCGCTTTCGGCATGGGGATAGACAAGCCTAACGTCCGCTTCGTCGCCCATCTCGACGTGCCGAAGAACCTCGAGGCCTATTATCAGGAGACCGGCCGCGCCGGGCGGGACGGGCTGCCGGCCGATGCCTGGATGACCTACGGCATGGCCGATGTAATGAATCTGTTTCGCCTGCTCGACATGGGTGAGGCGCCGGACCGGCAACGCCGCATCGATCGGCAAAAGATCGAGGCGCTGATCGGCTATTGCGAGACAGTCTCGTGCCGGCGGCAAGTCCTCCTCGGCTATTTCGGGGAAGCCGATCACGCTCCCTGCGGCAATTGTGACAATTGCCAGATGCCCGTCCCCAGCTGGGATGGGACGATTGCCGCGCAAAAGGCGCTTTCGGCAATTTACCGCACCGGACAGCGCTTCGGCACGCATCACCTCGTGGATGTGCTGCTCGGCGCCGCGACCGAACGCGTATCGAGGCTCGGGCACAATCGGCTGAAGACCTTCGGGGTCGGCACCGAACTGGACCGCCAGGGCTGGCTCTCGGTGTACCGGCAACTGGTCGCCCAAGGTGTTGTTCTGCCGGACGTTGCCGGTCACGGCGGTTTGTCGCTTGCACCGGGGGCCGCTGAGATCCTGCGTGGCACCAGGACCGTCCGCTTTCGGCTCGAAGAACGCCGCGGCGAACGGCAGGCGGGCCGTGCCGGCCGCAAAGCAGCGACGAGCGCCGCCGACCTCGATCCCGCTGCACGCCCATTATGGGATGCGCTGCGCGCCTGGCGCCTCGAAGAGGCACGGCGGCAGGAACTTCCGCCTTACGTGATCTTTCACGATTCTACCCTGACGGAAGTCGCGCGGCGGCGCCCTGCCTCGCTGGAGGCGTTGGCCGAGATTCCGGGGGTAGGCCGCAGCAAGCTCGAACGTTACGGCGGCGCAGTCATCGCCGTGGTCGCCGAGAGCATGGCCGGCGCACCAGATCCACCCCCCTAGCGCGACCCGCCCTCGGCGGGTGGAGCGCTGTTGCAATCCGGTGTGATCCATGTTGTTTTCCGAAATTGCTGTCTCACCGGTGAGACGATGTCCGCTAAGTTCGGCGTTTGGTGGTGCGGTCGGGTCGCGGCCGCCATTTTCGTTCTCTGTATCCTCTTGGGGGGCATGTCGCCGAGCGCACAGGAAGGGCAATTCTTCCGTATCGGAGCAGCGGCGACCTCCGGGACGTTCTTCGAGATCGGCGCGGTGATCGCCAGCGCTATCTCGAAGCCGGCCGGCTCTCCTCCTTGCGAGCACGGCGGCAATTGCGGCGTTCCCGGGTTGGTGGCAGTGACACAGGCGACGCAAGGCTCGGTCGACAACATCCGTATGGTCGCCGCCGGGCAGATCGAATCCGGCATAGCCCAATCCGACATCGCCAGCTGGGCCTATGCGGGAACGGGCATATTCGCCGGCGACGGAGCGCTGAAGAACTTGCGCGCGATCGCGAGCCTGTTCCCTGAAAGCCTTCAATTGGTGGTTCGCGACGACAGCGCGATCCAAACCCTCTGGGATCTTCGGGGTAAGCACATTTCGTTGGGCCAGCCCGCCTCGGGGACGGTTGCCGATGCCCGCGTCGTGCTTGCTGCCGTCGGGCTAACCGAGAAGGATATGACGGCCGAACATTTGCGCCCGGGCGTGGCCGCCGCGAATGTCAAGGACGGAAGGCTCGACGGCTTTTTTATAATCGGCGGAGTGCCCGTACCGGCGATCCATGACCTGGCAGCGGAGACGCCGGTACGGCTGATCCCCGTCGAAGCCGACGTGCTCGCGAAAATGCGGGAAAGCTCGACCTCTTACCGACGTTCGGTGATTCCATCCGGAACCTATCCGGGGATCACCGCGGAGACACCGTCGATCGGCTTTGATGCGCTGTGGATCGTGTCCGCTGATGCGCCCGACGATCTGATCTATGCCATCACCAAGTCGCTGTGGAACGAGGCGACCCAGCGCCTCCTCGAGGCGCGCGACCCGCTCGGGAAGCAGGTCCGGCTGGAGGATGCGCTCGACCGACTTTCCGTACCGCTGCACCCGGGGGCGAAGCGCTTCTATCGCGAGGCCGGGTTGCCGGTCGATCAAAATGGTGTGCTCGGTAAGCGCGAGGATCCCGAAAGAGGGGACGAGTTGAGGAAACCCGAATGAGTACAGATCGGCCCGTGGGGTCACGAGGTGGAGGATGATTCTGGCCCGCAGGTTGCGTGACTATTTCTCGCCGCGCGAGTTGGTCGACACTTCGCCCCGGATCTCCGACGAAGTGAAGTGCACGACCTGTTACATGTGCGCCTGCCGCTGCGGGATCAAAGTGCATCTCAAGGACGGCGCGATCCGCTACATCGAGGGCAACCGTGACCACCCCGTCAATCGCGGCGTAATCTGCGGCAAGGGCGCGTCCGGCATCATGCAGCAGGCCTCGCCGGCCAAGCTCACAAAGCCGCTCAAGCGTGTCGGCGAGCGTGGTTCCGGCGAGTTCCGCGAGATCGAATGGGACGAAGCGGTCGCGACCGCGGTCGAGTGGCTGGCATCGGTCCGGTCGACCGACCCCAAGAAGCTCGCCTTTTTCACCGGGCGTGATCAGAGCCAATCGCTGACCGGATACTGGGCGGCGCAGTTCGGGACACCGAATTTCGCCGCGCATGGCGGCTTCTGCTCGGTGAATATGGCGGCCGCGGGGATGTACACGCTGGGCGGCAGCTTCTGGGAGTTCGGCGAGCCCGATTGGGATCGCACCCGCTTTTTCATGATGTTCGGCGTCGCCGAAGACCATGATTCCAACCCGATCAAGATCGGGCTCTCGGGGCTACGCCGCCGCGGCGCGAAATTTGTCTCGGTAAACCCGGTGCGTACAGGCTATTCGGCGATTGCCGATGAGTGGATCGGCATCAGGCCCGGCACGGACGGCCTCTTCGTGCTCTCGCTGATCCACGAGTTGCTGAAGGCCGACCGGATCGATGTCGGTTATCTGGGCCGCTATACCAACGCCGGCTGGCTGGTGATCCAGGCGCCGGGCGCGGCGGATGACGGGCTCTTCGCCCGCAACGACGCCGGCGATCCGCTCGTCCTCGAACCGTCGGGATCGCTCGCCAGCGGCATGGCGGCAGGAATTTCGGCCCGCCTCGTCGGGGACGCGGTCCTTCCCGACGGCCGGCGCGCCGTCCCGGTCTTCCAGCTGGTCGCCGAGCGTTACCTCGACCCGGGCTACGCGCCGGAAGCTGTCGCCGAAACCTGCGGCGTTCCGGCCGCAACTATTCGGCGGCTAGCTGGCGAGATGGCTCGTACGGCCTTCGAAGAGGAGATCGAGCTCGCCGTGCCTTGGACCGACTGGGCGGGACGGCATCACGAGACGATGCGGGGCCGGCCGGTCTCGCTGCATGCCATGCGCGGGATCTCCGCCCACTCGAACGGGTTCCACACCTGCCGGGCCCTGCATTTGCTGCAGATGCTGCTCGGCACGATCGACGTGCCCGGCGGCTGGCGCTACAAGTCGCCGCATCCGAAGCCCGCCCCACCGGGCCCGAAGCCGGCCGGCAGACCGGAGCAGGTCGCCCCCGGCAAATCCCTTCCTGGAATCCCGCTCGGGTACCCGCTGTCGCCCGAAGACCTGATCCTCGACGCCGAGGGGCGGCCCTTCCGCATCGACAAAGCTTTTTCCTGGGACGCCCCGATCGCCGCGCACGGCATGATGCACATGGTCATCCAGAATGCGTGGAAGGGCGACCCGTACCCGATCGACACGCTCTTCATGTATATGACCAACATGGCCTGGAACTCGGCGATGAATACCGCCGAGACGATGCGGATGCTGGCCGACAAGGATCCGGCAACCGGAGAATACCGGATCCCGCGGATCATCTATTCCGATGCCTATTACTCCGAGACGGTCGCCTACGCCGACCTGGTGCTGCCCGATACGACCTATCTCGAACGCTGGGACTGCATATCCTTGCTCGACCGGCCGATCGGCAGCGTCGAAGGGCCGGCCGACGCGATCCGCCAGCCGGTCCTCGCGCCGGATCGCGATGTCCGCCCGTTTCAGGACGTGCTGATCGAGATCGGCGCGCGACTCGGGCTTCCGGGTTTCGTGACACCGGAAGGCGCGCCGCGTTATCCCGGCGGCTACCCCGACTACATCGTCAACCACGAGCGGCGTCCGGGTGTCGGGCCGCTCGCCGGCTGGCGCGGCGCCGAGGGCGAGAATGCGGGACGGGGTGCGCCGAACCCGCAGCAGCTCGAGCGTTATGTCGCGAACGGCTGCTTCTGGAAAGAGGAGCTGCCCGAGGACCAGCTCTATTTCAAGCACGCCAACAAGGCGTACCTCGAAACCGCCGTCACGATGGGATTGATCGACAAGCCGGAGCCTATCGTGCTGCAGCTCTATGTCGAGCCCTTGCAGCGTTTTCGCCTGGCCGCCCAGGGTCATGGCGAGGTACTGCCGCCCGAAACGCACCGGGATCGGATCGCGACTTATTTCGACCCGCTGCCCTTCTGGTACATGCCGTTCGAGGAGGCCCGGATCGATCGCGCCGCGTTCCCACTGCACGCGCTGACCCAGCGGCCGATGCAGATGTACCATTCATGGCACTCGCAAAACGCATGGCTGCGTCAAATCCTCGGCAAAAACCGGCTGTTCGTTAACCGGGCGGCCGGGCACGCCCTTGGTCTCGCCGAGGAGGACTGGGTTTGGCTCTCCAGCCATCACGGTCGCATTCGCGTCCCGACCAAGCTGATGGACGGGGTAAACCCGGACACCGTGTGGACCTGGAACGCGATCGGCAAGCGCAGCGGCGCGTGGAACCTCGCTCCCGACTCGCCCGAATCCCGCAAGGGCTTTCTGCTTAACCATTTGATCTCCGAGCTGCTGCCGCCGGACGGCGGCTATTCCCATTCCAATGCCGATCCGATCACCGGCCAGGCCGCGTGGTACGATCTGCGGGTGCGGATCGACCGGGTTGCGGCGGAAGAAGCCGGTGTGACCGCGCCCTCGTTCGAGATCGTCGCCCATCCGGCCTCGCTCGGCCGTCCACCCGGGATACTGCGCTATTTCGCGGGTCATCCCGGCGAGGGACCGCCGCCATGACATCGTTGCCCGAGTCGCGTCCCGGCCAGAAAAAGCTCGGGCTCGTCATCGATCTCGACATCTGCGTCGGCTGTCACGCCTGCGCGACGGCTTGCAAGGAATGGAATGCGAGCGGTCACATGGGACCGCTGCCGGATTTCAACCCCTATGGTGACGGCGCCTGGGGCGTGTGGTTCAACCGCATCCATTCCTTCGAGGAAGGCGAGGGCGACGGCGCGCGGACGATCCATTTCCCGAAATCCTGTCTGCACTGCGAGGAGCCGGCTTGCGTCACCGTGTGCCCGACCGGGGCATCTTACAAGCGCGCCGAGGACGGCATCGTGCTGGTAAACGAGTCGATCTGCATCGGTTGCAAGCTGTGTTCCTGGGCATGTCCCTACGGCGCGCGCGAGTTCGACGCCGACGAGGGCGTCATGAAGAAGTGCACTTTGTGCATCGACCGGATCTACAACGAGAACCTGGCGCCCGAGGATCGCAAGCCGGCCTGCGTCATGGTCTGTCCAGTCAATGCCCGCCACTTCGGCGATTTGAGCGATCCCGGCTCGGAGGTCTCCGAAATGGTCGCGCGCCGATCCGGCGGTGATCTGATGCCCGAGCTCGGCTACAAGCCGGTCAATAAATATCTGCCGCCGAGAGCGGCCCGCATGATGCCGGCCTCGCCGGCTGCCGGCGCGGCTCTGCCGCCGATCGATCCGCCCCCCGCTGGTGATCGCCTGCTGCGCTGGGTGGATCGGCTGCTGTCCCGCTAATCGGGGGCAGTGCTCGAGGACGGGGCATGCATCCCGCGCTGTCGATTGTGTTCTTCACTACGGCTTCGGGTGCCGGCTTTTCTCTGTTTCTGCTGCTCGGGCTCGGCGGACCGCTCGCTCTGTTGCCATCCAGCAGCGGTTTCGGCTTTGCCGCGCTCGCGCTCGCGGCCCTGCTTGCCGCAGGCGGGCTCGCCTCTTCGGCGTTTCACCTCGGCCGGCCCGAACGAGCCTGGCGTGCCTTCTCGCAATGGCGGTCATCCTGGCTGTCCCGCGAGGGGGTCTTTTCTGTCCTGACGTTCTTACCGGCCGCGGTATTCGGGATCGGCTGGGTGTTCTTTGGGGTCAGGTCGGGACTGGTCGGTCTTTGCGGGATCCTCGCCGCAGCCCTCGCAGCGGCGACGATCTATTGCACCGGCATGATCTACGCATCGCTGAGGCCGATCCATCAATGGCACAACCCATGGGTCGTGCCGAACTATTTTGCCCTCGGCCTGATGAGCGCTTTGCTTGTCCTGGATTTTCTCGTCCGGCTGTGGGAACCGCGCGCGCCGGATGTGGCAGTCGCGACCGCAATCCTGGTGATTGCCGCATGGTGGCTGAAGGAACGATATTGGCGCTCGATCGATACGACCTCGGCGTCCAGCACGGTGGCCACCGCGACCTTGCTCGGCAGTCGCGGCAAGGTGCGCATGCTCGAGCCGCCGCACACCGAGGAAAATTATTTGTTGAAGGAGATGGGCTTTGCGATCGCGCGCAAGCACCGCGCCCGGCTGCGCGGCGTCGTGCGGCTCGCCGGTTTCGTGCTTCCTGCGCTCCTGACGTTGCTCGCGCTGGTGGTCGGCGGCGTAATCGGAGTGGTCGCGGCGGGTCTCGCCGTCGCCGGCGCGGGTTTGGGGCTCGTCGCCGAGCGCTGGCTGTTCTTCGCCGAAGCCAAGCACACCGTGATGCTCTACTATGGCGCCGAGGCAGTTTGAGACAGTCAAAATAGCGAGGTAAATTTTTGCCGTCGGCATGGCAAAGTGGTGTTGACGCGGGTGACGG